>JAHHHK010000018.1 GCA_019359395.1 Komarekiella atlantica HA4396-MV6
ATCGCAGTTAGTACAGATGTGATTTTGTTTACCTCTCCGCTTTCCATTCTTTCTAATTTCCGTAGACCCACAGTATGGACATTGCACAGTAGATGACCTCAATTCATCCCTCTATTATGCAATGCCTAATTTTGTTTCTGACAAAATCTGCGTGACTATGTTGACTAAACCTGGTTGCTGAAGTTGTCTTGCAGAAAGATTAACTGCTACTGATAATAATGGCAAGTCTAAAGCTTCCTGCCAAGCTTTATTCTGAGCGCACGCAGTTCTTAAAACCCACTCACCAATGGGTAAAATTAATCCGGTTTCTTCAGCTAATGGAATAAATTTTTCAGCAGGAATTAAACCTAATTCAGGGTGTTGCCAACGCAGTAGGGCTTCCATTTTTGAAATTTCACCCGTGTTGATATTAACCTGAGGTTGGTAGTAAACTTGAAATTCTTGCCGCTCTAAAGCAGAGTATAAGCTATTTTCTAAAATTAACAATTCTGAAGCGCGCGAATTTATAGCTGAGTGATAAAATTGATAGTTATTCCGTCCTTGTAATTTCACACGAGATAATGCGGCATCAGCATGTTTCATTAGAGTTTCTATATCTTCTCCATGTATAGGATATAGAGCAATCCCAATACTGATGGTAATATGCAAGTGATGATTTTCTATATCAAATCCTGTTTTGAAAGCTGCTAATATTTGCTCTTGTATACGGGCAACATCCTTAGCATCGTTAATTTCAGGTAAAAGTAAGGTGAATTCATCGCCTCCCCAACGAGCAATAGTATCATGCGATCGCAGATATTTTTTGATGCGTTGAGCAACACTTTTCAACAATTTATCTCCAATAGCATGACCTAGTGTATCGTTGATTCTTTGGAAGCGGTCTAAATCCAAAAAACATACAGCTAGTTTGCTGCCGCTTTGATGTGCTTGTATTAATGTCTCACAAAGCCGCTCATTGAATAACGCTCGGTTAGGTAGATTTGTCAAAAGGTCATGGTAAGCTTGATAACGAATTTTGGCTTCTGCAAAGTTGTGAGCAGTGACATCGCGAAAACTCCAAACTCTACCAACGATTTCGCCGTTAATTTGTTGCGGTTGAGAATAACGCTCGAATGTTCTGCCATCCTTAAATAGAATTGCATCACTAACATTATAAATTTGTGTCTCCGATTGAAGACATAATTCTCTAGCTGTAGCAAGATACTTTCTTGGATTTTCTAGCTGTTTTACCGCCACTCTCAGTGCTTGTCTGTAATTTCCTGACTTCATTAACGACTCAGGGATGCGCCACATCTGAACAAACTTTTGATTAAAGCCTGTAATATTACCTTTACTATCTACTAGTAAAATACCGTCGGCAGTGGATTCTAGTGTCGCCTTTTGTAAAGAAAGGAGTTTTTCTAGTTCTGCCTCTATACGCTTACGTTCGGCAATTTCCCTCTGCAATAATCCAGTAATATTTGTCCATACTAGATTAAGAAATGTCCACACACTATAAGCATTTGTCTGGCAAAATACCATCTTTTTGCTTTTTTGCATTAGCAAATAATGTTTAATCTCGTTTAATAGTCGGATTTCTACGAGTAAATTAGCAGTATTTTTATCAACATTTACTTGTATCTTCCTGAATCTTGGCAAGATAAAATTTGAGATATATAAGGCGATTAGTTTTGCCCCTAAGCAGGTAAATAAACTAAGCATCAACAACATCATGATGGTTTTTGCTATAGTAAATAGTATATTGTTTGTATGTTTAGATTTTTTGTTATATTCATGCTAAACACCTGATTTGACTAATATATAATTTGTTTTTTTAGCTAAAGTGTTTGGTTTTACCTCTATTAGTTTATCTAAAATATGGAGTTTAAGTTACACATGAACATTTTATAATAATTACTCATAAAATTTTTTACTTTTTTTAGAGTATTTTATATGTATGCCAAATACATAACATGCTTTTTATTTTAAAGCATTGTTTATATGCCCTAAGACAGATGTCATAAAAAAATAACTATGATAATTGTACTATTCAAGACTTTTTTAGTTAATAAAATTGAGCATAAATAAATTATTTACAATCCCAAAAACTAAATTTTTTAGGTAATTATATTTGGTAAAACTTGAAATTTGAATACTCTGCTTCATAATAAATTATCATCAAAAATCTGATAAAAAGCTTGAACTCAGAAGTAATCAAAATATCAGTCTTATTGAATAAGCTTAAAATTGTCTAAGTAATTTTCTAATGTTTTATTTTAAAAATAAAACTGTTAGGAATTGGTTATATTAATAAATGTAACTGCGAACCTTGCTGGGTTTTATTGACTTCAATTCTGGCTTGGAAAGCTTCTTTGAGGTGGGGCATGTGGGTGACGGTGAGGATACAGGCGAAATCAGCAGCGATCGCATTAATTGCCGCAATCAAGCGATCGCATCCTTCTGCATCCTGTGTACCAAACCCTTCATCCACAATCAACAGTTGCAACGCCGCCCCCGCCCGCTGTGCCAATAATTTTGCTAAAGCCAACCGGATAGAAAAGTTAATTCTAAAGGCTTCGCCACCAGAATAAGTTTCATAAGCTCGCGTCCCTCTAGCATCCGCGATTAAAATGTCCAGAGTATCTATCAGCTTGGCATTTTTCTTTGTTGACCTTCCACTGCGTCCGGCTTTTTGAGTAATAAATTGTACGTGTAACTGATTAGCGCTCAGCCGTGAAAGCAGTTGATTAGTTTCGGCTTCCAATTGAGGTAACACGTTCTCAATCATCAATGCCTGGATGCCATTTTTACCAAATGCTTGCGTTAATTCCTGGTAAACACGATGTTGCTGTTTGCAAGATTGCAATTGCTGCTGCTGTTGTTCGTACTGAATTTGCAGTGTTTCTAGTTGATGAGCCAGTTGTTCTAAACGCCCCAACTTTGCTATTTGCTCATCAAGTTGCCTTCTGCGTGTTGCTAGCTGCTGCTCTAAAGCTTGAATTTGAGCAGATGGGTTGGCTGTTGCTTCTAACTGCTGGATGATGTTTTCAATTTGGTTAGCAAGGTTTTGCCGCTCGGTTAATCTGGCGTTTCTGGATGCTTCTAATTCTTGTAATCTCGTCTGGAATTGAGGATACTGTTGCTCGGCTGATAACAGTTGTTGATAGCGTAAATGCCAAGATTGAGCTTGGCGTACAGCCATACGTAGGTTATTGTGCTGCTCTGAACTGTAGCCAATTTCGACAATTTGACGCTCAAGAGCCGCGATTTGTTTAGCACAGTCAGAATCAGTCTGATCCTGCTGAATTCTAGTTTGTAATTGAGCAATAGTGGCTTGTAGTTCTGGTTTTCGGGCTGCTAGTTGCGCTTGTCGCTTAGTAGCATCTTTAATCTGCCCTTGTTTAATTTCTGCCCACCGCCACCGTTCAACTTCGCTCCGCGCGAGAGCGTGGTCTTGTTCATTGTAATTAACTTGTTGCAGATATTGATCTAGCTGCTGGAGTTCGGCTTGTTTATCGGGAGCGTAATCACCAGCTTGGAGCGATCGCTCTAGATGTTGCTTTTCGGCAGCAATTTGTTGTAACTGTTGTTGGACATCAGTTGTAGCTTCCAATTGGGCTGCTAACTGTCCCCGTTGTTCGTGTAAACCATCGTAGCTTGCCAACTGTTGAGATATTTCTCGATACTCTTGCCTAAGTACCTGAATTTCCCTATCTGACACAGCCATTTGTTCTCGAACTACCCAAAACTGCCCTTGAGTATCCTGTAACTCAGCTTGGGTTTTTTCCACCACGCGGCTCCAGTGATGTTCATCCAGAGGACGTTCGCACAAAGGACAAAGAGCGTTGGGATTCTGGAGCATTTGTAATTTTTGCTCTAGTTCTCCCAGTAGTTTTTCGTAGTCACGTTGGTGAGCTTGTAGACGTTCAATAAAGTGACGCCTCTCCTGTCCTTTTTCCTGGACTCTTTGCAGATAAACCCGTTTTTTCTCCAACTCCTCAATCTGTATTGCTACATCCATCACCGCTTGTTGAAGTTGTGGTTGACGTTGTGAGGAGCGTTGGAGTTGGTTTTCTGTAGTTTGCAGTTGTTCGAGTCGTGCGACTAAACCAGCATGAGTGCGATCTAGTTGGCTTTGTAAACTGGCTCGTTGCTGCAACAAGGGAGTTACCTGCATTTGCAGTTGATCAAGACGAGCAACATGATGACGCGCTGCTGTCAGTTGGGCTAAAGCTGCTTCTACTTCACCTGATTTAGTCAGAGTTTGCTGAATGTCTCGCTCTTGCTGCTGTAAAGCTTCTAATTGGGCTTGGGCTTGTTGTAGTTGCCGTTCAATTTCGTGAATTTGTTTGGTAAGCTGTTGTTGCTTTTGTTGACGAGTCTGTTGGGCGCGGGTGTATTCTTCAAATTTGGTAGCAAAGGTTTCTTCTTGAGATTGCAGACTTTGATATTGAGCGTATCCAGATTTAATCTCAGCTTGCTGATTTAATATTTTTTCTATATCTGATAGCTGGCTTTGAGTAGTTGACCGCTCTTGTTGGAGGCGATCGCAATCTTGAGTAAGATTCTGGTATTGCTGCTTGACAAAGCTGAGTTGTTGTTCCCAATTTTGTCGCTGGTGTTGGACAACTTGCAAACTTTGTAATTGAATATTGTCAAACGCTTGCACCTGTTGTAGATGGTTAAGTTCAGCTTCTAACTCGGCTCTTTGCGTCTCGGTTGTTTCACGTTGTTGCAGTTGAGTTTTAATTGAGTCTAAAGAACGCTCTATCTCCTCCGCCCGGACTTTAAACTGACGGGAAGATTCTTTGGCCCGTTCTTCCAAATCATCGTACTGATTGAGTTTCAACAACTCCGCTAAGATTTCTTTGCGTTCGGTGGGACGCTTGAGCATGAATTCATCTGCACGACCTTGACGTAGGTAGGCAGAATTAATAAAAGTATCATAATCCAACTTGATGTGTTCTAAAATCAAGTCTTGTGTCGCCCTGACTCCTTTGCCAGTCAGGGGACGAAACCCAGAGGCGGTTTCTATTTGAAACTCTAGGGCGCTAGTTCCACCCCGAATTCGGGTACGAATCACCCGATATTTTTGCTGGTTATTTTGGAAAGTAAAATCAACCCGAACTTCTTTCGCGCCAGAATGAATCACATCGTCTTCGGTTGTAGCGCGGCTTTCGCCCCAAATTGCCCAAGTAATCGCTTCCAGAAGGGAAGATTTACCTGCACCATTGGAACCAGAAATACAAGCCGTATGCAAACCACGAAAATCTAAAGTTGCATCACGGTAACTGAGAAAGTTTTTGAGAATAAGTTGTACTGGGATCATTCCGGCTATAGCGCCACATCTACTTTTAATAATTAAGAGTACAGATGCACTGTTTGTTAGTTTAGCTATCTAAATATCAGGTTTCTAGTCTTGAAGACTTCAATTTTACAAAAATTAACAATAAGATGAGTGCTTTTTTCTTGTTGTATGAATAATTTTTCTTATCTTCAGAGAAAAATTAAACTCACTTGGAGGCTTTCGCTTATTTACCTCTGTTGAGCGAGAAGAAAACAAGTCAAGAAGAGTTGTTCTCAGGGTTGAAAGAGATGATTTTTACTCGACTTATCCAAGTTCCGTTACTTTCCAAAACAGGGATAGCCAGAAATTCTCTTCGCCATGACTATCTGATGAGAGTAGATTTTGTGGATAGTCGTAAAAGATAAAAACCCGCGTTGGCGGGTCTTGTTTATCTAGTTCCCCGACTGCTAGCCACCAAGACATAATTTTAGTTTGATTAAGTGCGATCATCGCGTTGGCACAGCCTCAAAGTAGAGAAGTGACTCCTATGGAGTATCGCGCTCATTTGACCTTGACCGAGGTATCAATAGTCCACTATACGTACCGACAGCAAATTTTGTTAAATCCATAAATTGCGGACGACTTTTTTCATCGATAACTGCAAGCATGAGAGAACCAATCACCATAATCACTGTCACAGTAGCTAGTACTTCATCCCTAGAAGGAAATTTTTTAAATGACATTGACGTATTCCTGAAATCTTATTGATTGACTAAATCCACTATCTCAACTGTGACTGGGAGATTTCGCTCAAACTTAGGCTGACATACCCTAACATTGCCTTACATATCTGTACTCTTTAGATATAGACTGGCTTTTAGGTGATTGTGAGATTAGCCAATGCAACCGTTACCGCGTAACTTCTTGACGCAGATAGCTCGTAAGTATGAGCTTTCTCCAGAGCAGGAGGAGGCTTTTGTAGAACGGTTTAATAGGAACAACGAAGACGAAATAGAACTTGCTGCGGCGCTTCATATCTCTCACAATGCTTTTCGTACTCGCATGAGTGGGGTTTATGGCAAATTCAGTATCAGCGGTAAAGGCCCAGGGAAATTTCATAAACTGCGCGATTTCCTACTTAAGGAGTGTCAAAAATCTAATTCTTCTCTAGTTTCTGAGGTTTCAAAAGATGACATAAATGCTCTAGTCCAAGAGGTACGAAAAAAAATAAAATCCAGTATCCACGAACTTTGTGGCACAATGCGGGTGCTAGATATGACTCAACCCATCGGATTGAATGACATCTACACTAGTGTCAACATCTTAGAGAAAATTACTGGACAGCAGCGGTTAGGAATTAATGAATTATTGCAAGAATGTACAAACGAGGATTTTGACCGCTTTACACTGGCAAGAATCACTGCAAAACGAGTGCCAGGACTAGAGGCGGTAGAGAAATATCCCAAATTAATGATTTTGGGTAAGCCAGGAGCAGGTAAAACTACGTTTTTGAAGTATTTAGCGATTCAGTGTATTGGAGGTGAGTTTCAAGCTGAACGTGTGCCGATTTTTGTCAACCTCAAAAACTTTGCGGAAGCTGTAAATAAGCCTAGATTATTAGAATATATCACTGAAGACGCAGTAAATCCTATCTCTTCTATCAAAGATGTGATCAAGCATGGCGAGGCGTTAGTTTTACTCGATGGGTTAGATGAGGTTAGAGAAGAGGATAGCGATCGCATCTTAAATGAAATTCGTGAGTTTTCTGACCGTTTTCCAAACAATCAGTTTGTTATGACCTGCCGGATTGCAGCACGGGAGTATACCTTTGAGAAATTTACAGAGGTAGAAGTTGCAGATTTTGACGATGACCAAATTTTCAACTTTGCCAACAATTGGTTTAAGGGTAAAGCTATAAAACCAGAGATTTTTATTAATCTTCTCGAAGAAAATAACCGTATCAAACAACTCGCCGCCAGTCCTTTGCTATTAACACTTCTATGTTTAGCATTTGAAGAGTCAGGGAATTTTCCGGCAAATCGCTCTGAGCTATATAAAGAAGGACTAGATGCTTTATTGAAAAAATGGGATGCTAAACGGGGAATTCAGCGCGACCAAGTTTATAAAAAGCTATCAGTCCAACGCAAAGAAGATTTACTTAGTAAAATTGCATTGATTACCTTTGAGCGTGGTGATTATTTCTTCAAACAAAAAGCAGCAGAACAATACATCATAGATTACATTCGCAATTTACCTACTGCTAATACTGATGAGGAAGAATTGCAACTCGACAGTGAGGAAGTTTTGCATTCTATTGAGTATCATCACGGTTTAGTTGTAGCAAGAGCGAAAGGAATTTACTCCTTTTCTCACCTAACATTTCATGAGTATTTCACAGCTAGAGAATTTGTGGTTGTCAGACAGTCATCAGAAGAGGCGTTACAAAATCTTGTTAACCATATTACCGAAAAACGTTGGCGAGAAGTCTTTTTGCTAGCGGTTGGCATGTCCCCAAGTGCAGATAAGCTATTGCTATTAATAAAAGAGAAAATTGATTTGATACTGGCTGGCGAGCAGAGTTTGCAACAGTTCCTTACGTGGGTAACAGAGAAATCTTGTTCTATTCAGGTTTCCTGCAAACCAGCAGCAGTGAGAGCTTTTTACTTTAACATTGACCTTCAAATAGACCCTGACCGTCCACTTGGTTGTGCTATTGACCAGCCTGGAACTTGTATTCTTGCTTGTGCCAGTTTATTAAGTCGTGCTCATAATAAACCTAACCTTACCACTGATACCATTACTATTGCTCAAGATATTGTTGATCTTAATAGTAAGTATTACTGTGACTTTAAATCCGCTTTTGCTATTGCTCTAGCGCGTGACAATGCCATTGTTCATATTCTTCGTGACCCTAACACTGATTCTCAAAAAAGACATGAACTGCAACAAATCAAGGAAGATTTGTTACAAATACCACTTTTATATAATAATGAGGATGAATCCAGAAATTGGTTAAAAGACTGGATTGGAAATAAAAGACAGACCAGGCTTGATAGCATAACATCTCAATTAGTTTTAAAACATAAGTTTGGTAATCACTGGCAGTTTACTGATGAGCAAAATAAACTACTAAAGCAGTATTACAACGCCAATTTGTTATTGGTAGAGTGTCTAAATAGCGATTGTTATGTCAGCCGTAAAGTACGACAGTGTATAGAAGATACTTTGCTATTACCCATCGCAGAGATTGCTCAACGTCAGTAGAAATCTTAAATACTTAAATGAGTATATAGTTAATAGTTTATCTTTTAGTCTCACAGGTAACTCAACCGTGATATCCTTATCTATTTGTTGCTATTCCACTTACTCTTTAGGTAATGACGAATTCTCAGGCAACTGCCAAGTACGCCCCTGACAATAAACATAACCATTTGTAATAGAAATACCAAACATTTGTCGCATAATTTTAGTCGCTTCTTTTCTCTCTTCGTCTGTCAAGTAATCCTGACCCTTGAAACCTGCTCGATAATGTTGAGGATTACCACCAGCATCTATATAACGCTGTTTCCCCATTTCTAAAATTTCTTGGAACCTGGCATACTTTTGTTTTTGTTCTTCAGTCCAATTTGGCATAATTACAAGTCCCAAGTAGTCGGAACAATATCACCATTCTGCAAAATCATCGCAATTGGCAGGATTGGGCTGGAGCTATTTATGTACCAATTGCCACTTTCTTCATCATAGAACGTATTACCGAGTAAATCTAGAGTAGTAAGTGCGTTAATAATCAAGTATTGTGTTTCACTCGGTTCCATTAATAGTTATCCTATAAATTGACTTTAGCAATTCTAAAGGAAAACGAAAGTATTTCCTAAGCCATAGCAAATAAACCTACAATAAAAGTTAAGAGTTCACAAGTTAGCCCATTCGTCTCTATTCAGTGGCTATAAATATGTGGGCGTAAGTTATAAAACAATATTTGGAAGTAATAATAGGTAGTTGTACGTTACACAAGTGTCTTGTTCTCTATTTATTTAGGTACATTAACAAGATAAAAAGCTTAAGGAACAATTGTACATATTCCGCGTCATCAAAGTGCTTTTACCTGCGGAATATGCCTATAGATAAGTTCAAAAGCAGTCAGAAACAATCTCAGTGACTCATCGTCATTAAATACATCACTCGCACTCACGGAAAGCCTCTTATGACACACCTTATTCGCTGGAAATCTGGAACCGCTGCACTCATGACAATGGCAATTGCCACAAGTGCTATTACTCCGATGATTGCCTTTGCTCCTGCTAATGCACAATACAATATTGGGCAATCCAGAACAGTTACTATTCCTGCTAATGTATCTTTTCCTGTCACCTACGAAAAAGATAAAGTAGTTGTTACTCCTGGGGAAAGTTTATCCCTAACGCTGAAAATAGCAAATGATATTATTGATAGGAACAGAAATGTATTGATTCCCGCTGGAACTGAAGTTGTAGGACGGTTAGAACCTGTAAACCTGGACAGTTATTCAAGCGATAGAGATTACAACCGGGATAGGGATTATAACAACGATAATAGTAGAAAAGGTGTCAGGTTTGTAGCCCAGGAATTAGTCTTTTCTTCTGGTCAACGTCAGCAGATTAATGCAACTTCTAGGACATATACTAGAACTGAAAAAATTTCTAGGGGAGCCGATACTGGCAGTATATTAACTGATGCAGCTATTGGTGCTGGTGCTGCTAGCGTCATTTCATTAATTACAGGCAACCGCAGAATTGAGGTATTAGAACCTATTATTGGTGGTGCTGCGGGTGCAGCAGCAAGTGTACTGTTGCGTAAAAAAGAAGCAACTGTTTTTGTCCTTAGACCTGAACAAGATTTGAGGCTAACACTCAACTCTAACTTGAACTTAGTACCATACCGTTACTAAGCTTAACTCTTTTTAAGTCGTGAATTTAATTATCCCCGATTAGCGATCGCCACTTCAACTAGAGTGTGCGATCGCTTCATTTTTAAGCAACTAATTTATTAATGTCTCGTCTTGTTAAATATAAATCAATACCCTTTAAATAAAACAATTAGCGCTACCAATAACCTCTGTAGAGACGTTGCATTGCAACGTCTCTAATTGTCCATTTAATTAGGATATACAATATTTTAATTTTAAAACTAACTACTGAAAAGCTTAACTTTCTAGGAACTTCATATTTTAATTAATGTCTATTTAATTAACAGAAGAACAAATAATTGTAGAGAAATAAGAAACTAATGTTTGCTTTAAAAAATTGGCAACCTGGAACATCTGCACTTATAGTTTTGAGCATTACGGCAGGTACTATAACTCCCTTGATTACACCTGCACCATCTTTAGCTCAAACTACTTTTTATGATGTTTCATCTAACTATTGGGCAGCACAGTTTATTCAAGAATTATCTGGGCGAGGTGTAATTGCCGGATTTCCTGATGGTAGCTTCCGCCCAGAACAAGCGGTAACACGCGCTCAATTTGCCGCTATGGTTAACAAAGCTTTCCAAAAAGCACAGCAAAGACAGGGAATCAACTTTGCTGATGTGCCAAGCAACTATTGGGCATCTAGTGCAATTCAACAAGCTTATACCATCGGTTTCTTGTCCGGTTATCCTGGCAATCTCTTCAGACCTAACGAGGCTATTCCCCGTCAGCAGGTCTTGGTTTCCCTCGCTAACGGTTTAGGATATACTCCTAGCGGTGACACTGCAAGCACTCTGCAATATTTCAACGATGCCTCTAGTATCGTTGACTATGCCCGTCGCCCCATCGCTGCGGCGACTGAGAAGCAAATTGTGGTGAACTATCCTAATGTGAAGTTTTTGAATCCAACTACAAGCGCCACGCGAGCACAGGTAGCTGCTTTTATCTACCAAGCGTTGGTCAGTTCTAATCAAGCCTCAGCAATTAACTCGCCTTATATCGTGGCTACTCAGCCTACGACCCCAACCCCTGTAGCTGTTAGCATTCCTCAAGGAACTGCTATTCCTGTGAAGTATGATCAGGCTGAAAAAATCCTTGTCACTAAAGATGAAACAGCACCTTTGACACTTACGGTAAACCAAAATGTAGTTACTCAAGAAGGAAGTGTAATAATTCCTGCTGGTAGCCAAGTGATTGGTCAACTTAAACCAGTTCAAGGCGGTTCTCAATTCGTTGCAGAGAAACTAGTGTTGCCTACAGGTCAAGAGTATCAAATTAACGCTACTTCGGAAGTGATTACCAAAACTGAAACTGTCAATAAGGGTACTAGTGCTGGTGCAATTCTCAAGAATACTGTATTGGGTGCAGGAGCAGCAGCAGCGGTATCTGCTGTTACAGGCGATCGCGCGATCGCCACAGAAGAAGTTTTGGGTGGCGCTGGTATAGGTGCGTTAATTGGCCTGTTCTTTGGTAAAAATAGTGTTGATTTAATCGCAATTGACCCAGATACCGATCTACAAATGACGATCAATCAAAATTTACTGGTTTCAGCCAGATAGTTAAGAGTCATTAATATTTACAAATGACAAAGGACTAATGACTAACTTTTAACTTCTGGCAACCAAATAATAAATGTAGTTCCTGGTGTATCGGGTGAAGTGATTGCTGAGTCGAGCGCAGGGCTGAAAATTTCAATTTCGCCCTGCATTTGCTCTATTAATTGTTTGGCGATCGCTAACCCTAAACCCGTGCCAGGAATTTCTGTTTGCGCTTGTACACCACGGTAATGGCGTTCTCCAAGATGCTCTAAATCTTCGGGTGGAATGCCAGGGCCGTTATCACTAATGACAATTCCTTGGAAGTTAGCTTTTTTTTGCCCCGCTTGAATCAAAATTTTACCACCAGCGGGAGTGTATTTCAAGGCATTATCAATGATATTGCTTAATACTTCTTGTAAGGCTTTGACATTGGCGCGTACTAGTGGCATCTGCTTAATTTCAGCTATTAGTTTGAGATTTCGCTCCTGCGCTATTGCTTTGGCTGATACTAATAATGGTTTTAATATATCTGCTAACAAGCAATCAGTTTCTTTGTCTCCCGTTCCTGGTAATAATAGCGCTGGTTTAGCATCTTTTTGGACAGTTGCTTCTACCAATACTTCATGTTCAGGGAGCGAGAGCGGTGCTAAATCTGCCTCTGTCAAGTCAATTACTTTATCGAATTGTTGCAGCAATTCTTCGAGGCGATCGCTCTCCCGCACTATACTATTTGCTACATCACGATTAGCATCCGCTGGTCGTAGTCGCTTTAATAGTAGTTTGCTAAAAGTCCGCAACGCTGTTAATGGGTTACGAAACTGGTGCAATAAGTTATCTAGCAAATCTCGCTGTTTTTCTTGGAAAATTTGTTGTTCATGTAATTGCTGTTGCAACCATGCTCGTCGCTGATCTAAAATGCAGGCGATCGCCAATGTTTGGGCTATCCGTTGAATTTCACTTTGCTCGTGTTCATTCCATACGCGGTCTTCTCTACCTGTCACCAGTAATCCCATCATCACACCCTCATAGATTAGAGGTAAGACAATTTGCTTACCACCAAGCAAGTATTCCTCTCTTAAATGAGGTTGAGAAGTATCCGGTGTCTCATACTCCCTTGATGAGATGGGATCTGACCCCGTTAACAACAGCCTTCCTTGATGATTAGGTAATACTAATATATTTCCTACTTTCAATTGCTTGCGTAGTACTGACTCAGCAGTATCCTCTCCTTGCCGTAACACTGCTGTCTCCGGGTAAACCATTACAGGAACTAGTTTCGCCTCAGATGAACTCGACTCTACCAATTCTTGTGTTAAATACACAACACTCAAAGATGCTCCTAACCCTTGGGTGAGCAGTGATATTTGCTCTCGGCACAAAGCAAGAAAATCAGAACTGGCAGACATTAACATTTTTTAGCATTTGCTCAGAATTACAGACTTTGAGGGATGATAAAAAAGAGCACTTAATTTTCCCTCATTCATTTAATAAAGCTTAACTGAATCTTTTTAGTGATGCTTTGTACCAGGGGATTATATCCTTAGCTACTTTTAATTTATATATCTTCAAAAGATATTATTTTTTCTTGTATCAAAAGGTTAATTGCTATTGATATTTTGAACTAGAACTTATATAATGACGACGGATTTTGTAGCTATCACTACAATCTGTAGCTTGAAAGAGGAGGACAATAGGTTGGCAAGGAGACGTAAAAGGAAAAGTCGTCGTCGCCAAGAAGGACGACGAATTCTGGAACATGTGCCTCAATATAGCATCGAAAGCGGCGAAGAGAAACCTGTGACAGCAGCGAGAAAATTCATTCAAGCTGAAGGTATTTTGCCACCGGCGTTGCTACTCGTAAAGCGAAACGAACACACCACAGACCGTTATTTCTGGGCAGAAAAGGGACTGTTTGGTGCTCAATACGTAGAGGAAAACCATTTCTTGTTTCCTAGCCTGAGGGTGTTAGAACCTTCATCTAGTCAAGAACCCCTTGCTTTGGCTAGTAGGTGAACCATAAATGGTCATCTGACAAATTATAGTGTGGCTTCTGACAATCATTTAACTGGCAAACTTGCTCAGTTTATGCAAAAATTTCTTTTTTTTTAGTTTGTAACTGAATTTGCCAGTGAGGCTAGTCCAGGTATTTGGAAAATCAACTCGTCTTCAACCACACTAGGTTAATTGCATGAATTGATTATTACTAGTCAGATGATACAGAAGGGAGTGAGAATATCAAGCGCTAGTGAAGTTGCGTTTGCATCCAGGTAGATTGTTAAATACGCTCTTTCAATATTAAATTTTCCTCACAACTCGCGTTGTGGGGAAAATTGATAAAGAAAGCACTAGTTATTTACTTCTCCCTACTGTCCATTTCTCAAGGAGTAAGTCAGAAGTCTGCATATCAGAAGATAGAGGATAGTGAATAAAACCTGCAATTATTCACCAGCCTTTAACTGTAGGTTCCTCTGCAATTCAATGAGTTCATCTCGATGGGCAACTACAGTTATCTTACTTGGGGAGGGTTGTTCACTCTGGGTTGCTTCTACCTTGAGAGAAACCTTCTCAAGTCTTCCAGCTTTTTTCCAATAAAATATACCACTCAAAGGCGACAGTAGTACCATAGCCAGAGAAAGCTTACTGAGACCTGGAAAAAGTAGCGACAGAACTAGTGATAAGCAAACAAAGCCAGTAGATGCCAGCACAGTCAAAAATATAGCTAAGAACCAGCTGGGTCTAACAAACCCTTCAAAAGTCACTTGGTTTTGTTCTCGGTCTACCGCTGCCACTCGGTAAGACCGCAAGCGAAAATACTCCTTTAATTGAGACATTAAAGTAGCTTCATCTTGCTGAGATACCAGTTGCACTGTTTGTGTACGATCTTTGGTCGAAGCACGAATAAAGAAAAACAGTCCAACCGATAACAACAAGGTTAGCAGCAACGTAGATGGCAGAATAGCAGTATCCATAACTATTTGTTACTGTGCGACTGGAGGAGACTTATTCATTATCAATATATTCCTTAATTTGTCCTTCCGTTTATGTAATCTTGCCAAAGAAAAGCCAAATCTTGTGCTTGAACTTGCCATTCGGGAGAAACTTGGTACATCCGCCTAGGGCGTCCTCGCCCTTCGAGTTTCTTCCAATATCCGGTAATTGCCCTTTGGTCTTCAAGAAATTTGATCGCACTGTAAAGCACGGTGTCCGAAAGTCTATATGTGGAATATTCAGTTTCTAGTCGCTGGATCAACTCGGTTCCGTAGGATTCACCTTGTAGCAAAACATACAGTATGTAACAAACTGCTAGTTCCTGACAGAGGTAAGTTGGCGGAGGATTCTCAAAGAATTGATATATATCCTCAAGTTTCATGGTTAGTGAATGGCTAAAAAAAATGCCTTAGGGTAAGGTCTACAAGGATTGTAGTCAGTATATAGTTTTACTACAAAATGAGTAAGTATATAATGCTACTTGGGCCAGATTTTCAAAATGTAAACAACACAATGATTACCCACACCTCTGTAAAGTTGTGGTAAAAATTTGCGAGTTTTAGAGGTATAATACATTACACCTCTACCCAAGCTCGATCCGGTGTTGTGAGGAGCGATTTAGACAATGGCGAAGCCAGAGTCTTAGTGTTAAGCGATGCCGAGCGGGTTAGAACTGCTTAAGCATAAGATGCTATCGAAGAAATTTTACAGGTAAAATGCCGTTTTGTCTGTAAAACTTAATAAACACTTTGTTTGACAGTGATTTTCCCAATGTATATTCTAAAAGATTAAGCTAAACGAGATGTCTTAGTTATAACCATTCTGCTAGTGAACACACCCAAGTGAGCATTCAGTACTGAAGGAAATAGTGCTGAGTTACTGAAATTCAGTTAGCACTTATCTACGAAACGCATAGTGTTCCGTTGACGCAGCCTCAAAGCAGAGAAGCAAAGGCGTTGGCAAAGCCATCGCTATGCAGGTTTTACTGCCCAACCATTCTTTAGTACCTCTAACTTTCTGGACTTGAGATCCTATTGTTTCATCTGGTAAGTGTGATAGTAAACTTATCAAGCGCCTAGTATCTTGGTGATCAGTTATGTCACAAATCCCCGACGCTCCATCGTCTTCCTCTACTCTCCGAGCAATTGCCCAAACTTTTCGCCTTATAGGTTGGATTAGCTTTTGGATTCAGTTAGTACTAGGCGTTGTTTCTGGCATCATTGTGCTGCTGTTTGCCATCTTTAGCCAAAGATCTGGCAGTCCTAGTAATAACCCTGGAACTGGTTTTGGTGTCTTCTTAGCAGTTTGTGGACTGATTGTTTTGGGTGGAGGTATTTATTTGGCTTACCGCTACACTAGAATCGGTAGGCAACTGCAATCCTCCAATCCCAGTAACCGACCTCGTAAAAGCGAGACTGTGCAAGTCTTACGCTTAGGATTGTGGGTGAACTTGGCAGGAACATTAGTAACTCTTTTAGGGGCGCAAGCGATCGTTGGTACGCTGGTCGCAAGGTCTATATCTCCTCAAGCCATAACTACCCAATTTTTTGACCCCACCCGAATAATTAGTGGTCTAGATATGCTTGTGGTACAGGCTAATACTAATACTGTCTCAGCGCATTTTGCAGGTCTTGTAGGTTCACTTTGGCTACTTAATCGCATCAACCGACCTTAGCATTAGGGACGAGTGGGAAAGTAAGAGAGATTTTTATTTGTTCTCGATAAATCAAAAAGGTTTATCCTAACTTTTCCGAAACAATCAATCCTAAGTGTGAAGACTACTATCATAGTTCCTGAAGAAACATCTTTTTAATGGGTGATGCCACGTTTGGCACAGGGACGAGATTAACCTTTATTGGAAGTCTTATACCGTGAAAAATCAAGAAGCATGGAAATTTGTTATACAGGTTTTCTTTAGTACCATTGTGCTTGGGCTGTGTGTTTTCCAAATTGGCTCAGCACGGGACAAGGAGAATCTTGCACTTTACTGGGGTGGGTTATCAAGTGTACTTGCATACTGGTTGCCTTCACCTGCTGGACAACTTAGAGATGATAAGGAACAAATGACTGTAAATCAAAAAACCTTTGCAGCTGTTAATGACGGTAATGGGAAAGGTCAGGGTCTTGCTCAAGTTACTAATACGACAGTTACCACAGAACCTCAAAACTGATTGATTTGGCAAATTATCTATTTTTGTAGCCTTGGTAATAATGCTAGGGCTAAATTTTTTTAGTAAACCAAGACTGATTGTTCTAACAAATTTTGTTTTTCTAGTCACAGGAAGGCAAAATTACTATATGCTGCTGATGTGTTCACAGGAAGATACTAGGCGAAAGACTGAGAAAAATCTGTGCTGGATATTAAGCAAATACGGGAAAATCCACAATTAATTCAGGAACGGTTGGATAGTCGCAGTGGTAAATATGACATTCAGCCGATATTACAGCTAGATCGGCAACAACGGGAACTGGAAGTGACGCGTAGCCAGATCCAAGCTCGTAGCAACGAAATCGGTAAAATAGTCGGACAAAAGATCAAATCTGGTATCGATTCTCAAGACCCAGAAATTCAGACTCTTCGGGATGAAGGCAATTCCATCAGAACTCAATTGAGTGAACTGGAACCGCAGGAAAAAGACCTCAAAGCTGAAATTGCACAACTTCTGCTGGCACTTCCTAACTTACCAAGCGACTCCACACCCATTGGTAAGAGTGAGGAAGAGAATGTAGAAGTGCGTCGTTGGGGTGATGAGTACATTCCCCAAAACCAGAATATTCTCCCACACTGGGAAATTGGCGAAAAGCTGGGTATTCTCAATGTTGAGCGGGCTGTAAAAGTTGCTCAAAGTCGCTTTATAACCCTGATAGGTGCTGGTGCAGCGCTGGAGAGGACATTAATTCAATTTATGCTCTCTGTCCAGACTCAAGCTGGGTATGTAGAAGTCAGTCCGCCGTTGTTAGTTAATACTGCGTCTTTGACGGCGACTGGTCAGTTACCCAAGTTCGCTGAGGAAAGTTTTAAATGTGCTGACGATGACTTATGGTTGATTCCCACAGCAGAAGTGCCCGTTACCAATCTTTACCGGGGTGAAATTCTCGCCGCTGAAAACTTGCCGATTTACCACTGTGCTTATACCCCCTGTTTTCGTCGCGAAGCTGGGAGTTATGGGCGCGATATGCGGGGATTAATCCGCCTGCATCAATTTAATAAAGTGGAATTGGTAAAATTTGTCCATCCCAGCACTTCCTTTGATGAATTAGAAAGATTGGTGGGGAATGCAGAAGCGATTTTACAGGCGTTGCAACTGCCTTATCGAGTAGTAAGTTTATGCAGTGGGGATTTAGGATTTTCCTCAACCAAAACCTATGATTTAGAAGTTTGGCTGCCTTCTTCTGGTAAATACCGCGAGATTTCTAGTTGTTCTAATACTGTAGACTTCCAAGCGCGACGGGCTGATATTCGCTTCAAAGAGGCGGGGAAAAAAGGTACACAGTTTGTACATACCCTTAACGGTTCTGGTTTAGCGGTGGGACGGACAATGGCAGCAATTCTGGAGAATTATCAGCAACCAGATGGGACGGTGCTGATACCAGAAGCGTTGCAACCTTACTTAGGACGTGAGGTATTGTAATTCAGTTGTTTGTCATTTGTCTTTACCAATGACTAATGACCACTAGACGACGGAAATATCCCATTGAGAGAAGTCCTATCTTGTGACACATCTTAAAATGGAGATAAGTATATAGCTTAATATCTTCACTAATTTGCTCTATGTCAGTTTTAGCAGCGATCGCAGTCTTGGCTGTTTTGATCTTGGTTCACGAGTTGGGACATTTTGTTGCAGCACGTTCTCAAGGCATTCTCGTTAACCGTTTTTCTTTGGGTTTTGGCCCAGTTCTTTTTAAGTATCAAGGATCGCAAACCGAATATGCTGTCCGCGCTTTCCCCTTGGGTGGCTTTGTGGGCTTTCCCGATGATGACCCCGATAGCGATATTCCACCCAATGACCCGAATCTGCTGCGTAACCGTCCAATTTTAGACCGGGCGATCGTTATCAGTGCCGGAGTAATTGCAAATTTAATATTTGCCTATATGTTGCTGGTGGCTCAGGTTAGTTTCATCGGCGTAGGGCAAGCCAGCCAAAACGGGGTATTAATCCAACAGCTAGCACCAGAGGTTAGTTCTGTAGCGGCCAAGGCAGGCATTCAGGCAGGAGACGTTATCTTAGCAGCTAATCAAAGAGAATTTGGGAAATCGCTGCAAGAGATAGAGACTTTAAGAGACATCATTAAAACTAGCCCAGGTAAACCCGTTCAACTAGAAGTTGCCCGTGGCGACCAAAAACTAGCAGTAAATGTGATTCCTGAAGCCAAGTCTAATGGAGGTAGTATTGGTATCGGACTTGCTCCCAACGGGAAAGTTGTGCGTCGTCGCGTTACTAATCCAATAGCAGCTTTGAATTTTGGTGCTACAGAATTTCAGCGACTTGTGACAACAACTTTTAAAGGTTTTGGGCAACTGATTACCAACTTTGGCGAAACAGCTAGTCAAGTAGCTGGCCCCATTAAAATTGTGGAAATTGGTGCCAACATTGCCCAAAATGATACAGGTAGTTTGTTCTTTTTTGCAGCACTAATCAGCATTAACTTAGCGATTATTAACATTTTGCCGCTACCAGCTTTGGATGGGGGACAACTCGCTTTTCTGCTGATTGAAGGTTTGCGCGGTAAGCCCTTGCCCAATCGCATTCAAGAAGGTGTCATGCAAACTGGTTTAGTGCTACTGTTAGGACTAGGAATTTTTCTGATAGTTAAAGAAACCACCCAACTAACTAGCCAGTTGGAATGGGTGCAAAAATTGTTGCAATGAGCCTCTGGCAAAATTTACTTAACACTATCAGGCTGAAGTTATTATCATTACCAGCATTTTTTTAACCTCTAACTTCGTTGCTATCACGCTTGGGAATTAAGTTCCAAAGCTAATAATAAAACAACCGCCTAGGAATGAATTCCTAGGCTAATAGCAAAAGTCTTCTAAAGAAGACTGAGTTAGGTGGGAAGTTGGGCTATGAACCGCTGCAATTGATTGCAGGGCGTGTAAGGGTACTGATTGACATTGGTGCAAGTTATCAAAACGAACTCAGTTTTCAAGCATTTTAACTAAAAATCCAGTGAGCGTTACCCGTAAATTCCTGTCTAAAAAGCAACGGGCGCTAGAAATTTTAGCTCGTTTGAAACGTCTTTATCCAGACGCAACTTGCTCTTTAAACTACTCAACGCCGGTGCAACTGCTAGTAGCAACAATTCTCTCGGCCCAGTGTACTGATGAGCGGGTAAATAAAGTGACGCCGGCTTTATTTAGTCGGTTTCCCGATGCAGCTAGTTTGGCGATCGCGGATTTGGTAGAGTTAGAAAACTTGGTACGTTCGACAGGATTTTATCGCAATAAGGCCAAGAATATTCAAGCCGCTTGTCGGATGATTGTTACTGAGTTTGACTCTATCGTCCCCAATCAAATGAAGCAACTGTTGCAGCTTCCAGGTGTGGCACGCAAAACAGCAAATGTAGTTTTGGCTCATGCTTATGGCATTAATGCTGGGGTAACAGTAGATACTCACGTTAAGCGTCTGAGCGATCGCTTGGGTTTAACTGAGCATACAGACCCCGTTCGGATTGAGCAAGATTTAATGGAGTTATTGCCACAATCAGATTGGGAAAATTGGTCAATTAGGCTAATTTATCATGGTCGTGCTGTTTGTAAAGCCCGCTCTCCTGCCTGTGTTGCTTGTGAACTTGCCGATTTATGTCCTGCCGCTAATAAACCAGTGGTAATAGGGTAGAGAACACAAGTAGCCCTAGAATTGATGGGGAGACTGTAGAATAGAAAATGCTGTCTTTAAAGAAATTAGAAAATGTATGGCGAAAAAGAGCATGATTGAGCGCGAGAAAAAACGCGCCAAGTTGGTAGAAAAGTATGCTGACAAGCGGGAAGCTCTGCTGGATGATTTCAAAAGTGCAGAATCTCCGCTAGATAAGCTAGAAATCCACCGACAAATTCAACAGCTACCCCGCAATAGTGCCCCCACCCGCCACCGCAATCGTTGCTGGGTAACTGGCCGTTCTAGAGGTGTTTACCGCGATTTTGGGCTATCTCGGAATGTGCTGCGGGAATGGGCACATGAAGGTCTTTTGCCTGGAGTGGTTAAGTCTAGCTGGTAGTCATTAGTCATTGGTCATTAGTCATTAGTTTTTGACAAATGACAAAGCGCAAAGTCTGATCTAAGGAAGCCTTAGCTCAGAACTTTGTAAGAAAGGACAATAATTATTGACCACAACACTTATCAATTCCCAAACTTTCTAAGAGTAGATCGCTGACGGCGTTGGCGATCGCAAACTCTCCATAGAAGCTTTTGGAAAAATCAAACGACTGCATCTCTGTGACAATGGCAATTACCAGAGAACCTAAGTCGTTTTCTCCTTCCATCCGTTGGCGGACAAAAATCTGTGCTGCGCGTTGGGCAATATTTTGATTGACTGCTTCGGGGATGAATTCTGTATCTAGCCACCGCAGCAAGCGTTCTTGCAACCATTGACCTTCGAGTTGGGGATTTTCGGGCGGTGGTAAAGTTATGGGTGGGATTGGTTGAGTCATGTTTATTAAACGCAGAGGAACGCTGAGGGAAACGCAGAGAGAAGTATGAGCGGCGGCTTCCGCCGTAGGCATCATAACTTCGGTGGAACGCAGAGAATGACTGTTAGCAGCAAATTGCGTTTCTTTGGTATTTTTTATATTTATGCAATATAATATCGCCGCCATTGTTGAGGGTTATGCTCAAGGTTATTTTCTCATGGCTGATGAGCGCGATCGCCTGAATTGGTACGGAAGTCGCGATCGGACTTTCATACCCTTAGATGAACGGTTTCGCTATCCTAAGTCTTTGCAGCGTGTCCTCAATCAAGAGCGGTTTACTGTGGCAATTAACCGTGACTTTCAAGCTGTGGTGGCTGGGTGTGCTAACCGCGAAACAACTTGGATTTCAGCAGAATTACAAGAGATTTATTGGTTACTTTACCAGAAAGGTTTTGCTTATAGTTTTGAAACTTGGCAGGGTGATGAATTAGCTGGGGGAATTTTAGGGATTGTCATTGGCGGTGCTTTTATTGGCGAATCGATGTTTTACCGCATTCCTGAAGGCTCGAAGGTAGCGATGGTAAAGTTGGTAGAAAGATTGCGCCAGAGACAATTTGTATTTTTCGACGCCCAAATGATGAATCCCCATTTAGAAAGATTTGGTGCTTATCGCGTTGGAGATGCAGAATATCAAACTCTACTTAATAAAGCATTGCAACATCGTTGTTTATTAGTATAAAAAGTTACGATTTTATTAATATTTTTCATCCTTGCTTAAATCGAAAAATTAGTTATTGGCAAGCAGAAAGTGAATCTATCCCTGAACCCAGCACGCTTCAAATTGCCTGATTAACATTGTTAAACTCTTTGTTAAGACGAATACCACCATGCTGTTCTAAGGATTGGCTATTGGTTGGAAAAGTTAGCCCCAAACCTTATTGAGTTTTAATTCAAACCCTGGAAGTATATCTTCACCTGAAAGCAAACTTGGTGCTTGCAAAACCTCAGTTTGTTGTCCTATACGGTAAATCTCTACCCGTGTTCGTTTTGGGTAGATCAACCACCCTAGCTGAACCCCGTTATTCATATATTCCTGCATCTTGGTTTGCAGGGTTTCTAAATCATCGCTACTTGAGAGCAATTCCACAACAAAATCTGGTGCAATTGGTGAGAACTCGTATCGTTGCTGTTCTTCGGTGAGGCTGTTCCAGCGATCGCTTCTAATCCAAGCAGCATCAGGCGATCGTATTGCACCATTAGGCAGAGTGAAGCCTGTAGAGGAGTCAAAGACAACACCAAGCTCTGTACTTTCATTCCAGTTCCACAACTGCGCTGTCAGTCCAGAGTTTTGTTTCCCAGTCCAAGAGTGAGTTGGTGACATGGCTATGACTTCTCCAGCAGCAGTTAGTTCCAGGCGCAAGTCTTGATTGGCTTGGCAAATATCCCAAAACTTTTCGTGGGTGATGCTTGGGATTTTAATTGCTAGAGTAGTCATAATTTGCCTTCCTATTCCCTAGCTTCAGCAATTCTATGATTGTGCAGTAATCACAGCATAACTTAACTCTAAACACCCCAGTGTCACGAGCAAACTAACACTGCGTTTTTTCTTTAGCAACTAGGATAAGACTAACCCGTTTGTCTTTATCGTTGTAGCTGTAAATGGTGCGATCGCTAATCTTAAACACTTCTACCATCAGAAGTGCCATCGCTCCATTTTCTTGATGCTCACAATGTGGAGAAGCATCACGTTAATTTGTAAGAAGTGATGTAAGGAGCGCCTACCTTACATATACTGGGTTAAAGAATATCGCCGAGTGAAACCGGATGTCAGACTTACTTGAAAGAATTACAGTTAATCCCAAACAGTGCGGTGGTCGTCCTTGTATTCGGGGTATGAGAATTCGGGTATCAGATGTACTCGACTTGTTTGCGGCTGGACTGAGTGCCGAACAAATCCTAGAAGAAATGCCCGATCTTGAGGCGGATGATCTCAAAGCAGCACTGTTGAAATCAGCGGGAATTAGCAGCACAGACTAACAAATTCCTTACCTCCTTTCTTCAGTAACTAATGTCAGACTGACCCATTCGCCTTTGTCGTTGTAGCTGCGAATCATCCGCTGGCGAAGGTTTGGCTGGATTAACCAACCCGCTTCCAAGAATAAAGGTTGACGTAATTGCACTTTGAGGGGAGAGGTTGCAGAAGCGCCATCAGGTAACAGTAAGACTTGCACCTGTTTTTGCGGATCTTGGTCAAAAAGGATGATAGAGCCTTTGATGGTAGCAGTTGAGGTAATTGTCCGATCGCCAAAAGAGGTACTTTGAATTAATCGCCCAGCGTCATCAAGTTGTAATTGCAGAGTTGTAGAGTAAGTATCAGGCGATCGCCAATCTGGATATATTGTTACTGCTTTACCTTGCCATTCTCCCAACAAGTCGTCTACCTGCAAGGGTGGACGTTCTACTTTTTCTGTTCCAGCTAAATGTTCTCGAATTAGAGTTAGTGCATTTAGATGACCGTTTTTATCAAACAGTTGTACTAGACGTAAGCGGTGATTCTCATGAATCAAAGCCAGTTCTGCACCGAATTCCGAAAATGGGCCTAGCTGAATTAAACCTTCAGAAAATGCCCCATTTTCAAAAAACAAGATACTTCGCCCCAGAGAGCTATACTCTAAAACCAAATCATCTCGTCCCGAACGACACAGAGTTAAGCGTACTGTCTGGTTATTGTTCAAACCTTCTAGGGATAAGCGGCTAGGAACATCTTTCAAAAGTGTACCTTGGGGAGAAAAGTTAGTGAATGATCCTTCCCATACGCCGAGATTTTGCAGAAAACATTCCCATTGAGATTTCATAGTGATTTTATCCTTTGTCACTAGTAATTTGTCCTTTGCAATGACCAATGATTAATGACTAACCCTTAGCAAAACGCCGGACAGCAAATAAGCTTCCCATTAATCCTACAGCTGCACCAAAGCTCAAGAGAATCAGGGGGAGTTGTAAAATTTGTGCTGGAGTGAGTTGTACCCCGTTGGTAATAACTTGGATAAACTCAGGTTGCTTGGCTAGCAACCTACCCAAGAATTGTTGAATAACAGAAATGAAACTCCAAGCGATCGCACCACCAACTAAGCCAAAAGCAATTCCTTGTAAAATAAATGGGAGATAAATCCAAACGGAAGTTGCTCCCACTAGTTGCATAATTTCAATTTCCTGGCGTCGTGCCATGACGATCAAGCGTATTGTGGTGGTAGTAACTGCGATCGCAGTTAAAGTCAAAATGATCGTAATTGTCAAAGTAATCTTGTTTAGACCTTGGTGCAATTGGGCAATGCGTTTGACTGCTTCATCTATATATTGCACCGCATCAACTCCTGGCAACTTAGCCAAATTCGTCGCTAAGGTTGGTACAACTTGAGAATTACGCGCTTTCACCTTCATCTCGTCAACTAGAGGATTCTCCTCTAGCTGCTGGGTAGCACCTTCGATATCCGAAATGCCCATTTCTTTAACTAACTTAGCCCAAGCTTGCTCTTTAGGAATGGTTTGCATCGTGGCTACCTCTGACATTTTTGCTATCAGTGGTTCAATGATTTCGGCTCGCGTACCCGGTTCGAGATAAACTGATACTTCCAATTGACTACCGAACTGATTAAGGAGTTTTTCTACTTGCCAGGAGGTTTGCAAACTCAAACCGAATAAAAATAGTAATACCGTTACAGTACTAACAGCAGCCCAATTCATCCAACCGCCCCGCATTAAACCCAGGAAAGTTTCTTTGAGCAAGTAATCAAGTTTCGTAAGAGATTTAAACATAGATCACCTTAAAACTTAAAACTTAGCGCTTTAGCGTTAAGTTCTAAGTTTGCGTATTTGCGTGGAATAACACCACTATTTATACTCGACCAAAGTAGAGTTCGTGTATTTTTGCTCCAGGTAGAAGAATGTATTCCAGAACTTACGCACTCAGATCCCCCAACCCCCTTAAAAAGGGGGCTTTATAAATTCCCCTCTTTTGAAGGGGAGCCAGCGCGCGGTCTTCTCTACTTTGAGGCTGCGCCAAGGGGGTTTCCCCGCCACTCCCCACAACGGATAGCGCAGCGTAAAGCCTTCTCTTCGAGAGGCTTGTCTGCGACACGCTGCGCGATCGCCAACGGCATGGCTTCTCTACTTTGAGGCTGCGCCAACGCTGAGAGCTAGTCTTGTCTGCGACACGCTCTCAGCGAACGAGCGTCGGCAACCTCCGCAAGGGGGTGGCTCCCCATGAGCGACTAGCGTGGGCTAGAGGGGATCTAGGTTTCAGCCTTCAGTGCGTAAGTCCTATCTATATTCTTGTTTCTGAGCAGTTTTAACTTGAAAATTCGATGCAAGTAGGTTCCATTGGGGTTCTGCTAAATCAGTCACTTAACCAAGGCTGTTCGCATTTGTTGATATAGAGTGCGTGCTTCTACTGCATTCATGAAAACTTAAATTTTTTACATTGACTTGCTGACAGTAAAGAAAGCGCAACGTGGACGATAAACTATAGCGGTTCTCGTTTGAGTGAGGTATCACGTACGAACGTCTGTGTTTCACTGCTATATTTGGGCTTTTATGGAAACCATATCAAACACTCCATCCCTTGTGGATAGAGTTTTTGAGCATCGGGAATCAGGTAGAGTTTGTCGCTCCTCTACGACTACCTAAAAGCTTAGTATATGGGGCAAGTCAGAAAATGCTATTAAGGAGATTGTTGCATCTCAACTGGGGTCTAACTGAGATTGATAGAATTAAAGTAGGAATTTTCACAATTTAGCTATCAAGAATCATGCCCTCGGAAATTGCTGTAGAAAAAACAAAGTTAAAAAATCCGCCTTTGGAGCTTCACTATTTAGGCGATCGCGTATTGCGTCAAGCTGCAAAGCGAGTTGCGAAAGTAGATGACGAAATTCGCCAACTGGTGCGCGAAATGCTGCAAACCATGTACAGCAAAGATGGCATTGGTTTAGCTGCACCCCAAGTGGGAATTCATAAACAACTAATTGTCATCGACCTAGAACCAGACAACGCAGTGAATCAGCCTTTGGTGCTGATTAACCCTACAATTAAACAGGTTAGCCGCGATATTAGCGTTGCTCAAGAAGGGTGTTTGAGCATTCCTAATGTTTACATGGATGTGAAGCGTCCTGAAGTTGTAGAAATTGCCTACAAAGATGAGTATGGCCGTCCCCGGACATTAAAAGCTAATGATCTGCTAGGTCGCTGTATTCAACATGAGATGGATCACCTTAATGGGGTGGTATTTGTAGATCGTGTAGAAAATTCCTTGACTTTGGCACAAGAGTTATCTAAAAATGGCTTCTCGTATCAAGCGGTGAAACCAGTAGCATAGGGTGGTCTAATAGTGTATCTAACTCCAAAAAGCGGTTTGTTTCTAGGTGGTTCTTGTGTAAGTGCGATCGCGGCCGTAGGTTCAATTTTTGAACTCAGTTACGGACAACCAGATTTGGGCGTCCAAGTTACTGCGATTATCCTGGGATTGAGCATTCCACTCACAGGATTATTTTTCTTTGCCGCAGTGAGGGATGCAAGGGCTAACATTAAGTAAGCATCAGGTACATAAAAAGGTAAAGGGATGAAGAAAAAAGTAAATTCATCTTTTTACCTTTTATTTTTTTATCTAGCGTTTCCTAATCTGCTGAGGTACTAACTCATCTGTGTTTATCCGTGTTCACACCGAAGTTCAGATGCCTGTCTTGAAAAGCTTCCGCCGTTGGCGTAGCCCGTCGGCGGAAGCCGCCGCCCCGACTTCTCTCTGTAGTTAATTACTTCTTTCTATACCTCACTGAAGTGAGAAATGCTATGTGTCCTCCACCGCACCTAAAGCTTTTAACGTCACCTTTTGAGCCGCAGTCAAACCGATAGAGCCTGTAATATCCATATCCTTGTATGGTTTAGGATTGCTGAAAATTTTCAAACACTCGCCAGTGTCGGCATTCCATATCCTTACAGTCTCGTCTTCACCACCACTAGCCAGGAATTGTCCATCGGGACTAAAGACGACTGACCAAATCCTCTTGGTATGCCCTTGGAGTGATTGCAGGCATTGGCCTGTAGTCACATCCCAGATTTTCACAGTATTATCATCACCAGCACTGGCCAAAATGTAACTAGATTGCTCACTCTCATTACTGATCGCATAACTACGAGGACTAAAGGCGATCGCTCGTACCTTATCAGTGTGTGCCTTCAAAGGAGGTTGTAGAGGTTCTAAGCGTTGGTCGTTGTTAGCCTTCCATAACCTGACTGTATGATCTTCACTAGCACTAGCTAAAATGTCACCTCTAGGACTAAAAGCTACTGACCTTACCCAATTAGTGTGTCCTTGCAAAGGTTTTAAAGATTCGCCAGTGCTAACGTTCCATAATTTCACTGTATGGTCTTCACTAGCACCAGCTAAAATATCACCTTTGGGGCTAAAGGCGATAAACCATATTCGGTTAATGTCTTCTGACAAAGTTTTGAAACATTTGCCAGTGTTTACATCCCATAACTTTACTGTTTGATCATCACTGGCGCTGGCTAAAATTTGACCGTTAGGACTGAAGCCAATTGACCATACCCAATTAGTATGTCCCTTTAATGTGTGTAAACATATACCAGTTTTTGCATTCCACAGTTTGATAGTTTGGTCATCACTAGCACTAGCGAGAATTTGACCATCGGGACTAAAGGCAACTGACCGTACCCCATTTGTATGACCTTGTAAAGTTTTTAGACATTTATCAGTATTTATATCCCAAAGCCTAACTGTGTAGTCATCATTGGCACTAGCTAAAATTTGAGCATTGGGACTGAAAGCTACACACCATACCCAATTGGTGTAACCTTTCAAAGTTTTCAAGCATCTACCAGTATCCGCATCCCATAGCTTTACTGTTTGGTCATCACTGGTACTGGCAATTGTGCGACCTTGGGGACTAAAAGCTACTGACCAGATTCTATCTGTGTGCCCTGGCAAAGTTTTCAAACACTTACCTGTGTTGACATCCCACAATCTAACTGTTTGGTCGTCGCTGCCACTAACTATAATGTTTCCTTGAGGACTATAGTCTACTGACCATACCCAATTAGTGTGACCTGACAAAGTTTTTAAGCACTCACCTGTGTCTACATCCCATAGCTTTACTGTTTGGTCATCACTGGCGCTGGCAATTGTATGACCTTGAGGACTAAAAGCGACTGACCAGATTCTATCCGTGTGTCCTAGTAAAGTCTTTAGACATTCACCGCTTTGGACATCCCAAATTTTCACGGTCTGGTCTTTACTGCCACTAACTAGGGTTTTACCATCGGGACTATAATCTACTGACCGTACTCCATTGATGTGACCAGACAAGGTTTTTAAGCATTCACCGCTTTGGACATCCCAAATTTTCACGGTCTGGTCTTCACTAGCACTAGCAATGGTATGACCTTGAGGACTAAAAGCGACTGACCAGATTCTATCTGTATGCCCTAGTAAAGTTTTCAGACATTCACCGCTTTGAACATCCCAAATTTTTAGGGTCTGGTCTTCACTGGCACTAACTAGGGTTGTATCACTGGCATTAAAAGCAATTGACCAAACTTTATTAGTGTGTCCTTGATAAAGCAAAAGTTGTTGACCATTGATAACTTGCCACAGGCGAATCTCACCGTTTGCATCTCCTGTAGCTAAAAGTTGACCGTTTCGACTAAATGTTACTGACAAAACAGTGGCAAAGTTTTTCGCAAATACAGATCGAGTCAAATCGCTGTAAGCAAAACTAACCTGATGCAGATTTACGTTTTGGAGGTAAGCTTGTCGAACAGTTAAATGGGAGAAGTCATAACCAGTTAAATCAGTTTGTAGTTGATACAGCAGATGGAGAACATTACTTCCGGCATAGCCTGGTTTAATTAAAAATTTGTCTTGCAAGGGTTCCAGAATTTGAGTTAGCTTGTCTTCAATATTTGTCTTACTAAGAAAAAGACTGAGCAATCTTTCTAGAATTGGCTTGAGTATGAGCCGAATTTGAATATCTCTGACATAATCTTTGACAGTTGCCCCCATCAGACCATGACTCATGAATAGTGCAATTTTACCTGTAGTAATTTCTTGACAAACCTGCTCAATTATGGATTCTGTGATGTATTCCATAACCACAGGTTGCAGAGTAAACAGTGCTGCACTTTTTTCAATTAGCGAGCGCCTACGTAGAGATTTTAGTGCTTCCAGTAATTCCCTTTTTGATAAGGGACGCACAATATCATTTAGCAATTCTTCCAGCGAAACTGGGTCACGTTTAATTGCCAACCAGTAGATGATTTCTTTTTCAAACTCTGAGGCCCGCTCAAATTGCTGGTCTAATAAATTACGGGTGTCACCAAAAATGATCTCTCCTTCATCTAAAAAGGCAGCAATATCTCCACCAAATAATTCTCGGATTGTCTCAGAGACTAGCTTTAAGGCTAAAGGATTACCTGAATAATTCTCAATTAGTTTTGCCCAGTTTTGCTGCGATCCAAATAAGCTTTTATCTTTAAGAATTTCTTGCCCTTCTGTTTCTCCCACACCTGCCACTGACATTGTTCTAACAGGTGATGCTTCGCCCTCTAAAGGCGCAAATTCGTTTGGCTTTTCGCGGCTGGTAATCACTAAGCAACTTTGATGAGGTTCTTCCCCTACTCGTCTGAGTAGTTGACCATAACCTTCATATCCTTCTTTATAGTATCCAACACGGCCTTCTGGCAAAGAAGCTTGCAAAATAGTTTCTGCATTGTCCAACAACAGTAGACAACGATGCTCTCGTAAATATTTAATCAGCAGTGTGACCCTGCCGTTTACGGTTTCTGGTAAATTTGTTTCCCGCTCATCAGATAGAAATCGGATCAGATTTGCTAACATCTCTTGGATAGGTGGGGCATTACGGAGAGTTCGCCAAATAAAATATTCAAAATTCTCCTGAACTTCGTCTGCTAGCTTCACAGACAAAGTTGTTTTGCCAATTCCTCCCATACCTAGTAGTGCTACTAATCGACAGTTATCTTTGACAATCCATTGCTTGAGCTTAGACAGTTCTGCTTCCCGCCCGTAAAAGATACCACGGATGCTAGGCGCTTCGCCCCAGTCTTGACGCTTGGTTGCAATCGGTTTTATTGTCTGCGAAGATGCTTGATATGCATGTTTAATAACTTGCTGTAACTTAGTGAGCTTACCTGGGCCACCGCCACTCACTTGGAATTTTTTGTAAACCTCGCTCAATCTTTTGCGTACTGCCTCAGCACTAATACCTAATTCTATGGCGATCGCATTTGGCGATTTATCCTGAACAGCATATAACAACACCTCTAGCTCACTGCTAGACAAGCAACGCTCTTGCGCTAAAGCCAAAATAAAGTCTTCGGGAATCTCACTCATACTCACACCAAGACGAACTGAACTATACGTTCAATCTTAGCTCACTAGGTGAGTAAGCAATCTAGATAGAGTGAAGTTAAACTAGTGATCTATGTTCCAAATAGCTTTTTGAATAAGTCTTTCGTCGCTTTTTAAATAATTTTCTCAGTTTTATCTTGACTAAGTAACTTAGTTACTTTATAGTGAATTTAACACAGGTTATTTGAATAACTTAGTAAGTTTACGGTTTAATTACAGAAACTTAGTTAGTAAGAGGTAAAGGCAAAGGCTAAAACCGTTAATCCATTTTGAAAAAGTCAAGCATTCAAAGTCTGTTATCTGTAGAAATTGCATTTTAGGGGTTAATGCGCGTAATGCTTATTTTGCATCATCACGAGCATTGAGCGCCTAACTTCGATTTCCAAATTATCTTTGCAATTGATTTAAAGCTTTACTTCACCATCTGCAAATATCAAGACCACTGTTATTAGCATTCAAACTTTACTCAGGTTTGGTAGGAATGCTGCGTGCCTTGACTAGCTAAAAGCAACGCTGCAAGTATTGGTTCCTTTTTTAGGACAGTCGAGGTAGTGCTAGTTGCTGCTTAGATTCAACTCTCAAAACAGGACAAAAACAATGAAAACTAGTCTCAAAGATGACGATAATCTGCTGTTCAAGTGGGCTTGTAAAGGATTCAAATATTTTTTGCTGATTCTGCTAGGCTTTGCTATTGCTTTTGTTTTGGCTCACGTTTTTGGCGCTGCCTCGATAGTTGGGATGCTGTTATCTGCAAGTATATGGAGATGGGTTTTTCGGACAGCAGTTTTCCTATTTTGTCTATTTGCGATCGCCATGATGATTGAGTCTTGGGGTTAGTTCTTCACCCACTGATCACCAGCAAGATTGCAATTTTAGGTTTGTAGTCAACTTTAATCAATTGCCTTTGGCTAACTTGCACTTAGCTAGAGGCTTCCCATTTGGAGATCATATCATGCCAAATCACAAAAGTAGCAATTCTGGAGGAGAAATCCTTTCGCCAATTTTAGTCATCTTAGTGGCGGGGTCAATCTCTTTAGCAATTGTGAACAAAGCTAATCACCCAGCATATTTTGACATAGTAAAAATAGCGATCGCCTACAGTTTTGGTTCAATGAAAAACAAAGGTGAAATTAAAAAGTTGGAAAAACAGGATGATGCAGATGACGACTTGAAATAGCTATTATTTCACATCAGTCACCCGCCAGCTTAATTTCAAATTAACCCAGAAATTCCAAACAGTAGCAACTGCGATCGCAATTAAGTTAGCTATGTAGCGATTAGGAATCAGGAAATTGAATACCAAATTCAACACCAACACATTCAACACAAGTCCAGCAAGGCAAACGATGTTGAATTTTAAAAAGCGCTTCAAGCGATGACGCCATTCTTGCTGGTTTACACTTACATCAGCAAAAGTCCAAGCGTCATTCCACAAGAAATTATTGCAAATTGCAATTTCACCTGCAAGAATTTTGCTGCGCGTCAAAGGCCAGGCTAGGGTTGTCGGATCGCTAAGCAAGTAAAGTACTGTCATATCTACAAATACGCCACTCAAACCCACCAAACCAAAACGCAGGAATCTACCAATGGGAAAATCGACTTTTTGACTGATTTTTCCTAGTCGTCCTGTAGAAATCCGCAACCGCAATAAATGGTGTATGTAATCCACATATTGCTTCCATGTCACTTTGCTTTCACCTTGTTTACGCTCACAGAACACATAACCAACTTCAGCAATTTCATCTACCTTTCCCCGTCCAATTACCTCAAGGAGGATTTTGTATCCTACTGGATTAAGTGTTACACCTGCGATCGCACTCCGACGCACCATAAAATAACCACTCATGGGGTCAGAAACTCTGCCCAATACCCCTGGTAAAATAGTCAACCCTAACACTTGTGCGCCACGCGATAAAAAACGCCTAACAATACTCCAACTACTAACACCGCCTCCTTCAACATGACGACTGGCTACTGCTAAATCTGCTCCCTGTTCAATTGCACTGAGCAGTTGCGTCAATATCTCTGGTGGATGCTGTAAATCCCCATCAATCACCCCTAGCACACGCCCTCTAGCTACCTGCCACCCACGAATCACTGCTGAGGATAGCCCTCGCTCTTGTTGTCGTCGCATCACTTGCAACTGTGGGTATACTTCCATCAGAGATTGTGCTACCTCCCAAGTACGGTCTGGACTATCATCGTCTACTATAATCAGCTCGTAGTTTCCTGGAATAGCTTCATCTAACAACTGGCTCAATATTCTGACAACATTTTTAATGTTATCTCGCTCTTTATAAGTGGGAATTACTAGAGAGAGATGGATAAATTTCCTATCTATATTTATACCATTAGGAGTCAGTTCATAAATCTGCAAAGAGCCAGATGGTACTGGTAACAATGAAGTAAGTTGGTTGTTACTCATAAAGCAGAATCCAGGTTGTGAAAGAGTAGTGTTTTGTCAATATTGCTTTGATAGGTTTAAATTTTATACATGTTTTTACTCAAATTGAATACTTTGTTCTACTCCTAAGATCTTCTTTCAAATAAATAAACCTGGTGCTGCTCATAAGTTAATTGGAAACTGGGATTATCTTTTAATTTATTGATAAAGCTATTTACAGAATCATCGGTTTTAAAATTGTTCCTAAAACTAGAATGATTCAAATTGAGTAATACATACTCAAAGCTATTTAAATTATTAGCAGAAAAAGGATTACCATCCCAAGAACCATAATAATTAACCAAGGCACGGTGAGTTACATGGGGTGCAATTTCATGAGTTGTTAAAACACTTCCCTGAGTCTGAATCTGTGTAATTGCAGTGTTTGTTGCTTGCCAATTTAACCAATCAAAAGGAGAGTTTTTAAAATCCATCCGAGATAACCTTGTTGCCAGACCTAATAATAAAATCATTAACATAAATAAGATTATTTTCCGTCCCTGTTTTAGCCATCCTCTATTGTCAGCCAGAGCAGAGATTATAGACAAAAATACAAAGGGGATGATCAGTAAAGAATAGTGGTTATCTATCTGCCGCTGAGAAGAATAAATAGAGAGGATATTTAATCCCAGTATGGGAAGTGCTCCAATTAACGGAGATAGATTCCGAGGTGACAATCCCCAAATTATTGGCAATACCAATAAACCTAAATATTTGAGTGTGTCCAGAGAGATAATTTTGCTCAAGATTATGTTAGGTCTGAGAAACAAATTTTGGACAAATTTTAGAGGAGTCTCACCTAAATATTTATAACGATTTAATCCATTCAGATAACCTATAGTGACATCCCCTACTGCATTAGCACTAAAAAATGGGATGATTGCTTTAGTAGCAATTAAATACCAACTTACACCTGCAAATAATGCGATCGCACCGTATAAACGCTTCTTTTCAAAAAAGAAAAGCCATATACCCATTGCAAATACAGTCAGTGACAATACACTTTTGCAGCTTAAGGCAAGAACAATAGCTAATCCAAACCACATTGTCTTACCCAAACGTGCAGCCCAAACTGCTCCTAAAAGTGCTGGAACTGCCAAAACTTCTGGATGAAAATCAAACAGATTGCTAGTCAAAACTACCGGATACATCAGATAGGCTACTGCTAAACCTATTGCTTGTTCCTGCTTTAACCCAGCTTGACGAGCTAAACCCCAGATTGGCCAAGCTCCCAAAGCTAAAGCCAATGCTTGCACAGCTAACAACCAATGAACATCTGGGAAAATTTTGTACAGCAAACTCAATGGATAGAGGATCAATGCTGCATGATCCCCTAAAATATGAACATTTAAGAAAGAGGAAACAGGTGTTTGCCCCTGACTAATTAAGTAAACCACTTGGTCAAAAATTCCTAAGTCCCAAGCACCTGAACGGAAAAGCCCGTGTCTAAGACTGCTGAAAGTGAATAATACCAGAGCGCCCACGCCAATTATCCAAACCACAGTCTTAGATTTTAGTTCTTGAATAGATTTTAGTTCTTGAGAGTTTAAGCTATGCATATTTTGGTACTATCTTTTGATTTACTTAAATAATTTTTACTAAGTTAGAGGTCATGTTTACCTTGTCTGTACACATACTGTAATAATTAGATATTTCATTGAGGTTATTAAAACTCAGACCCATTACTGGATTTATCGCAACTAGGTAACACAAGTCTGCAAATTTGTGTAACCAAGTCAGGTTCTTCTTAACCCACAGAGACTACTGCAAATGAGGATGTGGAGTAAAAATATTTATATGTGAATGTATGTAAATATCTTCTAATCACTAACTACTAATAGTTAATTTTCAATAAAAATACTGTGATATATTACACAGTATATTACTATGACTGTAACATCCTCAAAAAGCAACTACTATTCGAGTTCTTTATCAGAAAAACATAGTTAATTTTTTATAAGTCAAAAATATTTTTTGACAAACCCTGGCACTCGTGTACTTATAAACACTAAGTAAAGCATTCGTTTGGCTCTGATTCTTCTGCTTTGCTCTGAATACAAGGGTTATAATGCTTACCGAGCTATAGGGACTATTTAGTTTAGTGCCTCAATTTGCCTAGATTTTTGATAGCGCTTCTAAAATATAAGAATGCTATCAACTACAACTCAACTCTTACGACTGTCTCAAGGGCAGCTGAACTTGTTAGAAGCTTGTCCGCGTAAATTCCAACACACCTACTTAGAAAAACTCAGTTCTCCCTTAGATCCTGAACACGAGGAACGACAGACTTTGGGTAGTCGTTTTCACTTGCTGATGCAGCAGCGAGAAATGGGTTTGCCAATTGATAGTTTACTGCAAGTAGATGCTCAACTACAAAAGTGGATGTCAGCTTTTGGCAATGCAGCACCGGAAGTTTTAACGCTTGCAACCAATAACCAAACTTTCCGTGAAAGTGAACACTATCGCACCTTGCAAGTTCAAGACTATTTACTGACGGTTATCTATGATTTATTAATTGCAGATAACCAGCAAGCGCAAATTCTTGATTGGAAAACTTATCCTAAGCCACCAAATAAAAGCAAGTTAGCAAAGAACTGGCAAACACGTCTTTATATGTACGTGTTAGCGGAAACTAGCGAATACTTGCCGGAAAAAATTTCGATGACTTACTGGTTTGTTCAGTCTGAAGGCAGACCACAGAGTATTAGATTTAATTACAATGCTGTCCAGCATGAGCACACAGCCAGGAAACTTAATCAACTATTAAGCAAGTTAACAAATTGGCTGGAACTTTATCAAAATAACGAACAATTTCCCCAAGTGATGGAAACTAGTAAAGCTTGTAATTATTGTCAGTTTGCTACACGATGCGAACGTCAACAAGCTACCGAACAAGACATTTCTGATGACAATCATTTAAGTGTAAACAGCACAAGCTTGTTACCAAATCTGGCTAATATTCAAGAAGTATCACTTTAATGTGAGTACTCAACAACTTGATGATAATGATTTGAAAATATTAAAAAATCACAACTTTTACAGCTATGACAAACTATGATGGAAATGACATGGTTTATGTTCGTGAATTAGGAATTGATGATATTGCTCCCATTTACCACTTGGGAGAAGAGTTATTTACTAGTGATTTATATCCTTATTTGTACCGTACCTGGGACGAATGGGAGGTAATTGGACTTTACAACACAGATGCAGAATATTGCCTTGTTGCTGAAACAGATGGGGAACTAGCAGGATTCGTTTTAGGAACCATTATCACTAAAACATCCTGGACTTATGGATACATTTTATGGCTAGGAGTTAGTCCTAAGTTTCAGCGTCGAGGAGTAGCAGATAAGTTGGTTGATAAAGTCGTTGCCCGCATGATTGAAGATGGGGCAAGGTTTATGTTAGTGGATACTGACCCAACCAATACTTCAGCATTAAAGTTTTTTAATCGTAAAGGTTTTGGTAATATTCGCCAGCATATTTTCTTGTCAATGAATTTAAGTAAGCACGAATATTATGGCAGACTGATTGACTACGAACACCAAAAAGCGGAAAGAGCAGGTTATAGGCGATCGCGTCCAGCAATTCGCGCCCGCAAACCCGATAGTGCTGCTAATGAAATCGTCCTCAATCCCCTTGTAAAATCTCAAACAGATGAAGAAGAATATCCAATTTGAGTACTAACTAAATGTAGGATATCTGCTAAACTATTGCTGCGTATATACCCAAATAACGCACAATCCAACTTAAATTTAATGACGATTTTAGCTTAGACATAGCATTATAAAGTTTTTAAAGTTTGAAGTATTTTAGATGCAGTGGATTTTATTAGAAACAGAACAACCACCAGAGTGGTTTATCCAAGCGGTGAAACAACATATACCCGCATCAAATGGATTGTATGCGGCACAATTGTTGTGGCAACGAGGAATTAAAAATGATCAACAACTAGCAGCTTTTATCAATCATAAATCTTATCAACCAGCTAGTCCGTTTGAGTTTGGGCAAGAAATGCATTTAGCGGTGACAAGGTTAAAACAGGCTCGCAGTACTAACGAAAAGATTGCTATTTGGGGAGATTTCGACGCTGATGGGATCACAGCCACAGCTGTATTATGGGATGGCTTGGGAGAGTTTTTTGCCCAAAATACCCAGTTAATTTACTACATTCCTAATCGCCTCACAGAATCTCATGGACTCAATAATCAAGGAATTGATAACTTAAAAAAACAAGGTTGTAAGTTGATTGTTACTTGCGACACAGGCAGCACAAATATTAATGAGATTATTTATGCTAAACAGCTAGGCATAGATGTAATAGTTACAGACCACCACACCTTACCCACAGAACGCCCATCAGTCACAGCGATTATCAACCCTCGCTACTTGTCTAGCGAACATCAGCTGTTTCATCTTTCTGGGGTGGCGGTGGCTTATAAGTTGGTGGAAGCCCTGTATCAAAGTCTACCTGATGTCCCCCAACATCCGTTAGAGGATTTATTAGATTTAGTGGCAGTAGGGCTAATTGCCGATTTAGTACAGCTAAGTGGAGATTGTCGTTATTTGGCACAGTTGGGAATTCAACGATTGCAAGCAGATTTTCAACAGCCAGCAACAACAAGACGGCGACCGGGGGTAGGGCGATTATTGGAATTGTGCCAGAAAAGTGGCGATCGCCCCACAGATATTTCCTTCGGTTTAGGCCCGCGAATCAATGCCGTCAGCCGCATTCAAGGCGATGCTAGTTTCTGCGTCGAATTGCTGACTAGTCAAGATCCCAAACGTTGTAACCAACTAGCTGAAGTTACAGAACTAGCCAATGCCCGCCGCAAGTCTTTACAGAAAGATGTACAAAAGCAAGTAGTACAAAAACTTACTCAATTAGATTTGTCAACCACCAGCGTGATTGTGCTAGAAGATGCCCAATGGCCAGCAGGCGTGTTAGGTCTAGTTGCTGGACAAGTAGCACAAGAAACCGGCCGCCCCACAATTTTGTTGAGTACCGAAGGAATGGGAACTGAAGGAGATAAGGAGAATTCTGCCCCCCTTATTGCAAGGGGTTCCGCCCGTTCAGTGAATTCTGTCGATTTATATCAATTGGTAAAAGACCAAGCACATTTGTTGCATCGCTTTGGTGGACATCCCTTTGCAGCCGGTTTGAGTTTGTTAGCGGAGAATATTCCTTTATTTACAGCAGCTATTAATCAGCAGTTGCGGCAATCTTTAGGTGGTACAACCCTAACGCCAACAGTGCAAGCAGACTTGGTGGTAACAGTTGCAGATTTAGGAAAAGAGTTATTTTTGGAACTTAAATTGCTAGAACCTTGTGGTATGGGCAACCCTGTTCCGAAATTGCTAATTCAAAATTGCTGGTTTGAAAATGCTTGGAATCGCAATCAGCAGGATTGGCAGGGGAAAAAGGTACAGTACATTAAAACTGAGTTTGAGATCCGGGATGACTCTGGCAGAAGTGCCTTTCCTGGTATCTGGTGGGGGCATTACAAAGATGAATTACCTATAGGAAGGTGTGATTGCATAGCCGAACTGGACTACAATACCTTTAAAAAACGCTATGAAATCAGATTAATTGCTGTGCGTCCTGCCGCTAATACAGAATTCAAAACTCAGAATTCAGAACTGATAATAGACTGGCGAAATCAAGAATACTCAGGACTCAACACTCAGCACGGGCTAAACACCTCGCTACCGCTAACAGCACTAGTTATTGAAGAGTGTCCCACTAGCTGGGATGATTTACGTGCATGGTTGCGGCGATGTCTAGCGACACGCTCTGCGTCTACGCAATATAATCAACAACAATTAGCGATCGCCTGGTCTAAACCTAACCTGCAACCACCCAGCCAAATTTGGCTAACTCTTGTGGGAGTTGCTAAATATCTCAGTCGCACTAATCAACTAGTTACTCGCGTACAGCTTTTGGAGAAACTCGGCATAGGCAACCAAAGCTTACTTTTGGGATTCAAAGCTTTAAAATACTTGGGATTTACAGTTAAACGACAAGACCGTTGTTTACAAATTAGCTGGTGTGAAATTGATATCACAGAAAACGCTGCCGATGCTGCCATTGCACAATTTTTAGCCGCTGTACGAGAAGAACAATTTCAGCAGCAGTATTTTGCCGAAGTGCCTCTATCTACTATTATTGCGATGATAAATAGTCAGTAGTCAGTTTATTCGGATTTTGCATAAGTTACCACAACCGTCTCAAAATTTATTTTGAGGCTAAAAGCTAAAGTCTTCTAAAGAAAACTGAGTAAAGGTTTTAGTCCACTGAATTGAAGATGTGAGTAATGACAAGGGCTACAAGCTAAGAGATTTTTGGTTAGGCGGAATTTCACTAAATCCAAGTAGAAGTAGTATCTTCTCAAAAGCAGGCTAGGCCTGCTTTTTTTCAGACGCTTTGCATTTTCTGCTATATTTTTCTCAAAAAATGTGGCAACAGAAATAGGAGTTTGGCAGTCGTGAAAAAGTAAGCTTAAAAATCCTTATTACTGAACTAAAGAATTTAATACACGTCACGCCATAATGATTGGAATTTGGGATCAATAATTTTCTTGTCCATCTACCCATACGTATGTTTAATCGTCCATCGAACGTTGCAAAACCAATATTATTTTGGCGACACCTGTGGGTTGTCGTTTTCAGTAGTAATTTGTTGATTCCTTACTTTGGGAGTCAACCAGCAGAGGCACAAGTCACGCAATCTTGTCAGTTATCACCAGCTGCGGCGCAAAAAAAAGAAAACTTACGTTTGTTAGCCATCAAAGGCAATCAAGATGCCCAGACTAGCTACCAAAAGCTAGTGCGAGAACAAGCACAGGAATTACAGGAGTGCCGCACTCGCACTTGGCCGCAAATCCAAGCAATCTGGTTGCGTTTGTATCCTTGCGACATTCGTCCGGGGGTAATCGAGCAAATTATGGATCGGATTGTTAATCGCGGCTATAACCAAGTTTATTTAGAAGTATTTTACGATGGACAAGTATTATTACCAACAACTGCTAACCCTACAGTTTGGCCTTCTGTGATTCGCACCGCAGGATCAGAAAATATCGATTTGCTCTCTGTAGCGATTCAAAAAGGTCGGCAACGCGGTTTAAAGGTTTATGCCTGGATGTTTACCACAAATTTTGGCTATACCTACGCTCAGCGTCGAGATAGGGAAGCAGCGATCGCCCGCAATGGCAAGGGTCAAACAAGTTTATATGTAGTAGATGATAGCAGTCAAGTATTTATCGACCCCTACAACTCGCAAGCAAAACGCGACTACTACCAAATGGTACAGGAAGTATTACGCCGTCGCCCAGATGGATTGCTATTTGACTATGTGCGTTATCCTCGACAGACAGGAAGTAATTCCATCGCTACCAAAGTCACAGATTTGTGGCTATTTAGTCCAGCAACCCAAGAAGCTTTATTTCGACGAGCACTGAATTACAAGGGGCTGGACATGATTCGCCGCTTTTTGAGTCGGGGATACATTACAGCAGGAGATATAGCTGAAGTCGATAAACTTTATCCCCAAGAACCAGAACCCATGTGGCAAGGACGCACTCCTCCACCAGGACAAAAGTCAATCCTGCCTGCAACTGAGAGACAACCACTTTTGCAATGGGAGTTGTGGCAACTCTCTGTTGCTCATGCTATGCAAGGCATCCTAGATTTTGTAACCATAGCTAGTTACCCAGCACAGCAACAAGGTATTCCCGCAGGGGTGGTGTTTTTTTCTGATGGCAACCAAACACTAGGGCAAGGATATGATTCCCGTTTGCAACCTTGGGATAGATTTCCTAGCAAACTAGAGTGGCATCCCATGCTGTACGCAACTTGCGGTAACGTCAGTTGTATTGTGGCGCAAGCACAGCGAGTTTTGAGTATGGCAAAACCCGGTACACACGTAATTCCAGCTTTAGCTGGCAAATGGGGACAACCCATAAGTAATCGTCCACCGCTAGAAGCACAAATGCAGGCACTTCGCAAATTTGCCCCTCAACTCAAGGGAGTTAGCCATTTTGCCTATTCTTGGCAATACCCTGAACATGATGGCGATCGCAAATTCTGTCGCACTAGGTAGTTCACTTCGTTTCCATCCAATTATCACCCGCACGTACGTCCACAACTAACGGCACACTTAATTGCACCGCATCTTGCATCACAGACTTAATTTGCGGTTGCAATTCTTCCCACTCTTGAGGGGGAACTTCAAACACTAATTCATCGTGAACTTGTAATAACAAACGCGCTTGATATTTTTGCAAAACTTCATGCAATCTTACCATCGCAATTTTGATAATATCAGCACTCGAACCTTGAATTGGTGCATTAGCAGCGGCGCGTAGTAAACCTGCATCATAAGCCCCTAAATTCTTCAATTTACTCAAGTCAATCTTTTCTGGGTTCTTACCTTTTAATTGACGTAAAGCGTTGTTAGTAAACTCAACATAGCGACGACGACCGAGAATAGTTTCTACATAACCTTGAGCGATCGCCTGCTTTTTTACCCCTTCTAAATATGCAAAAACTTTAGGATAGCGTTCGTTAAACCGCTTAATGAACTCGTTGGCAATAGCTTTATCTATGCCTGTTGAACGTGAAAATCTCAGAGAACCCATTCCATAAATCACACCAAAATTGATGGTTTTGGCTAACCTTCGTTCATCAGATGTTACGTCTTCTTTTTCAAATACCAAACGAGCCGTTACAGTGTGAATATCTTCATTTTGTTGATATGCTTGTACCAATATCGGCTCTTGACACAAATGAGCCAAAATCCGCAACTCAATTTGTGAGTAATCAGCAGCCACCATTAACCAGCCTGGTTCTGGCAAGAACGCTTTACGAATCTGACGACTAAAAGCTGTACGAATAGGGATATTTTGTAGATTAGGGTTTGAAGAAGACAATCTTCCAGTTGATGTTGCTGCTTGGTTAAAATCAGTATGCACCCTTTGGGTATCTGGACGTACTAACGCTGGTAGAGCATCAACATAAGTAGACTTTAATTTAGATAAGGTGCGATACTCAATGATGGCATCAACAAACCCTGTTTCATCAATTTCTTGGAGTTTTTCCAGCGTTGCCGCATCTGTAGAGTAACCCGTTTGGATTTTGCGAGAATACTTAGTACTTAATTCCAATTTTTCAAACAATATTTGACTTAATTGTTTAGGTGAACCTAAGTTAAATTTTTCTCCAGCTATTTCAGTTGCTTTCTGTTCCAATCTTGCTAAATCTATTTCTAAATTCTGCGAAAGTTCTTGAAGATAAGCTGAATTAATGCAGACACCTGTATATTCCATTTCCGCTAAAACTGCTTCTAGCGGTTGTTCAACTTCTATCAATAGCTGATATAAAGCTGGAATTTTTTCCAGTTCCTCTCGTAATTTTGGTACTAAACCAAATGTAGAATAAACATCCATCCCGCAGTAATCTGCTACAGATGGAATATCTATGTCAGCAATGGTTTTGCCTTTTGGAACTAAATCTACATAACTTTTTGCCGTCAACCCCAAATATCGCTGTGCCAAGCCGCTTAGATTATGGCTAGCGTCTGGATTTAAAAGGTAACTTGCTAGCATGGGGTCAAACACAACTCCTGCCAAGTTAATTCCTTGACAGCGAAAAACTAAGCGGTCAAATTTGGCATTCTGTAAACTTTTGGGATAATCGGCACTTTCAAGAATTGCGCGTAGTGCTTCTAGTGCTGCATCTTTATTTAGGTTATCCCCGTTTTTATGTCCAAGGGGAATATAAGCTAATTCGTCTAGTTTCGTTCCCCAGCAACAACCAATTCCCACTAACTCAGCGTCTCGTGGTTCTAAGTCAGTGGTTTCAGTATCCCAAGCAACTGGTGTTTCTGGGTTGGTGAATTTTTGCAAAAGTTTCACTAACTCAGTTAGTTTGGCTTTTGTATCGATGATAAGTGGCTGAATTGGCGACGCAGATTGTTGTTGTGCAGCTTGTGTTTCGGCAAAACTGAAAAACGCAAGGTCTTCACCTTCAAATTCTGGTTCTGTGTCTGCTTCGGCTGTTTCTATTTTTGGTGTTGCTTCAACTTTGCCACCAAATCTTTGCTGGAGTTCGTTAATTTTACCTAAAAAAGTTTTGAATTCTAACTTTTCTAAAATTGACGCCAGGACGCTTGTGTCAAACCCTTTTAATTTACAATCTTCTAAATCAATTTCTATAGGAACATCTATAACTATAGTTGCCAAATAGCGAGATCTATCAGCATCTTCTTTACCTGCTGCCAGTTTTTTCTGAGTTGCTCCTTTAATTTCATCCAAAGCAGCATAAATATGGTCAAGAGAACCGTAGGCGTCCAGCAGTTGTACAGCTGTCTTTTCGCCAATTCCCTTGACCCCTGGAATATTATCTGATTTATCACCGCAAAGAGCTTTGAAATCAACGATTTGCGAAGGTAAAACGCCCAATTTTTCTTTAACTTGTTCTATCCCAAATTCGGTGATGCTATTGGTAGAACGTTTGAGGGCATCTGGACTAAAATTTAGAACAGTGATTTCTTTATTAGGGTCAATCAACTGAAATAAATCGCGATCACCAGTGAGAATCTTTACTTTGTATCCAGCAGCAGTTGCTCGTTGTGCTAGGGTTCCCAAAACATCATCTGCCTCGTAACCAGGGGCAGTTAAAATTGGGAGATTAAAGCCATTGAGTAACTCGTGCAAGTTTGCTAAGTCAGGAACAAAGTCTTCTGGTGTACCTGGACGATCAGCTTTATAAGTATCGTCAGCTTCGTGGCGGAAGGTTGGCAAGCCCAAATCAAAAGCGATCGCCATTGCTTGTGGCTGTTGTGTTGCCATTACCTCCAGCAGGCATTTCAGAAAGCCAAAACACACACTGGTAGGAATCCCCGTTTTTGTACGTAGTCCTCCATCTCGCCCTTTGGCGAAAGCAAAATATGAACGGTAGGCGAGGGAGTGTCCATCTACAAGGATGAACGTGGGGCGTGTTACGGTTGCAGAATCGGAAGTCAACTGGTTAGAAAAAGTTTGGGACATAGCCCTATTTTAACCAGTGGCTTCCGCTGCATGAACAAATAGTGTTATTTAAGCTGACTTTTCTGCTTTATTTTGGCGACGGCGACGCAGTTTCAACATCCCAATTGCTCCTACACCCAACATCCCTGCTGCTGTAGATGGCTCTGGTACAGAAGTTGTGAGATTATTTCTACCAAAATCCACAACAAAAACTACGTCATTGAAGTCGCGATCTGTAGGGCTGATATTACCGCCATCTGTCGAACCTAGCGAACCATACAAATCCTCAAAACCAATTAGAAGATAACCATTATATTCGTATGCAACTAAGTGTTCTAATCCGTCTGGATTTGCAGCATCAGGAGCACCGTAGACGTTGTTAAAACTTCTGTTCGGGTTAGCTCCGTCCGCGTTCAACCAGAAGTTGATTTGTGTACCACCAGCTATTGTTCCTAGATCAACATAATCACCAACATTCAAGATTCCATCTTTACTGGGTTTTTCGCACAGATTACCTGTTTTGCAAGAGGCGTCTTCAAAAATCAATCCTTTTTGAGATTGACTACCGTTGATTGCTTGATAAGCTAACTGATTTTTATAGCTAGCACCTTCATTGAGAAACCAAAGGCGAACATTGCTCTCAGATTTCAAAAAAAGCTTAGTGGGGTCTAGTTTATTGAGATTTTCTAATGCTATTCCCTCTGGTTGCACCAATTGTTGGAAATTAGGAATTAAAGATTGGAAACCAGATGTATCAGTCGTTGCGCTTTGAACGCCGGAAGTTGTGGCATTCCAATTACCCCAGGTAAAGTCAGCCGCACTTGCAGGAGCCATGACAGAAATTACACTAGTTAAAGTAGCTGCCGCCGCCGCAATGAGTCCAGTCAAGCCATTATTGTTCATGAAAATCCTTGTATTATTCACTTGAGTTATTGAATTGTTCACTTCATTTAGCCCATAAAGTGCCTCTCAAAAAGCACTCTATTCAGCTTTGAAGACTTGTTTGCATTGAAGTGAGTTGGGTTGATTATTTAATTGATAACTCTAAGAATAACTAAATGTCTATATTTGTTAACTGGTTTGGAACACTCTTTATATTGTTAAGAATTTGGATTCCAAAAACCGAAATTATTTACTACTATGTTCTTTTTTTTTGTAATTAAAAAGGATAATTACTGAAAGATATTAGTAATATTACAGGGTTAATTACATCCAAAAACAAATTACTAGTTTATACGTGCGTATTTATTCGTAGCAATATTTAGCATTACCAATACTATCTATACAATGTTTTGCTATGACAGTCCCAAATCTTAATTACATGTGTATTCGATTTTTTTGGTATTCCCGTAGAAGTTCAGTTGCATGTTATGGTCAATCATTTTTTCCTAATACTCCCCGCTGGCTACTAGAGCCTGTTAACCTCATACTGGAAGTTCAAACCTAAGGAATTTATGAAGAAAGCATCTGCTACTCATCTGGCATCCACTAGTAATCAGATTATGGCTGCAAGAGATATTAAACTACTAGTTGTAGATATTGATGGCACGATCGCCGGAAAGTCTAACAACCTAAGCGAGGCTGTCAAACAAGCAATTTTTGCAGTACAAGCACAAGGAATTAAAGTAGCGATCGCTACAGGCCGCATGTACCGCTCAGCCTTACGCTTTCACCAAGAAATTAACTCTGTTCTGCCATTATTAGCCTATCAGGGAGCCTGGATTCAAGATCCAGCTACTCAAAAAATTCATCGCCATTTGGTTGTTTCCAGAGAAATTGCCCACCAACTAATCGATTATTTTGAACAGCCTCAGTTGCGATCGCTTTTATCTGTTCACTTCTATATCAATGATCAGCTATACGTGCGGGAGTTAACAAGAGAAACTCAAATTTACGCAGAACGTTCCGGTATTAACCCAATTCCTGTAGGTGACTTGCGCCGAGTATTAACCAATGAACCGACAAAAGTTCTAGCTTTATGCGATGACACAAATGTAATCAATGAGCTATTGGGTAATTTACGCCGCCAGTACACACCAGCTGAACTTTATCTGACAACATCTGTTGCTACCTTCTTTGAAGCGACTAACGCCTCTGTCAATAAAGGATATGCTGTGCGTTACCTAACTGAAGAATTGTTGGGATTACAAAAAGCCAACGTTATGACTATTGGTGATAACTTTAATGACTTGGAAATGCTAGAGTATGCTGGCTTTGGTGTAGCTATGGGCAATGCACCAGCCGAAGTTCAAGCAATCGCTCAATGGGTAGCTCCTACTGTAGAGGAGGACGGAGCCGCAGTGGCGATTGAAAAGTTTTTGTTGTAGTAAGGACATTTTTTTTACCTGCCTTACTTAAAATCAGAAAGGACACCGACGACTGGCCGTGTTTCGTCTCGGTGCCCCTGCTGGTTCGCTCCTCACACACTTGCTAATATAGCTGAGGTGATTTATTGAGTCAATAGCTGTTATAAAAGTTTTTATTTTTACCTGAAAGACATTTAATTATTCATAACTCCAAGGGTGCAAAAACCCCCAATTTTTCTTCTAGCAAAAATCTTAATACAGACTGAGTAGCCATAAGCAATCCGAGTCTAGCTTGAGCTAGCTCTAATGAGGTAATTTTAACCTCACCCCAAATGCGGCAATTACACCAAAAGTTTTCAAATGCTCGGCTCAAATTTAACGCTGCTTTTTGCCATTTTAAATAATTGCTAACATTAGGACATTTTATGCTATCTACTGCTTGCACTAACTCGGCAATTAGACGACGCTCATCTGGATGATTTAGGCGCAGTTTTCCGTCGCAGTTAAGCCAAGGAATGGGGTTGGAAGAGATAAAACTCCAAAAAGCTGGACTATAATCTGGAACTGGTTCCTTGAGTTTAATTAACCCTTCTTGGTGAGCTAGTAATACTAGAGAGCAACAGCGTGCATGAACATATTGAACAAAAAACAAAGAATTGGGGAACTTAGAGTCCTTTTTTGGAATTAAATATTTCTCCCCATCTCCGACTTCCTTCATCTTTGACTCTCTGCATCTCCCACTTTCCTCATCTCTCCCTGAATACTCAACGGCGAGACTTTGTAACCAAACAGCCAAGCTAGGGTGAGTCAATTCTAAATGTATCCAGCCGGGGGGAACTATTTGGATGCTAAAAACGTCGCCAGACGCGACTGATAAATGAGAGGCGATCGCATGGGCAAGCTCCATAGTTTTTTGATTCTGAGATTTTGATAACCACAGAGCCATACCTGAGATATACAAAACTCGCTTATCATCTCTATCTTTATATAGAAGACTTTTTTTATTTTCTATGTATTTAACTTTATAACTTTTGGTACAAATACTTATTGCATTCGATAAATAACCATATAATAACCATTTAATTGCTGTGTATTTGCTAACTAGTAGTCTATGATGCACGTAGTCTTGGGTAAATAACTCCTTACATTGTGTTTGTTGGTTTTCTGACATCTATCTTGAGATATAAGTTTAATCTAGATAAAGAAAAATGAGAGTACGATAAAATTTGATGAATAATCGATGAATAGTAAGTAAACTTTACTACCATCATTGTACAGTAAGAAGTATAACAAAAGAGTGGAGCGCAATTAATTTGCTTTCTGCTCTTTGTATGGCTGGCGCTGTTAGGCGTTAAGCCAACTTCGCCAACGCAAAGACACTCCTTGCACCTTTTTATGACGTCTTTGTCTTCAGCCGAACGCTCTTTGTTACCTATGCAATCTCCATCCTCCTTTTCAGAGGCTTCACGGCCTTTTCTAACTTGGCAACGAATTCTTGATTGGGCTCAAGAACACTATCGCTGCCGCACCTTTAGCAAAGATGAGCGCATTCCAGCTCGACCTGGATTGCTATATTTGGTGCAAAGGGGTGCGATCCGTATGGTAGGAACCGCCCAGGTTAGTGCTACTGCCAGTCAGCTAACGTCTCGACGAATCAATAGAACTCCAGAAGAAGCTTTCTTGGGTTTTGTGGGAGCGGGACAGCCGTTTGAAATTGTTGCCCAGTCACCATTCACACTCCAGGCTTACGCACATGTTGATCAAACTGCGGTGCTGTGGATGTACTGGCACGACTTAGACAATTGGCCTCACTTCCGTCGCGAAGTTATGGATGCCTTTAGATATCAGCATCAGCGCAAGCTGCTGTGGCTGAGTGCCTTGGGACAACGACGCACAATTGACCGACTCTTAGGATTTCTCACATTGTTGATTGAGGAATATGGAGAGCCAGCAATGAGCGACACTGATCCCGATGTGATTCGTGGCTATTGTCTGCCTTTTCCCCTCACTCATGCCCAAATTGGTAGCGCGATTGGTTCAACTCGTGTCACCGTCACCCGCTTGATGGGTAAATTGCGTCAACGCGGCTTAATCCTTACCCAAGGAGATAATCTTATTTGCTTGCCAGCAGAATCGATTAATAGAGCCAGCTAGAGCACCAATAGCAGGTGTCAGCGAATTTTGACAAACCCTGTTTGGGTAATCAGTTCCTGTCCCTGCTCAGTTAGCAGTAAGTTGGCATAGGCAACACCTGCTTGCTACTCAGCTTGACCATTCTGTTTGACCACCACGAACAGATTGCGGGTAATCGGGTATTTTCTTAATAGGAAAGCCTCAATGTTCAATTTGTTCCGTTTACCAGGACATTCAGAAGGGAGGACAAATGATTCTTGGTAGGGAGCAATATATTGCCCTTGCGTCCGCCCCAACGGCAAGGCTCTAATTGAACATTGAGGAACTGCCTCTGGTGCAGAAGAATAGTAAATGCCACCAAGATTACCAGCTAATTTTTGCAAGGCTTGGGTGGTAGTTTAAGATAAACTTCACATTAGAGCCAAAAGCTTGACCATTCAAGATGTGTTGGACAAAAAGTTCGACCGTACCGCCATCAGCGACACGACGAGAATAAAGTTTGGTCTGCATATTGGGGCCTCCACCTGGCTCCAATTGTTAGCAGTACCCCTATAAATTGACTTTAACTGGTCTATTGTCAGTCCAGGAATATCGAGTCTAGGGTTAACAGCTACCGCTAAACCATCAATTGCCATGAGCATTTGTTTGAGTTCGAATCCGCATTGCTTGGCACGAGCTAACTTCTTGTCTGATACTGGTATGGAGAACTGGGAAAATGTAATTTGACCATCAATTAGGGATCTTTCTCATACCTTTATCGGCTTGATCGCCGCTACTAGATTCCACATAAGGCAGCTTAATATAAATGCTTGATAAGTGCTTGCTACTTGAGATTTTATTTAGACAAGTTTTTTATTTATTAGGAAATTTTGATAAATCCTACTTTGGAAACTAATTTCTGACTTTAAGCAGTCAACAGCAATTTTGCGTATATTTTTCCTACATGTTTATTGATATTGGTTAATTAAAAAAATTCCCGTCTAGTGCTCTATTGTAAAAGTTTTGAGAGATTCGTAGTAAGCACTTTAGTGCTTAACAAATTAAGGACTAAAGTTCTTAGTACAAACACGTATTACCATCAAAATTAATGGGACAGCTCTCTCAAACATCTGTTGTGCTTGTTGCAGTTGAGTGGAGGTTAATTTTCCGCTGGTTGGAACTGCTTAACCACACCACACATTGACGCATTCCCAGAATTTCGCGAATGCGTGCCAAAAAAGCTGCTCCAATCTCCCTTTTATCAATAGGTCAATCATAGGAGAAGTTCTGTTCCGCTCAGGCTAGTAGAGCAAAGCCAGATGCTCTGGTGCGGACGCTAGGCGTAGCCTCCTTAAGAATAGCAGGGCTGTTTAACTCGCTCAGATTAGGAGCTTGTCAAGAGTATCAACCAGAAACTTTAGTGACTTGGTAATTGAAAAATTACTGTTTCAGCCAGTAAGTTTAAGTGCGATCACCAGGCTCATGAGCAAATAAAATTTTTGCACTATCTGATTTTTTTGTTGATACGCTTGTAAACTAAGCTCCTTTAGGGAATAAAACAGCCCTGTTTAAGAGTAAGGGTATGAGAATACGGCTCAGATTACGCTATTGCTTCTATCCGGTGCATCTTCCGAGAAGCTGTAAAAGCTTCCAAAGAGTTCTTTTTGCATTTACGTAGCAAGCCGACCCTCAGCTTGTCTGTGTAAGTGACTAGTTTTTCTTAACGCCTGACAAAATTTTAGACTCCTCCAGAGTTAGGTGTAGCTGCATCTAATGTAGCTACCACTATATTTTTTTGTGCTAGTTTTAGCATATCTTGATTCCATCCAGGATTAGCAAACTGGGGCAAAATTTCCTGACTAAACGCTTCTGCGGCCTTGGATCTATAGCGATTGGGATTAAATATTAGCCACAGTGTTCGTTTGACAACAACACCTTCAATAGGGGCACAGTGTAGAACGCCCATTTGTAACTCTTTAGCGATCGCCGATGTTGAAACAAAGGCAGCTCCTAAACCAGATTGCACAGCATTTTTAATTGCTTCAATGGAATTTAGTTCCATTTCGACTTTAAAACGTCTTGTATCAATCTCACAGCGTCCTAGCACTTGGTCAATTACCTTGCGAATAGTTGATTGAGAATCTAAAGCAATGAATTGTAATTTATATAGGTCTTCTTTTTGGATTGTTTCAAGTTTGGCAAAGGGATGAAAGACAGGTAGAATCAGCGCTAGTTCGTCTTCAGCATAGGGAAGAATTTCCAATGATTCAGTCAGTTCGCCTGGAATCTCTCCACCGATGATGGCTAGATCGACCTGTCCGTTAGCTACGCTCCAAGCAGTTCGCCGGGTAGAGTGGACATGCAATTGCACCGCCACATCTGGATATCTTTGTCGGAACATCCCAATCATTCTGGGTAGGAGATACGTGCCGGTGGTTTGAGAAGCGCCGACAATCAAAGTACCGCCTTGGAGATTTTGTAAATCCTCGATCGCACGGCAGGTTTCTTGACATAGACTGAGGATTTTTTCACCGTAACTTAAGAGTAAATGCCCTGCTTCGGTTAATTGTGCACGACGTCCTCCACGGTCAAATAGGGGGACATCTAGCTGCCGTTCTAGATTTTGAACTTGCAGGCTCACGGCAGGTTGGGAGACGTAAAGACTATCAGCGGCGCGCTTGAAGCTCCCTTCTACGGCGATCGCTTTTAGAATACGTAACTGATCTAAAGTGAAAGGAAGGTCAGACATAAGGCTCAACCCACATTTGAAAGGAGCGGTGGCAACAAATCAAGTTTCACAGCAATAAGCCGAGCGTGATTTATTGCATCTTAAACTTGAAGGCTTTACTCGAAAAAGACAGTAACACAACATCTTGACTAAAGTCCTCTTTTGAACACTTTGTGGTATCGGTGTACTGAATTAAGTTTTCTTGAAATTACTTTACCTGTGTATATGATGCTGAATCCTTGGTTAACCCCCAGTCATTTTGTCATACTAGGGTTACAATTAGCTTTTGCGATCGCTCACAGTGGGGGCGCTGCTTTGCGCCCTTGGGCAGAAAAATATATTTCACCAAGGCTTTATCGCGTTCTCTTTGCATTAATCAGCCTACCGTTGGCTGTAATATTAATTATTTACTTTTTTAATCATCGCTATGACGGTTTGGTGCTTTGGCAGGTGCAGGGAGTACCGGGGGTTCGGGAAGTAGTTTGGATGCTATCAGCGATTTCGTTTTTGTTTTTATATCCTGCTACCTTCAATCTACTAGAAATTGCTGCCATTCAAAAGCCCCAAGTCCACCTCTATGAGACAGGGATTATTCGTATTACTCGTCATCCTCAGATGGTGGGGCAAATAATTTGGTGCTTTGCCCATACTCTTTGGCTCGGTACTACCTTTACTTTAGTAACCTCAATTGGACTGGTGTTACACCATTTGTTTGGAGTTTGGCATGGGGATCGTCGCCTAGGCTCCCGCTATGGAGAAGCCTTTGAAATTGTCAAACAACGGACTTCAATTATTCCCTTCCAAGCAATTCTTGACGGTCGTCAATCTATCAAATGGCAGGAATTTATCCGTCCTGCCTATTTTGGAGTTGCTATTTTTGTGGCTTTACTTTGGTGGTCGCACCCTCTGTTACTGGAAGCAACTAGTAGTATAGGATGGTAATTTTAAATGATCCCCAATATTAAGCATGAGATAAAAAGTAGATGGACGTTTGAGCTTATCAACTGCTACCAAATCAATGTAGGATGAGTTTAAACATCTATGATTGGGAGTGTATTCAGTCGGTTTGAGATTTTATATTGGTAGTTGTGTCAGTGGTCTTTCCTGGGGAATAAATGATAGATCAATCTAAATTCCCAGGCAGCCACGGCAATCAGGAGTTAGAAATCCAGAAAAGCCAGCGCGACTCTCACGGTGGCTTTTTTGTCAGAGACACGTAAACGCGCTTATTTTTTGCTTAATTATCTGTGTCCTGCATATCTGTGTCCTGAGAGCATCTATCGGCAGTTACTGGCTTGCCAATCTTTCAGTGCAGATAGCTAGTTTGATATAAAAACCCTATAATCCAAGAGGTGTCATGGTGTTGTCGGTTAGTGAGCGGACATTTACTCAAGAAGTTTTAGAATCTCCAATTCCTGTCTTAGTTAACTTTGAAGCACCTTGGTGTGGATTGTGTCGTATTATCCAGCCACTATTGTTGCAATTTAAAGCCCAGTACGGTGAGGAAATTAAATTAGTTACGGTTAACGCCGATCAAAATTTTAAATTGTCTACTACTTATAAATTAAAATCACTGCCAACTTTACTATTGATTGAAAATAGTATTGTCCGGCATCGCTTGGAAAGTTTTCGCGGCAGAGAAGATTTGCGTTTAGCCCTGGAAGAAATTAAAGTCAGCTATAGCAACAGTCCTAAAAGCTACAACAGCCTAAAAACCGCAGATTTGGAATGTCGCTCGGCATAAAGAAACTTAACAGTCAATCGTCAATAGTCAATAGTCAATAGTCAATAGTGAGTATTTAAACTCTTGACTATCGACTGTGGACAATTTAGTGAGTCGATCAAATCTAAAACCATGCTTAACACCCCACCCAATGGTTACTGGGTGGGGTATTTTATCCTAAAGGGTGTGTGTCACAATTATTAACAGTTCCGACTCGGACAGTTTCCTGCGACGGACATCGTCTAAAGAACTGTTCTACCTTAGTCAAGAATTCTAAAAGTAGGCGTCAGTGATGGAAGTAATCTATCAGTATGCCTGGCTGATTCCGGTATTACCTCTTTTTGGGGCGATGCTGGTCGGTCTAGGGTTAATCTCGTTGAATCAGGTGACAAACCGCTTGCGGCAGCTTAACGCTGTAGTGATTATTTCCCTGATGGGAGCGGCCATGGGGCTGTCGTTTGCCTTGCTATGGAGTCAAATTCAAGGACACGCGCCTTATATCCGCACCCTGGAATGGGCGGCGGCAGGTAATTTTCACCTGAGCATGGGCTACACTGTTGACCACCTGACAGCCCTAATGCTGGTGATTGTGACAACAGTAGCCTTCCTAGTCATGGTTTATACCGATGGCTATATGGCTCATGATCCCGGTTACGTGCGGTTTTACGCCTATCTCAGCTTGTTTGGCTCCTCAATGTTGGGACTGGTGGTCAGTCCCAACCTAGTACAGATTTATATTTTCTGGGAACTAGTCGGGATGTGTTCCTACTTGCTGGTAGGCTTTTGGTACGATCGCAAGTCAGCAGCAGATGCCTGCCAAAAAGCATTTGTAACCAACCGCGTGGGTGACTTTGGTCTTCTGTTGGGCATTCTGGGGCTGTTCTGGGCAACAGGAAGCTTTGATTTTGATGTGATGGGCGATCGCCTCGCACAACTAGTGCAATCAGGTTCTATCAGCAATTTTCTTGCTGTCCTGTTTGCGATTTTAGTTTTCTTAGGTCCGGTGGCAAAATCCGCTCAATTCCCCTTGCATGTCTGGCTACCAGATGCGATGGAAGGCCCCACCCCCATTTCTGCCCTAATCCATGCGGCAACTATGGTGGCAGCTGGTGTTTTCCTAATTGCTCGGATGTACCCAGTATTTGAGCACGTCCCAGCAGCAATGAACGTTATTGCCTTTACTGGGGCGTTTACAGCATTTTTGGGGGCAAGTATTGCCATTACCCAAAATGACATTAAAAAAGGCTTGGCTTACTCTACCATTTCCCAACTCGGTTACATGGTGATGGCAATGGGAGTAGGCTCATACAGCGCTGGACTGTTCCACCTAATGACACACGCCTATTTCAAGGCGATGCTGTTCTTGGGTTCTGGTTCTGTAATTCACGGTATGGAAGGTGTCGTTGGACACGACCCCGCCTTGGCGCAGGATATGCGGCTGATGGGTGGATTGCGGAAGTATATGCCCATCACAGCAATTACCTTTTTGATTGGTTGCTTGGCAATTTCTGGTATCCCGCCTTTTGCTGGCTTCTGGTCAAAAGACGAAATTCTTGGGAATGCCTTTGAGGCTAACCCATTTCTTTGGTTGATCGGCTGGCTAACTGCCGGGATTACTGCTTTCTATATGTTTAGAATGTATTTCTTGACATTTGAAGGTAAATTCCGAGGTAATGACGAGAAAATTCAAGAAAAACTCAAGCAAGCAGCCACAATTGTCCTGGAATTAGAATCAGCAGAACTAGCTCCGACATTTGGCCCTGGGGCAATGAAAAAAGGAGAATTGGCAGCAACAGGTGCTCACCATGACTCTCATGGGCATCACAGCGATTCTCCTCATGAATCACCGTGGACAATGACTCTGCCGTTAGCATTGTTGGCTGTGCCTTCGATTTTGATTGGTTTGGTAGGGACTCCCTATGCAAATTACTTTGAGGAGTTTATTTTTCCTCCTAGCGAAACCCTCTCGGAAGTTATAGAAAAAGCTGCTGAGTTCAACCCGACGGAATTTTATATCATGGCGGGGGCTTCAGTTGGAATTTCCTTAATTGCGATTACCTTAGCTTCGCTGATGTATTTGCGGGGTAAAATCGACCCAGCGGCGATCGCAGCTAAAATCAAACCACTTTACGAGTTGTCCCTCAACAAGTGGTACTTTGATGACATTTACCATCAAGTCTTTGTCATCGGCTTGCGTCGCCTAGCCAGACAAGTTATGGAAGTTGACTTCCGCGTTGTCGATGGTGCTGTTAACCTCACGGGCTTTTTCACACTTGTTAGTGGTGAAGGTCTGAAATATCTAGAAAACGGTCGCGCTCAATTTTATGCCTTGATTGTGTTTGGGGCTGTTTTGGGTTTAGTGATTGTCTTTGGTGTCACCTGATTGCAGTGTTGAGTGCTGAGTTCTGAGTGAAGAAGAAAATTAGGAATCGGTAGTCCGCAGTACAATCTTTACTCAGCACAATCTACGCTTTCAACTCAGCACGGGCTAAACGCCTCGCTACCGCTAACATGACTCAACACTCTTAGGATGAAGGCAAGGATATACATTTACCTACCTTCATCTTTATTTATTTTTCTTAAATCAACCTAACATTGAAGACTAAAGCCCTAAAAAGCTGCTAGTTAATAGCTAGTGACTTTTTGCTAAACATGATTTTGATAGCAGACGAATTGCGATGAATACAGCTAATTTCCCGTGGCTGACGACGATTATTCTGTTTCCAATAGCGGCGTCACTATTGATTCCCCTCATCCCGGATAAAGACGGAAAAACAGTGCGCTGGTATTCCCTCATCGTGGGGCTAATAGATTTTGCACTGATTGTTTATGCTTTTTATACCGGGTATGATTTCTCCAATCCAGATTTACAGTTGGTGGAGAGTTACCCTTGGGTACCACAACTAGATTTGAATTGGTCGGTAGGGGCAGATGGCTTGTCCATGCCCCTAATTATTTTGACTGGATTCATTACTACGCTGGCGATTTTAGCAGCTTGGCCTGTTACCTTCAAACCGAAGCTGTTTTACTTCTTGATTTTGGCGATGTATGGCGGTCAGATTGCCGTGTTCGCTGTCCAGGACATGCTGTTATTTTTCCTGGTCTGGGAACTGGAATTAGTGCCAATATACTTTCTGCTGTCAATTTGGGGAGGTAAAAAGCGGCAGTACGCAGCGACCAAATTTATTTTATACACCGCTGGTGGGTCGCTGTTTATTTTGCTATCTGCCCTAACAATGGGATTTTACGGCGATACGGTGACGTTTGATATGCGATCGCTCGCCTTAAAAGACTTCGCTCTCAATTTCCAACTTGTTCTATACGCTGGCTTTCTGATTGCCTACGCCGTCAAATTGCCGATCATTCCTTTGCACACCTGGCTACCTGATGCCCACGGTGAAGCTACGGCCCCTGTGCATATGTTGCTGGCAGGTATTCTCTTAAAAATGGGCGGTTACGCCTTAATTCGGATGAATGCCCAAATGCTCCCCGATGCTCATGCTTATTTCGCACCCGTGTTGGTGATTTTGGGAGTAGTTAATATTATCTACGCTGCACTGACATCCTTTGCTCAGCGCAACCTCAAGCGGAAAATTGCCTACTCATCAATTTCTCACATGGGTTTTGTCACCATTGGTATTGCCTCTTTCACCGATTTGGGATTGAGTGGGGCAGTATTGCAAATGGTTTCTCACGGGTTAATTGGGGCAAGCTTATTCTTCCTCGTCGGCGCTACTTATGACCGCACACACACCCTAATGTTGGATGAAATGGGTGGTGTTGGTAAGAGTATGAAGAAGATTTTCGCTATGTTCACCGCCTGTTCGATGGCTTCTTTGGCATTACCAGGGATGAGCGGTTTTGTAGCTGAGCTAATGGTGTTTGTTGGTTTTGCTACTAGCGATGCTTATAACCCCACATTCAAAGTCATCGTAGTCTTTTTGATGGCAGTTGGGGTGATTTTAACTCCGATTTATCTGCTGTCAATGTTGAGGGAAATTTTCTACGGTCAAGAAAATGAAGAATTAGCTTCTCATCAAGCTTTGATAGATGCTGAACCCCGCGAAGTATTTATCATTGCTTGTTTGTTAGTGCCAATTATTGGTATTGGTTTCTATCCGAAATTGCTGACTCAAATGTACGACTCCACAACTGTACAATTAACTGCAAGATTGCGTGATTCCGTGCCAACATTAGCACAACAAACAGAAGTACCAAAGGTTTCTTTGAGTGCGCCAGAAATTGCTAATTAAATAGCGATCGCTAATTTAAATTACCATTCTTTTAAGGGCGGGTTTTGTACCTGCCCTTTTTTATGCATCTTTATAACAAGCGTTACACAACTAAATTTCATCCAAAGGCACAAGGTTTTCTTGCCGTCTTGGTATAAATAAATATTGCTTATAAATTAACTAAATTTTATAATTTTCGCTGCCTTAATGTTAATTGTATTGTTCGTCAGGGAATTATATCTATAAAGCAACTGGTTTATTGACGGCACAAACCGTAAAAGCTTGTTGCTAAATAAATTTGTTTACAAAAACCTTCATCACAAATATGGAAGTTAAATTAGGATTCGGACAAATTCCAAAACCTCAATATGTCTTTGTTAGCAGAGAACCCGACCACTGTTGGTATATGCTTGCTGAAGATGAAAAACGCATCCCAATTTATGAGAGAGCCTTGACTGGAGTAATTACAGGAATAGAAGCAAATAAAAGGGTTGAAACTAAGTTTGGAATAGTTGAAAAAACTGATTTATATATCTTGGCAGACAAACCTTATATTATTCGTTCGGGAAATGAATCTTACTTTTCTAAAAATTTGTTGTTATCTTTAGATATCATTACTTCCGAACAACTGCGGAATCCACTGACGATCGCCGTTAGCCCAGGAAATAATAATGTAGTTTTTTGTAATATTTATGATCCAGTCACATATCACTCTATAGGTGTTAGTTGTGACGGACACAATGAAATGAATTGGCAAGCTTTAGGACAAACAGTCAGTCTTAAAATCAACGAAAATCACAATTTAAATCAAGAACAAATACAAATATGTACTAATAAAATACCCGTGAATTCTACACATGCCTGATATCTCAAACTAATACATATTTAGTCCAATTAAATTGGACTCCAGAGCAGAAAAGAGAGTATTTACAGCAGAAATGTGGTAAGCGATCGCATTTTCTTAAACTGACAGCATAAATATTGGAAGTGCGATCGCTTTTATTCTAAATCTTTTTCGGTGAGCGCTTCCTTGGATCAATATCTTCCCGGTGACTGGCGACTTCTAACCAACCTTGAATCGCATCTTGCAGCATGTCTAATAGATGTTCGTAGCTGTCTTTCCAAGTATGACATCCTGGTAAAGCAGGTACGGAACCACACCACACACCGTCTTCTTGCCAGATAACTGCTTTAATTTTCATCGCCAATCATCTCTACAAGATTGCGTCTAATATTTTAGCGTCAAACTAAGCGCGATCGCCTATCCGCTGCACTGAGGGACTAAAAACAAATAAGAATTGGCAACTGCATTCATCACAGCCTCGAATTTACGCTTTCTGAATTGTTGATTATCGGGTATTTCGGGGAAATATGGGTATAAGGTGATGCCTTCTTTTCATTTAATCCCCGTAGAAAAATATTAACCAAATACTAATCACAATCAGGAGTATTTCATGATTCCACTTATCTTGGGTGCTGTTGCTATAGCTGGCACTGTTTTTGGTGTAGGTGCAGGCGCTATAGGCGTTGCCGATATGAATGAGGCACAGGAAATTGGTAAACGCGCACAAAAACGTCATGAGGATGCTGTTAGCCAATTAAAAACAGACTGGGAAGCAACTAACGATCTGGCTGAAGAGTATGGTCAACTTCAGCTTAATGTGATGATGATTACAATTGGGCGCTTTGTTGACTTTATCGAACGAAACATTGGTAAAGGAAAACAAAGCGAAAAGGAGTTTTTAGAGGGGCTAGAAGGAATTACAGTTCAGCAAATCAAAGAGTACAAAACTGCCGCAATGGAAGCTGAACAGTTTTTTAAAGGTGGAGCTAAAGCTATTGGGGCGGCAGCAGCAGGATATGGTGGTGCAATGGGTCTTGCTACCTCTGTAGGAGTAGCGAGTACTGGAACACTTATAGGAGGACTTAGCGGTGCCGCAGCCTGGAATGCAACTCTAGCATGGCTGGGCGGCGGTTCATTAGCTGCTGGTGGAGGAGGTATGGCTCTTGGTTCTCTTGTTTTAGGTGGTATCACTGTTGGCCCCGCTGTCCTAATTGGAGGTTTTGTGCTTGCTGGTGAAGGCGAAAAAGCGTTGACAAAGGCGCGGGAGTACGATGCTGAAGTCAACATTGCGATCGCTAAAATTGCAGCAGCAAAAGACTTTATGCAGCAAGTCAAACGGCGGATTACAGAGTTGATGGATTTAGTTGAATCTCTCAACTATTTTGCTGTTATGGGTCTTAACGAACTTGAATCACTAACATCATTTGATAAAAACAGGGATATTACCAAATTTCAACAGCTAGCACTTTTGGTCAAGGCGCTTGTAGAAATCATGAAAACTCCTGTTTTAGATACTGAAGGGCAGATTAATCCTGCTACTGTGACTATCCAAGCCAAGTATCGTACTCTGGGAGACAATTAGGAATGTCAGTAAAGAAAGTTGCCGAAGTAGTAGTCAACGAAGTTATGAATCCTGCTGAATATTTACAGCAAATGGTTTCGACTTACACCGATTACCTGAAAATTGCCGAACAGGAACAGACAAAGCGACGAGAAATTGAGGCTTGGGAAAACGAAACAATCACCAAGATTAATGCTCAACGAGAGTTGCTGATGGCGTATCTAGACCGTTCTTTTGATGAACGTGCAGAAAACTTTCGTGCTTTATTTGCTGTCGTTGATAGTGCGATCGCATCTGGTAACAACGACCAATTAGCCCTCACCTTAAATTCAATTACAGAAATTGCTAAATCAAGCCCTTTTAAAGACCTTGCTAACTTAGCTTCTGTTCGTGCTGCCTTAGATGATCCAGACCACGAATGGACATTTTGATTTTATAACAGCGCGATCGCTCTCAAAGTATCAAAAAAAGCTTGCTAATGCCGGCTTTTTTGTATAATCCCAGATTTTTAAACTACATATACTCAAAGATAACGGCAATCTCCTTCCGCTAACATATCTAAAATTAGACTCAATGTTTACATTTGACAATTTTAATACAGTGTCAAAACTCCCAAGTTTGGATTTTTGTCAAAAGCTTGTATATCCTTTAAATGCGATCGCCAAATGTCTTCAATTTGATTGGTTGAACAATTGCCACGACGAATCCAGATCAATTTAAGTGGAAATCCTCGCAAAATACTCAACTCATTAAAATCAGCATCTTTTGTTACAACAGTAAATCCACTTTGTCGCGCATACTCCCACACACTTTGATCATCTGCTTTATCCAAACCTATGAGAAAGAGATGCTGAGAATTTGGGTAAATATCAGCCAGTTGATCTACTAACCGAGGTGATAGGTTATGGTCAAAAAGTAACTTCATGCTGGCATTGTCAGCATTTGTCTTTCTCTATCAGCGGCATAGCTTAAACAAGCTAAAATGTCTTCTTGCGTCAAATAAGGAAAGTCATCAAGCACTTCCTCGTATGTCATACCAGAGGCAAGATATGATAAAACATCATATACGGTAATTCGCATTCCTCGAATACAAGGCTGACCACCTCGTTTTCCTGGCTCAATAGTAATAATATTTTGATACGGCACAGCCATAAAAATCAATAGTTAATTGCTTATAAAGCTTGTAATTAGTGACTACTTCTTAACGTAGCACTACTTGAAATAAAACATTAGCGATCGCCTATCCGTTGCATTGAGATATTTGCTTGTGACAAGTGTGTAGGCGTAGCCCGTCGTAGACATCGCCCTCCCAAAGTATCAAAAAAGCCTGTCTGTGTAGGCTTTTCTCTTCGTAGAATTTGGCTCACGCTTCAAAAATCTTCATCATCAACAAAAAATTCAGCGTCATCTTCCAATCGAGAATTACCCTGTCTAGCACCAGTTAAACCCCAAAAGGGTTGTAGCAATGCCATGCTGATTAACCCAAAACCAGCACTAAAAGCCAACACTAAACCCGCTGGCATTTGAATCGATTGAAATGTTAAGAATTTTAAAGATACGGGTGTGGCATTTTGGACTGAAATAATTGCGATCGCCACTATCCAGATAGCTACAACTAGGGATATCAAAAAAGGAGCCAGAGTTTTCATAATTAGTCCCAAGTTATGACTCCCCTTTCCGTTGACAATCAGGAGTTAGGGGTAAAGTTCTTCTAAACTGCTACTGCTTCTAGCTTAGCAATGACGCTCTCCATCTCTTGAGCGATTTTAGTAAGTTTTTCGGGAGAGTTGGTTTCCAGATAGACGCGTACCAGCGGTTCTGTACCGGAAGGACGCAGTAAAATCCAACTACCTTCTTCTAAATAAAGCTTAATACCGTCTTTACGCCCTACTTGTTTAACTTTAATTCCTGCAACTTCTGCGGGTGGATTTTGAGTAAAAGAGTCGATGACAGCAATCTTGTGAGGCTCGGTGAGGTGTAAGTCAAGACGGTTGTTGTAAAGTGGCCCATCAGCAGAAGCGATCGCTTCTTGGACAAGTTGACTCAGCGGTTTGCCTTCATAGGCGATCGCTTCTGCTACTAGCATATCGGCTAAAATCCCGTCTTTTTCAGGAATATGTCCAATAATACTTAAACCGCCTGATTCTTCTCCACCAATTAGTACGGCAGTTTCCCGCATTTTTTCACCAATGTATTTAAAGCCAACTGGTGTCTCATAAATTGGCAACCCGTATTTTGCTGCGAGATTATCCAGTAAATGGGTTGTAGCAACAGTGCGGACTATTGCTCCGCTTTTACCTTTGTTTTTTATTAAATGACGTGCTAAAACTAGCAGCACAGTGTTAGGAGTGAGGACGGTTCCTTGTTCATCGACAATACCAAAGCGATCGCTATCTCCATCCGTTGCTAAACCCAAATCTGCTTGATCGCGGCGTACTGCTTCCACTAACCCAACTAATTGCTCACCTTTGGGTTCTGGCATACCGCCGCCAAATAACACATCCCTCCAAGTGTGGAAACTTTCTAAGTGAGTATCACACTGTTGCAAAACTTCATCTAAATAACCGCGAGAGGTAGAATATAGCGCATCATACTTAACTTTCAACTGAGCATTCTTGATTCGTTCTATATCCAGCAGGGTGTAGATAAATTTGAGATAGTCTGGTTTGGGATCGAAAATGGAAATTGAACCTGATGGACTGCTGCCGGGCAGGTTATCCGATGCACCCTCTATATTTGCCACAATAGTATCAGTAATTTCTGGAGTGGCAGGCCCAGCATAATCGGGGATATATTTAATTCCACAGTATGGTGCTGGATTATGGCTAGCAGTAAACATCAACGCCCCAGCAGAATTTAAGTGACGGGCGTTATAAGCAATTACTGGTGTAGGACAATCCCGATCAGTAATTTTGACAGTCCAACCCAAATCAGCCAAGACTTGGGCCGCTGTGTGAGCAAACTGGTCAGCTAAAAACCGAGTATCGTAGGCAATAAGTACTGGTCTATCTTTGTTATAGGCTATTTCTAAGTAACTGGCGATCGCCCTTGCTACTTTCCGCACATTGGGGAATGTAAAGTCATCGGCAATAATCCCTCGCCATCCATCAGTGCCAAATTTTATCTTGCTGGAATTGCTACTGGCGCTCATTGCCACTTTCTCTCGTTCATCATCATTATTAGGAGGCTTCTCACAAGGCTTGTATAGCAGCAAGTATCTCCCAAAGTTCTGTTCGTCATATCCCTACGGGGAAGCGCAGCACCGACCATAGTAAAAGACAACCCATCGAGCACTGAACTTCTGCTCGTAATGCGGGTCTTACTGCACAACCATTTTTACAAAAAAGTTGCCTTGTGTCTAACAATACAAGGGCGAGGCACAAAGTATTGTACCTCTCGGCAGTGATCAGACCATCGGAGAAAACCTCTACTCAGAGTTCTTAGAAACCCTAGCTCTGACTTCTCCCCACCGTATTTTCTCTCACTGTTCCTTAGCAATGTCAACCCCTGATCGACCTTTTGCCAGTTATCACCTTTGGTCTTTAGTTGCCCCAGCGACAGGGCAAGAACGCTGGCATTGCCAGATGAGACGGGGGTTTATCAAAGCTCGGCAACACGAACCACAAGTCAAAGCGCTGTTAGCGCAAGCCACTGCACCTCAGCGGATTGGTATACTAGCCCAAAAAGGCGTTTATGAGTTTCATCATCACAGGCATCTGCTAAACCAATCAGATGGTGTAGAAAAAGTTGCCCAGCTACTAAAATTAGGCAACTCAAGTGATCAAGTTCAGCAACGCGTGCGCCAAATATTGAAAAAATATCACGATGCTCCGTTACTTTTGAATAAAAATATTATCCAATTAACTCCGGGCGATGAAGGTTTTCCCAAACCGATTGTGATTGAACAAGAGGATTATTGCTTTCGCTTATATGCGGCTATGGACTGCGTTTTCATTGAGTCTGATAGTACTTTACATATTATAGATTTCAAGACTGGTAAATCAGCTTTTGACCGACGACAGGCATTAGTTTATTTATTGGCTGCTCGTTATCTTTATCCTGGACGGCACGCTGTTGCATCATTTTACAATTTAGAGATAGGTAAAACATCTGAGCTGATTAGCATTAATAATAGTGAATTAGAATCTTTGGAATTTGACTTAGCTAATATAGCTCACAAGCATCAGCACGATTTGCATAAATATCAAGAAAAAACTAGTAATTTCAGTAAGATTTTTCCCCCAAATCCTGGCTCTCACTGCCGCTTTTGCCCATTTAGCTCTATCTGTGAGTTTGGAGATTTTAAGCCGTCTTATTCACATCCACTACCAAGTTTGAAAGCTAACAGCTAATTAACAAGTCAGGGCTATGGCAAAAATGGTCTTGTAGGGTGGGTATTGTAATGCCCACCCTACTATAGTGTGTTTTTAATCACACAGGTACTATTCAAAAAGGTGGCAATTCTTTGAGAATCGTAAACCGAATATGATTAATTGCCAAATCGCCAATGGGGACATCTTCTTTTGTTAGCCGTGTACCTTGACTTGTGACAGTTTCAAAAGAGATACCTTTACCAATTTCAACGTGATACCAGCATAAGCCCATAAAAAAGCGCGTGGGATAAGGGCCAGCATTCCCGACATCATCAGGATTTGATTCCATTGGCAACCAGCCAAAATTCGGTACGTAGAATTCAAGCCAAACATGATTAAAGTCGGGTTGCAGAGGAACACCTTGGTGTTCGCTATTGGGAGGGCATTTGTATCTACCTACAGTGCGGCAGGGGATGCCATTCAAACGGCATAGAGCAAGTAAAACGCCCACATATTCGCCACAAGAACCAATGCCCCGCTCTAAAACTATATCTGGTGTATCAATGTAGGGTTTAATGCCATAGGATAATTCATCGTAGACGTAGTTGCGAATGCTGTACATTTTTCGCAACACATTAGTTTCATTACCAATTGCTTCACGGGCGGCACGGCGGACAATGGGAGTATCCATTGCTAAATCGTCATCATCAACCAGGTAGCGAGTTTGCAATTCTGGTGAAAGTTCGGGAATATCTTCTACATCTCTGGGTGTGATGCGATATTTAATGCCTCGAACTTCTAAGAGGGCTTTCCAGCCAAATATGTGCCGTTCGCCTGGGGTGAGGGCATCAAATTTAAATACTGCTACACGTTGCCCATCTATAACTTCTTCAGTAAAGGGTAAACCGATAGGTTCAACGTGTTTTACTTTTTGACGCTCAGTTTCGGATGGAAGGGCAATACGCCATTCGACTTCTGGTAAATAAACCTCGTCTAAGGGAGCAATTTCCTCGGCATAGGACATTTCAATGAGATAGCCATTAGAGAGAGCGTAATGCTTATCTGGTTCGTAATGATAATACAGAGGGTGAATAAAAGTACGATCGCGGTAAGTTAACTCATGATTCGGGTCTGCGTTTGGGTTATCCCGGATATAAGGCTCCTCAGAGGCATAAGCGATATAGAGACTTTCCTGACTTGTATCACCATTTTTATGTATTGCTATGCCTGTGGGGGATTCAAACGGTGTTAGAACACTGAATTGGACTTCTCCAGTTGCCCTATCCATCGCGTAAACTGTTTGTTCTGTGCGATCGCAAATCCAAAGCGTTTCCTGGCTAACTGCCAAATTTTCCACCCCAACCCCAGGGGCATAGAATCTGGTAATCTCTTTTCGAGTATCGCGGTCAAAAACCAGAATGTAGCCTAATTTTTGAGAGCTAACATAGACTGTTGATTCCCAAACAGCAACGCCGTCAGCCGGATAAGGCAATGTAGTAAAATGTTCCAGACCTAAAGCAGTGAGGGTGCATAAATAAACACTTTGAGCACGAGTCACCCACAGAGTGTCTTCCCACACCGCTAGTCCAGTGACATCGCTAAATTCTTTTACTTGATGGGGATTAATAATTTTACTATTGTCAGAGGTGGGATCAATTTCCAGTAGATGCCCTTTAATACTGTCAATAGCAATGAGCCTATCTTTAATGAAAGCAATGCCACACAGGGTAGCAGCAGTCAGTGGTCGAATTATTCTTTGCCCAAACATTTGGCTGGCAGTCAAACTGGAGGGTGCAAAACTCATATTAAGCATATTTATTTAACGGTTTAGCACGCCTAAAATTAATTGTGGCATATGCTCTGTAACTAAACTTCAAATTTCTATTACTTATAATTATCGGTACAATGTGTTCCGAAAAACTCCTTCGTGAGAAATAACACTAAGTCAAAAGTGGACAAATATGCAAATGTTAAGAATTAAATCAATACTCGTTTAGCTTAGTAACGGCTTTAATGTAACTTTAGTTGATGGTTTTCCATCCATCACTAAATTATGATCGAATTTTGTAACCATTTCCTGTGACGTACACGATGTCTGCTAATTCTCTGCCTGAAGGTGCCGCCGTTTGGCATAGTTTAGAAGTTGATAAAGCACTAGACCTGCTTGATAGTAATGCAGACAGTGGCTTAACACCCCAAGAAATTCAACAGAGGTTGCAAAAATACGGCCCTAATGAACTAGAAGAAAATGCTGGCCGTAGTACTTGGGAAATTTTGCTCGATCAGTTCAAGAACATTATGTTGTTGATGCTGATTGGCGTAGCTCTAATTTCTGGGATCTTAGACCTCATAGCTTGGCGAGCGGGCGACTTAAAACCTGGTGAAGTGCCATTTAAAGACACGATCGCAATTATGGCGATTGTCATTCTCAATGGCATACTCGGCTACGTCCAAGAAAGCCGTGCTGAAAAAGCCTTGGCAGCTCTGAAAAAGCTGACCTCTCCCTTAGTGCGAGTCATGCGCGACGGCAGACTGGTGGAGATAGCAGCTAAGGAACTAGTCCCAGGGGATGTGATGCTGCTAGAAGCTGGGATGCAGATAGCCGCAGATGGACGCTTGATTGAACAGTCTAATTTACAAGTGCGAGAGTCAGCACTGACGGGTGAAGCCGAAGCTGTGAGTAAACAGGCAACACTCAAATTGCCTGAAGAAACAGATTTGGGCGATCGCATTAATTTAGTATTTCAAGGAACTGAAATAGTCCAAGGACGAGCTAAAGTTCTGGTGACTAACACCGGAATGACAACAGAACTGGGCAAAATTGCTGCCATGTTGCAGGCGGTGGAAAGTGAACCTACCCCCTTACAGCAGCGAATGACCCAACTGGGTAACGTCCTAGTTACAGGTTCTTTGATTCTTGTTGCGATCGTTGTGACTGCTGGTGTCATCCAAGCAAGAGGTTTTAGCAATATCCAAGAACTCTTGGAAATTTCCCTGAGTATGGCTGTTGCTGTAGTACCCGAAGGTTTACCTGCCGTAATCACCGTCACCTTGGCGTTAGGAACTCAGCGAATGGTGCGCCAGAATGCCTTAATTCGCAAATTGCCAGCGGTGGAAACATTGGGTTCTGTAACTACTATCTGTTCTGACAAAACTGGCACCCTGACTCAAAATAAAATGGTGGTGCAATCAGTTTTCACCAATGACAAGACTTTTCGTGTCACGGGAGAAGGTTATACTCCTACAGGAGATTTTCAGTTAGATGATCAAAAAATTCCCGTAGATGAATATCCAGAAATCTCAGCTTTGCTAGTTGCTTGTGCTGTTTGTAATGATTCTGTACTGCAACAGAACAATGGGCAATGGATGATTTTAGGAGATCCTACAGAAGGTGCATTAGTCACACTCGCGGGAAAAGCTGGAATCGAAAAAGACCAGTGGAACAGCAAACTACCCCGCGTTGGCGAGTTTCCCTTTTCCTCAGAACGCAAGCGAATGAGTGTGATTTCTCAGGTGGAGGAAGTAGCGTCAGGTGGATCGCCTTTGACCGCGGTTGACCCTGCGATCGCTAGCTTTTTACAATCTGAGCGTTACTTGATGTTTACCAAAGGTTCGCCAGAGTTAATTTTGGGACGTTCCACTCTCGTTCATCTGGGCAATCGCTCAGCCCCATTGACTGAAGAACAACGTCGGCAAATTCTGGTAGAAAATGACCAAATGGCAAGTAAAGGCTTGCGGGTGTTAGGTTTTGCATACAAACCCCTGGCGGAAATTCCGCCGGAAGGTTCAGATGAGACATCTGAGCAAAACTTGGTGTGGCTAGGATTGGTAGGAATGTTAGATGCGCCACGCCCAGAGGTAAGAGCAGCAGTACAAGAGTGTCGAGATGCAGGCATTCGCCCAATTATGATCACTGGCGATCACCAGTTAACAGCAAGAGCGATCGCCACCGATTTAGGAATTGCTGAGGAAGGCTCACGCGTCCTCACAGGTCAAGAATTGCAACGGATGAGCGACCAGGAACTAGAGCAAAACGTTGACCTAGTAAGCATTTATGCAAGAGTCGCCCCAGAACACAAACTGCGAATTGTCCAAGCACTCCAACGCCGAGGCAGATTTGTCGCCATGACAGGTGATGGCGTTAACGACGCCCCAGCCCTCAAACAAGCTGACATTGGCATTGCAATGGGCATTACCGGCACAGATGTGAGCAAAGAAGCCAGCGACATGGTATTACTTGATGACAACTTTGCCACCATTGTTACAGCTACCAAGGAAGGTAGAGTTGTTTACACCAATATCCGCCGCTTTATCAAGTACATCTTGGGTAGTAACATCGGCGAAGTGCTAACGATCGCCGCTGCACCCTTAATTGGTTTAGGAGGCGTTCCTCTAATTCCTTTGCAAATTTTGTGGATGAACTTGGTGACAGATGGTTTACCAGCTCTTGCCTTAGCTGTGGAACCCCCAGAACCAGATGTCATGAAACGTCCACCTTTTAGTCCCCGTGAAAGTATTTTCGCTAGGGGATTGGGTTCTTATATGATTCGCATTGGCATCATCTTTGCAATTATTAGTATTGCCTTGATGTGGTGGGCTTATCAGCATACCCATGCAGCTGGGTATCAGCGTAACCCCGATACTTGGAAGACAATGGTATTTACTACGCTATGTATTGCCCAAATGGGTCATGCGATCGCCATTCGTTCCAATAACCGACTAACCATCGAGATGAATCCCTTCTCGAATATCTTTGTATTGGCGGCTGTTGTTGTAACAACGATTTTGCAGCTAATGCTAGTTTACGTACCACCCCTGAGAAACTTCTTTGGCACTCATTGGCTAAGTCCAACGGAGTTGGGGGTTTGTATTGGCTTCAGTTCCTTAATGTTTGTTTGGGTTGAATTGGAGAAGCTATTTTTGCGGTTTATGGGCAAGAAAGCTGTGTGATGGGGCATGGGGCATTGGGTATTGGGCAGGGGGCATGGGGAAAGGGAAAAACCATCCCCTTACCCTCTCTTACAAAGTTCTGAGCGGAGGAAGCCTCCGCTCAGACTTTGCGCTTTAAGCTTTTCCCCCTCTTAAGAATCTTCAGTCCTCAATCCCCAGTGCCCAATCCTCAATCCCCAGTCCCCAATCCCCAATCCCCGCTATGTACCTCAAAACCCTTCATCTGCGACAGTTTCGTAATTACCAAGAGCAAAAGATTGAGTTTACTGCTGCCAAAACAATTTTGGTAGGTAATAACGCTCAGGGAAAGTCTAACTTGTTGGAAGCGGTGGAGTTGTTGGCAACATTGCGATCGCATCGGATGGCACGCGATCGCGATTTAGTAAAAGAAGGAGAAGCTATATCTCAAATTAATGCCACCCTTGGGCGACAAACGGGACTCAGTGAACTGACTTTAACTCTCCGCCGCAATGGTCGCCGTAGCGTTGCTCTTAATGGCGAATCTGTACGCCGTCAAATGGATTTTCTTGGCGTTCTGAATGCAGTACAGTTTTCCAGTTTGGATTTAGATTTAGTGCGCGGTGGCCCGGAAGGTCGTCGCAATTGGTTAGATACCTTACTAATCCAACTCGAACCAGTTTACGCTCACATCTTGCAGCAATATAATCAGGTTTTACGCCAGCGAAACGCCTTTTTAAAACGCAATGTAGAGACGTTGCATACAAAGTCTCTACACTCAGAACTTGCTGTATGGGATGCACAGTTAGCTACTACAGGAACAAGGGTAATTAGACGACGCGATCGCGCTATCCAGCGACTAGCTCCCATCGCTACTGCTTGGCACGCCAGTATTAGTGGTAGCACAGAAGTTTTGCAAATCAAATATACACCTAGCATTCCTTTAGAGCAAAATAATCCAGAAGAGGTACAACAAGCTTTTTTGGAAAAAATTCAACAACGAGCCGTTGCCGAACTTCATCAAGGTACTACTCTTGTTGGGCCCCATCGCGACGAAGTAGAATTAACTATTAACCAGACACCCGCACGTCAATACGGTTCTCAAGGTCAGCAAAGAACGCTAGTTCTAGCCTTAAAATTAGCAGAATTACAACTAATTGAAGAAGTCGTCAAAGAACCACCGCTGTTATTGCTTGATGATGTTCTCGCCGAACTAGATCCATCCCGCCAAAATCAATTGCTTGATGCTATTCAAGATCGCTTTCAGACCTTGATTACTACCACTCATTTAAGTTCTTTTGATTCTCAGTGGTTAAACTCCTCCCAAATTCTTTTTGTGAAGGCAGGAGAAATATCACCGAAGTAATCATTAGTCATTGGTTAATCACAAATAACAAATGACAAATGACAACTCAAATATATCTAAAACAAATGACAGAGTTAATGAACAGGAAATTGCGTCACTAGGTGCATCATTGCGAGAAATTGAGCAAAAGTTACTAAAGCAAGGTTATAAAATAGGCACAAACAGAATTTGGTTCCAAGGTGAAGAACATTATTTTGATGTTTTTTTTGAATTATATAATGATGAAATAATATGGTTTCAATTTACATTACGTGGTAAATCGCTTTCTTGGGATATTAAAAAATCAGGATGGCAGACAGGCGCTACTAATGAATTAAATCTTGATGACGTTAGTTTTTATGCCGCTACTAAAATAATTGAAAGTGACAATAAAACTGATGAGGAATTTATCGATTTAGTAAAATTAATTCTTCAAACTAGGGCGCAAGAAACAATTTTTTCTAAGGTATTGTTGCTGTTTAATTAGTGATTTGTGCTTTGCAAGGATTAACTAATGACTATTGATGTTTTTCTAATCTTTTAAAAACGTTGAGAACCAAAAAAGTTAGCACAGCACCAACTAATCCTAACTGCCACAAACCGCATCCAGCAGCTATTCCCAAAGCAGCCGAAACCCAAATAGCCGCCGCTGATGTTAGTCCTTTAACTTCAAATTGCTGTGATTGTTGGGAAGAATGACTTACGATTTCTCCAGCACCAAGAAATCCCACGCCAGCAGCAATACCCTGTATCACACGACTGAGAGCATCAGGACTAGATTGCAATCCATCTAATTGTAGAGGTATGACGGTAAAAATCGCTGAACCAAGACTTACTAGGATATGAGTTCTTAATCCAGCCGGTTTGCGCTTAGCTTCGCGCTCTAAGCCGATAATTGCTCCGATAAGCAATGCAATACATAGCCTAAAACTTATATTCAGCCAATCATGGCTTGAAATGTAGAAAGTACTTGACAATTTCCTTGATCTGGTATGTGGAAGCCTTAATATTTTAAGTTAATTAGTAATTTCTTTCAATAAATACTATAAAAATATTCCTTACATTTATGGAGTTTACTAAAACAATCTATATTTCTTTTGGATTAATTCCATTGGAAAAGACTTTTTAAAGCATTAATCGATCTCCTCCATTTGTTCAATTTTTCTGGCTAAAGCTTTATTTTTGCCAATAAATATTTAAATAAGTAAGTTGTGCCAAAATGCTTTTACCGTTTAGATAGCAAGACTTTCAACTTTATTAAAAGGTTTTTTAATTAAAATGATTAACAAAAAATATTTTACCTCAAATGGTTAACTTTAATCATACACTCAATAATTAAATACGATATTGCTATATACAACTTGCTCAAACAACTAAACCACTCATAACAGGGAAGGAGGTGAATGAAGGAAAAAATTGGTTGATAAAGGAGTTAAATGACGGTGAGACATCATGTAACTAGCAATTAACCACAAATTAGGTTGGCACAATTAAACGTAAATGCTGGAAACTCGTCCTAGTAAGGAGTCAGTGGATTGATGGCTGACAATATACCAGGAGGCAATGGCTGTGGCTACAAACTGACAACTGACAACTAACAAATTGAGTGGACAAACTTTACTGGCTTGACCAAATTAAATTACAAGACCGCACCGAAGTAGGTGAAAAAGCATTTTACTTGAGCAGACTTATGCAGCGTGGCTATCCGGTAGTGCATGGTTTTGTAGTGCCGGCAGAAATTTTGCGACAATTCCTCGAAAATCTCAACAGTTCAGAGTCATTAGTCGCCGACTTACCCTATTCTTCGTTGCACTTGGATGTAGCTAATTGGCGTCAACTTCAGCAGGTGGCTGGTCGCTTGCGCCAGGAAATTATCACTGCGAAAGTGCCACAGCAGTGGGTAAGTACAATTTTCAAAGCGGCTAAAGAATGGCAAACTAGCTGTTTGATTTTTCGACCGACTCTGGCTGTATCAACAACTACCCAGGTTAAGGCGAATGTATCCGGGTTGTTGGATTCAGTGTTTTGTCATTGTGATCAGGAAGATATTGCCCTTGCATTAAAGCGTACTTGGAGCCAGCTATTTCGTGCCAGAAGTCTCCTATATTGGCAGCGCACAGGAATTAATCTGCAACAAATTAATTTAGGAGTACTGGTACAACCTGTTGAAAATGCGATCGCCAGTGGCTTGTTTAGCGCTCACTCCTCCGGGTGTGAAATTAAAGCTAGTTGGGGATTAGGAATAGCGATCGCCAACGGCGAAGTTATCCCAGATGTCTACTATATTCAAAAAGAAACTGGGGTTGTACTAGAGCAACATCTGGGCAATAAAATGCTGGCTTATCGTGTTGATCATGAGACACCGCTGGCTTTTTCGCAGCATGGATTAAAGCCAGTATTAACGCCAGATCACACTTGTCTAGTTGCCTACCTACTTGAAGAATCCCAACAAAAACAATACGCTTTACAAGAAGAATATTTACAGCAAGTAATTGCTCTGGGGAATCAACTAGTGAGTGAACTAGGTAAAGAATTTACCATTAAGTGGACTATCGCTCAGGAAACCCCAAATACCAAGCTTTACATCACACAAGTTCTCGCTCCCAAATCCGTAATTCCCAATATCCACTTCATCAAGGGATTAGGGGCGGCAGGAGGGCGTATTGTGGCGACTGCCCATGTGATAATCAATTCACAACAAAAACCAGAACAACTACCCCAGGGAGTAATTTTAATAATACCAACTATTACACCTGATTGGCTACCGTTACTTCAACAAGTTGCTGGTATTATTACGGAACAGGGAGGATTAACTAGTCACGCTGCGATTCTGGCTAGAGAATTGGGTCTTGTAGCAGTAGTGAGCGCAACATCTGCCACAACTCTAATTAAAACTGGCGAAAGACTGTTAGTAGATGGCGACAGAGGAGAAGTTTATCGGATTAGAGGAGACGGAAATGGAGACAGAGGAAGAGGGGGAGACAGGGACAAGAGCAGAGGGGGAGAAGGAGAAAAAGGAACACAGAGAGAAAATTCTCTTTTGCCTTATTCCTCCGTCCCTCCATCTCTCCATCCGATTACTACTTACCCATCCATGAATGCTACACAATTGCTGGTTAATTTGAGCCAGTCCAGCTTAATAGAGCAAGTGCAAAACTTGCCTGTGGATGGGGTGGGATTATTGCGTTCAGAATTAATGGTATTGACCATACTAGAGGGACAACATCCTAATAGTTGGCTCTTAAGCGGGCGTCAGACAGAATTATTAGAACGTTGGTCGGAGCAGATTATGCAGTTTGCTCGTGCTTTTGCACCAAGACCTGTTTTTTATCGATCTTTAGATTGGCGATCGCAGGATTTACCATCATTGAGTGATATAAAATCTTTACCACAGTCAATGTTAGGTGAACGTGGCACTTTTAGCTATTTACGAAATCCCGCAGTGTTTGAGTTAGAATTGAAGGCTTTAGCGACTGTACAGCAAGCTGGCTACAGCAATATCCATTTACTATTGCCTTTTGTTAGGACTGTGGAAGAGTTTGTCTTTTGTCGCCGCAAAGTCGAGCAAGCAGGATTAAGCGAAGTGTCCCAGTTTCAACTGTGGATAATGGCAGAAGTGCCCAGCGTCCTGTTTTTACTCCCAGAATACGTCAAAGCAGGTGTAGCCGGGATTTCCATTGGGACAAATGACCTGACACAATTATTATTGGGGGTAGATCGAGAGCAAGGACAACTAGCAAAAGTATTTGATGAACGTCAGCCGGCGGTAATGGGTGCGATCGCCCAACTCATCCAAATGGCCCAAAGTGCGGGTATACCTTGTTCAATCTGCGGTCAAGCACCAGCCATCTATCCAGAAATCATTGATAAGTTGGTGCAATGGGGCATTACTTCCATTTCTGTTGAACCGGAAGCGGTAGCGCGGACATATCAGGCGATCGCTCGTGCTGAGCAACGCCTGATTTTAGAAGTGGCGCGACGTGAATTGAGAGAGGAAAAATAGAAGAGTGGAAGATTAGGGGAGTAATTGGGAATTTTGAATGTATTTTTACTTGATATATCCAGTTTCGCGTAAAAATTTACGTAAATCTGCAAAGTATTTAGTGCGATCTCGTCCTTTATAAGCTTGTTGTACACGTTGCCAACCATCTTGTCCTTGACCCAGCATATATTTATTTGCCAAGTAAGGAGCTAAAAAACCCTTGCCATCATCCCCTTGCTTCCGCGCTTTTAAAAAAGTTTGCCATAACTCAGACGCGTCATTATAGATTAATTTAGGATAGCGACGGGTAACATCAATCATCTTGCCTTGGCGATACTGCCAAATTTGTAAGGGATAGCCAGAAGCGGCATAGCTACTAAAAGCATAGGCAAAGCGATCGTCCCGACTCTCAAACTCTGGTAAACCGTCTTGATCTAAATCTCTAAGTCGATAGCCACCATTACCCCATTTGTGGCGAATCTTTTGATACTGCTTGGATTGACTGTTGTAGCGGTAAATCAATGAATAAGTACAACAGTGCGCTCCACCTGTATAGAAATCGGCAACTACTTCTGGTTCTTTATTGCCGTCCAAGTCTAGCACTGGTAACTTATTTTCTTTTTCTCCAAACAATCCTTCCACAGGTCTGTCATATTCATTTTCTTGAGGTAGCTTTTGCTCAAAAACAGTATTACCTGCTCGAATAATTTTTAACCTAACATTTTTATACTGGTATTCTTGTGGCTGATCGTAGGATATTTCTGCCTGCACATTGCCCGATTGTCCAGTTATTGTCTCTGCTACAGCAGGCTGGCTAAATCTAGCTGCCGTACTCAAAAGAGCTAAAACGATTAGAGATTGACTAATAGAAAAACGAATAGTTTTCATTACTGGTGTTGTATATAGTACAGTTAACTTTATACAACACCGTCAGAATGTTTAATATCGAAAAATCGCTGCAACGGGTGTGCTATATGGTATTTGTTCTGGTGGAATAGCATAGACCGCACCACCATTTAGTAAGGTGTGAGCAGCAACAAAATCTAACAAATCCTCATCACCGGTTTCTTTATCCTCATGTAAATAAACCGTTTCTGAACTTGGATCAAACAAACCCCATTGCTGTTGACCAACTGCAACCAACAATGAATCCACTCGTTGGTAGTAAGCCGCTGGGATAATTTCTTTGAGATTATTGGTGGCTTTGCCAGTATCACCGCCAAACAGTTGATGGAAACGCTCCAAAACATCTTGTTGTGACTTTTGGAAATCAGCCTCGACAATGGGCCAAGCTTCGTCATGTAACTCTTGAGCACTGAGAATTTCTGGATTACCAGTAATCCCTTCTTCCATTAAATGCTGGTAGGTATTTGCCTGTTTGTATAGAGGTAAGAGATACTCAACCCCAGCCAATAACAAAGGCGCTTTTTGCTCTCGCAGTTTTTGGTGCAATGCGCCATCAATGATGTGAAAAAATTCTAGGATGCTTTCTTGGTGCTTATCCTTGTCAGGACTTCCCTGTCCATGAAACTCACCCGGTTGTGAAGAAGAATTGGAGGTTCCTCCTCTGGACATTCTGCTACGGAACTGACCCTCTTTGGCAGTCTCGTCTATTTGGAGAGCTTCCTCCAAACTTTTAGGCAGATTTTCTATCTCCACCTCGTTGATGCTATGGTGTGTTGCTTCAAAAAATCTAACATCTTGTTGACTCAAAGCCAGCAGATAAAAACGACCATCACCATTTAAAATCGGTAGCAAAGGTTTGATGTGAAACCTGTCTGTCACCACGACCAATTCTTGAAAATTGAGTGGCATGGTATAGTAGCGAAAAATATTTTCAGAAATAAAAATCGCTAGTCCCAAATCTACCGTTTGCTCCCAAAATTCTTGGGTATCAATTTCATGGGCTTTTTGCAACAATGCGATCGCTTCTTTCTGTTCTAAACCTGCATCAATTAAGCGAGTCTCTGCCTCTTTGACCAAATTCTTAAATCGAATTGGGTCTTGTCGCACTTCCTGTCCGGCTGGGTGCGTTGGCATATAAATTGAAACACAATTTCCTTTTGGCTGTTCTAGTAGTGTCTTTATCTCCTCTCTAGAAATTAATTGCATATGATATCTCTCCTATCAAAGTGACTAGCTAAATCAAACAAGACCCTCAATATTCAACGGTCTGATAGGACGAGGTTATTTTAAAATGATAGCGATTTACGTCCAAGTGTTTGATCTATGTTTATTTCAACTCAATGAGAGTTTAGTTTCATCTTTCTTTTGATAAGAAATTACCTAGTGTATGTACTATTCTTTGGGTGGATAAATAGAAGACAAGAGACAAGGCTAACTTCGCCTTAGTGGTTAAAAAGTTATTTTTTTTACCACTAAGACACTGTGGCACTAATAAAGAATGCATTATACCTGACTATTGATAATGCACAGTAACATTTAAAAGATTTAGTAGTGTTATATTCGGATTGCGAGAAGTCTTTAATTATCCAGCATTTGGGGTATTAGAATTTGCTTGTTGTGTCTTGATGGTATAACTACTTTGTGGTTGCCTAACAAAACCCAAAGTTACTCGTTTCATGATCCAGTACAACCCGACAAGGATCACAAAAGTAATAGCGATAATTACCAATGGCTGTTTACCAAGAATTTCCTCTACACCTCTAGTTAAGACAGCATCGGGTTGAGTAATAAAATCCCAACTGTTGAAACGCAAAAATCGCCCCCAATAAACACCCACAGCACATAGAAAATGGGTAATTAATTCAACCCATAAAATCCATTGGCTCTTGCCAATACGGTGTAAATAGTAACCCCAATTAACTAAGGATATAACGTAAGCTTCAAATCCAGACAGAATTACTAGCAAATAAACAGGAATAAGTACCAAGGTAATCATCCATACCGATTGAATTGTGCGAATATCATCTATCAAGTGAATTACATCAGTCAACAAATATGGTGCGTTCGGCAAGAAAGCATAGAATACCAGAAATCCTAGCCACCACAGCCAAGAACGATTGTACCTAATGCGAAATAGCCACACACTTAAAGCTAAAGGTATAAAAGCCAGAAATAAGTTCCAAGTCATCCAACTCATATTAATTCGCAAGACTTGCAAAACTCTGACTAGTAATTCTTCTTTCATATTTACTTACTCTGAATATGTATGATTTATCTAATTTTGCTCTGTAGTATTTGTGTGATCAATGATTAACTAATAAAGTTTTTGTGGCTTCTAGGAAATTGATTTGCTCAAACTCTAAACACGATTTTGTGTCAGTTAAATAGCAAATGCACACTGATATATGTCGGAAACATAGAGTTTTTGGGTGTTTCATGGTGGGGGCTGACATTTATCAATCAATCGGCTTAAGTCACTAGTATAGCCAGAAAATCATTAGGGTAAAATCTACCACAAATAGGAAGTCTGAGCCGCAAAACTGCTACCGATAACTTCGGGTGGAATTCCCTAACTGGATGTTGTCCTTATCCTAGCTATAATATTAGTTTCATTCTGTCCTGCTTAAGTTCCAGAACTATACAAAGCTTTTGCCTTAAGTTTGGAATTAATTGTGCAACCCCTTGCCAACTAATGATGATATGTGGCTAACGCAATAGCACTCGGCTGCGAGGGCCGATCGCTTGTTTGGGTAAAGAAGATTTTATACAGCTATTTCCAGAATCCTGTGAACAAACACCTGAAGCAAGCGTTGATGGGTTGACAACCACTCGATTAACTCCAGAAGAATTACCACTACTAGACTCTATATTGGGTGTAGCAGCAGGTGATGGGGAAGTAGGCTCAGATGTAAACGCTGTAGGTGTTGGTGAAAGTAATGTCTGCGGCACAGTTTCGGCGATCGCACTATCATTACTAACTACGGCTACAGGCGTGGGTATGCTACCACCGCTAACTATTGGTGTGGGAATAGGTGTACTACCACCGCTAACTATTGGTGTGGGAATAGGTGTACTACCACCGCTAACGACTGGTGTAGGGGTTATGAGAGTTGCAGTTGTAGGTACTTTGATTGTCAATCTCGCCAAGGGGGAGTTAGTCATGTTCAAGGAAGTGACGCTTGGTGAACCTGGGATATCGGACTTGAAATCAAATACTGTGGGAGTTGCGCCACCATTGCGATCGCTATATCGCACTCCGTATCCACTCACTTCAAAAGTACCCCGATACTGGTTTCCAGTTTTTGGATCAGTTACAGTTCCAGTGTATAAAGCTTTTGTGAGATTAAATTCATCTTGAACTACTCCTTGAAATGTAGTTCCTGCCAATCTTCCCTGATATTTATAAGGCGTCAACTCACCACCTGAGAGAACTGGTGAAGTGACAACACCATTGAAAGAGACAATAGGAATGCCTTTAAAGTCAACGTAGTAATGTAGACTACCATCTGAGCGTGTTCTTACTGCTACATAATCTGACTTGTACACAGGAACGTAATTAGGATTATTTCTAGAACCTATGTTCCGCGAGTATGTTCCTGTAGTATCAGTATCTACACGTGTAATGCTCTGATTGAAATTGGGATTAATGCTAGGAAGTTGAATAGTTCCTGACAATGTACCAGTACTTTGAATTGTGATTTGAGCAGAAGCGCTTGCGCCACTTAAACCGATGATGAGTGCGACTAAACTGCTGCTGCTAACAACTGCACAACCTGGCTTAGTTGATGAATTTAGTTTCATGGAAAATTTGCTCCTTTTATCACCTATGAAAAAAACACGCATGAATTTATAAGCAAGTTTTCCTTGCTCAGACTGCGTGACACTAGTATTCAACACTGATTGCACCAGTATGAACGTAGCGTACTTTATTACATTTACATCGGTACAAATTTAAAACCGGAAAGTTGCTCTCAGCGCTCCGACTACTAAAGGCTCATTAGCAGCGTTGTGATCAGGATTGAATATGACAAATACGCCTGGAGTCAAAGCAATATTGTCATTCAACTGAGCGCGGTAAAAAAGTTCTACGTGAATTGATGTGTCACTGCGTCCACCTGCTGTCCCGCCATCAGAAAAGTTGGGAAAATTAAATCCTTCAGGTAAAGTACTGGAAGTAATTTTGGGAGGTTGTCCTACGAGAACACCCCCTAAATTGCCAGGACGCAGCAAATTGGGAAAAGCAGCAAATACTAGCCAATTTGTGGTTTCTACACTTCCAGAAAGGTTGGCTGCTTGGGAAGAAGAAAAACCACCCCAACCACCCAACTGCAAATTAGGGTTGATCCGCCAAGCAACGCTAGCGCCAACAGCTTGAGTATCGAAAGCTGTTGCATCTGCAAAAGGCGAAAGCAACTGACTATCGCCGATACCAGTTCCTAGTAAGCCATCAGGGGAATGGGAGTAAAGATAATGTATTCCGACATCAATGTCATTGGTAGGCGCTAAACTTAGCTGAGCGCCAGCAGTCCATCTACCACCAAATAGACCAGCTTGGTTGCTATTGCCGGGAAAACTGGGAATTTCTGCGCTATAAATACCTTGCAGACTGATGCGATCGCTAATTTGCCAGTCAAAACCTATACCACCCGTACCGTTGCCAATCCCTAAAATCGGGTTACGCTGACCAAATAGAGAAATTGCGCCGTCGCCAGAACCTTCTAAAGGACTAATACCGCGAAAAGTGTTTACTGGGTTGACTCCCGCTGTACCTACAACAACTCCCAAGTTATTTGAGAGGGGAAATCGATAAGACAAGTCACTAATAACTAAATTGTTATCTGTATTTGACTCGAAACCCAACCGCCCCATATTCGTAGATACTAACGATGCAGTAGAACCCAAATTACCCGCAGATAAGCCTGTTAGCAATAAATCTCGCCCTGTAAACGAGGTTGCTAACGTTAGTTGCACGCTATTATTGAAAGTCAGATTCGTTTCTGCTTTGCGTTCAGGTACTCCATCTCTAGGAAATAAATCTACATCAGTGCTATTGGTTCCCTGCACGCTAAAAATGGCTTGACCGAATAGTCTAGTAGTTGTGGAAAACTGACTAGTTTGCAATTCACTTGTCCGCTCGTTGACAACCTCTAAACGCTCCTGTAATTGCTGCAACTCTCCTTGAAATTCGGCTTGCAACCTTTGCAGTTGAACTAAATCTTCACTATTAACGGTATTAATTTGATTGTTAGTAATAATTTCGTTAATCTTCTGCACGCAAGCATTTAAACCAGCAGCAAATTCATAACGGCTGATAGTACGATTGCCTAGATAATTACCGTTAGGGTATCCAGCAATGCAGCCATAGCGCTCTACTAGAGACTGCAAAGCAGCAAAAGCCCAGTCAGAGGGTTGCACGTCTTCAAGTTGCGACACCGATGTAATTTCAGACATCTGGTTGTCTGAGTCTAAACTTATCGGCTGTGGAGAAGAGAATTCTTTTGTGTTTTCTTGATTCTGTGCAACTTCTATTACAGGTTGAGAATTTTTGAATTCAGGTAAGTTGGGAGAACTTGGGAATTGAATTTTTTCTCTACTTTTTTTTAGTATATTTTTGTACTTAGTTTTTATAGCTGATGGGGGAGTTGGGATTCCATCTAGTTGTATGAATTCGGGTGGTGTAATTTTAGCAGGCGGGACGACTTGAGACGAATTTTCTGGCGCTGACTGCTGCACCAGCTTATCTGACTGAATTACAGGCTGTTCTGGTAAATTGATTGCAGGTATTGACGCTGTTGTTAGCACACCTGTTATCAGTAGACTCATATCACTCCTGGTATTTCATTTGACTTGTACTAATATTCCTTTTGACAAACAAAGTTGGTGCACGTCAGGAATATTTTTGTCAAATTGGTGATAAAAGTTACTAATTTCTCTATATGTGCGTAGAGACGTTGCAATGCAACGTCTCTACCAAAGGATTTGTTCCAATCATTAATTAAATCGGTATGAGATCTCGTACTAGTTTCAATTACCGCCTGAGAATCAATTCTCAGGCTGATAGCTAAAGTCGTCTATTAGTCATTAATTTTTTAAGCACTAAAGTGCTGACTACAAACCTCTCAAAACTTTTGCGGCAGATCACTAAATAGATTATTCCGGCTGGCTACAATATTTATTCAAATCTCTCACTAACGCATCCGATCGCTTACCAACAGTTGTAGCTGCTGTTGTCAGTGCTGAGTCAATTTCGGCTCTAGATTTTTGGATTTTTTCTCTACCAGATATTGAGGCTTCGGCTGTTTTAGCTGTGTTCAGAGCTTTAGCTGCCTTGGCGATCGCTTGATAAAGAGTTTCAAAAACTTTCACAAAACCGCTTTGAAATTCTTTCAACTTGGGGTCTTTTAAGTTCAGTTCCTTAATCGATTTAGTAATATATTCTAAATCCTTGGACAGTTGCACGCTGGTTACAACCTGCTTTCCCTTATTTCCATCAATCAAAGAAGTTCCTGCATTCACGAGCTTAATTAGTCGCTGACACTGAGAGGCTTTATTATCGTTGCAACTAGTAACTAACAATGCAATGCTCAGACTAACAGGAGCAATAACAATACATTTACGCGACACAGATGTTAACACTTTAATAGCAGCTATACCTAATTAATAGTATTCAATATTACGAGCAAAAGTAGTATTTGGGGTAGAGGGCAGGGGGAGAAGAGGGAGCAGGGGGGGCAAGGGAGGTAGGGGAGATATTTTTTGCAATGCAACAATGAGTCTTTGATATTCGTGGACGAGTCTTTGATATTCGTGGACGAATCTTTGATATTCGTGGACAAGTCTTTGATATTCGTGGACGAGTCTTTGATATTCGTGGACGAGTCTTTGATATTCGTGAACGAGTCTTTGATATTCGTGAACGAGTCTTTGATATTCGTGAACGAGTCTTTGATATTCGTGGACGAGTCTTTGATATTCGTGAACGAGTCTTTGATATTCGCCTCCCCTGCTCCCCCTGCCTCCCCTGCTCCCCCTGCCTCCACTGCCCCTCTACCCTCTATCTCCTACCTCTTCACTCTGGCAAAATCACCAATCTATCGGCAAACCCAACTGGTCTAAAGTATCCCCGTCTTGTAAAAGTGACTGAATGTTGCCGTCTATTTGAATGCGACCAGCAGACAGTACCAAGGCACGTTGAGTCACTCTACCCAACCAATTTAAGTCATGAGAAGCAATTAACATCACCTGGACAGGCAACTTTAACAATACTTGCGCTAGGTGACGCCGCCATGATGGGTCAAGACCGTTAGTCGGCTCATCCAAAATTAGAATTGTCGGGTCTAGGGATAAAATCGCAGCTAGGGCAGCAAGGCGTCTTTGTCCACCAGAAAGTTCGTGGGCGGAACGGTTGGCGTAAGCTTCTAAGCCAAAATCAGCTAATAATTGTCGGGCCCGATCAATTGCGATTGCTGGTGGTACGCCATAGTTGCGTGGCCCAAAGGTTACATCTTCTAAAATGGTGGGCATGAATAGTTGGTCGTTGGCATCTTGGAAACTAAAGCCAATTTGACGACGTACTTGGGGCAGAGTTGTAGGTTCTACTGGGATGCCATTAATCCAAATTTTGCCAGTTCGTGGTTGTTTTAAGCCAATCAGGTTCTCCAGCAAGGTGCTTTTTCCAGAACCAGTTGCTCCCATTAATGCGACGCGATCGCCTCTATTCAATGTAAAAGAAATTTCTTGTAATACTGGTTCTTGCTGGGAATAAGCATATCCCAAGTTCTGAACTTCGACCACAGCAGTGTGGGAGTTACCGATTGGAGTTTGGGGATTAGATGTCAAAGATTTCAAGATTCACAACTGAGCTAAATTCTGTAAGAAGTTAAGGTTAAACAAGCAGCGATCGCCCAGGCTACTAATATGGCAAGACGCTCTTTTGGTCTGAAGCTGGAATCTATAGGCAGTTGTCCATTGTAACCACGAGTTACCATTGCTGCATAGACTCGCTCTGCCCGATCTAAAGTACGGAGATACAAAGCTCCAATCATGGCAGCACTAGCGTAACGCAGCCATCCCGCAGTTCCATTCAAACCGCGTAATTGAGCGCTGCGCTGCATTCGCGTTACTTCTGAGAGCAAAATTTCCATATATTGCCCAGTTAAGAGCAAATTTTCTTTTAAAGGTGCTGGTACTGGTAAGCTTTTGAGGGCGATGCCGAAACTGTGCGGTGGTAAGGTTAACAAAAAACTATTCATCGTGATTAGACAAACGAGGGAACGTACCAGCAAAAAACTGGCTCGTTCCCATCCCAAGGGTAACGCCAGTAATGACAGGAAAATCAATTCTGTACCGAGTAATCCGCCCATGCGGCGAATTGGTACGCGTAATAATGCCACCCATAAAAGAGCGATCGCGCCATAGACACACAAGCTAGACCAAGCATGATACTTTAACAAAGCTGCCCCCACCACAATCACCAGAGACAGTTGCAACCGTAACGGCAAAGAAAGTTTAAACATTATTCGGTTTCACAACTTTGGCAATTCCAAAGGCCACAGCAAAGCAAACCGCAGCTCCCAAAAGTCCAGCAATACTAGTACCAATAGGCCCCAAACCCTCAATACCATAGTCAGCTAATGGTGTCGGTACAATTACCCGCACTTGCTCAGCTAAGTCGATAAAGCCTAAGTTCTCCGCAACTCTTTCCAAACCATCGGGCCAAGCTGAGGCAAACAGTGACAGCACACCTGCAATCAGAAAAATGCTGACAATCGGCACTGACCAGCCGCGAAACTCGTACTGTTCCCCTGGTAACAAATCTGGTCGCGCTGTAGACAGGTAAGTCAGCACACCCCCAGTAATCAACCCTTCGCCAATGCCAATTAGAATATGCACACCAGTCATTGCTGGTAAAACTATGGCTGTGGGCGCAGTTCCCGATAGAACTAACTCAATGGCACAAGCTAAAGCGGCTGCCACTACACTCACACCAGCTGCTATGCCAGCAGCTAAGGGTAAACGCCCTTTAGAACCCCCAAACAGCCGTTGTAAGGTTTGGGTTAACCCCCAGCCAACCCAAACACCAATTACTGCCATGTTTAAAATATTCGCTCCCAGGGCTGTAATCCCACCGTCGGCAAATAGCACAGCTTGAATAATTAAAACCGTGGCAATACACAACGTCCCCGCCCAAGGACTGCCCAAAACGATCGCGGCTAAAGTTCCCCCCAACAAGTGACCGCTAGTACCCCCTGCTACAGGAAAATTGATCATCTGAGCGGCAAAAATAAACGCAGTGGTCAGACCCAGTATGGGAGCGCGACGGACACCAAAGGCTTGTTGCGATCGCCCAAATGAAATGAAAAGCGCTGCCGCACTCAACAAACCAGTAGCCGCTGCCACTGGTGGAGAAACAAACCCATCAGGTATATGCATAATTCGTCACGTATTTAATATGTTTATTTAGGCAAAATAATACCAATTCTCTGTAAACTTGCACTTCATGATTACTCTTCCATCTTGGCGTACTTGGCGGTTCGTTAAATAAATATTAAGTACATCCTCATAGCAAATTGGTCTAAGTAATATAACTACGGTATCAAATTAATAACAAACAAGATTTTACCTCCTTTTGCAATGCCCTACTGGGGGATTTCTATAGTGTTACTTAAGATAGATAGACAATAAAATCTGCATCAAATAAGATATTTATCTTTTTTAAAATAAATTTTTATTCATCATATTTTTTGATTGAGCATTGAGCGCTAGAAGATTTAAAAAATAGAAAAAATTGATATTTCAGTAGTTACTTTAAAATTTGCCTACACTTAATTAAATTAAGTATTTCGGACTTTCGACTCAGAAGTAACGGAACAAATTCAATATTCTCTGCCGCAACCGTTCTAAAACTGGCCCTTCCTCAGCTACTCCCTCAGCAAATAACATCTCATATATCAACGGTACTCCTAGCTGTAAATCTTCGAGAACACCACGTTGGTTAAAAACGTCTTGCGGTTTTCCCTCAATTACAAGTTGTCCTTGATCCATAACAAAAATCCAGTCTGCCCAGCGATAAACTAAATCAAGGTCATGGGTTGCCATTAATATTGTTGTGCCAGCTGCATGAATCTTTTTCAAGGTTGCCATTAAGTTACGAGTATGTAACCTATCTAAATATGCCGTTGGTTCATCTAGCAATAGCAATTGTGGTCTTAGCACCATCACATCAGCTATAGAGACTCGCTTTTTTTGCCCTAAACTGAGATGATGTACAGGTCTTTGTGCTAGTTCAATCAGTCCAAATTCAACTAAGGCCTGCTCAACTCGCTGTTTAATTTCTCCTGTAGGCAATCCTAAATTGCACAACCCATAAGAAATATCTTCTTCAACAGTAGAGGCTACTAATTGTTGCTCTGGATCTTGAAAAACTAGCCCGACTTGTTGGCGTAATTTCATCAAAGATTGACGGTCGTATTGTAGAGGCTTATCTTGCCATCTCACACTACCTTTATGTGGTTTATATAAACCATTAGCTAATAAAAATAGTGTGGTTTTACCGCAACCATTTTGACCGATTAATGCACATCTTTTATGAGCAGGAATTCTCAGATTTAAACCATTCAACGCTGATTGCTTTGCGCCGGGATAAGTGTAATATACCTGCTCAAATTCGAGTAAAGATTGCTGCATTATACCAATCCACTGCTATTAATATTGCACAGCCGATAATTGCTTCTATTGCATACCGCTTGGATAGATGATATCGATGAGGATGCCAAACCTGAAATTCTCCATTGAAGCCTCTTGATGCCAAACTCAAAGAGATTTGACGGTAGTTCTCTAGAGTGCGCTTGAGTAATTGGCTAATCAACAAAGCTAAACTTTTCATCGCAATATTAAAAGTGCGGTAGCCACCACGAGCTTGTTGAGCAATCCATAACTCGGCGGCTGTATTTAAGAGAACGAAAATAAAACGGTACATCAGTAATAACAGGTCTGTTAAAAGTACAGGTAAACCGATGCGACGTAAAATTTGTAAAAGTTCAGTAAAAGGGATAGTTAATATGATGAAATATAAGCAAGCAAGAGATGCGATCGCTCGTGTCAAAATTGTTAATCCCTGCCCAATGCCGTGAACACTGATGTATATATAATAAGAACCTACAGTTAGCCCAATTACTGAGTCATGTTGTACTGAATGCAGATGAGCAATATCTATGCCATTGATAACTAAAGCTGGTAAACTTGTTAACCAGAACAGAGTAGCAATGTAGACTAATTTAAAATAAGTTTTAGCAGGAATTCCTGCATAGATGACCGTCCAAGTACTAATCCAAACTGCAATCAAAACTTGAGCTAGAGGATGAGTAAAGGCAGTGATGATTAGCAGAGCGATCGCAAATAGCAATTTCTGCTCAGGTGCTAACCACCGCAACCGATTAGTGTAAGCTAATGTATCTATTTGCAGAGTCATTCCTTGTTCCTTTGCTGCTGGGAACGCCCTTTATACAATCCAATCACATAACCAATAGCTCCAGCCCCTAAAGCAGCTTGAGAGGTAAATAATAAGCTTTCCACTTCCCCACTAGGTGGTTCAAACAGCGGCTTAAACCAGGGTTGATATCCGGGTTGTACTTCACTAATTGCTTTTTCGGCTTCGCCATCCGAACCAGAAAATTCCGCCCCACGCACAAATATTAAAGGCACGACTGCTAAAGTTATCACTGCCAATACCAATAGCCAGTTACTCAATCCCTTTTTAGACTGATTCATTGTGTTGAGGTTCCCGTTTGATTAATTTCAAAAGTTCCAGTTCTTGAGGAGTGTAAGATTGTAGCCAGTTCCACACCAGCACAGTCAACAACCCTTCACTAATTGCTAAAGGAATTTGGGTAATTGCAAAAATCCCAGCAAATTTGATAAACGAGGCAATAAACCCACCTACAGGCGAAGGAAAAGCCAAAGCGAGTTGCACTGAGGTAATGAGGTAAGTAAGTAAATCTGCTAAAGCGGCCGCTAAAAATATAGCGATTTTTTGCTTACCAGTTAGTCTCATCATCAGATGATATATCCAGTAAGCGGCAAATGGCCCAGCGATCGCCATCGAAAAAGCATTTGCCCCTAATGTTGTCAAACCACCATGCGCTAGAAGCAACGCTTGAAACAGCAAAACTAGAGTACCTAGCACCGACATCGCTAAAGGCCCAAATAGGACTGCGCCTAATCCTGTGCCTGTAGGATGAGAGCAACTACCTGTGACTGAAGGCAGTTTTAATGCTGACAACACAAAGGTAAAAGCTCCCGCCAAAGCTAAGAGTAATTTTAGTTCTGGGTTGGCTTGAGTGATGCGAGTTAGCGATCGCAATCCTAAAACAAAAAATGGTAACGCCACTACCCACCAAAAAAGCGCCCAACTTCCTGGTAAATAACCTTCCATAATGTGCATCGCATAGGCTGGCGCAGCTGCCCCAACGATCAGATAAAAGCTCAGAACCCCTATTAGAATTAGCGATACACGTTTTGATGTGAAAATAATTCTTGACACGCTTTATACCTTTGCAGATACATTTCAACGACTTAGTTTAAATCGGCGGACGCCCTGATAAACAATTCAAAATTAAAAATTAAGAGGATAACTGAATTTACTTTCTTAAATAAGAGGTTTAAAGCATTTGATAATTATTGACAATAGTTTTAGTTCCTTATAATATACACAGAGGTAATTGCAAAACTTTTGCAACTTTTTTGCGCTCGCTAAGCGTAATTGAACGTTATGCCCAACAACTTCGCTCTGGGTAAGGAAAAACTTTGGAGCCGCCGTCAACTAATGAAGCTGGGCTTAGCGGGTACTGGTGTGATGGGTGCAGCAGCACTGTGGCAAGTGCTAAATAATTCACAAAGTAAGTCAATAGTCAAAGTGCCACCAATGGACATGAGCACATTAGAAGGCGTTGCTAGCCCCATGACGATGCTCAGAAATTTTGATTATGGGACACTCAAACAAGAAAATGGGCGCACCATCCGAGAATTTGAATTAACTGCTAGTACTTCGATAATTAAACTTAATAGTGCTGTATCTTACAACATTTGGGATTTAAACGGTCGCATACCAGGGCCGACGCTACGGGCAAAACAAGGCGATCGCGTACGGATATTGTTTCTCAATCGGGCTGGACATTCTCACTCTCTACATTTTCACGGGGTTCATCCAGCAGAAATGGACGGTGTTCGCCCAGTCAGCAACAACAACGCCACAATTTATGAATTTGATGCTGAACCCTACGGCGTTCACTTGTACCACTGCCATATTGAACCAGTTACTCGTCATATTGCCAAGGGGCTGTACGGGATGTTTATCATCGATCCACCGACTCCTCGTCCCCCAGCTGATGAGATAGTACTAGTTATGGCTGGTTATGACGTGAATGACGATAGCCATAACGATTATTACGCCTTCAACGGTTTGCCGCATTACTACATGGATCATCCGGTTCGGATTTATCAAGATCAGTTGATTCGGCTGTATGTCCTCAATATTATTGAATATGATCCAGCAGTAACGTTTCATCTGCACGCCAACTTCTTCGATGTCTATCGCTATGGCATGAGCATGACTGCTAGCGATAAAACGGACGTAATTACGATGGGTATAGCTGAGAGGCACATCTTAGAATTTGCTTTTCGCTATCCGGGTAAGTATATGTTTCATCCTCACCAAGATGCGATCGCTGAAAACGGTTGCATGGGCCAATTTGAAGTAGTTGCTAACAACAACTCTAAAAATTCTTTGAAAAATTCTTGAACTAACTTGCAGGAGTGCTGAGTAACCTGAGCATGGAAGCGTATATGGTTGATTAGTTTGCAGCTAACAACTCATAACGCTGGTTTTGTAAATTCAAAAAATTATTAAATCATAACAAATTTTTTATCAGTTAGTTGATAAAAAGTGTCATTATATGCAACAGTAAAATCTATGACACAGAGTCAAACTTAACTGCTGATAGTAGTTTTAAATGTTTCAATTACTACTTTTTAATTAAGTATCTAGGAGTAAAGATGATAAAATTTCGCTATATCTGTTTAACTGTTGCAACTGTGGCAATAGTGAGCTTAAGTGGTTGTAACAGTACACCTACAGCTGAAAATCCATCTGCACCAGCCGTTAACTCCAACCCCCAGGCTACAGAGGCAGTAAGTCAGAATCACAGCGGTCATGGTGGCAAAGCGATTAACATTAATACTGCTATCTTATCAGAGTTAGATAAGTTTGAAGCCAAGCTTGGTATCCCAGCTTTATCGAACAAGATTCAGGCGAATCGTCCCTACGCTAGTCCAGAAGCTTTAGTTACGAAAAAAGTCATTACTCAAGAGCAATTCGACCAAATAAAAGACCAGGTGACTATTCAAGAAGTAGTACTTACGGGTGAAGCAAAAGATGTTGACTACATGACCAAATTGGGGTTAATGAAAGGGCATCTTTTTGTAGCACAAGAGCTGTTAGATCAAAATCAGCCAAAACAAGCAGAACCTCATATTGGGCATCCAGTTGAGGAGATTTATGTTGATGTAGAAGATCAACTAAATGATCGCAAAGTTAAAGAATTTAAAACAACTTTGGTGAGTTTGCAAGATTTAGTAAAATCCAAGCCCAAGGATGCCAAAGTAAAAACTGATTTTACCTCTTCAATGCAAGCAGTTGACGGAGCGATCGCAGCTTTACCCGCAGATCAACGCTCGAAACCGGGATTTGTGCTACAGACAATTAATGGATTGCTAGATGCAGCCAACTCAGAATATGGCGCAGCGATCGCAGATGGAAAAGTGACTGCACCCATTGAATATCAGGACTCGCGTGGCTTTGTCCTTTATGCTGATGAATTATACAAAGGAGTTTCTAGCCAGGTAGCTCAACAAAATCCCGAAGCACACAAAGCGATCGAGGTCAGTTTGGCTGAATTAATAAAAGTTTGGCCCTCTGCCATCCCACCCGCTCAAGCAGTCAAGACTCCTAATGATGTTACCAAACTAGTGAAAACCATTGAGCAAAACTCTCAAAAAGTAATCAACTCTACTACCCAAGCCCAACAATAGTAGCCCAACTTAATGGGAAGCTCAGAATAAGAAGTTTAAAATGAGTGAGAAGTGAGGAAATAGTTAGGAGTTAAAAGTGAGAATAGCGCCTAGATTCTTAATACCTAGGCGGAGTATAACACCTAACTCTTAACTTAATTGCTCATGATGATCCATTCGTAAATTGAATTAATAACCAATGCAAGAGCTTGACCAGAAAAAAACCATTGACCTGCTGAACGCGATTATGGAATTTGAACTAGCGGGAGTAGTGCGATATACACATTATTCTCTGATGGTGACTGGTCCCAACCGCATTCCAATTGTCGGCTTTTTTAAAGCGCAGGCGAGTGAATCTTTACTTCATGCCCAACAAGTAGGAGAAATTCTTACAGGTTTAGATGGGCATCCCTCACTGAAAATTGCTCAAATGGAAGAGACTTATAAGCACACAGTTAAGGATATCTTGGCTGAAAGCTTATCTCATGAAAAGAAGGCATTGGATCTGTATAAAAACCTGCTTGAAACTGTCACCAATGCCAGCATTTATCTGGAAGAATTCGCGCGGGGCATGATTGGACAAGAAGAGATGCATAATCTCGAATTGAAAAAGATGTTACGCGATTTTAGCTAATAGTTAATAGTCATTAGTCATTAGTCATTATTTATTAGTCATTGGGAACTGACAAATGATTGATGACAAATGACTAATGATAAAGGACAAAGGACAAAAGATGAATTTTAGTACAGCCTTACCTACTTTTGTGATTACACTCCGAGAAGGAGTAGAAGCTGCCCTTGTTGTTGGCATTGTGTTAGCTTTGCTGAAAAAAGCCAAACAATCCCGACTCAATTCTTGGGTATATGCTGGTGTCGGCGTTGGCATTATTGCTAGTGCATTTATCGGTGTGCTATTTGGTTGGGTAACTCAAGCACTAAGCAAAGCTTACCCACAATACGCGGGAGTGATTGAGCCAGCACTGGAAGGTGTATTTAGTGTGTTGGCAATTATTATGCTCAGCTGGATGCTAATCTGGATGACCAAACAAGCCAGATTCATGAAAGCTACAGTTGAAGGAGCTGTTACCAGCGCCTTGACACAAAACGCTAACGCTGGATGGGGGATTTTTGGTTTAATTTTTGTTGCTGTTCTACGTGAAGGTTTTGAAACTGTTCTGTTTATTGCTGGTAGTTTTCAGCAGGGAATAATGCCTACTATTGGTGCTCTTGGCGGTCTTATAGTAGCAGTAGCAATAGGTGTACTTTTATTTAAATGGGGTATTAAAATTAATATTCGCCTATTTTTCCAAGCAATGGGCGTTTTATTAGTGTTAATTGTCGCTGGTTTAGTAGTGACAGCGCTGCAACGGTTTGATGAAGCTGTTGCTAGTGTTGCTCTCAGCAGTCGCGCTTCAGAAAACCTTTGTTTCTACTACGAACGCTTTACTAGAATTCACTCTTGCATTCTAGGCCCAATGGTTTGGAATACTGCCAAAATCTTGCCCGATGAACAGTTCCCTGGCATCATTTTCAAAGCTTTGTTTGGCTACAGGGAAAATCTCTATATCGTCCAAGCAGTGGGATATATAGTGTTTTTATTCACCGTCGGTGGGCTGTATTTCCGCAGCCTTACCCCTCCTTCTACTAAAGGTAGAAAGAATATTTCTGTTGCTAGAAAACCGATTGGTTCCGCAAAGGATTAAATGACTTCTAATTAAGATTAACGATAAAATCCTAGTTCGTAGTGAGCGATTTATCACTCAAAAATTAGTAGTTTATGAAAAAGCCTGTTTAAGCTGCTGACAAGCTTTTTCTATTGCATCTATACTACCTGGATTTACCAAACCATAATAATCAAACACATAGACTCGGTTCTTTTCAGTTGCTTGCAGTTTTTGCCAAAAAGCTTCTTTTTTCAAGGAATCCAAAAGCGCTGCTTCCGAATTTCCTTGTGGAGAATTAACTAAAATTATTACCTCTGGATTTGCTTCTAGAACTTTCTCAGCCGAAAGCGTCACATACCCACTAATAGGACTTTTTCCTTGTAATTCTGCTGCTAGATTTTTTACCTGGAATTTTGCAAGTAAATCCCCCGCCCAGCTGTTTTTATTCGGCGCTAGAATTGGTTGACGACTAACCAGGACTAAAGCAGAAGTCTGAGTTGGTTTGTCTGGTAAGAATTTTTTATAACGGTTTAATAAAGGTTGAGGATTAGCATCAATTGACTTAGCCAGTGTTTTAGTAAGTTCTTCTAGAGACTCCCAGTTATTCACTTTGGTGAGAAAGGTCGGAATTCCTAACTGCTGGAGTTTTTGAATTGGTATGTTAGAAAAACCTTCAGCACCAATAACTAAATCTGGTTTCAATGCCACAATTTTTTCTAAATTTGGAGGGCTTTGACCTTCGCTAACACGGGGGATATCCTTGAATCGTGGGTCGTTATTAAATAATCTGCTACCAGTAATTCCGACAATTTTGGTTTTATCAAGTTGAGAAATAATATCAGCCGATAGCGAGGAAAGAGCAACAACTCTTTTTGCCGAGCCTTTTGGTAATTGCTGAGAGTTCGGGTTAGTCGTTTCAGTAATATTTGCCACTTTTGCTTGTGGTTGTTGAGTGGTTGCAGTAGTGCAAGCAGTTAAAACTACACTCAACAAAATTGCTAAAGCTGATAGAATCCAACGGCGATACATAATTTAATTAAATCTTAAGGTAATGCCTCAAATGCTTCAATCCAGCCCGTGGCTATTGTCAAACACCAAGTCTTCTGGTGTATTACAGTTAAACAACATTTCTGGTTCTGGTAAGGGCAAAACTTCTACAGGATGTTGCTCAAGCCACTGCTGAAACGATCGCCCCCCTTGGTTGATAAACTCTAATAGTTGTGGCAAACAGCGACGGCGGTAAAAACCACACAGAGGCTCCCAGCCTTTAGGATGATGAGCTAAAGCTGCGATCGCTTCATCCCCTACTTTATCAAGTCTAGTTGCCCAATCTTGCAAAACTTCAACCCGCAACTTCGGCAAGTCGCAAGCTAACAGTAGCACCCAATCTGTTTTTACTTGCGCTAGTCCTTGAGCAAACCCGACTAATGGCCCATGAGTTTGAGGAGAGGAAGAGATGTTCTGTATTCCCAACTCTTCATCTGCTGAGGACACCACCTCTTGGATAAATTGGCAACTAGAACCAAGTAAGTCTTGATAGCGTTCTGGCCAAGGAGCAACTACATAAACAGTATCGGCACAGGTTTGAGCAATGCCATAAACCATTTGTAACAAAGGCACTCCTTGAATGGAAATCAGGGCTTTATCCTGACCCATGCGAGAACTCTTACCGCCTGCTAACACAATAGCAGTTAAGCCGGATTCGTCCATCAGTCCCCCTTATCTCCCGTCTCGTTACGCCCTAGTTTGACTTTGCAGCACTTGCTGCCATAATTGCTCTACACTTTCTGCTGGTGCAAGGCACTTCAAACCTTGGCAAACTAGCGCTACGCTTCCTTCTGGTAAATCAGATACTACAGCAAACACAGCAGTTGGCAAATACTTAGGGATAAAAGAGTTGATTTGCTCTGTTGTGCTGCGAATCAAGGTAGAGTTACGATACCAATCTAAAGCTGTAAACAAGCTGGGACAAGCTTGGGGAGCACGATGCATCACACTCCTAAAAGCTTCTAAGCCTTTTTCGGCTAAATCCAAATAATCTAAATTATCGGTGAGTAGGGCGAGACGCACAAGGTTAGCGATCGCTACTCCGTTGGCTGATGGTGTAGCATTATCTGCATAACTCCGCTCACGCACAATTAAATCTTGACTTGAATCGCTTGATGTGTTATTATAACCACCTAGTTCTACACTCCAGAGAAATTCGTCGAATTCATCTTGGATAGCCATCGCCTTTTCTAACCACAAAGAGTCCTGATGGCCCAATTGGTTTTCATCTTGTGTGAATGAAACCTGATGTAAATCCAGCAGTGCTTTGATAAACAAAGCATAATCTTCAGATTGCGCTAAAACTGATGGTTCACCTTGATAGTTGAGTCGATGGAAACGCCCATCTACAAACTGATAGTTCAGGATAAAATTTGCTGCTTGCGTTGCTAATTCTAGGTATAACGGTTGTTTGAATACCCCAGCAGCTCTTGCCAACCCGGAAATCATCAAGCTATTCCAAGCGACAATCATCTTTGTATCTGTCACCGAGGGAATGCGACCTGGCCAATTGTGAGTTTTTGCTTCTTGATTGTTGCGTGCAGGGGGAAAAGTCTCTAGTGAGTCAGGTACAACACCATAGCGAGCAGTAAACAGTTTGCTCAGTGCAGTTTCTAGCGTTGCACTCAGTTGCCCTTGATGACGCCTTTGCAAAACATTCTGTCCTTCAAAGTTGCCGTTAGGGGTAACTGTAAACTGCTGTTGTAATTCCGTTAGTTCATCAGGTGTTAACAGTTGTTCTAGTTTGCTGTAACTCCAGACGTAAAAGGCTCCTTCCTCTGGTTCTACTGCGGTGGGGTTAATGAAACTGTCAGCATCTTGAGCTGCATAAAAGTAACCTTCAGGCGCGGTCATTTCCCGCTTTAGCCATTGCACAGTTCCAGCCACAGCTCGCTCAAAAGCTGGTTCTTGTATTTCTGCACTCCACAAATTTGCTAGATACTCCACAATCTGTCCATTGTCATAGAGCATCTTTTCAAAGTGAGGCACAGTCCACGTCGGGTCAACAGTATAGCGATGAAAGCCACCGCCCACATGGTCATAAATGCCGCCCAGTGCTAAATCTAATCCCCTCTGGGTACAAACATGCTTGCCATCATGCCGGGATTTCTGTTCCCACACCGAGCCAGGGAACAAGAACCGAGTTCCCCGCAACACTAATTCTGCATAGGGAATCATCGGGAAGCTATTGCCATCTTGCCTCGGAGTAATTATGCTTGTGCTAGTTTCCCAACCTTGCCAGAGTAATTGATCGTCTTCTAGCTCTGTTGTAGCGCCGTCTTGCAACACCGCAGACGTGAGCAGCGACTCAATAATTAAGGCTTTGCGTTGCTGTAAGTCCTCTTTTTCTGTGTCATAGTAGCGGCGAAGTGCTTGCAAAACTTGCAAAAAGCCAGGACGACCATAACGCGGCTCCAATGGGAAGTAAGTCCCAGCGTAAAACGGCACTAAATCATCTGGGGAAAGAAAGACATTCAAAGGCCAACCTCCTTGACCACTCATCATCTGCAAAGCCTGCATATAGATGCTATCAAGGTCAGGTCTTTCTTCCCTGTCTACTTTAATCGGAAGAAAGTTGGCATTCATGTACTCGGCAATAGTTTGATCGGAAAAAGCCTCATTTTCCATCACAGTACACCAATGGCAACTAGAGTAGCCAATGGAGAGAAAAATGGGTTTGTTTTGTCCTCTTGCAGTTGCAAGTGCTTCGTCACACCAATACCACCAATCAATTGGGTTTTCGGCGTGTTTGCGGAGGTAAAGGCTCTTAGCTTCAGCAAGGCGATTAATCATGATCAAATGCAAAGTAGTTGCCTTCTTTGCTCAGTCTACCTTGTTCTCAGGAGTGTTAGCCTATATGCCTGTATAGATAGCCAACAAACCCAAAGAGTGATTTAGCTCTTGAGTAGTAGGCTGCGACAGAGGTACAAAATGGTTAGCACTATTAATTAAATCTGTGCCATTTGTAAAATATTTTACTGAAAAGGGCGCAACAGCAAGCTAACGATAGGTGTTGACACTTCCGGCACAGGTGATGCTGTCTTTGTTTGAATTCTAGTATTTGGGCTAAGTCCTGCTATCAGGTGGAGTAAGAAGGTGATGATAGCGGCTTGTAGAAATTTTTCCCGCATGGCACGTCTCCTCTAAAGGGATAGCATTTCAAATGCAACTGGTTATTCTAAATACACCTTGTAATGTTGATTTACCGAAATTTTACAAAAATAATCGGATAATTGCTTAGATAAATACTGAAAAAAGGTTTAAAATATTACAACTATCGGACAAAATTTACCAGCAATTTATATTCTGTGATCGGTCTAGTAACCACATTGCCAAAGTTGTATAGCAAACGCCAAGATGTGAGATTACTGAAGTTGGAGGGTTTTTGATTTGTTCCTCCTCAAATAATGTGGATATTTCTTGTAGACTCCTTTTATAGCTAAAAGTGCCCTAAGAAATTAAACAAAAGTTTGTAGGTTGTAGGGTGGACATTGCAATGCTATGGTCTATTCTTATGGAACTAACTGCGATCGCCCTTGATCACCTCCTACAATAAGTTCATGATTGCATTTGCCCAAGAACAGGAGAAATGCACTCCAGTTTAGTGCTGTCATCGATAAAATGTATTTAAAATAGCTACGTTATTTCCATGATTCCTATCGTTATTGAACAATCGGGTCGAGGTGAACGCGCCTTCGATATCTACTCACGGCTGTTGCGTGAGCGCATCATCTTTTTAGGACAACAAGTAGATAACAGTATCGCTAACTTGATTGTTGCCCAACTGCTGTATTTGGATGCTGAAGACCCGGAGAAAGACATTTATATGTACATCAATTCTCCCGGTGGTTCAGTGACGGCTGGTATGGGCATTTTTGACACGATGAAGCACATCCGCCCTGAAGTCTGTACCATTTGCACTGGATTAGCCGCGAGTATGGGCGCTTTCCTCCTCAGTGCTGGTGCTAAGGGTAAGCGGATGAGTTTACCTCATTCGCGGATTATGATTCACCAACCTTTGGGTGGTGCTCAAGGACAAGCGACTGATATTGAAATTCAAGCGCGGGAAATTCTTTACCACAAGCGGCGACTAAACGACTATTTAGCTGAACATACTGGTCAACCAATTGAACGTATTGCTGAAGATACTGAACGTGACTTCTTCATGTCGCCAGAGGAAGCTAAGGAATATGGCTTAATTGACCAAGTGATTGACCGTCACTCTGCTGGTAGCCGTCCAGCAGTCGCAGTTGTCAGCTAATAGTTAATAGTTGTTAGTTGGTGCTTGACTAATTGAACCCCACTTGTAATCCCTCCTCGCTTGCAAGGAGGGGTTACAAATTCTATAAACTGTCTGAATATTGCAACAGTCCATATTTTCTATCATCAGCCCTTGCTCATGACAAATAACAAATGACAAATCAAAATCCCGCTACTGGGTCTGGCTGAGATTGGAGGTATTTGAGAAATCCATGCAGTTCGTCTTCGGTCAGCAAAGTGCGCCCTCGCTTACCGTAGGTTTTAATTAAATGCTCTCGTCCTTGTTCTGGTGTCCAGCCTAAGCGCTGAAGTTCGACATCTGTTTTAGCAATTACATCAGATAAATCCACGGGTTCAGCCTTCTTTTTTTTCCTTCCTGTGCCAGTCTGGGTAACTACATCCTCTGGAGGACTATAACTGCGTGGCGTAAATGGTGTGACATTACTGGCAGAAGTACCTAGCAAGGATTGAATTTCCAGTTGATTACCAGAGATCATTTCCAAGTTTTCGACCGGAGTATCGAATTGAGATTCTCGGTTAGCAGTCACAGAAAACTGTTGGTCTAATTCCTGGCTGTAGGTATCGCTTTTACCTGCGCTTCGCGTGTCAGGTGTTAGTTGTACCACAGGAGAAACTGCTGGCGCGTCTAAGTTATCTGTTGCTATTGCAGCTGGTTTAATTTTCTGTCCGCTAGAGGATGGTATAGATATTTCTTTATCACTACTCACTGGCCAAGGACTACTGGCAAAATCCCCATCTTTTGCAGCAAAAGAGTAGACATCATTCAATTCGCGTTTTGTGTCTGAGGAAAGGTTAAGCTGCGCCTGCGAGATTGAGTTTGAGGAAGTTACTGATTCCTGTGGCGCATTCTTAATACCTAAAACTGTTAGCGCTCTAGTTCTGGCTTGATCTTCTGCTGCTTCTACTGTTTCTGCCGCTGCCATACCAGTAGCGCGGGTTACACCTTCAATTTGTACACTTGCCCGGACAATATATTTTCCTTGAAAAATTTGCACTAATTCAGAAATAAGACTGCCGTTGGGATACAAGCTCTGGAATTGAGCCAACATAATACTGCCACCAATCTAACTCTGTTTAATTACGGGGTCGATGCTATCTGTTTGCCTTAGCTAGGTATCACTGTGTGACATCCTCTCAAACCCAAATTTTAAACGAAGCTTTGCTTAATTTAAAAATATAGTAAGAGATGACTAACTTGGTTCTAAGTGGATACTTAGAGGCTTTTTAATACATCCACTAATTACCCTGTGGATATAAAATTTTAGCTTTTGTTTATGATGTCGTTAGTTTCCTTGCAAATGATGAGCATTAGCCCATCAAGGTGCTATTCGTGTCTTGTCCTGTGTCCTAATTGTAGCAGTAGCTCTTTTTTAAAGAAATTTTTAGCTGGTGCTGACTTAACTGGGTAGTCTTGCTGATAATGCTATACTAATTACCCAACTCGATATCCAGAACTATTTTCTGGAAGTGCGCTCTAAATCTACAATAATGAAGATAAGGTTCACCCTCACTGCTTATAGAGCTGCTTACCTAATTGTTACCGATTCTACATGTGGGAAAATTGGGTTTACCGGCAGTTTCTCCTAGTTAAACATCAGAGTCTAATGGCGTAAGATTACCTTCAGTCTAGACAATCAAACACCTGTGGTTTCCACGCCACTTGCTCCACTTGGGGAGCCAGCGCCGTGCGGAGGTTCCCTCCGTTGAGGCGACTGGCGTGAGACCCCAAGACCGCAGTGGCTCCCCTACATAACGCTTTTGGAAAGCATGGATTCTCTAAACCCAGCTTCTCAAAAAACCGTTGCATAATTACCTAGTAGGGCGAAATTTTTATCAGGCGTACTTTCTAAGTTTGGTTAGATGGGGGGATTTAAACGCAGGCGAACTCTGAGAGCGTCGTGCAGTGAGAAGTCCAAGGGTCGGCTTCCTTCTCTTGGAACTTCGGGAGCCTTGCCGCAGGGCAATTCGTTTCCAGTTAGTGTCTGTAAGCCGTGAGGGCATACAGAAAAGAACCAGATGAAACAACGGGTACTTTGCAAAAGCGGAGGGAAACCCCCGCACGCAAGTTTTCTCAAAAAATGATGTTTTGACCAAAGGTCGGTTCACTGCATGGAATTTTCAATCGCTACACTCCTTGCCAATTTCACCGATGATAAATTGGTAGCTCGTAAAGTTTTAGAAAAGAAACTTGGTTGCGAGGATGAAGACAGTTTACAAAAACTTCACATTGCCTTGGATGTTCTAGAAAAAATCGGTATTCTAGTAAAAGAACGAGGCAAGTACCGCCGTGTCACAGAAGAAGGAATAATTGAAGCAAAACTTCGTTGTTCTAGTAAAGGCTTTTGCTTCGCTATTCAAGATGTGGAAGGAGCTGAAGATATTTACATCCGCGAAAGTCATCTGAGTAATGCTTGGAATGGCGATCGCGTTTTGGTGAGAGTTCTCAAAGAAGGTAGTCGCCGCCGCTCTCCCGAAGGAGAAGTCAAGCTAATTCTAGAACGTTCTAACCACACTTTACTAGCACGGATTAAGCAGGTAGAAAGCGGTTTCCGGGCTGTACCTTTAGATGATCGACTGCTGTTTGAACTCAAAATCCAGTCCAACGGCGCGAAATTAGAAGAAGCAATCGATCACCTTGCTCACGTAGAAGTCCTGCGTTACCCATTGGCACAATATCCCCCATTGGGCCGGGTAGTCCAAATCCTTGGCAGCGATGCTGAAGCCGCTGCTGATATAGATTTGGTAACATGTAAACATGATCTGTCCCGTAATTTCCCAGATAACGTGCTCGAAGCAGCAGCAAAGTTACCCAAAAGACTGCTAAAAGCAGACCTGAAAAATCGTCTGGATTTACGTAATTTGTTTACCCTAACCATCGCAGGGGTGAATGGTGATTCTAAAGTTATAGAAAATGCTTTCAGCTTAGAAAGAACCTCATCCGGAAATTGGCTTTTAGGCGTTCATACCAGCGATGTTTCCCACTATGTTCAACCCGATGAACCTCTAGATAGAGAAGCATTCAAGCGGGGAAAGTCAGTTTATCTGGGTGAGTTAATGCTGCCAATGCTGCCAGACACTGTAGCAGAACGCTGTTCTTTAGTACCTGGAAGCGATCGCTTAACCATCTCTTTTTTAATTACCATTGATCCACAATCAGGACAAGTGGTGGAGTGGGAAATTCAATCCAGCGTCATTAAAGTAGACACAGCACTAACTACAGAACAAGCTCAAGCAATTCTATCGGGTCAACATAAAGAAAAATCCGCAGAGGTGATCGAAACACTGCAAGACCTGCAAACTTTGCAAAAAGCAGTCAAACAGTCACGGTTAGCTCGTGGGAGCCTACAGTTAAATCTGCCACCCAGCCAAAATCCCTACTATGATGAGGGGATTTTGGGAACTGTGGTAGTAAATGATTTACCTGTGCGATCGCTATTAACGGAGTTCGTGCTACTAGTTAATCAACTGATCGCAAATCACTTAAGCGCCCTAAGTGTTCCCGCCATCTGGCGAGTCCAAGGCTCACCGGATACTGAAGATGTTCAAGAAATGCTGAAATTGGCAATCAATTTAGGCGTGGAACTGTCACTAGATCCAGAAGTAGATATCCAACCCCTCGATTATCAACAGTTGACCAGAGCTTTTGCAGAATCTCCTTCTGAGCAAGTTTTAACCTACTTGTTGCAAGACACGCTCAAGCCAGCGGTATATACCACCACCAAAGGATCTCACTTTGGTCTGGCCCTACCAGAATATACTCACTTCAGCGCACCCTTACGGCGTTATCCAGATTTATTGATGCAAAGGGTGTTTTATTCGCTACTTGAACACGGACGCGATCGCCGTAATACCCGTGTTAAAGAACGCGTTAATCTCCGTCACTCCTCCTGTCATGAAGAAATCAACTGGAATGTTTTACCCCCAGAATTGCAACAAGAACTTCAAAGCGATTTGACTAGGGTAATTGTCCAAATTAACGACCGGGAAAAAGAAGTCCAAGAAGCCGAAGCTGATTTAGCAGGATTGCAAAAAGCCCAACTGATGAAACAGCGCATCGGTCAAGTCTTTCAAGGCGTGATTACCGGTGTTCAATCTTACGGTTTCTTTGTAGAAATTGAAGTACCAGCAGCAGAAATTGAGTCCAGCGGTAATCCTGGTGTGCCTTTGAGGGTTGAAGGACTGGTACACGTCAGCTCCCTCAAAGACGATTGGTATGAATATCGTGCCAGACAACAAGCACTGTTTGGTCGCAAAAATCGCGCTTCCTATAGATTAGGCGATCGCGTTGCTGTACAAGTTAAAAGTGTCGATTATTACCGTCAGCAAATTGATTTGGTAACTGTCGGTAGTGATGGTGTAGCTAAAGGATTATCTCTAGGTGGTTCCAATGATGATCCTTCAGATCTCTACTTACCTAATGACATGGAATCTGACGATATAGATCCTTATGGGGAGGATGAGTAATATCAACTAATACATTCGTGTCTAATAATACTAAACCGCTAATTTTAGGTATATCAGGCGCATCTGGTCTGATTTACGCTGTTCGTGCTCTCAAGTTTCTATTAGAAGCGGAGTATAGGATTGAACTAGTTGCTTCTAAATCAACCTACATGGTTTGGCAATCGGAGCAGGATATCCGTATGCCACCAGAACCCACTGCACAAGAGCAATTTTGGCGAGAGCAAGCTGGAGTTGCACTTTTAGGTAAACTACGTTGCCATCCTTGGAGTGATGTTGGAGCTAATATCGCCAGTGGTTCCTTCCCCACTCTAGGGATGATTGTCATGCCATGTAGTATGAGTACAGTGGCAAAGCTAGCAGTTGGCTTAAGTTCAGACTTACTAGAACGAGCCGCAGATGTCCAACTCAAAGAAGGACGAAAGCTAGTCATTGTCCCCCGTGAAACTCCTTTTAGCCTGATTCACCTGCGTAACTTAACAACTTTGGCAGAAGCCGGAGTCAGAGTTGTACCCGCTATTCCCGCTTGGTATCACAATCCCCAAACTATTGAGGATTTAGTTGATTTTGTAGTTGCTCGTGCTTTAGATCAACTCGATATTGACTGTATCCCAATTCAGCGGTGGCAAGGTCGTCGTTAAAGTATGAAGTATGTAGTGTGAAGGATGAAGTATGAAATGTAAAATTTCAATCTCAGCCTTTAGCCTTCATTCTTTATTCTTTACCCTTTATCCTTTCCTAATCCTATGGCTGTAATTCGTTTAATTTTATTGGTGGCTGTACTAGGTGGACTAACGCTATTGTTAGTCCAAAATTGGTCACCTGCCCTATCGCTAGTATTTTTGGGTATGCGAACTCAACCCTTACCACTAGCGATGTGGATTTTATTTAGTACTGCCACTGGTGCTTTCACATCTATAGCGATCGCTACTTTGTTTAAATTATCCAATTATTTTGCAGGAGGGCAACGCCAAAGCTCTTATAAATCAACAGCTTCATCACGTGCAAAAGCAACTCGTAGAGAAGAACCTACATCCTCCCCTGCTAGTCCCCCACCACCAGCTAGTAAAACAAAATACCCTACCAGTGATGAATTTGATGATTGGGAGACAAATAGTAGTGGAGATGATGATTGGAACTTTGATGAAAAGCCCGAACAACAGCCTACCCCTAGCACTAAAACTCAACAGGTTAAAGACTCTAAAACCTACGAACGTCAACAACCAGAACCTAAAAGCACCTCTGAGTCTGGTTCGGTTTACTCCTACAGCTATCGCGAGCCAAAAAATACTGCTGCGGGAAAAACTGAATCAATTTACGATGCTGATTACCGGGTAATAATCCCCCCTTATCAACCACCGACTACGAATCAACAGGATGCCGATGATGATGATTGGAAATTTTTTGATGATGACGATTCAGAGGATGGAGATGACCGCTCCCGTCGATAAATGCCTATTTGATACCACAGCGCTCTCTAGATTCTTGCTTGACCTTACCAGTCATCGCAGCTTCTTGTAAAGTCATGAAAGCATTAAAATCTTCCAAGTCATAGCGGGTTGTCAACAGTTGTCTTAGTTGATTTTCTGCTTCCACAGTTAAATAACCAGTTGCTAAAGCTCTTTGTACAACGTCACGAATTCGAGTCATGGTTTGCCATCTCATTCATACTACATTTATAGATTTGGACTTACTCAGGTGGAATATGCAGTAGTTTTTGTGCCTAAACCATCAAATTGGTAAATATTGCTTGTACAATGTCGAAAATTGAGTCATTATTTACACCTTTATCGGAGACATTTTGTTGATTAGGGCTTGATATTAGTAAAGTTTTAGAAGTTGTACACTGTGTCACTAAAAACACAGTATTTTTTAAGCCTAAAATTGCCCTACCAGACATAGAGTCTTGGTTGTTTGTGTAGACAGAAATTGTTTGGATAAAGTTTCCAACAAGCTTTGTTAAATTTCTGTTAAGCCTAAAGATACCGAAGCAACAACCCCAAGTCACCTAACGATAGTTACTAAATTCGTTATAAATTTATCGTTTATTTATTCTGGTTTTATAGAAGAATCGTTAATATATTGCCTTAGTTACTTTAAATACATAAATAAACGGTAATGGCAACACTTGATTCAAATCAAATAAAAGATGAATTTATCGAAGCTAAAAATAATTGGGAGTTAGAAAAGTTATACGTAGATTTGGCATCTGCAAAGGGAAAAGCCTTGACACCTGTGGAGAAGAAATTCCTTAGAGGTTTACTTTGTGGTTGTAGTCCTGCCGAAATTGCGAATATTGTTTATCAAAGTCGTAGTAGCAGTACTGTTAGAGTTTATCTTTCCAATGGAGTATATAAATACATAGAAGAAATGCTGAGTGTCCAATCAGGCTACTCAGTCAAAGTGAAAAACTGGAGTCGTGTGACTCATTTATTAGAAAAAGCTGGGTATAAAAAAGGTTGGTTACAAATACAATCGGCAATCACCCCAGTAAAAAATCCTAAAGAGAAAGACACTGATTTAGAAATTAAATTAGTTCAGATACAAGATTGGGGCGAAGCTATTGATGTTAGTGCATTCTACGGAAGGACAACAGAACTAACAACAGTTCAAAAATGGATTGTGCAAGAGCGTTGTCGGTTAGTGGTAGTTCTGGGTATGGGGGGAATTGGTAAAACTGCTTTTTCAGTAAAACTGGCTGACGAAATTAAAGATAAATTTGATTATATCATCTGGCGATCGCTACGTCTGGCGCCATCCCTAGAGGTGATCTTAAATCAACTCATGGAAATTTTATCCTCACCAGAGACAAAAACTACAGAAACTTTAGACAGTAGAATTTCGCAACTAATTGATTGTTTGCGCTCCTCTCGTTGTCTAATTGTTTTAGACCATATTGACTCTATTTTGGACAATGGCTATGACGAGCAGACACCAGAATATGCAACTGCACTAGGTGGTAATTCAAGTATAAAAAATACTTCTTCGCTTGTGCCTCGGATTCAGTATCGTCAAGGTTACGAGGGTTATGGAGAATTAATTAGAAGGCTGGGAGAATCACAACATCAAAGTTGCTTAGTGTTAACAAGCCGGCAAAAACCTCCAGATTTTACGGCAATAGAAGGAGAAAAATTACCTGTTCACTCTTTGAAATTATCTGGCTTAAGTCAGGTAGAAAACATCCTCATCCTCAAAGCTAAAGGATTTACCAGCTTAAAAGAGGAAGAATGTAGACTATTGAATTACTGGTATGCAGGCAACCCATTATTTATTAAGCTAATTGCTACAACTATTCAAGAATTATTTGATGGTAATATATACGAATTTATACAACAGGGTACTATTATTTTTGGAGAGATTCGGGTAATTTTAGACGAGCAGTTTAGTCGTTTGTCTGAGTTAGAAAAGCAAATTATGTACTGGATTGCGCTTAATCAAGATTTTGTCTCAGTACGAGAGTTACAAAAAGATGCTATATCAGGAATTTCAAAAAGATTATCGCAAAGATTAATCTTGGAGGCTATGGAGTTATTACAAAAGCGATGTCTAATCGACAAGGCTTCTCTACGAGAGTCTTCTTTGCGACACGCTGCGCGTAGCTTGCTTCCCCGTAGGGGTACGCCTACACCTACGCTCATTGAGAAGGCTCCGCCGACGCTAACTGAACAAGAAGCATCCAGTTTTACCCAAACTCCAGTATTAAAAGAGTATATAATCGAACGCTTAATTGAAGAAGATTTTAAATTAAGTGAAGATAAAAAGAGCTATCTATTGATGAACAATACAATTTTTGCAGCACAACTGAAAAACTATATTCAAGAAAATCAGCGGAATGTGGAGAGGTAAACTAGAGTGAGGCGTTAGAAGTTAAGACTCTAACTCAGTACTCATAATTGGAGTAAAGCGATTGGTGAGCAGCTTATTACAAGGAGTCAATCTGTACTTAATTGGCATGATGGGTGCTGGTAAAACGACGGTAGGACGTTTACTAGCGAAACATCTAAGTTATGGGTTTGTGGATACAGATGATGTCATTGTTAAAGCAGCAGGTAAATCCATCAATCAGTTATTTGCCCAAGAAGGTGAAGCCGGGTTTCGCCAGTTAGAAAGCGACGTGCTGGCACAAATCTGTGCTTATACAAAGTTGACCATAGCAACTGGTGGGGGTATAGTGTTGCGGCAAGAAAACTGGGGTTACTTGCACCACGGTTTAATCGTTTGGCTAGATGTTCCAATAGAGCTACTTTACAGCCGCATAGCTGAGGACACTACAAGACCACTCTTGCAAGACGCTGATCCCAAGGGGAAATTGCGATCGCTCCTCAAACAACGAACACCACTTTACTCTCAAGCCGATTTGCGAATCACCGTACAAGAAGGAGAAACACCTGAAGAAATTGCCAAGCGAGTACTTGAGGCAATTCCTAGTGTTCTTAAACCACAAGCTTCTCATTAAGAAGACTCAACTGGCAATGGGGATGGTATGGGTGGCTTATAGCCGAATGATTTCAATTTTAAAGGTTTGAAGCAGCGATCGCTTGCTTGTTGTGTCGGGTAATGTGGGAATAGTTAATTTGTAGGGTGCATTCTTCATAGGTTAGGTGGAACAGAGTGGAACCCAACAAATGATATGGGGAAAAAAGTGATATGAGGAAAAAAGAAAATTATTAGAATATTTCTCATGCGTCTCTACCCTACGTACAATAATATTAAATTTCTTCCCTAACTAATACTGCTTCCTAGATTATCTAGCCACTTAAAGTTACTCTATACCCGTTGTTACAGGTTCAAAAGTCTTCTACACTGACTGGAATAGGTTTTAACTCTTAACGGCGGCTCCTCATGACGGTCAACGATACTGAGTACATCAGGCAAGCTGAAGCCACTCGCGTGCAAGTGCTAAGCGAAGCACTACCTTATATTCAACAATTCGCCGGTCGCACTGTTGTTGTGAAATATGGTGGCGCGGCGATGAAAGATAGCACACTCAAAGATCAAGTCATCCGTGACATTGTATTCTTATCCTGCGTCGGTTTGCGCCCAATTCTAGTACACGGTGGTGGCCCAGAAATTAACAGTTGGTTAGATAAATTGGGAATCGAAGCGCAATTTAAGAATGGTCTACGTGTCACAGATGCCCCCACAATGGATGTGGTGGAAATGGTTTTAGTCGGTCGAGTCAATAAAGAAATTGTCTCCCTAATTAACCAAGCTGGAGGCTTAGCAGTAGGACTTTGCGGCAAAGACGGTAATCTATTTACAGCCCGTCCTCAAGGTCAAGAAGGCATCGGCTTTGTAGGGGAAGTCAGCAATGTCAATACAAAGGTTTTGGAAACTTTAGCTAGCAATGGCTATATTCCTGTAGTGTCCAGCGTAGCTGCCGACGAGTCGGGACAAGCTTACAACATTAACGCCGATACTGTGGCTGGCGAAATAGCAGCAGCATTAGGGGCTGAGAAGTTGATTTTATTGACTGACACTAGGGGTATTTTAAAAGATTATAAAGATTCGTCTACCTTGATTGCGAAAGTAGATATCCGCGAAGCCCGCGATTTGATTGCCAATGGTGTAGTCAGCGGTGGGATGATTCCGAAAGTAAATTGTTGTGTGCGATCGCTTGCTCAAGGAGTACGTGCAGCACATATTATTGATGGACGCATTCCCCACGCCCTGCTACTAGAAATCTTTACTGACGTTGGGATCGGTACTATGATTCTTGGTTCCCAGTTTACCTTTTAGGGAGCAGGGGGCAGGGAGCAGGGGGCAGGGAGCAGGGGGCAGGGAGCAGGGAGCAGAGGGGCAAAAGAGTGGAGTTTTTATGTTTGTTCACGAATATCAAAGACTCGTTAATGGAGTTCAAAGGTGGATTAACGAATATCAAAGACTCGTTAATGGAGTTCAAAGGTGGATTAACGAATATCAAAGACTCATTGTTGCATCCTAAACATATATCTTTTCTGCTCCCCTGCCCCTCCACCCCTCTGCTTCCCTACTGAGGATAAGTAATGATAACGCGCGATCGCCCCCGATTAAATGGTGTCCGCCGCCAGGAATTATTTATAATCACTGGATTAACTAGCGTTGAGTCTCGAATTGTCGGATTAATCAAAGTTGGATTAATCAGCGTGGAATTGTCCACATTCTGCCTTAAGCGGGGGTAGAAATTGGGGTGATTAATGCGTCTGGGCATCAGCCCCGTTGCTGGATCTACAGGCATAGGAGTAGGAATCGGACTACCGTAAATAAATGAACCAACAGCAGGCGATGTTTGATGACAAGCTGCTCCGCAACTACGACTGATTCCAGAAGCGCCATCAATCACGATCACAGGCTGGGCAAAAGCTGGGGCAATTGCGCTCATCACTGCTAAACTTATGCCTACTCCCAACAAATTCAGTTGCGAATGCTTGATTTTTAGCATGTTTTGCTCACCTGCATTTGATAAATTGGCATAATTAACACCAAAGACTTAGAAAATAGCTGCAACTACTTGGTTAAAATTTTAAAAGTTTATCAACGTTAATATTGCCAGCTTCTAAAAAGATTCCAAAAAGATTGCTGGCATTGGCAAAATTAAAGCAGTGCTGATTTGTGTGCAGAACGTGAATGCAGAAAGTTTAGAAATTGCCAAAACTCGTTACCAGACTGGTAAAGTTGCCTTTGAAAGTGGGCAATACCGCGAAGCCGTGGAAAATTTGGAAAAGGCAAGTGCCTTATTGGCTCGCAATTCTCGCCTTGGTGGTGAAGTAGAAATTTGGCTGGTGACAGCTTATGAAGCAGCCGGACGTACGGATGATGCGATCGCTCTTTGCGAAAGACTCAAACGCCATCCTTATTCAGAAACCAGCAAACAAGCGCGGCGGTTGCTTTACATCCTAAAAGCACCAAAACTGGTAAGACCTAGCGAGTGGATGACCGAAATTCCTGATTTAGGCAAACTCCCTGACAATGACCTCAAAATCCGTGCAGCTGGCAAACCTACCAAATCTTCTCAGCCACGGAAACCTGCTGAGCCAGAATTCATTGATCTCAGTCAGGTCAATACCAGAGATAATCGCTTTATCTGGGTGGCGCTAATTGTCATTGGTTTAACCATTTCGTATTTAATTTGGTTGAGTTTTTCAGGAACCCCTGTCTAATACCAACATTAGGATGCTTCTCTTTACCTGCGGCGACTCCATTAAAACGTAGAGCCGTTTCAGTAAACCTCTTGCATAAATGCTTAAATTGTCATGTTGAGCAAAGCGAAACATCTCGGAGATTCTTCCTTGGGGAACCAAGGCGTAGCTTGGCTTTTGCGTAGGGATACACTCCACTACGTTCTGGTCAGAATGACACTCATAATTTTCGGACTTTTGCAAGAGGTCTATTCTCCCTTAATTCTTCCAAGATTGGGAGACTAGCAAGCTAACTAAAACGTATTGCGTCACCCAGAGATAGAAGTCAAGATTAGTTAAGATGTTTGACTTTTGGGGAGATTTATAATGTTGAATTGTTCTACTTTAGAAAAGATTTTCGTGTGGTTAATTAAACCATTGAGTTTTGCACTAGCAAAATGGGATTTGCTCACAAGACTGATTTCTAGAAATACAATTAATCGCATCTCGATTCAAAATCTACTCGTCTTTAAAACTGTGAAAAAAGACGGAATAAAAATCCCAAAACCTATTTTGTCTATAGTTCTGTTAATATCTCTGCTGTTGTCTGGGTGTGTCCAGTACGATGTAGGGGTTAACTTTGACCACGCAAATAGTGGCGAACTGGTACAGCATATTAAGTTGGGAGAGCGGCTAACCAGTTTTAGTAGCGATTATGTGTACGAATGGTTAAATAGTATAGAGCGTCGTGCCCGGAAACTGGAAGGCAAAATCCGGCGACTTTCTAAAGAAGAAATTACTGTGACAATTCCTTTCAGTAATGGTCAGGAATTGCAAGAGAAATTCAACGAATTTTTTAACTCCCGTGCTAATCAACCTTCTGAGTCCGTGCAGAGCGAATCTGACTCAGAACTGCCAAAAATTGAATCAAATTTACTTTTGGAGCAGAACAATTTTTTACTTTTAGTCAGGAATCGGCTGATTTATGATTTGGATTTGCGATCGCTCTCGCTAATTTCCAACAAAGGTAACGTTTTGGCTAATGCTGGTTCAATTTTGGATTTGGAATTTAGCTTAAAGACCCCTTGGGGAGCTAGGAACATTCAAAAAACTGAAACTGCTATTGAGCCAGAAAAAAATGGCAAGCAACTGGTGTGGAAACTCCAGCCTGGTGAGCTAAACCACATAGAAGTAGTTTTCTGGCTTCCTAGTCCCCTTGGTATTGGTACGTTGTTGATTATCCTGTTTATCTGCGGAGGGTTGTATTTAAGATACAGTTTCATGCCAGATCCCAGAATTCAGTTTGCACCAAAAGCCGTAACTGCCCAAGAACAATAGACTATTAGCCTTCCCAGCGTGGATTACTTCTTTTAGCCATGCTGGTGCATTCTCCATTAAACTTAAAACTCAGCAATACTCAGGGTGACAACCGCTCTATCTTCCAACTACCGTCATTTAAGCGAGTATAAAGCAAGCGATCGTGCAGGCGGCTAGAGCGTCCTTGCCAAAACTCAATTTCTGAGGGGATCACTCGTAAACCTCCCCAATGAGATGGGCGGGGAATCTCCTGATTTTCATATTTGCGCTGGAACTCCTGCAAGCGTTGCTCTAGAATTTCTCGGCTTTCGATCACCTCGCTTTGATTAGACACCCACGCACCCAGGCGACTATTGGCAGGGCGGCTATTAAAATATTGATCGGATTCTTTTTCCGAAACTTTCTCCACATATCCAGAAATTCGCACTTGGCGTTCTAGTTCTGCCCACCAAAAAACCAAAGCCGCTTGGGGATTTTCTGCTAGTTCTTGCCCTTTATGACTGTTGTAATTGGTGAAGAAGACAAAGCCCCGTTCATCAAAATCTTTCAGTAGCACCATTCTGGCTGAAGGTGTACCTTCTGGTGTAGCGGTGGCAATAGTCATAGCATTGGGTTCCGGGAGTTGCACCGCTAGTGCCTGATCGAACCATTTTTTAAATTGTATAAAAGGATTAGAGTCAATCTCAGTTTTGCTTAAACCTTCCAAGGTGTAGTCTTTGCGAAGGTCAGCTATGGTTTTGTCCATCTTGATTTGCTTCCTTTTTATCAGATACTCTCATACACGTCTTTGATAAAATATCTATGATTATGACCAGCGCCAACAGCAGTTTTACAAATTCTGTCAAATAATATCTAAAATAGGTTGCATCAAATGCGCCGTTCAGCCTCCCTTCAACGTTTGTTAATCTATGGTCTGAGCGGCCCGATTATTGCTCTCAATGTCTGGCTGCTGTCTGTACTTTTTCGCTATTTCCAGCATCCCATCACCATTCTGAGCGCTGCGGCAATTCTAGCTTTTCTACTAAATTACCTCGTCAAGTTTTTTGAACGCGCTTTAATTACTCGTACTCAGGCGGTGATTATTGTTTTACTGGCAACTTTAGCCCTTTTGGTAATTTTAGGTGTCACATTAGTGCCGTTGGTGATTGATCAAACTATCCAACTGTTAAATAATATTCCTGATTGGTTAACCGCCAGTCAAGCAAATCTGGAACAGTTTGAAAAATTCGCCAAGCAAAGACGTTTGCCCCTTGATTTGAGGGTTGTGAGTAATCAAATCAATGCCAACATTCAGAATTTGGTACAACAGTTAGCTTCTGGTGCTGTAGGATTTGCGGGGACGTTGCTGTCAGGCTTACTGAACATAGTATTAATCGTAGTGCTAGCGTTTTATATGCTCCTGTATGGCGATCGCGTGTGGTATGGTCTAATCAATCTTTTGCCGTCTAACATTGGCGTCCCCTTGACTAGATCCTTGCAGCTAAATTTCCAGAACTTTTTCCTCAGCCAATTATTGCTGGGGCTATTTATGATGGTAACTCTCACCCCAATTTTCTTGGTGATGAGAGTACCATTTGCTCTGTTATTTGCCATACTCATAGGCATTTCCGAACTCATTCCTTTTATCGGGGCAACTCTAGGCATTGGTTTAGTGACAATTTTGGTACTACTGCAAAATTGGTGGTTGGCTGTTCAAGTGGCCTTGGCGGCAGTTCTGATGCAGCAGTTCAAAGACAATCTGTTAGCTCCCAAGTTACTGGGTAACTTTATCGGACTCAATCCCATCTGGATTTTTGTAGCTATTTTGATGGGATTCGAGATTGCTGGGTTTTTGGGGACATTAGTTGCTGTTCCAATTGCCGGTACTATCAAAGGTACTTTCGATGCCATCAAGAGTGGCAAATCCGATAATTTTGTATCAACCGTAACTATTGCTCATGACTCACCTGAAAATTGAGACAGAAGTTCAAAAATAAAAGGTAATAAAGCCAAAATTCTTCCTTTTAATTTTTAACTTTGTAATACCATGTGGTTGTCTAATTTAATTGTTGAAACTTGCGCGATCGCCATCTGGCTAATTTCAGAATAGAACAAGCACAAGCGAACGTGTAGAATATGCAAGCACATGCTCAATCAATTTATTGTTAAATTTATCGTCTTTGGAATCTTATTACTTAACCTAGAACTAGTTGATGGATGCTTCCGAGCTATTAGAAACAATTACACTCCTGATTGAGCAAGCTGAACGGGGCGAAATTGATCCCTGGGATGTCCAAGTAATTGAGGTGATTGACCGTTATTTAGAACTAATGGCACCAGAGTCAACAGAAAGGGGCTATGAAGCCGACTTGTCTCAATCTGGACAAGCTTTTTTGTCAGCATCAATGCTAGTTTTATTCAAAGCAAACACCTTGATGCAATTGTCTTCAGGAGCAGATGCACAAGAAGGTGTAGCAGATGATGCAATCTTAGAAAGTGAAGACGGAATATTACATCAGGCTCACCGTCTGCCATTAGAACGACAGTTGCGTCGTCGCCCAGCGGCAATGCCACCACCAAAACGCCGCGTCACTCTGCAAGAGTTAATTGAGCAATTGCAGATCATGGCGAACCAGCTAAAACTTGTACAGAAAGCCAGTAAACCTATTCGTCCCAAGCGTCAGCCTAGTGTCCAGACGATGCGGGAAGCACTAGAGTTAGCTCACCAAGAAAATCTGACGGAAGTAGCTGGGGAACTAGAACAGGTCTTGTATCTTTCAGCAAGAGAGTTACATTTAGAACAAAATTGGTTGAATCTGGAACAACTGGTAGAGTTGTGGTCAAAGACAAAGCAATCATACCAAAATGGTTCTGGCCATGAATCAAAACACAGTCATCTAGTTAGTGTTTTTTGGGCACTATTATTACTTTCGGCTCAATCCAAAGTAGAGCTATTTCAAGAGGAGTTTTACCATGAGATCAAAATTCGCTTACTTACAGATACAGCTAATACTTACAAGCCCTTCGAGCAACCAATGAACTAAGTAAGTCAGAAGCAGCCCTACAGATAATTTACAGATTTTTGCTTCAGCCCCAAAATCCGAGTAAATTGAAAAGATAACTGATCGCTTGTCATCTAGCCATATCTAATGGTTGCAATAACCAGCAAATTCCCGTTATTCCTGTGTTTTGGGATAACTTAGAGCAGAAATAAAAACTGATGATTAAGTATCACTCGATGAAAGTAAACTGGCTTGTGGTTGAGGAATAAACTTTTATGAAAGCGATGATTCTCGCGGCGGGCAAGGGTACTCGCGTTCGTCCGATTACCTATACAACTCCCAAACCGATGATTCCTATCCTGCAAAAGCCAGTGATGGAATTTTTACTAGAACTGTTACGCCAACACGGTTTTGACCAGATTATGGTCAATGTTAGTCACTTGGCTGAGGAAATAGAAAACTATTTTCGTGATGGGCAGCGGTTTGGTGTACAGATTGCCTATTCTTTTGAAGGGAAAATTGATGACGACGGTAAACTGGTGGGTGAAGCAGTCGGTTCTGCTGGAGGAATGCGCCGCATTCAAGATTTCTCACCATTTTTTGATGATACCTTTGTGGTGTTGTGCGGCGATGCTTTGATTGACCTAGATTTAACAGCGGCTGTAAAGTGGCATAAATCCAAAGGCTCAATCGCCACTATCATTACAAAATCTGTCCCACAAGAAGAAGTGTCTAGTTACGGTGTGGTCGTCACCGATGAAGATAATCGTGTCAAAGCTTTCCAAGAAAAACCTTCAACCGAAGAAGCTCTAAGCACTAACATCAACACGGGTATTTATATCTTTGAGCCAGAGGTGTTTAATTACATTCCTTCTGGAATAGAGTACGACATCGGTAGCCAATTATTTCCCAAACTAGTGGAAATCAAAGCCCCATTTTATGCCATACCGATGGACTTTGAATGGGTAGATATTGGTAAAGTACCAGACTACTGGCGAGCGATTCGTGGTGTGCTACTGCGCGAAATCAAAAACGTGCAAATCCCAGGTCATGAGGTCGCTCCTGGAATTTACACTGGTTTAAATGTTGCCGTAAATTGGGACAAAGTGGATATTACAGGCCCAGTCTACATTGGTGGCATGACCAGAATAGAAGACGGAGCTAAAATCGTGGGCCCAGCCATGATTGGCCCCAATTGCTGGATATGCAGTGGTGCAACAGTAGAAAACAGCGTAATTTTTGAATGGTCACGCCTGGGGCCAGGAGTCCGCTTGGTTGATAAGTTGGTATTTGGGCGTTATTGCGTAGATAAAACTGGCGCTGCGATCGATGTTCAAGCTGCTGCTTTAGACTGGCTGATTACCGATGCTCGTCAAACACCACCATCACAGACACCAGTTGAGCGACAAGCGATCGCTGAATTGTTGGGGACAAATACAAATTAGGGACTGGGGACTGGGGACTAGAGATTAAGACATTTTCCTAATTCCTAGTCCCTAGTTTTAACTATTTAGATACGTATATCGTCGTAGACTCTGCTCGTAGGTTTGCAGTAATCGCTGAGATTCTGCTAGAGTAATGCGCTTTTCTTCCAAAGCTTTCTCGCAACGCTGGCGAATATTTTCTACCATATCTTCGGAGTCATACTGCACGTAGCTCACGACTTCGCTCATGGTGTCACCTTTGACAACATGTTCAATCTGGTAGCCCTTGGGGGTCAACTGGATATGAACTGCGTTGGTGTCGCCAAAAAGGTTATGCAAATTGCCCATAATTTCTTGGTAAGCTCCGTTCAAGAACATCCCCAGATAATAGGGTTCTCCTGGCTTGTAGGGGTGCAGTTCTAAAACCGATTTGACATCACGCAGGTCAATAAAGCGATCTATCTTACCATCACTATCGCAGGTCAGGTCTGCTAAAATGCCCCGCCGCGTTGGTTCTTCATCGAGGCGGTGGATCGGCAGGATTGGGAATAACTGGTCGATCGCCCAGCAATCCGGTGCTGATTGAAACACAGACATATTGACGTAGTAGATGGAAGCCATGATTTTTTCTAGGTCTTCCAATTCATCGGGTACGTATTCTTGCTGTCTGATAATGTCAAGAATTTTTTGACAACAAGCCCAGTAGAGTCGCTCGGCTTTGGCTCGTTCTTTGAGGCGTAAAATTCCTAAATTGAAGCGGCTGATAGCTTCTTCTTTGAATTGAGTGGCGTCGTGGTAGAACTCCTGGTAATTCTCGATATTGATTGATTGGTAGGTTTCCCAGAGGTAATTAATGACTGGGGATTCTCCCTCTTGCGGTGGTTCTGGTGCATTCAGGGGGACATCACTCGTACTGAGAACGTCAAAAATCAATACCGATTGATGGGAAGCGATCGCTCGTCCACTTTCGCTAATCAATGTTGGTACGTTTATCTGCCGTTCAGCACAGGTATCTTTTAACTCTGCCACGATATCGTTGGCATAGTTCTGCATATTGTAATTTTTCGAGGTGTAAAAATTGGTTTGGGAACCGTCGTAATCTACACCCAAGCCACCACCGACATCAAGGTATTTCATATCTGCCCCCAGCATCGCCAACTCTACGTAGATGCGACTAGCTTCTTGGATGGCATCTTTAATCACATTAATGGCAGAGATTTGTGAGCCAATGTGGAAGTGCATTAACTGCAAAGAATCAAGTAAGTCAGCTTCGCGTAACTTGTCAACTGCCTCCATCACCTCAGGCATTGTCAAACCAAATTTAGCGCGATCGCCGCTGGAGGTTCCCCAACGTCCCATGCCTTGAGTACTGAGTTTAGCACGAACTCCCAAAATCGGCTTAATACCTAACTGACGGTTAGCGGCAATTACTAGATCGACCTCTTCAATCTGTTCTAAAACGATAATTGGGGTTTGCCCTAGTCTTTGGGCTAACATTGCCGTTTCGATGTATTCCTGGTCTTTGTAGCCATTGCAAACTAGCAATGCTCCTGGTGTATCCAAGGTAGCCAGAGCAATCATTAATTCTGGCTTAGAACCAGCTTCTAGACCAAATTGATGTGGCTTGCCAAATTTCACTAAATCTTCAATCAAGTGCCGCTCTTGGTTACACTTGACGGGAAACACGCCACGATAGACGCCAGGGTAGTTATAGCGAGCGATCGCTTTCGCAAAACAAGCGTTCAACCGCTCAATTCTGTTTTCCAAAATATCGGAAAATCGAATCAAGATGGGAAGTCCCAAACTACGCTGCTTCAAAGAATTGACTAATTCAAACAAGTCTAGAGAACCCCCGCGATCGCCTTTGGGGGAAACAGTGACATGACCAGCAGCGTTAATCGAAAAATAAGGCTGTCCCCAACCTTCAATGCGGTACAGGGCTTCGCTATCCTCTATTTTCCAGGAGCGAGGCACATCTCCTGTGGTACTACTAGGTGGTAACAGCTTTTTTTGTTTGTGATTTTTCACTTCAGATTTGTGTCCATTGGACGGTACTTTTACCACCTCGTCAGATGTAGCAGTTGACTCAACACCCATTTCTTCCTGACCTCTGTGTTTCACCCACGAATTAACAATTTAGCGCATTCATTTGCGAACGGATATGCACCCAAAGATAATTTCTGAGATAAACTCTGATTGGTCAAGAGTCATGTGTCATTAGTCATTGGTCATTGGTCATTTGTCATTGGTCAGGAGTTTAAAACCCTTGGACAAAGAACAAATGCTTCTCTACTTTAAGGCTGCGCCATAAGCGTATCTATGCCGCAGGCTTTACGGCTCCTTTACTTCGGCTCCTTTCGGCTCCGCTCAAGGCAAGCCGCTCAAGGCAAGTGACAGAGCACAAAGGACAATTGACCAAATAAAAATTTTATTAAGTTTTGGGAGTTAGCTTTGGAACGCACATTCTTAGCAATTAAGCCTGATGGCGTACAGCGTGGATTAGTGGGTGAAATTATCCGTCGCTTTGAAACTAAAGGTTTTACCCTCGTTGGTTTGAAGTTCCTGAAAGTCAGCCGGGAATTAGCTGAACAGCACTACGATGTTCACCGCGAAAGACCTTTTTTTGGTGGTTTAGTCGAATTTATCACTTCTAGCCCAGTGGTAGCGATGGTTTGGGAAGGAGATGGCGTCGTTGCTTCTGCTCGAAAGATTATTGGTGCGACGAATCCTCTGACAGCAGAACCAGGAACAATTCGGGGCGATTTTGGCCTGAATATTGGTCGCAACTTAATTCACGGTTCTGATGCTCAAGAAACCGCACAACGAGAAATTGCCCTGTGGTTTAAGGATGAAGAATTGGTCAGCTGGCAACCACACTTGACCCCTTGGTTGCACGAGTAGTAAATAGGAGGTGGAGAAGGGGGAAACAAGAATAATTTATGTACTTACTCCTCCACTTCCCTAATCTCTTCTCACTTCGACACTTCAGTTTTTTCAGGTTCTTCTTGGGGTAATTCGACGACAGTACGCTTTGTAAATCCCCAGGCTAAGATGAGGCTGATCGCGGTAATCATGAACCATTCTGGTGGTACTAAAGCATCATTAACTACTTTCAACAACAGTCGCAAGCCCACCAACGCCACAGTTACATAACCTGCGTCTTCTAAGTTTTCAAATTCATCTAGCCAACGGATAAACAATCCCGCCATAAATCGCAGTGTAATAATACCGATTGTTGCACCCGTCAATACCAGCCACCTTTCTTGAGAAACAGCGATCGCAGTTGTCACGCTATCCAAAGAAAACGCTAAATCTGTAAATGCAATCACGGGGATCGCTTGCCATAGTGAGTTGAAGCGGGGGCCGTGATGATGATCGTCTTCTGTTTCTTGAGAAGTAAAGTGTTGGAATACCAGCCACAACAAGTATGCAGCACCCAAAAATTCAAATTGCCAGAATTTTTGCACCCAAGTTGCAGTTAAAATCAGAGAGATTCGCAGTACATAGGCAACGACCAAACCAAAGTTGAGTGCCTGACGCTCAAGTTTTTTGTCCTCTAGTCCTTGGGCGATTGCAGCGAGGGCGATCGCATTGTCAGCGGATAGCACTGCCTCTAAAAAAATCAGAATCAGCAGGACTATAGAGGCTTCAACGCTGAAATGAAAGTTCAGGTAATCAAAAATTCGGTCTAACATTCCGTGTTCTCAAGCAGCGATTAAAAATTAACAGGATTAGCTAATTTAGCCAATTTAATATAAACAGTGCAATAAATTGCTAGTTTAATCCAGCTTAACGTGGTTGCGGTGCATTCTGAAGGCGATGTCTAAGAGCAAGCCATCCGGTGATGTTCTCACCGCTAATACTCAGAGCGATAAGGGATGCTCAGTTAGCAAAATTTGCCAAGCGTAAACTTAGTGACAATTTAACGTATCTGATTTACTTAGGTATGAACTTCATGTGACAATAGTGGAATTAGAGTTGAAAGCTATACTTAATACTATAGAAATTCAATATGGGTATTAATAATACTAAGTTGTATCCAAAGAAATTACTTTTGTGTTTGAGTGCGGTGTGTGGCTTGCTGGGTGTGATAATTCCCGACACCGTGTCTTCTCAAAATACTCCTGTAATACGCATTTTAAGGGTTACGGCTCCTGGAGGTACTACTTTCAAGCGGGAAGAAAGCTGGTATCTACAGGCACGTAACATAACACAAGCGGATCAAAAGTGCGCTGTTAGATCAGGTGATAAATTTTTTGTCTCGTCTATTCTAAGTAGTAACAATAGTCAGGTTGTCAGTCCCACTCGTAATGGTGAACGTCTCAGGGATTACTGGGAAGTCACATTTGAAAAGCCACTTCCTTGCAATCAGCAGGGTGACGGTAGACAAACGTGGTTTGTTTTTAAAGCTCATGTACAACAATTACAAGCTGTTGCCGTCCGCTAGTGGCAAAGTGAAAGTGTAATGTTTTTTTGTGAAGACAAGTGTAGGATGACGCTGACTAAAATCAGGTATCAACTAGCTTGCGATCGCATTTTTGTCTGGTAGTACGTACTCTAGGGAAACACTTATCTATGTTAAGAACCAGGGTTTTCTCTATACATACCTAGTGAAAACATTTATGAAGAAATTGTTACAAAGTTTAGTAGAATGACATCATTCACAAATAAGTATTATTTCTTATTGACATGATAGCGGATCGATTTCCCTGGCTTACCGCGATTGTCTTGCTACCACTTGTGGCTTCCTTTCTGATTCCCGTGCTACCTGATAAAGACGGCAAGCGCGTGCGGTGGTATGCACTAGGTGTAGGTATCGCAGACTTTGCCTTGATGTGTTACGCCTTTTGGAAGCATTACGATGCCAGCAGTGCTAGTTTTCAACTCGTGGAAACTTATGCCTGGGTACCTCAGTTAGGTCTGAACTGGGCAGTATCGGTAGATGGACTTTCAGTTCCGCTTGTGCTTTTAGCAGGATTTGTCACCACGCTCTCGATGTTTTCTGCCTGGCAAGTTGATCATCGATCCCGCCTTTTCTATTTCCTAATGCTTGTGTTGTATTCCGCACAGGTGGGGGTGTTCGTTGCCAAAGACTTGCTGCTATTTTTCATTATGTGGGAAGTAGAGCTGATTCCCGTATACTTACTAGTCTGCATTTGGGGTGGGCAAAGGCGTCGCTATGCAGCTACAAAATTCTTGTTGTATACCGCAGCGGCTTCTATATTTATTTTGGTGGCAGCCTTAGCAATGGGGCTATATGGCGGCGGTAACATGACATTTGATATAACCGCACTCGGCATGAAGGAATATCCGCTTGGTCTACAACTGCTGCTTTATGCGGGATTGTTGATTGCATTTGGCGTCAAGCTTGCTGTTTTCCCCATGCATACCTGGTTGCCTGATGCCCACGGTGAAGCATCCTCTCCTGTATCAATGATTCTGGCTGGTGTGTTGTTGAAGATGGGTGGATATGGACTAATTCGCCTGAATCTTGAATTGCTACCCGATGCACACATTTACTTTGCGCCAGTTATAGCCATTCTGGGTGTTGTCAATATTATTTATGGCGCATTGAATTCTTTTGCTCAGACCAATATGAAGCGGCGTTTGGCTTATTCGTCAATATCTCACATGGGGTTTGTACTGCTTGGGATTGCGTCCTTCACTGATTTAGGAATCAACGGCGCGATGTTGCAGATGATCTCTCATGGTTTGATTGCATCGGTGTTGTTCTTCTTAGCAGGTGTTACTTATGATCGCACCCACACGATGGTAATGAAAGATATGGGCGGTATTGGTCAAGCCATGCCCAAAGTCTTCGCCCTATTTACAATCGGAGCGATGGCATCATTGGCGCTTCCCGGTATGAGCGGCTTTGCTGGCGAACTTGCGGTATTTCTTGGTGTAACAACCAGTGACGTCTACAGTTCGACTTTCTGCACTGTAACAGTTTTTCTCGCCGCCGTTGGAGTTATCCTCACACCTATCTATCTACTTTCAATGCTGCGACAGGTGTTTTATGGTAAGGGTGCAGCACCCGTATGCGACATTAATAATGCTAGCTTAGAAAATCAAGAAGATGAGGGAACAGTTTGTTTTGGTACAGACTGCCTTGTACCAATGGATTCAGTTTACGACGATGCTAGACCGCGTGAGGTATTTATTGCTGCTTGTTTTATAGTCGTAATTATCGGCATTGGTTTCTATCCCAAAATGGCTATGCAGATGTACGACGTAAAAACTGTTGCAGTCAATGCTCATGTTCGCCAGTCTTATGCCATAGTCTCGCAAACAAATCCTCGGATTTATGCCAATGGATTCTTGGTTCCGAAAATCTCAGAGACTAATGATGCAATCTTCGTTGCTCCAGCTAACCAGTAAGTCTTGTTGATTGCGAATAAAACTGACAGACCTACCAACCTGGAGATAATTATTAAAGTCGAAAGTGTCCCTAAAAAAGTTTTACAGAGTAGATTTTCAGGCTTTGCTGAATAAAAGTATGAAATTCAGAAATAGAGTGTATTAAGACTTTTAGTCTCTGCGCTTCTGAGGGACACTTTGTACTCTGCGGAAAGCCGCTATCGCGTCTACAAGTCGGCAGCCCACACAAGTGTCTTCCTCTACGTTAGGTAAATTTATACCCTGATTCAGCAACGCCGATTTTCAATTAAAAAAGATTGTATTAACATAGAAATTAAAGTAATATTTATCACATTTATTATGGCTATGCGAGATGCAGACAAAGATCGTCGCAAAAATCCTTATGTCAAAAATACTAATCCACCTGCGAAAGAACCACTTTCTTATCATGAACTTAAACAGTTATTGATGAATGCTCGTGCCAACGCGGTTCAATGGGAACAATGTGCAAAAGAAAATCAAGAAGCCGCATTTAAACTGACTCAAGTTCAGCAAGATATCCAAACTTACCAAATTGAGGTTCATGAATTAAAAGAACGTGCAGGACATAATTACCAGATATATCTGAATGAACAAAAAAACTATCAGCAGGCTTTAAGCCTCTACAACGAAGAAAAAACTAGAGCAATTGAATTAATTGTCCAACGTGATGAATGGCAACAACGCGCAAAAGAAAATCAGGAAGCTGCATCTAAACTAACTCAAGTTCAGCAAAACATCTACACTTATCAAGTTGAAATTAATGAGTTAAAAGAACGCATAGCACACAATTATTTAATCTATCTTGAGGAACAAGAAAATTATCAGCAGGCTCTAAATCGTTACAATGAAGCAAAAGCCAAAGCAACTGAGTTAATTGCCCAGCGTGATGAATGGCAACAGCGCTCGAAAGAAAATGAAGAAGCTGTATCTCAACTGACTCAAGTTCAGCAAGATATCCAAACTTACCAAGTTGAGGTTAATGAGTTAAAAGAAAGTGCAGCCCAAAACTACCAAAGATATATTGATGAGCAAAAAAATTATCAGCAAGCTCTACATCGTTATAATGAAGAAAAAGCTAGAGCGGCTGAATTACTTGCTCAATATGAAGAAATGAAATCTGAGCGAGACAACTATTTAACTCTATATAATGAGGCACAAACACAACTGAAATTTGAGCGGCGTTCCAAGGCTGGTATTAAGGGATGGGAAACTCGTCGTAAAGCCGAGAACGAAAGGTTAAAACGGGAAATTGCTGAGATGGTTATTCTGCTGCGCGAATCCCTGTCAAGCAAGGATGAAGCTATAAATAATCTCTACATTGTAGCAGAACGCATGGATCGAATTCAATCCTTGGTCGATTCGGTGGAAGAGGAAACAACAGGTAATCCTATAGGTCTAGTTCAAAAGTTTAAACGCATCTGGCTTGCTATTAAAGAGATACTTTCGGAATAAACAAGCATCTTTATGAGCAAAGAATCAGTATCAACCATAGGAAATCAAAGTAAAGCTAAGTTAGGCGAGCAAATTCGTAATATTGCCGATAGACTTAAACAAGATAATGAGGTGCAGACCAAAGCCACCTCCCGTATTTTGGGGGCCGCAGCTCAAATTTCCGAAAATCATGACCGACTTATTAATGAAGTAGTTGATATGGTTGAGGAAGACCTTAACAAACAAACCCAGACGTATCAAAAGATTTATACGGTTGAGATTCTAAAGCAACAGTTTAAAACATTACGTGAAGCAAAGAATCACTTTAAGCTGAAAGCGACTAGTTGGGAATCCCTTACTAAGAAACTGAATGATTCATCTTCCCAAAATCTTATACTTGAAACTAAACCTCAGCCAGATCAAGTTTTGGAAAATCACTGTATAGGAAAATTTGAACATAACGGCAAAAACTTTGAAGGTTTGACAGTTCATTTAGAAGCAGATGTCGCAGAAATGTTTACCAATGCTCAAGCAGTAAATGAAGCCTTACGTTTTCTGATTAGAGTTACGAAGAACAGTTGCTAAAATAGTGAATTTGACAGTCAAAAATTTATAATTAATTTTAGTTGATACTGTGTTCTATTTAATTACATACAAGTTACGAAGATAACTAATTATTACAATTAATCATCTAAGTATCTTCAACAACGATCAAAAACTCGCCCTAAAGTGCTACCAATACATGGGATGCTTGTTGATTGATTAGTGAGTATTTGCAGATGTCTGTTGTTTCTGGTGTAACTGTTACCGTTCCTGCCACAACTGCTAATTTGGGGCCTGGTTTTGACTGCATCGGTGCGGCTTTAACGCTGTACAACGAGTTTAAGTTCACTTGCTTAGAAAAAGGTGGGCTAACTATTCATGTCACAGGTGTAGAAGCTGAACGAGTACAAACCGATGAGAGCAATCTTCTCTACCAAGCATTTTTGAAGTTATATCAATATATAGAGCAGACGCCGCCATCAGTGAAAATGGAGATTCGCCTGGGTGTACCGTTGGCGCGAGGTTTAGGTAGTTCGGCTACAGCAATTGTTGGTGGATTGCTTGGTGCTAATCAACTTGCGGGTGCGCCTCTGAGGCAGTTGCAGGTAATGGAATTAGCGATCGCAATGGAAGGACATCCTGATAATGTAGTTCCAGCTTTGTTAGGAGGATGTCGCCTCGCTGCTAGCAGTGACGCAGGTTGGGAAATTTGCGAGGTTCCCTGGTATGAGGATATTGTGCCTGTGGTAGCTATTCCTGATTTTGAACTTTCTACTTCCAAAGCGCGGCGCGTTCTCCCAACTGAAGTGAGTCGTGCGGATGCGATTTTTAATACGGCACATCTGGGGTTGTTGTTGCGCGGTTTGGAAACTGGTAAGAGAGAATGGTTAAGGACGGCTTTGCAAGATAAGTTACATCAGCCTTATCGCAAAGCTTTGATTCCTGGTTACGATGCTGTCAATACAGCAGCAGTAACAGCTGGTGCTTATGGCATGGTAATTAGTGGTGCGGGGCCGACACTGTTAGCTTTGGCAGATACAACACAGTCACAGGCTGTAGAAATGGCGATGTTAACCGCTTGGCAAGAAGCAGGAATTACAGCTGTTGTGCGATCGCTTTCTCTAGATACCCAAGGCGCAAGCAGCTTTCACGAAGGATAAACAGGAATTATGCAGCAAATTCAGGCAGAAATAGCAGCACTTAACTCTCAAATTCAAGTTCTTCAACAAGAACGTGCTGCTCTCAATATTAATAATGCGATATCTGGCAAAAATGATTCACCCCTGGCTACAGTCGAGGCGTACCGTCGCCACGCTAGAGAAAATCCTCAATTATCTGCTGAACTAAAAGGCATAGACGATGCGATCGCTGCATTGGAAGTGCAGCTACATCATAAACAAGCTGAATTAGCATGTTGCCAAATCGAATCAAAACAACTTACTCAACAACAGCAGCTAGACGAAGCCAAAAGAGTAGCTCAGGTTCATGCCCAACGCATTAACCAACTCGCAGGAGAACTATCCACAGAAATCCGGCTTCTGAAAGCTTGCGCCGATTATTTGAGTCCAATGTATTGGCAGGTATATTATAAGCCTTTCATTACCGGGTTTAAAACGATATCAGTTCCTCATGTCCGCTCTGATGGGGAAGTCTGGACAATTGTCAATCGTATCGTTTAAAAATGTAGCATAAAGCTTTACTTTGCAACTATCTGCACTTTCACAGTAGAACACAACTTAAGACGGTGGCATTAGCCGCCGTTTTTTATTGACTTAGCAAAAGTTTACATTTAGAATTGATTGACAAGAAATAATAAGTATTTATTACTATTTGCATTCAGATTTTAATCTTCTAGGGAGAAATATCGTTTACAAAACTAAAAACTCCTTAATATAATGTAATCAAAATTGAGATTCTAAAACGATTGTCAGCAGTGATGAATGATATTGAACTTCCCTGGCTAACAGCCATAATTCTTTTGCCCTTAGTGGCTGCCTTAGCTATCCCCTTAATCCCAGATAAAGAGGGCAGAACCGTGCGATGGTACGGTTTGGGAGTAGCGATCGCCGACTTTGCATTGATGATTTATACTTTTTGGTATAAATACGACTTCCAGAGTTCAACATTCCAACTTGTAGAAAACTATCCTTGGGTTCCGCAGTTGGGTTTGCATTGGGCGGTGGGGGTTGATGGTCTGTCGATGCCCATACTACTACTGACAGGCTTAATTAACACACTCGCAATCTTCGCGGCTTGGAAAGTTACCACCAAGCCGCGATTATTTTATGGTCTAATGCTGGTGATGTACAGCGCCCAGCTTGGCGTATTTCTCGCCCAGGATATGCTGTTGTTCTTTCTAATGTGGGAAATCGAGTTAGTGCCGGTTTACCTGCTGATTTCCATCTGGGGAGGACAAAACCGCCGTTATGCAGCTACCAAGTTCATTCTCTACACCGCCGCTGCATCAATATTTATCTTGGTAGCGGGTTTTGCAATGGCATTCTCTGGAGATACCGTCACCTTCGACATGGCAACTCTGGGAATGAAACAATATCCCAAAGCATTTGAATTGTTAGTTTATGCAGGTTTCTTGATTGCCTTCGGCGTGAAGCTGCCGATTTTTCCCTTGCACACTTGGCTACCTGATGCTCATGGTGAAGCATCAGCACCAGGTTCAATGATTTTGGCTGGTGTGTTGTTAAAAATGGGTGGTTATGCTCTCATCCGCATCAACGTTGAGATGCTGCCTAATGCTCATGTTTACTTTGCCCCAGTGTTAGCAATTTTGGGTGTAGTGAATATTGTCTACGGTGCTTGCTGTGCATTTGCCCAAACCAATCTCAAGCGACGCTTGGCTTACTCTTCAATTGCCCACATGGGGTTTGTGCTGATTGGGATTGCTTCTTATACAGAACTGGGCATCAGCGGTGCAGTGCTACAAATGGTCTCCCACGGTTTGATTGCTGCTAGCTTGTTCTTCCTATCTGGGGTGACTTACGAACGCACCCACACCTTGATGATGGATAAAATGGGCGGCATGGCGAAGATAATGCCCAAAACCTTTGCTCTATTTACCGTTGGTTCAATGGCTTCTCTTGCCTTACCAGGAATGAGTGGCTTTGTTGGTGAGTTGATGGTATTTCTCGGTATCGCCACCAGTGATGTTTACAGTTCTAGCTTCAAAGTTGTAGTCGTTCTACTGTCGGCGGTTGGCGTAATTCTAACACCGATTTATTTACTGTCGATGCTGCGTCAAGTGTTCTACGGCAACCAAAGTCAAGAATTGCACTTGGATGCTGTAATATCTGATGTCAAACCCCGCGAAATATTTATTACCGCTTGTCTGCTGCTGCCAATTATCGGTATCGGGTTTTATCCCAAGTTGGCAATGCAGACTTATGATGTGAAGGCAGTGGAATTAGCCACTCATGCTCGCCAAGTTCTACCAGTTGTTGCCCACCAGCAACCATCAAGTCTTTACTCGCGTATTTTTACAGCGCCAACCTTGGCTACTGCTCAGGTTGAAAGTTTAGTTAATATTTCTGAGTAAATATACTTCCCGTAAAGGGTGCTGGAATTAAATTTTAATATGAGGGGAATAAAGGGGTGGTTAAGAAATCACCCCTAAAATTTTTACAAAGATATATCGTGAAGATAGGCGAAGTACTCAAACAGCAACTATGACTACAAACTTACCTGTAGCTACAGAAATTGTACTAGTGGTCTTGCAAATGCAAACTGCGTAGACGCAAAGCGGCTTGTCGAAGACATCGCACTAACTGACGACCAGTTCTATGATTTTTGCCAGCTAAATCCCGACTTTCGTATCGAACGTAATGCTGGTGGAGAATTAGTCATTATGCCCCCTACTGGTTCCGAAACTGATGAGCGCAACTTTAACTTAATTGGGCAGTTGTGGGCGTGGACACAGCAAGATGGTACAGGTGTAGGGTTTGGCTCCAGTGGTGGGTTTACTTTACCTAACAGTGCAGTGTGATCGCCCGATGCAGCGTGGATAAAACGCGATCGCTGGGAAGCCATACCAGCGGAACTGCAAAAAAAATTTGCACCGATTTGTCCTGAGTTTGTGATTGAATTGCGTTCTGAGAGCGTAGGCGTAGCCCGTCGTAGACATAGCTTGCAAGTTTTGCAAGACAAGATGCAAGAGTATGTATATGGATGATGGGGCGCAACTCGGTTGGTTAATTGATAGAAAACAACGCCAAGTATTTATTTATCGTCCTAATACTGCGGTTGAGATATTAGATAACCCTAAGACATTGAGCGGTGAACCGTTACTACCTGGCTTTGTTTTGGATTTAAGTCAGATTTGGTGAAAAATAAATTTAAAATTTTTAAGGTTTTAACCCTACTGTGTGGGCAAACTAACTTAGTGAGCAACCTTTGTATCACTAGGCGGAAATAAAAAATTATGAAGTTAAATCTAAACTATAAAGATATGCTAGTTTTATCCTACATTCAGCGCAGAAAACTGCCATCAGCACCAGGAATTTACTATGTGGGTAATCATGATTGTCCAGTTATGTATATTGGTCTTGCACATAACTTGAAAAAGCGCCATCTAAACCATCATCGCCAAGTACAGTTTGACAAAATTGAAAATGCTGTCATATATTACCGTGTTTTAGCAGAGGATGTATTAGCTAAAATCTCTAATTTGAGAGAGGTTCTAATGAGGTTAGAGAAGCAGTCTATAAGTTACTACAAGCCACCTCTGAATTACACACCCGTACTAAGATCAATTTACCTTCAAGGTAGGAAGGGAGTAATTCTCCGTTTTGGCCCAAATGAATCATAAAGCATTAAAATAGGACTGAGAAATAAATCTCAGTCCTGATAAAAAAGCGGGCTAACCGTTATTAACTGGGTTAACCCGTGCAGCTTTGGGAACGCGCAGAGAAATAGTTATTGCAATACCAATTTCACATTGGCGTTTTGCAGACCGCGCTGTTTTACTTCTGCCAAGGTTTTGTTAACGGCATACTTTTGGTTGATCGAGTTGATCAACTCAGTTTGGTTGTGCTTTTTAGCAACGCCCCACAGGTCAGCGATTAGGTCAAAGGAACCATCGCTATTGCGAGACCAACCTAGGTCATATTCGCCTTCCAACACGGCAACGATGTCAGAACGTACGCGCTGACCGTTGTAGCCACGGACATCAGCTTCAGTCTTTACGCTGATACCGAGGTCGCGCAAGGAAGCTTTGAGGATTTCGGCATCGGTGATCTTGGTACGCAGAGTGCTAAAGTGAGACATTTGGGTTTCCTCCAGTGAGAAGATTGAGAAAAACGACAACGATTTGTTTTGGGCGAAGCCGCACTTAACTTGAGGCGGCTTTTTTTCGTAACTGCTAGCATTTTCAGCTAGCCTTTCCCCCTGGGTTAGCAAGGGAAAGCTTTTAAAACTCCATTCGCTGATATTCAGCAACGGAGGATGCTGCGGGTCGTGCTCGCTGTCTGGCCCAGTCTCTTAGGGCCGTTACCTGTTCTTGCATCGTGCGAGACAGCGGCAAAGTAGCCTTTAGTGCAGCAATAATATCTAACTGGGTAAACTCCCGATCTTGGGCAAAAGCTTCATACATTGCCGCAACGATCGCTTGCTCAATTTCTGCCCCAGAAAAGCCGTCGGACATCTTGGCTAGTTGCTCAAGGTCGAATCGAGTGATGTCCTCACGACGTTTGGTCAGGTGGATGTTGTAAATATCCTGACGTTCTTCGGGAGTTGGCAGATCTACAAAGAAGATTTCATCAAAACGACCTTTCCTCAAAAATTCTCCAGGTAAGCGTTCAACTCTATTGGCAGTTGCCATGACAAACACTGGAGATTTCTTTTCTTGCATCCATGTGAGGAAAGAACCAAAAATCCGACTGGAAGTACCACCATCAGAATCACCAGAACCAGCACTACCAGCAAAGGATTTATCTAACTCGTCGATAAACAGAATGGTTGGGGAAATTGATTCTGCTGTTTTTAGAGCATTGCGTAGATTTGCCTCGCTTCGACCCACCATTGAGCCGTCGTAGACTCTTCCCATATCCAGGCGTAAAATTGGTAAACCCCACAGTCGAGAAGTAGTCTTAGCAATCAGCGACTTACCACAACCGGGAACACCCAGAATTAACATTCCCTTCGGTTGAGGTAAACCATACTCTCTAGCTCTCTCTGTAAAGGCGTTAGAGCGTTGCTTAAGCCATTTCTTTAGTTCTTCTAAACCACCTACAGCATCAATGGTTTCATCTTCTTCGATGTACTCTAGTATACCATTGCGTCTGATCAGCTGCTTTTTCTCGGATAGAACTATATCTACTTCATCTTCCGTCAAACGCCCTGTTGTTACCTGCGCCTTACGGTATACTTTCTCAGCTTCATCTTTAGTTAAACCCAAAGCTGCCCTTAAAAGTTTTTCTCTGGCCTCTGTTGTCAGGCGTCGCCCACGATTTTGCTCTATATGGTAAGTCAATACTTTATTCAACTCGGCCATATCTGGGAGTCGAAAGTCCAGAACGACAACTTCTTTTTCTAGTTCAATAGGAACTTGCTGCATTGGCGACATCAAGATGATGTTCTTCTGCATACCTTTGAAGCTGGCGATCGCATCTCGCAATGATCGAGTTGTCGCAGGCGCATCAATAAATGGATGTAAATCTTTAAGAATAAATATACCAGGTTCTCTTTGCCGGATTATCCACTCAATCGCCGCTTCTGGAGAAACGGTATTGTGCTGAGTGACATTACGTGGTTGACCATACTCCACAATGCCGTGCGTTACTGTCCAAACATATACTCGGCGTTGGGGCTTTAAAACTTGGGCGATTGTGGAAATTGCCTGCTCAGCCCGCTCTTCCTCGGAGGTCACAAGGTAGATTAGAGGGTATTGAGCTTGAATTAGTATATTGAGCTCTTCTTTCATACAATCGACCTACTTGAGACCTTATAGAGACAGTACAGACATTGCTTTTAGTAAAGACAACCGGACTATGAATTCTTCATTCATAATTCCTATCTAGCAAGGAACTAACTCTTCCTCACCCTTAGGATGGGTTTCTTCTTGAGCCATCTCATCAACGGGAAGATGCTCTTGACCAATAATTCCTGGTTGATTACCCAATGCAACCAGTTCCCCATCACGTAATACTAGTGAACTTTCACAATTTGGACAGGAATATAATTTATGGGTTCGCCCGTAAGAAGAAGCTTCTACCTCTTCAACTATTTCTGAATTGGACAAGTAAAAACCAAGGGCCCGTTCGGCAAGTTCTGACATTGATTCAGAATCGACTGCTGAACGAATCTTCAGCCTTTTGTGTAATTCTGGCGATAGATACAAAGTAACCTTTTGCTTAGCTTGCATATAACTCATTAACGGTCTTACCCGGGTATGTATATCACGTTATCGGCTCCTCCTACTATTGTCAAGATGGCAAAGCGTTTTGACGGCTATTTTGTTACATTTATTTACAGTCGGATTTGTCCTGTTCTATTGTTTTCAGTAGTGACATTGTTACTGACCTAAGTTATTTATTAAAACGGTTACGCGGTTTCTACTAGATTTAATTCAAACGGTAGTAGCGTTCCTCTTACCTGCCCATAGAGATTTGTGTTTCTGATAATTTTGCAAAATCAGTAACTTTGGTAAAAAAATATAATAATGACTACTGGTGTGGTTAAAACCTGTTGTTTAAAACGAAGAAGGTATGCGTTTGCCTCAGGCGTTAGCAAAGTTCTAAGCTTGTTCATCATGTTATGCGGGTGTACTACAACTGGTTTTAACGCTGGAACTATTACATGGAAGACTTATAACAATTACCGTTATGGTTTTGAGTTTCCATACCCTAGTAACTGGATTTCTCTACCAGCCCCAGAAAATGATGATGGTATTGCTTTTGTTCCACCGCATCATAACTCTGTAGTAATTCGGAGTTGGGCGAGTCATCAGATACCAAATACTATTACAGACCGGGAGGGAAAAATAAATTCCAACTTTCGGACTACTCAAGGAATATCTGGAGTGCTGGTAGTAGAAGTTAATCAACAAATAAGTTCAATGACACTGACTCTAACTCAAGGGCAAATCCAATACCACTGGCAAGGGCAAAGCAAGAGCCAAGAATTTCAAGATTACTACCGTTTGTTTTATTACATTGCTCAGCAGTATCGCATTCCAAAGTCCTGACTCATTTTTTATTGGTCAAGGAGCAAGGGTCAGTAATTATTCTCCTCGTTTCTTTGTCGCCCAATCCTCCACTTTCACTGCTCCTGTTGTGTCCTGTTACCTGATCTCTCCAATCTCTTCATTTTGGATTTTTACAGAGATATTATGAAACGGAATTTCGTTATTTTAGCTAGCCCTGCTGCCACTACTTTCCTTGCTTCCCCTCTTTTAATTTCCACATCTCTTTCAGAATGATGATAAAGAGGGGACATAAACCTGATAGATTTAGCTATCAGCGAGTAAAAACTGGTTAAGATGAAAGTCCTGGTTATTGGTGGCGATGGGTATTGCGGTTGGGCAACCGCTCTTTACCTTTCCAATCGAGGTTATCAAGTTGGGATTTTAGATAGTTTGGTGCGGCGGCACTGGGATAACGAACTGGGTGTCGAAACTCTTACCCCGATCGCACCAATTCAGCAACGCCTCCAGCGCTGGCAAGATTTGACTGGTAAGTCTATTGACTTTTTTGTCGGGGATATTACCAATTATGAGTTTCTCCAGAGAGCTTTGCACAAATTTCAGCCAAACGCCATAGTGCATTTTGGTGAGCAGCGTTCGGCTCCATTCTCAATGATTGACCGCGAACATGCGGTTCTGACACAGGTAAATAACGTAGTCGGCACTCTCAATTTGCTGTACGCCATGCGAGAGGATTTCCCCGACTGTCATTTGGTGAAACTGGGAACAATGGGTGAATATGGTACACCCAACATCGATATAGAAGAAGGGTATATCAGCATAGAACACAACGGGCGCAAAGATACTCTGCCTTATCCGAAGCAGCCCGGTTCCATGTACCATTTAAGCAAAGTTCATGATAGTCACAATATCCATTTTGCTTGCCGGATTTGGGGATTGCGAGCAACTGATTTAAATCAAGGTGTAGTTTACGGCGTCTTAACCGAAGAAACGGGGATGGACGAACTGTTGATTAATCGTCTTGATTACGATGGAGTTTTTGGCACTGCACTAAACCGCTTCTGCATTCAAGCAGCTATTGGGCACCCGCTAACCGTTTACGGTAAAGGTGGACAAACCCGCGGATTTTTAGATATTCGAGATACAGTGCGATGTGTTGAAATAGCGATCGCTAACCCAGCCCAACCTGGAGAGTTCCGCGTATTTAACCAATTTACCGAACAATTCAGCGTCGGTGACTTGGCATTAATGGTGAAAAAAGCTGGGAACGCATTGGGATTGAATGTAGACATCAATCACCTCGATAACCCCAGAGTCGAGAAAGAAGAACATTACTTCAACGCTAAAAACACCAAATTGCTCGATTTAGGTTTACAGCCTCACTTGCTTTCTGATTCTTTGCTTGATTCTTTATTGAACTTTGCCATCAAGTATCAGAAACGAGTTGATAACAAGCAAATTTTACCTAAAGTCTCTTGGCACAGAAAATAGGGTAAACCTGTTTGACTCAAGTAAGTCATTAGACTCAAACTGGTCGTCATCTCTTAGCACAGTATGACGACCAATTAATTATTAGTTATTAAACGTATCATCCAGCTAGTAGTAAAATGCTAGGTGCTTACGCCAAAAATTGGATTGTAAATATTGAGGACATCTCAGATTTTGTACGAAAGCAGCGGCAAAAGATTAAGTCTGACTATGCAGAATTGATTACAGCACGCGAGACAGTTTACTGTGTGTTTGATACCAAAATACAAAACAAGCTGGGATTATCTGCCTGGACTGAATAGTTTTTTATGAGAATTGCCCTATTCACCGAAACCTTTTTGCCCAAGGTTGACGGTATTGTAACGCGCTTGCGTCACACCGTTGACCATTTACAGCGCAATAGAGACCAAGTGCTAGTGATTGCCCCTGATGGAGGCATTACTGAACACAAAGGAGCTAAAGTTTACGGCGTTACCGGCTTTCCCCTCCCATTGTATCCAGAATTGAAAATGGCGCTTCCTCGTCCAGCCATTGGTTACGCCTTAGAGGAGTTTAAGCCAGATATCATTCATGTAGTGAATCCAGCAGTTTTGGGTTTATCTGGGATATTTTATAGCAAGATGCTCAAAATTCCCCTAGTAGCGTCTTATCATACGCATTTACCCCAGTATCTCCAGCATTATGGCTTGGGGATGCTAGAAGGGTTTTTGTGGGAATTGCTCAAAGGCGCTCATAATCAAGCAGCATTAAATCTGTGTACCTCCACAGCGATGATGGAAGAACTGACGGCACACGGGATCGAACGGGTGGATTTGTGGCAAAGGGGAGTGGATACAGAATTATTTCACCCCGATTTGGCTAGTGTCGAAATGCGATCGCATTTGTCGCAGAATCATCCCGAAAGTCCCTTGCTACTTTACGTTGGGCGTCTTTCTGCTGAAAAAGAAATTGAGCGCATCAAACCTATATTAGAGGCAATTCCCGAAGCCCGATTGGCATTGGTAGGGGATGGGCCGCACCGTCAAGCACTGCAAAAACATTTCGCTGGTACAAACACTCATTTTGTCGGATATCTCATCGGACAAGAGTTAGGCTCTGCCTTTGCTAGCGCTGATGCCTTTATCTTTCCTTCCCGTACAGAAACATTAGGATTAGTGCTACTAGAAGCAATGGCAGCTGGGTGTCCAGTAGTTGCAGCTCGTTCTGGAGGAATTCCCGATATTGTAACAGACGGAGTAAATGGCTATCTTTTTGAGCCAACAGCAGATATTCAAGAGGCAATCGCTGCAACCGTTCGCCTCTTACAACAAAAACAACAGCGAGACATCATTCGTCAAAATGCTCGTCAAGAAGCGGAGAGTTGGGGTTGGGGATCTGCCACGCGCCAGCTACAAAACTACTATCAAAAAGTAATATTTTCGCAACAGTTAGACAAAGCTGTTTAAGTAAAATTTTGACTTATAGGGCGGGAAACCCCGCCCCAAAATTCTGCCAACGTGATTTAAAAATTAAATAATATGTAGAAGCAAAAACCTAAAATCTGTCTTGGAAAGTTCTGATGCCTGTCTTGAAAAGTTTCCTGCCCAGGGTTGCCCTCCCGCAGAACTTTTCGCTGTTTTGAAAAGTTTCCTAGGTTGGGAAACTCCGTTCGCATGATTGCGTCTCACGCCACTTGCTCCACTTGGGGAGACCCCAAGTGGAGCAAGTGGCTCCCCTTCTCTACGAGACGCTACGCGTTGGCGGAGCCTCTCGCAGAGAAGGGAGAAGTTCTGAGCGGAGGAAACCTCCGCTCAGACTTCTCTCCGCCTACAGAACTTTTCGTTCTTGGCAGGCTACGTCAACGGATAGCGTAGCGTAAAGCCTGCGGCATGGCTACGCTTAGAGCGACGTAGGAGCGTCCGAAGCCTCCGCAAGGAACGCCGGTCGCCTGGCTGTCGGGAAACCCTCCCGCAGCGCTGGCTCGACTTTCCGCAAAATCTAAAATCTAAAATTCCCATGACACTCCCCAACCCTGGTAGCGTCCTGGCTACATTAACTGAACTTACTCAAGTTAATCGCACTCACGCTCTCTTGCGTCGCGTCAAAGACTTATCCGTTAACGAATTTGTTTGCTTACTAGACTTCATCACTGCTGAATTCCAACAATTTCTAAGAGCTATTGAACTGATTAATAATGAAGCTCTAGAAACTATGTTGGAGAAAGTACTAGAAGCCATCACACTCAAAATTGGTCAAATTCTCCAAGCAGAACACACAGCCATTTTTTTAGTTGACTATGATAAAGGTCAGCTATGGTCAAAAGTTCCCCAAGGTAATACTCAAAAATTCTTAGAAATTCGTACTCCTATTACAGTTGGTATCCCAGGTCATGTTGCCAGTACAGGTGAATATCTGAATATATCTGAAACCTCTACTCACCCTTTATTCAGCCCAGAATTAGAAAAACAGATGGGCTATAAAATTCACAATATTTTATGTATGCCAGTTGTGAGTAGCAAAAACCAGACTGTAGCAGTAGTACAACTGGCTAATAAAACTGGAGATATTCCTTTTAACCAGGATGATGAGGAGCGTTTTCGAGACTTCGCTTCTTCTATTGGGATTATTCTGGAAAGCTGCCAATCTTTTTATGTAGCAGCTCGCAATCAGCGGGGAGCAACGGCTCTACTGCGGGCAACTCAAACACTAGGGCAAAGTCTGGATTTAGAAGCAACTTTGCAGATAGTTATGGAGCAGGCTCGGATTTTAATGCAAGCAGACCGCAGCACTCTATTTTTGTATCGTAAAGAGATGAGTGAACTCTGGACGAAGGTAGCAGTAGCAGCGGATGGCACAAATTTGGTAGAAATCCGCATTTCTGCCAACCGTGGCATTGCTGGTTATGTGGCTTCTACAGGTGAAGCATTAAACATTCCCGATGCTTACAAAGACCCCCGCTTTGACCCGACTACAGATAAAAAGACTGGGTATGTAACTCGTAATATTTTGTGTTTGCCAGTATTTAATTCGGCAAATGAGTTGATTGGCGTCACACAATTAATTAATAAGCAACAAGGCAGTTTTACCGCTTCTGATGAAGAGTTTATGCGGGCCTTTAATATCCAAGCAGGAATTGCTTTGGAAAATGCCCGCCTGTTTGAAAATGTGCTCTTAGAAAAACAGTATCAAAAAGATATTTTGCAAAGTCTGTCGGATGCTGTGATTTCTACAGATATGGCAGGTCGGATTGTCACAATTAATGATGCGGCACTGGAGTTACTGGGTTGTCCTCTGAGAGAGGCTAATACCAAAAATAACAAGATTTTATGGGAACAAAATTTGATTGCTCGCCTAGTTTGGGAAGTTGTACCGATTGAAAATCTCCAAATGCGGCTGGTAGATAGTTTAAAAACTGGGGCTAAACATTATGTGCCAGAGCAAAGTTTGACGGTGGGAGTTTACCAAGTACTGAGGAGCCAGTGTGTGCAAGATTGTCAAAATGGAGACTTGCAACTATCAGAAGTTTTTCCCTTAGAAGAGGACGCTAAGGGCGATCGCTCTGTTCCCCCTGTTGTAGCAAATGACGTTGATGAGTGCCAGGTGAAAAGTAAAACTCAAGAACATGAGTCACATGTTAGTACCTACCCTCCGGGAAGCCGTCTAGAAAGTGTCCACAAATCGCCAGAACTGACGACAGTTCCTATCACAGAGCAGCACACCACTAGTTCATTCAAGTTAGAAGACAAATCATTGGGGCTGGTTCCTCAAGGCGATCCTCACCTTCACCCACTTACTGCCTTGAGAACTGCTACAACACCTAGATTTCCTAACCCATCTGCTACCCAGATTGGAGAACCTTTTCGCCAGTCTCAGGATTCGGGAAGCCCGACTACAAAGCTAGCTCATCACAACGCTAGCTCTGTATTATCCAGTAATCAACAAGGTTGTTACATTTTGGCAGTGCGCGATCGCACTAACCCAGATGTTTTCATTCCCTGGAATCAACCCTTGACTCCACAATCTGAGTTGCTCACCTCTAACCAGGTACAAAAATTAGAACGCAGCATCAATCTTACTGTCAATCCCTTGACTAACCCAGAAGGCGGAGTAAGGGGCGGTTTGGTGGTATTGGAAGATATCAGCCAGGAAAAACGGATGAAAACTACCATGTCTCGCTACCTGACGCCACATGTAGCTGAGCAAGTTATGGCATTGGGAGAAGATGCCTTAATGGTGGGTGAGCGCAAGGAAGTAACTATCTTATTTTCTGATATCCGGGGCTACACAACACTTACAGAAAATCTCGGTGCTGCTGAGGTAGTATCACTGCTCAATCAGTATTTTGAAACAATGGTGGAGGCAGTTTTTAACTACGAAGGCACTTTGGATAAGTTTATTGGTGATGCCCTAATGGCGGTATTTGGTGCACCACTACCACTTACAGAAAATCATGCTTGGAGGGCGGTGCAATCGGCGTTGGATATGCGACATCGCCTCAAAGAATTTAACCATCGGCGATTTATCCAAGCGCAACCACAAATCCATATTGGTATTGGAATTAGTTCTGGTGAGGTTGTTTCAGGGAATATAGGTTCTCGCAAGCGGATGGACTATACCGTTATTGGGGACGGTGTGAATTTGAGTTCGCGCTTAGAAGCAGTCACTAAAGAATATGGCTGTGACATTCTTTTAAGTGAATTTACTTATCAACTGTGCAGCGATCGCATTTGGGTGCGTCAGTTGGATAAAATTCGGGTCAAAGGTAAACACCAAGCGGTAAATATCTACGAGTTAATTGGCGATCGCAGCACCCCCCTAGACGCCAACACCCAAGAATTTTTATTCCATTACCAAAATGGACGTGCTGCTTATTTATCGCGCAATTTTCAACAGGCGATCAGCTGTTTTGAAGCTGCTAAGTCCATCCGACCCAAAGATCAAGCTGTTGATATCCACCTAGAACGTGCTCGTAATTACCAACAAACACCACCTCCCAAATCTTGGGATGGTGTCTGGACAATGATTGTTAAATAATCAAAAAGGTTAAGGGTCAAAAGTCAATATTTGGACTTTGAATTAATTTCTCAATCTTCAAGATCACCTTGGTCACTCCCAAACGGTTCTTCGCCAATTTTTAGTTGTTTTTTTGTGCGTTTCAACTGTTTCCACAAATCCTTGATTTGTTCGTAAGCTTCACCTGGAGGTAGTTTTCCACCTGTTTCTAAGTTGCAGATGTAACTAACTCGTTGGGCAAATTCCTGTAAATTTGCATTAAAAACCAAGTTTTCTGGCTTTACCTGACCATAGTAACGACCACGAGGATAGAGAAAATCATCTTTATTCACTATTTTTCTTTCCATTTATTTAACTCCCTCTTGTTTTAATCTCTAAAGCAGAATAACTAGCTATCTCATCTCCTGTTTATTAGACTAAGAGCAATAAAATTACCGAATCCTTCGCCCAGAAAGGTGTGCGGGAGTCAGTTAATTTGGGCTTTAATGCTAAAGGGTAAAAGTTGAAGTACTTTCATCCAAGTTTACAAAGAAAGAATTTCTAATACTGGCAACATAGGATAGTTTACCTTCGTGCCAATTGCCAATCTATTTTTTTGTTACTTTACTAATTGTAAAAACTCTAATCTCATTGTAACTAACTTCACTTGAAACCACTAATTACTAAGTATTAATCAATACTTGTATTATGATAATTTTATTTCTGCAAAAATAATTACAACTAACTGTACACAACAATCCATGTAAAAAATATCATGTATCAAAGATGATTATCGTCTGTTAAAAGTTAGATGTCATCTAGGATAACTGTGTCCCTGGATACCAATAAGTGTTAATTGGCTAAATGGCTAATGGCTAATAACTAAAGATAAAATGGTGAGGCCTGAAAGGACAAAGCTGCTAATCGCTTAAAATTTTATCTGCCACCATGTCTGTTAATTCCAAGCTATACGAAGGCAAAGCAAAAATTCTCTATACAACGGACGATCCAGAAGTCTTGTTGGCTGATTTTAAAGATGATGCCACTGCGTTTAACGCCCAAAAGCGTGGCAGCATCCAAGGAAAGGGAAAAATTAACTGTAGTATTTCCAGCCAGCTATTCCAGCAATTGGAAAAGCATGGCATTAAAACTCACTTTATTGACAGCTCTGCTCCAAATCAGATGCGAGTCAAAGCAGTTAAGATTTTGCCATTAGAAGTGGTTGTCAGAAACATTGCTGCTGGAAGCCTGTGCCAGCAAACAGGGTTGCCGCTGGGCACCGTTTTGAAACAGCCTTTGGTAGAGTTTTATTATAAAAACGATCAATTGGGAGATCCTTTGCTAACACGCGATCGCCTGTACCTAATGGAACTAGCCACTGCGGAACAAGTGGACGCGATTATACATCTAGCACTACAAATCAACGAGTTTCTGAAAGACTTTTGGCAGCAGTGCGGCATTACCCTAGTAGACTTCAAACTAGAGTTTGGTTTGGACTCACAACAGCAGTTGCTCTTGGCAGATGAAATTAGCCCCGACACCTGCCGTTTGTGGGATACAGCAGAAGGTGACTCTAACCGCCGAGTAATGGACAAAGACCGTTTCCGCCGAGACTTAGGAAATGTAGAAAATGCCTATCAGGAGGTCTTACAACGAGTCCTAAAAGCAGTAGAAAGTAATAATTAGTGGGCAAAAATAAACTAAACTCGTGTGGATTGTTCATTGTCATTTGTCCTTTGTAACTAATGACAAGTCCGTAATGGTGTGTGGTCGTGAAGAGGAATGTAAATAAAATGCGTTTATCCCCCGTATTGGTGGCAGCGGTGGCAATTGCAGCCCCTTTAGGCGGCTCATTAAGTGCAAATGCACAAACCGCTGACAGTTTAAAACAGACAACAGTTTCTACCCCAGAAACAAATCAGCAACTAGAAAAGGACAGCGATCTTCGAGTTCATTCTATTGAAAGGCTAAAATCTCGCCTTAAACCAAAAGAGGTTTCAAAGATAAATTCTTTCCAGTCTCCATCTGTCAAAGCATTAACGGTCAACTCAGCATCGCTGGATACCTCAGAGGTAATAGTGCCAGCTGCCACGACGTCAACAACTGCACAAACTCCTCAAATAAATCCGAACCCTACTCAACAACCGTCTCCTACTCCAGAAATTTCGCCTCCAGCTACTCAACAACAAACACCTTCCTCAACTCCCAGTAGTACTCCAAATCTGGACAATGACAACCCACCCGCGGCTACACCTATATCCCCAGGAACTCAACAGCAAACGCCTTTCTTAAGGCCTGGCATTACTCCTGGTCAAGAAAATTTCGATCCGCCCGCAGCGACACCTGTAGTCCCCACAACACCAGGAAATATTCAGCAGCCGTCTCCCGCTCCAGAAATTCCAGCCCCACCCCCAGGAACTCAGCAACAAGCTCCTTTCTCAACACCTGACACCACTCCAAGTCAGGAGAACGTCAATCCACCTGCATTCCCTACAACACCAGGAAATACTCAACAGCCATCTCCTGCCCCAGAAGCGGCTGAACCCCGTGTACTGGTGTCAGAGGTAGCAATCACATCTCAGACAGGACAATTATCACCAGAACTAGAAAGCCAAGTTTACAGAGTCATTCGTACCCAACCAGGACGAACGACAACCCGCTCCCAACTGCAAGAAGATATTAACGCCATCTTTGGTACTGGCTTCTTCTCCAATGTTCAGGCAACTCCAGAAGATACCCCTTTAGGAGTGCGCGTAAGCTTTATCGTGCAGCCAAACCCCGTTTTGTCTAAAGTGCAAGTGCAAGCCAATCCTGGCACTGGGGTAGCCTCTGTAATCCCAGCTAATACAGTTGATGAAATCTTTCGCGAACAGTACGGCAGAATTCTTAACTTGCGTGACTTGCAGGAAGGCATTAAGCAGTTAACCAAACGATATCAAGATCAAGGTTACGTGCTAGCCAACGTAATTGGAGCGCCACAAGTTGCTGAAAACGGAGTTGTGACACTACAAGTAGCAGAAGGTGTAGTCGAGAATATTAGAGTCCGGTTCCGTAATAAAGAGGGTCAGGAGACAGACGAGAAGGGACAACCGATTCGGGGTCGGACACAGGAGTATATTATTACACGAGAAGTGGAGTTGAAGCCCGGACAAGTATTTAACCGCAACACAGTGCAAAGAGACTTACAGCGGATATATGGACTGGGACTATTTGAAGACGTGAATGTCTCCCTTGACCCTGGTACTGACCCCAGCAAAGTCGATGTAGTAGTGAATGTGGCTGAGCGGAGCAGTGGTTCTATTGCCGCTGGGGCTGGGTTTAGTTCTGCCAGTGGACTGTTTGGTACCGTTAGCTATCAGCAGCAAAACCTGAACGGCAGAAACCAAAAACTAGGAGCAGAAGTGCAAGTGGGACAGCGAGAACTGCTGTTTGACTTGCGATTTACAGACCCGTGGATTGCGGGAGATCCGTACCGGACTTCTTACACTGCCAATATTTTTCGCCGCAGTTCCATTTCGTTGATTTTTGATGGCAAAGATGATGACATTAGGACTTTTCAAGAGGGGCAAACAGATGAAGGCGATCGCCCCCGTGTTCTCCGTCTAGGTGGTGGTATCACCTTTACCCGCCCACTGAGTGCCAATCCTTACCAACCTTCAGAATGGACGGCTTCCGCAGGTTTACAGTATCAACGAGTTTCCACCCGCGATCGTGATGGCGACCTGAGAAGACAAGGAGCGATATTCAATGATGATGGAACCCTGCGCCCTGGGACAACAGTTCCTCTTAGCTTCTCTGGAGAAGGTGAAGACGATTTAGTGTTAGTCCAATTAGGGGCACAGCGCGATCGTCGTAATAATCCCTTGCAACCCACCAGCGGTTCTTACCTGCGTTTTGGGGTTGATCAGTCAGTGCCAATAGGATTAGGTAGCATTTTCCTCACCAGATTAAGAGGTAGCTACAGCCAATATTTACCCGTGAGTTTTACTAACTTTACTAAAGGGCCACAAACTCTGGCGTTTAACTTGCAAGCCGGAACTATCCTTGGTGATTTGCCGCCTTACGAAGCTTTTAGCCTTGGTGGCAGCAACTCTGTTCGGGGTTATGAAGAAGGAGCATTAGGTAGTGGACGCACTTATGTGCAAGCATCAGTTGAGTATCGCTTTCCAGTTTTCTCAGTAGTCAGCGGCGCACTATTTTTTGATCTTGGCACCGACCTGGGAACTAGTACCAGGACAGCGGAGGTTTTGAACAAAAGCGGCAGCGGCTACGGCTACGGTCTTGGCGTGCGCGTACAGTCGCCATTAGGGCCAATTCGTATTGACTACGGCATTAACGATGACGGTGATAGTCGCATTAACTTTGGTATTGGTGAAAGGTTTTAAGTTAGTCAGGAGCCAAAAGTCAAAATATTGACCCTTGACTTTTGAACGCCACTTGCGCGGTTGCCGGGAAATCCGTCCAATGCAGTGGCTCCCCTTGACCAATCTGTTTTTGACTAGCTTGCTAATTTTTACATTTGCCTTAATACTGTTTCGATACAGGTACTAGTGACATTTTTAGTCACATATCAGGGTTTGGCTTAAACTAACCATGAACACTACCAAACGAAATATATTAAATTTTTTTCTATGCAACAGCACACTTTAGCTGCGGAAATTACCCAAACAGGAGTGGGACTGCATACTGGTGTGAGTACCCGTGTACGGATACTACCAGCTGAGGCAGGAAGTGGGCGCTACTTTGTGCGGGTGGATTTGCCGGATTTACCGATTATTCCAGCCCAAGTTGCAGCGGTTAGTCAAACTGTTCTTTCAACTCAGCTTGGTAAAGGTGAAGTATACGTTTGTACAGTAGAGCATTTATTGGCAGCACTTTCAAGTATGGGTGTGGATAACGCCCGCATTGAAATTGATGGGCCGGAAGTACCGCTTTTAGATGGTTCGGCAAGGGTATGGACAGCCGATATCGCTCAAGTTGGCTTGGTATCACAATCAACTACTAACAATCAAATATCCTTGGCTGTTAAAGAGCCAATATATGTATATCAAGGCGATGCTTTTGCTTGTGCCCTACCCGCAGCAGAAACCCGTTTTAGTTACGGTATTGACTTCGACCTCCCGGCTATTGGTAATCAATGGCACAGTTGGTCGCCAACTGTCGTAGGAAATGCTTCTGCCAGCTTCGCTGCGGAAATTGCTCCTGCCCGTACCTTTGGATTACTGCATCAAATTGAACATTTACAGCAGTCAGGATTAATCAAAGGTGGCAGCTTGGATAATGCACTTGTTTGTGGGTCTGAAGGTTGGCTAAATCCACCATTAAGATTTGCAAATGAGCCAGTACGTCATAAAATCTTGGATTTAGTAGGAGATTTGAGTTTACTAGGAAATTTTCCCCACGCTCATTTCTTAGCGTATAAAGCCAGTCATAATTTACACATTCAACTAGCGCAAAGGATTTTAGCTTCTCAAAGCTAAAGTCTGGGCAATAAAAACCTCAAAGGGTTTTGACTCACACCTACTTATTTGCAAGATTAAAAATTCACCATACTGCCAATGTCAATCCTTACCAAAGTGAACAGCACCGATACGACAACACCGACATCTACCGAACAAGAAGCTACTAATGAGAATAAAATTACATCTGAGATTAAAACAACTCTCGCATCTGAGGAAATTCAGAAACTACTACCCCACCGCTACCCATTTTTACTTGTAGACCGGATTATCGATTACGTACCAAATAAACAGGCTGTGGGCGTTAAAAACGTTACCGTCAACGAACCGCATTTTCAAGGGCATTTCCCAGGAAGACCACTGATGCCGGGAGTACTAATTGTAGAAGCAATGGCACAGGTCGGGGGCATTGTTCTAAAACAAATGCCAGGGTTTGAAGACGGACTGTTCGTTTTTGCTGGTATCGATAAAGTCCGCTTCCGTCGCCAAGTCGTACCAGGGGATCAGCTAGTAATGACGGTGGAACTGTTATGGGTAAAACAACGTCGTTTTAGTAAAATGCGAGCTATTGCTGAGGTTGACGGTCAAATTGCTACTGAAGGCGAATTGATGTTTTCTCTCATTAACTAAAAATTTGCTGTTGTGGTGTAAGTACAGCCGTGAAGTACCATTACTGAAACCTGAACGAGGATAGCAGTAAAAAACAAGCCACAAGAGCATTTTAATAATTTCTTGATTTTCGACGCCCCCTCTTCTCTTCTCTAAGAGAGGCTGCGCCAACGAGACGCTAAGCGTAGTTTGCTTTCCTGTAGGGGTACGAGATGCTACGCGAGTACACTTAACTTGCTTTGCCCGACACTTTCTGTTTACTCAATACTTTAACGCTCAGCAACGCCAGTCGCCTCAACTTTGGGAACTACTACAGTACGGTGAGCCATTCCTAGAAGAGGGTTTTCCCAACTTAGGGAACTGGCGAAGCCATTTCTTAAAGGAAGGGCGCTGGCTACCTAAGACAGTTCTGGAGATTCACCCTTGAAGACGCTTATTCATCCAACTGCTGTAGTTCATCCTAACTCGGAACTACATTCAACAGTGCAAGTCGGTGCCTATGCTGTGATTGGCGCACACGTAAAAGTGGGCCCTGAAACTATAATTGGTGCTCATGTAGTGCTAGAAGGGCCTTGTGAGATTGGGGCGCGAAATCAGATTTTTACAGGTGCAGCTATTGGCATGGAACCCCAGGATCTCAAATTTGTGGGAGAACCAACCTGGGTAAAAATTGGCGACAATAACTTGATTCGTGAGTACGTTACCATTAACCGCGCTACCGGTGCTGGTGAAGCAACGGTGATTGGTGACGGCAACCTGCTGATGGCTTACGTTCATGTAGCTCATAATTGCATTATTGAAGACCAGGTTGTGATTGCCAACTCTGTAGCTTTGGCGGGTCATGTTCACATAGAGTCACGCGCTAGGCTGAGTGGAGTTTTGGGTGTTCATCAATTTGTGCATATTGGTAGACACTCAATGGTGGGCGGTATGACACGTATTGACCGGGATGTGCCCCCATATATGCTGGTGGAGGGAAATCCGGCGCGGGTGAGAACCCTCAACCTGATTGGACTCAAACGCTCTGGTATGGACTCAAGCGAATTACAAATTCTCAAAAAAGCCTTCCGCATTCTCTACCGTTCTAACTTGACTTTTAAGGACGCCTTGGAACAGCTGGAACTACTAGGTGAAACGGAACAACTACAGTACTTACGTCGCTTTCTGCTACTTTCTCAGATGTCAGGAAGACGTGGTTTGGTTCCCGGAAAGAGCAAACCGGGCGTGAGTGATGAATCCTAAGTTACGTGTTGGGAGTTAGGAGTGAAATTTCATCCCTAATTCCTAACTTCTGAATTTTTAAATTTGAACTTCTAATTTTTACTAATTATCAAATGCGGATATTTATCAGCACTGGCGAAGTATCTGGCGATTTGCAAGGTTCGCTGCTAATTACAGCGCTGAAGCGTCAAGCTGCTGCTAGTTTGGAATTAGAAATTGTGGCACTAGGTGGCGAAAAAATGCTTGAGGCAGGGGCAACCTTGCTGGGTGATACCAGTAGTATTGGCTCAATGGGTATTCTAGAAAGCCTGCCTTATATTTTGCCCACTCTTAAGGTACAACGACAGGCGATCGCCTACCTCAAGCAAAATCCACCTGACTTAGTAGTGCTGATTGATTACATGGGGCCTAATCTCGGTATTGGTACTTACATACAGCAGCATTTGCCAGAAGTACCCATAGTGTATTATATAGCTCCCCAAGAGTGGGTGTGGGCAGTCAATGTGCGTAACACTGCCCGGATTGTCAGCTTTACAGACAAGCTATTAGCAATTTTCCCAGAAGAAGCCCGTTATTTTCGTGAGAAAGGCGCAAAAGTAAGTTGGGTAGGACATCCTTTAGTTGATAGGATGCAAAACGCCCCTAATCGCCAAGAGGCGCGGGCGAAATTGGCAATTTCACCCGAACAAACTGCGATCGCACTTCTCCCCGCTTCTCGCCGCCAAGAACTAAAATATCTTTTACCAGTTATTTTCCAAGCTGCTCAAACTATTCAAGCTAAATTACCGGAAGTTCATTTCTGGATTCCTCTGTCTCTGGAGATTTATAGACAGCCAATTGAACAGGCAATTGAGCGTTACGGTCTACGGGCTACAGTTGTATCAAGTCAACAAAAAAAGGAAGTATTTGCTGCTGTTGATTTCGCCATTACCAAATCTGGCACTGTTAACTTGGAACTTGCTCTGTTAAACGTGCCGCAAGTGGTAGTTTACCGTCTGCATCCGATTACTGTTTGGATTGCCCGGAAAATCCTGAAAGGTTCTATACCTTTTGCCTCACCACCCAATTTAGTGGTAATGAAGCCGATTGTGCCAGAATTTTTACAAGAGCAAGCTACACCAGAGAATATTACCCAAGCGGTGATGGAATTACTACTAAATCCTGAACGCAAACAGCAAACTTTGGCAGATTATCAGGAAATGCGTCAGTGTTTGGGAGAAGTGGGAGTATGCGATCGCGCTGCTCAAGAAATCTTACAAATGCTACCAAATAATTCGTAATTCGTAGTTCGGAATTCGTAATTTTAGATAGAAAATCAATTCACTTATGAATAAAATTAAGTGCGAAGCATCTATTTTTGCCGGAACCCGCATTTATGCATGAGGTAATTACGAATTACGTTAGCGTAGCGGTAGCGACGTAGGAGCGTCATTATCAATTACAAATTATGTCGAGGTGTCATGGCACATGAAGTGAGAAAACAAAGACCGATCGCAGTTGACTTGTTTGCAGGTGCAGGCGGTATGACTCTCGGCTTTGAACAGGCTGGCTTTGATGTGTTGGCATCTGTAGAAATAGACCCTATCCATTGTGCAACACATGAGTTTAACTTTCCCTTTTGCTCAGTGTTATGCAAAAGTGTTGTGGATATAACAGGACAAGAAATTAGAAATAGATCTGAAATTGGCGATCGTGAGATTGATGCCGTAATTTGTGGCTCACCATGTCAAGGGTTTTCACTAATTGGTAAACGAGTTTTCGATGACCCGCGAAACTCATTAGTATTTCACTTTCATCGGCTAGTTTCAGAGCTACAACCGAAATTTTTTGTAATGGAAAATGTTCGGGGGATCACAGTCGGTGAACATAAACAAATCCTCAAAACCTTGATTGAAGAGTTTAAAATTCACGGCTATCAAGTTGAGGAGAATTACCAAGTTTTGAATGCTGCCTATTATGGTGTGCCACAGTCTCGTGAGAGATTATTTCTCATAGGCGCAAGACAAGATGCCGAGTTACCAAAATATCCTCAGCCGATTACTAAACAAGCGTTACCAAATAATTCTACATCCAAAAATTTATCTATTTTTCCAAATGGCCCGACAGTATGGGACGCAATTGGAGATTTACCAGAAGCAGAAAAATACTCAGAATTACTAGAAAGAGATTGGGTAATCGCTGAGTATGGCAAACCTAGTAATTACGCTCTCACACTTCGCCGTATCAGCACTTTAGCAAATGATTATTCCTACGAACGTGAATTCGATTCCCGAATTCTCTCTTCAAGTTTCCGTACAAAACACTCGATAGAAACTATTAAACGCTTTGCTGCAACAACTCAGGGGGAAAGAGAGCCAATTAGTCGTTTCCATAAGCTGCATCCTGCTGGCGTCTGCAACACCCTAAGAGCAGGCACAGATATGCATAAAGGTTCTTTTACTTCTCCAAGACCGATTCATCCATCTACGCCCCGGTGTATCACGGTTAGGGAAGCGGCGAGGCTGCATTCATACCCCGACTGGTTTAGATTTCATGTGACCAAATGGCACGGATTCCGGCAAGTCGGTAACTCTGTACCACCTCTATTAGCAAAGGCTGTAGCAGCGGAGATTATTCGTAGTTTGAATATCTCACCTTGTAAACCCAGTATTCGATACAAGTTGGGAGTACAGAAGCTTTTACAACTGAATATGTCGCAAGCGACACAATACTATCAAAAAGATTTTGAGAACTGAGCGATCGCCTTGTAATATCTGCAAGATTGCCTTAAGTCCAAGCACGGAAGAATGTACCATCTTCCCAGATACCAGCAGTTTGTTGAGCGATCGCAGTCAGTTCTTGCTCCTTGAGAGGTTGAAAAGCCCGCGCTATCTTGACATTATCCTCTAATTGTGCAATTGTCTCAGCCGCAATCACACAACAATGAACCCCAGGCTGAGACATTGTGTACCCCAAAGCTTGTTGCATACCTGTTAACCCCCCTGGTTTAAACAGCCGTCCGTAAGCCGGGACTTTCATCGCAATTACACCGACATTCTTTTGTTGAGCTACTGGTAGAACTACTGGGATAAACGGACGCGGGTGGTGTTTGTCAGCGGCATTAACAGGAATCAGTGTAGTGTGGAAAGGATAGCGGCGCAGTCCTTCAGCAATCACTTCCGGCTCATGATGTCCAGTAATACCTGCAAAGCGTACAAGTTTTTGCTGTATAGCTTCTTCCATAGCTTTAATTGTACCAGATGCACTAAAGATGATGTCCAATTCTTCAGTAAAAGAGACATGATGCAACTGCCATAAATCGAGATAATCAGTATTGAGACGTTTAAGCGATCGCTCCAATTCTCGCCATGCACCATCTCGATCTCTTTTATCAGTCTTGCTCGTTAAAAACAGCTTTGAGCGGTGGGGTGGTAGGACTTTGCCTAAATAATCTTCACTCGGCCCATAACTAGCCGCAGTATCAAAATAGCGAATACCAAGTTCCAACGCTCTTTGAATAATTGCCACAGCATCACGTTCTCTTCCTTCCCAAGATAGCGGCGTTTGTCCCGCTCCACCTAACCCGAATATAGGCACTTTGACTTCCGTACGTCCCAGTACTCTTTCTGGCATCATTGCTGGTGGTGTAGCGGTGTTGGTAGCATTTTGTTGGAAAGTAGTAGTTGCCACAATACCACCAGTTACAGCAACGGTAGTCATTAAGAAATTGCGCCGCGTCTGTCTTTGTGTCATGGTTGGCTGCGGGGGCGAAATTGCTTTTCTTCTATGTTAGCTAGGTAGAATTAATCTGAGAAAGTAAAACCACCGATAAACTAGGAATACTCGAAAAGCACTATTCATCTAGGATTTTCATGCATCCCGTTCTTGGCGAATAAAATTATCAATTTCTTCTGGAGTTGCAAAATTCCCTGTAGCAGATCCGATAAAGCTAGTTAGAGGCTTTTCAGATTGCTTTAGGGGTGATTCCAGAAGTACTATCACCTCTACAGTTGCGCCTGCTGGAAGTTCTGGAGAACAGATTTCTACTACACCACCAAGCTTAACGATCGCCTTTGCCTGAGTCCATTAAGCATGATAAGTTCTCTTTATTAGTGTAGAAATATTATTGCCTATCCTTATGAAAGGCGATGCCTGCGGCGGGCTACGCCTACGCACTCACAAGTTTTCTATAAACTCGTCAGGTGTAACCTTTGCTTGTTTAAGAACACCGCTGAGTGTGCCAACTTTTAACTCGCGGTGGAGTGGTACAACGCAAACAATTTCTCCTTCTAGAGCTGGTTTTTTGAGTACAACGTGACTACCAGTTTGTCTAGTTTGAATAAATCCTAACCGCTCTAATACACGAATTGCCTCGTTGCCTGATATTCTAGGCAATCTAGGCATAGTTGACCTCTATGCTGGTTACAAATCTGGGACTAGTATCAGTATCGGATAAGGAACATTCTTCCAGATATAGCCTTGTAGCTTCTTTGAGATTAGCAATAGCCTCTTCAATTGTTTCCCCTTGATCAATTGTGCCGACTTCAGGACACTCGGCTACATACATATCTTCCTCTTTGTGAATAATGGCAGTGAAGGTTTTAGTTCTCATAGGGTTTTATTTTAATAAAGCGATCGCACTGCTTTTTCTAGTTTAGCTTTAAGGGGCGATCAGACTATTTTAGTTAATTACTTACTTTTGTATTTCACTGATATGAGAATAGCTATATTAAATTTTATATACAAAACATTCAGTTGTTAGCGTTCAATTGTAATAACGGATATGCCGTTACTAATACTCACCTTTTGGATAAACATATTCTGAGAAGATGAAAAAATATCATTTGTCATTTTATTAGCAAGACTTTCAAAATTTTGGGTTGTTAACCCGCGTACAGTATCACCACTTAAGTTAATAGAAATAGTTACAACTTGAGGATTAGTAGAAGGCTGTTTATTATTTACTGCTTCTAATTCTGCTTTTGTTACACATAGATTAAATTCTTGACTCCAAACAGGAAACTGCTCACCTGTTTGGTATGCGTAAACTTCCACTCTTTCTATAGATGCAGCACCTAAACCAGTTATCCCTTTGTGTACAAATGTAATTAAAGCTTGCTGATTCATTAATTGAGCAGATTCCAGCATTACCTGTAAGCAAGCATCTTGAAGCGCAACTGTCGCAGTAATGCCTTTAGGTTGTAAGTGGCGGTTCATCAAAGATGCGATCGCCTGTGTATCTCCTTGTTTAGCAAGTTCTAAAGTATTAGGCTGTGTCATAACCAGTAAAAGAGAAAAGCTGAGAAAATAATCTTCTATCTCAGGATTCCCGGTTTACAGGTACAAGCAACATTTTATAATTCCAACTTTAAATATGAAGATTAATCAACCTCATGCTTGGCCCCTAACGGTAGAAGAAGCGATCGCTATTCAAGAAAAGTTGCGAAGTCAGGTAATTACTGAAGATAAATTCAAAGAACCTATCCAATACGTTGCGGGCGTGGATATGGGTTTTGAAGCCGATGGAACGATTAGCCGTGCAGCGGTGGCGGTGCTGAGTTTTCCCGATTTACAAGTAGTCGAAACGAGCTTGGCACGTCGTCCTACTACGTTTCCTTACATTCCTGGTTTCCTCTCATTTCGAGAAATCCCTGCTGTACTTGATGCCCTAGAAAAAATTCAGATAATACCAGATATCATCCTGTGTGATGGTCAGGGAATTGCTCATCCTCGCAGATTAGGTATAGCTAGCCATTTAGGGCTAATTATAGATATACCGACGATTGGTGTAGCAAAATCGTTGTTAATCGGCAAGCATGAAGATTTACCAGAAAACAGAGGAAGTTTGCAACCACTAATACATCGAGGTGAAACAATTGGGGCAGTTTTACGAACACGTACAGGAGTAAAACCTGTGTATATCTCCAGTGGTCATAGAGTCAGCTTATCAACAGCAATTGACTATGTATTAAGCTGCACACCAAAGTATCGCTTGCCAGAAACCACACGCGTTGCAGATAAATTAGCATCAGCGAGATAAAGCGTAGATTCTCAATATCATTTTGTTGAAGTTTGTTCTAAATACTTGCTTGCGTCTGCTCAATCGTGTTAGGAATCGCACAGAAAGAAGTTGAAGTAGCTAAATATGAGTTACCCAAGTTAGAACAATGAACGCACTAACTTTACAGTGGCACGATGCAGGTCAAGATAAAACTCAGAATATTTACGAACAACAGCCAAGCAAAAATCCTGGCACTATCCGCATAGGCCGCGATCCACTCCGGTGCGACATTGTTCTGAGTAACCCGACTGTATCCGGTCTACACGTTGAAATCTTTTTTCATAACCAGCAACAACGCTTTTATATCAGAAACTTGCGATCGCAAAATCCCCCTTTAATAGATGGACAGCAACTAGTCCAGGGTGAAAGACCTTTAACTCAAGGCACAGTTATCTCTTTAGGACAAACAAAACTTCAAATCACTAGCGTTTCAATCAACAGTATCCCAGCAACAATTTTGACCCCACCACAAGTGGCACACCATCCACCTACACCCCCTGCATATCAGCAGCCACAAGTGCAACTAGGACATCATCACCATCAACCAAAACCCCCTGTACCACCTCAAGGGGTTTATGGTTTAGAGTGTCCTAAATGTCGTAAAGTTTCCCCCGCTGAGAATTTGCAAGTTGGCTGTCGTTGGTGCGGCACATCTTTAGCTGCGGCAGTAAGTGTACTGGTAGCACCTAGTAATTGAAGAGAGACAAAAAGATGCGTGACGCAAAATAATAACTCCTAACTCTAGCCCTTTCAAGGTAACTCGTAAAATCTCTTTTCTCTCTGCGTACTCTGTGTCTCTGCGGTTTAAATGTATTTTATTGAACCACAGAGACGCAGCGGTAAGTCTGAGCGGAGGTTTCCTCCGAACAGACGCCACTTGCTTCAAGCCGGGAAACCCGTCCAACGCAGTGGCTCAACTTTCCAAGACAGAGAACACAGAGAGAAGATCTTAGAAAAATATTTATTTTCAAAGGCGACTCCTAACTAATGACCAATGACTAACTTACAAATTCAATTAAGTTGGGAAGACCCAGCAACGGGAGAACGGCGAGAACCAAAGTTAAATGTACCCATCGCTTTTGGTCGAGAATTCGCCCGCTTACCTGCCGAAATCGCGGGACAGCGTGTCTCCAGGATGCTGCTTAATAGTAATGAAGTTTCTCGCTACCATGCCCTAATTGACTGGGAACAAAACCAACTGGTGGTAATTGACCAAGGTAGTGTTAACGGTATATTTGTCAACGGTCAACAACAAACGCGCAGTGTTTTGGCTAATGGGGATGTGCTGCAAATTGGGCCATACATGATGACGGTGACGTTTGCTACCAATGTATCCGCACAAATCACCAGCCCTCCTTCAACAATTCAGTTCAACCCAAATACTAATCTTCCAGACCCCAGCTTATCCCCAGCGCAGTCTACACCATCAAGAAGCAATTTCCCGCCATCAGCGTTTCAGGCGGAAAATGTCGTTGTGCAAGCACTTCATGCTACAGGCTTACCAGTAGATGAATCTGATTATTTGGCGATTGGGGCCGGGTTGGGTAGCTTTGTCTGGGTTGATTTGCTGCGAATTAGTGGTGTCCGTCCTAACAAAATTGTAGCTTTGGGATTAGAGGGAGAGCCTTATGCTCGTTACAAGCGCCTCTGTATGAATTCGCAAATTCCCTTACATGAAAGACTACGATCTAATTCTGACTCTTGTCCCGATAATATTTGGGGCTGGCCTAGTTATGCCCTGCGAGAGTCTTGGTATGATTTCACCCAAGGCAAGATCAATTCAGCATTCAGATATCTGTGGCAGGTATTTGCTGAACCAACATTCGCCGAAACTTATACACCTCGTGCAGGTAATGTCTTTAATTCCATTGACCGGGAAGCGAAGCGCATTGGCTGGAATCAAATTTATCGCTATGGGCGAGTTAGGGGAATTCGCAAAACTGATGATGGCAGGTATTGCGTAGCTTATTCTCGCGGCCCAGGAAATTATGCTTTTCTAGTTAGTCGTTATTTACATTTAGCTACTGGCTACCCAGCCATTCAGTTTCTTCCAGATTTGCAAGCTTATAGAGAAAAATATCAAGACTTTAAGTCGGTCGTGAATGCTTATGAAGCACACGATCATGTTTATCAACAACTAGAGCAACAGGGTGGTACGGTGTTGATTCGGGGGCGGGGGATTGTCGCTTCGCGCGTTGTCCAGCGCATTTATGAGGCAAGAAAGCAAAATCAGAATATTACAGTTTTGCATTTGATGCGATCGCCTAAACCCCAAGGCAATAAATTTCAAACTGCTCAGCGTCTAGTCAAAAATCATTACGAATTTCAACCATTTAACTGGCCTAAAGCCTGTTGGGGCGGTGAACTCCGCGCCATGTTAGAAAAAGCTAGTCCTGATGAGCGCAAGCGTCTACTAGCGGACTGGGGCGGTACAACCACCGCTGACCGCCATGACTGGCAACGCATCACTGAACAAGGACTGAGTGAAGGCTGGTATCAAATTACCTTTGGTGAAGTGCTGGGTGTAGAACGGAATGTTCAAAACCGCACTATTACCCGTATCCAGGAAAAAGGTTTTGGGGAAATGAACCTGGCGGCTGACTTTATTGTTGATGCTACTGGACTCGATGCCAAAGTGGAAACAAATCCTTTATTAGACGATTTGGTAAAACATTATAATTTGCCGCTAAATCACTTAGGGCGATTGGTTGTAGCGAACAATTTTGAGTTAATAGAAATGCGTAGTGGCAGAGGTCAGATGTATGCAGCTGGAGCGATTACCCTCGGTGGCCCCTATGCAGCAGTTGATAGTTTTCTCGGCTTGCAGTACGCCGCATTAGTTGCCGTTGATGGACTCGTTGCCGCCCGTGCGCCTGGAGTCCAATATTTAAATACCGTAAGTTCCTATGGGCAATGGTTAAAGTGGGTATTGAATCAATCGCCTTAATGTAAGTGAAAGTAAAGAAATTATAGGCGATCGCCCATTATTAATTTATGACAGATCAAAATCTCGATAATCCATTCCGTAAGCTCAAGGTTCGCAATTTGCTATTGCGGGGTTTGTTGATATCCTTGAGTCTTGGCTTTGCACTCGGCTTTGTACAAGGAATCAGTGGTTTGAAGTTCAACAATCAAGTTGTGCCGTTGATCCTATACATCTTGATATTTGGGTTACTTTGCATCTGGGAACTGGCAGATTTCAAACGCTTTGGAATTAATCTTAAGTACGTAGTAGGTAGAGTACCAAAAAATCATAAGTGGTTACAGACAGTAGGCTTGGTAATTCTCACTATTCTGTTTTCACTCAGTGCCTTCCTTGTGTCATTTTACCTACTGTTATTGGTTGCGCCTTCCTTTGTGGAGGGACTCATCCGCCAGGTTGCTACCAATCCATCTCCTCGAAGTTCTGCGCCTTTGTTTGACAACTTGCTAGCAGCGATCGTTTATGTGGTAATTAGCCCGATCGCAGAGGAATTTATCTTCCGAGGTATTATTTTACAGCGTTGGGCGGCTAAGTGGGGCATTCGCTCTGCCTTGGTTATTTCCTCGCTTTTATTTGGAATTTTACACGCCAATGTTTTGGGATTATCCATATTTGGGATAATCATGGGGGTGTTATACATCAAAACCCGCACGCTGATTGTACCGATCGCTTGCCATGCATTGAATAATTTTCTAGCGGTGACAATGGGACTGTTCTCTAGTGAGTCAAATCCTACCTCAGCGGTGAACACTGTAGAACAATTACGTTCTAGCTGGTGGCTAGGTGTCTTACTAATGCTAGTAACGTTGCCTTTGCTAGTTCGCTTCCTTTCCCAGAATTGGCCGCGCCGAGATGCAGCAGTCCCCTACTTGGTCAACGCTTACCAAAATAACGCGTAAAAATACTCATTAATGGTGTAGAAATGTATAGAATCTTGTAAAGATGTAAAATATGTTCTTTTTAAGATGCAAACATTTCAAGCTACTTCTTCAATGCAGCGGTCTGTACCACCAAATCAATGCCAGCCTTTGAAGATTATCGCACTGGGAGATAGCTTAGTTTATGGATTCGGCGACCCGGAAAAAGGAGGCTGGGTTGAGCAACTGCGGCGGTGGTGGATGTTACCAGATAGTGCGGGTCATGTTCTTTATAACTTAGGAGTACGGGGCGATCGCACCCAGCAAGTAGCACAAAGGCTAGAAGTGGAATTTCGCCATCGAGGTGAACTGCGAAATCGTGTTCCCGACTTAATTATCTTATCAGTAGGCGTGAATGACTCAGCGCGGTTAGCTCGTCCTGACGGACGCAATTATACAGATTTTGCCGTATTTGAATCGGAAATCGCTTCTTTACTAGATTTGGCACAGCAACTCTGTCCCGTATTATTTGTAGGTATGGTACCAGTGGATGAGGCTAAGATGCCATTTCTAGATTGCTTTTACTACAATCATGCCGAACAATACCGCTATAAAACAGCCACTCAAATTGCTTGCTCCAAAAGGCAGATTCCCTATCTGGATATTTTCCAACAATGGATGGAACGCGGTGAAGCTTGGCGACTTAAACGCTTGAGCGAAGATGGTCTTCACCCTAATACATTAGGATATCAAGCTTTGTTAGAAGATGTACTTAATTGGAAACCATTAGCAGCCTATCATTCTAAATTGCGATCGCCCTAAATATATAACTTTCTTTGTATTTCCCTTACTTGCGTAAAATACCAAACTTTTACTAAATTTTTGAATAGGAATGGAGTAAAGTCAAATTAACAACAATATAGAAAAACTCCCATTTATTCTATTATTTTTTTACTTTAAGATTTTATGACTCCAACTTTATTAGGTCGTTGGCAAACTCGATTATTACTACTTGCTACTATCGGTGTATTAGTATCCTTGCCTTTTGCAATAGGCTTAGTTGGGCCTGGTGCTAACTCAGTTTATTTTTGGATACTCAGTTATGTTGCTATTTTTGGCTTAGGTTGGGATATACTTTACAACCATCTTCAAAAATCCCGCTGGGATAGGGATTGGCCCGCAGCTTATCAACTCTTAGCTGGTATCTGGGAATTAGTTTTTGTCTTCTGTGGGATCAAACTTTTTGGCTTCTTACCTATACCTCTGCCTAAAGAGGAACTATCGCCAGGAGCTTTTCTGTTCCATTACAGCGTCGTTTGGTTAGCAGTTTTTATTGTCTCGCAAAGCCTGATGCGAATTATATTTCCCCGTTGGCGTTTCCGAGGTGGCGAGTGGTTGTAAATAAATGCTTTTGATAAGATTCCCAACTTCTTAAAGAAGTCGGGAATCTTAGTCTTTAAGAAGTCGAGAATCTTAGTATAAGTCTCTGTATTTATACTGTTGTGTCGTGTTGACTTAAAATTGCTATATTTAACTCCCTGAATATCTTCTTAATTTAGATTAAGGAAGTAAAATGTCGAATTTTGACCTAGTTACTAAGCTCTTTCTGCAACTCACCATAATTTTAATCACTTGTCGCATCGTCACGATTTTGGGACGACGTTATCTGGGTCAAACCGATGTTGTTTGTGAAATGATCGCAGGTGTGATGTTAGGCCCATCACTGTTGGGTTTGATGGCACCAGATTTGCAACAATGGCTGTTTCCTAAGCTTCCTATCTTAACTGCATTAGGAGACAAAATTCCTAACCCATCGATGTCGATTTTATATGCTATTAGCCAAATTGGGTTAGCAATTTATATGTTTTTGATTGGGCTGGAGTTCGATACCAAACTCTTAAAACACCATATCAAAAGTGCGGGATTGCTATCTGCGGCAGGAATTATCACCCCATTTATTTTAGGAGCGATCGCCTCTTTTTTCTTATATAACAATGGCAATTTTTTCCAACCAAATGTAACACTTTGGGCGGCTGCCTTATATCTTGGTGCGTCAATGACAATTACGGCGTTTCCTATGTTAGCTAGAATCATTTACGAACGCGGTCTGGCAAAAACACGCTTTGGCACTTTAGCTTTAGGAGCAGCATCGGTTGATGATGGAGTTGCTTGGTGTTTGCTAGCGGTTGTGCTTGCTAGTGTGAAAAATTCTATGAGCATTGCTGTTTTAGCAATTGGTGGTGGCATTATTTATGTGTTGTTTGCAATTTTTATCGGGCAACCTGTACTTAACATCTTCACACGCATGACAAAACGTGATGCAGGTGTGAGTAGGCAAACCCTGACATTATTGTTAATAGTTTTGGCATTCTGTGCTTGGTTTACTGATGCCACAGGCATATATGCAATATTCGGTGCATTTATCCTTGGTGCAGTGATGCCACGCGGAGAATTTGCCCAACAAATTCGCCAATATACCGAGTTTTTCACTACTTCATTTCTGCTGCCGATTTTCTTTGTTTTCTCTGGACTCAACACTCAAATTGGACTAGTAAACACACCTGCTTTGTGGGGAATCACAATCTTAATTATTGCGATCGCTATTTTTGGTAAAGGTGTTTCTTGTACACTAGCAGCAAGGCTGGGCGGCGAAAATTGGCGTAATTCGGCAATAATTGGCTCATTAATGAATGCTCGTGGTTTGATGGAGTTAATCATTCTTAATGTTGGTCTTGAGCAAGGTATAATCACTCCAACTTTATTCACTATCATGGTTATTATGGCGATTATAACTACACTAATGGCATCGCCATTAATTTCCTTTTTATTACAAGGTACAAGCTATGAAAAATCTTCGCTTTAAGAACAGCATAGTAGCAGTTTGAGATCCCAATCACTTAATAACAATTACGTAGATATTAGTTAAATTTCCATCTTGTAAATCTGGTTATAACTGCTTTTGCTACTGCAACTGTGTTGTAACAACAATTGACATCACAACTAAGCGCGAATTAACTTTAAGTGTGTCTAAGCTCGACTTTATCCATTTTTTGGCAACGCTCAAGCTGATGCTTAAACCTTTGTGGAACAGTAGTTTTACTTTTTCAATTTCACCGATATTAGTGACATGGAAAAAGTTTTTGCCAAAAAGCTAGGGTTTTTACCGTATCAAGAGAACCAAGTTATTAATTTTGGATAAAGTCGAGCTAAGAGGATGTTTGTAAAGTCCAAGACAGTATAAAAATGTCATTCTGTAGACGCTTCTGCGGCTTCCCGCAGGGTGTGGAGCAAAGCATAAGGAAGAATCTAGGTTTTTGACCACATATTGAGATGTTTCATTCCGCTACGCTGCATACCCTACGGGATCTTGCTACAACATGACAGACAAAGACCCTTTTAAAACATCCTCTAACAAGGTTGACATTTTCCATTAATTTAAAGAATTATCTTAAGGAAACCGGATAGTCGTTGAGGAAACCATGCACACAATTATTCTCGTTTTGGTTGAGGTGCTGATTGTTATTGGACTGTCACGGCTAGTAGGGTTGGCATTTCGGTCAATTAATCAACCGCTAGTAATTGGTGAAATTGTTGCGGGGATTATGCTCGGCCCGTCTTTATTTGGTTGGATTGCTCCCCATGCAGCAGTTACCTTGTTCCCACCTGAAACTATTCCTTTTCTAAATGTTTTGTCTCAGGTGGGACTAATATTTTTTATGTTTTTAATTGGACTAGAGCTAAATCCAAAATACTTGAGTGGACAATTAGAAGTGGCAATTCTTACTTCTCATGTAAGTATTTTAGCTCCGTTCTCTTTAGGAACATTACTAGCGGTGGTGCTTTATCCTCTAGTTTCCAATGCTAGTGTATCTTTTACCACCTTTGCTCTGTTCTTGGGGGCGGCAATGTCAATTACTGCCTTTCCAGTGCTAGCACGAATTATTACTGAGAACAATTTGCAGGGGACACGCTTGGGAACGTTGGCGTTAACTTGTGCCGCAGTGGATGATGCAACGGCTTGGTGCTTATTGGCAGTAGCGATCGCTGTAGCTCGTACAGGTAACTTCGCTGGTGCAGTCCCCACAATTATTGAGAGCTTAGTCTACATTGCTTTTATGCTAACGGTGGGACGTTGGTTTTTACAACGTCTTGCTACTCATTATCGCCGCACTGGACGCCTTAGCCAATTGGTTCTGGCTTTGATTTATATGGCAGTGGTTACGTCTGCACTAATCACTGAACTAATCGGCATTCACTTAATTTTTGGAGCATTTTTACTGGGCGCAGCAATGCCCAAGAATGCAGATTTAGTGCGCGAATTGGCGATAAAAACTGAAGATTTCGTGTTGATATTTTTACTGCCAATATTTTTTGCTTATAGTGGTTTGCGGACGCAAATTGGCTTACTTAACCGTCCTGAATTATGGCTTTTGTGTGCATTAGTTTTAATAGTAGCGATCGCAGGTAAGTATATAGGCACTTATGTAGCAGCTCGTGTCAGTGGCATTAATAAGCGCGAAGCATCGGCACTCGGTTGGTTGATGAATACTCGTGGTTTGACTGAACTGATAGTGCTAAATATTGGTTTGGAGTTAGGGGTCATTTCCCCTTTAGTATTTACCATGTTGGTCATCATGGCGTTAGTAACCACATTTATGACCTCGCCACTTCTGGAATGGACGTATCCGAAAAAGCTGATCAAGTTAGATGTGGTGGAACCAGAATTAGGAACAGAAGCAGACATAGATGCAGCTAGTGAACCTTACACTCGTCCCTACCGGATTTTAGTACCGATTGCTAATCCCAGTACACAAAAAGGTTTGGTGCAATTAGCTGTGGCGATCGCGCTACCCACCGCAGGCATTGCTCTGGATTACCAACAACCCGCCATTGTTAATCCCTTGAGCTTGATTGAATTTGAAGAAGACTATGCCTTTGAAAGTACTCCAGTTGAAGCAGACCGATTAATCGCACAGCGCCGCCAGCAGCTAGCAGAATTGATTAATACTCTCGAACCACCACAAACACAATCTCATGTGCATCCTATCATTCGCATATCTAGTAATGTCGCGCGGGAAACAGCACAGATTGCCGCACTAGAACAAGCAGATTTAATTTTAGTGGGATGGCATCGTCCAGCTTTTAGTAGTAATCGCTTAGGTGGACGAGTCGGGCAAATTCTGACTAATGCGCCAGTTGATGTAGCAGTTTTTGTAGATAAGGGAGGCGAGCGATTAGAAAGCTTGTTAGTACCTTATTCGGCAAATATCCATGATGACTTGGCATTGATACTTGCGCTGAGACTGCTCATCAATCACGAAAATCGCATGTTGCAAATTTTACAAGTAGTAGCGAATCACGTCAAGGAAGAATTGAGTTACGAACTGAATACGATGATGGAGCAATTACCGACTAGTGTACGCGATCGCATAGACATCAAAATTATCGAAGCCCCAGAACCAATCCAAGCTGTAGTTACAGCCTCAGAAGGTGTTGATCTAACAATTGCTGGCACTAGCCGTACTTGGGGGATTGAGCGTCAAACTTTGGGACGATATACAGATCAACTAGCTATTCAATGCCGCTCCTCCCTACTAATTACCCGCCGCTACAGTCAACTTACCTCTCATATGTCCTCCGTACTTCCTGATGTTGGTATTCAAGAATCAAAAGTTGGGATGTGAAACTATGAATCATTTCAACTTCAAATCTTTAGCTTTTTATGGAGTAGCAATAAGTTCAGTGCTGCTGTTATTTAAAGTCGTAACCGCTTACGGGGAAACTAATCTTCAGGCTCCTCCTGCAATTAATGGTCTTTATCGTCTGACATTAGCTGAAAATTTGCCGCTGTGTGAAAAATCAGATGCCTTGATACTAAATCTTCAGCAATCAGGTATCTACTTGAATGCCTCTTTATTACCAGCAAATACTAACGCAGATATTGACGTCAAGCACTCGCTTACAGGTATGCTGCAAAGGCAGCAGCTGAGTTTATCTGGAACAGTTGACAGAGCCATCTTTTGTAATATTTCTCCAATGCAAAATAATCCGATTAACTCAGTCACAATTCAAATGCAACTGGTGGATAAAGGTAAAATGACAGGTCAACTAACCATAAATGGGATCTCGCAAAATCTGGGATTTACCGCCACACTACAAAAAGCTCAGGAAAAATCCCAGAAGTTAAACAGCCATTAAAACATGGGCAACTATAAACGAATAAGTTGACATGTATTTAGTTTGGAGTATTGTCGTAGCTAGAGAAAGTAAGGAAGTGGAGGAGAAATAACCAATGTCTTCTGTCCCCTGACTTCTGACTCCTATTTCAACATGCAATCTTGTTTGCCGATTAGCTTTAAAAATTAGTAACCCATAATTACTAATTAAGAATTGCTATATTGCTAGTCGATAAACAATACTTTATCTCTCAACATATAAGGAATCAAAAGAATGGACAAGGGACTAAAGACTAGGGAATTTTTTCAATGGTACAAGCAGCTGTTTGGCGTCAGCTTATTTAGCTTGTACGTAGCAATTATCCTTGAAACTATTAGCAGTGCTGCTACACCAGTAGCAAAATTAGATGATTGGCGCTTTTATCCAGAAAAAGTACAACTAGAAATTACGCTCTCAGCAGGTACCACCCCCCGCTATTTCTACCTTGCCCAACCACCTCGTATTGTTGTAGATTTGCCGGATACCCAGTTGGGCTATGTTACTACTCAACAAAATTATTCTGGGGCAATCCAAAGAATTCGCGTTTCTCAATTGACCGCAAGTAGCACTCGCATCGTCCTAGATTTAGCACCAAGCACTTCTTTAAATCTAAAGCAGCTGCAACTGCAACCTGTTTCCCAAAATAACCCCACTCGCTGGGTTTTACGTCCTGTCACTTCTGGTTATAGTACTTCTGTGCAACCAGGATATTCCTCGCCTTCACCTAACAGCCAACCCCAAACACCTTATAACTACTCACAACCGCTCACTAACCAACTTCAAATACCCTCTAACTACTCACAGCCGCCTAGTAACTTACCGCTAACAACTACTAACGCCCAACCACCATTGTTCACGCTTCCGCCCCCATCGAGCGACCTACCGCAAACAACTAATCCACAGCAGCCTTTTGTAACTGTACCTCCCCTGACTCCTAACCAACCCTCTCAACTACCTAATTCTATTCTTCCCCCTGCCACTTTCTCTAATCAACCCGGTAATTTAAATAGCATTCCTCCTTTTAAGGAGTCTGAATTTTCAGTACTAACAACCCCGAACAATCAATCTAATGATCCCAATATCGAGGTAATTGAGTTTGGTCAACCTTTACCCAAAACTAGATACTAAAAATTCAAAGTGATTGGAAATTGGGCATAGAATATCAACACAAGTAATTCTGCCTATGCCCCATGCCCAAATCTAGAATCTATCTGTTTCTTGAGGTGAGCCAACTGCCCCTGGTTGAGCCGTAAAGAAGTTTTGAGCAGCTTCATTCTGATATATACACCTAATATCAGGTTTGTCACTGTCTAAGTTACCTGTAAAGCCAAAGGTATTCAGTCGATTTTTGCAATCTCTTACCTGCTCAGATGTAACCAGCTTGCGTTGTTCTAAAAGCGCCCAGTTATTTTGTCGGATGACGCATCCAGGACGCATACTAGGCTGAGCAACATAGACATTGAAGGGGTTGAGAGTGACAAACAGTCTAGCATCCATCACCATAGCGCTGGCTCCATACTGTACGCAAATCTCAGGGTTAGGTGCTTTTGTATCAATAAATTCACGGGAAGCCACATTTGATGGAGCCAACGTGGTTGTAGAACTAAAAGCAATGCCAATCCCAATTCCCAAAATTAACACCCCTCCCAAAATTGCGATGGTGGTGAAGTTAAACAGTGGGGATTGAAAAGCAGAGGGTTTAGAAGTAGTAGCCTGTCTACCAGTAGATTTACGTCTCATTGTTGCTTAATCACCTTCATGCCGATTGGGCTGGGAGTGGTCTAAACTTCTCTCCCTCTTTCAGTATGCCGATTCTTGACTGTAATTGCCTGCAACTTTACGTGCAATTTTTTTAATTAAATGACAAAAATAGCAAATAAGTTTTGATATCTGGACATAATTTCAACCTTTATGAGTTTTTGTTTCTCTTAAATAAACATATTTTAAGTACTAATTATATCACATTTTTTGTGGTTTAAGATAGCCAGGATTGAACTTGCCGAGATAATACTAAGTAGCTAGGCGTAAATAAATTAAAGTTTGTAGTAAGGACTTTAGTCCTGATCATCCTTGTTTTGAGCGATGAATCGCTCACTACGAACTAGGATTCTATTTTATGTTTAATTATACCTACCTACTTATCAGAATGCATAGCTTATTCAATTTGAGCTTCTTTAAATTTTAATTTCTCAGACTTAGAACTTTTAGTTACTTTTGGTAATTGATACACCAAAAAATGTAAATTAATAGTTGATAAAATTTTTGATAAGTAACTAGAAAGTGACATTTCCCAAAGCATTACTCTCAAGCAAGAGGTTTAAAACTTCTCAATTTCAAATCCTCATAGCAGATAGTTTGACTATTTTTTGGAGCGATTGGCTTGATTTACGTGTAAGAATAGTACAAGTTGCTGCATCAGGCTTAATATCTCCACTTATATACATCTTAGCTTTTGGATTGGGTTTGGGTAGTTCAATCAAACCAGACTCAGGAATCAGTGGTAACTATGACAACTATTTAGAATTCATATTACCGGGGATGGTAGCGCTGTCGTCGATGACCATTAGCTTTGGTGGGACAACATTTTCGATTTGCGGGGACAGAATCTTTACCAAAACCTTTGAGGAGTTGTTACTAGCCCCCATACATCCGTTAGCGTTGCACATCGGTAAAATGCTAGCAGGGATAGTGCGGGGGTTGATGACTTCTGGTTCAGTGATTTTAGTAGCAGTGCTGTTAACCGGAAACTGGAATTTTCTCAACCCACTATTTCTACTGTTGGTAGTACTGAATTGTGCTGTATTTGCAGGGTTGGGGGTGATTGTCGGGTTGAGTGTGCGATCGCTCGAATCAGTAGGACTCTACAACAACTTTGTGATCATCCCCATGTCTTTTTTAGGGGCTACTTTCTTTGATCCTGGAACATTACCAATTGCCCTCAAAGTCGTAGTTTACCTATTACCGTTGACTTATGCCAGCATCGGATTGCGTGCAGCTGCCCATCTGCCATTATCTCAGTTTCCTTGGTACAGCGTGCCGATTTTGCTAGTAATAGCGATCGCCCTTTCTCTGTGGGGTGGTTATAAATTTGCTCATCAACAAGATTAATATCTTCGTTTATAGTTCGAGAGTTTATGCTGATCCGCCCCGCAACTCCAGCTGATGTCCCCGCAGTTTTACCAATGGTTGCTAAGATTTGTGCTTTGCATGAGTCCTGGGAGCCTGCCAAGTATGGTTTTTTACCACATCCAGAACAGCATTATGAGCAATGGTTAAGGCGGTTGGCAAATAACGATCGCAGCGTATTTTTAGTATCTGAGGATCAAGGGCAACTGGTAGCATTTCTAGTAGCAACAGTAGAACGAGAAATACCAATTTACCGCTTACAGCAATTTGCCTTTATTCACGATCTCTGGGTTGAGCCAGAATATCGCCAAAACGGACTTGCACGACAAATGGTGATGCTAAGTGTTGAACGTTTTCATCAAATGGGTGTTAACCAAATTCGGCTAGATACAGTAGCAGTTAACGAAGCTGCACGCCGATTGTTTGCATCCTGTGGTTTTCGAGCCAGCACTATCGAAATGCTGATTGAAGTCATTAGTCATTAGTGATCAGCCAATGACTAATGACTATTGACAAAGGACTAACTAGCTAACAGCGTTTTTTCTAAAGGCGTCCAACGGAAGTAGCGATCACCACCCCTCTCAATGACTACTTTTACTCGTGGTTCCAAACTAGGTAAAGTTACTAAAAACTCAAGTTCCTGATTGGAAAGAATATGTCCTTCAATAATCCACAAGACCAGCCCCTTTGATTTTGGTGGTAACTGTTCTAAGTGAGAATTGATGATTGGTGGCGCATAATATACAGCACCCACCGCCGCACCACTACCAGTGCTTTTTTTACCAAGATGAGGAGGTCTGACTCCATGAACTCTTGTGAGATATGCAGCCACATCCCCCAGTCCCCTAGCAGTAATGTGGAGGGTATTATAGCCAGCTGCACGCAGTCGGCGTTGATAACGTCCCTCGTAACCTCCTTCTAGAGGTACGTACACACCAAGAGCGCCAAATTTTTCCAGGTCGCGGATTAAAGCGTTACCAGTGGTAATCAATGCCATAGATTTTAGTCTTATCCCACTCAGATATCTCTATTATTTACCGTGAACCTACAATTTTCCGCGACAGCCATACAATATTTCGTGAGTTGCTAGATGAATTATGGGTGCTTTCGGAAGCATCTGTGATGAGCGCAGACTTTGTTGCTTGATTCGCTGCGATCGCCTCAACCTTTGGGTTAACCATTTCGCCTCTTACCCGTGGTATATAAGCAAAGAGAGGGATTTAGTCGAATCCCTAGACAAAAATAAATAATTGATATATATTATTAGATTGTGACTAAGCGTGAAAAATTAGCTGCCTTTGTCGCCGCTGTTTGAGTTAGTTCAAGCATTAAACATTAATGCCTCAATTCTAAATTGGATAAGCTGACTCAAATTGGTTAAAACACTGGTAGGCTAGATATACCGCACAGTCAATTAAAAACTCGTGGCTTAAAATTGAACTAGCCATGCATGAAAAAGAGCTACATTCACTCCTGTAGCCCCTGAAAAACTAGGCAAAACCTTAAGCTATCGTTTAAGGTGTGTAGTGAAGTAGAAACTGAGCAGTAATGTTGGTTTCATAGCTTTACATCAGTCTCAGTTAACGGATACTGAGCGGAAAATAGCCGCTTAAGTCCAACTACAACCAGGAAGTGCCAGAGCAATTGCTTGGACAAAAGCATTGCTGCACACAGCTTGAAGCTGTAGCGCCTTGCATCATTCCAGAAGATACTCCTTCCTAATGGAAGGAAGATTGTGGCTGTTATGGTGAGCCAGTGAGTGAAAGTAAGCGATTCACCAAACAGTATGGACACAGTTTGGTGCGTCCTAAAAAATTTGGTTCGGCATCAGCTGCGCCAAATTTTGGAGGCCTCTCCACCCAAGACCAATGTTGACAATCATGTGTCCTCTCAAGTTCAATTCCAAAGTCAGCAAGTAGAAAGGAGAACCAGTCACAGTGTCAGTAGGTATTCTCGGCACCAAACTGGGTATGACCCAAATATTTGACGCGGCAGGAGTAGCTATTCCTGTCACCGTTATCCAAGCAGGGCCATGCACAGTTACACAAGTTAAAACGAAACAAACCGACGGTTACACTGCTATCCAAGTCGGTTATCACGAAGTTAAACCAAAAGCTTTAAACAAACCACTGTTGGGTCACTTAGCTAAATCATCTGCTCCAGCATTGCGTCATTTAAATGAGTATCACACCGATGGTTCAGGTGATTATACTTTAGGTCAGCAGATTAAAGCAGATATTTTTAGTGAAGGTCAAATAGTCGATGTAATCGGTACAAGTATCGGCCGCGGTTTTGCAGGGAACCAGAAGCGCAACAACTTTGGTCGCGGCCCAATGTCACATGGTTCCAAAAACCATAGAGCGCCAGGTTCTATTGGTGCTGGTACAACGCCAGGTCGTGTTTATCCAGGCAAGCGGATGGCAGGGCGTTTAGGCGGTAAACGCATTACAATCCGCAAGTTGACTGTAGTCAAAGTAGACGCGGAACGCAACTTATTACTAATTAAAGGAGCCATTCCTGGTAAACCAGGGGCATTAGTAAACGTTATGCCTGCAAAACAAGTTGGTAAGTAGTCACAAAGTCAAGAGTCATTGGACTATGGACTAATGACTAATTACTAATGACAAAGGACAAATAAGGAAAATGGTTGAAAGTGTAGTTAAAAATTGGCAAGGGGAACAAGTCGGAGAAAAAACCTTCGAGTTGCGAGTTGCCAAAGAGGAAACGGCAGCGCATATTGTGCATAGAGCCTTAGTACGACAATTGACCAATTCTCGTCAAGGAACTGCCAGTACAAAAACTCGTTCCGAAGTTAGAGGCGGTGGTCGCAAACCTTGGCGGCAAAAAGGTACTGGTCGTGCTCGTGCAGGTTCTATTCGTTCACCACTATGGCGTGGTGGTGGTGTGATATTTGGGCCAAAGCCCAGAGACTTCAATCTGAAGTTAAACCGCAAAGAACGGCGTTTAGCACTGCGAACAGCGCTGGTTAGTCGGATTGACGATTTGATTGTAGTAGAAGAATTTGGTAACGAGCTATCCCGCCCAAAAACCAAAGAATTAGTGGCAGCACTTGCTCGTTGGGGAGCAGCACCAGAAACTAAGACATTATTAATTTTGTCCGAGTTTCCTGAAAACGTATATTTGTCAGCCCGCAATATAGAAAATTTAAAGCTAATTGCCGCTGACCAGCTAAATGTTTACGATTTGCTGCACGCTGACAAAATTGTAGTGACGGCATCAGCTATAGAAAAAATTCAGGAGGTCTACAGTGCCTAGCTTTGACCCCCGCGATCTTGCCGACTTAGTGCGTCGCCCAATTGTCACAGAAAAGGCGACTATGCTGATGGAGCAGAATAAATACACTTTTGAAGTAATTCCAAAGGCAACCAAGCCAGAAATCAAAGCTGCGATCGAAGACTTATTCCAAGTCAAGGTTGTACAAGTCAATACTACGCTACCACCACGCAAAAAACGGCGTGTTGGCAGATTCATTGGTTACAAACCCCAATATAAGCGAGCTATAGTTACTATCGCCCCTGGGGACGAAGAGAAGATTAGACAAGTTCTATTCCCAGAGGTTTAAAACTAAGATGGGTACTCGTTCTTATCGCCCTTATACTCCCAGCACTCGCCAAGTTACTATCTCCGACTTTGCAGAAATTACGAAAACCGAGCCTGAGAAATCGCTAACGACATCGGTACATCGTGCCAAAGGTCGGAATAATCAAGGACGGATTACTAGTCGCCGTCGGGGTGGCGGACACAAACAGCTTTACCGCATCATTGACTTTAAAAGGGATAAACGTAATATTCCTGCGAAAGTTGCAGCTATTGAATATGATCCCAATCGTAATGCTCGCATTGCCCTTCTGTATTACCAAGATGGCGAGAAGCGTTACATCATTCAACCCAATGGATTAAAAGTCGGAACAACAGTTATTGCTGGGCCTGAAGCTCCCTTTGAAGATGGTAATGCTTTACCTCTGTCAAACATTCCCTTGGGTACAAGTGTTCACAACGTGGAATTGACTCCTGGAAAAGGCGGTCAAATCGTGCGTTCCGCTGGTGCTAGCGCTCAAGTCGTGGCAAAAGAAGGTAACTATGTAACTCTTAAGTTGCCGTCGGGAGAAGTCCGCTTGATTCGACGTGAGTGCTACGCCACCATTGGACAAGTAGGCAACACTGATGCCAGAAACCTGAGTGCAGGTAAAGCAGGGCGAAATCGCTGGAAAGGTCGCCGTCCCAAGGTTAGAGGTAGCGTCATGAACCCAGTTGACCACCCCCACGGCGGTGGGGAAGGTAGAGCACCCATTGGTAGACCTGGGCCTGTGACACCTTGGGGTAAGCCTACCTTGGGTGCGAAAACACGCAAACCTAAGAAACCCAGCAGCAAATTAATTGTGCGTCGCCGCCGTAAATCCTCTAAACGCGGTCGCGGTGGTCGTGAGTCTTAATTAGTTGTGAGTAGTGAGCGCTGAGTGAAATTAAAGAACTCAAAACTTAATACTCAAAATTTAAGACTCAAAGCTTAAAATTTAGAACTTAGAACTCACCACTCAGCACTTAAGATTATGGGTCGTTCTTTAAAAAAAGGCCCTTTTGTGGCCGATCATCTGCTCAGCAAAATTGAAAAGCTGAATGCTAAAAACGAAAAGCAAGTTATTAAAACTTGGTCGAGAGCCTCAACAATTTTGCCTCTAATGGTGGGTCATACCATCGCTGTTCACAACGGACGCCAACACGTTCCAGTATTTGTCAGTGAGCAGATGGTGGGACACAAGTTGGGAGAATTTGCCCCAACACGTACCTACAGGGGTCATGGTAAAAGTGACAAAAAAGCAGGTAGGTAGTCATTAGTCATTAGTCATTGGTCATTAGCTAAAGACAAATGACAAAGCGCAAAGTCTGAGTCCCGGCGTTCGGCGATTAGAACTTTGTAACAGACGACGAATGACAAATGACAAAAAAGGAGAAAATTATGGCTACTGATACTACTGAAGTAAAAGCGATCGCCCGTTTTATACGCATTTCTCCCTATAAAGTGCGTCGTGTACTCGATCAAATCCGGGGGCGCTCATATCGTGAAGCGCTAATAATATTGGAATTCATGCCCTATCGAGCTACTGAACCCATATTGAAGGTTCTTAGAAGCGCTGCTGCTAATGCTGAGCACAATGCTGGGCTAGATAGAACTGAGTTAATTATTACTCAGGCATATGCTGATCAAGGCCCAGTTCTGAAACGGTTCCAACCTAGAGCGCAAGGTCGAGCTTACCAAATTCGCAAGCCGACGTGTCACATCACTGTAGCTGTTGCTGCTAATACCACTGCCCAATAAGCACGCCTACACCAAAAATTGCGTAAAGTAAGAAATTTTAGAGGAAGCATTTGTGGGACAGAAGATTCATCCAGTTGGTTTTCGCCTGGGTATTACACAAGAGCATCAATCCCGTTGGTTTGCCGTTCCTGACCGCTATCCAGAACTTTTACAAGAAGACCACAAACTCCGTCAATACATAGAAAAAAAGCTCGGTAGACTTGCTCAAAACAACGCCGGCATTTCCGAGGTGCGGATTGAGCGCAAAGCTGACCAAATTGACTTAGAAGTACGTAC
>JAHHHK010000019.1 GCA_019359395.1 Komarekiella atlantica HA4396-MV6
GGTCGCGGGTCAAATTGCTGGGGTATGCTTTACTCATGTTGCTCTTTCGGTGCTGTTTACTATCTATTCACAGCGTATACCGAGAGAGCTTTTTTACCACCTATCTGACTTTTCAAACAGCCTCTTAGAGGATGTCTGAAAAGCTAGGTAATGGTATATTTTGTCATTCTGACGCTTTGCAGAGCGGAAGGAAGAATCTCTATTGTCCGTTAATTTCTGAGATGCTTCTCTACGAGACGCTCCGCGTAGCTTGCTTCCCCGTAGGGGTACATTACGCTATCGCTTCATTCAGCATGACAATTTTGACTTCTCAGACATCCTCTTAGTGGTTCAACAATTGACTTTTTAACCACTAAGGCACTAAGACACTAAGAAGAAATATTACACCTTGCAAGGGCTAAATGGAACATTTAATATCTGCTCATTGTCCAGACCAAGATTTTGAGATTAAGTGAACTCTATAGTCTCAACAAACTCTAAAATATTGTCTTTGATATTCTCAGCTTCTTCTTCAAAAGAACCGGGAGTTTCGCCGTTAAAAAAGCTGCGCTGGCTGCTAACTATGTACAAAAATTCACCACTGATAAAGGTGAGTAGCCCTCGGTATGCATCTAATCTGATTGCAGTTCCGTTATTTTCTTGCTTGGAAATTGTTGAACCTTTTGGCATATTGACTAATACATAGTAAGCTCCATCTAAAGTGTCTTCTAAATATTCAGTAAATTCCACTTGAGCATCTGGTATATTAGCAAAAATTGCTTGAGGTACATATTTGTCTACTAGAATTGATTGGAAATATTCTTCTTGTCCAACAGACTCTAGTTCCTCTACTTGATCTGGGGGAAGAGGATAATAATCGATTCTCAGCAATGTGCCAAAGTCATCGGAAAAGCCAACTACACCTTCTTGACTTTGAATCTTACCTCCCTGTTGAGAGTCAACTGGAATGGGGACTGTAAAGTTACCTAATGGCGACTTATAAGCTTGTTGGTTATAGCTTTCTACTGCTATTGTTTCATCTTCGTCATCTGCATATTCTTCATCTTCTGCTTCTTGAAAGGCTGCAATGACTTCCTTGATGATTTCCTCGGCTTCTTCATCTTCAAGTTCTAAAGCCTCTTGGAGTTTTTTGAGATAAGGTTGTTTTTGGTTGGAGATAGTGAGTTCTTCTTCGTCCAAAAGTACTATTACCCCAGCAGCAAAACCATCCAGTACTAGTTCATCTGAGAGAGATCCTTTTGCGGCATTAAACAAGGGGCCGAGTCCTTCGTCTTCTACAATGCCTATGAGTCTATCGACTATTTCTGTAGTTTCATCTTCTGAGTATTCCTCAAAGACCTCAAACTCCCAGAGGATACCTGCTAAGCTTTCTGCATCTACATCTTCAATGGATGAATCTGCAACTGCGGTGACAACTGCGATCGCTGCTACGGCTTCTTCTGGACTCAGTGACTCTTCTGATGTCTTTTGTGATTTAAAAATCTTGTCGTATTTGGTCATAATTGCTACCTTAGCCAATGGCTTTCTAGTAATAATAAATTGAAAGTGTCAATGAGCAGTTTAGTTTAGTTTAGTAATGCAGTGAAGTTCCTACATCAGAGTTAGCAAGGCTGACTTAATGTCGCACAGGTGTGAATAAACCGTGTTTAAAGTGTATCTCCAGCGTTAATTAAGCCTTGCTGTAATCCGCTTGCTGTAAAAAATTCTGATTTTCTCCATCTTTATTTGAGGCATACAAGAAGCGATCGGCGATGTTTTCGTAGAAATTTGGATCGATCCAGTAACAAAGGTGTCCTTGGACACCCCAGGATGCCTGATATTTCATTTCAACGTTATCTAGGTTCTCATAGTAATCCAGATGACCGCTGATTGGGTCTTGCAAATGGTAGTAATTGACCCAACGGACTTGCTCAAGTTTGCATTCTACTGGATTGTTGGTCAAGTACAAACTTTGCAGCGCAAATTCTGGTTTCACGCGGAAGGAGTTGAGGTGTTCTAACATCCGCTGTCGAATATATTGTCCTTCTTGTGCTACTTCTCGGAAGAAAAAGGCGATTTTGTCTAGTGGTGAACCAAAGGTAATCAGTCCTTGAATTTTATTCAGCAAGAGACTTTTTGTCTTATCTTGAGAAAGACTGGTTTCAATACAGAGAAGGTTCAATGTGTCGTAAGCAATACAACTACCGAGAGAATGTCCAGTCAGTATTACTTGGTCGTAATTTGCTTGCTTATCCTTGAGAATTGCTTTTAATAATGTTAAGGATTCTGTAACTATCTGTTGGCGAATCTTTTGGTAGGGTGATTTCCGGTCAGTAATACTGTAAATGGCTATATCACCAACCAAATTAACTAAAGGTGGGGTGACGATTTGTTTACTTAGCTTCCAAGCTGATTGCAGAAAACGACCTCTGAGAAATGGGCCAACAAATGAAAGAATTAACCAAAGTCCCAGTCGCAATCCTGGATAAACAAAGTTAAATAGGCGTAGGAATATCGTGAGCCAGCGTAGGCGATATGTAAATAAGCTTTTCCTATTTTTATTAGCGAGAAGCGCATTTAATAAAGCTTGGTTTTCCTTCCGACTATAAAACTCAATTGTTCCATCAAGCGTCCGTTCTGCCCATTGCAACATCTCAGGTACACTAATTTTATTTTCTGTATTATGTGCCCAGTAGTATTCATGAACATCAATTAGCCAGTCTTGAGTGGTATCTGTTGAACTCAATCTCACAAAGCTTTCTGTCCAAATAGAGCCATTGGATAGTCTGCGCTTAGCAATTAAGTGTTCTAGCTTGAAGGGTAAATTCTGCTTATCAAAGTATTTGAGCAAGTTCTGAGCGAAATAGTCCACAGTTTCAAAAGGATTTTGTTCGCCGACACCGTGAATGAGCAAAAATGCTGTGCGACCCTTGGGAAATCTCATAATAGTTTGATTGGTCATATATGATTACCTTTTTTAGAGAAAATACCTTGGTCTTAATAGTTGACTCTGAGGTTCGAGTCGCCACTACTCTTTTTTCTTCACAGCCTTTTCCAAAAGAACAAATGTTACTTGTAGTTATACTAGTCTGAAGATAAATTACTGAATATCATAAAAAATCTGATTATGAATTGTTTTAACACTTTTATAATTTCTCGCCTGCTCCAATGCCAAGAATATATATATAGCAAAGTATTGACAATTGACCAGATTTGTAGTCTGAAATGGCTAAATATTAAAAATTGCGTAGGCGTAGCCCGTCGTAGACATCGCCACACATGATTGATCTACTTGAACTAAGACACAAGATAGCCTCAGTATTTCCCTCATATTACTTTGGCAAGATACTATAAATTTTTATTAAAAATCAAATTCCTCTAATATCTGCTATATTTATTCATTTTTTTCCTCTAGCCTGTGAATTATGTCTATGGACAGAAATATAAACTAGCTAACGATAGATAGCTACACCGTGGGAAGGATGGCATAATACCGATGTTTGTAGTTACACATACACTCGAAAACGCTGTACTGTATAGTTCTACAGACGTGAATTATAGGAAATCCTGAGTTGTTTTATGGTCAAAACCCCTCCATCCCAGTTTTCACCAGATCAATACAAAGTTGATTCTGCAACAGAAAAAGTAGAAGCTCTTATACAGACTCCACCATCAGACACTGAAATTGCTCTAGAGTTTCTTTACACTAGGGATATTGAGTTTCGTCAGGAAACAATTTACTTTCTTGTAGTAGATCGCTTTCATGACGGCGATCCAAATAATAGCGAAGGTGAAAACTCAGAACTGTACGATCCAACTGGACAAGATTGGGGTAAGTACTGGGGTGGTGACTTGCAAGGTGTCATTGATAAATTAGATTATCTGCAAAACATGGGAGTAACTGCTGTTTGGTTAACTCCTCTTTTCGAGCAGGTTGAAGAGTTATTTGTTGGCAATGCAGCGCTACATGGCTATTGGACAAAAGACTTTAAGCGGCTTAATCCTCGCTACATTGGTGAGGGAGAGAACCCTTCTTTAAACGCGACTCAGGAAGAAAAAAATACAACCTTTGATCGATTAATTGCAGAACTCCACAAGCGCAATATGAAGTTAGTGCTAGATATAGTCTGCAACCATAGTAGCCCTGATACTAGCGGCAGTAAAGGTGAATTGTATGACGATGGCGTCAAAATTGCTGACTTCAACGATGATGTCAATCACTGGTATCATCACTATGGCGAAGTGCAAGACTGGGAAGATGATTGGCAAGTGCAGAACTGTGAACTAGCTGGTCTAGCAACTTTCAACGAAAATAATATTGAATATCGTGAGTATATTAAGTCTGCAATTAAACAATGGCTAGATCGGGGTGTAGATGCACTGCGGGTGGATACCGTCAAGCATATGCCCATCTGGTTTTGGCAAGAATTTACTGGTGATATGAGCAATCACAAGCCAGACGTCTTTATTTTTGGCGAGTGGATTTACAGTAATCCCAGTGACGATCGCTCCGTTGAATTTGCCAATCACTCTGGCATGACCATGCTAGACTTTGGGCTGTGCGTAGCGATTCGAGCAGCATTGGCACAAGGTTCAGAAAACGGCTTCCAGACAATTCAATACATCTTTGACCAAGACTTTCGCTACAGTGGGGCTACAGAGTTAGTCACCTTCATCGACAACCATGATATGCCTCGCTTCCAATCGCTGAACCCCGATCCAGCGATGCTTAAGGTGGCGATCGCCCTAATGATGACATCTCGCGGCATTCCCTGTATTTACTACGGTACAGAACAGTATCTACACAATGATACTGATGGCGGTAATGATCCTTATAATCGCCCGATGATGGAAAATTGGGACAAGGATAGTGAGGTTTATCGCTGCATTAGATTACTGTCTGGATTACGACGACTAAATCCCGCTGTGTCGATGGGTAGCCACTGGCAAAAATACCTAACACCGGATATTTACTGTTACGTACGTCGCTATCGTGACTCTGTATGTTTTGTCGCCCTCAATCGGGGAGGAGAAGTTACCTTACCAGAAGTAGAAACAGAATTGCCCGATGGAGAACATACCTGTGTTGTGACTCGCAATAAGTACGAAGTCAAAGACGGTAAAATTTATAACTTGCCACTTGAAGAACGGGGAGTAGTTGTTTTCAGCCACGTTGGAGAACGAATTAAAGGGCAAACTATAGTGCGCGTGCAACTCAATGGTGTGAATACTCAACCCGGCGAAACCATTGTCGTGACTGGAGACTGTCCAGAGTTAGGTAACTGGGATATCGGCAAAGCATACCCTCTAGAGTACATCAACTCAAATACCTGGTCTGCCGAAATTCCCTTTGATGAGAGTGCTGGTAAGCTAATTGCTTACAAATATGCCATGTGGCGGGAAGGGCAATCGCCTCTGCGCGAAAATCTCGTTAACCGCCGCTGGGTGATTGCTAAAGAAGGCACTGTTAAATGGCGTGATACTTGGGCATCGGGACGAGAATCGTAGAATTTATCAGCCAGATCCCCGACTTCTTTAAGAAGTCGGGGATCTGGCAAAAGAAGTCGGGGATCTAGCTTATCTCTTCAAAAAACGCTGACGCAGACGAGATATAAAACTATTCACCTCTGGTATTTTCATCCATGAAGCGATCGCAGCAAACACAGCGATCCCCACGAAGCCAGATATACACAACTGCAACAGCAGAATTAGTAAACCTTCTTTACCTAGGAACTGCTGACAAATAACAAGAGTGAGAAAGCTGGCTAATCCAGCAACGACGCTACCCGCAGTTAAACCCAAAATCGGCACACTCCATTCACGCCAGGGTAAACCGTTGAGTTTGCGATCAAGTAAAAATAACAGCATCAACATTGAACTACAATTTACGCCTACCGTTGCTAGTACCAAACCGGGAGCACCAAAAGGCCCAACTAAAGCCCAATCTAGTGCGGCGTTAAGAAAGATATTAAAAGTACTGATGCGAAAAGGTGTCTGTCCATCACCCAAAGCATAAAACACCCGCACCAAAACATCACGCCCCAAATAGGCAAACATCCCAATTCCGTAAGCGATTAGCAGCGATGAAACTAACTTTGTGGCGTCTTGTGTGAAAGCACCCCGCTCATATACTATTTTCACAATGGGTACAGCTAGCACTACCATCAGCGCCCCCAGAGGCAACATCGTAAAAGCGGTCAGCAGTAATCCTTGGCGAATACGTAGTTTGAGAGCAGGCCAATGTTCTGGAGCTGCAAGTTGGGCAAATATCGGTAATAAAGGCAACAAAATGATGTTAGAAATAATGCCTAGGGGAGTTTGCACAAGTAAATTGGCATAGTTAAAACCCGCAGCAGCACCAGGAATAGGACTAGCAAAATACAGGACAGTAGCGAAATTAATCGGCATCATGCCTGAAGAAATAGTCGCCGGAGTCATAATTTTAATGGCTTCTTGGACACCGGGAGATTTAAAATCAAACCGCAGACGTAATGTCCCAAGTCCCAATCGCCACTGCACAACTAGCTGCACCAACCACTGAAGGATTGCCCCAGCTAGGGTTCCCCAAGCTAATACCATGCCACCAATAAAAGCGTATTCCGGCTTGATAATATCTTTGCCATGTTGGATGGACAAGATAGCAATGCCGATAACAACAGTAATACTTGATAATAGAGGACTAATGGAGAGCAACCAATACTGATTAGCTGCATTGAGAGTACCGAAGCCAATACCAATTAAGCCAGAAAATAGTGCCATTGGGGCCATAATCTGGATTTGTTGAACAGCGATCGCTCTGGTTGTCGCATCCAACCCATGACCGACAATATCAATGATCGCATCAGCCAAGAAAATCTGAGCAACTGTCACTAGCAACAGCAATCCAGCCACCAGCGTTGTTACTGTTTCTACGAGGGAAGCAGCTTCTTCTCGTTTGCGCTTGGCTAATACGCTAATGATCGCACTGTGTATTGGCCCATTGACACCGCCTAAGATTGTAAATAGAAAGCCAGGGATAACGTAGGCATAACTATAAGCAGTAGCAGCAGCACCAACACCAAAAGCGGCAGCGATCGCTTGCTGCCGCACTAAACCAAAGATTTTACTAATTAATGTAGCTGCGGCAACAATACCAGCAATTCCAGCGAAAGAACGAGAAGGTTTTTGGTTTTGTTGTGTCACGAATAATACCCGACAATTTTTGCAGAGTGCATATTTTAAAACATTTAACTTTAAATCCCGCAGTCTGTCAGGCAAATTTTGACAAATTAGTCATAGTAATCATTTTTAAGTGCGATCGCTCAAAATTGAATTCCTGAGATTGTTATAATGATATGCGTTTTAGCTCTCAATCTCTCTTTTTTTCTGCCATATTGTTCAGCCGGAGATACATTCTTGCTTTGCCTTACTGATGTCAGAGTGTTACCACAGGTTGATCACTTACGATAACTGTGAACAAGTGCGGCATCACTTTTTTTGCCTACATTTATGAATGGAAGTTGCAATACGGGATGAACAACTATAAACAGTCTTATGCTGACAAAAGCAAGGAACTTTTGATCACCAACTATCCTGTTGAGTCATACAATTTGCCTACAATCATAAAGGTTGTGTGAGAAGTTTAGAACTGACGTTTCACTGATAAAATTAATACTGAATAACTAGACTCTGTTCGTATATTTTAGTGAAACGTGACTCGATTTATTACCAAATTTTTAAGCGTTTTCCTGGATTAATTTTTGAACTCGTTGATGAGCGTCCTGAACAGGCGCAGAACTATCGATTTGAGTCGGTTGAGGTAAAAGAAACCGCCTTTCGTATTGATGGGGTCTTTTTACCTCCAGAGGGTGCAACACCCAGGATTATCTTTTTTGCAGAATGTTCAATTTCAGAAAGATGAAGCTCTCTACCATCGCTTCTTTACTGAGTCGATGATGTATTTGAACCGGAATCAGTCTCAATACGATGACTGGTATTGTGTGGTAATTTTTCCATCACGTAGTTTGGAACTTAGCGATACAAGAACTCATCGATTATTTTTGAACAGCGACCAAGTGCAGCGAATTTATCTAGATGAATTGGGCACTTTCAATACTCTGCCGATAGGCCTCAATTTAATACAGTTGACAATCGCCTCAGAGAAAGCGATGGCGGAGCAAGCTCGTCTATTAATTGAGCGGGTACAATTAGAGTCAACGGACGCACTGCCAAGAAACGAAATAATAGATATTATTACCACAATTGCTGTTTACAAGTTTTCGTCTTTGAGTAGAGAGGAAGTGGAAGCTATGCTGGGACTGACTTTAGAGCAAACCAGGGTTTATCAGGAAGCGAAAGCTGAGGGTCGGGAACAAGGTCGAGAAGAACGGGAAGCTGAAATGTTGAAAGTTACCGTCCCCCTGTTGCTAAAAACGGGAATGAATGTAGAACAGATTGCTCAACAGCTCAATGTTGATGTAGAAGCTGTCCATCTCGCTGCACAACAGAGTGCGTAGAAGAACACGCACGCGATCACCGTTTACTGCCACCAACTTTTTGGGTGCAATTTATTTAGCTGCTTCTGTTATCTGGTTGAATTGATAATACGCTCTAACGACATCCTAAACTCTCTCGCGTGGAAACACCTGTCACTGGATTTATCCCATCAGCTTGTTTGCACATTAACGAAACTTGATAGCGGTCAATCAAAGCGTCTGTAAAATCAGCGCCAGTGATATCAGCATCGTAAAATCGGCTGCGGGTTAAAGTTGCTTCTGTAAAAATGGCATTTTTTAGGTTTGCACCGTCCATAGTGACGCGATCGACCAAAGCACCTGTCAGGTTAGCGCTTTCCAAATTTGCTTTTAATAAAACTCCCTTAGTGAGAATTGCGTTTGTTAAATTGGCTCCTTGAAAATTTGTACCCCGCATTTCCGCCGCTACAAAGGTTACGCCTGCCAAATCAGCGTTAGAAAAGTCACGATTCTCTAAATTGATATTGTTATAGTTAATTGTGTTGATTTGAGCCAAAGCTGGTTTTGAACTAAGTAATATCCACAGCCAAGCCAGCATCAAAATCACAATCAAGCTGAAGCATCGAAGTAAAATCTTTTTCATAACTTTATTTTTTTGTCATTAGTCATTCGTCCGTTGTCATTTGACCAATGACCAATGACCAATGACTAATAACTATTTCCAATCTTTACCTATACGGATTGTCAGGTCAGATTCTAAATCACCGATCGCTGACACCTCTATTTGACCCAAGCCTAAGACTTTTTGCAAGTCAACTCCTACTTGTCGGTTCCCTTTTTGAACAACAATTTGAGTTTGACGTTGAGTATCGGGCCAATCGGGTGCTTTGTAAATATTAGTAAAGCCTTTCTGTTTGAGATAAGCAATAACTTTTTCAGTTAGCTGAGGTTGATTAGAAGCATTTTGAATAGCAATTTTGAGGTTAGGAACCCGGCGCATATCTGACTTTAGACCAGGTACATTCACCCCAACATAATCATTCAATAGGCTCTGTTGTCCAGTCATGTTTAGCCAATAGCTATTAGGGTCTTGGCTAAAACGGCTAAAGGCACCAGGCAACACAGTCATTTGAAAATTATCTCGCTCTAGGTTGAGGCCAAAGTTCACCAACGCCATCATTTCTTCCATCTTCAGATTGGTGTCAAAGTATTTTCGCATTAAGCGAGTTAATTGAGGCAACCTAGGTAAGACGGTAGGACTGTTGAGACGTTGCAGCAATGCTGCTATTAGTGCTTGCTGTCGCTGTACTCTTGGTAAATCGCCTAACCCTGTTTCGCGGAACCGGGCAAACTGTTCTGCCTGTTCACCGTTAAGGGTTTGCCAGCCACTAACTAAATCAATCGACAGGCGACTGGCGGTGTCTTTATATTCCATTGATTTGGGAACAAACACCTCCACCCCGCCTAACTGATCGACTAACTGCCGTAAGCCGCTGGTGGATATCCGGATGTAGCGATCAATAGGTGCATTATTTAAGGTACGGCTGACTACCCGTGCTGCCAAGACTGGGCCGCCTTGGGCATTGGCATCGGATACTTTAGTTAATCCTTGCTCTCCCTTTTCTGGGATCGCGATCATCGTGTCTTTGGGGATCGAAAGCACACGTACAGATTTATCACCGGGGTTTAGCCGGACAAGCAGCATAGTATCACTTTTACCAGCAAAGCTTTCTGGTGAACCATCAACAGTACCGTTAACTGGTTCAATGCCCATAATTAAAATATTCATCGGTCGTGATAGCTGGTACTGAGAGAGTTTGCTCCATAACTCCCCAGGTAGTGGCATTTTTTGCTCATCTTTCCCAGCGGTTCCTAAATCTTCATCTGTTCGATCTAAGTTGCTCCATAACGGAGTCCATAGCGCTAAAGTCGAAACTAGTAACCCAGATAAGATGATTCCTAAGACAACCGTCAATACCCACAACAGCCATCGAGGCATGGTCAAGCCCAGTCTCTCATAAAGCTGGTTGGGAATTGCGCCCACAGATTCGACGACGCTACGAGAATTATTTACTGATGGTATTACCTCGGTCTCTGAATCTGGCGCTGGTGCAGGCGTTACCTGTTCCGTTTTTTGAACTTGTTGCGATCGCACCTCATTTTCAAATTCTGCTATTTGCTGAGATGTGACCGGATTTTCCGACCATTTGACTTGTTTGATCACGATTATCTCCCCACTCAACCACTCCCTAAAAGTATGTTAATGCAAGCTACAAATATTGCCAGTGCAAAAGCTCACTGTAAACTTGTAATGTTCTTCGGTACGTGTGTATGACAACATGAATACTTTATTGTTCCCTGTAATACTTGCTGGTGGTAAAGGTGAACGTTTTTGGCCCCTAAGCCGCAAAGATCGACCTAAGCAATTTTTAAGTCTCGATGGTAGCTCTAGAAGCCTATTACAAGCAACCGCCGATCGATTGATTGATCTCGGTGGCAATTGGGATTCCTTGTGGGTGATAACTTCTAGTCAGATAGCTGAAGGGGTAAGACAACAACTACCCGAACTACCATCTCAAAACTTGCTGATTGAGTCAGAGGGAAGGGACACAGCCGCAGCTGTTGCTTGGACAAGTTTAGCAATCAAACAACGCTATGGAGAAGACGCTGTGATTGGCTTTTTCCCTGCTGACCACTGGATTGCCGACCAAAAGGCGTTCGCACACACGTTAAGTGCAGCTACGCAACTGGCGACAAGCACAGAAGCGATTGTCACATTGGGGATCAAGCCTACTTTTCCATCAACCGGCTACGGTTACATTGAACAAGGTGAAAAAATAGGTAGCTTTAATGAGTTGCCAGCTTATCACGTCAACCGCTTTACTGAAAAGCCCAACCGAGAGACGGCAGAAACTTTTTTATCTACGGGACGTTTTAGCTGGAATAGTGGCATGTTCGTTTTTCGGGCTGGGGTTGTTCTCAAGGAACTACATACCCATGCTCCAGAAATTATCGAACCTTTGGAGCAACACGGTGCTGATATCTATCCCCAGTTGCCTAAGAAGAGTATAGACTATGCGCTAATGGAAAAGACCACTCTAGCATACGTTTTACCAGTGGAGTTTGGTTGGGATGATTTAGGGGATTGGAATGCGATCGAACGCTTACTTAAAAAAGATGAGACTCCCAATGTGGAACTCGCTACCCATGTGGGATTAGATACGCAGGGGGCTATTGTCTATGCCTCAGATCCAGAAGATGTGGTTGTTACTATTGGTTTAGAGGATGTGGTGATTGTGCGCGATCGCAATGTCACTCTCGTAGTTAAAAAAGACCGTACGCAGGAAATTAAACAAATCCTCAAAACTCTCCAAAGCGATCCCCGATTTACCGACTTGCTGTAGATGTAATTAAAACCCTTGGCAGAGGCGAAAAAGTCTGTTTTTCTATTATAACTTGACTGTCTATTGTTTTATCTGAAAGTTATGGAAATCGTCAGCTTTGAGCCTCTGGCTAAAACAATGGTCATTAATTCTATTGCTACTTATCAAAAGTATATTTCTCCAGTCAAGGGGTTCTCTTGTCCCCATCGCCTCTTACACGGCGGTGATTCTTGCTCAAATTATGTCAAACGAATGCTGAGTGAACAGAAGTTCCACGAAGCCGTACAATCATCCATACAAAGATTCAAAGACTGTGCCGCATCTAGTAAAACCTTAACAATTGCCAAAACTAGATCCAACTTCCGCTGTATTGTCATCCCCTGCTGTTTACCCCTTTAACTCCTCTGCATCTTTAGCAGTTCGTTATAACAATGTTCCTCACACAAACTGTTCCCCGTCAACGAGAAATTCTTGAAGTATTCCTTCGCAATGGCTGGGACTATATGCGAAGGCTACTGACTGGTGGCAAAGCTGATGAACCTCAGCTACCCACACCTGCTGTTCTCAAAAACATCTTGGTGGATTTGGGGCCAGTTTATGTCAAACTTGGTCAGCTACTCTCCACACGTCCAGATTTACTTAGTGCTTCCTATATTGAGGAACTATCAACCCTACAAGATGAAGTGCCGGCAGTTCCCTGGCCAGAAGTAGAAGTAGTGATTCGCAAACAACTAAAGCGATCGCTAGAAGAAACCTTTAGTACAATTAATCCCATCCCAGTAGCGGCGGGATCAATCGCCCAGACACATCGAGCCACATTAGCAGATGGTCGAGAAGTTGCGCTGAAGGTACAGCGTCCGGGAATTGATATTACTGTTGCCCAAGATATTGCTTTAATTCAAGGGATTGCTGATTTAGTAGCGCGTACAGATTTTGGACAAACCTACGAAATCAAATCCATTGCTGAAGAATTTACCAAAGCCCTAGAAGCCGAGTTAGATTTCACACGAGAAGCTGGTTTTACAGACCAATTGCGGCGCAATTTATCCCGTAGTCGCTGGTTTGATCCCAAACAAATAGTAGTTGCTGAAATCTATTGGGATTTGACTACAGAAAAATTACTGGTAATGGAGTGGCTGGACGGAGTACCTTTTCTGTTGGCAGATTTGAACAGCAGTAATAACGGTAAAGACCCCGCCGTAGAACGTCAAGAAATAACCACTCTGCTATTTCGCGCTTTTTTTCAGCAACTATATATAGATGGCTTTTTTCACGCTGATCCCCATCCAGGAAATTTATTTTATCTTAAAGATGGTCGCGTGGCGCTGTTAGACTGTGGCATGGTGGGACGACTTGATCCCCGTACACAGCAGATATTAACAGAAATGTTGTTGGCGATCGTTGATTTAGATGCTCAAAGGTGCGCTCAGTTAACTTTGCAGCTGTCAGATTCCGGTCAGCCAGTAATTTTGTCACGCCTAGAAAATGATTACGATCGCATGTTGCGAAAGTATCACAACGTCAGCCTCACGGAAATAAACTTCAGTCAGATAATTTATGAAGTTTTACAGGTTGCTCGCAATAATAAAATTCGCTTACCCAGCAACATGGGTTTGTATGCCAAAACCCTGGCTAACTTAGAGGGGGTGGCGCGTACCTTTAACCCGGAGCTGAATTTTTTTGATGAAGTCAAGCCATTAATCACAGACTTGTTTCGTCGCCAGTTACTCGGCGATAATCCAGTGCGATCGCTTCTTAGGGCAGCCTTGGATATTAAAAGTCTCTCTCTACAATCTCCCCGCCAGGTTGAATTGCTACTAGACCGAGTTACCTCGGAAACCTTACAGTGGAATTTATCACTAAGAGGGTTAGATGGCGTACGTCGCACTATGGACGATGCAGCCAATAGACTATCATTTAGCATTTTGGTGGGTTCGCTGATTATGGGTGCGGCAATTATTTCCACGAAAGCACAGACAACTCAGCTATCTTTTTTAAGCACCATCCTATTTACAGTCGCTAGTCTGTTGGGATTGTGGTTAATTATTAGTACTTTGCGATCGGGACGTTTACGGTAAACCTCTGTTTTGTCACTGGGCAATACTCACCATAGGAAATCATGATAGCTGTTGCTTGGAAAAATCTGTGTTTGGGTATTTGGAATCACAGATGAATGCTGATAAATACAGATAAATTATCGGTGTTTATTTGTGGTTTTAATATCAAATTTATGTCAATTATCATTGCTGAAAAGCTAAGTAAATTTTATCCAGTGGCGGTTAAAGAGCCGGGAATTAAAGGTACAATTACCCACTTTTTCCGCCGTACCTACCGTTCAATTAAAGCAGTTGAGGATGTTTCCTTTGAAATTGCTCCGGGTGAAATTGTAGGGTTTTTAGGGCCAAATGGTGCTGGTAAAACTACTACACTCAAAATGCTGACGGGTCTGATTCATCCTTCTGGCGGTACAGTCAGAGTAGCTGGACACGTTCCTTTTCGTCGTGACGAAGCATTTTTGCAAAAAATCACCTTGGTGATGGGACAAAAGCAGCAGTTAATCTGGGATTTACCAGCGTTAGATTCTTTAAAAATCAACGCCGCTGTATACAACATTTCTGATAAAGAGTTTCAGCGGCGGGTGGGAGAATTAACCGAGATGCTTTCCTTAGAAGGGAAGCTTACCCAACCAGTGCGGAAGCTGTCTTTAGGTGAGCGGATGAAGGCCGAACTATTGGCTGCACTTTTGCATCGTCCCCATGTATTATTTCTGGATGAACCGACTTTAGGACTAGATGTCAATGCTCAGGTAGGAGTGCGCGATTTCTTGCGTGATTACAACCAGCAATATCAGGCGACAGTGCTGTTGACAAGTCATTACATGGCTGACATCACAGCATTGTGTCAACGGGTGCTGTTAATTCACCAAGGGAAACTAATGTATGACGGTAACTTAGATGGACTGCTAGAACGTTTTGCCCCTTACCGGGAAGTTTATGTCGAGTTAGCCCAACCACTATCGGTGGAAAAACTCATGTCTTACGGTGATGTACAATCCTTAGAAGGGCGATCGGTGCGTTATATGGTGCCGCGAGAGGCGCTCACCCGCACTGTATCTAAGATTTTGGCAGATTTAGAGGTAGTTGATCTAACCGTCACTGAACCGCCTGTAGAAGAAGTGATTGGACGAGTTTTTCAGGCGGGTGTTGTGTATTAAGAGGGAATAGGAAAATTTCCATAATTCAAACTGGGTAGCTAGTGCTACCTTAGTGCTTTGCGCCAGAATCTTCTGACATGGATTTGAATCGAAAGAATTCAGGAGTGACTTAGCATTAAAAATTGCATATTAATTATACGGATTCAATTAATGATTGCAACAAATCTTTTGGTAGAGATGTTGTAATGCAACGTCTCATGGTATATCTGCCACATTCTTTTTTTAAATTGGTATTAGGAATTTTTTAGGGACATAAATGTTTTATTTCATGCACGAATTTGCCATAATTATTTTATTTATTTAGATCCAAAAGCTAGCAAATATGATTAAATGATTTTACTATTTCCTAGAATTAATAGTTAATTAATACATTCAAGCTTTATGACATTTAGCCTGAATTTCCATAATGTTTTTGATTATTTAGTTGAACAGGGGTTATGCAATCAGTCCGAGCAATCTCCAAGCAAGATAGAACCAGTTGCAGCTAAAAACTTTAATTTATTACTGACTTTTACAGATGGTCGTAAGCTTCTTGTTAAGCAAGAACGACACAATCAAGATGGAAAAACGGCTGGTGAGTTTTTTAGGGAGTGGCGAATTCAAGAGTTTTTACAACAATTTCCAAACCTGGGCAACTACCGCTCATTCTTACCAGAGGTGCTGCATTTTGATAGAGAAAATTCCATTATTGTCTTTAGATATTTGGATGATTATCGGGATTTAATGGATTTCTACACCAAGGAAAATAGCTTTACAACAGAAATCGCTACAGCAATTGGTAATACTTTAGGGACTATCCATCGTGATACTTTCAACCGCCAAAAATATCAGGAATTCTTTTCTAAAAATTCAGATAATTTAATGGCTGATCAAGTATCACATTTAGTTCGGAGGTTAGAACGGGTTGAACCGGAAATTTTTGGACTGGTTCCTGGCGATGGGTTAAAGTTTTTTGCTCTATATCAACGTTATGATAGCTTGGGGCAGGCGATCGCCCAATTGGCTAATGCTGTAACGCCCTCTTGCCTCACCCACAATGATTTGAAACTAAATAACATTCTCCTGTATAAAGATTGGCAGGATTCCAGTAACAATATTGTCCGGCTAATTGATTGGGAACGCTCGACTTGGGGAGATCCAGCTTTTGATTTAGGAACACTTATTGGCAGCTATGTACAAATCTGGCTGGGTAGCTTGGTTATCAGTAATTCTTTGAGTATTGAAGAGTCTCTACGCTTAGCAATAACACCTTTAGAACTACTTCAGCCTTCAATTGGTACATTAACCCAAGCTTATTTAAACACTTTTCCAGAAATTCTAGAACACCGCTCTGATTTCTTGCAGCGGGTAGTGCAATTTACCGGTTTTGCTTTGATTCAACAGATTCAGGCAATGATTCAATATCAAAAATCTTTTGGCAATATGGGGATTGCTATGCTTCAGGTTGCTAAGACATTATTAAGCCGTCCTGTACAATCGATGCCAACAATTTTTGGTGCTGCTGCTGTTGAATTAACTCACCTAAATAGTTCTGCTGTTTAAATCATTTTGTTATTACTAAAGTAGTTATGCAATTATTAAATTCTCCTCAAACTCAGCTAGAGGCTGGTTTAACTGGGCAATTACTGGATGTTATGCAAGATATTGTTCAAAAAATTGAGATAAAATCTGATTTTTCCATCCACCATCCAGATTACAAACCTTTGGAATTACCATCTGAGGCAGTTGAACGTTTTCAGAAGATGCCAACTCAGATGCAACAGAAATATCTGAGTCTGCAATTGCGAAGTTTTCTTTACGGTATCTATTACAACGGTTCTATGCAAAGTACGTTGGCACTAGATGGAGAAAAAAATAATTTACCTCTAGATTTGGAAAATAATACTTTACTGGGGGTAGATGTGGGATTTTATGAACGATTGCATGAAAGTAATTGTGGAGAGGGTTATTTTGATTTTGGTTGGTCTGTTATTAAAGAAGAACCTGATGGCAGTTTAGCCGTGACTAAAGGCGGTTTGAAACTGTATATTGAACGCAATAAGCATCTTCAAACTGTTGAACAAGCAGCTGTAGTAGGTGATTCTGTCGCTATCCAGATGCCGAAGAATCTGGTACAAAATGGCTTTTATATGGCAGTTAGCAATGTCGCATCTAAAAGTTATGAAAATCTGGTAAGGGTGTACTTTAATGTCAGCCCCGAAGGTGCAGTGGCAGTTATGGGTAGCCTGACACGGCGGCTGAACGCCATTCCCATTTTCTTCCACTTTAAGGTGCTGTATAACCCAGATGACTACAAGCGTTACGATTCAGGGGTGCTGTACTTTGAAAAAGGCAACTATGAAGCTGTCCGGCAAGTCCTTGAGGCTGTCTATACAGAAAACCAATCGCATTTTCAGCCGGAAGTGCCGCTATTCACTATGCAACTTGCACCAGGGTTAGGGTTGGCAGAAGAACCAAACCAAAAGTTTGGTGTTCAGGAAAGTTTTGGGATGAATCGCTGTCAGATTGTGGCGAATGGATTGCTGGAAGCTTGGTATCAAGGGGACGATTCGCCAGAGAGGAGGATGAAGGCTATCGTTGGGCAATTTTCTCTTTTGGGGATTGACTTGCAGCGCCCTTATGTCAATGCTAATTCAGAGGATATTTATTAGTAGTTCCATTAAGTAACAATTAAATCGATGGAGCGCAGGATTGTTTCTTTGGTATTAGGATCTGCGATCGCGATCGCATCACGTAACCAGTTGAGCTTTGCTTCTTGTTCTGGAGTAATGTTGAAGTTCTGCCGCTTGGTTTCTACCGTTTCTGGATTAGATTATATCGGCGTAGTCATGTTACCTCATAACTATGAATTAGCTTGGTAAGTACAATATGAGTATGTCAGACTCATTGAATTTACAGAATTGAGGCGATGTCTACGACGGGCTTCTCTACGTTCGCGTAGCGTGTCGTAGACAGAGGCTACGCCCTAAGCGAAGCTATGCCGCAGGCTTTACGCCTACGCATTTTTGGCAATGCAACCATTTAATATCTGTTGAGCAGCCTAGAGTTTGGATACCAACTTTGTAGAGGCTGTGGAAAGCGATGGCTGCGCCAACGCCTTCAGCGATCGCACAGTTTGCAGCACGTCTCACATGAGTGAGACAGATTGTAGCGGATAGCATGGGGTTTGCTGCTACTGCCAGAATAAAAGAATTTTAATTTTTCTCGTTCAGTTCAAGAGGGTTTTTGGGCTGATTTTTTATGGCTTTTGGTTAGTTCAAAAATTATAGAGACATAAGTGTTTCAGTTTTATGTCTTTTGAACAGACTCTAATGCTGTTGTAATTACCTTTTTATTAGACTCATCCGAAAATTAAATCCCGTCAATTTTTAAATCTGGAGTTTTTAAGGAGAGTATATTATTGGACTGTGGCTTTATTTCTGAGCTTTACCCTCATTTAAAACAACTACAGTTTTCAAGGTAGACGCGGTTTAAATTGGCATAAGCCAATGAAATAAAATGCTATCTCTGTTGACTCAAATTAATCTTTAAAAAGAATAAGAGTGACATAAATAATTTAATTTTAACACTAATAAACTATAAAAAGCATAGAGATACTTAATTAATTAAAACTATGATGATAACAGGAATCAAAGATTGATAATTGATTCTTAGTCAACAACACAAATTATTGGAGTAAAACTCAAATGGCTAACATCGTAGTTAATGACATCAAACTTGCTGGTATTGAATTGTTTAGTGATTATGAAAGTTTCATCAACGATCTCGAAGACAACGAACTTGAACTAAGAGGGGGTTTAATGATAGCTATCTGTAGTAGTTGCTGTGGTACTCATACCTGGGCTTAATCATTAATTTATGCTTAACTTGACTTCAAAGTTTCCATTCATTTCCGAAACCTTGAGCGGATAGTGTCAGGCGTAAACACTATTTGAGGCGCAATGATTCCCCTAAAATATACTTCGTAAATTTGTAGGGGAGGGGAATAAATAAATACTTAATTTTGACAACTGTCAAAATTAAGTATTGTTAACGATGTTGTTTTATACGTCTCTCTTTTTAAGGTCATGAATACTAAAAATATAGGAACGCTCGTTGCTAGTGCGGCAGTCAGCAGTCTTCTTTCTTTAGCTCCAGCTGCTGCTGTTATATTAGTCGAACCCGTTTTGACAACTCCCAATCCCAACCTCCCTTCCCGCGATTTTGGAATTGGCGTGAATCCTCCCCGTACAGTTGTTGTATGGAATGCACCTGATATCAGTGGCCAACAAAACTTTCTCAATGAGGATACAGGACTGGATATCACTAAAATAGATCTGTTTTTATTTCCTGATTTAGATGCAATTGATGACGAGGTAATTTGGGCAGATGTAAATGGTGATGGCCAGATTGGCGTATCTAACCTTTTTGCCAATATTGAAGTTGATAATAACTTTATCTTGGAGGACTCTGGAGAGCTTTTCCGAGCTCCACGCGTTACTTTTACAGGAGGAGTTATTCCTTTGGGGACGCGTTTTGTCGCTCAAACCCTTACAGAACCGGATTTAACGGCTCCGCTAGAGATGGGAGATGTTGGGCCACTGCTAGTCGGAGGGCGTTATGATAGTGTCACCGTTCCAGAACCCTCCAGCATCCTCAGTTTAGTTTCTGTACTAGGATTTGGAATCCTGTTCAAAAAGCAATCCTCTCAGAAGACCTGAGAAAGAGGGAAAGGTAATAGACCAAAGGACATCGGGCTGTCACAGGCGTTAGGGGCAAAGAAGACGAAAAACAACCCTCCAAAATAAAGTGGCTCTAACCTAAAATAGACGGAAGAATTAATAGAGTAATAAAATTAAGCAGCTTTCAACAACTCAGAGTCATCAGAACAAGTAGTAACTTCTGGAAGCAAAGAAGGCGTGGTTGTACAATCACGAGCAGCAACAACAGCCTGAGTCATAAACTCCAAAATATTACGCTTTTGGGATTTGAGAGTTGTAACTACAGTTCACATCCGGGCAACAAAAACACTACCAGCCTGAGTTTGAGAACCAAAAGTAGTACGTCTCCAAATTACAGCAGGACGAATAGCTCGTTCTGCTGCATTATTAGTTGGTTCTACACCAAGAGTATAGTTATAAATTTGTAATCAGATCAGTTTCCTCAATTTGTTTTTTCAGCCATAAGTCAAACAAATCACCCATAATTTTATAACGCAATTTTTTCTCTAACTGCGCTTGCATAATCTCCTCCACCAAAATCAAGTGTATTCCCTTAGAAGTTATTATCGGTTTGAGAAGCTGAGGTGGTGTAACAGCAAAGACAGCAGCAGAAATCTCCGGCTTTAAATCTTGGCGGCGCACTATCCCTAAATATCCCCCTTTTCGGCGTAATTCAGTATCCTGGATATATTTGTGAGCCACATCATAAAAACTCATCTCACCTTCCTTAACAGCATAGAAAAGTTCTATTGCCAAGTCTTCATCATCCAATACAACCTCATACATCACCACGCCAGTGTAGTCTAGCTGATGTTCAAAGAAGTATGATTCGATTTTATTTGTAAACAAATGTTGACTTAACTTTCCGAAAACGACATCACTATAAACAATTTCTTCAAAATCATCTAAAGACAAACTATGTTTTTCCAGCCAAGTCCATGTCTCTTCAGCACTAGTGAGTTTATTCATTAAGCGGAATAAGTCTGCTGCTTTTTGTAATTCTTCTGTTTCTACTTTTATGCCAGCTTCTTCAGCAGCAGATATAATTACTTTGCGGCTAACAATCTGCTCAATTATCTCAGGAATTTTGCAGGATAGCTTGACTTGTTGAAAAATATCCTCGTTGGTAACGGTAATAGATTGTGACATGATGTTGCTCTTAAATTAGTTAGGTGAACTTAAAAGTGACATACTAACCTTTCCGCTTTGCCTTCAAGGGAAAGGGGTTAGTAGCTGAGGTCTAGGAATAGATAGGTATAGTTAAACTTTTACAATTTCACCCCGCCCTGCTGCAACTGCTTAAATGGGTCAAGCAGAAAATCAATAATCCGGCGCTGGCGGACAATTACCTCAGCTGTTGCTGTATCCCCAGGACGCAAGGCAATACATTTATTAGCCGAGGAAATACAATTTTGTTTTAGGGCAATTTCCAAGTCATAAGCTGCCACCTTTCCATTAGGTGTTTCCACGTCTACGGTAGTAGGAGAAATCTCTAACAATTCTCCTTCCATCACGCCATAATCCTGAAACGGATAAGCATCAAACTTTACCTTAACTGGCAATCCTCTTCGTAAAGAACCACTCTCAGTTGTCGCCATTTGCGCCCGAATTATTAAAGGCGAACCTTGGGGTGCAATCTCCGCAATCATTGCCCCAGGCTGTACTACAGACCCAGCCCGTTGTATTGGTAACTGAAACACTCTACCATTCACGGTGGCTCTTAACTCTCGTTGTTTTAACTGAAATTTTAACGAGACAATCTGACTCTTACTTTGAGCAATTTCTGCCTGAAGCGTAGTAATTTCTGTCTCCAAATTCTTTTGTTGTTCGTCGATTTTTAGCACAGCCAGTTTGCTGGAACGAGTTAAGGTTTGATAACTCCTTTCCTGTTCTTTCAGTCGCAACTGTGCCTGCTCAATATCTGCATTTGCTTGCCGAATAGTCCGTTCATAACTACTTTGTTGTTCTACCAAACGTAGTTTAGCCTGCTGAATATCTGACTGATTTTGTTCGTATAACTGTTGCTTGTCTTTAGCTATATCTTGCTTTTGTACAACATTAATTTCTGGAACAACTCCTGACTGCCAAAGACTACGATAGCGCTCAACTTCTCGCTCGGTACTCGTCAAACTACTGTTTACTAATTTATTAGCTGTTTGACTATGCTCAAGAGTTTGCCGTGCCTGATTGACTTGAGATAATTTTTCGTCTTTTTGTAAATCATAAGAATTACTAAGAGCGTTCATATTATGTCGCGCTTGGTCAATTTGAGCCTGCTTTTCTAACTGTTGAGATTGATTTTGTTGCTGTTGCGTTGTCAAAGATACAACTAACTGACTTTTAGATGAATTTAACTGAGAAAGTCGATTTAATTGTCCCTCCAATTTATCCTGTGCCTGCCGCATTTCCGCTTTAACTAATTCTGATTCCAACACCAATAAAGTCTGCCCAACTTTAACTGAATCACCTTCCTTTACCCGAATTTCGGCAACAGTACCCGCCACAGCAGCATCCAGCCTAACCGTCTTTCCCTTTGGCTCAAGTCGCCCTCTTGCCGTACCCGTCTCATCCACCTTAGATAGCATCGCCCAAGGTAAAATGATCGAGACAAACACCACCAAAAAATACAGTAATCCCCTTGTCCAAACCTGGGGCAAACTATCAAGTAAATCCTTGGTTGCGTAAGCCCAATCATCAGTTGAGCTAGCTGGTGTTTGCTCTTTTAAAATTTCTTCGCGCTGTTCTACCTCATGGATTTGGGTTTGAACCCTTCCATTCAATGTGTTTGGCATGATTTTTCTTGATATCAATTTAGGATTTTCGATTTTAGGAGCGGGGAGACAATGAGAGCTTCCTTCTTATCCTCTTGTTTCACCCAGCAACATCCGTCTGCTGATGATTGAGATAAAAATAATGTCCCCGCTTCGCCATCAACTCTTGGTGAGTCCCACTCTCAATCAACACGCCGCGATCTAGCACTAAAATCAAATCTGCATTTCGCACAGTTGAAAGACGATGGGCGATTACTAAAGTAGTTCTGCCTTTGAGAATTGTGTTTAAATTCGTCTGAATAATCCTTTCTGACTCAGCATCTAGATGGGAAGTCGCTTCATCCAAAACCAGTAGCTTAGGATTGCCTAATAACGCCTTTGCGATCGCAATTCTTTGTCGCTGTCCTCCAGATAACATCCCACCTCCTTCACCAATCTGGGTTTCATAACCCATAGGTAACTTTTTAATAAACTCATCAGCACCCGCTAATCGTGCCGCCTCAATAATCTCTGCTAAAGTTGCCCCAGGATGTGCCAAGCTAATATTTTCCCGAATCGTTCCCCCAAACAAAAAGGTATCTTGATCGACTACCCCAATCTGCTCGCGTAGAGAACGCAACGAAACACTGGTAATATCCTGTCCATCAATCAAGACTTTGCCATCTGTGGGGGGATATAACCCTAAAACCAGCTTAGAAATCGTGGTTTTCCCCGAACCACTCCGTCCCACCAAGGCAACCATTTGCCCACTGTGTATTTCAAAACTGAGATTTTCCAAAACATTGATATCGCTTTCAGGGTGATAGCGAAATGTCACATTGTCAAAGCGAATGTTACCTTGAATGGGTGGTAAAGATTGCCGCACTTGGTGCTGCAAATCCTCTTCTGGTTCCGCATCTAACACATCATTAATGCGTTCCACGGCAATCACAACTTCTTGTAATTGATTCCACAAAACTGTTAATCGTTGGAAGGGTCTAATAATATTTCCTAGCAACATATTAAATGCCACCAATTGCCCAATGGTTAACTCGTTGTGAATCACTTGGTATGCCCCAAACCACAGTAATACAGTAGTTATCACTGCTTCAATTGTGTTGCTGAATATTTGCAGGCGATTGCTAATAATTTGCCCGGAAAAGTTAGTTTTTACTTCCTTACTTAATAACTCTTCCCAATGCCAGCGCACTGTCTGTTCCACTGCGGTGGATTTAACCGTTCGCACACCGGAAAGGACTTCAATTAGATAGCTGCTTTCATTAGCAACAGCATTAAAGATTTCTCTAGAAATCTTTTGTAAAAAAGGTGTGGCAATCAATGCCAACAGGAAAAAAGGCGGTACAATCACTAACACTAACAACGCCATTTTCCAACTGTACCAAAACATTAATCCTAAATAGATAAAGACAGTGACTAAATCTAGGAGGATGGACAACGCCTCACCGGAAAGGAAGCGTTGAATTTTGCGGTTTTCCTGTACACGAGAGATAATATCCCCCACATAACGCGACTCAAAGTAACTCAACGGTAGCCGCAGGGTATGACGAATAAATCCGACAATCAGTGCTAAATCGAGCTTATTCGCCGTGTGGTCTAACAGATATTGCCGCAACCCTGTCATCGCCACCCGGAATAAACTAAAAATTAGTAACCCTAACCCCACCGCCGTTAAGGTTAGTTCAGAACGCTGCACCACTACACGGTCTAAAATTAACTGAGTAAATAGAGGGGTAACAAGTCCAAATATCTGGATAAACACCGAAGCAATTAATACCTCCAGCATGACTAAAGAGTGAGGCTTCATCAACTCAAAGAATTGCCAAAAAGGAGTAGAAGTCTCTTTGGTATCCTTTAGCATGGCTGTTGGTTGCAGCAGCAATGTGTAACCAGTCCAGTTAGCTTTAAATCCGGCGTGGCTGACGCTGCGTTGCCCGATCGCAGGGTCGGCTATAATGAAGTGTTTGCGAGTAATTTCGTAGACGACGATGTAATGCTTGCCTTCCCAGTGAGCGATCGCAGGCAATTTTTGCTTTGCCAATTGATCAAGACTCGCTTTCACAGGTCGCGTAGTAAACCCAATACTTTCCGCCGCCGCTGATAATCCCCGCAGTGACGAGCCATTACGATCAACATTGGCGATATCCCGCAGGCGATTTACACTAAAGTTTTTCCCCCAATAACGAGACACCATCACTAAACAAGCTGCACCACAATCCGATCCACTCTGTTGGGCAAAAAACGGATAGCGCCGCATCACACGCTGTAATAAATGCCCCACTCGCTGTGTGGAGTTGGGAAAATAGGCTTTGCTAATCTTTTTCTGGCGTCGCTCTACTGCTGGAGTTGACAAAATATTTGTTTCATGTGGCCGTTTTGAGTCAGATGGCAGTACTGGCGGGTTATGTGAGTCTAGCTGTTGAGGATTACGGGATAGCGCCTTAGTCCACAAATGCTCCCGAATTTGAGGATATTTAGCCATCAATGGCCAAAGTACTTCACCCGGAACAAAGCATAGTTGCAAATTTACTGAAGCTCTTGCAGTATATGGTCTGAAGTCAACTTCGTTAAACAAGGTAAATTCCCCAAATGATTCTCCCGCCTCCAAAGTGGTAATTAACTCATCGGCGCTATCTAGCAACCTGACTTTACCAGCGATCGCAATATATATGCCTGGAGCATCACCTTGCCAGAATTTGCCAACTTTTGGGTTAATAAATTTAACTTGTTTAAGACAATGTTGAAATTCCTCTGTCGAAAGAGAATACCCCAGAGTATTGTTGAACTGTTGCAGAGAAGCCAACTGAGCGGATATATCTTGCGCCATGAATGTCTAAATCTTTTCCTAATTTGGCAAAGTTAATAGGTAAAAATTCGGTATTATCTGGAATAGCTGTCGATTTGAGGTCACTAATCAAAATTTTGGAACCCTGAGCCTGTTCAGAATTCCTGGGTTTTGGTAGGGTAGATAATCCCATCTGTTTGAGCAGTCGCTTGAGGTGGCGATCGCTCACCTCAATCCCAAGTTCTTTTGCCAGATGTTTCCCAAGCCAGTTGGCTGTCCACCGTCGAAAAGAATAGCCATAATTGCGGGGACTAGTGCTAACCAATTCTTTCAACCGCTCTAAATACTGATCATTCACAGCTTTAGGACGACCAATGGGACAATCTTGCCATTGATGCGCCATCCCCGTCCGCGCTATGTGCATCCAATGTCGTGCTGTTGCTGCACAACACCCCAAGGTTTGACAAATTTCCGTTTGCGTTTTTCCCTCATCTGCCAACAACATGATTTCAATTCGTTGGCGATAGGATTCAGGTAAACTCTTATGCAAACTTTCTAGCAGCAGTTTCCGCTGAAACGGTGTTAAACACTTACCACCAGCTGCACTTGGATACATGGCTTCAGGTTTCGCTTGGTAGTCAAACATATAAGTAGAATTTACTAGTTTTGCAGACGCACGAATGTTTTCTGCTTGAGACATCATTTATCAAGCACCTCAAAATCAGTCTTTCAGGTGCTAGTTCTTACCCTAAAGGTTGATGTTGCTCTTTGCAGGCATATATCAAGCTACACATCGTATTTGTAAATTCCGAAGAAGAATCGTTAAATTTTCAATGTTGAAATATTTGTTTAAAAGTTACATTCTCTGTATAACCACTGCATATTATAACTTACTAGTATAAAAAGTAGTTTGTAAATAATTGTAAAGGAATAAATTGAGACGAAAGTGAGCCGTTTCAATTAGTCAACAAATTTCTGATTTCCCTTGCCTACCTTATTGACTATGACTGGCGATCGCTCTGCACCATCTTGACTAAACTTAAAAATTACTACAAAAGATAGCCATATTTTGCACGAAATAACTTATGCAATAATTGCTACACTATAAAGGTTTTCAATTAAAGACTTTATCTAAGTGATATTGCTGCCGCATTAGCTGCTTTAGCTACAAACAGAGAAAAAGTTACTCTGTTTTCACCTCCGTCGTTTACAACAAAAAAAATTTGGTATTCACGGAGGAAGATTAGCAGGAATTGTGAATTGTATTTGGCTCAGATTACAGCTTAATTTTCTATTAAAGGTAGGGTAACGATAAAAGTTGTGCCCACTCCAACTTGACTATTAACTACAATCTCGCCTCCGTGTGCCTCGACACACTTCTTAACAATTGCTAACCCTAAGCCAGTGCCGGGAATGGTTCCGACATTATCAGCACGCTGGAAAGGCTGAAACAGACGCTTTTGATCTTCTTGAGGAATGCCAATTCCCCGATCTTGAATTTGGAAAATTACTGCTTTTTCCTGAGCAATTAGTTCAAAACGTACTATGCCGCCTGGTAGTGAATATTTAATAGCATTGCTAAGCAAATTGCCTAAAATGTGCCGTAGCAGGCCTTCATCCCATACAGACTCGCCCAATTCCCTAGGACTAACAAACACCAGAGTTAGATTCTTCTCTTTGGCTATTAATTGAGCTTCTTTGACCAGTTGGCGGCAGAAAGCTTCCAAATCCATAGAGATGAGTTCACACCAGAGTTTACCGGAATCGGCTTTACCTATAAATGAAACCTCATCCAAAAGCTGCGCCATGTTTTTGATGGCCGAGCGAATCATTTGCAAATGATCCAGCTTTTTCTCTTTGGTCAATTTTTCGTCGTGGTTTTGTAGTAATCCAGCAGCTAAAAGAATAGTATTTAAGGGGTTGCGGATGTCATGAGAGAGCATTGAGACAAATTCAGATTTGAACTGGTTAAGTTCATTAGCTTTCACCAGTTCAGCAGTTCGTTCCTCAACCCGGACTTGTAAAGTCTCATTGACCGTACGTAATGTTTCCAAAACCTGCTTACGCTCGATCGCATAACGCAAGGAGCGAACCAAGGCATCTACACTTACCTGCCGTTTGACTAAATAATCTTGTGCCCCTTGCCGCACTGCCTCAATTGCCAGTTCCTCGTCGTTTGTATTTGTTAGTACAACAATCGGGATACCTGGAGCTCGGCTAATCAGAGGGGGCAAAGATGACAGTCCTTGGCTGTCAGGAAGGGTTAAATCTAACAAAATAACATCGTATGTACATTCACTTAGTTCCTTGAGTGCTTCCGCCAATCGCTTCACGTGAAGCAGAGTAAACTCTTGGGACTGGGCTTGCTTCAAAAACTCTTTTAACAATCTAGCTTCTGCTAAACTGTCCTCAATTAATAGGATTTTTACTGAGTCGCTCACAACCATAATCTTCGGGTTTCACCCCCTATTGCCCCTCTATCTTGAAAGTACTGAGTACTGAGTGAGACGCGACTAATCGCGTCTGTACAGGAGTGCTGAAGCGCGGATAGCTCTGGTTTAGCCCGTGCTGAGTAGTGAGTTATTATTCATTGGTGTCAACTTCAGCTAAAAATAGCTTTACTGTTAGCTTCCTCACCCGCCAGAGAATGAATTCTCTGGCTAATAGCGAAAGTCTACTTTAGTAGACTCAGGATTTTGGAAATATTTTAGTCATCTTCAGATAACTTTTGCTATGAGCAAGGAAGTTCAGTTCCTTGCGGGATATGGATTTCACGTTAAGTTAAACCAATGGTTATTATTCTCCCACTGCCCCTCTGCCCTCCCCGCTCTCACTCCGATGGTAGTGTCACAGTACACAGCCAAAAATCTTCAATACTTTTGACGATTTGGAATAGTTGGTTGAGGTTACGAGACTTAGTGATGTAGCAATTCACATGCAAATTATAGCTGTGAAAAATGTCATCCTCGTTTTTTGAGGTTGTTAACACTACTACTGGAATGCGTTTGAGTGTTGGGTCGGCTTTAATTTCCGCAAGTACCTCTCGCCCATCCTTCTTGGGCAAGTTCAAATCCAGTAGGATGAGGTCAGGGCGTGGTGCATCGGCGTATTCACCTTCTTGGCGTAAATAAGCCATAGCGTCTATGCCATCCCTGACAGTCACCACTTTGTAAGACACTGAACTATTTTTCAGTGCTTCTTGAATTAAACGGACATCGGCTTTATTGTCCTCGACCAAAAAGATGGTTTTGTGTTTTTCTTCCGTTTCTACGCTCAAGCTCGCGTCCTCCAACTGGAATTGTAAAGTAGAAGGTTGCGCCTTCATCCAGTTGCGATTCTACCCAGATCCGCCCCCGATGGCATTCGACAATCTTCTTACAGATAGCTAGACCCATGCCTGTACCGGAATATTCATCCCGTGTGTGTAGGCGCTGAAAGATGACGAAAATGCGATCGCTAAACTGTGGGTCAATGCCAATACCATTATCCCGTACGGAGAATAGCCATGCATCCTCTAGTCTCTCTGCTCCTATGTGGATTTGCGGCGACTCGTCACTGTGGAATTTAATGGCGTTACCGATGAGGTTCTGAAATAGCTGCATCAGTTGCGTACTGTCAGCCATGACTGTTGGTAAGGGATCGTGGGTGATAGTAGCGCCAGTTTCATTAATGCGTTGACGCAAATTACTCAAGGCCCGATCTAAGGCTGTTTCTACCTCAGTCATTTGAAATGCGATCGCCTGCATATCCACTTTAGAGTATGCTAGTACGTCATCAATTAACGTCTGCATCAGGCTAACTCCTTCGACGGCATAGCTGATAAACTCTTGAGCATCTTCATCGAGTTCTTCGCGATAGCGCATCTCCAACAGTTGCACGTAATTCACAACTTGATTGAGTGGTTCTTGCAAGTCATGAGAGGCGACGTAGGCAAACTTTTTCAGTTCTGCGTTGGAACGTTCTAAATCTTGAGCTAACTGAGCAAGTTCATCAGCTTGACGCAGGACGATATTGACGATTGCTTTGCGTAATTCTAATGCTGCTTTGACTTCTACATATTTCCAAGGTAAAGACGTTAAACGAACGGTTTCTTTCCACAATTCAAATGATTTACGTGGACATAGCCGGACATTTCCGTCTGACTGGTTAACTTCAAATGCTTTATTAGGATCGCCACCCCAATTTACAGTTTGAATTACTTCCGGTCGAAACCACAAAACATAATTTCGCTTGGAAATCGGAATAGCTAACAAACCGCTGGCGACGTTTTTAAAACTTTCGGCGTCTGGATAAATGTGTGGCAGTGAATCTGTATAAAATACTTCTTCTTCAACGTTATTTTTTAGCCATTGAACTAAAAAATTCAGTTCTTCTTCTTTAGGAGTTTCACCTACTACCGTGCAATTTCCCCCAAAACATACTGCTGCTCCTTGAGCGCTGGTTAAATCTAAGAGATGCTGAGGGTTTTTAACTAAACCATCAATAAAGTTTTCTTCTTGGGACATATATTCAATCAAGATTGACTGAATATGTGTCAGATTGATGCGATGGTAGTAGTCTTCTGTTTCTTCTCTAGCTGAAATTTCTGCAAATATTACTCGTCCCAAAAACTCGCACGCTTTACGCAATTCGTAGGACACATGCTTGGGTGACTGATGATGACAAGCAATTAGTCCCCAGAGTTTTTCGTCTTTAATCAAAGAGATAGTTAACGAAGCGCCAACACCCATATTATGTAAGTACTCCATATGACAAGAAGCAGCACTTCTTAGAATAGAGTTGGTTAAATCAATCGGGCGATCGCTAACTGGATGATTGCTAGGAAAAACTTTTACTGGCTGAGAATAGGAATCCGGTATTATTCTAATCGAATTAGAAGCGAATAATTTTCTAGCTGGTTTTGGAATATCTGACTCTGGGTAGTGTAATCCTAGGTAAGGTTCCAGACTTTCTAGTTTTTCTTCGGCGACAACAGAGCCATGTCCATCATCATCAAATTTATATAGCATTACCCGATCAAATTCCGTTATTTTTCGGACTTCTTGCACAATTACTTGACAAAAGTCACGGAGATTTGCTGTTTTTTCCAGTTGGTTAATAGAAGCTCTAGCCAGATGATAAAAACTTAAAAAGGGAATATTTTCTTGGGTAATTGCAGGTTCTAATTCCAGAATTAAAAACCCCTGTGGATTCCGGTGAAATACTGCATCAAATACTGTGTAGTCATCACCTTTTTTTCTAACCCAAACTTTAGTAGGATTGATAAAGTCAAGATTTGTCTGTGATAGTCCTGTTTGAATTCTCTCTATTTGGAATGGATCAAGTAGATCTTCTAATTTTTTTTGCAATATATTTTCGGGAGCAATTCCGAAAATTTTTAATGTATTACTGCTAACTTGTAAGATTTTTAGCTCAGGTTCTTCTAATACTAACAGGACACCATGAGGCTGAATTTGACTAGAAAGATGAATTGATGCCTCTTTTAAGCTAATTAAATTAATACCTGGTAATTGTAAACCTGTTTCCATGACGCTCCTCCTTTGTTGTCTGGGAGTATCAAAATTAGAGTATCTATAATAACTAAAAATGATGAGTACGGAAAATCATAATTCCTTATTCATCATTTTTACTTAGTATCTAATTTTATATCCCTTAAGTCATGCTTTGCAGTATTTGCTTGTGCTTTAACAGCTTAACAGTAACTTAAGGTTACATAGAAATAAGATATGTAAAAAGTATGTGATTAAAAACTCCACAATATGTGTAGCTATGTTAACCAAAGATCAAAGATGAAGTATCAAGAACGAAATGTGATAATTGAAGTGATAGATGTGCAATTTTTATCATTATTCTTGATATTTTATGGGAGCATACACTATTGGAAGATATTGTTGTATGAACAAGCACACAAAAGTAATTGACAGACCTTGAAGACATAGAAAGAGCAGTACGGAGTCAAATATTAGAACTGGTCAGTCCAGAAATCGGTTCTGGTGCAGTCGAGTAGCGAAGTCGGTAGAAAATGTTATGGCAAGAAACTTACAAATATTATCAAACATGGAGAAATTCTAGCAGCTAATGGGCGATCGCTTCTCTCGCTAGGTCGGATAAAATCTGCTGCCTTAAAAACCGATAGTAATATTTATAACTAATGTTAAATAGATTACTTGTAATTAATAAAATCTATCAATAAAATTATAATTTCGCTTTTCAAAATAATTTGCTGTGCGATCGCCTTCCACGCCTTCCATCAGCCATCATCCTGAAAGTGCAAAGATGCGTGGCAATTTAGTACCAAACATCTTCTCTATCAAGTATTCTACGAGCTATCCCTATTACTCTTTTCAGAAAAAAAGGCTAAATTACTGACTTTGTAATCTCAGAATCCAAAACCAGGATTCAGCCTCATAGGCGTGGAAAGGTTTATCACCATTCTGTAAGTAGCTTTAAGTCTAACACAAGCTTATTGCTATAAAATAGCAATTTTTAGTCTGAATTTCCTCCATTAATATAAGCATGATCCAGAGCTAGCATGATTATAAGCTAGTTTTTTAGGGCATTTTCTAGCTTACAGCATTTACAGCTTTATAAAAGTTTACATAAAATAAGTGCTAAAAAATGTCAATAAGTCTGATAGTATATTGCAAGACTTATTGAGATAGATACTCATTAAGCTAGCTTTTTGTGTAAGTTGTTGCAATCTTAAAACTATTTATCAGGTGTCAAAATGTCGAAAAACATTGGTTTGTTCTATGGTACTCAAACTGGCAGAACTGAATCTATAGCCGAAATGATTCGGGATGAGTTTGGTGATGATGTTGTAACATTACACGACATTTCTCAAGCGGAAACTACTGATTTCGATGACTATCAATGTATTATCATCGGCTGTCCTACTTGGAATATTGGTGAACTTCAAAGTGATTGGGAAGGCTTTTTTCCTGACCTTGATGAAATTAATTTTAATGGTAAAGCAGTAGCTTATTTTGGTGCTGGAGATCAGGCTGGCTATGCTGATAACTTCCAGGATGCAATTGGTATTCTGGAAGAAAAAATTTCCCAGCAAGGTGGAAAAACTGTTGGTTATTGGTCAACGGAAGGTTATGACTTTAATGAGTCTAGAGCCGTTAGAAATGGTAAGTTTTGTGGACTGGCAATTGATGATGATAATCAATCTGATTTAACAGATGAACGTGTCAAGGCGTGGGTTGCTCAGTTGAAGAAAGAATTTGGGTTGTAAAGAGTTTGTAGGAGTACAGCATTGCTCCTACTGAATTGACTCAAAATTTATTAGGATTTACGCAGAAGAGATTCCCCAGCGTTCCTTCAAAAGGTGGCTTCTAACAGTTATCAGTAAAGAATGAGGTGTTTATCCTTGGGTTTAAGGAGAACCACCAATTGGTGGCACTTATCTGCCTTTCACCATACACCATGATAACTGTTTACTGTTTACTGTTCACTGTTCACTGTTTTTGAGTGCGTAAGTCCTATTGATAATTCATAACTTATGGGTATGGTAGGTGTTTATGTGTGACTCATTTGATGTTCTTTGGTTAAATGCTAGTCCGATTTTGAAGCGTTTTGATAAACCATTGCTTCAATACTTATCTGAATATATGAGAGTTGCTCAGTGGGAATATCATCAAACCCAAGATGAAGCTAGTTCCATAGATAAAGCTGTGGCGCTGCTAGATGAATTTTTAGAATCGTATCCTGACACGGTGCATTTAGCAGGTCATGGTATGAGTGGTGCGATCGCTTTAACTTTTGCCCGGCGATTTCCCAAGAAAGTGCGATCGCTAACTCTGTTGTCTGTAGCAGCGCAACCTGCAAACACTTGGCACGCTCACTACTACTTTCAACGACAATTATTTAGCATCAGCCGTGAGCAAGTTTTAGCGAATAGCGTTCGTAGCCTATTTGGAACTCAACCGCCTCATACTACCAAGAAGTTAATAGCTGCTTTAGATAAAGATTTAGAGCAATCTCCCTCACAGCACTCTCTGTTCAAGTTGGTTCATTTACCCAAGGGTGGGGTTTCCATGCCAATGATGGTATGTGGTAGCCAGAATGATCCAGTAGTTGACCCAAATGCATTAAATGACTGGCTAAATTGGTTCAAGCCAGAAGATCATATCTGGGAATACCCAAAAGGTTATCACTTTTTTCACTACTTCTATCCTCAACAAGTTGGCGAACAAATTGTGAGTTTTTGGCAACGCCACCATCCACAGTTGCTAGAAGTATCTGCACTGACTTCCAGCACTCCCTAAAATTCTAAATTTTATTAAACGTATTAATTTCTGTCGTTAAACCAACCGAGCGAAGGTTTTCTAGCGATCGCAGAACAGTAAACAGTAAACAGTAAACAGTTATCAGTAAAGAGTGATGTATTTATCTGCATCGTCAGAGTTCGCCGCGAATATAAGTGGTGGCTTACCCTGCGGGTTTGCGTAGCGTCTGGCGTAAGGCTCTTTGGGCATGGCTCAATTTTCGTTGACTGTAGAGACGTTGCAATGCAACGTCTTGACTGCAATGCAACGTCTTTATTCATGTTTGCAGGACTTAATGATATTTTCTTTCATTAATTTGAATTTTGGTGTAGACTACCTTCTAAAGTTGTTGAATAATATTCTCAACAAATTGTAGGTGCAAAATGACAATTTCTAGAAGTCCGCTGTCAGTGGAGCAAGACCTTGGCGATTCGCCTTGGTGGGCTGGTAATGCAAGGTTGACTAACTTATCAGGTAAATTACTAGGCGCTCACGTCGCTCATTCTGGTCTGATAGTTTTCTGGGCTGGAGCTATGACTTTATTTGAGCTAGGGCATTTTAATCCAGCAGAACCGATGTACGAACAAGGCTTAATTTTGCTACCTCATCTAGCTGCTGAAGGTTGGGGTGTCGGTGCAGATGGTGCGGTTGTGAATACTTATCCCTATTTCGTCATCGGAGCTTTGCATCTGATTTCCTCAGCGTTTTTGGGCTTTGGAGGAATCTTTCATTCCCTACGTGGCCCCGAAAAATTAGAAGGTAGAGTTCCTTTCTTTGGCTACGAGTGGGCAGATACGGGCAAAATGACCACAATCCTGGGTATTCACTTGGTTTTACTAGGTATTGGTGCATTTTTGTTAGTCGCTAAAGCAATGTACTTTGGTGGTTTGTACGACCCAAATGTGGAAAATGTACGGATAATTACGAATCCAACAATAAATCCAGGTGTCATTTTTGGCTATCTGTTTGGCGCAATTAATAAATTCTGGATTGCTGGTGTTGACAACCTCGAAGACGTAGTAGGCGGACATATTTGGGTTGGTGCAATATTGATTATTGGTGGATTTTTCCACATAGCAACTAAGCCCTTTAGTTGGACACATCCACTATTTGTTTGGTCTGGAGAAGCTTACCTTTCTTACAGTCTGGGCGCTTTGGCACTGATGGGCTTTATTGCAACTCTCTTTGTATCAGTAAACACCACTGTTTATCCTGAAGTTTTTTATGGGCCAGCGCTGGTAGTTAGGCAAAATATCGTGCCTTACTTTTCATCACCTGACCCTGACTTGGTAACTGCTCGCACTTGGTTAGCTAATACTCACTTTTGGTTAGCTTTCTTCTTTCTTCAAGGTCATATCTGGCACGCTTTACGGGCGCGTGGGTTCGATTTCCGCAAGGGTCGGGTGAGTCAAGAAGCGATAATTCCCCAGCCAATTAGCTAAACCAAGTTAATGCAATTAATTTGCAATTACTTTTAGGTAGATCTCAAAAAAATTGCAAAATATTCTCAAGGAGTTTCAGAAATGACAGCAGTAATTGAAGATAGCCCATATAAGCAACAAATACCTGATGTTGGCTGGTGGGCTGGTAACTTTCGTCTCACTAATTTATCAGGCAAATTATTAGGCGCTCATGTTGCCCATTCTGCATTGATTTTGTTATGGGCTGGAGGGATGACCTTGTTTGAGTTGTCGCGCTTTGATCCGAATGTGCCAATGTATGAGCAAGGATTAATCATACTGCCTCATCTAGCAACTTTGGGTTTTGGTGTCGGTGCTGGTGGGCAAGTTGTTAGTACCTATCCTTACTTCGTAATCAGCGTCTTGCATCTGATACCCTCAGTTATTTTGGCGGCTGGTGGTATTTATCACTCTTTGCTAGGCCCAGAGGTGTTAGAAGATAATCTTACTTGGGCTGGCTTTTTTGGCTATGACTGGAAGGATAAAGACAAGATGACAACAATCCTAGGCATTCACTTAGTATTGCTAGGATTGGGTGCTTGGGCTTTAGTTGCCAAGGCGATGTTTTGGGGTGGAGTGTTTGACCCTTGGGTTGCTGGCGGTGGAGACGTAAGGATAATTAATCATCCGACGCTCAACCCATTCCGCATCTTTGGCTATCTGTTTGGGGTTTGGGGATCGGACGGAATGGCAGCTGTTGATAACTTAGAAGATGTTATCGGCGGTCACATCTGGGTTGGTTTGATGTTAATTGGCGGTGGTATTTTCCACATCTTAACTAAGCCGTTTGCTTGGGCGCGACGAGTTTTGATTTACTCAGGAGAAGCGTATTTGTCTTACAGCATTGGTGCTGTAGCATACATGGGCTTTTTGGCAGCTTACTTTGCGTCGGTAAATAACACCGTCTATCCCGAAGTTTTTTATGGCCCAGTTAGAGCTATAGAAACTTCTACTGGTATAGTTTCTGCGCGTGGTTGGTTAGTAACTTTCCATTTTGTTCTGGCGCTGATATTTCTGTTGGGTCACATTTGGCACGCGCTGCGCGCCCGTGCTATTGAAGCCGGATTTGATTTTAAAAATGGTGACATGGTTCAGCCGCCACGGGTAGAACGCCAAACGAGTAATCAAGCTAACGCGTTCAACTCTTCTGATTTGACGCTGAAGTTTCTCAGATACTTGCCAATTTACCGTCCTGGTATATCTCCTCTGGCGCGGGGATTAGAAATTGGTATGGCTCATGGTTACTGGCTGGTTGGCCCCTTTGCCACATTAGGTTCATTAGGTTTATTCGGCAATTCTAATGCGGGTAACTTGGTGGGTTTACTAGCCGCAGGTGGTTTAATTCTCATCCTGACAATTGCTTTTTCACTTCATGGCACTACTAGCTTTGAAAGACAGCAAGAAATCTATCCACGAGTAGCAGCGGTTGCAACAGTTCCCCGTGTGCCACAGACTCTCAATTCTACGCAAAGATGGAGTGAGTTTACTGACGGCTTTTTAATTGGTGGAATTGGTGGAGTAATCTTTGCTTATCTGTTGTTGAATAGTGTTGCGATATTTAGTGCGATCGCTATTAACTCGATTTAGGCATTAGTAACGATCCAAAAGTTGAATGATTAGGCGATCGCAGAGATGATCATAACAGTGCGATCGCCCTTCTTCACTCCATCCCTAAAACTGTCACGACGTACCCTGTACTGTGAAAGTTCACCTAGAAGCGAGTTTACGCCACACCAAATCCGGTATATTCTCGAACATAAGGCGCTTGAAAGCCCAACACAATATCTTCTTTGGGAACTCCCATTGCGACTAATTCATGAGCAATTCGCAACTCTGTTGTATTGTGTTGCACCCAGATTTTGCCGTCTTTGATATCTAAGTGTAAGACACAGCCATGTACGCGACGATTGCCATCCCAACCAACATTCATCACTTGATAGCGATCTTGTTGAAGATCAAAAACAGTTTGTGATTCAATTTCGCCGTTAGCCATTGGTGTGGCGACATACTTGCTAAGTAGGTTTTGAATACACTGGCGATACTGTTCTAGTTTATCCATTGCACAATCACCTCTTGAACTGGATCGTAAATCAGCCGCTTAATTTGATATCGTTCAACTGAAAGTTGAGCAAATTCCCGTTGAAAGAAGGCTTGATGAACGGCAACAGGAATTGCTAAATGAAGGGTGCGCTCCGGTTCAGTGAGTTCTAGAGCAAGGCGATAGTTGAGGAATTGCCCTAGTACTGCATGGTAATCGGTGATGGGCGAGTCGCCTAAAAACGTTTTGATTTCAACGGCTATTTTCTCGCCTGCTCGTTCTGCTGCGAGAAGACTTTCAGCACCAAGTCAATTTCAAACTTTGCACCTCCTACTTCCACTTTTAGCGGGTCGTTAGTGATAACCCATTGTTCCTTTTCCAATGCCCTCCTTACCGCTTCATGGAACAGATCCTTAGCTGCCATCTTTACGCCATATCATTTTCAGTTCCATTGTACAACCCTCGTCCTACCCCATCTCCGTACCCTGCACCGTGAGTTTCATACCTGCGCTTAAAAACAGTTAACTGCGGGCGCTTTTTTCTAATCTTTAGGAGGATGACTTATGTTGGCTACAATTTTTTGTGTTTCATTTGCTTGGGGTACTTTGATTTTCTTTATTTTGAGTATCTTGTTTACCTTAAAACAAGGAATAAATCATTTAAAAAAGCTACATCAAATTCCTTGTCACGCTTGTGAATATTTCACTAACGACTATCGCCTCAAGTGTACTGTACATCCAAAAAAAGCTTGTTCTGAACTAGCGATCGCTTGCATTGATTTTGAGCCTAAAACTGCTGCATGTAATGCCTGCCAAAAAGGTCGGCAAAAGCCTTGTTAAACTTCTGTGATTAAACAATTCGTTACTTGCAACTAATAGGTATAAACATTTATGTACCAGCATTCTGATTTGCTATCCGAAATATGTGATTTTCTTTATCCACGTAGTCCATACTATGGACAGTTTAAACCAGAGTATTTGGCGTTTAACGCTCATCTCCAAGATTTTTCTCGGCGCGTAAACTACATTTGTAGTCTCCAAACAGGTGGTAAACTTTCCCCAGAACAGGCTTACAAACAAATTCATGTTCTCTGGAAACAGTTGAAAAGTGCTAAAAAACAATTATAAATTTATTAAATCCAATGCTGTCTTCACCCTCAAGGCAATTTGGTATGAAAATCGTTATATTTTTTACCAATTGATAATTTTGCTACAGAATTAGTTACACATTTGTTACTAATGTTTAAATTGAAGTCTAAACGGTTATAGCTTAATAGTTAAGAGTGCCAGTAGTAGCGAAAATTTGTATAAATCTAAAGCTACTAACTGTTAAGCACTTAATGCAGCGTAAGTACTTGTAATCAACCAAATCCAATCAGCCTGAAAAGTAAAGTATTCAGGTTTATGCCCTAGATGAATTAATGGAAAAGTGAGTCAACCATAAGTTAGGACTCAAACCTTAAAAGATGCCAAGCAAATATGCTTTAACCGACTGAGACTGTCACGATCAGAAAGTAGAAAGTAATTTGATTTTTACCTTTCTCCTTTTGTCCAACTTCCCACAATAGGAGGTTTTATCTTGACTAAATTGAAAGTTGGTATCAATGGATTTGGTCGTATTGGGCGACTTGTGCTTCGAGCTGGCATCGATAACCCCAACATTGAGTTTGTGGGAATTAATGACCTAGTACCACCAGATAACCTTGCTTACTTGTTTAAATACGATTCAACCCACGGTAAGTTGAAGAGTAAAGTTGAAGCAAAGGATGATGGTATTGTTATTAATGGGCACTTTATCCCTTGTATGTCGGTAAGGAATCCGGCAGAATTGCCTTGGGGACAATTGGGTGTAGATTATGTTGTGGAATCTACCGGACTTTTCACTGGTCAGGAGGGGGCAACAAATCACCTCAAAGCTGGTGCAAAACGAGTTGTGATTTCTGCTCCAACCAAAGACCCCGATAAAATTCCTACTTTACTGATGGGTGTCAATCATCACCTATTTGACCCTAGTAAAGATATCATTGTTTCCAATGCTAGCTGTACTACAAACTGTTTGGCTCCCATAGCGAAAGTCATTAATGATAACTTTGGGTTGACTGAAGGTTTAATGACTACAGTTCACGCCATGACTGCTACTCAGCCAACTGTTGACGGCCCTAGCAAAAAGGACTGGCGGGGTGGTAGAGGTGCAGCTCAAAATATTATCCCCTCTTCTACAGGTGCAGCTAAAGCCGTAGCATTGGTTTTACCAGAATTGAAAGGTAAATTGACAGGTATGGCATTTCGAGTTCCAACTCCTGATGTTTCTGTAGTTGATTTAACTTTTAAGACTGCTAAAGCCACTAGTTATCAAGAAATCTGCGCGGCTATGCAGGAGGCTGCCGCGAATTCACTAGCAGGTATCTTGGGATACACTGACGAAGAGGTGGTATCTACAGATTTTCAAGGTGATACCCACTCCAGTATCTTTGATGCGGGTGCTGGTATTGAACTCAACTCAAACTTTTTTAAGGTGGTTGCCTGGTACGACAACGAATGGGGCTACTCAAATCGTGTAGTTGATCTAATGTTGGCGATGTCACAGAAAGAAAGACTCGCCGATGCCGTTGCTGTAGTTTGATTGGGAATTGGGGAATAAGGATTAGGGATTGGTAAATTTATCAGTCCTTAATCTCAAGTCCCCGATTTGGGATTTGGGTCAAATGGTAGATACCCTGAAGACGGAGTAAAGTAACTTTACTTAACGTGAGTTCGACAAACTAAAAAACAATAGACAAGGGAACTCCAACAAATAAATTATCTAATCTTGTGGGGTGGGCAACATGAGCGCCCAGTTCACAGGACGGGCAAGATGACCATCCTACAAGAAATATTGGAATATTTTATCACTTGGAAGTCCCTAAGTGTTTGAGGTACATATCAAGTGAAGGTTTTGTAGAGGCAATTGAAGACTGCCATTGTTATTTCGGCGATGCCTACGCCTACGCATTTGCTGTTTTGGCACTCGCATTTGCTATTTCGGCGATGCCTACGGCTGGCTACGCCTACGCATTTGCTATTTTGGCACTCGCATTTGCTATTTTGGCACTCGCATTTGCTATTTCGACAACCTCATTTGCTATTTTGGCGATCACATTTGCTATTTTGGCGATGCCTACGGCTGGCTACGCCTACGCATTTGCTATTTCGGCGCTTGCATTTGCTGTTTCGGCAACCTCATTTGCTATTTCGGCGATATCTACAGCTGGCTGGGTATTGCTGAGTATTCTTCTTCTGACTCAGCACTGAGTTTAGTCAATAAGTAATATCAAGCACATACGCCTTTAGACGTTTTAAGCGATCGCTTCAGGTGTCCACGTCGTAAGTTATTCCTAAAATTCCTAAATTCCTATGCGTCGAACCAAAATTATTTGTACTGTTGGGCCTGCTACATCTGCACCTGAAAGGCTACAAGCATTAGTAGAAGCTGGCATGAATATGGCACGGCTGAACTTTTCTCACGGAGCCTATGAATTCCACGCCCAAACTGCTCAGCACCTCAGACAAATTAGTAATGAGCAACAAAAACCGATCGCTATCATGCAAGACTTGTGTGGCCCCAAAATTCGCTTAGGAACCTTACCACCAGAAGGGCTAACTGTGGAAGCTGGCAGTGAAGTTACCTTTGTTTTGCAAGAGAAAGGCGAGAGTATTGACGAACTCCCTCTACCGTTGCCAACTTTGTTTGCAATGGTGCGACCAGGTGAACAAATTTTGATTAATGATGGTCGCGTCAAATTAATTGTCACCGATCGCGATGCCGATAGAATTCGTGCACAGGTAAAAATTGGTGGGTTAATTTCCACGCGCAAGGGGGTAAACCTGCCAGAAACTCGTTTACCTGTTAGTTCGATCACCGAAAAAGACTTACTAGATTTACGTTTTGGGATTCAGTTAGGCGTAGACTGGGTAGCAGTATCTTTTGTGCGATCGCCACAAGACTTAGAACCTGCTCAACGAATGATTGAAGCAGCAGGTGCAAATATTCGCGTCATCGCCAAAATCGAAAGAGCAGAGGCAGTAGAACAACTAGATGCCATCATAGATGTTGCTGACGGGATTATGATTGCCCGTGGCGATTTGGGGGTAGAAATGCCAATTCACGAAGTGCCCCTGATTCAAAAAGACATAATTCACCGTTGCAATCGTGCTGGTAAGCCGGTGATTACAGCCACGCAAATGCTGGAGTCAATGATTAGCGCTCCTGATCCTACCCGCGCCGAAGCAACAGATGTTGCTAACTCCATCTTGGATGGTACAGATGCGGTAATGCTCTCTGGTGAAACTGCTGTGGGAGAATATCCCATCGCCGCAGTCCAGACAATGCATAATATTGCTATGCGGACAGAACAGGCTTTAGATGAAGGCGGTAAACATTCCTGGTGTCATGAAGCAGGTAGTCTTAGCGTTACCGAATCTGTAGCAGAAGCGGTATGTCGCATCGCCTACGAAACAGGCTCACGGGCAATTCTTTGTAATACTTCATCAGGAAGTACGGCGAGACTGGTATCCAAATATCGTCCAAGTACACCCATCATTGCCTTAACCCCTGACGTTACTGCTTACCGTCAGCTAGCACTTTCTTGGGGTGTGGAACCTTTGCTGATCCCCCCAGTCCACAACGCGGAAGAAATGTTTACGAATGTGGTGAACACCGTTGTAGACATGGGTTTAGCGAATAAGGGCGATAAGGTAGTGATTACCTCTGGCGTCCCAATTGGTAAAGCAGGAACAACTAGCTTAATCAAAGTGCATTCCATTGGACAGCCAATTTCGGCATAACGCGCCTAAAATAAGGCTGAGGCTCAAGATAGCCAGAAAACTTGGGCAATGTTTCAGAAAAATTGCCAGAATCAGAATTGAAGCAACAGCAAAAAGTGTGAACAAGAGGGAAGTTAGTAAGTCCTAAACAAATATCACGGAGGATTTTATGCCTAAGAGTTTACTAGAACAATTGCGGACAATGACTGTTGTGGTCGCAGATACGGGAGATATTCAGGCGATTGAGAAGTTCAAACCCCAAGATGCCACCACCAATCCCTCTCTGATTACTGCTGCGGCACAGATGCCGGAATATCAGGAAATTGTCGATCAAACTTTACTCCAAGCAAAGAAAGATGCAGGAGCCGGAGCCAGCCAAGCACAGGTGGTTTCTCTAGCTTTTGACCGTCTGGCTGTTGCTTTTGGATTGAAGATTTTGCAAATTATCCCTGGTCGGGTGTCTACAGAAGTGGATGCACGCTTGTCTTACGATACAGAAGCTACGATCGCTAAGGCAAGGGATTTAATTGCTCAATATAAGGCAGCTGGAGTTTCCCGCGATCGCGTACTCATTAAAATCGCCTCCACCTGGGAAGGTATTCGCGCTGCGGAAGTTCTGGAAAAGGAAGGTATCCACTGTAACCTTACTTTGTTGTTTGGCTTGCACCAAGCGATCGCCTGTGCAGAAGCCGGTATTACTCTGATTTCTCCCTTCGTCGGGCGGATTCTCGACTGGTACAAGAAAGATACCGGACGCGATAGCTACCCAGCAGCCGAAGATCCAGGAGTGTTGTCTGTCACCAAAATCTACAACTACTACAAGAAATTCGGTTATAAAACCGAAGTTATGGGGGCTAGCTTCCGTAACGTTGGCGAAATTACTGAACTCGCAGGTTGTGACTTGCTAACCATTTCTCCATCACTTTTAGCTGAATTACAAGCAACTATTGGAGAACTACCACGCAAACTCGACCCTGCCAAAGTAGCAAATTTGTCAATTGAAAAAATATCCATCGACAAAGCTACTTTTGATAAGATGCACACCGCTGATCGCATGGCATCTGACAAACTAGATGAGGGTATTAAAGGATTTACCAAGGCGCTGGAAGACTTAGAAAAACTTCTTGCAGAAAGATTAGCTCGCCTTGAAGCAGAAGTAGTAGCCAGCCATTAAGACTAGATGGCGTATCGCTGTTAGTGGTTGGTAAAACGACCACTAACTACTAGCAATTTGTGCTTGCCTTAAATGTCATCAATTTAGTCTGATATAAATTGGTCGTCTGTACTGCGATCGCCTGTAGAGCGATCGTCTGTAGAGCGATCGTCTGTACTGTGGGCGTCTATAAACTGGTCGTCTATACTGCGATCGTCTGTACCGTGAACGTCTATAGACTGGTCGTCTATAAACTCGGCGTCTATATCGTGAGCCTCTATAGCCTCGTCGTCCATAACGCCTTTGAGCAATTAAAACTTCTTCAGTGTTACCTCCAACTAAGTTAGTTTCTGCCACATTACTTTGTTCATTGAGATCATTGCTTAAAGAAGTATCTTTCGCTTCAGCAAATGAAGCCGGATACACGAAAGCAAATAGCAAGAGCACAATTGAGGACAGCTTCCTGAAACCTTTCATGTTTTTGCTTCTACTAAATTTAGGTAATAAGTTTATTAAACACCTTTAAATCAAAGAATTACAGAGCAGACACTTTTTTTTTACATTAATTGAGGTGTTATGAGTCATCAAAATCTCTGTGTAATTATCAGTCAATAGCAGTAAAATTTTGTATAAAAACTAGCATACTTTCTATCTTTTGAAACTAGGCAAATTTCACAAATCGTTTATTTTTATTGCATTAGCCTCAATATAAAACTTTGTATGTTTTTATCAGTAGCACAGTTACTTAATTAACAAAAGAAATTAAAAATTCTTATATAAATTGACACATAAAAGGTAAATGATGATCAAATTAGCTAGAGTATATTACAGACAATTGACAACTGCCATAAAGCATAGCTTTAACAGTAAACAGTAAACAGTAAACAGTAAACAGTAAACAGTCAAGATAATTGGGTTTGAGTGGAAGCACTAAAGAGGCGAGTTCTGAGAACTGAAAACTAAGTAGGAAGGCTAAATTAAAGCTCACTTAGATTGCCGGGTTTCGACACTTCGACAGGCTCAGTGCATCGCTGCGCTCAACCCTGGTCTTCTCAGGGATCGAGCATTGAGCGAACTTGTACTGAGTTTCGACTACGCGGCAGTCGAAGTAGTCGAAATGCCTCTTACAAATAATTGCAACTTCCTACTTAATAACCCAAAGCCGATTAATGGCAAACGCTATCTGGCAGATTTAAATCCCCAACTGTTTACTGTTTACCGTTCACTGTTCACTGTTAAAATCGCTGCCAATCATAGATTAATCTTCCATGACGATCGCGCACAAGTTCCCATTGTCCACGACGGTAGTATTGTCTAGAATAACGTCCAGAACGATAGCGTCTTCGATAATAATGTCGTTGATGCCGCCGTCTTCCGTAGTAATGTCGTCGAGTTCCGCGTCTATAATAATGTCGTCGAGTCCGTCGCTGAGTTAGTAAAAGCTCTCCACTTGTACCCTCAACTAAATTTGTTTCTGACTCATTATGCTCACTAGGAACATTATTCAGACTACTATCTTTGGCTTGAGCCAAAGTGGGCGGATAGACAAAGGCTAATAGTAGCAACACGATTGAGGATAACTTTTTGAAACCTTTCACGTTTTTGCTTTTCCTAGACTATTGGTAATAAGTTTATTAATTACTTGAAATTAATGATTATGTAGTTCAAAATTCACAAACGTAAGTGATGTAAAAGTATGAAAGTACTCATATTGAATGCCGGATCAAGCAGTCAAAAAAGCTGTCTGTATGAAATCACAGATGAAGCTCTCCCCAACCAAGCACTCCAGCCTCTTTGGCAAGGAAAAGTTAATTGGACTCAAGACCGGGGTGTAGCAGAAATTGAAGTGAAAACAGCTACGGGTGAAACGCTGCAAGAATCAATCTATGGCGATTCTCGACAGGCACACGTTGCCTATATGCTCTATACGCTCAGTCGCGGCGCTACCAAAGTGATTGGTCAGTTGTCGGAAATCGATGTAGTTGGACATCGTGTGGTGCATGGTGGACAAGATTACCGAAATAGTGTGGTAATTACTGAGGATGTTAAAAAGGCGATCGCTCGTCTTTCTAATCTAGCTCCAGCACATAATCCAGCCGCTTTAGAAGGCATAGAGGCAATTGAGAAAAGCTTAGGAGATGTCACCCAAGTGGCAGTATTTGATACCGGATTTCATTCCACTTTACCAGAGGCAGCAGCAATTTATCCCGGCCCTTATGAGTGGATAGAGCAAGGTATCCGTCGCTACGGGTTTCATGGTATTAGCCACCAATACTGTTCTCAACGTGCTGCCCATATCCTCGGTCGAGATTTAGCATCTCTGCGGATAATTACCTGCCACTTGGGCAACGGCTGCTCTTTGGCAGCGATTAAAAACGGCCGCAGTATTGATACTACTATGGGCTTCACACCCCTAGATGGATTGATGATGGGTAGTCGTTCTGGTTCTCTTGATCCGGGGATTTTAATTTACCTATTGCGGCAATCTAATTACTCAGCCGAAAGACTAGACTATGTGCTAAATAAAGCTTCAGGGCTACGAGGAATTTCGGGAGTATCCAGTGATTTACCCCAAGTGATTGAAGCGATCGCTCAAGGTAACTACCGCGCCCAACTCGCTTGGGATATCTATGTACATCGGTTGCGAGCTGGGATCGGTGCAATGCTTGCCAGCCTGGGGGGATTAGATGCCTTGGTGTTCACTGCTGGTGTAGGTGAACACTCTGCGGGAATTCGCCAAGCCGCCTGTGAAGCCTTTGGATTTTTGGGACTGAAACTTGACCCGGAGAAAAATCAGCAACAGCCTGTTGATGAGGACATTGCTAGCTCTGATTCAGCAGTAAGGGTGTTAGTGATTCATACTCAAGAAGATTGGGCGATCGCTCAACAATGCTGGCAACTTTTGAAAAAGTAAAAATAGGATTCCACACCAGCTTACAACTATTAGCTGTCATAATCGATAACCTCTGTAGAGACGTTGTAATGCAACGTCTCTATACTTCCGAAGACAGGAACCAACGTATAATACGTTTACCAACTTGTGACAGTATAAAACTGAAAGCACGTTTCAATAATGGCCCAATAAGTGACAAAAAAAGCAACAATAAAAAATCAATATAATTAAGAAAAATACTAGGGGTGAGACAAGTCATTCCCCATACAATCCAATTTAAATATTCAGAGTTAATAGAAGTTCGTTTCTGAAGTTGATTAACAAGTAAGTAGCGGATAGTAGCAAATACTAAAAATATTCCTAGCCAGGCGAATATTGATAAAAGAACTCCAACTGACTTTACTAAATATAATTTCCAAGCTAAAAAGCCAGCAGGAAACAGCGAAGCTAGCTCCCAAGCTAGCAGGTTTAAGTTAGTTCTCAGGTAACTTAGTAGTTGTTCAGTTAGCCAATGATGTGCAGAAACAACTATCGAGCAGTTTGAATTTTGGAGAAAATCCTTCCGAATTTTGTGAAATATGTCACCATTAAGAATAATCGTGCTTTGCAAAACAATGTCTTGGTCTTTATAATCGACTGAAGCTGATGTATCCTGTCTATAGTAAGAGTTAAAGGTGAGTCCACACTGTAAGCTTGTTTTATCTTGTAATGATTTTCTCAGAAATAATCTTAGAAGATTGACTATAAAAATAACATCAAAAGTTCTGATCTGTTTTATGACAACTTCTGGTTCCCTACTTTGCATATCAAGATGATTACTGAAGCTAGCGCAGTACCAAAGAGGAACTAGCAAGCTTGGCGGAATATATAGAGAAGAACCCGTTTTTTGTGCTAGCTGAATCTGTTCTATAACTGTCTCGTTTAAGTAAAAACTATACTGTGATTGTTCAATTTTTAGCTCAAAAGCAGCACCTTGAGCGATTTCCAAAAAAGAAGAAACTATCACATCAGCTTGATTATCTAAATGTGTGCCGTTGGCGTATATCATCGAGCTATATTGGCGATACCCTTTACCAAATTAATCAGAAAATCTAATGTTCCGCGCCACTGTTTCTCTCCAGCAATTACTCCTTCTTTATGTATGTGAATAATTAAATCTTTTGTTTCTTCATCTTCCTCAAATAGTTGCTTGTGGTAGCGGCTGATAATATCCCCATCTAACTGCATGACTGTTTGAGCATAAATAATATCAATTTTGGTACTTTCAACATCACCACTATCAAGTGCAGCTTTCAGTTCAGCAATTTTCCGAAGGCTGCGGAGAAATTCGTCATGATTAAAAAGTTTGCGAATTTCTGCACAATTTTTGACCCAATTTTCTTGATGATTTTTCTCCAATTCATTTGAAAATTGATTATTCTGATCTTTTTTATCCATAACAGGAGATGGAGCCGGAAGTATAGGCTCAGCTAGCTCCACATACTTCTCATCAGTTTCAACTATCTTCCCTTGATTCGCCTTCAAATATTCAAGACGCTCTTGATATCTTCTTATTCTGTCATCCTGTGGATTATAAAACTCTGAATCCTGGTCGAGATAGCTATCGAGGAGAATGTAAAAATATTCTCTTTCAAGTTGTTCAAAGAGACTTTTATAACGCCCATGTAAATTGTCTGGAATATGTTTTATATCAAAATAATCTTTATCATTTATGGAGTAAATTTCTTGATATGTCTTCCAAGCATTAAACTTTGCTCCAGTAATCTGATTCACAACCATTGTATTCACTTCTAAAGCTGTGATGTCATCGAGTAGTGTCCGTACGGACTTTACTAGGTTGTCTAACAATTCTTGGGCTTGAACCTGAGCTTTATTAACCTTATTAACCATAGGACACGCTCTTAACTTCTGACTAATCTGGTTGTAGGATTGTGGTTGATTAGAGACATGAACAAAATTACCTATAGCTAAATTGTTGTTGCTGTAGGCGGTTTAGTTTGAATCTAATTAACTAAAGAAGGCTTAGGGTTTATTAAGTGTGGATTGTTGTGAACTTTTACGAGATTTAAGAACTTCTAGAAGAATTCCATACAATTTCTGCACACTTTCTATATTTTTTTGAATGATCTCGCGACCTTCTTTAACTTGACTTAAATGAAATTCACGAAGTTCTGTGTAGGGGCCAGCACCAATAAATTGACTACCAACTTCATTGTTTATAGTGCCATCAACTAGATTAATAACCGTATACATACGATTACCTGGTTTGGCTATTTCCTGGTCAGTTTGTAGTTCGTTATCTAACTGATTAGATGATTCTGGAACCCAAGTAGTAATGTCTAACTCAATAACATCAACTATGGCTATCTTGATAGCGTCAATAACGTCTTCAAGATTAAATCCTTTTTGATCATTGATTTTTTCTTTAAATTTCAAACTTGCTTTGCTAGCTTGACCATTATATTCTTTGTTTTCGCTAGCTTGACCATTACTTTCCGTGTTTTCCCTAACAGTATTTACCATGAGGTTTTGAAGATGATAGGTTTAAATAAGAACAAAATCTTATTTTAAGCGATGTTGAAAGTTATACTAGCTTTACTTAATAAAAGTAAGTAAAGTTTAAACAACTTAATGACTAGCTACAAATTGATTGCATTAAAGCATTAAAATAGCCACGCTACTGAATTTTTCTAATCGTTAAATAAATGACTAATCTTAACCTCATCTCTGAATATAAAAGCTTCGGTGGCAAAGTTGGCTTTTACAGTCATCTCTCCTCAACTTGTAACTGTGAAATGCGCTTTGCTGTCTATCAACCACCGCAAGTAATTCAACAGTCAGTACCAGTTCTATATTTTCTTTCTGGTTTAACTTGCACTGAAGAGAATTTTATGGCGAAGGCGGGGGCGCAACGCTTTGCGGCTGAGTACGGCTTAATGCTGGTTGCGCCAGATACTAGTCCTCGTGACACAGGTATTCTTGGTGAGGAGGATGATTGGGACTTTGGTACAGGTGCAGGCTTTTATGTTGATGCTACAGAAGAACCGTGGCGATCGCACTACCAAATGTATAGTTATGTTGTCCACGAATTACCTGCTTTAATTGTGGCAAATTTCCCTGTGCAACCGGACAAACAAAGTATTTTCGGTCATTCGATGGGGGGACATGGGGCTTTAGTTTGTGCCATGAGAAACCCCAAGCTATACAAATCAGTATCAGCTTTTTCTCCGATTACTGCACCCATGCGTTGTCCTTGGGGACAAAAAGCATTCAGTGGTTATCTTGGCAGTAATCAAGAAAGTTGGCGTGCTTATGATGCTAGCGAATTGGTTAGGCAACTAGGTTATCACAGTCTAATTCTCATTGATCAAGGAACTGCTGATAAATTTTTAGCTGAGCAATTAATGCCAGAGGTATTTGAACAAGCTTGTGCAGATGTTAATCAACCGCTTAACCTGCGTTACCAAGAAGGCTACGACCACAGTTATTATTTCATCGCTAGTTTTATTGAAGATCATATCCGCCATCATGCGATCGCTTTAGGAGTTACCGAAACGATTCTAAGCAATTAGTACCTTTGCGCCTTTGCATAAGCTTTTTAACGAACCGCAGAGGCGCAGCGAAAAGTTCTGTTCGCGTAGCGTCTCCGTCAGGAGAAGGAGGGTTTCCCTCTCTTACGAGACGCTAACGCGAACCGTAGGAAACTTTTCAAGACAGAGAACGCAGAGGAAGAGAGAAGAGGGTAATCTTTTACGAAGTGAGAACTAACCTCTAGCAAAACCTATGCATAATTTTGTCTACTTGATGCTAACTATCAAATAAATATTAACAACAAAATAAATAATTTAAATTAATGTCAACGAATTTGATATAAAAAAATCTCAAACTTGTCTAGAAAGCAGGGATAATTAGAAGACCAAAACGATAAGAGCCATTATCTTGAATAAGGTTTGATGTCGATAAACTGCTCGACTTCAGGGGAGAGTTCATATATGCAAACTCCGGCGTTGTAAACCTGAAGAAAAGTTGATTGGGAGCAGGATAGAGAAAGAGTTAAGAGAGAGGACGTAGATTTCGTATGGCTAATACCAGTGCAATCACCCCAGCACGAAGCTTGAGTGAAAAGTTACCTTTGCCGCTCAAGCGCTTAGCAGATTTGGCTTATAACTATTGGTGGAGTTGGAGTGGCGATCGCATCTCGCTATTTCAAACGATTGATCCCCAAGAATGGGAACGCTGTGGACACAACCCAGTAGCAATCTTAGAGTCTGCAAGCTATGAGCGTCTCACTCAATTAGCGGAAGATCCATATTACCTAAAGCAGATTTCTGCATTAGCGCGGGAGTTTGATCAATACATCGCCCAGAAAGATACTTGGGTAAGTCGGGTTGCACCGCAAGTTTCTGCATCCCGCCCCATTGCTTACTTTTGCGCTGAATTTGGCATTCATGAATCCCTACCGGTCTACTCTGGTGGCTTGGGTATTTTGGCTGGGGATCACCTTAAATCGTCTTCAGATTTGGGTGTGCCGATGGTTGGTGTCGGCTTGTTGTATCGTCAAGGTTACTTTCGCCAGCGTTTGAACCGCCAAGGCTGGCAAGAAGATTACTACATTGACAATCCCTTCCAGCACATGCCTCTGGAGTTAATTAAAAATGAGCAAGGGGAGCCGCTGATTATCCAGATACAAGTTCGCCAGCGGTTGGTGAAAGTGCAAATCTGGCGCGTGCAAGTTGGGCGAGTCAGTTTATATTTATTAGATAGCGATCGCCACGACAATGATCCCATCGACCGCTGGCTAACTGGACACCTATACGGCGGTAACTTAGAAACCCGCATCGCCCAAGAAGTAGTTTTGGGAATTGGTGGTGTGCGTGCTTTGGATGCCTTGGGAATTCAACCTTCTGTCTATCACCTCAACGAAGGACACGCCGCCTTCTGCACTTTAGAAATTGCCCGTTTAGAAATTGAGCGGACTGGTAAATCTTTCTACGACATTGAAGCCAAGGTGCGGAACAGTTGTGTATTCACTACCCATACCCCTGTTCCCGCCGGTCACGATGTCTTCTCGCCCGATTTAATTGACTCCTTCTTTGCTAGTTACTGGCCACAATTGCGACTTTCCCGCGAGCAATTTTTGGCATTGGGTGCAAGACGACTAGGCGATCCTTGGGAACCCTTTGGAATGACTGTTTTGGCATTGCGGATGTCTCGTGCTTGTAACGGCGTGAGTGAATTGCACGGTCAAGTTTCCCGTAAAATGTGGACAATTCTCTATCCGCAGCGATCGGAAGATAAAGTACCCATTGGTTACATTACCAATGGCGTTCATGCACCCACTTGGACTGCACCCCTGCTCGGTGACTTATACAATCAGTATTTGGGAGAAGACTGGAAAACTCGCGCCGTTGATCCCCAGATGTGGGCGAAAATTGATGAGATTCCCAATGAGGAACTGTGGTCGCGCCATCTTATCCTCAAAGAGCGACTCATTGCCTACACCCGCTATAAAATCAAGAAATCGCGGGAGTTGCGTGGCGAAAGTTACGAACTAATTAAAGCGACTGAAACCCTACTAAATCCCAATATATTGACTATTGGATTTGCTCGACGCTTTAGCCCTTACAAACGTGGGGATCTGATTTTGCGCGATGCACAACGGGCGCTGAAGATTTTTGGTAATGCCCAACGTCCTGTACAAATTATCTTTGCAGGTAAAGCCCACCCAGCCGATGAAGAAGGGAAGCGGATTATCCAGCGCTTGATGGAGTGGTGTCACAATTCCGGGATTCTTAACCGCGTCGCTTTTATTGAAGACTACGACATTTACACTGGTCAAAAACTGGTGCAAGGTGTGGATGTTTGGCTAAATAATCCCCGGCGTCCCTTAGAGGCGTCTGGTACAAGTGGTCAAAAAGTCTGCTTTAACGGGGGCATTAATTGCAGCGTCTTAGATGGCTGGTGGTGCGAAGGCTACCAAGCAGGACAAGATGGTAAAGGAATTAACGGCTGGGCTATTGGCGAAGATGCAAACACCAGTGATCAACAATTGCAGGATCGGATTGATTCGCGATCGCTATATCAGCTATTGGAAGAAGAGATTGTTCCCCTATACTATGACCAAGATGCTCAAGGTATTCCTCACCGCTGGGTGCAAATGATGAAGGCGTCGATTAAAACAAATGCGCCGCTGTTTAACACAGACAGGATGATTGCTGACTATGTTTCACAGGTGTATGTCCCAGAGATTTCTAAGAGTGTAGAACCGATTTTGGCTAAAGTTCTGTTGTAGAGCACGTTACTCTTTAATTTGCATAATTTGCTTTATGCCTCTCAAGAGCAAAGCTGGAGACTCCGGCTTTGCTCTTAAAAATATTTACAAGAGGTATAGTATGTTAGCGATCGCCTCAGAGGATGTCTGAGAAGTCAAAATTGTCATGCTGAATGAAGCGATAGCGTAATGAAGCATCTCAGAAATTAACGGATAATAGAGATTCTTCCTTCCGCTCTGCTCCAGTCAGAATGACAAAATATACCATTACCTAGCTTTTCAGACATCCTCTCATACCATTTAACTTTAAAAATGATACAAATACGTTGGTAGGGGCACGGCAATGCCGTGCCCCTACGAGAAAACTATATGTATCAAGATTTTCGTGAATTGATATTAGATTCTGCGTTGTTTGAGCCTCTATTTTCAAAGCAGGTCTATTAAAGCTCAAAACTCCAGTTTTCACCTTCAGAACTCGGAACTTCGTGCTCAGAACTCGGAACTTCGTGTTCAAAGCTCGGAACTTCGTGCTCAGAACTCGGAACTTCGTGCTCAGAACTCGGAACTTCGTGCTCGGAACTCAAAACTTCGTGCTCGGAACTCGGAACTTCGTGCTCAGAACTCGGAACTTCGTGCTCAGAACTCGGAACTTCGTGCTCGGAACTCAAAACTTCGTGCTCGGAACTCGGAACTTCGTGCTCAGAACTCCAAATCTGATGAGAGCCAAGGGTGATGTAAAAAACCAAAAAACTACATTTCAGATGTAAACAACAAAAAAACTGTATTTTACTAGCATATAAATATAGTTTTTATTTAATTAAATTTATTTTTAACTTGTATTAAAGAAATATTGTTTTTCTATTTACTAAATAACTATCTTAACCTCCCTTTGCAAGCTTTTTTTATCTATCGTCAAGCTTTAGTTTCTAGGATGATCTGAATCGTTTTAGTATAAATCTGCTTTGTTTAGCGAAAACTTTTAAAAAATTAATCTTTCATTTAATAATCCTAAGTTAAATCAAGCATTACCCAAACTTAATCGAAATCAAATAATTTCTTTTAAGCATTTTATGTAACCAAAATCTCCTCATGAATTTATCACGACGTAAATTTTTTGCATTAGCAGGTACGACTGCTGCTGCCACTGTGCTAGTGTCTCCTCTGGAGGGTCTTTATGCCAGCAATGCTAAAGGCAAACGTGTATTTGGTAAAGGTTACGGAGAACTTGTAAAAGATCCCAATGGCTTGTTGGATTTACCACCCGGATTTCAGTATCGTGTTTTATCTCAAAGAAACGACCTGATGAACGATGGCACTCTAGTACCGGGTGGTCATGATGGTATGGCAGCTTTCCGGGGCCGCGGAAACACAGTTATCTTAGTTCGCAATCACGAACTTAGTCCTAATTCAAGTACACAACTTAAAGGGCCAAATCCCTACGATCCTTTTTGCAAAGGTGGCACGACGACTCTGGTTGTTGGACGCGATCGCCAGCTAATTAAACATTACACTTCCCTAAGTGGAACTTATCGCAACTGTGCAGGTGGGCCAACTCCTTGGGGTTCATGGATTAGCTGTGAAGAGAATACCTCTACTCCAACTTCGTTACCGCTGGGTGATCCAAATTATGTCTCGCAGTTCCACGGCTACAACTTTGAAGTTCCAGCTAGCGCCACAACTCCTGTAAAGCCTGAGCCTTTAGTCGCTATGGGACGATTTAATCATGAAGCAGTTGCCGTAGACCCCAAAACCGGAATTGTCTATGAGACGGAAGACCGGGGAGATAGCCTTTTCTACCGTTTCATTCCAAAAGTACCTGGTAAATTGAAACAAGGAGGCACTCTTGAAGCTCTGAGAATTGTTGGTAAACCTCAAGCAAACACCGCTACTGGTTTTGAATTGCGGAAGCCAATGAAAGTAGACTGGGTGAAAATTCCTCAGCCAAACCCACTTGACGGAGATAACGTTAGATTTCAAGGCTTTGAGCTAGGTGCTGCTCAATTTGTGCGTGGAGAAGGTATTTGGTACGGCGATGGTGAAATTTACTTTTGCTGTACAAGTGGTGGTGCTAAAGAGCTAGGTCAAGTCTGGCGCTATATTCCCAAAAAAGAGACAATCGAACTATTTGTAGAATCTACAGATGTAAACGAACTCGATAGCCCTGACAACATAGTTATTTCACCCTACGGCGATCTCATTCTTTGTGAAGATGGAGATGACCAACAGTTCTTAGTTGGTGTGACTCCCAAAGGAGAACTTTATCAATTCGCGCGTAATGCCTTAAATACAAGCGAATTTGCAGGAGCCTGCTTCTCACCTAATGGTGAGACTTTGTTCGTGAATGTTCAAAGTCCTGGTACTACTTTCGCAATCTGGGGCCCTTGGCGGAGAAATTACAAAGACTGGGGCTGGGGTAACTGGTAACATCAAGTTTGTATACCTGTTGCATCCTTAAAATACCGATTCAAGATTAAACAAGAGCTGATTTCTCTACATTTTTGCCCAAATACAAGGCTCTTGTCGCTTACTTGTACTGGTAGATGATGAGAAGATAGAACACGGATAAATACTGTCTTAGTAAGTCTGAGCACTGGAAACTGGCGCTCAGACTTACCGTAGATGTACACAGTTATAGATAGAATCAGCCTATCTGTCTTAAAAAGCGCAAACTTTTCGCTGTGTTTATCTGTGGTTTTAACTCATGAAAATTTGGCAAGCTGATTTTTATCGTAGTCCGTTGCAGGATGCAGCAGGACAAGTATTGTGGGAGTTGTTGATTTGTGATGCGACTCGCAGCTTTGAATATGTAGCGACTTGTCCTCAATCAGCAGCGAATTCGAGTTGGGTTGCAGAGCAACTTGAGTTAGCAGGTGGTGAAAAACTCCCAGATATAATTCAGGTGTTTCGTCCTCAGTCTTTGAGTTTAATTGAAGCGGCGGGGCGCAATTTAGGTATTAATGTCCAACCTAACCGCCGCACTTTCGCCTTAAAGCAATGGTTGCAGGAAAAGCAATATCCCTTAGCGCTAGAGAAACCACCCCCAGCACCATTACCAGAAAATCTCTGGGGAGAACAATGGCGGTTTGCGAGTTTAGCCGCTAGTGATGTGGAAACTAGGTTTAGCGATCGCCCCATTCCTCATTTACATATGCCAGAATTTCTTAAACCCATGAATATGGGTTTGGCGTCAACAATACCCATCCCCGGCGTCGTCATCTATGGTGGACGGCAATCGCTGCCTTTAGCACGATGGTTGCATCAAGCTCGTCCCGTGGCGTTAAATTATATTTCTGGCGCTCCAGATGGCTTAGTATTAGAAGCTGGTTTAGTAGATAGATGGATAGTTGCCACGTTTGAAGATTCAGAAGTTACAGCCGCAGCCAAAATGTATGAACAGCGAAAACAACTAAGTCGAGGATTACACTTTTTGTTAGTGCAACCTGATGATTCAGGGATGACTTATAGTGGCTTTTGGTTGCTACGGGCAGAAGATTAAGTAGCGTTGCTTATTGGTGGAAGATTCATATCACGCAGAGGCGCAGAGATGCAGATTCGTTAATTATTGAAGAACGGGAATCTACAAGACTTCAAGGTGCTAAATATGAACAGAACTATTTTATCTTTGATCTTTCTGGCTATTTTAAGTGGAATAACTGGTATTTATCAGCAGCAAATGCAGGCAATAAATATCCCAGAACAACATAAGCAAACATCAAATTCTTCATCGGAGACTAAGCCTGTGTCAAGTCCACTATTTCGGATTATCAAAAATGGCAAATATGGTTTTATCGACCAAACTGGAAAGATAGTTATTGAACCGCAGTTTGATTTGGCTTGGAACTTTGTCGATGGGCGATCGCAAATTAAAATCGATGACAAGTACGGCTATATCAACGAGATGGGGAAAAAAGTTATTCCGCCGCAATTTCGCTTAGCTTATGCCTTCTCAAATGGATTAGCATTAGTAGTAATTGATTATGAATACGGCTATATCGACACCAACGGCAAGATAGCGATCAAACCTCAGTTTAGTCAGGCTTTAGCCTTTAATCAGGGACTAGCAGCAGTTCAAATTGATGAAAAGTACGGTTATATAAATTCATCTGGAAAGATAGTTATTAAACCACAATTTGATGGTGCTAAGCATTTCTATGAAGGACTATCAGCAGTTCAAATTGGCGATCAATGGGGCTATATTAACTCTAATGGTAAGTTAGTTGTTCAGCCACAGTTTGATGAGACTTTAAGATTTTCTGAAGGATTAGCAGCAGTCCAAGTTGGCGATAAATGGGGCTATATTGACAAAACAGGCACAATGGCAATTGAACCACAATTTGAACAAGCGTGGGAATTTACCGAAGGATTAGCAGTAGTTCAAATTGGCGATAAATGGGGTTATATCGCCTCCAATGGACAGATAGCAATTAAGCCACGCTTTGATAGAACAACAAGTTTTTCCCAAGGGATAGCTGCTGTCAAAGTTGATGATAAATACGGCTATATTAACACCAATGGAAAAATAGTCATTCCACCTCAATTTGATTTAGCTCTTAGTTTTACCTCTGGGTTGGCATTAGTGTATGTTGGTGGCAAAGCTGGTTATATCAATAAAGTGGGACAGTTTGTGTGGTATCCCACAAATTGAGCGATCGCTACACCCAACAAAATTGAAAATAAGCTAGGGCGATTTTTACTTTGCCTTAACTCGCGCCTGCTTCACCATTGCAATTAGTGTATGATGAGCATCTTCCGCGTCTGCTAAGACATGATCAAACTGAATGCGAATTGGCACAGCTTCCCCATTTACTTGTGCTGTTAAATCCATACCCTCAGAATCAATTGCCAACATTTGTGCTGCGATGTCTTCGACGGGCTACGCCTACGCATCCGTTGCACCTCCATAAGCTTTAGCATAAAGAACTATGGCATCAGCATGATCTTCATTCATGTGGTTGCAGATGCGCGAACTAATTTCAGCAGAGAAATTTTCAGACATAATAAAATTGGAAGTGAGCAATATAACAACTACTTAAATTCTAAGCTAACCTGGAGTCAATTAAAAATTTCTAAAAATTAAGGGAGGCTAATAACCTCCCTTTTATACTAGTTTGGTGTGTTTACTTTTATTTAGGAATTAGATGATTTATCCTGCTTCACTTTTTTGATTAATTCCATGTATACATTAACCTCACTAATTTCTAAATCATGCTCAACTCTGGTTACTCTCCATTTCTCCTTTTTTAGATAAACTTCCTCTCCAATTCTGGGAGTAAATTGTAGATCATAGAACTTTTTTAGATAATCTTTTTGATTTTCTTCCCATAAGATTACTTTGACTACTTCTCTGCTCATTGGCTATCCTTTGGCTACTAAATTAAACTCAGTAGTCTGATGAAATGTACACGGTGATTTTATCTTACTAATTCAACACAATAGCGTAGTTAAAACCACATTTTTGTAATTGATATTTTTATATAGTATTAGTACTATCAATGAAGTTACAGTGCGATACTGTAATGGTAATACCATTTAACTTTAAAAATCATACAAATACGTTGATAGAGGCACGGCATTGCCCATTGGTATCAACTTCAGCTAAAAATAGCTTTCTGTTGGCCTCCTCACCCGCCAGAGAATGAATTCTCTGGCTAATAGCTAAAGTCTACTTCAGTAGACTGAAAATTTTTAGGAATATTTTAGTCATCTTCAGATGACTTTTGCTATGAGCAAGGAACTTCAGCTCCTTGCGTGATGTGGATTTCATGTTAAGTTGACACGTATGGGCAATACCGTGCCCCAACGATAAATCTATATGTATCAAGATTTTCGTGAATTGGTATAAGTATTGCTCTTAGGTTTACTTCAAAAGATTTTAGCGGTTACAAAATAAGGCAGAGAGAACTCTGCCTGATACTTTTATGAATGATTCGCTGTCTTACTAAAAATTCGATAATATAGCCAAGTACTAGTTTCCTTTAAAGGAAAAAGTATATAGGTGAGAGGATTGATTGTCACAATAATATTTCGGTAGTCTCGTCGTGCCAAAAACAGGATGGCACGAGCTACTTGTTGTGCTGACATCACTCCATAAGGATTGAGTTGACTCTTAAACGGGCCGAGGATTAACTTACGAATTACGCAATCTCCGTCCAACCGTTTTAAAGTAACAATCTCTCCCAGCGCTCGTTTGCTGAGTTCATAGAGCGGACTAAGTGCTGGGGATACCTCAGCCTCAGAAGTGTTAACCCAGATTTCCTTAGTTGCCTTTGCCTGTGGCCCTTTTACAGTTGTCAAAAATAAATCCATCAACCGCAATGCTGAAAAAGTATTTACCTCATAAGAAGAGTTGATTGCTTGAGGTGTGCGGCTAGCGTAGACATTTACCCCATGGTTAATAATCAAAATATCGATTTTCTCTAAACTTTCCCTCAGTTCGGCTTCATTACCTAACTGCCAAGGAATCACCTTCACCCCAGCTTGCTCTCCCAATTTTTCTGGATTAGTGGTTAAAGCGACGACTTTAGCATTATTCTTTAAAAGTTCAGCAGCCAACGCTTGCCCTAAAGCACCTGATGCTCCGGTTAAAGCGACTGTTTTCCCCTTAAGGGATAATCCAGTTCCCAGAATTTTATCCACTAGGGGAAAGACTCCACTGTAATAGGCGTTAACATCATCAAAATGATGTCGCCAATGGTATGAACGATTCACCCACCAAACGGATGGAGTTGTTTCTAAAGGGCCAGGTAAGTGGTTGTAATCTGTATCAATTGTTCCTAGGATATATCGTTGGGATGCACCAAACAAGAAGGTGCAAGCATAAGCTACTCCTAACCATAAACCCATTTGCCGCATAACTAAGGCAATTACTATCAATACCACTACTAATAAACTCGACTCTAAAATGTCGTGATATAGCTGGGAATCTTGGTACGCTTTCTGGGAAACTATCGATAAATCCCGGCGATATGCCATGTGGTGCTTGTTATGCCATTTAGCCAGCCAACTGACTTGATGACACAAAGCATGATAACTGTCTCTTAAAACCTCAGCGAGTAAAAGTGAAAATAATCCCCAACTGGCAAACTGCAAGCAGGTATTTACCAAAACCCAATCAATTTGTAATTTTGTCTCAAGCCCAATTAATTCAGCTAGTATCTTCATCATGTTTGTCTAAACTGATTTTTCGTAATCATTCTTCATGATCCGATAAAGAGTACAGACGTTGCAATGCAAGGTCTGTACAATGGTTTCCTGTATTGACCAAAATTTAAGCAGCACAAAAAATCGGGGTGGGTTTGGAACCTGCCCCGATCGCTTCTGATGATATATTCCGTCCAACAGCTGCCGCTATCGGCTTTAAACTATTAACCAGATGCACCATATCTTCCAAAGAAAGCGCTTGACGTGCATCAGAAACAGATTTTTCTGGCTCTGGGTGACACTCAATAATTAATCCGTCTGCTCCGCAAGCCACCGCAGCTTTAGCCATCGGTGCTACCAGTTCCCGTTTACCTACGGCGTGGGAAGGATCTACAATTACAGGCAGGTGAGTTATTTGCTTGAGTGCTGCTACTGCTCCTAAATCCAAGACATTGCGTGTGTAATCATCGAAGCTACGGATACCCCTTTCACACAACACCACATGAGGATTTCCGTGGCTGAGAATATATTCAGCTGCCATCACGAACTCTTCAATTGTCGCTGCTAAACCACGCTTGAGCAGTATTGGCTTACCAGCTTGCCCTAAAGCTTTGAGCAAGTCGAAGTTTTGCATATTGCGACTACCAACTTGAAGCATATCAGCATGAGCGGCAACTACTTCAATTTGGGAAATTGACATCACCTCGGTGACAACTGGGATTTGGTGATGCGATCGCACTCTAGCCAAAATTTCCAATCCTTCCTCTCCCATACCCTGGAAGGCGTAAGGAGATGTGCGGGGTTTGTAGACACCGCCACGCAACGCCTGTACAGATGCATTAGCTAGCTTTTGGGCAACTGTCTCCATTTGCTCCAAGTTTTCAACAGTACAGGGGCCACCGATAATTACCAGTTCTTCGCCGCCGAAAGCGACTTTTTCTGAAAGTTTAACGATTGTTTGGTGGTTAGTATGAGATTGTGCAGCCAGTTTAGCGTTAATCATGGTTTCATTCTCCTGGATATTGGGGACTGGGGATTGGGGATTGGGGAACTCGGGGCCCCCTCTGGGGATAAGGGGCAATGGGGACTGGGGACTGGGTAGGACAAGAGGAATAAATACTGACTCTTGAACGCCAGTCGCCTCAAGTCGGGAAACCCGCCCACGGCGCTGGCTCCCCTTGACCCTTGACTCAATCCCCATTAACAACAAAGCCCGGAACCTTCGAGAAGTTCCGGGCGCGTTCTGATTCATCGACATGACGCTATCTACCCGGAACTTATTCTGGGCCAAAAGTAAAAGCTATAAAAATAGTTACTTAGATAGGTAATCACGATGAGATTATGCTCCTTAAAAAACAAAAACCGCAGAGTTTGCTCTGCGGTTCACTGGGCGGTTCCCATTAGGAAACTCAATTCACTCCCAGTGAACCACCCTAAACCAAAAATAAAAGTAAGAATTATTGCTGAACATTTGCGGGACGTTTGCTTACAAAATTCTAATTTACACCTTTATCCAAAAAATTAGCAAAAACAGTCGGCGCTGTCAAGCCCCCCACAACACCCAAAAAAAGCGATAGACTCAGTACAACTGACTGTGGGAATCAAGACTAGTTGCTTGTTTGTCCAGACTAAGAAGGGTGCTTGTCATTAGATCTTGCCAAAGTTACATAACTTTACCAAAATTGTTAGGTCATGGCTAACGCGTAATTGAATGATCCAAAATGAATGCTAAAAATTCATCATTCTTACTTAAGTCCTCATTGACCCGATCAAGTTTTTAGGATCACCAGTTGATTATGCCCAGTTCCAAAATCTTAGCCACATCTTTCGACTATCACGGAGTTTACCCCTGCCCAGTCTGTAGGATAGGTAAGATTTCTCATATGCCTTTGATGGAGGCTATGGCTTGTGACTTTTGCCAAGAAATTTTTACCGTCAACCTAGAAGTACAGCAAATCAAGATGCCTTCTCGGCAACCTCCGTTAATTTGGCGTTGGAATGGTTTCGGTTGGACAGAAGCCCAGTTAGAAGGTGTGGAATTAGGTTGGGGTTATGGATTAGCCTCTGCTGCTTTTGTAATTTTTCCTACAATTTTAATTGGCACAGTCGCTTACTATTTTCCGCCTACTCCACAAGCACCCATTAGCTGGATGCCCTATATTTGGACGGTATTAACTTTCTTGTCGCATTTATCAATTATTGTTTGGATTTTTATTGAGGTTTACCAGATTCCAGTTGCGGCTTATTTGAGAGCTATGAGTCGATGGCGAAATGAGGTTCTGGGGAGATAGTGTAAAAGGGACTGGGGAACTCGGGGCCCCCTTTGGGGATAAGGGGCAATGGGGATTAGGGATTGGGAATTGGTCATTGGTCATTGGGAAACCGTATTTTTCTTCCCCATTACTCATTCCCCATTCCCCATAAGATAGAGGCAAGTAGAAAGAGTTTGTTAATACCTTAGAGTTAGAGCCTCAATAACCCTGGCACTCTAGAAATTATAGAAATGAAAAATTTTATATCTATTGCTTTAAATAGCTTGTTCAAAGAACAGAAACAATCAATGCTTTTATTTGACTCAATTACTGCTGCGGATGAAATTGCCCTGATGCTCAATGGTCAATGGGATGGCTGCAACGGTGTAATTATGGCTAAGTGTGATGAGGTAGCTATTAATACTGCTGCCCAACTATTGGAAGCAGCATGGTGTTACCAAGGTGATTCAAAAGCAGTTTTGGATAGATTAACAAATGATGAACTTTTGCGCCGCTATGCAATGGGAGAAAGGAATTTTGTTAACGCTAATTTGAGATGTGCAGTGCTTGCATCAATGAATCTGAGTAAGATTAACCTAAGTTATGCCAAGTTGAGTTCGGCTAATCTCAGTCAAGTTAACCTAACTCAAGCTGATTTAACAGCAGCAGACCTAAATCTAGCTAATTTAAGTAGAGCAGATCTGAGTAAAGCATCTCTAGTGAGAGCAAACCTAACTAAGGCAGACTTACAACTAGCAAACCTGAAAGGGGCTAACCTCAGTATGGCTAACTTAAGTGAAGTTAACCTGACTGATGCAGACTTGAGAGGAGCTAATCTAGCGCTAGCAGATTTAAGAGGGGTAAATTTTCAATTTTGTGACTTGAGTGGGGCTAATCTGACAGGTGCTAAGTTTTTTGAAAGGGAATTGGCTTTTGCGAAGCAACGATAACTTACAGCAAGAAACTCTTAACAGGCTATATCATTTTCATTGTTCATTGGGAGCGCAGCTGATGATGTCTAGCTTAAAAATAGGGACTGGAGATTAGGAAAGAAATATTTTCATTCCCTCATTGTGCTCGCATAGCGTGCGCTTTGCGCTCACTCTGTTCATGGAGTCTCTCGCATAAGTCGAGATTTGTTAAATCGAACTACAGATAAACACAGATAAATCTCGGTGTTTATGCCATTTTGAAAAAAATGCGACAGATAGACCACTGTAGAGACGTTGTATTGCAACGTCTCTACCAAAGGATTTGTTGCAATCATTAATTGAATTGACCAAATCACGTAATTTCACTATGGTCAATTTGTAAATTGTGTAACTCATGATTTTGTAAAGTTTTGTGATTTGCTGCATAACTTTTGCTTTTGCGATTGAAGTGTAAGTAACACCCACAGTTTTTCTATTTGAGTTAATGCTAGAGAACCTTATACCAAGTATCTCCCGGCAACATCTGAATCAATTTCCTACCTTAACTGCTCTTTTACGTCACAGAGCACTATACCAGCCAGATCAAATTGCTTTTATTTTTTTGCAAGACGAAGAGACAGAATCAGCTCGCTTAACTTATCGAGAGTTAGACCAACAGGCTCAGGCGATCGCTGTTCAATTACAATCAATTAAAGCAAGTAGTGAGCGCGCATTACTGCTCTACCCACCAGGATTAGACTACATTGCTGCGTTTTTCGGATGTTTATATGCCAATGTAGTGGCTGTTCCGGCTTATCCACCCCGCCGGAATCAGAAAATGTCTAGGCTGATGGCGATCGTGAGAGATGCTCAGGCTACAGTAGCACTCACTACTACATCTGTGTTGACCAACTTAAAGGATAGATTTTCTGAAACTCCAGAATTGTCTTCACTACGTTGGTTAGCAACCGATAATCCCAACGAACAAGCGTTAGACTGGCAAGAACCAAAAGTTAGCAGCGACACGCTGGCATTTCTGCAATACACTTCAGGTTCTACAGGAATACCCAAGGGTGTAATGGTTACTCATGGCAACCTGCTACATAATTCAGAATTAATCCATAACTCTTTCGAGCATACATCCAAGAGTTGGGGATTAATTTGGTTGCCACCTTACCACGACATGGGGTTGATTGGTGGAGTGCTACAGCCACTTTACGGTGGTTTTCCGGTAACATTTATGTCACCCGCAGCCTTTCTTCAAAAACCGATTCGTTGGTTAAATGCGATTACTCGTTATAAAGCGACTACCAGCGGCGGCCCCAATTTTGCTTATGAATTATGTGTTCAAAAAATTACGCCAGAACAACGAGAAGGCCTTGATTTGAGCAGTTGGGAAGTAGCTTTTAATGGTGCTGAGCCGATTCGTCCTGATACACTAGATCGGTTTGCTGCAACTTTCGAGCCTTGTGGTTTCCGCCGAGAAGCATTTTACCCCTGCTATGGGATGGCTGAGACAACACTCATCGTCACCGGGGGTTTGAAAAAAGCCGCTCCTGTTGTCTGCTCCGTTAAAAAGGAAGATATTGAGCAAAACCGAGTAGTAGTAGCTACTCCTGAAAAAGAAGAGGTCAGACAAATTGTCGGTTGCGGACAAGAATTGTCTAACCAAGTTTTGATCGTTGACCCTGAATCCTTAACTCGCTGTGCATCTGGTCAAGTGGGAGAGATTTGGGTATCAGGTTTGAGTGTGGCTCAAGGCTATTGGAATCGACCAGTAGAAACACAAAAAGCTTTCAATGCTTTCCTTGCTGACACTGGAGAGGGCCCGTTTCTGCGTACAGGAGACTTAGGCTTTTTACAAGATGGCGAGTTGTTTGTTACCGGACGAATCAAAGATGTGATTATTATCCGGGGTCGCAACCATTATCCTCACGATATTGAACTGACAGTAGAACAAAGTAACCTGGTACTAAAACCAAGTTCTGGTGCGGTGTTCACCGTGGAAGTAGAGGGTAAAGAGCGATTAGTTATTGTTCAAGAGGTAGAGCGGAATTATCTCCGAAAACTGGATGTGAATAAAGTGGTTGGAGATATTCGTCAAGCGGTGGCGACAGAACATGAACAGCAAGTTTATGCTGCGGTACTGGTGAAGACTGGAAGTATTCCCAAAACTTCGAGTGGTAAGATTCAGCGTCATGCTTGTCGAGCTGCTTTCTTGACTGGAAGTTTGGATGTAGTGGAGGATTGGAGCGAGAATCCTCAGAGCAAAACAAAGTTTGTGCATTTGAATGCTGAAGTTGATTCTCTGTTGCAGCAATTGCAGACTTCTAAAATTTCAAGTGATACAAAGTCTCTAAAAGTAGATTGATAAAGAGCGTTGTTGAGTGAAAATATGAATTTGTCTCACGCAGAGACGCAGAGAATGAGAGTTTGAATTCTCGCGGGTACTTCACAACAGCTTTACCCAGAGTATCTTCAGTCCATCAAGAGATTTGTAAATCAAAATAATCAGGAAAGACAAAATGTCAATGCAGCTTGATCGTGCCATACCAGCCGAACTGCTGGTAAATCCTAGTGCAAAAAAAAGTATCACCATCAAGAGTGATTACCTGAGAACGCCGCAGCGGCTTCATGCTTTAGCTCTTTTGTGGATTCCTTTACTGGGTTCAGTAGCCGCACTAGCGATCGCTTTTTACTCAGGGATAGGTGCAGTGGAGATCGGATTGTTAGTGAGCATGTATATCTTGACTTTGGTAGGAATTACCGTAGGTTTTCATCGCCACTTTGCACACACTGCCTTTCAGACTAGCACTGCTGTCCGGGTTATCTTAGCTATCTTGGGATCTATGGCTTGTGAAGGGCCGCTAACTTATTGGGTGAGCAATCATAGACGCCACCACCAATATAGCGATCGCCCCGGAGATCCTCATTCACCATTTTTCCAAGAAAGTGAATCCCTAGGCGGGTTACGAGGGCTATGGCATTCACATATCGGTTGGATGTTTAAGCACGAAATCACCAACACTTTCTTATTCACTAAAGACCTGCTTCGCGATCCGGTTATTTCTAAGGTCAACCAACTTTATTACGTTTGGGCTTTACTGGGTCTAGCTATACCCACCATTTTGGGAGGAATTCTTACAGGAACGATTATGGGTGCAGTATCGGGATTTCTCTGGGGTGGTTGCGTTCGATTATTCCTGATATTTCACTTCACCAGCAGTATTAACTCCATCACTCATTTATCTGGCAACCGTCCTTTTGATACCAAAGAACATAGTAGAAACAACATTTGGCTAGCTATTCCCACAGGTGGAGAAGCTTGGCATAACAACCACCACGCTTTTTCAAACTCAGCAATTTTCGGGTTGAAATGGTGGCAAATAGATTTTGGTTTCTACGTGATTTGGGTATTAGAAAAAGTCGGCTTAGTCTGGGATGTCAAGAAGCCTACAGCTCAGATGATCGAGTCTAAACTCAAGGCTAAAAACAATTAGTAACTATATCGTTCTCATCTTTCTGAATGGAGTTAACAACATATCATGACCACTCAAACAGTAAAAGTCTGGCGCAAGAAAAGCAAAACTATAGAGAATCAAAGCCTCCAAAATCTCCAAAGACGTTTTGCTTTGGGTACTGTATTAGTCCCCACCATAGGTTTTGTTGCTGCTATTGCCCTACTTTGGTTTACAGGTATTAGTTCAGTAGAAATCGGTCTGTTTGTGGGCATGTACATCGTAACTGTTGGTGCAACTGAAGTGGGTTTTCATCGACACTTTGCCCATAGATCCTTTGAGGCAAAACCGACAGTACGAGCAATCCTGGCAATCCTGGGGTCGATGGCGGGTCAAGGGCCTGTCATTTACTGGGCAGCTACCCATCGTCACCACCACCAGCACAGCGATCTGCCTGAAGATCCTCATTCACCTTACATTCACGAAGGTAAGCAATTAGGTTGGTGGCACGGCTTATGGCATTCTCACATTGGCTGGTTCTTCAGCAGCAAGATGACAAATGCCGTGTTCTTTGCCAAAGACTTAATTCAAGATCCTCTAATTGTCAAGATTAGTCAGTTGTATTTAGTGTGGATCATCATCGGTCTTGCTATCCCCGCTGTTCTCGGAGGAATTATCACCTGGACATGGATGGGAGCCTTGAAAGGGTTATTGTGGGGTGGCTTCGTGCGGATGTTTGTAGGACAGCACGCCACTTGGAGTATTGGCTCAGTGGCTCACATTTGGGGCAACCGTGCTTTTGATACCCGTGAACATAGCAGAAACAATTTCTTACTGACTATACCTACCTTGGGCGGAGGATGGCACAACAACCATCATGCCTTTCCTAACTCTGCGCTCGCTGGTTTGGAGTGGTGGCAAATTGATCCAACTGGCTGGACAATTCAAGCGCTAGAAAAGCTGGGCTTAGCCTGGGATGTGAAAAGACCTACACAACGCTTGATTAATGCCAGAAAAAAGAATCCGTCTGAATCTTCAGTAGATTTGTAACCTCACAGCTTGCAGCAATTTAAAGGGCGGGTGAGACGCCCTTTCCACAAATACAACAAGTAAAAATCAAAAAGGTGAAAAATGGAAGTTTTGAATTCGCAAATACCTGAGATATCTATGGTTGCAAGTGCTGACAATTCGTATACAGAAACTCAAGCCAAAGTCAAGAGACAGAAAAAAACTGTCACAAGTAGCTACCTGAAAACTTTACAGCAGATTCATGCCCTGACAGTTGGCTTAGTCTCTTGTTTAGGATTTGTGATTGCAGTGGCGCTATTGCTAGCAGGAAATACCCTCAGCCCCATCGAGATTGGAACTTATCTAGCGCTGACAGTTATAATTGGCATCGGTACTACAGCCGGATTTCATCGACACTTTACCCATAAAAGCTTTCAAGCAGCAATGCCCGTGCGGGTTGTCCTTGCCGTCTTGGGATCGATGGCTGCACAGGGGCCGTTAATTTTCTGGGTAGCATTGCATCGATTGCATCATGAACATAGCGATCGCCCTGGCGACCCTCATTCACCCCATTTTCATGGAAAAGGTTTTTTTGGGATGCTACGAGGGCTATGGCACGCACACTTCGCCTGGACAATCGATTATGACGCTCCCAATGCAACTTACTACGCCAACGATTTATTGCGAGATAAAATCCTCTCAAAAGTCAGCCAGATGTACTTCCTCTGGGTATTCCTGGGTTTTTTGATTCCCACAGTTGCGGGGGGTTTCCTTAGAGGTTCTTGGACAGGTGCTTTCTACGGTTTCCTCTGGGGTGGACTGGTAAGACTTTTCTTTTGGCATAACATGGTTTGGTGTATTACCTCAGTTGCACACGTCTTTGGTAGTCGTCCCCTGGAAAGCCATGACATGAGTACAAACAACTTTCTGTTAGCTATCCCCACATTAGGCGAATCTTGGCACAACAATCACCATGCTTTCCCTAACTCAGCAATGGCAGGGTTGAAGTGGTGGCAAATTGACCCAAGTGGCTGGGTAATTCGCGCACTGGAAAACCTGGGCTTAGTTTGGGATGTTAAGACGCCGACAGCACGCATGATGGAAGCTAAAACCAGAACCGCCTAATTCAACTGTTAAGCCGTCGCGTATCTATCCCAAGTAGAAAGCATAGAAGTTAAATCATGTCTGGTTAATCAAGCTGAATAAAAAAGTTCGTTTGTAGTTAGGGCTTTAGTCCTGACTTTGGGGGCTGAAGTCCCCACTACAAACTGCTTATTATCGGTGATTTGGCAGACATCATAATTAAATGCGCGATCGCTTAACAAATCTCTCTAAATGCATATTCCCAAATGCATAAAACTCAGAAGATTAACTGATTAATAACTAAAGGAAGCAATTCAAATCCTGAATGCAGATTTAGTTCAAAGACAACACCCCAAAGGAGATTTTTACAATGGCTATCCAACAAGTGTCTACAATTTCACTACCTGACAACGCTACAATAGATGCAGGTAAACAACCCTTAACCAACGCAGAGATTCAAGCATGGTTGATTTCTTATCTATCTGAACTACTAGAAATCGACCAATCTGAAATTGATGTCAACGTTCCCTTTGAGCGCTACGGTTTAGACTCCTCAGCTGCCATTGGCTTGACTGGTGACTTAGAAAATTTGTTGGGATACGAATTAGAACCAACCATCTTGTACGATTACCCAACTATTGAAGTTTTATCTGAGCAGTTAGTGGCAGCCTAAACTAACTCATAAATCGGCATTGCACCAACAAAGGATGAAATTGATGTATTGATCTCTAAAACTCCTCATCCTCTCTGCGCCTCTGTCTTGAAAAGTTTCCTACGGTTCGCGTTAGCGTCTCGTAAGAGAGGGAAACCCTCCTTCTCCTGACGGAGACCGGAGGCGAACAGAACTTTTCGCTGCGCCTCTGCGTGAGACAAATTCATATTCACAATCAGCAACACCCATAAATCAATCCCAACAATCAGATTCATTAGTAATTATTCTGTCATCAATTGAGGTAACACAATGAACACTCTAACCACTCCCTCTACAACTTCACTACCTGACAACGCTACAACAGATGCAGGTAAACAACCACTAACCAACGCAGAGATTCAAACATGGTTAATTTCTTATCTATCTGAACTACTAGAAATCGACCAATCTGAAATTGATGTCAACGTTCCTTTTGAGCGCTACGGTTTGGATTCCTCAGCCGCCATTGGTTTAACTGGTGATTTAGAAAATTTACTGGGATACGAATTAGAACCAACCATCTTGTACGATTATCCGACTATTGAAGTTTTATCTGAGCAATTAGTGGCAGTCTGAACTAACTCATACAGCAATTTTAAAATGAATAGACTACATTTTTACCTCACGCAGAGACGCAGAGACGCAGAGAAAGAAGAATGCTCTGATGTTGTAGTCTAAACAAATGAAAACTGCTGTGAACCATCCCGCTTTCCCAAGAATCAGATTAATTCGCAATATTTTGTCATCAATTGAGGTAATACTGTGACCACTTTAACAACTCAGAATCCCGGTGCATCAGCAGAGGCAATTCAGCATCACTACGACGTAAGCAATGAGTTTTACAGACTTTGGCTTGATTCTACTAACACTTATTCAGCCGCGCTTTGGGAAGATAATGACACCCTAGAGTTGGCGCAGATTAGAAAACTTGACTATCATATCAATCAAGCTAGAGCTAGCAATGCTAAACGAGTTTTAGATGTCGGCTGTGGCTGGGGTTCTACACTCAAACGCTTGGTAGAAGTACATGGTGTTCAGCAAGCTGTAGGTTTAACTTTAAGCAATAGCCAAGCAGAGTGGATTTCGTCATTCAACCAGCCACAAATTGATGCCAGGGTAGAGAGCTGGTCAGACCATGTTCCCACAGCGCCTTATGATGCAATTATTTCCATTGGTGCATTTGAACACTTTGCTCAGTTGAATCTTTCTCAAGATGAGAAAATAGCAGGTTATCGGGCATTCTTCCAACGGTGTCATGAGTGGCTGCAACCAGGGGGATGTATATCGCTCCAGAGCATTTCCTATGAGAATTCTCGCCGTGAAGACTTCAGCCAGTTCTATGCTAATGAAATTTTCCCAGAATCAGACTTACCTCGTTTAGCAGACATTGCCACAGCAAGTGAGAGACTTTTTGAGGTTGTGGCGCTGAGAAATGACCGCGAACACTATGCACGTACACTGAGAGCTTGGCAAAAGGGGCTGAAAGCCAACCGCACAGCAGCAGTCAATCTGGTTGGTGAAGAAGTAGTCAGCCGCTATGAAAAATACCTGAAATTTTCGATCATCGGTTTCCATGTAGGGACTATGGGACTATTACGAGTTACACTGCGACGCATAGATAATCCTCGTGATTGATTAAAGTAGAGACGTTGCAATGCAACGTCTCTACGAAATAATGGGTTTTTTCGCCCCTGAATCGGTGTTCTAGAAACACGAGCAATTAAATAAGTAGAGATGTTGAAATGGAACCCATAGCTATTATTGGAATTGGCTGTCGGTTTCCCGGTGCTGAGAACCCAGAGTCATTCTGGGATCTTCTGCGGTCTGGTGGAGACGCCATCACAGAAGTGCCGTCAGACAGATGGGATATCGATACTTTCTATGACCCTAATCCAGGTATACCAGGCAAAATGAGCACCCGCTGGGGGGGCTTTCTAAATCAAGTAGATCAATTTGATCCAGGTTTTTTTGGGATTTTGCCACGCAGAGCCAAGCTAATAGACCCTCAGCATAGATTGGTACTAGAAGTTGCCTGGGAAGCTCTAGAAGATGCTGGAGTAGTACCAGCAAAGCTGGCTGGTAGCAAGACAGGAGTATTTATTGCTATTAGCCATAATGATTACGACAGAATTATATGCAAGGATATCTCTCGCGTCAATGCTCACCACGGCCCCAGCACCTATCATTGCATTGCCGCCAATCGCCTGTCTCATCTGTTAGATCTACGCGGCCCAAGTATGGCTGTAGATACTGCTTGTTCTTCGTCACTGGTTGCGGTACATTTGGCCTGCCAGAGCTTACGGACTGGAGAATCCCAGATGGCGCTAGTTGGTGGGGTAAGTTTGATTCTATCCCCGGAAGAGACGATCGCTTCTTCTCATGCACGTGTCATGGCTCCAGATGGTCGCTGCAAGACTTTTGACGCCAGCACTAATGGTTATGTTAGGGGTGAGGGTTGCGGTGTAGTTGTTCTCAAGCGCCTTGCTGATGCTGTTAGAGACAAAGATAATATCCTGGCTGTAATTAAAGGCTCAGCAGTTAACCAAAATGGTCTTGGTAATGGACTGACAGCATTCAATGGCCCGGCTCAGCAAGCAGTAATTTTCCAAGCTCTGGAAAACGCCGAAGTCGCACCTGCCGAAATTAGCTATGTTGAAGTTCACGGTACTGGCACTCCTTTAGGAGATCCTATTGAGGCTAATGCTTTAAAAACAGTGCTGATGCGAGATCGTTCACTAAATCAGCCTTGTTGGATTGGCTCGGTTAAGACGAATATCGGCTATCTGGAATCTGCTTGTGCAATGGCTAGCTTGATTAAGGTGGTTCTCTCACTCAAACATCAAGAAATTCCAGCGCATCTACACCTGGAAAATCTAAATCCCCGCATTTCTTTAGCAGGGACTCCGATTTCTATCCCCACTGAGTGTCAACCTTGGTCTGTTGATACAGCACCCCGCCGAGCCGGAATTAGCGCTTTTGGTTTTGGTGGCACTAATAGCCATTTAATCCTGGAAGAAGCGCCCGTTTTGCCTACGGCAGTTAGTGATAGCAAACGCCCTGTACACCTATTAACTCTATCTGCAAAAAGTGAAAAAGCATTGCGGGAACTCGCAACCCGTTATGAAACCTATTTGCAGTCTCACACTGAAGTGGCTTTGGAAGATGTTTGTTTTACTGCTAATGTAGGGCGATCGCATTTTCCCTATCGTCTGGCTGTGGTAACACAGTCTACCACGCAACTGCGTGAGCAACTAAGTGCTTTCGTTGCAGGAAGGGAGACTGTCGGATTAGCCAGCAGTCAGGGACAAACCCCCAAGAGTCGGAAAATAGCGTTTTTATTCAACGGTCAGGATTCTCAGTATGTCAACATGGGACGGCAATTATACGAAACTCAGCCCGTCTTCCGCCAAACTTTAGATCGTTGCGATGAAATTCTGCGTCCCTATTTAGAAAAGTCTCTCCTAGAAGTTCTTTATCCTGTATCTGATAAAACTTTACATCTAACTAAAAATACTTATAATCAACCAGCTTTATTTGCTTTAGAGTATGCACTAGCTAAATTATGGCAGTCGTGGGGCATAAAACCTTCATCTGTCACGGGTTACGGTGTAGGGGAATATGTCGCTGCTTGTGTTGCTGGGGTTTTTAGCTTGGAAGATGGACTGAAGTTGATTACAGCAAGGGCTGGTTTGATGCACATACCTTTAGCGCAGGTAGCAGCAACAATTCAATCTGCCGTTAATGGTTGCAATGCGTTAGCTACTTTGCCAACCACAGTCAAGGAAACGCGATATACATTTAAGCAAATAGCTCAAGCTGTAACTTACTCAACCCCTAATATAGATATAGTTTCCAGTTTTACTGGCAAGCTGGTTACAGATGAGATTGCTACCCCTGATTATTGGTTTAACCATTTGCAGCAGTCAGAGAGATTTGCATCTGGCTCTGAGCAAGGTTCTGATATATACCTAGAAATTGAAGAAGTTGCTCAATACGGCTCGTCAGATAACTTGGAACTACAACTTCCCGGTCTATGTCAAGCACAATCAGATTGGCAACAAATACTTGAGAGTTTACGGGAATTATACTTACTCGGTGCATCGGTAGACTGGTCGAACTTTGACCGAGACTATCCATATCGTCGTCTCCAACTGCCGACTTATCCATTCCAGCGTCAGCGTTATTGGATTGAAGAAACTGACAGTCCTACTGAGCTGTCTCGCTAAGTCTGCAAACTTTTGATACAAAAATATTTGCGAATAGATAAAATTGCCATTAAGTTCTAATTAATAACAATTTTATCTGGTATAAACAAGAGAATAATTACCAGGTGTGTGGGAAATTCATGCTTGATAAAAAGCCCTACGGGCGGCGCAATTTTTTGCAAAGTGCTGCCTTGTTTTCTGCTGGGTTAATGACTTCATTAGGCACAGCTAATCTAGCTAGAGCTAGTGATGAGTCTGTGGATGCTTTAGTGATTGGGAGTGGTTTTGGTGGTGCTGTTGCAGCTTTGCGTTTAGGGCAAGCTGGTATCAAAACACTACTGATAGAACGTGGTCGTCGTTGGCCAATTACACCCCAACAAAACACCTTTGCGACATTTCGGCAACCTGATGGTCGTGCTGCGTGGTTGAGTCCGGTAACTTTTTTTGGCGATCGCGTACCTATCTACACAGGTGTTCTAGAGACTAAAATCGAAAACGGCGTTGCTGTACTGTGTGGCGCTGGGGTTGGCGGTGGCTCGTTAGTCTACAACGGCTATACTTATCAACCTTCCCGCGAACTCTTCTATCGTGTCTTTCCTAAAGATATTGACTACGACCAGATGGATACAGTTTATTATCCTCGTGTCCGTTCTGTTCTCAAGCCAGCAATAATTCCTCAAGATATTTTGGCTAGTAGCTACTACTTGTCAACCCGGCTGTTTCTTAAGCAAGGAGCAGATGCCGGATTACCCAGTCGTTTATTAGATGTAGCCGTAGATTGGGATGTGATTCGCCAAGAAATCCAAGGAACCAAAGTTCCTGGCGCTATTATTGGCGAACATTGGTACGGTATCAATAGTGGAGCAAAAAATAGTCTAGATCGTAACTATTTAGCTCAGGCTGAGCAAACTGGGAATGTAGAGATTCTGCCTTTACATTTAGCAACAACAATCTCGGAAGTTCCTGGACATGGTTATCGAGTTTCCTGCAACCAAATTAACGAGTATGGAGAAATTATTGCTAGTAAAACTATTACTTGTCGATATCTATTTTTAGCTGCTGGTTCTATGGGAACCTCTGCGCTTTTAGTTAAAGCCAAGGCTACAGGTACACTACCGCGTTTAAATAACTACATTGGTTTAGAGTGGGGAACCAATGGAGATGCTTTAGCTGGTCGTTCAGGTTTGCCAAAACCTACCAACCCAGGACAAGGTGGGCCAGGAACTTCAGTTATTGAATACTTCGATAACCCCTTCGGCCCCATCGCCATTCAATTAGCCCCCACATGGAATGCTCCCGATGGATTCTTGCGAACGGTAAGCTTTGCAATTCCTTCTGTTAAAGGCAAATTTAACTACGATTACACAACAGGTTCAGTCAAACTTAACTGGCCAGATAGTGGTAACGGTACAGGAGATCCAAAAGTCTTACAACTAACGAAGTTTGCATTCAAATTGCTAGATCGAAAAAATGCAATTTCCAGTTTCCAACCACAAACAGATGTAGCGCTGGGTAGTCACAGTTATCAAAAAAATCCAGTTAAAAGTGGAGCGATTTTCACTCTGACTGCTCATCCTCTAGGTGGAGCAGTTTTAGGAAAAGCCTGCGATTTCTACGGTCGAGTTTCTGGTTATCAAAGACTGTATGTAGTTGATAGCGCACTCATCCCCGGCTCGACAGGTTGCACAAATCCCTCTTTCACCATTGCGGCTTTAGCAGAGCGCTGCTTAGAACGGATTTTGGCAGAAGATATTCTTAAATAACTGTCCAACACAGCAATTTTGATGGGTGAATAAGTTCGTAGTAAGGACTTTAGTCCTTGGCTTGAGCGCTGAAGCACTCACTACAAACCTTGTTTGAAATGTTCTGCTTTCGAGATTGCCTTTAACTAAACTTATTTAGCAAGAAGCTGCGAAAATGTTAAGAAAACGCTGTAATCAGTTTTTCCAAAGACAATATATGCTGGTGACGACTGTCGCCATTTCTTTGACCATAGCAATTACAGCTAGACCAGCTAAGTCTGCTGTTGTCGCTCTCAGTGATGACAATTCGATAGTTGCGTTTGACCCTGATAAATCAGATAATCCGGCAAATAATGGTCTAATTTTCTGGACTGTTAATGATGTAAATCAATTATTTCAGAACCAATTTTGGTATCGTATTGGCTCTCAAGGTAGAGAAAATTCGCTCAATTCGCTCAATTTGATTCGCCTCGAACAATCTCAACCAGCTGATAAGCAACTTTCTGTGGCATACGCCGGCATTGGCTTTGAAATAGCCCTTGATTTAACGTTGGATGGTGGGGCGCTGGGTAGTGGTAGTTCTAATTTATTTGAAAATATCAGAATTAAAAATACTGGTTCTGATCAGTTAGACTTCCATCTCTTTAACTACACTGACTTTGATCTGAATGAAAACGGTCAGCAGGATACAATCAAAATAGGTAGTAATAAAGCTCAACAGTTTGATACATTTACCTGGGCAACCGAAGTTATTGATCCCGTAGCAAGTTATTATCAGGTGTCTCCTTTTTCTAAAATTTTAGAGGCTTTGGAAGACGATGCTCCTACTACCTTAAATAATTTTTCTGGGCCATTGACTGGTGAAAATAGTTACGCTTTCCAGTGGGATTTTGCACTTGAGCCGGAAAAATCCTTCTCAATTAAAAACTACAAATCTATTAAACCGGTTCCTGAGCCGACAATTATCCCAGGCTTGATAGTTTTTGGTAGTTTTATGTGGCTGTGGCGATCGCGTCAAGTTCTACGCCGCTCCACTAATAGCTGATAGTAGCTTGTTTGCCGTGTCTGTAGACGTGTATTAAAACCTAGCAGTCAGGCTTAGACTGACTGCTATTTATGGATTTTCCCACTTTCTACGAGGTTATATGAAATTTTCTACTTTAATAGATCTGCTGCATTATCGGTCTTTAGATACACATAATCAAAAAAATTATACTTATCTCCAGGATGGTGAAACAGAAGCAGGTAGTTTGAATTATCAAGAATTGGAGCTAAAAGCACGAGCGATCGCAGCTGCTCTCCAGTCTCTAAATGCTACTGGCGAACGAGTATTATTACTATATCCACCTGGTCTAGAATTTATTGCTGGTTTCTTTGGGTGTTTGTATGCAGGGGCGATCGCAATTCCGGCTTATCCACCCCGGCCGAATCAGTCGCTTTCTAGACTTCAGGCGATCGTCGCAGATAGTCAGGCAAAACTAGCCCTCACCACCACACCTCTACTAGCATACTTACAAGGTCGCTTTGCTGAAAATCCAGAATTGGCAAAGATTCACTTACTAGCTACCGATAACATTACCAGTGATTTAAGCGCAGATTGGCAAAAACCCACAGTCAGCGGCGATCATCTCGCTTTTCTTCAGTACACTTCTGGCTCTACGGGAACACCCAAGGGGGTGATGATTAGTCATGATAATTTGCTGCACAATTTGGCTATAAGTCATCAAGCAGGTGAGTTTACCTCTGATAGCCACACGGTTACTTGGCTGCCATTTGGTCACAACACAGGATTGCTCACTGGAGTTATACAGCCTCTTTACAGCGATTTTCCTGTGACGATCATGTCACCGCTGGACTTTTTACAGAAACCTTGGCGCTGGTTGATGGCAATTACCCGTTACAAAGCAACTCAAAGTCTTGCCCCTAATTTTGCTTATGATCTTGCCTGTTTCCAGACTACTGCTGAACAACGGGCAATGCTTGATTTGAGTAGCTGGGAATTGGCTGTCAGCGGTGCTGAGCCTGTGCGTGCAGAAACTCTAGATCGATTTGTCGCCACCTTTGAACCCTATGGCTTTCGCCGAGAGGCATTTAATCCGGCTTATGGGATGGCTGAAAACGTGGTGGGGATTTCTTTAGGTTTCAAAAAACAGCTACCAATTGTCCATAATATTGAGAAGGCTGCACTAGAGCAAAACCGGGTTGTGGTAGAAGTTGGTGAAAGCCGAAGCACTCAGAAAATTGTTAGTTGCGGTCGCACTTGGTTAGATCAGAAAATACTCATTGTTGACCCTGAATCTTTAACCCCATGTCCAGCCAATCAAGTAGGAGAGATTTGGGTATCAAGTCCGAGTGTAGCTCAAGGCTATTGGCAGCAACCGGAAGCAACAGAGAAAACCTTTCACGCTTATCTAGATACGGGTGTCGGCCCATTTTTGCGTAGTGGCGATTTAGGATTTTTGCTTGATGGTGAATTGTTTGTCACAGGTCGTCTTAAAGACTTAATTATTATCCGGGGTCGTAACCATTATCCTCAAGATATTGAATTGACTGTAGAAAAAAGTCACCCAGCCCTGCAACCGAGTTGTGGCGCTGCTTTTTCGGTGGAAGCCGAGAGTGAGGAACAACTAGTCATTACTCAAGAAATCAAGGAAACTGATTTAGAAAAGTTAGATGTAGATCAGGTGGTTAAAGCCATCCGTCAAGCAGTATTGCAGCAGCATGAGCTACAAGTTTACGCTGTATTGCTGCTAAATACTGGCAGTATCCCGAAAACTTCGAGTAACAAAATTCAGCGCCATGCATGTCGGGTGGGATTTTTGGATAGTAGCCTTGATGTGATAGGTCAGTGGCATTTGACGGAAAGTAAGTTTTATGCGTCGCCACAAGCGGAAATTTCTCACCAACAGGAGTTTGAACAACAGCCTCAAACAGTAGAAACCATTCAAGCCTGGTTAGTTCATAAGATTTCCCAGCAGCTCAAAATTAATCCACAAGATATAGATGTTCGGGAATCCTTAACCAGCTATGCACTGGATTCTGTACAAGCTGTGAATATTTCAGGTGAGTTGGAAAATTGGCTGGGACGGAAATTTTCACCAAGTTTGTTATGGGACTATTCTACGATTGAAAAACTCACACAGCATTTAGTTAGTGGGTCTGAGGTGTCTGACCTAGATTCGAGTATGGATTGGAACGCCGAGGTTGTGCTAGATCCGACAATTTGTCTTGGTAATAGACAGGTTGAATTAGTAACAGAACCCGCTGCTATTTTCTTAACTGGCGCAACTGGTTTTTTGGGTGCATTTTTAATTCAAGAACTCTTAGACAAGACTCAGGCAGACATTTATTGTCTAGTGCGTTCTGCCAATGATGAGTCAGGCAAGATGAGGATTCAAAAGAATCTAGAATCTTATGAACTTTGGCATGAAAATTATAGTTCCAGAATTATCCCAGTTTTGGGTGATATATCTCAATCCCAATTGGGTCTTGAAGATGAACAATTTCAAAAGCTAGCCAGTCAGATTGATACTATCTATCACGGTGCAGCTTTATTGAACTATGTGTTTCCCTACGAACGATTTAAGCCGATCAACGTTTTGGGAACTCAAGAAGTACTAAGATTAGCTAGTCAAGTTAAGGTTAAGCCAGTTCATTACATTTCTAGCGTTGCAGTTTTTGAGTCATCTGCTTATGACCAAAAAGTAGTAACCGAATCCGATCAACTCGCTCATAGTGAGGGGATGTACTTAGGTTACTCCCAGAGTAAATGGGTAGCAGAAAAACTAGTGATGATGGCGCGTGACCGAGGGCTGCCAGTTTGCATTTACAGACCTCCTTTTATTTCTGGGCATAGTCAAACAGGCGTTTGGAATACGGATGATATTATCTGCCGGATGATTAAAACCTGTATTGAGATGGGCAGTATAGCAGACTTAGACCAAAAGTTAGACTTATCTTCTGTGGACTATGTTAGCCAAGCAATTGTCTATTTATCGAGACAAAAAGAGTCTTTGGGTAAAGCTTTTCACTTGAGTAATCCGCAACCAATTAACTGGAAAAAGTTCGGGGATTTGCTGCGGTCTTTTGGTTATAAAATTGAGCAGCTTTCCTATGAAGATTGGCAAGCACAGTTAGAAAATAATGTGCGATCGCCTGAAAATCCTTTATATCCCCTGCTGCCTTTCTTTGTTAAAAAATGGACTGAAAAACAACTCACCATTACTGAAATATATCAGCAATCTAGAAGAATGCAGATTAATTGTCAAGAAACACTTACCGCACTTGCAAACACTGACATTGTATGTCCTCCCGTGGATAGTAATTTGCTGAATACCTATCTTTCCTACTTCAAACGTAGTGAGTTTTTAACAGTAAACAGTAATCAGTAAACAGTAATCAGTTTTTGTCTGACCACTGTTTACTGTTGACTCTTGACTGTTCACTGTTTGAAAGTAATCAGTTTTTGTCTGACCACTGTTTACTGTTTACTGTTTACTGTTCACTGTTTGGAAGTAATCAGTTTTTGTCTGACCACTGTTTACTGTTGACTCTTGACTGTTCACTGTTTGAAAGTAATCAGTTTTTGTCTGACCACTGTTTACTGTTGACTCTTGACTGTTCACTGTTTGAAAGTAATCAGTTTTTGTCTGACCACTGTTTACTGTTGACTCTTGACTGTTCACTGTTTGAAAGTAATCAGTTTTTGTCTGACCACTGTTTACTGTTTACTGTTCACTGTTTGAAAGTAATCAGTTTTTGTCTGACCACTGTTTACTGTTGACTCTTGACTGTTCACTGTTTGAAAGTAATCAGTTTTTGTCTGACCACTGTTTACTGTTTACTGTTCACTGTTTGAAAGTAATCAGTTTTTGTCTGACCACTGTTTACTGTTTACTCTTTACTGTTCACTGTTTGAAAGTAATCAGTTTTTGTCTGACCACTGTTTACTGTTTACTCTTTACTGTTCACTGTTTGGAAGTAAACTTATGGCTAATAGCTCAAGTCGTCTAAAAACGACTAGTAAAGCATCTGACGTTTTTTTCAATTAGGAGTTTACGGCATGTTACCTGGGACTAGTTTGATAACTGTTTTAGCTTTAATTGTTTACTTTGGTATTACAGTCAATGTGTCTAGAACTAGAGTAAAATTTAAGATTTTGGCTCCTCAGATATCAGGCAACCCTTACTTCGAGCGATCGCTGCGTATCCAGCAAAATACTGTAGAGCAACTAATCCTATTTTTGCCTAGCCTCTGGTTATTCTCTTCATTTGTATCCCCAGTCTGGGCAAATGTAATTGGCGCAGTTTGGATCATAAGTCGCATTGTATATGCTTTTGGTTACTATCAAGCTCCTGAAAAACGGACTGTTGGTTTTGCGATTAGTGCCCTGATGATCCTAATACTGCTTTTAGGTTCTTTAGTAGGGATAATTCTAACCCTAGTGAAAACTGGATTCTAGCGTAATTCGTAATATTTCGGCTACTTCTCTACGAGAGGCTGCGCCAACGACTACGCGGTAGTTGAGCGTAGCCGAAACTCAGCACAAGTTCACTCTGGGGCTACGCCCCGCTCATTGGTGTCAACTTAGGCTCAAACGATTACCCCAAAGGCATTTACCCCACCCCTTAATCTCTTCCCCTTGCTAAGGCTACGGTGTACACACAAGTCGGAAAAATCTCATCACCAAAGATTTGCAGTATTGCAATAACGGCGAACGCATTTGCTACTTCGGCGCTCGCATTTGCTATTTCGGCGAACTAATTTGCTATTTTGGCGATCACATTTGCTATTTCGGCGCTCGCATTTGCTATTTCGGCGCTCGCATTTGCTATTTCGGCGAACTCATTTGCTACTTCGGCGAACTCATTTGCTACTTCGGCGAACTCATTTGCTACTTCGGCGAACTCATTTGCTACTTCGGCGAACTCATTTGCTACTTCGGCGAACGCATTTGTTGTACACCGTAGCCTTGCTAAGGGAAGGGGCGGTTTTGTCTAAAGCCAAAACCCAAAACTGGGGTGAGGTGACGCGGCTCGTGATGGGAAGTGAGTGAATTTAAGATTAGGTCTTGACAAGGGTTTCGCGTTAAATTGATACCAATGCGCCCTACTACGCTCTAAGCGTAGCTATGCCGCAGATTTTACGTAACTCGTAATCGGCTATCTTTTTTGTAAAAGTTGTCCTTTGCCGCCATAAGCTTGTACAATATTTTTTTGGGCGTTCTCCTCCATACAACTTCTCCATAGATTTAGTTGCTATGCAGCGGCTCAATAATTGTTGAAATTGGAGATGAGAACAAAATTGGATTAGCTACCGCCAAAAAGCTGGTTCATCAAAGAGATTTGAGAAAACATGCAGCCGATATAGGGTTGTATCACTCATAATTAAGTTGATTGTCCACCAAAACGTTGTATGAGCGAGCTGGAGCGGTACTATAGAGTCTTGGAATTGGAGCCTGGGGCAACGCTTGAAGAAGTGAACCAGGCTTATAAGGATTTGGTTTTTGTTTGGCATCCCGATCGCATTCCCAAAGAAAATCTGCGCTTACATCAGAAAGCACAAGACAAGCTCAAAGCAATTAATGAAGCTCGTGATAAATTGCGATCGCAAAAAGTCAAACATCACATCGCGCCTAGCTCACCGCCACCGCAAAGGCAGAAAAAAGCTGAGCACAGAACCGAATACAGAACCGAGTACAGAACCGAGTACAGAACAGAGCACAGAACCGAGCACAGAACCGAGCACAGAACTGAGCACAGAACTGAGCAACCAACCGAGCCACCAGCAAAACGAAACCCAGACTTGAGTGGCAAAGACTACAGTCGAGCAAATTTGAGCAACAAGGACTTATCTGGCAGAAATCTGAGTTATGCCAACTTGAGTGGTGCTAATCTCAGCGATACTTTTATGCACAAAGTCAACCTTAGAGGAGCGGATTTGTCTGAAGCAAATTTGTTTCGAGCAAATTTGCTTTTAGCCGATCTCAGGGAAGCAAATTTGCGTGCTGCTAATTTGATTGGAGCAGATCTAAGTGGGGCCGACTTGCGAGGAGCCGACTTTACAGGAGCGCGGATTCGCTCAGGCGATCGCTTACTGGTTAAACTGATTGGTGCTAACTTGACTGGGGCTATCATGCCTGATGGTACGATTCATCAGTAGTGAAAAATAAGACTAACAAACTTGATTTCTCCAAGCAAACCGAGTTTGTAGTACCTGCAATATGGGAAACTTGGCAATATTCCCTATAAATCAGATTCAAGATGAGTAGCACAATTTCTGACATTGCAGTCAAAACCATCAACGGCGAAGATAAGCAGCTAAACGAGTACATCGGAAAAGTACTCTTAATTGTGAATGTGGCTTCCTACTGCGGTTATACTTCCCAATATCATGGACTAGAAAAGTTGAACCAAGAGTATAGGGAAGCAGGGTTACGTATTTTGGGGTTTCCCTGCAACGATTTTGGAGCACAGGAACCAGGAAGCAATCCAGAAATTGTAAAATTCTGCACGAGTAACTATAGCGTTACTTTTGAACTGTTTGATAAAGTTCATGCCAAAGGTTCGCAACTCCATCCACTTTATGCTCGACTCACCAGCGCAGTTGAACCAACGGAACCTGTTGCTTGGAATTTTGAAAAGTTTTTAATCAATAAGCAAGGTGAAGTGGTAGCTCGATTTAAAAGTAGTGTTCAGCCATATTCACCAGAAATAATTACCATAATTGAGCAAGAATTAGCAAAATAGATAATAGTCAATAGTCAATATTTAAAAACTCTTATAATATTGACTATTAGTTTTGGATTATTAAGTTTAACTCTACTCAGCTACTTAATTAAAACAGTTATCAAAGTTTGAGTTAAAATCTAAATCCCCATCTCAAAGTTCCTGCTTTTAGAAGTGGGTAATCTAACTCTCAACTGAAAGACTGTGAACTAAACTTCTTGCATAAATGCTTAACTTGTCATGTTGAGCGGAGCGAAACATCTCGGAGATTCTTCTCTGCACTATGTTTCAGTCAGAATGACACTAATAGTTTTCTGACTTTTGCAAGAGGTCTACTGATTGGGTGAAAATATTGATTCCAGAAAGCAGTTTAATTTATTTGTGTCTAAATTGTCATGAACATTGCAATCATTGGTTGTGGTTATGTTGGTTATGTGGTTGCTCAATATTGGCAGCAAAATATGGATTTTGTGATTAGCGCTACGACAACTTCCCCTGAGCGTGTCCCAGCACTACAACCACTTGCCCAACGAGTTATAGTTACCCAAGGGAATGACCGAGATGGTCTAAAATCATTATTGCATAATCAAGATGTTGTACTTTTGAGTATTGGCGCAAAAGGTGGAGATACGTATGAAGAAACTTATCTACAAACTGCCAAAACTTTAGCTTCAGTTTTACAGCAAGCTCCCAGCGTTAGACAGTTAATATATACAGGGAGTTATGCAGTTTACGGTGATCGAAATGGTGTGTGGGTAGATGAAGAAACACCACTTGCACCTGCTAATATTAATGCCCAAATTCTGCGTAAAACCGAAGAAGTTTTGTTATCAGCATCTAATGAAAATCTCCGCGTTTGTATCTTGCGCTTAGGAGGAATTTATGGCCCTAGTAGAGAATTGATAAAAATATTTAGTAGATATCCTGGTGCAACCCGTCCTGGTAACGGCGAAGATGTCACGAATTGGATTCATCTAGATGATATTGTTGGTGCAATAGAATTTGCCCGTCGCAACCGCTTGCAAGGGGTCTATAATTTAGTAGATGATGCACATCTCCCTAGCAGAGAATTGCTAGATACTCTGTTTGATAAACACAATTTACCTAAAGTTATATGGGATGCTTCTGTTAAAAGCGACCGTCCATATAATGTCTGGGTATCTAATCAGAAGATCAAAGATGCCGGATACCAATTTATCCATCCACAAATAATTTTTTAGCAGATATCAAGAGCTTGGAATTATGCAACCATCTGCTGTAACTAACACATTCATGACAGCATCTCCCACCCAGTTTTACACTTGGCAGAATTATCGCTGTGCTTACGAACATCAACCAACTAATTCAACGCCTGAAGGTATTCCTTTGCTGTTAATTCATCCGATTGGCGTTGGATTATCACGGCAATTTTGGCGGCGATTTTGTCACGAATGGTATAACACAGGTCATCAAAATCCAATTTACAATCCTGATTTATTGGGATGCGGTGAAAGTGATATGCCTCATGTGGCTTACATTCCTAGTGATTGGGCAAGACAACTGCAATACTTTTTACAAACAGTAGTGCAAAAACCTGTAATTGTGGTAGTGCAAGGTGCTTTATTGCCAGTTGCAATTGAATTAATCCAAAAAGAACCAAATTTAATCACTGGACTGATACTTACTGGGCCGCCAGCTTGGGCTGTGATTACCAAACAATCACCAGAATGGCAGCAAAAACTGCTTTGGAATATCTTAGATTCGCCTTTTGGGAATGCTTTTTATCGCTATGCACGCACGCCAAAGTTTTTAACTTCTTTCTCGACTCGCCAACTCTTCGCTTCAGACGATGCCGTCGATGCAGAGTGGTTGAATGCTTTAGTCGCAGGTGCAGAAAATCCTGAGAATCGCCATGCAGTATTTTCTTTTTTAGCAGGATTTTGGCGGCAGAATTATAGTAGCGCGATCGCCTCAATTAGGCAACCCACACTGGTAGTTGTCGGAGAAACAGCATCGAGTATCAGCCAAGAAGGTAAAAAAGAAACACCAGATGAACGCCTAGCTGACTACCTCGCCTGTTTGCCTCAAAGTCGTGGAATTAAAATGAATGGGCGCAACGTCCTACCATACGAATCTACCGCTGAATTTGTCGCAGCGATCGCCCCATTTATCAATGAATGCTAACTGATTGACAGTTAGATTAGACCAATCCCCCCATCATGGGTTATTAGTGGATTGATTACTTCAAGAGGCAAAATTATGTTTTCCAATCGCCGAGGACAAAGAATTCCCAAAGTCACCTTCCGTACTCGTCAAAATAACCAGTGGGTAGATGTGACAACCGATGAACTGTTTTCTGGTAAAACAGTCGCGGTTTTCTCCTTACCAGGCGCTTTTACTCCCACTTGTTCATCAACTCATCTCCCTGGTTACAACGAGTTGGCTAGGGTTTTCAAAGAAAACGGTGTAGATGACATTGTGTGTATTTCTGTCAATGATGCCTTTGTGATGAACGAATGGGCAAAGGATCAAGAGTCAGAACATGTTAAACTAATACCCGATGGCAATGGTGAATTTACCGAAGGCATGGGAATGCTGGTAGATAAATCAGACTTGGGGTTTGGTAAGCGATCGTGGCGTTATTCTATGCTGGTGAAAGATGGTGTAATTGACAACATGTTTATTGAGCCAGACGAGCCAGGAGACCCTTTTAAAGTGTCGGATGCCGAGACGATGCTCAGATATATCAACCCCCAAGCAGTGAAGCCCGAAGTCGTTTCCCTGTTTGCAAAAGTGGGTTGTCCCTTCTGTGCCCGCGCCAAGGGGATGCTCAAAGAAAATGGCATAGACTACGAAGAAATCACCCTGGGTAAGGATATTACCACACGCTCTTTACGGGCAGTTACAGGTGCGACAACAGTTCCCCAAGTATTTATCGATGGTAAATTAATCGGGGGTTCTGAGGCGTTAGAAGCCTACTTTGCGGCTAGGTAGGTTTTAAATCAGTCAACAGTAAACGGTAAACAGTTATCAGTCAAGATAATTGGGTTGAAGGGAAGCCACTAAGGGGGCGAGTACTTCCAACTGAAAACTAATAACCCAAAGCCGATGGCAGGTACTATCTGACAGGTTTAAATCCCCCACCATACGCCGTCAGAACTGATAACTGTTTACTGTTTACTGTTTACTGATTTAAGAATTACCTGGGATGAATGTGGCGTCTAGGTGCTAAACCTGGATTGACGATAGCTGCTAAATCCTCTTCAGACAATTTATCAATCTCAGTTTGTAGTTCTTCGACAGTAAATTCATAGCCACGCTCTTTAGCAATTTTGACGAAAGCTTCCGGGTCATCTGTGGCTTTGAGTCTTTCCTTTAATGCTTGGTCTTGTTTTACGGCTTTAAAAAGTTGGGCAGCATTGTGCTGTGTCATGACAGTCCATCTCCTGTTTTAAACATATAGATTTGAATGTCGTAATTAGACTCCTGTGGTTTTACCAAATGCACTGGAGGAGCTTTTAATTAAGCTTGTATATTTCAATCTTAAAATCAAAAAGAAAAATGTATTGATTTTGACAAAAAAATATATGTTTAGGCTATTACAACTATTTTGTGATATTCAGCCCTAAATTTGAAGGCTGGTAGTGCTTAACCGAAAAATATTGTGGTGGTTCTTATACCTGATCCCTAGAGCATCGATTCAGTAATCGCAAAAACCCGATTGATTTTGGCTAAAACGACTAATTTCCGTTGACTGTAGAGACGTTGCATTGCAGCGTCTCTACGAAATAATCGGTTTTTTTCGCCTTGATCTTGAATACTGAATCGGTGTTTTAGTCCCCGATCCCCAATGCTTGACTCTCAAGCAAATGGCATGTTAATCTCAATCAGACCAATCGGTCTGAAATGTTTTAATGTCTAAAGGCGAAGAAACAAAAACTAAAATTCTCCAACAAGCGGCGGAACTTTTTAACCAACAAGGTTATGCAGGCTCGTCCATGTCAGATATTATGCGTGTCACCGGATTGCAGAAAGGAGGAATTTACAATCACTTCCACAGCAAAGACGAGCTAGCATTACAGGCTTTTGATTTTGCGATCGCTTGTGTTAGTAGACACTATAGATCTGTACTGCGAAGCAAGCATCATGCGATTGAGCGTCTTCAAGCAATTATTAGCGTATTTAGTGGTTTTGTAGACAACCCACCAATTCCGGGAGGCTGTCCCTTGCTAAACACTGCTATTGAAAGTGATGATGCTCATCCTGCGTTACGCGATCGCACTCAACAAGTGATGAACTCTTGGCTAAATCTAATTCGTCGAATTATTGAAACAGGAATTGAAAAGGGTGAAATTCGCCCTGAAGTAAATGCTGATGAAATCGCAACCATTATAACTGCAACTTTAGAAGGAGCAATTATGATGAGCAAACTCTACGGAGATTCTATTCACATGCAAAGAGCAGTGAATCATCTAAATCAATACATAAAAAGTCATCTTTAACAGTTATCAGTAAACAGTAATCAGTAATCAGTTTGTTTCTGACCATCGTTCACTGTTTACTCTTTACTGTTCACTGATTTAAATCTGTGGCACAAATCAAAGTATGAACTTTTTCAGGAATCTTATATGCTCAAATTCTACTACAATCCCCTCTCGCCTAATGCTCGCCGTGTGTGGATTACTTTACTAGAAAAGGAAATTCCCTTTGAATCAGTTTTACTCAACTTAGATGGTGATCAGTTGCAACCAGAGTTTTTGACAATTAATCCTTTTCATCACATTCCGGTTGTGGTGGATAACGGGTTTCAAATTGTAGAATCTTTGGCAATTATGGACTATTTAGAAAGTAAATATCCTACACCTGCAATGCTACCTACTGAACCTCAAGCATTAGCAACAGTGCGGATGGTGCAAATGGTGACTGCAAATGAATTATTTCCGCAAGTGATTGCACTAATTTATGAAAATGAAGACTCACCGCAATTTGCACAGGCAAAGCAGAATATAGATAAAGTATTGCAGTTTTTTACACAAGCGCTAGGCGATCGCTCTTTTTTTGGCAGTCAGCAGTTAACCTTGGCTGATATCGTTGCTGGAATAGCCATCCATTCATTACCTCTTTTAGGTTTTCATCTCAGTAATTACCCCAAACTAAATCAATGGTCTGAGCGCTTGATGCAACGCCCAGTGTGGCAGAAAACTAAATTGAGCGCTGAAGACTTTGAAGCATTTAAGCGACGAGTCAGAATTTTGGTGAAGTTGCGTAGGCGTGAGATGAACAAAGCAAATCAAGCAAAGTAGCTAAAACCAAGTTGCTTTTCAAAAAGCCACGCCAGATGTCATCTGGGTAAATTTGCTAGAGTGAACACACCAGGATTTTTCAGTCAAATCTCTGATTACGCCAGCAGACGAGGCTACCCATGCTTACAAGTACGCTAATTCTCTCGAATCAACTTCCCACCCTACAATATTCCTCCACCCCAGAGCGTTTCGATGAAACCTGGGAAGCCCCTCTGGCTACCCTCCTAGGACTAGGACGCGCCGCCGGTGCTGACTTCATCGAGTTATTCTTAGAGCGTCGCAACTACATCAGTTGTCTTGCAGAAGACGACGCCATCACTAGTATTTCACCAAGTCTAGCTACAGGTGCAGGCGTCAGAGTCTTTCGCGGCAAAGCCGACTGCTACGTTAGCACCAATGACCTTTCATTTTCTGGTTTAAAAGCAGCCTTAGAAAAAGGTCTTTCTATCCTGGGATTACAATTACCTGCTCCTAACGCTTTCATCCCAGAAATCAACCTAGAATTATTGAGAGACTACGCCACCAAAAGAGGCAAAGATGGCTGGCTGACGCTGTGTAGCTCCATCCGAGAAATGGGAGAAGTCCTCCTTGATGGTACCGCCCAGCTAAAGCGAAAAGCTAGCCATGTACAATCACGCCGCGCTACTTATTTCCGGGATTGGCAAGAAGTTTTAGTCGCCGCCAGCGATGGTACTTTTGCTCGTGATATTCGCCTTACCCAGTCAGTAGGATTTAACCTTTTGTCTGCTGATGGTGCTAATCGCTCCTCCATCGGTGAACGTGCTGGTAACACTAGCGATGCTAACTTCTTAAGAACTTGGGATTATCAACAAGCCGCCGAGCAAATAGCCGAATCCGCTGGGAAAATGCTCTATGCAGATTACGTAGAATCAGGCACTTACCCCATCATTATGGCCAATCACTTTGGCGGCGTCATCTTCCACGAAGCCTGTGGACACTTACTGGAAACCACTCAAATTGAACGCAATACTACCCCCTTTGCCGACAAAAAAGGCGAAAAAATTGCCCACGAAAGTTTAACAGCCTGGGATGAAGGACGTGCTGAAAATGCCTTTGGGACAATTGACATGGATGACGAAGGTATGCCTGCTCAAAGAACCCTATTAATTGAAAAAGGTGTTCTCAAAAACTTTTTAGCAGATAGAGCAGGTTCCTCACGCACCGGACACCCCAGAACAGGAAGTGGACGCCGTCAGAATTACACCTATGCCGCTGCTAGCCGGATGCGTAACACCTACATTGATTCTGGTGAATATAGCATTGAAGATTTATTTGCCTCTATTGACAAAGGCATTTACTGCAAAAAGATGGGCGGCGGTAGTGTTGGCGCAACAGGCCAATTTAACTTTAGTGTCGATGAAGCTTATTTAATTGAAAATGGCAAAATCACTAAGCCGCTAAAGGGAGCTATCCTTATCGGTGAAGCCAAGGAAATTATGAACAAAATTTCCATGTGTTCTCAAGATTTGGAAATCGCACCCGGTTTTTGTGGCTCCATCAGTGGCAGTATTTACACCACAGTCGGACAACCCCACATTAAAGTTGATTCGATTACCGTAGGTGGACGCTAGAGAATTTTAGATTTTGGATTTTGGATTTTGGATTGTGAATGAACAGCAGTTTAAAACTAGAACAAAGCAGCTTGCATTGCGAGTTATTCATCTAGTCGAGGTGCTGCCACCAACTAAAACTGCTGATGTCATTGGCAAGCAGCTGTTGCGTTCGGCTACTTCTGTGGGTGCTAATTATCGAGCAGCTTGTAGATCTAAATCAACAGCTGATTTGATTGCTAAACTCGGCATCGTGGAAGAAGAAGCGGATGAAACGCTTTATTGGTTAGAGCTTCTTGTTGAATCAGGATTAATGACAGCAGAAAAACTAAAAAGCCTAATGCAAGAAACTACCGAAATTCTTGCCATGACCGTAGCGTCAATCAAAACACTACGAGAAAAATACAATTTCCAAAATCCAAAATCCAAAACCTAACATCTAAAATTTACTCGTTTTCAATCCAAAATCTAAAATCTAAAATCAAAAATTGACTATGCCGAATATCAATGATATTGCCAGTTATGCCAAGGACAATGCTAATAAACTTGGCATCAAAAAATTCGACATTTATGGCTCAACAATAGACGAAACTAGTGTACAAGTAGATCAAGGTGAGCCAAAACAAGTCAAAGCCTCAAATCGCTCTGGTGTTACTGTCCGTGTCTGGAATGAAGACAATACAATGGGTGTCACCAGCACCACAGATGTAGATCCCAATGGACTGGAGTTAGCTTTAAAAACTGCTTATGAAGCCAGTTTCTTTGGTGTTAAAGAAAATGTCCCTGATTTTAGTCCAGAGGCTACTATTCCCATCGCAAATAAAGCTGAAGACAAAGCACCCCAAGCACCTGTTGCTGAATTGATTGAAAAACTGCTGGTTGCTGAAAAAGAATTACTGGCAGTTCATCCAGCAATTAAAGGTGTGCCTTATAATGGCTTGGCGCAAAGAGATATTGACAGGTTCTATCTCAACAGCGACGGCGCAGCCAGAATTGAATCTCACTCCTTAGCATCAGTTTATCTTTACAGCAAAACTGAAGAAGAAGGAAAAAAACCACGCAGTGCAGGCGCTTTTAGAATCAACCGGAGTTTCAATCATTTAGACATTAATGGTTGTATTAAAGAAACTGCTGATAAAACTATCAGTCACTTGAACTATGAAAAAATCAAGACTGGTAAATATAGAGTTGTTTTCTCGCCGGAAGCTTTCTTAAGTCTGTTGGGTGGTTTTTCTAACTTGTTCAATGCTCAAAGTATTCTGGACAACCAAAGCCTGTCTAATCCTGATGATTTAGGTAAGCAAATTGCTTCCCCTCTGCTTTCGGTTTATGATGATGCATTACATCCAGCGAACGTAGGCGCAGAAACTTTTGATGGTGAAGGAACTCCCACTCGTCAGATTTCACTAATTGAAAATGGCGTTTTAACAGGCTTTCTTCACAGTGCTGGAACTGCTAAAAGAATGAATGCTCAGCCAACAGGTAATGCAAGTATTGGCGCAAAAGTCAATGTTAGTCCAAATTTTTATCACGTTTTCTCAGCAGCAACTCCTGAGCAGGAACTTAGTCTAGAAACTTCTGAGAATGTGATTTTTATCGATGATTTACAAGCTCTCCATGCTGGAGTTAAGTCTTTACAAGGCTCGTTTTCTTTGCCGTTTGATGGGTGGCTAGTCAACAAGGGTGTTAAAACAAGTATTGAGTCAGCAACAGTTGCGGGCGATTTCTTGGAACTCTTGAAGTCAATTATTTATATCGAGAAAGAGGCGGAGTTGACTCCAGGAGGCGTTTGTCCAAAAATCTGGGTAGATGAATTATCCATTACTGGAGAGTAAAACCTCGGAGTTAGGAGTTTTCATTTTAAAACTGATAACTCTTAACTCATTCTTCTCCTCCAACACCAAGATTAATGTCAAAGCCATCAGCACCATTTAGATTAGTACCAATCATCACAGCACCATCTACTTGAGCATTATGCAGATTAGCATCACTTAAGTTGGCGTTAGTCAGATTAGCATTCTCAAAGGTAGTACCACTGGCAAAAGTGTCTGTGAGGTTAGCAGACTTCAAATTTGCACCAGTTAAATCTGCACCTTCTAAGTTAGCGCCTTCAAGATTAGCACCCTGTAAATTAGCCTTTCTCAAATCAACGCCTATTAAGTGAGCACCTTTCAGGTTCACACCTGTTAAATCACATCCAAAACATTCTCTAGTTTCTAGCAAGCGCCGGAGGGGGGTAGTGTTTTCAGCTTTTACGGGAATGGGAGCAGTTAAAGCTACTGTGCTGAGTAAAGCTGCTGCTGTGAGAAATATCGCTTTCATTTTATGTACCTCCATGACTTCCAGAAGTTGTTGAATAACTAACTTTTACAGTACCTATTCTCTGCAAATCTCAGAATCCTGTCCTCATGCGAGCGAAGTAATTTAAATTATCTATGAGACTACGTATTCTTTGTTGAGCTAGTCCGATAGGACTAAAATCAGATATGTATAAGAAAGCCTTTTAAGTTGAATCAAAAATTTAAATTAAAATTTCAAACTTAATTCTGTTGTGCGATATGCCCAAATCCTGTATTAGTCTGGCAAAATTAAACCTGAATGCATATCAAAAACTCGAAACTACTTTCTTTTAACGTAGACATGGAGCATTTTACAGAAAAACACGTCAATTAATGAAAGAAGCATTATATGGGGAATTAAAATCGAATGCCCCCTTTTGAAGCAGGGCTGTTTCATTCCCCAAAAGACCTTAATTTACAAGCGTATCAGTCAAAAAAATCAGGTTGCTAAACAATCTAATTGGGTCGAAAACCAGGCGTTCGCACTGAAATTTATTGTTTGAGACAGTAATTTTTTGATTACCAACTCACTAAAATTTCTGGTTGATACTCTTGACAAAATCCTGATCTAAGCGAATAGACCTCTTGCAAAAGTCAGAAAACTATTAGTGTCATTCTGACCAGAACGTAGTGGAGGGAAGAATCTCCGAGATGTTTCGCTCCGCTCAACATGACAATTTAAGCATTTATGCAAGAGGTCTAATGAAACAGCCCTGCCCCTTAAAAGGGAGTTGGGGGATCTGAAACTACGGGAAATTGAGTGTTTGAGCTGAAGTTGACACCAATGGGCAATGCCGTGCCCCTACGGGTATACTAGGAAACGCTATATTATCACTGCAACTTTTGATCTAATCTAAATTTTGACGAATATTTATTATGTAAAAGTAGCCATCTTTGAATAAACAATTATTTCCTATAGCTTTGATTTCAAGATATAATAACCCTTTATATAGATTTATATTTATATTATCGAATACTGTTACTTCACTTAAAGTATTAACATTGATAAACTTTTGGTTAACTAAACGTGCAGATGTTGATAAGTTATCTATCGTCAAAAGCTTAACTTGAAATACTCCTTTTAAATATAACCTTATATTTATATGTTTTATGTTAATGTAATTCTTCCACTTTTGGACTGAGAAAGCATTAAAATAAGTATTAAATCTAATGCTTCCACCTTTTTTTAGCTCAACAATATTTTGTTCGTAATTAAGCACAGAATTATAGTTTAATCTTACAAATAGTTTTTCTACACTACTATAAATATCTGATGGTAAGATAATATTTTGCAGTGTAATAGTAGCTGTAGTATATTGATTGTCAACTATTGGTTGTGCTAAAACATCTAACATTCTGACTCAGTAGAAAATTTTAAAGGTTGAAAAGATATGACTTAGCTCAAAAATTTAACTTGTTAGACTTTTTTAACTTGTTAGACTTTTGAACTCGTCTGTCTAAAGAGTGATTAATTTAGCTCAAAAAAGCTTATTTAAGTAAAATAGACTACATTTAACAGTAAACAGTAAACGGTAAACAGTTATCAGTCAAGATAATTTGGTTTAAGGGGTGCTCACTTCCAACTGAAAACTCATAACTCAAAGCCGATTGGTGGCAAGCGCTATCTGGCTGGTTTAAATCCCTCACCATACCCCTTGATTACTGTTTACTGTTTACTGTTTACTGATTCAATTGTGAGCGGTTGAGTTAAAAATAGTTAAGTGAAGCTTGCTTATTGTTGGTTTTAAATTATTATCTAGACTGTGGTGTAAAGCGCAACTATAACCGTTGCCATTTTGGGTTTTAACTATATTTGTAAAATCCGATCGCTATTCTGAGTTAATATTGATTAATCGCAAATCAAAGATCGGCGTCATTCTAGGAATCAGAACAACTCCGATTTTTTAGTATGCAAAAAATAAAGATGCACTTTTTGGCACACCCCTCATTGCGATAAAAAGTGTTTAGCTTTACATATCTTCCCGAATTTTTTACAAAACTGATGTAACTTTGTTCTACATTAGCCAGAATTTTGAATTGCTTAAGCCTTGGATGTCGGTTTCAAAAATAGCCACGCCACAAAGAATGTCGCCGCTGTAAATAGTTGCGTTAAATCCAAAGCAGATAGATAGCCATCGGCAAATGAAGCAATACTGCGGTCAGTAATGCCAAATACCCAAGATGAGAGGCCAAACAGCCAAATTCCATTCTTGAGATTTCCGACAAATTCCTTAGAGTCTGATGGTTCTTGGTCGTTCATAATCTTCTGCTCAGTTTGTGAAGAATCTGGTGATTGATTAGTAAAAACTTTTTTAACTCCTGACGCTGAATTTACTTTATATTAATAAATATTTCAGGTGCTTGACTTCCCTACTTGTAGGTACATCTCCTAATCTTGACATTCCTCCTTTGGTTAAGTCACCTTGGATGCACTGCGATGGCTTGAGTTGTGAGCTTATCAGCCTGGAATTTAAATATTTTCATTACTAAATCATTAAAAAACCATATAAACATTTATAGATGTATTACAAAAAATACTCCATAAGGCAGATGTATTTTAATGGCAGCTTAATACTAAAGAGAACGCGCCTATGGCTATTGACTACAAAAGGATGCGTATCAGGTATTTATATCCTGAAAATTTCGGACTTCATTCTTTAGATACTCATGACTCAGTTGCACAATTTACTTAAATCTAAAGAAGGGCAATAGTTGATAAACTTAGTTAATGACTGCAATTCATCTTCAAAATCTAGTTAATGCACAGCAGTGCCCAGAAAGCACTTTGCCCGACTTAGGGCTAGTTTGCATCACTTTTGATAAACAGGTGCGCTTTCGGACAATGACGCGCACACGCTACTTAAAACTCTCCTTAAGTGAGCGTGAAAGTGCCTTAAGAGAACTATATGGACACAACTTACAGCGTTTGCATGATGCTCTGTGCTTTTGTCAGGAGAACGGAATTCGGCTGTATCGCATCTCCTCTGGTTTGTTTCCTTTGAGTGACATGGAAGACGAAATCGGCGCAAACATTTTAGAGGAAATGAGCGCTAACTTAGGCGAAATTGGTCAGCAAGCTCAAGCATTAGGCATTAGAATGGTGTTGCACCCAGACCAATATGTAGTGTTGAGTTCTGATTCTGCCGAAGTGGTGCAAGCAAGTATCAAAATTTTAGAACGACATGCCCGCACATTTGACTTACTGAGTTTACCGCGATCGCCTTGGTCATTGATGAATATTCATGGTGGCAAATCTCAACGCACCGAACAACTAGCAAGAGTAATTTCAGAATTACCACAAGCAATTAAAAGCCGTTTAACTTTAGAGAATGATGAATACGCTTACAGTGCCAGCGAAATTTTAGCAGTGTGTCAGCAAGCTGGTATACCGATGGTATTCGATGCCCATCACCATATTTGCCACGAAAACTTAGACAGCTACGATCATCCGAGTGTAGCAGAAATGTTTTACGCAGCGCGAGAAACTTGGGCAAATCCAGATTGGCAGTTAGTGCATATTTCTAATGGTGAAGTCGCTTTCAACGACAGAAAACACAGTGATTTGATTACTGCTATGCCCAATGTCTACCATGAAGCACCGTGGATAGAAGTCGAAGCCAAACACAAAGAAGAAGCGATCGCTCATTTGCGCTCTTGGTGGCTTATATAGAATAATCACAATTGGCACTCTTTACCCTAATGTTTGTATCTTGGCGCGAAATCATCAATAATATATGGCGATCGCAATCGATTTTGGTACTAGCAACACAGTTATTACTCGTTGGAATCCCGTCACCCAGCAGCCAGAAACCCTAAATCTACCTGGGTTATCAATTCAACAAAGTTTAAATCCGCCATTGATTCCCAGCTTAGTTTATGTTGAAGAAGCAACACAGGGTAAAATCTTAGTAGGGCAACAAGTACGCGATCGCGGTTTTGACCTCAAAGGCGAAGCACGATTTTTTCGCAGCTTCAAACGGGGAATCGGAGCAGATATCCAAGGATTCTTACCTGAACTAGATGGAGAAGTCATCACCTTTGAACAGGTAGGGCAATGGTTTCTCACCAAGGTAATCGAACAACTAATACCCCTGCAAGGTGGGTTAGATTCTTTGGTATTAACAGTCCCCGTAGACAGCTTTGAAGCTTATCGTCATTGGTTGGGAAAAGTTTGTCAATCTCTCCCCGTCGAACAAGTGCGGATGCTAGATGAACCCACAGCCGCAGCTTTGGGTTATGGCTTAGCAAATCAAGAAATTCTTTTAGTAATTGACTTTGGTGGCGGTACTTTGGATTTATCCCTTGTACAGTTGGCTCAAGGTGTGCAAGCAGGCACAAAACCCCTAGGATTTATTCTCAAGTGGGGCAATAAATCTTTGGCTGAAGACTCCAAGCAAAAGGTAAAAACTGCGCGTGTACTAGCAAAAGCTGGGCAAAATTTAGGCGGTACTGATATTGATAATTGGTTAGTAGATTACTTTGCTAAAACTCAAGGATTAGCGGTAAGTCCCCTGACAACACGACTCGCAGAAAAGGTAAAAATTCAACTATCAACTCAAAACCAAGCCAGTGAAGTTTATTTTGACGATGAGACATTTGAAAGCTACGAACTGGAACTAAACCGTGATACCCTAGAAAATATCCTCAAAGAACACGCATTTTTTGAGTTACTAGATGAGTCGATGACGACATTATTGCAGCAAGCAAGACGCCAGGGAATAGAACTTGCAGATATTAATGCAGTGTTGTTAGTTGGTGGGACTGTGCAATTACCAGCAGTGCAGACATGGGTAAAACAGTATTTTCAGCCAGAGAAAATTCGTTGCGAACGTCCTTTTGAAGCGATCGCCCAAGGTGCATTACAGTTAGCTCAAGGCATAGAAATTAAAGACTTTCTCTACCATAGTTACGGTGTCCGTTACTGGGATCGCCGCAAAGGGCATCACAAATGGCATCCGATTATTCAAGCTGGACAAGCATACCCCATGAGTCAGCCAATGGAATTAGTTTTAGGCGCGTCTTTGGAAAATCAACCCAGTATTGAACTAATTATGGGAGAATTGGGAGCAGATACAGGTAACACCGAAGTTTATTTTGATGGCGATCGCTTAATTACTCGCCGTTCTGATAATGGTGAAACCACCGTTAAGCCCTTAAACGATCAAGAAGGTGCTAGAACAATAGCCCAGCTTACACCAACTGGATATCCAGGAAGCGATCGGATTAAAATCCTCTTTAAGGTTGATGAACAACGCTTTTTGCGAATTACCGTTGAGGACTTATTGACAAATAACACACTGTTGGAAAATCAACTTGTAGCACAGTTGAGTTAAATTCGCGAGATTGTTCATTTGCTCAGACAAAATCTCTGGCGTTTTTGAGTAGAAATATGAATTGGTATCACGCAGAGGCGCAGAGTCGCAGAGGGTAAGAGTTGAGAATACACAAACTCCTACTCTCCGCGCCTCTGTCTTGAAAAGTTTCCTGCGGTTCGCGTTAGCGTCTCGTAAGAGAGGGAAACCCTCTTTCAGAACTTTTCGCTGCGTCTCTGCGTGAGATAAATTCATACCCAGACTCACCAACACCAAACCCCTACTCCTCACTCCAAGTTCGCAACTGCAAATACACTAGTACCATCGTCACTGCTAACAGCACTGTCGCGCCGGCTGCTGCATAGCCAAAATCAAATTGACCAAAAGCTTCTTGGTAAATGTAGTAAACCAGTAAATTAGTCGAATTCAGCGGCCCACCGCCAGTAATCACATAAACTTGCTCAAAACTCCGCAATGTAAAAATCGCAGTGGTGACAATTGCAAATATGATAGTCGGTTGCAATCCGGGCAGGGTAATATGCCAGAATTGTTGCCAAGCGTTTGCCCCATCCAAATCTGCTGCTTCGTAACGACTGGGAGGAATTGCTTGCAACCCCGCTAAGAATACCACCATATTGAAACCCAGTTGTTTCCAAATGCTTAATAATATCAGTACTGGCATTGCCCAAAATATGTCTCCAAGCCAGGGTATTGCCGGAATGCCAAAAACAGCTAAAAGTCCGTTAGCTGGGCCCGATGTTTGAAACAGCCAGCGAAATCCTAAACCAGCCGCCACAAGCGAAATAATTGAAGGTAAAAAATAGGCACTTCGCAATATTCCCCGCAAGGCTAGGGAGCGATTTAGTAGTACTGCTAGTCCCAAGGGAATAACTAAGCTGGGAATAACGGTGGCAACTGTAAAATAAGAAGTGTTACCAAGAACTTGCCAGAAATCGGGGTTGAGTAGCAAACGCCAGTAGTTTTTTATGCCTATCCAATAAGTACCTGATGAGGTGAAACTACCAGCGGTGAAACTAAGGTAAAACAAATAGGCGATCGGCCAAATAATAAAGACGCCTAGTAAAATTAGTGCTGGTGTGAGAAAAATCCAGGCTGCCACAGTATCATTATCCAGCAGTTGCATAGGCGATCGGTTTTTTTTCATGGCAATGGTGGCTAGTGTAGGGTTGTTATTCGTAGAAGTACTGTTAAGATCCTGTCAATCTAATGACTCTTACGCAAATGCTTAAATTCGCATACTTGGGCAAACTTCAAATCGCTAGCAAATTACTTAGCTTTAGCGTATTTATAATACTACTGATGAAACTCGAACCAACTGTAGTTGCTCAGCCTGCCACAGCACCAACGCCAACGCCATCTCAACCAACTAAGCAGACAAACCCGATTGTCCAAAAATTATCGGGGCAATGGCAAACTCAAGAGTCTTCATCGCTTCAAAGACTAACCTTCATTTTCACACCAGAAGGCAAATTATTTATCTTATTGCCCAATCCTAATACTCTTGTTGCCGCCGAAGTTAAATATCGCATCAACCCGACGCCACAACCTATGCATCTAGATGTCACAATTCCCAGTAATCAGCAACCAGTATTGACAATTTTTGAATTTACTGCTGATGGTCAGATGCGATTGCAATTAGATGAAACCAATCCGGGAAAACCTAGACCCACAGCTTTTTCTCCAAAAGCATCGCTATTCAAAAAAGTTTCCGATGCTACTACATTGCCTGATAATATCCAACTTATCGACCCAAAAACAGGAAATCAAGCAACCAATCAGCAAGAAGTTGAAGGTAAACAAATTATTGATACTATAAACCGCGGACAACAGGCCTACTATCTGGAATACCAAAAGTTTGGTACAACTATTGAGCAACTAGGTCTTGATATTAAGCCAGAAACCGAGAATTACCGTTATCGAATACTATCCCAAGACAAGCAAACCCAAAGTGTAATCAGCACAGCTGTTGCCAAAAAGCCTGAGTTAAGAAGCTATACGGGCATTACATTTGTCAGAAAAATTAAAGGTGAAACTCTCACAAGTACGGCTATTTGTGAAACTGATAAACCCTCAGCTAAACCGCCACTTCCGCCAACGCTTCCTTCCAATAATTTTCAGCAAGTTAAATGTCCAGTAGGCTCGCATTTATTAGTAAGATAGAAGTTTTATGAGTAATAATTTCCCAGTAAATGCTGATACTGCTTGCCTGATTTCTCCCAACATCTCTAGCAACCAATTTACACAAAGCGCTCCTTTGAAATTGGGGATTATGGCTTCTGGGAATGGTAGCAATTTTGAGGTGGTTGCTCAAGCTATTGAAGATGGACAGTTAAACGCTCAAATTCAAGTTTTGATTTATAATAATCCCTCGGCTAAAGCAGCGGTAAGGGCAGCAAACAGAGGTGTAGAGGCTGTTTTATTAAATCACCGCAACTACAAAAGCCGGGAAGAGTTTGACGAGCAAATTGTCCAGACATTGCAGAAATATGATGTTGAATGGGTGATTATGGCCGGCTGGATGCGACTGGTGACAGAAGTGTTAATCGATGCTTTTCCCAACAAGATTATTAATATCCACCCTAGTTTGTTGCCTAGTTTTAAAGGAGTTCATGCTGTCGAACAAGCTTTGGCATCTGGGGTAAAAATTACTGGCTGTACAGCGCATATAGCTTGTTTAGAGGTGGACAGTGGCCCAATATTAATGCAAGCAGCAGTGCCAGTACTACCAGACGATACACCAGAAACACTCCACGCCAGGATTCAAATTCAGGAACATCGAATTTTACCACAGGCGATCGCACTAGCAGCTTACTCGTCAAAAACTACACTTAATCGAACGTAGAAATACATAAGCCAGACTTTACAGGCATTAAACATTTAGAAGACTACAGTTAATGATTGCAACATCTCTACTATCTGTCGCATTTTTTTCAAAATGTTATAACCCCGAAAAAGCAACCCTTTCAAGGTGGATCAACATTTTGCTCAAAAAATCTCTTTTTAATCTCTTCTCTCTGTGTTCTCCGCGCCCTCTGCGGTTCAAGAGTCATTTATTTAACCACAGCGAGAAGTCTGAGCGGAGGTTTCCGACGCTCCTACGTCGCTAACGCTGCGCTATCCGTTGGCGCAGCCCGCCGCAGGCATCAGAACTTCTCAAGACAGAGGCACAGAGGACACAGAGAGAAGAGATAGGTTTTACGAGTCACCTTGAAAGACTTGTAGATGTTGAAGCTGTAGTTACAAATACTGATGATTGGATAAGTAAAACTAAAGTCATATTATCTATAATTAATAATTAATTATAAATACTTCTTAAATAATAAGTAAGCTAGAAGTTTTATTAACTAAAACTTCTTTTGAAGTTACAAATAAACAAGTTCTAGTGAATACAGCTTATTCTGTAGTTACAAATGAACAAGTTTTAGTTAACACAGCTTATTCTGTAGCTATAAATGCTTCTTTTGTAGTTGACACAGCTTTTTCTGTAATTATAAGTATGCCAACTTAAACATCAAACAATAGTAGGGTGTGTTGTCGTGCAGCGCAACGCACTATCTTGATATAGTCTATCAGGTGCGTTAAGTCTTCCGCCACAACACACCCCATATCCAAATACTACTCCTAAACTGTATTGTCCCTATTTGATATTCTCCAAATAAATTAAGAAAATTTACTAGCAACTATTTAATACATAATACAATTAATTGTGGATTTTGCTGAGCCAAAATGTAGTTGCAGCAGGGCATAGTAATTTTAGAAACCTCACATGGAAGTAAATTTATGCCTCAGAGAAAACGCGCATCCCGCGTTCTAGAAAATGCTGAGTTAAGATTCGCTGGACTCAAAGCAATAAATACTAATTTGGATCTTGGGGATGCTTACAACTTAACAAACTTGACACAATTAATTGAACAGGTACGCACCAAGTTAGAAAGTTATAACACTATTCTCAGCATGGCTGACTCTTCCAAATTAGAACTTGAAGAGTTAGAACAAATGTTGAGCACGTTCTCTGAGAAGATGCTTATGGGGATTGCTTTTAAATACGGCAAAGATAGCCGCGAATATGAGATGGCTGGTGGAGTTCGCAGAAGTGAGAGTCTCCGTAAAAGTAGGGCAACTCGTTTAAAAACTGCTGCACAGAAAGTATCCAGTCAGAGCGCTCAAACCACGTAATTTATTCTATGGTTGATAGTGTGCGATGCCTGTCTTGAAAAGTTTTAACTTTTAACTTTCGACAATTGCCACATTTTCCACAGATAGCTGGAAATCCAATTTGTCACAATATGAGCAACAATCGGTACTAATAAGTTACCAGTAATCAAGGCACTATATCCTAGTAGTATCCCAACAATGGATGCCCAAATCACATAAGGCCATTGTTGGGAACCACTGAGGTGTAAGACGCCAAAGCAAAGACTCGATACTATGACAGCCGTAATATCTGAACCTAAAGCTGGCAGTATCACGCCCCGAAATAACAATTCTTCGCTCAAACCTGGTAGTAATCCTAGCCAAATTAAATCTGGTAAAGCTAAGGGTTTAAGTACTAGTTCTAAATAATAATCTGCACTTTTACGGTAGGGAGGAGAAAAGCGGTAAGCTAAGCCACTTAACGCAGTGATGATAATTCCCAACCCCACGCCTAGCAGCAACTCCTTTTCATCCCATTTCCAGGAAAATAAAGAAAAGTTGCCAAAGTATAACGATAGCTTGGCGACTATCAACAAAATGATTGCAGTCGCTCCCATCGCTCCAAGTACTTGGAAGCGCGTCAGGTATGGAATTTCTGGCTCTTGCTTTTGTTGTTCAACCACGATTTTTTGGGGGAATAGGGCAGAGGAGAGAATAATTAATGACTTTTGACCCTTGACTCTTGACTCTTGTACAGACGCGATTAATCGCGTCTCTACTCTTGACTCTTGTACAGACGCGATTAATTGCGTCTCTACTCTTGACTTACGAATTAGACAAAGCCACTTGAACTGAGGGCAGATAGATTAATGCCTGCTTTGTGTGCGACTAATACACCCACTGCTTCTAAATATGAGTTTACCTGTATGGATTTGATCCCCAATGGCTGGGGAGGAACTTGTATTTGAGTTTTATTTTCTTCCACTGTAATTATTTGGCATCGCTTCTGGTTTAAACTGAGTAAGGCACTACCACCACAAGCAGTTGCAGGTACGATCGCAGCATCTACATGATCTGCCCAAATATCTGCTTGTGAAGATGCAACTAACCCTTTATTTACTATAAATTGTGGGGCGCGACTCAAGCCGACAAGGACGCTCGGTAAGAAGGTATAGCCTAATTCTTCGGCAGCCGAACGAGGTGATAAATCTGGTTCTGGGGGTACGCTTGCAAGGGCAGGAGAATGGGCGCAAGGTATTTGAAAGGTTCGCACTAGCAAGTGGCTAATTACGGCTTCTGCACCCGCTAAAGGATCGACACCTTTAGCTTGGCGGTAGTTTTGTACTGCCTCTTCATCCATATCATCGGGGAAACGGGCAACAACTGCGATCGCTTCTGCCCCTACTTTCTTAACTAAGATTTCAGCTGCCCTTAACAAGCTGTCTGGGTTGCCAATTGTCCCCCAACTAGCTCCCGATGGGGCTGTGCGTAATTCTACATTTAACGGGGTATCTGTGATTACATAATCTGTTACTGACAATCCCAGAGTTGCCCTGGCTGCATCTGCCGCTTGCAGGTGTCGCAGCCGCAATTCTGGCTCAATACCTTGGTCTAAAAGCAAACCTACTTTATTGGCATATACAGGTTGTAATCCCCAGCATCCCGCAGCAAATTTGTCAAGCCCATAACCTTCAACATAAAAAGCATTGGGAAGATTCCAGTACAAACTAGCGCCATTGAGGACATTGGGGTGAGTGATCAGGCGATCGCAAACTTGTGCTATAACTCTGGCAACAGGCAAAGCATCACCAGCATAACCACCAATCGCAGCCCCAACGCCAGTTGGTACAATTAAAATCACAGTATATGGACGTTGCATATTAAATCAGTCAACAGTGAACAGTAAACAGTAAACAGTAGATTATTGGTCTTGGAAGACGCGATAAATCGCGCCTATATATCAGGGTTTTGGGCTTATCTGAACTGTATTGACTGATAACTGATAACTGAACTACTCAGCACTGGCTGTGGTGACAACGGCTTCAACAGTGGCTTTTTGCTGTGCAACATCCACAGAGGTAATTGCCCAACGTAGGGGTTCACCTTGTTTTTGTAACTCTGCTTCAATTACTTGTTGTAATTCTGTCGGAGTTTCTTGAAGGTCAATTTCTGCGGTAATAAAATGAGTTGTCATTGTAGTAAAGCCTGGTGATTTGTCGTTTCTAGAATAGCTGATATCAGGTGCTAATAAACACTATGTTATTTATCAGTTTTAGTGATATCTGTTACCAGTTACTAATTATCAAGAGTAAACTTTCTATTGATAAGTGTTCACTGATAACTGTTTCCTGATAACTGTTTACTGATTATTAGTCTTTACCAAATTGCAACTGATAAACTATTTCTTCTTTTTCTGTCTCAACTTTTAAATCAGAAAGAGGTTTGGCGATACAAAGCAATACGTAACCTTGTTTTTGCAAATCTATACTAACGCCCATGCCTTCGGTTTGATCTACAGTTCCCTCGGCTATTTGTCCAGCGCAAGTTGTGCAAACACCCGCATGACAGGAACTCGGCAAGTCTAAACCAGCGGCATCGGCAACTGATAAGATGGTTTCATCTTCAGGAACCTGCAAAGTATGAATTTTGCCTTGGTGGTGGATTTCCACAGTGTAAGTTTTGGGCATATATAATAGAAGCGTGACGAAATAAGAACTTTGAGTGGCGGTTTCCGCCGGGTGGAAGTTCAGTAGACAAGCGAATTATATTATCTAATAAACAGGCACGTGACCAAGTTAAAAAATGGAAAAAGAGAATTATTTGCAAACAGCTTTATCAGGAAAAATAGCTATACAGTGATAATTATAAGTCCTTGCCAAACAAAAACTTAAAGTAAGGAGACTCACTTCCTGTGAATTCTACCTGTAAAGATTTGTGAGGTTGAATGCTCCTAAAACTTAGGAAGTGATTATAAACACTTAAAAAATGTTTGGCTGAATATTTGGAGTTCAGAATGCTGGAATCATATCGTAAACACGTTGCCGAAAGAGCAGCACTGGGAATTCCCCCTTTACCTTTGGATGCAAAGCAAACGTCAGAGTTGTGTGAATTACTGAAAAATCCGCCAAAGAGTGAAGCAGATACATTATTGCATTTATTGCGCGATCGCATTCCCCCTGGTGTTGATGCAGCAGCTTACGTCAAAGCTGGGTTTCTCACCGCCATTGCCAAAAAAGAAATCACCAGCCCCTTGATTTCGCGCATAGAAGCGGTGGAATTGTTAGGGACAATGGTAGGTGGCTATAATGTGCAATCTTTAATCGATTTGCTGCAATTCCCCACTGTATCCGTTTCCGACTCTTCCGAAACACCGCTGGTGATGGGGGGACAAGGAAAGGAACCCATCGCCGCTTATGCCGCCAACGCTTTAAGCAAAATTTTGTTGGTGTACGACGCCTACCACGATGTCTTAGAATTATCTAAAACCAATCCCTTCGCCAAGCGGGTAATTGACTCTTGGGCAGAAGCCGAGTGGTTTACCCGGCGTCCCACACTACCAGAAGCTATCACCGTTACTGTCTTCAAAGTTCCTGGCGAAACCAACACCGACGATTTATCCCCCGCCCAAAGCGCCACCACACGCCCGGATATTCCCTTGCACGCCTTAGTAATGCTAGAGTCACGGCAACCGGGAAGTTTAGCAACAATTGCCGAGTTAAAGAAAAAAGGGCATCCTGTAGCTTACGTAGGGGATGTAGTTGGTACAGGTTCCTCGCGCAAATCTGCCATTAACTCTGTGTTGTGGCATCTGGGAAATGATATACCTTTTGTGCCGAACAAACGCGCTGGGGGGTATATTTTAGGTGGTGCGATCGCGCCAATCTTCTTTAACACAGCTGAAGATGCAGGTGCTTTGCCCATTCAATGCGATGTCACCAAACTAGAAACTGGTATGGTGATTACCATCCATCCCTACAAAGGCGAAATCACCACTGTAGAGACGTTGCATGCAACGTCTCTACATGGAACGTCTAGCGAAGTTATTTCTACCTTCACCCTCAAACCCGATACCATTCTCGATGAAGTCCGTGCAGGTGGACGTATCCCCCTACTTATTGGGCGTACCCTCACCGATAAAACTCGTCAAGCACTTGGTTTAGAACCCAGCACCGTTTTCATCCGTCCTCAACAACCCTCCGACACAGGTAAAGGTTATACCCAAGCACAGAAAATGGTTGGTAAAGCCTGCGGATTACCTGGTGTACGTCCTGGTACATCTTGTGAACCCATGATGACCACCGTCGGTTCTCAAGATACCACAGGCCCAATGACCCGCGACGAATTAAAAGAACTCGCCTGTCTTGGCTTTAGTGCAGATTTGGTGATGCAGAGTTTTTGTCACACAGCCGCTTATCCCAAACCAGTTGACATCCAAACTCAGCAAGAACTACCCGACTTTTTCGCCTCCCGTGGCGGTGTCGCTTTGCGTCCTGGTGATGGGATTATTCACTCTTGGCTCAACCGAATGCTGCTACCCGATACTGTCGGAACAGGCGGAGACTCTCACACTCGCTTCCCTTTAGGTATTTCCTTCCCCGCAGGTTCCGGGTTAGTAGCCTTTGCGGGTGCTTTGGGTGTAATGCCTTTGGATATGCCAGAATCGGTATTGGTCAAATTTAAAGGTGAATTGCAACCCGGTATCACCTTGCGAGATGTTGTAAATGCCATTCCCTACGTAGCAATTCAAAAAGGTTTGCTGACAGTAGAGAAGCAAAATAAGAAAAACGTCTTCTCTGGAAAGATTCTAGAGATGGAAGGCTTACCAAATTTGAAAGTTGAACAAGCTTTTGAACTTACTGACGCTAGTGCCGAACGTTCCTGTGCAGGCTGTACAATTAAGCTGAGTGTAGAGACAGTTGCCGAATATCTGCGTTCTAATGTAGTGCTGCTGAAGAATATGGCAGCCAGAGGTTACAAAGATGCGCGTACTATCCTGCGCCGCGTCGCCAAAATGGAAGAATGGTTAGCCAATCCCGTGCTAATAGAAGCTGATGCAAATGCAGAGTATGCCGAAATTATCGAAATTGATTTGAACGAAATCAAAGAACCAATTGTAGCGGCTCCTAATGATCCTGATAATGTAAAATTATTATCGGACGTTGCTAATGATGCTGTGCAAGAAGTATTTGTCGGTTCTTGTATGACGAATATCGGTCATTATCGGGCAACAGCTAAAGTTTTAGAAGGTGCAGGCGAAGTAAAAACTCGCTTGTGGGTTTGTCCACCAACTCGCATGGATGAACACCAACTTAAAGAAGAAGGTGTGTACGATATTTTTGATGCTGCAAAAGCGCGGACAGAAATGCCAGGATGCAGTTTATGTATGGGTAATCAGGCGCGAGTTGCTGATGGAACAACGGTATTTTCTACCTCTACCCGCAACTTCAATAATCGCATGGGTAAAGATGCGCGAGTGTATCTTGGTTCAGCAGAATTAGCAGCAGTTTGTGCGCTGTTAGGACGCATTCCCACAGTACAGGAATATATGGATATTGTGGCGAATAAGATTCATCCTTTTGCCGATGATTTGTATCGGTATTTAAACTTTGATCAAATTGTTGGCTTTGAGGATGAAGGGCGCGTGATTCCGTTGGAAGATATGCCAAGGCTTGAGGACATTTTAGGTATGCCAGCTTAACTAGATTCCCGACTTCTGTTAGAAGTCGGGAATCTGAAGTCGGGAATCTGAAGTCGGGAATCTGAACAAGCCTATTCTAAAGACTTTTTAACATCATCTTTGATGTTTTCAACAGTGTGGCGAATTTGGGATTCGGCTTGCTTAGCTTGACCTTCAGCTTTGTCATTAGGGTTGCCAGTAACTTCGCCTACTATCTCTTGTACCTTGCCTTCAATATTTTTAGCAACAGCTTTTGCTCTATCTTCAATACTCATCTTTAGCTCCTAGGTTTATTGATTTATTTGGTCAGTATTGCTTAGTAAGTTATGCAATGTTCTTATACTATATTTGTGCAATGTTTAATTCTTCTATCTGGAGTTATTTTTATGAAAAAATTTTTTGTCCGTTGTATATAGCTTTTTAAAAGATTGGTTCATCTTGGAGAATTTAACAAAGTAGCCAAAAGATATAAGCCAATGGTTCCATAGCTATATCTTTTGATAAATGCCTTTCAGCCTACAGGTAGACTCTGTATAGAGAATATATTGATAAATTACTTACTATTGTCAGAGGTTGTTAAAAACTATATAGATTAACTTAATCTTTTAGTATATATCCAAAGAAAAAATTCCATAAATAGTATTAGGCTTTAATTATTAACGCTTATCTTAAGTAAGATTTAAGTTTTTGACTAGTAATAATATAGTAGATTCCTTGATTTACCAATGGTTGTTTATGTGAAGTTAAAGTAAGCAACTATTAGCTTGATAGTGGAAATAAACTAATTTATCAACCAAATTTTATCTAAGTAATGATAATAGTAAATTTATATTTTACATAGGTGCATCAATATGCGATCGCAATATTTATATTAATGCCATCTTTGGATGCTACGATGGTGCAAGCACGCGCCTGGCGTAGGCGATCGCATACTTTGAAGACCCTTATCTCAGTTAAATTGTGTCTTTTCAGATTTGATCCAAACTAATCCCGTAGTAGAAAGTTTTTGCCAGATTTCAAAGGTGGCGTTCCGGGATTTGGATAAAGTCGAACCTATAGATTCAAATAATATCTAAAGATTTTCGATATTAGTTCGCTAGATAGATCAAGAATTTTGTAACTTAATTTTAATATGAAATAGTCAAAAGCAAGTAAAACCGCATTTTTGCAGAGAAAAGGAGACATTTGTTATGGGTAACATCATTGCTTGGTTAGTTTTAGGGTTGATTGCAGGTGCGTTAGCCAAATTCTTTTATCCAGGACAACAAGGTGGCGGTATCTTATCTACTATCGTGTTAGGAATTCTCGGAGCGGTAGTTGGGGGTTATCTAGGACAAGTATTGTTAGGAAGTGGTTCGGCAGCAGCAGCATCCGTAGGCGCTTTATCACTCGGAAGTATTTTATTTGCCGTTCTTGGTGCAATGCTATTGATCTTCCTTTGGGGTTTACTAACTCGTAGAGCTGTGTAATTTTATGAGACTCAGCTAATATCATTGTAAAACATTGCTAGTCGCAAGAAACAGATAAAATGACATTAGAAAAAGAGCGAAGATCTGTTGGCGTTTTTGCTAAACGTTCAGATGCAGAACTTGCACTTCGGGAATTAAAAGCTGCTAATTTTCCAATGCATAAGGTTTCTGTAATTGCGCGAAATGCACAAGAGCAAAGTGATATTGCTGGTATTGAAGTCAAAGAAAATACTGGCAATATAGCTGAGGAGGGTGCTACTGCTGGAGCAATTACGGGGGGTGCATTAGGTGGTCTGACTGGCTTACTACTTGGTTTAGGTCTTTTGGCAATTCCTGGAGTAGGGCCAATCGTCCTAGCTGGAGCCGAAGCAACAGCGATCGCTACGGCTTTAGCTGGTGGTGCGATCGGTGCAACCGCAGGTAGTTTAACTGGTGCGCTGTTGGGTTTAGGAGTTCCTGAAGCCCAAGCGCAGGCCTATAGCGACCTAGTATCCAAAGGTTACTATTTAGTAATAGTAACAGCTACAGAAGCAGAGATTCGTATTGCCAGAAAGATGTTCCATTATCGTGGCATTCAAAAATGGGACGTTTATAATATGGTTTTACCTCCAAGTGGTCGATACAAGTACGGAATTGGTGCTTTTTCTACGCGACAAGACGTCGAAAAAGCACTCACTGAACTGAGGATAGCTGGCTTTCCGATGAGTCACATCACAGTGATTGCTAAAGATATCAGCACTCTGGCTGGACTTGCTGAAGTATATATCAGCAGTTCCAAAGATAACTTTGTTGCATTACAAATTCCCGACGATTTAGCTAAATACTATGAAAATCGAGTAACCAAGGGTGATTACCTAGTGTTGCTGAATGGTACTGATATTCATATAGCAGCTGCAAAAACCATTTTAGAGAATCATAGAATCCAACATTTTCGCATCTATAGCCAACCCGTAGTTAATGCAGATAAAAACGATTACCAGGTTCTTAATAACAAAACTTACTGAAAAAATCTTAAGTTATCAGGGTTAAAGGTTTTTATTTTCCTTTTGCCGTTGATATTTTATCCTTAACTAATAAGTATATTCGCTGTCGAACAAGATTCTCGACTTATTAGAGAAGTCAGGAATCTAAGGAATGTCATCATACTATCTATAGAGAGATAGCGTAAATAATTACCTTAGATAATGTTAAACAGTTTGAAGATTGGAACCAAAATTGGAGCAGGTTTTGCCTTGAGCCTGGCAATTCTGACTACAATTGGCCTAATCTCTTACCAAAGCACTAATGAACTAATTGAATCTTCGCGCCGGGAAAAACATACCTACCAGGTTCTCAATCAGCTAGATCAGTTTAGCTCTCAGTTAATCAATGCTGAAACTGGACAACGCGGTTACATCATCACTGGCGAACTGCGCTATCTGGAACCTTACAGCACTGCTATAGAAAGATTGGATCAACAAATTAAAGAGCTTCAGAAATTAACAGAAGATAATCCTAATCAACAAAATCGGCTTTATAGATTACAGCCATTGATAAATAATAGGATGGCTGTAATGAAAAATGTGATTGAGTTACGGCAAAGTCAAGGCTTGGAACCTGCTCAGAAGGCTATCATAACAGATAGTGGCAAGCAGTTGATGGATGAGATTCGGAAACTGTTGGAGGCAATGAAAAATGAGGAAAATGTACTGCTGAAGCAGCGTTCGCAAAAAGCACAAGCAGCTACCAAGCAAACTGTCGCTAGCATTGTCTATGGTATTCCCTCATCTTTTTTAATCTTAGCTTTAGTAGGATTTTTCCTAAGCCGGCATATCTCAAAACCGTTGAAACAAGTTTCTGATTTAGCGGAAAATATTCGGGATGGTGATTTGTCGGTAAGTTTACCACACAGCGATCGCCAGGATGAAATTGGCGTATTAACGCGAATTTTCAACCAGATGATTATTAATCTGCAAAACACAACTAAAAAAAATGAGGAGCAAAGATGGCTCAAATCTAATTTGGCTGAATTTACCCAAATGCTTCAGGGTCAGCGAAATCTAGAAAATGTGTCTCGGTTGATATTGTCGAATCTTGCACCACTAATTGGAGCACCGCAGGGCGTTTTTTACATGATGGACTCGGTAGACAACCAACCTGTGCTGAAGTTGTTGAGTAGCTATGCTTATAAAGAGCGCAAAAATGTTGCAAATCAGTTTCACTTAGGTGAAGGGTTGGTCGGGCAGTGTGCCCTAGAAAAACAAAGAATCCTCCTGACTCAAGTTCCGAGTGATTATATTCGCATCAGTTCTGGTTTGGGAGAAAGTTTGCCGCTCAATATTATTGTGTTACCTATAGTGTTTGAGATGCAGGTAAAAGCCGTAATTGAACTTGCCTCTTTTCAACCTTTTAGCGAGTTGCATTTAACATTCTTGGAGCAATTTTGTGAAATTTTGGGTGTGTTTTTGAATAATATCGCTGCCAGTCAACAAACTCAGCAACTACTTCAAGAGTCAGTAACTTTAACACAGGAATTGCAAACCCAGCAAGAAGAATTACAGCAAAGCAATCAACGTTTAGAAGAACAAGCACAAGATTTAGAAGAATCAAGATTTCTCCTGAAGCAATCTAACGAAGAATTGCAGCAGTTGAATGAGGAGCTAGAAGAAAAAGCAGAATTATTAGAGGTGCAAAACCGAGAAGTTGCCCGCAAAAATCAGGAAGTTGAACAGTCGAGAAAGTCTTTGGAAGATAAAGCCGAGCAACTGGCATTGTCTTCAAAATATAAATCGGAATTTCTAGCGAATATGTCCCACGAGTTACGGACGCCGCTTAATAGCTTGCTGATTTTAGCACGACTTTTGTCAGACAACTCTGGAGGCAATTTATCAGAAAAACAAGTAGAATATAGTCGGACAATCTACTCTGCTGGCACGGATCTGCTGGAGTTGATTAATGATATTTTAGATTTGGCAAAAATTGAGTCAGGCACTTTGTCGGTAGATATTTCACGAATATACTTGACAGATTTGCAGAGTTCTCTAGAACATACTTTCCGTCAAGTTGCCCAGAATAAAGGACTCAGTTTTGCAATTGAATTAGACGACAGCTTACCAGAGGCAATCTCTAACGACCCGAAACGCCTGCAACAAGTGCTGAAAAACCTATTGGCTAACGCTTTGAAATTTACCGAACAGGGAGGCGTGAAACTACAGATTAGCATGGTTGCGGAGGTGGCACAACTTGATGGCAGCAAACACAGCAGTCCGATGATTGCTTTTGCAGTCAGCGATACGGGTATTGGTATTCCAATCGAGAAGCAGAAGATCATTTTTGAGGCATTTCAGCAAGCAGATGGCACAACCAGCCGCAAGTTTGGGGGAACTGGCTTAGGTTTGTCGATTAGCCGCGAGCTTGCTCAGCTGTTGGGAGGGAGAATTGAGCTAGTTAGCCAACCAGGCGAGGGAAGTACCTTTACTCTCTATCTACCGCAGACTTATTTAGGAACTGGGGAAACTACTCAGGAGCAAGACACAAGAGAGGTTCTTTCTTTGCAACCTGCAAAATCTCAAATACAGGAAGCTAACCCCCGGCCTTCTCTACATCAACCCATAACATCTGAGGTTCCGCTCACCACAGTAAGCCAACCTTCGGACTTACCTTTATCAGCGAAGCAAATCCCCAATCTACCTAATGAAGTCGCAGATGATCGGGATACAATTCAAAGCGGCGATCGCATTTTACTCGTAATCGAGGATGACGATAAATTTGCTCGCATCTTACTAGAAATGGCACGTGAACAGGGCTTTAAAGTGATCGTTGCTTTGCATAGTAAACAAGGCTTAATGCTAGCTCAACAATTTAAGCCCGATGCGATTACGCTAGATATTCACATGCCACAGATGGACGGTTGGTCGGTACTGGATCGTTTAAAACGCGATCCAGACACCAGACACATACCAGTACACATCCTTTCTGGTGATGACAGACAGCAACGGGGATTACAGCTAGGAGCGATTACCTACCTGCAAAAACCTGTCTCTCCAGAAGATTTAACTCAGGTATTGACTGAAATTAAAGGCTTTATTGAGCGTAAGGTAAAAAATCTTTTAATAATTGAAGATGACCCTGTACAAGCCCAAAGTATCATCGAATTAATCGGCAATGGCGATGTCCAGAGTACGGCAGTGGGTACGGGAGCAGAAGCACTCTCAATCTTGCGATCAAATCGCTTTGATTGTATCGTCCTAGATTTAGGTTTGCCCGATATGAGCGGGTTTGAACTGATTGAGCAAATTAAGCAAGAATCCAGCTTTTTGAAACTGCCAATTATTATCTACACTGGCAAAGAACTAAATCGACAAGAAGAAAGCCAACTCAGGGGACTGGCAGAAACAATTATCATTAAGAATGTGCGATCGCCAGAACGATTGTTAGATGAAACTGCCTTATTCTTGCATCGAGTGCAAGCACATTTACCCCCGCCTAAACGTCAGATATTAGAGCAACTGCGCCAAACCGATCCAGTTCTAGCTAATCGGAAAATTTTGATTGTAGATGATGACTTGCGTAATATTTTTGCCCTTACCAGTTTCTTAGAAAGCTATCAAATGGAGGTGCTGTTTGCTGAAAATGGCAGAGATGGTATTGAGATGCTGCAAGCTAATGCCGATATTAGTATAGTTTTAATGGATGTGATGATGCCAGAAATGGATGGTTATGAAACAACTCGCGCCATCCGCCAGCAACAACAGTTCCGCTCACTACCAATTATTGCTTTAACTGCAAAAGCCATGCCAGGCGATCGCGAAAAATGCATCGAAGCTGGAGCCTCTGATTACATTACCAAACCTGTGGATACTGAACAACTGCTTTCATTATTGCGGGTTTGGTTGTATCGGTAGAATTTGTCATTTGTCATTTGTCATTAGACATCTTGCAAAAATCCTAGTTTTTTATTAGAACCACAGATGTAGACGCGCAGCGGCTTCCCGCAGGGTACACTGATAAACACAGCGAAAAGTTCTGCGGGAGGGTTTCCCTCCGCAGGAAACTTTTCAAGACAGATAAATTATCGCCGTTCATCTGTGGTTTAATTTTCATAAAATTGACCTTATTTCGAGTTAAGACTTTTTAGTCTTTTTGCGTGCGGCGTCGCGCACTTGTTGATTTAGCAAATAGCCAAAGCCGGCTGCTTCTATACGATGCACAAACTCTTCGCGGGTATGGGAGAGTGCTTTGGCAGTGGCATCCAGATTCCAGTTGTATTTAGCTAGCTTGCTGAGTAAATAAGCACGGCGAGTTTGGGCTTCTGAGAGACGATAGATTTTGAGGTACTCTATTTCTCCAGTTTCCCGCGCGATCGCTTCCCCGATATAATTTTCGTATTTGGGTTGCAGATTAGTCATAAATCGTTGCAGCACAAAGGGCCCAGCCGTATAAACTCTTTGGGAATGCAGTTCGCGTTGTAGTAGTCCTTCCGCCATGAACCCCTGAAATGATGCCCAATCTGATCGCATTTTGGCGATCGCTCCTCTCAAATCTGCCAAACTATTAATCTTAGACTCATCTACAGATACATCCATTGGCAAGGTCGTATCGTAAAGCAAGCCGTACTGGTAAATCAAGTCACTGTAAAAATCCTCTAGCAAACTAGTGTGCAAAGCCCGATAATCATCTGGCGTGGGAACCACAAAAGCAGAGGCTAAAGCTTCAGCAACAAATACTAATACTCCAACTTGTTGACTATGGATCTCAAACACCCGCAAAGCATCTTCCAATCCCGCAATATAACGCCCACTCACAGCAGTTTCATAGCGCGAACCCAGTCCGTGAGATAGGGCATACCGAGAATACTCACTCCAAGCAATATCGGGGCCAGAGAAAAACAACGACAAAAAACCTTCCATTGCCAAGTGTAGTGGTAAAAACCTGAGTTGATTAACTGATTCTCGCTTAGCCATGCGATGCATCAACCGCACACTTGCACAACCGCAGTCCAAACGCTTACCATCAGGCTTAACTATCTGTCCGCCAAAACTTGCCACCGGACTACCATCATCACTCCAAGACATTACCAGCCCGTGAGGTACATAAGAAAAGTACTTCATACCTGGTTTTGTAATCTCACCTTCTAGGGAGACAACTGTAATATCTTCGTCATAAGAACGGCGCAGCAAGCGCAAGTCACCATGCACTTGATGCCGCAGTAGTGGCACAATGCGGACTGCTCCCCGGACTTGGGAAGGTGCAATTTCTAAACCTTTCAGAGATATGTCTGTTAATAATTTGCTTTTGAGTGCCATATTTAATAGTCAAAATATAAGTTTTAGCCTCAAAGGCTCAACCGCCACGCTCAAAGGCTCAACCGCCATGCTCAAAGGCTCAACCGCCATGCTCAAAGGCTCAACCGCCATGCTCAAAGGCTCAACCGCCATGCTCAGAGGCTCAACCGCCATGCTCAAAGGCTCAACCGCCATGCTCAAAGGCTCAACCGTCATGCTCAAAGGTTCAGCCGTCATGCTCAAAGGTTCAGCCGTCATGCTCAGAGGCTCAACCGTCATGCTCAAAGGCTCAGCCGTCATGTTTCAAGAGCTCTCCTGCTTCCCCTGCTCCCTGCCCCCTTCCCCCTACCCCCTTCCCCCCACCTCCCCCTAACATCTGCTGCACTCGTTCCGCCAAATATGCTTCTAATTCCGACAAGGGAGCAGAACCTTCAGCAAAACGGGCAAAGCCTAGCATTGTTGGTAAATCTTCCGCGTTTCTCAGTCCTACAGTGGGGATAGTGGGGCTAAGATTACGTAGCGAAAAATCTTCAGAATTAAAGACAGGATTACAGTGAACAATTGAGGTTCGCCGCATCGTGTCTAACTTGGTGCGGTATACTCGTAACACTTCTGCTGCACCGTTGGGCGGATAATTCTCGCAACCGTCAGATACAATTACTACCAACTCCGCACCCGATCCTAAAGCGGCTAGCAATGGTGTCGCTAAGTCAGTTTGTCCACGGGGACGCACTTGCAGCGCATCTTCCACAGGTATTGTCCAAAAAGCTCGGTATTCTTTTGATGCAGCTTGCAATAAATAGTGAGTAGCCAAAGCCACACCCAAAGGACGGCGGCGCTTTTCGCCAGAACCAAAACTGGAGTAGCTACAATCTAAGACAGCCGCAACTCTTCCTAACTTTAAAGGTGCTTTTTTTAACGTTAACCGCGCTGATCGCTCCAAGGCTTGGTTTAAAGTATCCCATTGCTGTTGTCTAGTTTCCAATGGCAATGACAAGATATATAATGCCAATTTAGTTAAGGGAAGACTACCTAAATTCAGGTCAATTTCAATCTCGGTACGTTCTGCTGCACCTTGGAAACGCAACTTTTCGCCCAAAGTCATCTGCTGTTGAATGCGGGATAAAAAGATATCACGGGGAACTTTGTGCTTAACTGCAAATCCTTCTGCAATGGTGAAAGGCAACTGATAAATCGCTTCGGCGCTGTAGTGCGCTTGGCGAAACTGCTCAAATAACTCAGTTGAGTAGATATTTTGTTTCCAATTGCGAAAGAGAAAAGTACTCAATTCACCATGAAGTTTGAGGTGAGCGTGAGTTGCGATCGCTCGCACTTTAGCGCGATACTTTACAGCATGGAAACTTATATCATTCCGCATACTTAAATAATCGCGGGCGATCGCTCTACTGCGACGGTTGTTAATTTTTCGTTGACGCAACTGTTGCAAAACTCCCCAAGCTCGTTGTGGTGGCAAGGTGTTAAGTGCATGGGCAATCAATGCACCTTCCTCTTGGCGATGTTCTGGGAGTGTGTCCCGCCCCGTCGCCAGTAGCTTGAGGATAATCTGTGCTTGGTTGAAGTGGTTGATACCTGCTGCTAGAGAACGAGCATACAGCAGGCGGTAATTACCGAGAATATAATCATGCAAAAAGTCAATTGATACGCGTTGACCGTAAGCATCATCATAAAATTCACGCTGTCCCGTGCAGGCTAGGCAAGCATTGATAAACATCACCAAATCTTCTCGCGTTACCTGTTCGATACGGTTGGTATAGTTAGTAACCATAGAAGAAATTAAAAATTAAATTTTTTGCAAAAACCCACAGACTTTAGCCCTCATCATTACTCACATCTCTCAAATCTGCCGCTTCCTTGCTATCCCGCCTTGGAATTTATTCCTAGGCTAATAGATAAAGTCCGTTTCAACGGACTCAATTGAGTTACATGGAGTCAGTTTTAACTGACTTGTGCTATTAGCCTGCGATTCAAATCGCAGGCGGGCTATGGGTTTTACTTAGTTCCTGTAGATGCAACTTCTGTTAGGCATTTTTTTGAAGAGGGTGCTGTTCGGGGAAAGGCGGCACAACTAGCTAGGACGATTTAACAGATCGGGTTCGGAAGTTGTACCATAGTCCCGCGAACAGCAAGACTGGGAATTAGGGACTGGGGACTGGGAACTGGGGATTGGGGATATTCTATTTATGGGATTATCCTACAACCCTGACACGCCTGGTTGTTGCAATCTTTGCGTAATTTTATTAGAAAAAGAGCGATATAAAACTAAAGTAAAACATCTCTGCTTTAAATGAGCAAGGAGTATTCTATGAATTATTTCTTGAGTACTTGGCTGCCAAACAGACTTCATCGCCAGAGCTTGGTGAGTGCGAGTGTGTTAGTTTCTCTAATGACATTACCATTCTTTGTAAACAGTTTAGGAATAGTAAGTGCATCAGCACAGACGCAAACAGTCCAAAAGCGCACAGACGAGGCATTACGTCTGTACCAAGTAGGCGAACAGCAGTATAATCAAGGTCAATTAAGCCTAGCATTAGAGACGTTTCAACGAGCTTTAGTTATTTATCGAGAAATTGGCGATCGCTCCAAGGAAGCAAAGATATTTAATAATATTGGGGAAGTTTATAACGATATCGGTCAGTACCCCAAAGCCTTAGAGTTTTACCAGCAAGCTTTAGCCATTACTAAACAAATCAGCGACAAAGAGGGAGAAGTTGCAACACTTAAAGGCTTTGGAGAAGTTTACTCTAGCCAGAGTCAGTACCCCAAAGCCTTAGAGTTTTACCAGCAAGCTTTAGCCATTACTAAACAAATCGGCGACAAGAAACAGGAAAGTCAGACCCTCAATGATATTGGGGAAGTTTACAACAACATCGCTCAGTACCCCAAAGCCTTAGAGTTTTACCAGCAAGCTTTAGCCATTACTAAACAAATCGGCGACAAGAAACAGGAAAGTCAGACCCTCAACGTTATTGGAGAATTTTACTCTAGTCAAAATCAGTACGCCAAAGCTTTAGATTTCTACCAACAAGCTTTAGGCATTGCCAAACAAATCGGCGACAAGAAAGGAGAAGGTCAAACCCTCAATGCTATTGGGGCAGTTTACAAAAATCTCACTCAGTATGCCATAGCATTAGAGTTTTTCGAGCAAGCAAATAATATTGCCAAACAAATCGGCGACAAGAAAGAGGAAGGTGCAAACCTTAGAAGCCTTGGGTCAGTCTACTCTAGCCAGCGTCAATATACCAAAACCTTAGAGTTTTACCAGCAAGCCTTAGCCATTTACCAACAAATCGGTAGCAAAGCCGAGGAAGGTTCGACTTTCAACAGTATTGCAGTCGTTTACTCCATTCAAGGTAAGTACCCCAAAGCTTTAGAGTTCCACCAGCAAGCCTTAGCCACTTACCAACAAATCGGCAGCAAAGCAATGGAAGGTACAAGTCTTGCGAGAATGGGGGGACTTTATAACAGCCAGCGTCAGCACAAAAAAGCCTTAGAGCTTTTCCAACAAGCCTTAGCTATTTACCAACAAATCGGCAGCAAGGCTGAGGAAGCCTCTACTCTCAACGGTATTGGGTCAGTTTATTATGGACAGAAGCAATACAAAAAAGCCCTAGAGTTTATTGAGCAAGCTTTAGCAATTAACAAACAAATTGGCAGCAAAGCGGGGGAAGGTACAACTTTTAATAACATGGGGGCATTTTACTACAGCCAGAGTCAGTATCCCAAAGCTTTAGAATTCTTTGGGCAAGCTTTAGCCATTTACCAACAAATCGCCAACAAGTCAGGAGAAGGTATAAGCCTCAACAGTATTGGGTCGGTTTACTATAAACAGCGTCAGTACAAAAAAGCCTTAGAGTTTTATGGACAAGCTCTAGCCATTTATCAACAAACTGGCTCCGTTCGCAGTGAATGCGTAACCCTGAAAAACATTGGGGCAATCTACCGTAACTATAATCAAAATCCCAAATCCATAAACTTGTATCGGCAAGCTTTAGGAACTTGCAAACAAATTGGCATTGAGCTTTGATTCTGAGATTACTCCTTTTCCACTGAAGATTACCCATAAGACTTACGCAATAAACCCTCTCAAACTCTCATTTCTCCGTAACCCCTGCGTCCTCTGCGGTAGCCTGCCTTGAAAAGTTGAGCCACTGCGTTGGACGGGTTTCCCGGCTTGTAGCAAGTGGCGTTCCTAGGTTGGGAAACCCCGTTCGCATGATTGCGTCTCACGCCACTTGCTCCACTTGGGGAGACCCCAAGACCGCAGTGGCTCCCCTTCTCTACGAGACGCTACTTCGCGTTGGGAAAAGTTCTGATGCCTTTTTTGCGGAACGCTGCACAAACGGCGGGGTGCGCCGTAAGCGTACCCCTACGGGGAAGCAAGCTACGCAAAGCGTCTCGTAGAGAAGCCATGCCCAAAGGGCTTTACGCTCCTTCGCTGGCGCACCCTGCGGGATCTTGCTACAGACTTCTCTTTGCCTACAGAATTTTTCGCTGCGGCAAGCCGCTCCGCGTCTACGTTTTTCCGTCACCTGTAGACAAGTAGGCTAGAGATTTTGCGCTTCCCGCTTTAATTGATAAATTTATAGTGGCAGAACCTTGTCTGCTCTGTAAAAATACATCTGTTGTTAAAAAACTGAACAGGGATTGCAACACAGATGAATTCTGACTTACTCTGGAAAAGCCACTATGCCAGTTTGACGCTACTTGCTACAATAGAAAACCCCTAAAGCTTTGATGGTTAGAAGTCGCTACTCAGACTTCTTTTCGGACGTAACTGACTTCCCAGCATCAGCACCCTGCCGATAAAGTTCAACAAAACACTCCTTGTATAGCCTAAAACGATGAAAGCATCTGCTAATTTCGACTTTGAAGACGAAAAATTTAATGCACCGCCTTCTCAAGTCATCCCCTGGTGTCAGATGATTAATCCTCGGTATGGCACAGATGGCATTCAGCCTCACGGTTTAGCGATTAAGCTAGATAATGCCCACGCTGTTGGCTTTCAACCAGATGACAATTGGCAACAGGTGGAGCATGAATTTAGCTCTGGAGTCGAAACTGTCTTTATTACTAGTACTCCCCAATTAGTCATAGTGCGTCGGGGGCCATTGTCTGTAAAAGACCGGGAAACTGGTCTAAAACTGGGTACGCTGAAAGAAAATTATGATGCTTTTTTAGCAGATAAACTTAAATTTAAAACCTTTACTCGCTATCTAATCTTTTTAGTGGGCGAAAATAAAAAGTTTTTACATGAGTCACCACTACAATTAACTCTTAATGGCGCAGCAGGAGCAAGTTTCAGCAAAACATACTGCGAATTTCAACAAGGCAAAGTCGTTAGTGGGTTCGTTGCTGAACTAGAAAAAGCTTATGCTGTATACCGCAAGCAACCTTTAACACCAAAAGGCCCGCTATTCCATGCTCACGGGATTTTTTCTCCAATAATTGAGTGTGAAGAAAGAGGCATTGAACCAAATACGGTTCTAGTTGCTTCAACTGTGGATTACAAACATCCCACAGTTGGGACGTTAACACAATACCTGATTGCTTCAGATTCGCTTGAGTCTGCAATGATTTGCAAGACTTTTGAAGAACACAAAGATTTTGGTAAGGAAGCTGTAAAACTAGAAACACCCAAGATGGCGATGGCTGGGGTTTCTAGCTCTTACGTTTACGCGGATGAAGATGATTTTGCTTATCCGCCGTATTAGGGGCTGGGGGCTGGGGACTAGGGACTAGGGACTGGGGACTGGGGACTGGGGACTGGAGAGTGGGGATAAGGTAAATAAATAATCAATTCCCAATTCCCTATTCCCTATTCTCTAATCAGTAAATAATATAGTGAACCATTACCGCCTGTGACACCAGCGCGATCGCCTGCTAGTTTACCAGATCCCATGAAGTAATCTACTCTTCCTGGCCCTTTAATAGCGCTGCCTGTATCCTGATCTAGTACAAAACGGCTGACAGTACGACGCTCTAGTTTGCCAACACTGGTAGGGTAGGGAAATGAGTTGTAAATCAGCGCTAATGCCCCTGGAGGCATGAGAGACTTATCTGTAGCAATAGAACGCTCTGCTGTCACTGGTACATGAATACTGCCCGTAGCTGGTCTATCGGCTGTTTCTTGGAAAAAGACAAACCGTTCCCAGCGTGGCAGATAATTATTCAACTCTTGCGGCTGTTTTTGGAAATAACTAATCAGCCGTGGTAATGTCAATCCTTCCAGTGGCAGTTTGCCATCTTTTGCTAGTTCTTTGCCAATACTAGTCCAGGGGTAATCTGTTCCACCTGCATACCCAACTGATGTTTTTGTACCATTAGTTAACTTAATTTGAGCAGAACCTTGGATGTGTACCATGTATGCATCAAGGCGATCGCGAAACCAAAGCATTTCTAAACCACGCAATTGGCTTTTATTCCCTAGCAAACCATCCTTTCCTTCCAAATCAATGCGTTTTGGGTGGGGTTTAGCCCATTGGTTGAAGTCTGGTGGTAGGCGATAAAGGGGATACTTATATGCTGAGGTTTTGACTCGGCTAGCAGTATAAACAGGCTCGTAATATGCAGTGAATTTAACAGTACCCTTGCCATCGTTGCCCACGGATTTGTAAAAAACAAACTCCCGACGGACAGCGGCTTGTAGTTGTGCTGGTGACTTAGAACTAACAACTAGTTGGCGGAAACGTAGCAAACTCCGACGGACGCGATCAAGAGTAATCTCCTGAATGGGATAATTTTGATACGCTGCGATCGCCTCTTTTTTTGCCAAATAACGCAAACTGTTGTCAATGGAAGCCAATAGCGCTTTGCGATCGCCCCCTTTACCTCTTTGACCCAAAATTTGCTCATCCCAACCCAAACAAGCGTGCCGAGGCGTACAACTTCCCAGATCGATTGGTTCTAGTGGCGGTACTTGAGGAGTCGTTGGGACTGGCGGTAGCAGGATATCAGGAGTCGTTGGTACTGGCAGTGGTAAGTTAGGAACTTGAGCAACAGCTGACCAGAGTGGATTTATAAGAGCAATTCCCATCAAGGAAAGCAAAGCAAGGGTTTTTCTCATCATTTAGTTGAATCTTTCAACACTAGAACTAAAAACGGGTTCTACTCGGATTGCTACAATCCGAGATGGGCGTACTACCATATACTCCCCTTGAATATTCTTGATCGGCACGCTAATAAAATCATGAGAAGCAGACTTGGGCACAAGTTCGCCACTATACCACTTCTGAAATTCTTGAATAGTCGAAAAACGTACTTCTTCCCTGTGACCGCTTTCCAGTAGGAGGTGTACGGCATATTCATTAGGAGTTCTAGGCATAAGGTTGAATCATTTGAAAAACATCCAACCCATTGTTAACCACGTAACCCCCGAATGAAAAGGGTAAGCATACGGGAGCAGGGAAAGCTTTTCACCAGAGGCGTGATTTGAAATTAGTAATCCATTACTCTAACTCTTAACTTTTACCTTCACTTTAGACGGTCAATGCTTTAACCAGTTCCCAGCGATTTCTTCAAGAAAATTTTTTACCACAGAAACATTGCATTGGTAGGGAGTGCTTGAGCGCTCAATTCAGCACTAAAGTGCTGACAACCAACTTGGCAGACTTAATTTGGCAAACCATTCATCCCACAAATTAATTAGATTAAGTGTTACATTTTTATAAGCTAATTTTTTATTGATTAACATAATGTTGTATAGTAGCACTTTCTAAATAAAGCTGGTATCTAAGCTTGTGCAATATCATCTATGACCTGTAAGAAAACAGTTAATCAATAGTTAAATAATATTAATTTTTTGATATAAACTAACTAGTTTAGGCAACAGCCAAGCTGATTGAGATTATTCCTGAGAGTACAATTATTTCCTTAACTATAAATTTAGTGATGCCTTTGCGATTTTCACGTCGTTTATTTCTTTTACAACTGTTAAGTTTGACATTAGCTGGATGCCAATCAACACCATCTTTTGAAGGCGTATTAACTATTGGTGTTATCAACTATGGTGGCAGCCAAGAGATTATTAACCAATATGCTAAGTTCAATCGTTATTTAGGTGAAAAAACAAAGGCATACATTCAGCTAGAGCCTGTTTTTAACGAAAATAAGGCGATTGAGAATCTTGAGGCTCGTGCTTGGTCATTGGTCTTTGCACCACCAGGGTTAGCGGCTATTGCGATCGCCCGGTATCAATATGTTCCGCTTTTTCCTTTACTGGGTGTGAGTAATTTACGCTCAATCTTGGTTGTTCGTAAAGACAATCCAATTCAGGATTTAAAACAATTACAGGGTCAAATAGTTGCTTTAGGTCAACCAGGTTCAGCAACAGGATATTATCTACCTCTTTATAATCTTTATGGTTTGACATTAGCTGAGGTACTATTTGCACCCACACCCAAAACAGTTTTAGAGTTTGTGACTCAAGGAAAGGCAACTGCTGGGGCTGTTTCGATCGCAGAATTTAATGAAGCAGGTCAGACCGATTTACGCACACTCTATACAGACCCTCACTATGTTCCATCTGGTGTGGTTTTGATTGGGCCTAATATCGAACGCAACCGCCAAGAGTATATCCGCCAAGTTATGAGCGAGTTCCCCTCAGTTTTGGCCGAAGAAATAGGGTATATACCTAATGGGAAAGTCCCAGATTATCGGTACATGATTACCGTAGTTGAACGAGTGAAATTGATTTCTTCCCAGTTACAAAATAAGCCTGCACGCTTATTTTGAGTTAATTTATAGCCCAATAGTAAAATTTACGAGGTATATGAGATTAGCAGAGTCAGTCTAACTAAATGAGGATTGGAAGTATATACGGTACTCTAAAAAAGTAACCTTAAAGACACAAAGGGCGATACTTCCTTGGAAAGACGCAATCACACTAGTGCCTCTTTAGGATGTAAAAGTTGAAAGCCCACACTCCACGCGAATTTGGTAGCGAGATCAGCTATGACAAACGAGCGTGGAACAGTTACATAGGAGTTTGGACGGTTATGAATAGTTCGTTGATCCGACCTTTAGCTGTCGTGACGGGAGCCTCTAACGGCATCGGTTACGAACTAGCTAAACAGTTTGCTCAAAACGGCTTTGATCTCCTAGTCACAGCCACCGGATCGAGTATCAATGAAGCTGCTCAAACTTTTGAGGAACTAGGTGTCAAGGTTGAGACAGTACAGGCTGATCTCGCTAACTATGGGGGTGTCGAGACGCTCTACAATAAGATTAAGGCGACTAGGCGTCCAGTGGATGCGATCGCCATTAACGCAGGTGTCGGCGTCGGCGGCGAATTTGCTCGTGAAACCGACCTGAAGGATGAACTCAATCTGATCAACCTAAATGTTGTGTCATCTGTACATCTCGGCAAACGAGTAGTGAAGGACATGGTTGAGCGCGGCAAAGGTCGAATTCTCTTTACATCGTCAATCGCCGCTTTGATGCCTGGCCCATTCGAGACAGTCTACGCGGCCTCTAAGGCATTTGTGCAATCCTTTGCGGAGGGATTACGCAACGAGTTGAAGGACACAGGTGTCACCGTCACCACGCTTATGCCCGGGCCGACTGATACCAACTTCTTCCACCGTGCGGGTATGGACGACACCAAGGTAGGCGCGAGTCAAAAAGATGACCCAGGTGAGGTCGCTAAGCAAGGTTTCGACGCCTTGATGGCAGGTAAGGATCACATCATCGCGGGTTCGCTCAAGACGAAACTTCAAGGTACTGTAAGCAAAATTTTGCCTGATACTATCAATGCTGAACAGCACCGCCGACTCACTGAGCCGGGGTCAGCCAATAAGTAATTTACGTATAGTAATCAAGGCAAGGCCGTTTCTCTACGAGAGGCGATACTAACGCCAATGCGATCGCGCAGTCGATAATCTTACACATTTAGGATGGTTCTGAGGAGTCAGAGTCGTAACGGAGGATTCATGCAAATTCATCATCTCAATTGTGGTTGCATGTGCCCGATTGGCGGGGCACTCTTCGATGGCTTCAGTCGCGGCCCAACGGCTCACCTTGTTTGCCACTGTCTGCTAGTCGAGACAAACCGGGGACTTGTTCTAATTGATACTGGCTTTGGACTGCGCGATATCAACTTGCCTTACTCCCGACTCAGCCCGTTCTTCATTCATTTCAATCGCATTCAGTTTGATCAGAAATACACGGCACTCACTCAAATTGAGCAGCTCGGATTTTCCCCGCAAGACGTGCGTCATATTGTACTAACTCATCTCGATTTTGATCATGCTGGTGGTCTAGAGGATTTTCCTGAAGCAACCGTGCATGTAATGCAGACTGAGATTGAAACTGCACAAGACCGACACGGCTTCATTGCCAGAGGGCGCTATCGTCCAGAACAGTGGGACGAGGTTAAGCACTGGAAGCACTATTCAAAAGGAGGTGAACCTTGGTTTGGCTTTGAAGCAGTACGTGACCTCGACGGACTACCGCCAGAAATCCTCCTCATCCCGCTTGCCGGTCACACGCGGGGTCATGCAGGTATCGCTATTGAAACGCCGGAAGGCTGGCTTCTACATGCTGGCGATGCTTACTTTTATCGACATGAGATGGGATCTGCCAAACCGCACTGTACACCTGGTCTACGTGCTTACCAGTGGATGATGGAGGTAGACCGCAAGGCTCGGTTGCTCAATCAAGACCGACTACGTGCATTATCGCGCGATCGCAGTCAGGATGTGCGCCTCTTTTGTAGTCACGACGCTATGGAGTTTAAAGCGTTCGCTGACCAATCTAGTGGCTTTCAAAACTAGAAATTTCATCATTTATGAAGGTTATGCCAGTCAAATCAATGCTGGAACCAGAACTTATTCATGCTGCTGAGCCTTCAGTGCCATATACTGAAACTCAACGCAGAAATACTCATGCTCGTAACTAAGTCTCTATGTATAAGATTCGCTAGCAAAGTCTCGTAACCCCTTTACTAGTTGCAACAGACAAGGAAAGCACCTGTCTGATGTAGTTTTGTGCAACTGAGTGACAAATTTTTTGGGGTTGCGAGGTTTCTTTTATGCCAATTAATGCCAGCGAATTGATAAAAGAGGAAACCAGTTATGAGTCTAGCGGTTATAGTTCATTTTGCAGATTTCCATTTCGACTATTACAGCATTATTCTCCACAGAACCAAGCCGCAAGTGTTAATGCTAGCTAACGAAAATGGCTGGTCTTTGCCGTGGTTTGTGCTCCTGCTGACTATTCGGGTTTTTGCGGTCAATATTATACGCCCAGTAAATAACAGTACGTACAAAATATATTCTCTCAACTCACTGAAATCACCACGCCCACACTTTCATTCGCCAACCTATCCACCGCACACACAGCATAAGTTCCCGGTTGGACAGTGGCAAAGGTTGTGCCAGCAGATAAAACTCGCTGAAGCGTCCAAGTATCTCCACTTTGGCGATAAAGCGTCCAGGAACGAATCGGTTGATTATCACCAGGTTGCCAACTAAGTTTGCGGTTGTTGACTTGCAGTCCTGTGGGAGGGGATGGCGGTGTTGTGTTCTGCCAAGACAAAGTAGGAGGTAGTGCAGGTTTGTTATAAAGCAGACTTTGGAATTTATCAGCAATGCCTTGACTATTTTCTGTCAAAACACCGAGATTAAAGAAGATATTTCCCAGTGAGAACTGTCCAGCTTGGCTACGACTAATTTTCACTTGCTTTTCAATCTCATCACTCTCCCGACTCTTGTTGCTTGGTTCTGTCAGATTGTTACCAGCATAAACGTGCCTTTGCTTTGTGTTTACCTGTGTCCACCACTTGAGCAACGCAGAGTAACTTTGTTGTGTTTGGTCAGTGCGCCAGTAAAGTTGAGGGGCGATGTAATCAATCCAGCCTTGTTCTAACCATTTTTTGGCGTCGGCATACAGGACATTGTAAGCATCTAACCCAGTAATACCAGGGGGTTGTCCAGGGCGATAAATACCAAAAGGACTAATACCAAATTTAACGTGGGGCTTGGTTACTTTAATCCCCTGCCAGAGACGCTGTACCATTTTGTTAACATTGTCTCGCCGCCAGTCGCCGATGTTGAGTGTACCACCGCCTGCTTTATATGCAGCGTAGGTTTTATCATCGGGGAAAGATTGTCCCTCGATGGGATATGGATAAAAATAGTCATCTAAGTGAATGCCATCAATATCGTAACGCTTCACTACGTCTAGAATTACGTTGTATGCTCTGTCTTGAACGATTTTCGCTCCTGGTTCCATCCATAACTGATTACCCCATTGGTAGACAACTTCTGGATTAGTCACAGCTAGGTGAGGGCGGACATTGGGCGAACCTTTAATGCTAGTCTTGGCGCGGTAGGGGTTAAACCAAGCATGAAGTTCAATGTTGCGCTTGTGACATTCAGCGATCGCAAACTCTAATGGATCATAAAATGGTTCTGGTGCTTTACCTTGAGTTCCCGTTATCCAAGCACTCCAAGGTTCTAATTGAGAAGCATACAAAGCGTCTCCCTCTGGTCTTACCTGGAAGATGAGGGCATTAAAGTTTAGTGTTTGTAATTTATTGATAATTTCAGTTAGTTCAGCTTTTTGTTGGACAGCGGTTAGTCCTGCTTTAGAAGGCCAATCACCATTCCACACAGCTGCTACCCACGCCCCTCGGAATTCCCGGCTGTGATTTAGCTTCAGGCTCCCAGGGGGTGTTGGCGTTGGTGTTGTGGGTGTGGATGTTGGCGGCACTACTAAATAAACAGAGACAATCTTTTCTGCCTGACCCAAATAAACTAAAGCTTGATAAATAATCACTGCCACATCACTACGGGTGGCTGCCAGATTAGGATTAAGTAATTTAATATTTGGGAAATTAGGTACTAGCCCAGCACTAGTTGCAATAGCTATCTGATTTCTAGCATAAGCAGGAATCTGCACAGCATCTTGATAAATTTGTGGGAGTGCTGACAAGAGGTCAGGTTTTATCTTCGCGGCAATTTCCAACCCTGATACTAGAGAAACTAAAACTTCTACCCTCGTAATTCGGTTATTTGGACGGAAAGTTTTATCAGGGAATCCGCTAATAAATCCTTTTTCGTAAGCTGTTTGAATTGCAGCAGCAGCCCAATGATTGGTAGGTACATCGACAAAGGCAATATACTCTCGCTTTTGAGTAACTGTAGGAAATGCTTTGGTGATGATGGCAGCAAACTCAGCGCGGGTAAGTGAGTTATTTGGGCGAAAAGTCCCATCAGGATAACCATTCACAATGCGACGCCCTGCTAAGGCTTCAATGAATCGGCGTGTCCAATGGTTTTGAATATCCGAGAAAGAAGTAGAAGTAGATACCATTGTCGATTGCAGCTAGCTGCCCTTAATTTTGATTTCCAATGATAATCTAGCAACATGAGGCGATCGCTGCTGAAATATCCTGTAAACTTTCACTATTCATCCCCACCCTATGAGTACATTGAGGCTGGGGACTTTCGCGTTACGTTAAACAACATATTCTAATCTCTTACTCTCTGCGCCTCTGTCTTGAAAAGTTGAGCCACTGCGTTGGACGGGTTTCCCGGCTTGTAGCAAGTGGCGTTCCTAGGTCGGGGAAACCCTCCTTCTCCTGACGGAGACCGGAGGCGAACAGAACTTTTCGCTGCGTCTCTGCGTGAGACAAATTCATATTCTCAATCAACAACACCAAAAATCCTTTCTTTTGCTGCTTAGTCTGATTGCACAGTCGTTCTAAGTTGAGATACCAGCTTGAAAAATTTGTTCTGCGGTTAAGTTCAATTCTGCAAAAATGGGTGATTTGATGCCATCGTCGCCTCGAAACTGGCTGACTTGATACTCACCTTCTACCAAACTATAAATCGATATAGTTGCTTGTTTGGGGTTGCCAATGAATCGTCTACCGCCTAAAGCTGCATAATCTATAATCCAGTATTCTGGAATGCCTACTGCCTCATAGTCAGCGGCTTTTTTTAAATAATCATCTCTCCAGTTGGTACTTACCACCTCAACAACCAACGCAATCGATGCTGCTTGGCTAACTGTAGATGCTTTTTTCCACAGAGGTTCATTTACTAAATTGGGACGATTTAACAACAGCACATCTGGCGAGTAAGCTGATTCGCCCTCCAATGGTTTAACAAATGCTGTTTTTGGTATGAAATAAGGCAGCTTTAAACGCTTGTATTCCATAACAATTTCTCCAATTAGAAATCCAATAATGCTTTCATGGTCGCCTGTTGGTGGAGGCATTTCAACAATTACTCCGTCATACAGTTCATATCGGCGTTGCGCGTTTTCTGGATACCAAGCAACAAATTCTTCAAACGTAACTATTTTATGTAAAGCCTGAGTCATAATTTAGTTCCTCAAAGCAAAACTGAATATATGCAGATGAGCCAAAATTACTTAGTTGAGGGCTGACTCCATCTTAGATACGTTTTTGCATACTAAATTCAAAGCGTCCATTGCTGCATTTTACCCAAAGTTGGCCGATAGTGCGAAGCTCAGTTGCATTTTCGCTTGCAGTTGCTCATTATAGATAGTGACAACGAATACCTAAATGCAAAGCGATCGCCAAACGATACCATATTCTCAAGTAGGAAGAGGTACTAAGGTAAGGTTAAACCAAGGATGCGTTAATTTTTGCAGGTCGATGACAATCGCATTGCAGATCGATGCATTGGCGGTGGCTAGATCCCCGACTTCTTAAAGAAGTCGGGGATCTAGCCCACAACTGAAAAACTGATCGCTAGTTAAAAGGGTCAAGCCTTAAAACACGAAGCTATCGCTATTTAAAGTGGCTGTATTTGTTGTATTCACCGTGAGCAAAGATCTGAAACTGCTATCGCCATTGCGGCCATCAGGATCAATTTGCACTGTGAAATTTTTGTTACTACTACCTTGCACAACTTTCACATAGCCATCGGATATTGCGTTGCCAGTGTAATTTTTATTCAATAGGTCGTCGAGCAACTCAGTCAGAACAATTTTGTCTGCGCCGATTTGGAAGTCAGTGATTGTATCACCGCGATGATTAATATCAGTGTAGACAAATTGGTCATTGCCGCCTCTACCCGTGAGTTTATCGGCACCTGATGAGCTGAGGAAGCGATCGCCACTGGAAGTTCCAGTTAAGGTATCATTAGCGGAAGTACCAGTCAGTGCAGATGTACTTTCAGCGGAAGTACTAGCCAGTGCAGATGTCGCTTTATTCGCACCGCTAAATTCATATGCCCCACTGTCAGGGTCGCCATCACGTTTAAAACCGCGTTGGTCGGTTCCTGTTGCGCCTGCAACAGCTGCACCAATGGCGGCACTACCAGCCAGCAGCGGATGAACTAGATCTCCGTTGACGTTTTGCAGAGAACCCAGTTTGGGGTCAGCAATTCGGGAATTAGCAGTTACTCTGGAGTTTCTGCTATTTGCTGGAGCTGGAAACTCAATATTCCCACCACCATCACGCAACTGGAACGCGGTCTGCTGACCAGTTCCAGAAAGATTGTTTGCTGTATTATTAGCAACAATTGAATTAGTGAGTGTTACAGGTTGCCCACCAACAACCCAAAACGCTCCGCCGTTCTTTTGGGCGTAGTTTTTGAAAAAAGTCGAGTTTTTGACGTTGAGTTTGGCATCTGCACTGGGATTAATGGCTATTGCACCACCCAATCCTTTCTCGGTAGTTGCTCTGTTGCCAGAAAAGGTAACGTTTTCGAGGTTGATAACCGCATTTTTTGAGGTTGTATCTCCATCTAACCACAACCCACCGCCTTGTCCTTCGGAAGTGTTGTTGGCAAAGGTAACATTGCGAACTGTCACATTGCCATTAAGTCGTGCCCCCCCTCCCTGGGCAATGCCTTTGTAGTTAGACTTGGACTTATTGTTGATAATCTTGGTGTTTTCAACAATTGTCTTATCTTTGCCGTAACCATACAGAAAAAGTGCTCCGCCTGCACCAAAACCCTCATTTCCCTCAAAATGGCTGCCACTAACCTTAATTGTGCCACCTGGAGATGATGCGCTTGCCCTTGGGCCGCCAATACTTGCGCCATCTGCGAAAATCCCCGCAGCTCCATCTTTTGAGCGGTTGTTGAGGAAAACTGAATTTTCTACAGTCAGGGGGCCGAGTTGGGTGTAAATCGCACCACCCGTTTGACCACTGTTATTAGTGAATCGACTACCTTTGACAGTTAATGAGCCATTATTGTCGTTAGCGATCGCACCTGCACTAAAACCATTTTTGGTAATAGTACCATTGTTGTTATCAAAGGTACTGTTAACCACTGTGGCATTACTACGAAAACCAACGTGAATTGCCCCACCTTGACCACCAACATTATTTTTGAACTGAACATTGTCCACCGTTAGTTCACTGTTGGAACTAACTCTAACTGCACCACCTTGTCCTCTGCTGTATCCATCAGTAATGGTCAAATTTTTCAGAGTGACATCAGTTCCGTATGCGGTGAAGAATACTCGGCTTTTGTCATTGCCACTGATGGTTAAGTTCTTAGCCGCAGCACCATTAATCGTGACATCACTTTTAACTGATAATTCACCACTAGTGAGCTTAATCGTTTTATTCGCCAGCCCAGATGCAAATGCAATCACATCTCCATCTTTAGCTTGGGCGAGTGCATTTCTCAACGAACCTGCACCCTGATCGTTGGCGTTTTGGACGATGATAGTAGGCATTCAAGAATTCCTCTAAATTATGCTTGCTTAACTATTTCTTGCTACTCAGGCATCGCACAGAATTAACTTACCTGTGTGCTGGAGGGGAAGAAAGATTCAAACCATTTCGAGGTGAAATCTAGTAATTAGAGTCCCCATGAAAATCAGACTTGTCTGGTTAGACGCTTGACAGTTCTTTGCCAGTGAGTTTTTGCCCTTCTGATACTTGTCCTCATCTATTTGAGTCTTAATTGTCAGTTGAGCTATTTTTCATTTAGGAGAGTCAAAATCAACTTAATCATCATACATGACTTTTTTCGCTATTTTTTTCAAGCCTGGGATCACTTTCTAAAACATAGCCTCAAAGTACTGCTATCTCGTCACCTTATTATCATTAAGCAAAAATAATTGATAATAAAGTATTTTAAAACTATGATTTTTTTGGCGTTTCAAGACTTAGCGGGAAAAGTCAGCAGTTCAAAATTACATTACACATATCCATAACGATGAATGCGAATACTTCTGCATATAACGATGAAACAATAACATAAGAAAAATTAATCAAATAGCAAGATACTGTAGAGGAAGCAGAACCATCAGAGCAAACTTTTTGACTAATTCATCTCCAGATTTTCCTTAAAATGTATGCAGTGTTTGGGGTACAGGAGAGGTCTTGCATATTTTTTAAATTAATGCTTACATTGATAACTAGTAATCAGCAGTCCGCCATATAAAAAGACGGATAGCTTTGTTATGTGAGGTTTATAGTCTTTAGAGATCAGCCCTTAAAGCCATTTTTAATCTGAATGGCAAAAAACCAACATCAATGTATTTCAGCTCAATTTGGATAAATTTATTATCCAAGGTATTGATTTGCATATACTCTTTGAGGTGACGACATACGAAATATTCTGATTGAGCTTTCATCTAGTAATAGTGCTTGAGATTAGCCTGATTTATGCTGGTTTATACCTTTATTTGTGTTTAGCTTGTTTGCCATCTTTTATATCAACACTCCAGCAATACAAACTGTGAGCAAACCTGTAAGCAATTATCCAATTATTGACTGCACACCTAAGCGTGCTAAGTCATGTTGATGTTGCGATGCCATCCCTGCAATGCCACCACTAGTAATTTCAATCGAACCTAATCATTTGCAAAATTACACAATGCATATATAGGAATCCGGTTTGATTCCTGAACCACTAGTAGACATAGGGAATAGGAAAAAGGAATAAAAATGTACTGAGTTTTTTTCAAAAATCAAATATGAGTCCCATATGGCAATAGATAGCTGCACGCTGGGGAATTTTATCATTCTCATACCATTTCACGAAATTCTTGCTCAAAATCACTTTTCTTCCCTCCCCTTCGTCCCCTTCGTCCCCTACTCAAGAACAGTTGGTTACATTCGATATGCACCCGGTTGCCCGTTTTGGACTGCAAACGAAGCTAGAGTTCTGATAGAAGCATTTGAGTCAGTAATACTGGATACAACACGGTAGTCGCTTTGCCAGCGTTCTGTGGTGAGGTGACAGCGGACATAACCCCGAAATGCACCATCGAAAAACTTGGTGTGGGGATTGTCGCTCAGAGCAGCTTCAACTGGGGGGATGAACTGGGCCGGAAAGTCAGAGGAAATTGAGGTTCCCACGAACTCTGTGCCGACTGTTGCTGAGGTTGGTTTGCTAAAATCAACCTTGAGGTCGTGTACCCAACTAGAGTGGATGTCTCCAGTAATGACCACAGGGTTTGATGGTTGTCGTTGGTTCAGGAAACTCAGGAGGCGATTACGCGCAGCTACGTAACCGTCCCACTGATCTACGTTGAACACACCGATGTCTGGGCTAGCACTAAAATCGTATTCAGCTAACATGGTCTGTTGAGCAATCACATTCCAACGCGATCGCGACTTATCTAACCCTTTAAATAGCCACTGCTCTTGCTCTGAGCCTGTCATAGTAGCATTTATATCAAAGGCTTGGCCACAAAGGGGCTTGAGTCCGTCATCACAAGGTTGATCGGTGCGATACTGGCGGGTATCTAGCACGCTGAACTCAGCTAAATCACCATAAGTAAACCGTCGATACAACTGCATGTTTGCTCCTTGGGGCAGCGAAGATTGACGTAGTGGCATGTGTTCGTAGTAAGCTTGGTAAGCATTAGCTCGCCGCGCCACAAATGCTTGCCGGCTTTGGTCATCTTCGGGAATCAAGTTTGCATAGTTGTTGTCAACTTCGTGATCGTCCCAAGTGACTATCCAGGGAAAAGCTGCATGAGCAGCTTGTAAATTCGGGTCAGTCTTATACAAAGCGTGGCGGTTACGATAATCAGCAAGGGTGACTATTTCTGGGCTGTTATGTTGGCGTGGCCCACCCGATTGCGGCCCGTACTCGTAAATGTAGTCCCCAAGATGAACAACTAAATCAAGTTCCTCATCAATTAAATGCCGATAGGCTGTGTAGTAGCCGTTTTGCCAGTCTTGGCAAGAAACAAAGGCAAAGTTTAGTTGTCTGATGGAACTATGGAATGCGCTAGCTGTACGAGTTCGCCCGATGGGGCTAACTTCATTACCTACTTTAAACTGATACCAATACCATCGGTCAGGCTCTAGCCCACGTACATCAACGTGTACCGAGTGGGCTAATTCTGGAGTCGCTAGCGTTTTCCCGCGTTGTACGACTTTTTTCATGTTCTCATCAAGCGCAATTTGCCATTGCACTACAATATTTCTGAGTGGCATTCCACCGCCAAAAAGTGGAGCGGGAGCCAGTCGTGTCCATAATACAACACCATCTGGCAAAGGATCACCAGAGGCAACACCAAGACTGAACGGATAGTCAGAAAACCTCGATTTTGCCAATGCTGGAAGTCCTTGGCTAGTAACCGCTAACCCGGTTAAGAACGCTGCACCCAGCAAAAAACTCCGCCGTCTGCAATGATTGGATAACAGACCGCAATTTTTAAGTTCCATGTTCACTCTTACTTTTGATGTCAATACTGTTGGCATTCAGGAGCGTTAGTTTTAGTGGCTTGTTTGAACTTGTCTCCAGCTTGCTCAACTAAACAAAAGGAACCTACCAACCTAGGTTCAAGCAAGGATTAAGGTAATGTTAAGTTTGACTGGCAGATGAGTACATCCTGCCGTCAAAAGCGATGCGGTTCGTTTCTCGAAAATCCGAATAAATAAATCATCGGTGTTTATCTGTCTTGAAAAGTTTCCTGTGGAGGGAAACCCTCCCGCAGAACTTTTCGCTGTCTTGAAAAGTTTTGCGCCGGGAAACCCAGACGCGCAAACTTTTCGCTGTGTACATCTGTGGTTTAATCTCCAAAACGCCGACTTTTGTGGGAGACTAATGAATCAAAATCAAACACCTTTATTAAACGCTTTAAAAGCTAATGCAGCACGTCCCCACGCTCCTTTTTACACCCCAGGACATAAGCAAGGCAAGGGCATTTCTCAACCATTAGCTGATTTACTGGGTAAAGCTGTGTTTCGTTCTGATTTAACCGAATTAGCAGATTTAGATAATCTGTTTGCACCCCAGGGCGTTATCCAGGAATCGCAACAACTAGCGGCTGAGGCTTTTGGCGCTTCACAAACATGGTTTTTAGTTAATGGTTCTACCTGTGGAGTGGAAGCGGCAATTCTCGCTACCTGTGGCGCGGGCGATAAAATCATTCTGCCTCGCAATGTGCATTCTTCTGCGATCGCCGGTTTAATTCTCTCTGGTGCTATCCCAATTTTTGTTAATCCTGAATATGATCCAGTTTTAGATATTGCCCACAGCATTACGCCTAGTGCTGTAAAATCTGCGCTTCAACAACATCCTGATGCCAAGGCTGTTTTCGCAGTTTACCCAACATATTACGGTGTTTGCGGCGATTTGAGCGCGATCGCTCACATTACTCATCAATACAATATCCCTTTACTCGTAGACGAGGCCCACGGCGCACACTTTGCTTTTCATCCAGAATTACCCACTTCAGCTTTAGCCTGTGGCGCTGATTTAACTGTACAATCCATTCACAAGGTACTTGGTGCTTTGACACAAGCATCAATGTTGCATATCCAAGGTCATAGGATAGATAGCGATCGCATCAGTAAAGCTTTGCAACTCGTACAATCTACTAGTCCTAGTTATTTACTTTTAGCTTCTCTGGATGCAGCACGTCAGCAAATGGCACTGCACGGAAACATGCTGATGTCTCGCACCTTGCAACTTGCACAAGAAGCTAGAACCAGAATTAGCCAAATTCCTGGATTATCTACTCCCCTTGTTTGTAAAGAGGGAGTCAGGTCATCTGGTTTTATAACTTTAGATCAAACGCGACTAACTGTCACAGTTTCTAATTTAGGTTTAAGTGGATTTGAGGCAGATGAAATTCTTGATGAAAAGTTGGATGTTACCGCTGAATTCTCATCAATGCAACATCTCACTTTTATCATCAGTTTGGGTAACACTCATGCCGATATTGAGCAATTAGTGCAAGGTTTCACCACTCTTGCTCAAGAGTATTGCCAAAACTTGACTTTAAGAACCCCGATTTGCCAAAATCTTGTAAGTACGATGGGATATTCTTGGCATTTTTCTCCCCGTGAAGCTTTTTTTGCTGTTAGTGAAACATTACCTTTGGCAAAAACAAGCGATCGCATCTGTACTGAAACGGTCTGTCCCTATCCTCCAGGAATTCCCGTTTTAATGCCAGGAGAAATCATTACCAAACCTGTTCTTGACTACCTGCAACAAATCCAGGCGATGGGAGGATTTATCAGCGGTTGTGCAGATCCTAGCCTACGTTCGTTAAAGGTAGTGAAAGAATGAGTAATATTAATAGGTTCAAAATACATGAAAATAAAGCTTTTAGTCCCAGCAGTAGTACTTTCAATAGTAACTATTTTTAATGGAGTTGCTTTTGCTCAAACTCCAAAGAATCCAACCGCACCCACTACTAATACTCAAGCAATAGAAAAAAATAATAATATCAGACAATTACTCAAGATAACTGGTGCAGAAAATCTTTCCCGGCAAATAATGCTTCAATTAGTAGATAGCTTGAAGCCTCAATATCCTCAAGTACCTCAAAAAGCTTGGGATACTTTTTTGGCAGAACTCAAGCCAAATGAGATGATAAATGAATTGATTCCTGTATATGCGAAATATTTCACTAATGAAGAAATAAAACAAATGATTGCATTTTACGAAACACCTTTAGGCAAAAAAACAATTAGTGTTCTTCCTCAAATTTCGCAAGAATCAACAGAAATTGGTCAAAAGTATGGAATAGCAGCGGCTAAAAGAGCTTTGCAAAAATTAGAAGCGGAAGGATATTTGCGCCGTCGTCCCTAAAAAAGATTTGACGTAGAATTTGCGATTTTTACATAGATTTACTCGGCATTTTTTAGATTAGACCTCTTGCATAAGTCGAGATTTGTTAAATCGAACCACCGATGTAGACGCGCAGCGGCTTCCCGCAGGGTACACCGATGAACACCGATAAATATCGGTGTTCATCGATGTTTATCTGTCTTGAAAAGTTTTGCGCTCCTGTTACCCGGAGCTTCGCTTACTTTTCGCTGTCTTGAAAAGTTTTGCGCCGGGAAACCCGGACGCGCAAACTTTTCGCTGTGGTTTATTTTAGTCTCATATCATGTCCGCTTAATTAGTTATAATTCCCGCATCTATGCAAAACTGGAAAATCCTCTTTCCCCCCTGCTTCCCTGCGGTCTTAATGGTAAGTCTTTCACCGGATACGATATTACTTACTGCTGCTGGAGTTCCTTAATTCTGTCCTGCGCTTTTTGAGCACTGAATATCTCTCCCTTTTTTTGAAACAGAGAGATTGCATCCTGGTAATTTTTGATGGCTTCCGGTCTATTGCCTAGTTCAGAGTTGAGATCTCCCAAGCTGAAGTGGGCAGAGGCTTTACCAAAATAGTTGGCCGCAGGATTAACAGCTCCCCAGTTCTTGTTGATAGCAATTCCCTGCATTAAATCCCTGAGCGCTCCTTTGCGATCGGCATCTGAGAAGTAGCGGGCAAGTCCCCGGTAGTAGTAAGCAATAGCTAGGTCAGACTTAAGATTGATTGCCTGCTTGAAATCTTCAAAAGCAGGTCGAAATTCGCCCAACGAATAGTGAATAAAACCTCTATTGAAGTAGGCAGAGGCATTACCATAGTAGTTAGTCTCAGGATTGTCTGTCCCCCAGTTTTTGTTAATTTGAATTGCTTGAGTGTAATCTGCGATCGCCCCCTGGTTATTTCCTTGGTTTTGTTTGTTGAACGCCTGATTATACAAGTTCAATGAACTAATCTTGGCTGAGTTAGATGAAGTAGAACTGGCAATTGATGTAGGTGATTCAATTGGTTGATTGCGAGATAATGTTACCCCCAAATAAGCTACTAAAGCTAGAAAAGTAGCAATGCTTGCCCCAATCAGAAGTCTGGGGTTTCTCAGAAAAGTAACATAAACCTGCATTCTTGAAGGTCTAATTCTAGATGGCGTAGGAATTTCAACTGGGCTTGCAGCTAGGGCTTTGTTTGACGGGTTGACAGATGTCACATCTTCGCTACGGAAGGAAGTTTGAGCCGGAATCACTTCCTGTGGTTCACTTGAAGGTTGGATTGGTTTTTTCTGGGAAGTAATGTGAGCTTCAATTAGAGCAATGTCTTCATCTCTGAGTTGTAAAACTCGTTGTAAGTGTTTTAACTCGTTTTGAGTGTGGCTGCTGAGAGAATGCTCACGCCCAATCGCCTCAACTAAAACTTGCTCATAGCGCTGCAATCTTTTCTGGTACTCCTGGTAAGGTTTAAGCACCTCTTCTTCAATTGCCGCAGCAACTTCAGGTAGCAGTCCCAGCCCATCTCGTAGGGCATCTAAGGTATTACGCCCTACGACAGAAATCATGCCACGAATGGCAAAATGCTCAACTTCTTTGCGATACCTTAGCTTTGGATCTTCGATGGGTGCTTGAAAAAGACGGATCTTGTAGCCTTCTTTAACGGCATAAATTTCTGGTTTCATTGCTGGCGCAGCTTCTTGAACTTTCGCTTTGGCATACTCATGCAACTCATCAATTGAAACTACACCATCGCTATCGAGATCTGCTGCTCCAGTTGCAATTCCCTCAACTAGATAACGAGTGTAAGTCGAAAGGTCTGATCCCTCCTGCTCGAAGGAATACTGGGTGGAAGTCGAAGACGTAAGGACAGCCCGTCCTTCTCCTCCCAGTTGGCTTTTAACATCTACAGAACCGTCATCCTTAGCTAACCAACCTTCAGCAAATGCTCCACTAAAGCAACAATCTAGAATTACAACTTGTCGCTTAGAGCGACTATTGCTCATAATGTCTTGTACAAAACTAGCTGGAACTGCTGTTGCTCGAATCAGTTCTCCCTGTGGGGTTTTACGAGTAATGCGAGTAGCTAGGTGTAGCTTACCGTTGTCGTCTTTAACACCATGACCAGAGAAAAACAGCAGTACTAGATCGTCTTTCTTGCGACCCGAAAACAAGGTTTCAATCGCTTCCTGCATCTCTTGAGGCGTAGGATTTAACAACATTTTAACTTCATCAAAGCCACCCACGTCGGGCTGCTGTAATACTCGCTGCATTGCCTCTACGTCTCTGGCAGATCCAGGCAGGGGGGTCAAACCAGGTTCGTAATCGCTGACTCCGATCACTAGTGACATCTTAGCCATTCTTGATCTCCTACATCGAAATAACCCTGTTTTGTCAATTGCGGAAAACAATAATTGAAGCGAAATTTTCAACCTTAGATAGAATCAAGCTTTGAGCCTTGATTTCCTGATAGAAACTAAAATTTATAGCCAAAACCTAGAAATTAAAGCTCCAAAAGGCTTGAGAGCGATTGGGTTCTCTCAAAGTGATAAAAAAGCTATGAAGCAGTTACAGTTACTATCGAATGTACTTGCAGCCATTTAAAATCGGGTTTGTCAAAATAATTTCAAATGTGAGAGAAACAAGACTTGCCAGAACAGCTTTTGTTGGCATAGACTTTTTAACTCATTAGACCTCTTGCAAAAGTCCGAAAATTATGAGTGTCATTCTGACCAGAACGTAGTGGAGTGTACCCCTACGCAAAAGCCAAGCTACGCCTTGGTTCCGCAGGAAAGAATCTCCGAGATGTTTCGCTCCGCTCAACATGACAATTTAAGCATTTATGCAAGAGGTCTATTACTGTTAAAGCTTATAAGTAGACAACCAGCATTGCTAATTGACGCAAACGTTGAGAAGGATTGAATTTGAAAACCCAACGCTCTTGCTCTACTGTGACATAGAAACTTGAATATTTCAGCGCACTGGTTTAGGCACAATCACGCTACCCAGTGCTAAGAGGATGTCTGAAAAGCTAGGTAATGGTATATTTTGTCATTCTGACTGGAGCAGAGCGGAAGGAAGAATCTCTATTGTCCGTTAATTTCTGAGATGCTTCTCTACGAGACGCTTCGCGTAGCTTGGCTTTTGCGTAGGGGTACATTACGCTATCGCTTCCAGCATGACAATTTTGACTTCTCAGACATCCTCTAAGTCTTGGCGTAAAACTCTAAAATCTTTCTTATACCAACGCTAGGTTAGATTCTATCTCTTCTTCTAGCTCATAACCATTAACTAGTTGTGCGATCGCTCGATCAATCAACTGCAAACCCTGATCTACTGTTTCCACCAAACTTAGCTGTCCACGTAAATCAGCAGCACCAACGAAGCCTTTAGCATACCATGTCATATGTTTGCGGGCTTGACGGACACCGCGATCGCCTTTATATTCCCACAACGCTTGTAAATGTTCTCTAGCACATTCCAAGCGCTGAATTGGGGTTGGTGGCGGTAATATTTCCCCAGTTTTCAGGAAATGATCAATTTCTCCCACCAAAAACGGATAACCTAAAGTCCCACGAGAACACATTACGCCATCAGCGCCAGTTTGCTCTAAGCATTTTACCGCCGCCTCAACAGTGAAAATATCCCCATTACCAATCACTGGGATAGAAAGCACTTCTTTAACGCGAGTAATCCATTCCCAACGAGCATTGCCATTGTACCCTTGAGCGCGGGTGCGTCCATGCACCGTAATCATTTTTGCTCCTGCATCCTCCATGCGTTTGGCAAAATCGAGAATCGTGATTTCCTTGTCATTCCAGCCAATACGGGTTTTTACTGTTACTGGAACATCAACAGCTTTTACTACTTCTCGCACAATAGTCTCGGCTACTTCTGGTTGTCGTAACAACGAAGAACCACCACCATTTTTAGTAATTTTATTTACCGGACATCCCATATTGATATCAACAGTATCAGCGCCTTCCGCAACCGCTTTTATAGCTGCTTCAGCTAGGAAATCTGGACGACAATCAAATAACTGAATACTAATTGGACGTTCGTTGGGGTCTACCTCCATAATTTTGGGTAACTGCTTGACATAGTGCAACCCTGTAGCATTTACCATTTCTGTATACATCATCGAATCTGGTGCATAGCGACGCACAAGCCGACGGAACACCATATCTGTAACCCCAGATAAAGGCGATTGGAGAACTCGGCTTTTTACCTCGAATGAGCCAATTTTTAAGGGTTGGGATAGTTTATTTTTTAGATTATCAGACAGTGAAATCATACAAACAATGATTAAATTTAATGACGAGCAGGATATTTGAGTCTGTATTTACTATTATCTGACTTTTAAAACATCCTTTTAAGGTCAAAATATATTTAGCGGTTAATAAACAAAAACCCCTGCACCATTGGTGTAGAGGCTTTTTATTTTATACACAAACTATTAACTATCTTTTCCACCTTCGCGGCTAGCTGTTTGGATGTACAGAATTAGTAAAAACACAGCGGGAACAAGTACGAACAAAATGCTCGCTACGAACCCTAGGTCATTAACTTGCATGGCAAGAAAGCCTCTCTTTGATTTCCAGTCAACAACTTTAGGATAGCATCATCAATGCCAGAGTTAAGCCCAAATTTTCTACTTCCTCAAACACTAACTACAGATGCTCTGTAAAACTTAAGGCTTCGTGACTACACTAACGGAACCGTTAACTAAAGTTTGACAGGCAAGGCGGTAATTTTCTGGCTTTTTCTTGAATTTCCGGTTTTCTACATCTGTGCGGGGAGAAAGATTTTCTAGTCCTTCGACTATCTCGACAATGCAAGTGCCACACTGACCGTAGCCACCGCAATTCGTCATTTTGCCAATCAAGGTATAAATATCAATGTCATTTTGCATTGCTTTGAGCCGCAGATTAGCACCATCCGCTGCTATTACTTCTTTATTTTCTTTAACAAATTTGATATTACCCATACGCGATTCCTCTTGACTGGTTATGTAAGCTTAGCTTTCAAGACTTTGTATTAACATTGCTTGATTCACATCTTACTTAACTATGTTAATTCATTGCAAAATATTAATAAATATAAACTTTTAAAAAGTATGCCACAAAAAAATAGGACAGGCTACATAACCTGTCCCAAAAATTGGTAATAGATTAACTTACCTAAACCCTACGGCTGCTTGCCAAACGAATGCAAGCAACAAAAAGAATACGGGAATGACTGGGAGAACGTCCACCAAGGGGTCGAAGATTTGGTAAGCTTCAGGCAATTTTGCTAATAAAAGTGCTGCTTCCATGTTCGTTTAAATCCACCTATCCAACACAGCTTTCATAATTGAGAAATATCTTAACATGGTTTGGACATTAGTCATTTGTCATTAATTATTCTCTCCCCCTGCCCCTCTGCTTCACTCAGCCAGTGTCCAAATTCTGCAATAAAACGATCGCCTAAGATTGCTTCGCGGATCTTTTGGGTGAAGCGAATTAGTTCGGTGATGTTGTGAATACTCAACAATGTGTAAGCTAAGATTTCTTGCGATCGCACTAAATGAGATATGTAAGCACGGCTAAAATTTTGACAAGTATAACAGGGACAAGTTTCATCTAATGGCGTAAAATCTTCACGAAACTTAGCATTTTTTAAGTTCCAGCGATCGCCCTGGACTATTGCTGTGCCATGTCTAGCCCAACGAGTAGGAATGACGCAATCAAATAAATCTATACCAGATGCGATCGCGATCGCCATTTCTCGATAAGTACCTACACCCATCAAATAACGCGGCTTTTCGGGTGGTAGAAGCGGTGCTGTGACTTGCACAATCTGAGCCATCAATTCTGGCGGTTCTCCCACACTCACGCCACCAATGGCATAACCAGGCAAATCCAACTTAGCCAAGGCTTCAGCCGCACGGCAGCGCAAATCTAAATAAACGCCTCCTTGCACAATCCCAAACAATGCCTGTTCACTACTGTTTTGATGAGCCACTATGCAGCGTTCTAGCCAGCGGTAAGTGCGCTCAGTTGCGGTTACTACCTCTTGACGACTAGCTGGATAGGGTGGACACTCATCAAATGCCATGATTACATCAGCTCCTAAAGTATTCTGAATCTCGATGGAGCGCTCTGGTGTCAAGTTAATAATTTGTCCATCATGGGGTGAGCGGAACGTTACACCTTCTTCAGAAATTTTCCGCATTTCGCTCAAGCTGAAGACCTGAAACCCACCGGAATCTGTGAGCATCGGCCCATTCCAACCCATAAATTTGTGCAGTCCACCACCCCCAGCTACAATTGCTTCCCCTGGTTGCAGATGCAGATGATAGGTATTGGACAAGATCATCTGCGCCCCAGTTTCCCGTAACTGAGATGGGGTGATAGTTTTGACATTCGCCAGTGTCCCCACTGGCATAAATCTAGGAGTTTCTACAAGACCGTGAGGAGTGAAAAACACTCCTGCTCTGGCTTTTGTCTGGCTACATTGAGCAAGACGTTGAAAAGAAAAATTGGCACTCAAGGCAAAATTAATGCTATTTCGCTAAATTACGGACAAACATAAAAACTGGTAATTGCCTCATAGTGAACACTTAAGTACTCACTACTAACTTCTTACCAACTTTCAAAGTATATGCTCTATCAGTCGCTATTTAGAAAGAATCAGAACAGTCGTCGTCAATTTCTGCATCCCATCGAGCTGAGAGCACTTGCTCCATCATTGCCTCTATGGCGCTGACATTCAAGCTCCTGTCTCGTCGCTCTTGCAAGGGGGTAGAGTGAGGAATCAGCCGCAGACACACGCCTTCTTGCATCAAATCAAGGTAGGTTTGTTGTTGCGGGGATTGTTTGAGTTCCAGATAATCAAAACTAAAAACATTCAGATAAAGTGCATTGTTAGCGACTAGGGTAGACCTTTGCGGATTAGCAAAAACTTCCATCACATCCCCTTCACCCTCGCTCAGTAGCTTATCTCCGTGGGTGTAGATGTAGTGGACTCGACCTAAATCAGCTAGCAACCGCCGCATGTCGAGCTTATTTACAATGATGCCCGTGTTAACGATGCACGGAGCTGGTATCCTGGTGTCGGGTAGATGGTGACTCATAAGGAAATAGCAATTGAGCAAAGGAGCGCGACAACACAGCTAAACAATCAATTGAACAGCTTGTTGAATCCCTACATCTAAAAAAATATCAATTTTGTAGGGCGATCGTCTAACAGCCTGAGCAAGTTCTTAGTTAAAGAATATAGAACAAAAAGATCACTGATGGAATTGTGGTTTTTTGAGTTATTTACATTTTGTAAAAATTTATACTCAAAAATTTTTAGATATCACTGAGAACAGCATAACAAAATTTTGAGAAAGAATCTCTAATACAAGTAAATCTTATTTAAAGCTTTAACTGAAGTATGTGGTAATTACCCAATATCTTTGGGTTAAAGGGGAAAGGCGTAGAATTTTCTATTTTCCATTTCCCTTTAACGCTTATAGCAATTCAATTAATGATTGCAACAAATCCTTTGGTAGAGACGTTGCATTGCAACGTCTCTACATGGTCTATCTGTCACATTCTTTTTTAAAATTGGTATTACTTAACATCTGTGCTACTCAGTATTACAGGGATGCTAATTATGACTAAACAGCAACAGTGGTGCAAAAAACTACTGTTAAAGCTGGCAGCTAGTATTTTATTTTATACTGCTATTCCATTGCCAAATTTGCATGACTTGGACTTTCGAGCAGTGGCGCGTTTTGCTCCGTGTGTAGGGCTGCTGATTGGGGGAATTTTAGGGTTATTGGATGCGGGAATGAATTATCTAGGTATGCCAGTATTAACTCGTAGCGCCTTGGTAGTGGGTGTTTGGGTTGCCATTACTGGAGGGCTGCACTTGGATGGGGCAATGGATACTGCCGATGGGTTAGCAGTGGGCGCAGACAGACGCCTGGAGGTGATGGCAGATAGTGCCACAGGTGCATTTGGGGCAATGGCAGCGATCGCCATACTACTACTAAAAACAACAGCCTTAACAGATATGCCAGAAAACCGTTGGCTGGTGTTGATGGCTGCTTGCGGGTGGGGACGCTGGGGACAACAATTGGCGATCGCCCGCTATCCTTATCTCAAACCAACTGGCAAAGGTGCGTTTCACAAACAAGCTATTTGTTCTTACAAAGATGTGTTACCGGGACTGTTATTACTAATAGGTTTGAGTAGTTTATTTTTGTTAATAGATAAAAAGCGCCTATTTTTGGCGCTAAGCATGATTTTTGCAGGGAGTGCGATCGCCACTCTCACTGGTGCATGGTTTAATCACAAATTAGGTGGACATACTGGAGATACCTACGGTGCAGTCGTTGAGTGGACTGAAGCCTTATTTCTCTGCGTAATGACCACATTTTAATAAATGGGGACTGGGGAACTCGGGGCCCCCTCTGGGGATAAGGGGCAATGGGGATTGGGAGACGTAGCCCATTGCGAATTGGTTTGATCCTTGACCCTTGTACAGACGCGATGAATCGCGTCTCTACTCTTTACCCTTGTACAGACGCGATGAATCGCGTCTCTACTCTTTACCCTATTTAATCGGTTGCAACTTTGTCACCTTGAGTTTAAAAATCCCAACCCCAGTTTCTCCAAAAGACCGAACGCGAACGATATACGTCCCTGTCTCGTTGATTCGGGTAAACAGCAGGGAATTGCTACTACCATCGGGGCCGTCATCATTTTCTGCTAGTGTCGAGCCATCAGGTGCTAGCAGTGTGATGATGCTATCAAAGCTCTCAGATGATAGATCAACCGCTAGATTGTCGCCCTTTTCCAACTTTACTATGTAATCACGGGCAAACCCACCTTGACCTGTGGGTATATCTTTGTCAGAGAGTGTATCGGAAAGTTCAGCAGTATTAATTAATGGGATTGGACTATACAACTTATTTTGAGCAACAGCCGCTCTTGCATTTATACTTATTGCCAATAAGGTGGCAGGAACGATGATGACTTTACTCAAACCCGCCGTAAAACCTTTATTCATAAATTTCAAGCAATATTTACACACAAACAAGTAATTTGGTCGATTATAGAGTTCTTAGGCATAATTTGCCTAGGAATTCTTGATTTCTCTGTCTTTTACGGCAGTAGCTACAGCTGCTAAACCTAAGACTACAATTCCACGCTGACGAAGTGTTTGCACAGCAGACCTAGCAGTAGCACCAGTTGTGTAAATGTCATCCACTAACAGCACTGGTACACCTGAGAGGTGACGAAATTCTTGCCCAACAGCAAAAGCTTCAACCAAGTTTTTTTCTCGTTCAGACGCCGATAAACCAAACTGTGCTTCAGTCTCTCGCACCCTTACTAAATAATTTAGTTTCAATTTTAACCCAGTTGTTTGACAGAAACTTTGTGCTATTAATGCAGCCTGATTGTAGTTACGTTGCTTTTGCTTGGTGGCGTGGAGTGGGATGGGAACTACCACAGGTCGTTGATAGCTTTTTGATAAATTTAATAACCATGCTTCCGCTAACCATTGACCCAGAGGACGAGCAATTTGGGGCTGGTTTTCGTATTTCATTACGGCGATCGCTCTTTTAAGAGAACCGCCGTACATTCCCCAACCAAATACTGGTATTGGCTCTCGCCACAAATAACTAGGGTTTTTGTGGTGACAGTTTTGCAGTTGTTTGGTACAGTTTTGACAAAATTCTTGGGAAGTTGCGCGTTGGCACAGAGAGCAATGGGATTGAAGAAAAAGATTGAGTAAGCCTGTAAGATTTTTAGTCCAAGTGTGCATTTGTCATTTGTCATTGGTCATTGGTCACTTGTCATTTGTCGAAGAATTAATGACTAATGACCTGAGTGTATTGACTTAAAATAAACGCGATCGCAGCGTGTTGTTTCTATACCTGTTGTCAGGTTGTATCCATTGCTTTCATACAGTTTGACTGCTTCTACCATCACGCTGGCAGTTTCAATCCAAATTTGCTGAAAACCACGCTCTTTGATCGCTGCTTCTAGCTGTTGTAACAAATATTTCCCCAATCCTAAACCTCTTACGCTTGATAAAAGATACATTTTGCGTATCTCTACAGCTTCTTCGCCACGATGTATAGGGTAGTATGCCCCAGTACCTACTAGCTGGCTTTGGTGTTCAATTACCCAAAACTCGCCACCAGTTGCTAAGTAATATTCCTCCACTTGCACTACATCTCGGTCTGCGCCGTTGGGTTCCCAATCTAGACCATATTCTGATAGTACATAACTGATGACTTCAGCGGCTCTGGTGCGATCGCTTTCTTCCCAATTACGAATTAAAAAATCTTGATAATGATTTTTCATTTTAATTACTATAGCTTCGGAAACGCTAAACAAAAAATACCATCCCCTCATAGGGATGTTCTTTTGTTATCTTAATTCGTGTTGCTAAATCTGAGGCGTGAATCTCTAGTTTGTGATGGTTGGGATCTGTAAAGTAGAAAGATGCACCTTCACTGCTGTTTTCCTGCCAAATTTTAGCTGAGAATTTTCTAATACGTTCACTGATTTTTTCAAAATTTTGTTCAGAAACGCTAAAAGCGATGTGAGTATACTCTTTTAATTGAGATTCTCTGGTGTTATCATCCTGAAAAATACAAAACCACAAATTACCTGCTAGAAAATAAGCGCCTTTTTTCCACTTTGCTATAGGTTGAAATCCTAAAACTTCTTTGTAAAACTGGAAAGATTCATCTAGGTCTTTAACAGATAAATTAATGTGATTAATCCCAGTGATCATCATCTGAATTTTGTTAACTTGGTTAAGTTAGCTTGAATAGCAAGATTCCCGACTTCTTCAAGAAATCAGGAATCTAACCCAATGAGTAGTTTAGCCATTAGATAATTGCTAGCAGAATTCTAATTTACGATGCCTAAATTGTTGTAAATTTCGATCAGATTACCATCAGGATCGCGAAAATGAGCCGTGCGGATTCCCCAATCTGGACGATCTTGAGGTGGAGTCACCACGATCGCATCATGATCTTTGACTTGTTGATAGACTTCATCGACGTTATCTACTGCGAAAATCAAAGCAATTTTGTCTCGATTGGCTACATACGAAGGCTGTTCAACACTGGGGACGACTTGGGCCATTAATTCCTTTTTAAATAAACCCAGCTTGACATATCCGGTATTAAACTCAGCGTACCCACTATTTTCATCGCCCCAATCGACATCAAATCTCAGCAAATCGCGGTAAAACAGAAAAGAATCTTTGTAGTTGGCTACAAGCAGTCTCAGGTGTGATAACTGAAGCTTCATATCTGTTACGTTAGTCTACTAACTATGAATTCTAGGTTCTGGGTGCAAAGTTGCTAGCAACTCACTTTCGATAATTGCCAATTCATCGAGCCGTTGCATGACAATCTCACGGTTAAAGTAAGTAGCAGCTAAAACCCAGTATATACCGTAGTGTCGCGCTTCAGATGCCATTAAACCACGATAAAATTTTGCTAACTCTGGCTCAGGACAGTGATTAGCTAATAATCCCAAGCGTTCGTGACTGCGAGCCTCTATTAAGCCAGTAACTAGTAGGGAATCCAAAAATCTATCGGGTTCTTTGGGGCGTACAGCAGCTTTCAAACCCGCACCGTAGGGAGGTGGCGGTAGGGGAGCCAGGGGAATATTCCGGCGTTCTAGCCATTGATTAACTAGTTCAAAGTGTTCTAGTTCCTCACGAGCGATCGCTGTTAACTCCCGAACCATTCTAGTATTGGAAGGGTAACGAAACATGAAGTTCAAAGCTACACCAGCTGCCTTGCGTTCACAGTGGGAGTGGTCGAGTAAGATGATGTCTAAGTTTGCGATCGCTTGTTCGATCCAAGCAGCACTGGTAGCTTGTTTCAGGGCGTTGATAGTCGGCAACACAGAAGTAGTAAGCACAGAGTAACAAAACTCCACAATTTTAATTTAGCTGAGTACCCCAGCAAATTGATTTTAATAGTGGATGCAGCGATCGGACATCTCCTATCGAAATTAATGGAAATTTGTTTGGCGTCTGTTGTAAATAGTAAATATAATTAAATGTCAGATAAAATTTAGGAACAAGGCAACCTTTCAAATGAAGCTTCAGAAACTTCATTCATCCGCGGATAAATTCATAATAATTAAATAAGCAGGGCGTAGGAAGTCACCTATGCTATTCTACAAGCATTGCGTTTGATGGGCATCAATCGCACTTGAGCACAAATAATTCCCTATCGCTCTGGTGCTTTTTTGGCAGTAAAGTTTTGCCAAAAGTGTAAAAGTAAAGGGCTTTGCTAGCATATAACAGCTATTTTTAATTTATTGTATAACTGCATACATTTTCGCCCTAGATTTTGGTGCTTTTTCCGTTTTCTCTTTAACTTTTTTCCCTTCTGTTTATGGTTAGCTATTAACGTACAATAAACCCGTATTTTTTGAGTACAATTTTGGCTTGACTGCTAGATAAAAACTGGACAAACTCCTTGGCAGCATCAACATTTTTACTGCTTTTGAGCACTGCCATTGGATAGACAATCGGGGAGTGAAATTTGTCATCAGCAGCGACTACAATTTTTACCTTGTTAGAAATTTTGGCATCAGTTGCGTAAACCAAACCTGCTTGGGCATTACCACTTTCCACTGCTGCCAAAACTTGACGCACATTGTTAACAAAGACAAATTTGGGCTTGACCTTCTCAAAAATGCCCAACTTCTTTAAGACTTGCTCCGTATATTGCCCAGCAGGGACACTTCTAGGTTCGCCGATCGCAATTTTTTTAATCTTGGTATCTGTAAGATTGTAAAAGCTGCTGATGCCCATAACATCATTAGGTACAATCAAGACCAGACGGTTATTTGCCAGGTTTGCACGAGTACCCGGAACCAAAAGTCCTTTTTGTTCTAAGGCATCCACTTGTTTTTTGGCCGCAGAGATAAAGATATCCGCTGGCGCACCCTGTTCAATCTGTTGCTGCAAGGCTCCAGAAGCCCCAAAATTGTAACTAATATTGACATTAGGCTGACTTTGTTGGTAAATAGGCTTAATTTCTTCCAGTGCATCTTTCATGCTAGCGGCAGCAGACACGAGTAGGCTGGTATTTGACTGTGCTATCACAGGTGAGGGAGTAACCAACGGTAAGCCAATTGCTAAGAGCAAGCTAGCAACTGCTACACCAACAAAGGCAAAAATTTGTCTTCTATTCATAGGAAAAACGCGCTGACAGAGATTTCTGTCATAAAATTGACTTTTGGTAAAATCAATAATACCAAGAAAATACCAATTAAATCGGTAAAAATATATTTAGCAGGGTGGGTATTACAATGCTCACCCTACTGTGGTCTATTCGTAAAAACCCACTGTAAGATTTTGACTGTTACACAAGGAAGCAATTAAGATTGCAGATATGATGGCGTATAAGTGATACCGCTGCCAGAGTGGAAATTTTGAAATGTTCTAATCTTGTTGTGTTACTTCCACATAAATATGCTCCAACCTCACTTGCTGACGTGCAATGGAATCAATTTTTATCCCATCAAAACGGGAGATAATTTCTTTTAATTCCAGAGATTCTGATAACCAAAAAGCCAGCTCATTACCATAATATCGCGGTGTTAAACCATATTTTTTAGCGCAGGCGATCGCTTCTTCTTCCTGTGCAGTTTTAACCACAATAATTTCTGTTGCTGGAATCAAGGTGCGTAACTGTACTAAACTACCCTCAGCCACAATTCGACCACTTTTCAAAATACCAATTCTGTCACATAAACGCTCTGCTTCATCTAATAAATGTGTAGTCAGCAAAATTGTAATTCCCTGATTTTTTAATTGTCGAATCAACTCCCAAATTTCGTATCGCGCCTCAATATCTAACCCTGTAGTTGGTTCATCAAGAATCACTAACTTCGGCTGATGTACCAAAGCTAATGCAATATTCAATCGCCGCTGCATTCCCCCACTGAGAGTTTCTACTGGACTTTTTGCCCTATCTAATAAGTTTACAGCCGCCAAAGTTGCTTTTATCTGTTTCTGGCTTGTTTCCCGGTTTAATCCATAAATATCAGCAAAGAATTTGAGATTTTCCTCGCAAGTTAGAGTTTTGTACAGTAAGTTTTCTTGGGGTGCAATACCAATTATTTTTTTTGTTACATCAGAAACAGGTTGATTATTGATTGTAATATTACCACTATCAGCTTTGAGGAGATTACAAATAATATTAATTGTCGTCGTTTTTCCGGCTCCATTTCCACCGATTAAGCCGTAAATTTCTCCTGAATCAATATGCAAAGTCAAGTTTTGCAGAACTTTTCTGAGCTTATAAGACTTATTTAAGTTTTGGATTTTCAACATAGTTGCAATTAAACTAATACTTAAATCAATTAGGATTAAAATTAATTGATATTATTCTGCTTGAGCGCCCTACTGGCTAATTTTACGTAAGTTTTCACAGTGGCGTAAGGCATTTCTAAATCTTGGGCTATTACTTGCAATGATTCTCCCATCTCTCGCCGTGCTAAATTTGTTGCCTAACTAGAAGCAATTTTATCAGTGCGATCGCCTCCTGTGTGTTTTCGCTGGGCTGACTCTTGGTTATTACTAAATGGGCGATCTGAAAGTATTCCTGCTATTAAAATACCATCTTCGTTATCAATTGCTACCTTTACACCTGTAACTAAGTATACTTTTTATTCTCTTTGCTCACTCATGATTCGCTCTTTCACAGGATTTTCCTTTTGTATGTGAAAAAGGAGAGCGAAAATGCAGCCAGTAGGCAATCATTTTCACAATCTCCTTATTAGCTCACTAAAAATCACAACACACATATAATAAAAAACTTTACTTTTTAAGTAAGGCACTTTACACTTTTAATGCTGTTGTCTTCCTTAAGAGATACGATTTTCACTTGAACTGTCTGCCCCTCTTTAAGCAAACTAGCTTTCTTCGGTTCCTTCTCTGTTAACTTAATTGTTCCCAAAATTTCATAAGTGACCCTGTTACCATTGATTTTGGTAACTGTCGCTTCTAATATCTGATCAACCGTAAACTTTTGGGCTTTAGTAACTTTACTAATTTCAGCTTGGCGGGGAGACTCAAAAGTAAGTGTACTGGAAGTTGGAATTTCCCCAATTGGGCCTGCGTCTTTGTAGTAAAGCATCAAACGAGATACCCAGCTTAAAATTTGCAGTATTGTATAGGCATCTTGAACATTTTTGAGATAATCACTGCAAGCTTTATCAATACTGCGGTAAGAATCTAGAGTTTTATCACTGTGACTAATTTGTCTACCATTACTAACTAGGGTTTTCAGATATTTGAAAAACCTGGAACTAGCATCTGGTTGATGAACGGATGCACGGAGGTAAGCAACTGTTTTTTCTAACTCGTTGACATCTATATTTTCTTTTACCAAAGTTTGAGAGAGCGCATGAGCAATTTCCCACTGTGCATCTGTTAGGGTTTCTGAGATAAAATCAACTATAGTCATAATTAATATATTCCAGATGGGGGTTCGCGATCGCTTGGGTAGCGCAGCACTGGTATAAGTTGATCTAATTGAGGTTGCTGAATCAGGCGCGAGTAAGCCGCTTGGATTTGTGTTTGCATAAACTGTTGCAAAGTATCTCCTATTAACTCATCAGATTCATTGAGTTGATAGGCAGAATATCGCTTTTGCAGATTTTGCGAACGGGCAATTTTGTCTACAATTACTGTCATCGTTCCCATACCAATAGGCTTTCCGCCACCTACTTTTAAAGCAATGGGATACTTGGAATCTTGTCCTAAGACAATCAACAAAGTTCCTAACTCTTCTGGGAGCAAATTATTGAAGTTTAATTTAGTTTTGAAAATATATTCTCTTCCCGCTTGCTGTACAGGAATACCATAATTTTGCCCTTTATCAATTGCTCTAATAGTGTGGTAGTAAAATTTACGTCCTGCAACTCTACCTTGATTAAAGTATGCACTACTTTCATCTGGGCGTGGACGATATAACGAAGGCATAAATCCTGTAGAAAAGCCCATATTTTCACATTTAGCATCGTTGAAATCAAGCAAGCCTTGCCAATTTAACGCACCGAATACTCTACTAGCTGGGCAAAGTTTTTCCTTATTATTACAAGGTAAACGCTCACTGGGATATTTATTATCTCTTTTATACTTAGAAGTAATTACTGCCAAAGTGCTGTTAGTAATCGCTTCATACACAGACCTAATGCACCCTTTGAGAGAACTACCTTGAATAGATAGCTTTTGGTCAACACCTTGTACCATTGTTTTGATTAAGGGAATGCGGTTGTTGCCAATATCGCTACCCATGACAACTACTCCGGTGGAGACATGGAGGGATGTCTGCACTTTTAGGGTAAGATACAGAGTACCATGCATGCGATCGCTCAAATATTGATGATGTCCAGCAGGATGCTGTAAATTAGGTTTATCTTTGGAAAAAGATACAAACTCATAAGGTTTCGGTGCAAGTTCAGGCGATGAATCTCCACCACTAGGACGGTTTGATCTATTAGGTGGCTGAGGTCTTTGAGGACGGTTAGCAGTCATATTTATTTTCCAACTGTGAGAGCAACAAAGTGTGTCTTTGCCGTTTTTTTATCGATAAAATAGCGCTGACTGATGTCCAATTTTTTAGAGGGAAAACCTTTAGGAAAACGGGTTTCAGTAGAAGAATATAAATGAGCATCTCGGTCTTGAGTCTGCCATTCTTCACCTACTTTGAGAAAATCTGGATACTCTCCAGCTACGCTCAAAAGCAACACTTCATAACTATCCTTGCGTTTTTGCTTCCACCTCAGTTCACACTCTCGATTAAACATCTGCCCCTCAATCATCGGAAAGTTATTTTCTGAGGGTGCTATCTCCCAACATTTACTAACTTCATGAGTCCAGCGTAAGAAGTAATAGCTAGGTTCAGTTGTCAATTTTGCGATTGCGATTAACTCTAGCAATTCACATACTGATAAAAGTTTTTTGCTAACACCAACAAAAGGATTCATCTTGACCCCATAAATAGACCATTCCAAGACCTAACGCCTCGTTCAAATAAATCATTAACTGTACCTTCTTGCCAAGTAAGTTGCACACCAAAACCTAAATCCATTTCTTGTGCAGCAACAGGTGTATCTTGGCTATCTGGTTTAGGGAAACTATATAATTTTGCTTCTTCAATTTCTAAGAACTCTCCAGCACCTAAGAGGAAAGTATTATTCCATTGCTTTTGACTACCAAGGGCGTGAATTTCTCGTTTATCTTTCGACAAAATGCAACCAGGGTATTGTACGACGGCTTGATTTAATTTCACCTGCACAGTACCTAATCCGCGAGATTTAGCAAAACCTAAACCAAACCAGCCATCATCTAAATCTCGCAACACTAAACCAATTAAACCTAATTGTGCCAAAGTGAAATTCTTCAGATGAATTTTTGTCTTAAATTCTCCAGCCGTGCAGACTTGATAATTAAAAGGGCCAACTGCTACAGAACCAAACACTCTATCAATTGCTACGCCATTACGTTCTTCAATTTTGAGAGGCTGAGATTTATCAGGATATGCATCTTCAATTCTGATTCGGCTAGCAATGGAAGTATTGCCAAACATTTGGTCTGTAAAACTAGAGAGTTTATAAATATCTGGTGCAGGTAAGTTTTTGCCATCCTTATCTTTAAGATAATCATATTTATCATTTAAAGGATCATTAGCCCAAAGCAAATTCGAGTTATTTGGATCGCGTCCGTCTTTACCCACCGTTCTAACAATGCGTTCTGCATGGGCGCGGATTGCTCCCTTTAAACTGCTTCCTGGTAAATATATAGAACGTCCACCAGCATGGTAAGTTTCTACAAATTCCATATCAGGCTTAGTCGGATCGGCTCCTTCTTTACCAGATTTGATTAGAATTGGCCCGTCGGTAATTAAAGTTAAATAAATCGTGCAGTGATTAACAAATCGTTTGTGCATAACTAAATTTTATTGATAAAATTTTGGAGTGTTAAGCCGCTGCTACTAAATTATTTAGCTGCAATTCACACTGTTGAAATACATAATTTACAGTAGCAAATAGTTTATCTAGCTCATAAATTGTGTAAGGTAGAATATTTTTAGTAAATGCTTCTCTTTCTAACTTGGCAAATTGCCATACTCCACCATTAGAAACAATACCGAAGATAATTATTGACAATTCACCGTTCAGTTTTTGAGCAGTAATCATTTCTGCTAGACATTGCGCCCATCCAGCCTCAAAGTTATCTTGCTTTGCTTCTACTAAAATGAAGTATGGCTTATCAAAAACAACTTTGCCTAAAGGAGAACGTTTAGCCAAAATATATTCGGGGAACCCTGATAATTTCTCGTCATAATTTAGAGAATAATGACTCCACAAAGTCACCTTGCTACTATATTTCTTCCAAACTTGCTTTAAAAGTGGGGATATCAAGTTTTCGCATATAGCAAACTCAGAACAGTCAACGGCTCCTTCTCGCATTGTAAATTCTAAATCTTCTCGAAAGTAGTCGGGGATATTAAACTTGGTTTCACCTATGAAATTAGCTTCTGTGTAGAAAATCTGAAATGCTTTGAGGACTTCACCAATGGTTTTGTAACTACTAAAAGCCATATTAACCTCCTCAATAATTTTGTGTTGCTTCAATTGTGGAATTCTTATTTATATTGTCTCTTAAATAATTGATAAGAGCATGAGTCCAATTCTGCTTGAACTGCTTACCGTCTTCATAACTCAGGCGTTGCTGAATAAAGGGATGAATTAACTTATGCAGGTACAGTTTGATACTTCAAATAATGGAGTAACAATTTAATTGAGTATCTCAGCATTTGTTCTGACTTGGAATAACATAAAGTTTTTCGG
>JAHHHK010000023.1 GCA_019359395.1 Komarekiella atlantica HA4396-MV6
CGCAGGTCTGGGTTTCCTTTTCGCGCGGGACGTTTTGGACTCATGATGTATCACTAATCACATCAATCAAGATGTGATTAGATTACATCCTATGGTTCCTTTTTGCTTAAGTTGACACCAATGGGCAGTGCCGTGCCCCTACGGGTATACTCACGTAAACGAGAACCGCTGTAAGCATTATGTTTAGTAATTTAACGTGGCTGTATCTGTTGTGAAAGGACTTGATCAACTTATTACTACTGATTTATTTGCTTGGGTACAACTAGCTAAAACTCAGGCAAATCTTGGACGAGTTATCAATCGCATCCCACTATTAGCTTTGGCTGATCCTGGTTGGTTTGCAGTTCACATTTGCTGTGCATCGGGGCAAACTATAAATTTTGGGGATATAGAGCGTGTGTTTCCACTGATGAGTGTTATTAAGACGTTTTCTCTGCTTTATTTGCTAGAACATCTAGGAGCAGAAGCGGTTTTTCAGTGGGTTGGTGTTGAGCCATCAGATGCACCGTTTAACTCTTTAGAGCAGCTAATTGCCGATCGCGGACGACCACGTAATTCGATGATTAATAGTGGAGCAATTATCCTTGCTGATAAGTTACCAGGAAAAGATGCAAGCAATCGCACTCAATTATTCTGTCAATGGCTGAATCAATTAGCTGTTTGTCAGCTAAAGTTAGATGAAGTAATGCTGGCTTCAGTACGCTTAACACGTTCTCCAGCTAATCAAGCGATCGCAAATTATCTCGTCGAAATAGGACATCTAGAAAATAGTGAAACAGCGCTTGACACATACGAGCAAATGTGCTGTTTATCTGGCACAGTTGAAGACTTAGCCCGACTGGGAAAACTTCTAGCTTGTGAAAACAGTTCTTTGTCATCACAGCATCGCCGGATTGTTAACGCTGTAATGTTAACCTGCGGGCTGTACGAAGCTTCTGCTGAGTTTGCCGTCAAGATTGGTCTACCGATGAAATCTGGGATTGGTGGTGGACTTTTAGCAATAGTACCAGGTGAAGGAGCGATCGCCTGCTACAGTCCCGCTTTGGATACAGTGAGTAATCCTGTAGCAGGGCTTGCCTTTGTTGAGGCTTTAGCGCAAAAGTTAGCATTGAGTATCTTTGCTTAACTTGCCATCTTGAGCAGTAAACAGTAAAGAGTAAACAGTAAACAGTTGGGGGATTTCAATCCGTCGGATAGTGCCTGCCACTAATCGGCTTTGGGTTATTAGTTTTCAATTAGAAGTGAGCACCCCCTTAAACCCAATTATCTTGACTGATAACTGTTTACCGTTTACTGATTACTGTTTACTGTTTACCGTTTACTGATTACTGTTTACTGTTAAATCAGCTTGACAGCGCGTAGACCAAACAGCAACCCAACAGCTAAGCCAAAGAATAAACCCAAAAAGCCGATATAAGCTATAACTCCAAACATTTATTGTTTCTCCACAATACTTCCTAAATCTATTGAATCATTAGTTATTGGTCATTGGTCATTTGTCATTGGGAAAGAGAATTATTCTTTTGCACCCCTGCCCCCTGCCAAGATTGCGATAGAATACCAGCGCACGGGTGCTTCTTTGGGGTTGACTAATGACTTCTGTAATTAATGTAAATTTACCAGAGCAGTCTTATGAGATTGCGATTGCACCTGCAAGCTTAGAGCAACTAGGTCAACAGATGGCTAGTCTGAATCTAGGCAAGAAGGTACTACTGGTTTCTAATCCGACGATTTTTAGGCATTATGGGGAAAGAGCAATAACATCGCTGACATCTGCTGGATTTGAAGTTGCTAGCTGCACTCTACCACCCGGTGAACGCTACAAAACCCTCAACTCAATTCAAAAACTCTACGATGCAGCCTTAGAAAACCGTCTTGAACGTTCTTCCACTATGGTGGCTTTGGGGGGAGGTGTAATTGGTGATATGACTGGCTTTGCAGCGGCAACTTGGCTGCGGGGTATCAATGTTGTACAAGTGCCTACCACCCTTTTAGCAATGGTGGATTCGGCAATTGGTGGCAAAACTGGCGTCAATCATCCCCACGGCAAAAACTTGATTGGAGCATTCCATCAACCGCGTCTAGTATTAATTGACCCAAAAGTCTTGAAAACCCTCCCCATGCGCGAGTTTCAGGCGGGAATGGCAGAGGTAATCAAGTACGGCGTGATTTGGGATGCCGAATTGTTTACTCAATTAGAACAGAGTAAACGCCTCGACCAACTCCGCTACGTAAAAGCCGAACTACTGGATACCATACTAACGCGCTCTTGTCAAGCAAAAGCTGATGTAGTTGGCAAAGATGAGAAAGAAGCAGGACTGCGGGCGATTCTCAACTATGGTCATACCATCGGTCATGCAGTGGAAAGCTTGACCGGCTATCGTTTAGTAAATCACGGTGAAGCAGTTGCCATTGGTATGGTAGCAGCAGGACAGATTGCTGTAAATTTGGGAATGTGGACAAAGGAAGACGCGGAACGTCAAAACGCCCTCATTCAAAAAACAGGTTTACCAGTTAAGTTACCGGATGGGGTAGATATAGAAGCAATTATTGAGGCTTTGCAGTTAGATAAGAAAGTCAAAGCCGGTAAAGTACGGTTTGTTTTGCCGACACAAATTGGTGTGGTAACAGTTACTGATGATGTGCCATCAGATACCATCAGGCAAGTGTTGCAGGAGATGTATTAAAACAAGCTACCCCTGGTTTGCACCATGATTCTCCAAGCTAATAACCAATTAACTTTGCAAGAGTTTCTGAATCTTCCACCACAGGCAAGGGAGATATTACCTACGACTCGTAGATGGTCAGGCAATTCCCAAAATGTCCCCAAAAATAGATCATGTAGAGACGTTGCAATGCAACGTCTCTACCAAAGGATTTGTTGCAATCATTAATTGAATCGGTATTAAAAACGAGATTTTGAAAGGGTTTTTGTTGAAGTTGACACCAGTGAGCAAAGCAAAACTCAACCTTGTATCTTATTTCTCCCTTTACCAAGGATTGCCCACCATTGTGAAAGCTGCCCAATAATAAGGGTGGGATAGCGATTGCTCAGTTTCATTAATACTTTCAGTAGGCAAAGACAAACTTCTAACTGTTCTCAAACCTTGTATCTGACCATTCTTGACGTAAACCTCCCCTTTGGCCATAGCCACCTGAGCCTGTCTTAAAGCTTCTGCGCGAATGGGAGCTGTCCTTAAACTTTCATAAAATTTTGTCATCAATGCTGCTGTACCAGCATCGCTGACTGCCCAAAGACTGGCAATACTGGTTTTTACACCTGCTAGTACAGCTAAACCTGCAAAACCAATCTCTGCTTCTCTATTTCCCAAGGCTGTTCTACAAGCACTCAGCACTAGCATTTCGACTTGGGGATCATTTAACCGTAACTGTCGTATCTGGTTTAAGCGCAACTTGTCTTCCCAAAGTTGAATATAAGAGTTGCTCAAAGTACCAGTGGAAAAGTCAGCATGGGTTGCCATATGAATAATTCCAAAAGGTTGGTGGCGGCGCATAACTTTGAGATTGTCTAGGGTAGCTTGCTTATCTAACAACAACTTGCCTTGCCAAAGTTTGGACACCAGTGTTGATAACTCAATAGGAACTGCTGGTAAAGGCACTTGACCTTGAGTACTTAAAGAAACCCCCATTGCTAAAATCTGGGATTTTTTAATGTCGCTGTATAAAGTGTTAGTCAAGCTGAGACTGGGCATCAAGCCAATACTGTATTTTTCCACCAGGAACCCTTTGCCGTTGTGGAGAGCAGCCATTGGAGTTGAACGTAACCCAACGTCTGGCAGGAAAACCAGATTGTTGATTCCTCTCGCCTGTAAATCTGCGTCTAGCGGTGCAATAATCCAACGATAAAGTTGCTGAGCTGAACTTAAGTAATCGGTGCGGCTCCGGTTTCGTGGATTCACGATTTCGTTGCGAAATTCTTTAGCTACATCCAGAACTTTGGTTCTCGTTGCTTCAAAGATGCGCTTACGTATGGGCTTACCCTTTCCAGTTACCACCACTAGTTCTAGTTGGTCGCTATCCTGCTCTAGTATGGAATTCAATTGTTTAGTAGATTTAGCTTGGTCTAAATTTGCCTCTGGTTGAATCTCCACAGGTACAAAACTGATATAAACAAACGCAGGTTTAACACCAGTAGCTTTCTCAATTTGGCGAGCAATCTCACTAGCATCATCTAGTGTTTTAATCGCAGGAATGGATATATCTAAGTGTTCTGCAATGCTAGTTGTGAACTTAAGTTCGGGATTGTAATCGCTATTAAGAATGGTGACATCAGTCTGAGGGGAAATGGTGACAGGTTGTATAGCGGGATTTTGAACACACTGAAATGTGCAAGGAGAAATATCTGGTTGAGTAGAGGTAGGAGGAGTCGGAGCAGCAGGAGTAGGGATAGAGGTAGGAGGAGTCGGAGGAGGGGGAGCAGGAAGGGAGCTGACGTTGATTCCTATTTGTATGGGTGCTGAGGATGAAACGCGATCGCTAGCTCTAACGGTGAAAGCATTAATTAATCCTGTAGTATTAGTTGGTGGTGTATAGTTGAGTGTTTCACCAGGAACTATTGTGTTTCCAGGGACTAAAACGGTATTGTCTCGCCTCAGTTCTCCTGCCAAAATACTATCAATGACAACGGACGTTCTATCAAGATTGACATCGTTAGTGTTGGCATTAAATGTGAAGACAAAAGGTTGATTGGGTTGAGCATTGGATGTCAAAGGCAATGTCGTCAGTGTCGGCGGGGTGTTGATAGATGTAATAGTGATACCGCCTGGAGTGCCATTAGCATTTCCGTTATTAGGCAAAACTGGAAAGCTGTTACCTAGAGGGATAATTGAACTCCCTCCGGCATTAATTGTCCCTACTGTGCCATTGAATTTGCCATTACCTATGATAAACGGCTTATTTTTTGCTCCTCCATCATCTTGAATTGTGATGTTACCGCCTACGGGAGGTGCAAAGCTAACACTAGTACTTTGCGGCTCACCAATAAAATTAAACACTCCACCACTAGCGATTGTATTACCCGTACCAGCGATCGCTCCTCTTCCTTGAACTAGTCCGTTGGTTAACACTTGCACATTGCCACCTTGAACAGTGCTAGTGCCATTAAAGTCCGTCGTCGCCTGAGTGTTGATGCTGTTAAACCGAATAATGCTGCCAGCAGGATTATTAGTCTGGAGAGTGACGTTGCCACCTGTAGTAATTGCAGTACCATCGACTCCAGTGGCGGTTACTGAAGCATCAATAGCACCATTAACAATTATCTGCTCTTTGGCAGTTAAGCTGATTCCACCACCTGTGCCTGTGAAGCTGCCACCTCCAATCTTAACTACAGATGAGTTAATTGCTCTTGTATTGATACTGCCGTCGGTAGTTTTTGCTACTACATTACCACCTGTGCCTGTACCAACAGCATCATTTGCAGAGGTATTAATGTTATTCGTGTGAATATTATTTACGGCAGTTAAAGTTACTGTTCCAGGAGCATAACCATTACTACTGGTGATAATGTCGCCTACATTAATCTTGCCGTTACTCGCAGACAAGTTGACATTACCACTATTAATACCAGCACCGCTTGTATTTAAATTTCCCAAGAATAAGCTGGCTCCTGAAATGGTAATAGCTCCTCCGTTTGTCTGGATTGTGTCGGTAGGCTGGACAAAAATTACAGAACCGCTGTTTGAAGTGAGGCTGAAACTACCACTACCCAAATTTAATGTAGCTACACCAGGAGTGGTTACTCCAGCCATCGATCCTTTGATGGGATTGATCGTAATATTTTCTGTGGCCTGTAAGTTGATATTTGTGCTAAATCCTAGATTTGCGATCGCTCCCCAAGATATAGTATTAGCTCCACTATCTGGAAGCCCAAAGTGAAGATTAGCAGGCATAGCATCAAAATCACCTGAGCCGGCTGGGGCATCAAGAATAGTCAACGTGCTAGGGTCGAGCAATAAAGTGCCAAGGTTGCCATTAGCTGCTGAAGTATCTACCTGTCCCCTAAAGTTCAAGAAGTTTTTGCCTGATACTTCGACAAAACCGCCGTTCCCTGAATTTGTACCTCCGCGAGCAGAAATGTTACCAAAATAGTTTGTGTCGTTACCCCAAACAATTACACGTCCCCCGTTCCCATTCAGACCACTATCGGCGGAAATTACGGTGTTTGAGTTAACATAAGTCTGCTCGGCATTGGGGACAGTTCCGTTACCTTGATCATCGCCGCCAATCCTCACAATACCGCCATCATTTGTCCCAGAGGCGTTAATATTAGCACCAATTACCCCGACTCGTTGACCGAAAACATTTACTGCACCACCTGTTTGGCTTGATACATCAACTTTGCCGGAAACAATGGTAGTAGTAGTGGTGGGAATCGTGATATTTGTCAGTTGCACAGTTCCATCTGGGTTAGCAGATAAGCCAGTGTTACCAACTGTCAGTAATTCAGGTAGAGAGGTAATGGGAATTGTCCAGCTGTTGGGTTGGTTACTACTAGCGAGGGGCTGAATTTCCAGATTCAAGAGATTTCCTGGCTGACTAAGACGCACCCAATTTTGCCCTGGTACGGATGTGAGCACAATTTGTCCTGCGGGAGCCAAGAGTTGCCCAGTATTCACCACAGTACCGCCCAACAAAGTCAAACTCTGGCCAACGCCCACTCCCAAATTGCCAGCATTTACAATAGCTCCTGGCTGGCTCATGGTAAACGCAAATCCATTGGGGTTTCCCACCAAGGCTGTGTAATCATTAGCACCGATGGCGTTGAACCAAGTGTTGTTAAAGCCAATACCGTTGGCTGTTGTCGCCGTGAAAGCACCGGGGACGTTTAAGCTAGCATTTGAGCCAAAAATAAATCCTGCCGGATTCATCAAATAGAGGTTAGGGCTACCACCTGTTACCTGAATCAAGCCATTGATTATAGAGGCATTCCCCCCTGTAATCCGACCAAGGATATTTTGCAGAGCCGGATTCGCTTGAAAGTTGGCAATTTGTTCTAACTTAATCCCAAACTGTTCAAAGCTATGGAAGAGGTTAATTCCATCGCTGGAAGTTTTACCGCCATTGATATCGAGCTGATTACCATTGGGAGTGACAATTGTGCCTGTACCATCGGTAGCGGGAATAATTTGCTGTGCTTGAACTAATCCAGTACCGATTAGAGAAATATATCCCAGAACACTGCTTATTCCCCAAATGAGCCGAGGAATGCTGGTGTTGAGACTCCGCCTTACTTTATTAACAAGGGGAAAGGGCAAAGGGGAAGGCGAAAAGGTAAAAACTGGACTTTGTTTTGCTACGCTAACGCCCCTTGTGGGCGAAATAATCTTTCTGTTATGGAAAAGGTCAAAACCTCGCGCCCGAAGTTTGCCCGGAGGGAGACCGACGCCAGTCGCCTGCGGAGGGAAACCCTCCCCGAAGTTTGAATGCCTGTCTTGGAAAGTTCTAATGCCTACGGCGGGCTGCGCCAACGGATAGCGCAGCGTTAGCGAGTCTTGCCTACGGCACGCTTTGCAAACGAGCGTCGGAAGCCTCCGCTCAGACTTTCCGCTGCGGCGGGCTGCGCCAACGGATAGCGCAGCGTTAGCGAGTCTTCGCCCAACGCGAAGTAGCGTCTCGTAGAGAAGGGACGACGCTAAGAGCGAACGAGCGTCGGAAGCCTCTCTTACAAAGTTCCGATCCGAGGCTTCCTCGGATCGGACTTTGCGCTCCGCTCCAACTTCTCTTCTCTTCTCTACAAGAGGCTGCGCCAACGAGACGCTTTGCGAACGCAGCGCTGGCTCCTCCTTACAACTTCTCTTCTTGTGAGCTATCTGTTCATCCCTTTTCCTCTCTTGGTCGTAAATATACCTGTAGACGATCGCCACTGCTCCATCTATAGAGCTATCATCCAAAACCAGCAACTCAAAGTCTTGCCATGTCTGCTCTAAGGCACTGGCGATCGCTGCCCCAATGTAAGACTCCCGGTTGTAATTGGTAATGACAATGGAGATCAGTGGTGACATGGAAGTACTCACAAGTTTTTAACCTGTTAACAGAATATAATGTTCAGGGCTTTCACTGAGAAGCGATCGCTGTTAATTATTCTTTAGTTACAAATTTTCTTAAATCTGAATGTCAAAAATATGCTATTCAGATATCTATGCACCCATAGCATACTTAAAAATCGTAATTAGTTGTTTGCCAAGTAAATTTGGCTGGTAAAAGGGTAAGGGGTAAAGGGAAAAGGTTTATTTCTTGTCACCTTTTCCCGACCTACACCCGTCATTTTGGGGTTGGTTAACTATTAGTGGTGCGTGTCGGTCAACTCCCCGACATCTTAAAGAAATCGGGGATCTAGCAGCCTTTCAACTAGCCAAGTCGTTAGATCAAGCACCCTGTTGAGATGAAATGAGAAAAGGAACGGAAACTGTTGTTAAGGCTGAAGCCCAGATTCGGCAAAGAATTGTCTATTTATCTCATCAGTTTGATACTTGGCGAAGTCTGGAAAATACTAAACACAGTAATTACAGCTTCAGTTTTAAGTGCAGCTTGCTAATTTTACCTGTGCTCTGGGTTGTAACTGTAAATGGACTAAGAGCAACAGCGAGTGAGCGTGATATTTGTATCTCAAACTTGGCTCACAATATCGCGGTTCCCATTCAGATGCGGTACAACATTACATCGTCAAGTGTAGGGGCACGGCAGTGCCGTGCCCCTATGGGTATACATCACGTAAACGAGAACTTAGAATATCTAATAGCAGAAACACTAGATACCAATCAACCTGCACAAAACCGTCAGTTATCCCAACTACAGCTAGAAACTCCCACAGAACCAAGCGATACTTCAAAGCCGCTTGGCGATCGCATTCGGATTCGGAAAATTCAGGTTTTAGATAGTACGGTTTTTAATGACAACGACTTAAATCGAGCTGTGCAACCTTTTGAAAAACGGGATTTGACTTTAGAAGAAATTAGAAAAGTCGCAGATGCCGTTACCCAGCTTTATCTAAATAAAGGTTACATCAATTCCAGAGCAATTCCATACATTCAGCCGCCTGGTGCTACAGAAGATGTTTTAATTATTCGTGTGCTCGAAGGACGTTTGACAGAGATTGAAATCGAAGGAACGCGGCGATTAAATCCATCTTATATAGGCAGTCGAATTAAACTGGGTGTCGGTATCCCTTTTAATACAAGTAAGCTCGAAGAACAACTAAAACTCCTGCGACTCGATCCGCTGTTCGACAACGTAGAAGCTAGTTTACGTCCAACAGGTAAAATTGGGCAAAGTATGCTCATTGTAAGAGTTGAAGAGGCTAACTCTTTGGTTGGTAGCTTGAGTGTAGATAACTATTCCCCTCCTAGCATTGGTGCTGAAAGATTGGGTATTGAACTACGCGATCGCAACTTAACTGGAATGGGCGATGAGTTAGCAGGTTCTTATTACCATTCGCTTTCAGGTGGTTCTGATGTTTTTGATTTAAGTTATCAGATTCCTGTTAACGCGATGAATGGGAAAGTGCAGATTAGAGCTGCACCCAATCGCAATGAAATCACTGATCCAGCATTTGATGATTTAGGAATTCGGGCAGATCAGGATTTATATGAAATTAATTATCGGCAACCGTTAGTGCGATCGCCCAGACAAGAGTTTGCTCTCTCTTTAGGATTTACCTATCAAAATGGTCAGACTTTTCTGTTTGATCAACTTCCAACTCCCTTTGGTATTGGCCCTGACGAAGATGGGGTTAGCCGCACCAGTGTGATTAAGTTTGGTCAAGACTATGTTAAACGCGAACCTCAAGGTGCATGGTTATTGCGATCGCAATTTAGTCTTGGCATTGATTTACTTGATGCCACCATTAATAACGACCCAATCCCTGATGGACGCTTTTTCAGTTGGCTAGGACAAATACAGCGCGTGCAGCGACTCAGTGACGATCATTTGTTGCTCATCCAAGCAGACTTGCAGCTAACACCAGATAGCCTGCTACCTTCCCAGCAATTTGTCATTGGCGGCGGACAGTCTGTAAGGGGATATCGCCAAAATGCCCGCTCTGGAGATAATGGATTTCGGTTCGCAGTTGAAGATCGAATCACAGTGATACGCAATGCATCAGGATTACCTACAATTCAGCTTGCGCCATTTTTGGATATGGGAGCCGTATGGAATCAGTCTAATAACCCCAACAGCCTACCTAATCAAACATTTCTGGTGAGTGCAGGCTTAGGGTTCTTGTGGAATCAAGCTATGGGAATTGATCGCCTCAGTTTGCGGCTCGATTACGGAATTCCATTTATCGAACTAAGCGATCGGGGTAATAACGCCCAGGATGAGGGTTTTTACTTTAGTGTTCGTTATCAACCATAAGAGGGCGGAGGGGCAGGGGGCAGGGGGCAGGGGAGCAGGGAGCAGGGGCGGAGGAGATATATTTTAGAATGCAACAATAAATCTCTTGCATAAATGCTTAAATTGTCATGTTGAGCGGAGCGAAACATCTCGGAGATTCTTTCCTACGGAACGCTACGCGAACCCTCCACTACGTTTTGGTCAGAAGGACACTAATAGTTTTCTGACTTTTACAAGAGGTCTAATGAGTCTTTGATATTCGTGAACAAGTCTTTGATATTCGTAGACGAGTCTTTGATATTCGTGAACAAGTCTTTGATATTCGCGGACGAGTCTTTGATATTCGTGAACAAGTCTTTGATATTCGTGAACGAGTCTTTGATATTCGTGAACGAGTCTTTGATATTCGCGGACGAGTCTTTGATATTCGTGAACGAGTCTTTGATATTCGCGGACGAGTCTTTGATATTCGTGAACGAGTCTTTTTTATCGCAGACTCTACCCCTCCGCTTTCCTCTCACAGGTGTAAGTTTTCATAAAAGGGTGAGTTAGAACTTTTCTATGAACGCAGGAATAAATCAGAGGGGAAAAGGTTAAAGGGAAAAGCGCAAAGTCTGAGCGGAGGCTTCCTCCGATCAGAACTTTGTAAGAGAGGGAAAAGGGATGAACAAGTCGCCCACGAGGGGCGTTAGCGTAGCGGGACGAAGTACGGTTTTTACCTTCCAATGACACAAGGATTATTTCGCCCACGAGGGGCGTTAGCGTAGCGGAACAAAGTCCGGTTTTTACCTTTCCCCCGCCCCTGCTCCCCGCCCCTGCTCCCTGCCCCCTGCTCCCTGCTCCCTGCCCCCTGCCCCCTGCTCCCTGCCCCCTGCTCCCTGCCCCTTGCCCCTTTGCCCCAACTCAACAACATCACTGCGGCAACTTCGGTTGTTGAGCTGAGTATTTTGCTACTATTGCGGAAATCTCAGGGTTGTAAAGTCTGAGATAATTCCAGTAGTTACCGAATACTTGACGCACGTAATTTCTGGTTTCATCAAAGGGAATATCTTCGACAAATTCATCTGGGTCTTCTTTAGTGAGGTTTTGTAGCCACTTGGAAACATTGCCGGGGCCTGCATTGTAACTGGCGATCGCCAACAGGGAGTTATTGTTATATTGCTGATGGGTATGATCCAAATACCAAGTACCTAGCATCACGTTGTCGTTAGGATCTTCTAAGTCAATTGTTTTGCTGTCCAACTTGATTTGCGGAGCTATCCATTTAGCTGTATCTGGCATTACCTGCATTAAGCCAGTAGCACCAGCAATAGATTTGATTTTAGGCTGAAACCGTGACTCTTGACGCATCAAGGCAGTAACCAACAAGGGATTGAGTTGGCGCTCAGTAGACCACTTTTCAATCTGCTGGAAGTAGGGAAATGGATAACGGGCTTGCCAGTAAGTGCTCTGTTTGCTCAGAGCTTGATATTGGGCTTGTTCTTCGGGTATTTCCCGGTCTTCCAATTTGGATATTTTATCAATTCCCGATTGATTTTCTCCCCTTGCCAGCTGCATCAATCCTTCGGTAAATTGCTCTGCTACTGTTGGTTGCATTTTGTTTTTAAACTCTGTTTGCCATTGCAACCAAGCATCGCGGTCTTGACCTAGCAAATACAATTCCTTGAAGGTTTCAGAACCAGCAGTAGGTACTGGACGCTGGGGTGCGATTACTTCCGGGTTCATTTGGCGAACGTCGTTAAAGTTGCCAACATTCAGCCCCAAAATTGTCGCAGCTCGCCATGCATAGTAAGAGTAGGGAAACTGACTAATCACATACTCATAGGCGGTTTGAGCTTCTTGCTGTTTCCCTAGTGTAGTTGCCCATTTACCCACCCAAAAGCCTGCTCTTGGAGCCAAAATACTATTGGGGTTGTTGGTGGTAATTGGTTCTGCCCATTGCCATGCGGCTACGTAATCTTTTGCTTTGGCTTGATCTTGAGCTAATTTCCAGCGATACTCTGCCGCCTCATCTGAATTTCCGTACTTAGCCAAAAGTAATTCCCAAGCCGCGTTAGCTGACTTTTGATCTTTGAGGGTTTGGTGTATTTTGGCTTTTTGTACCAGTGCAGTGCCAGCTTGTTCAGGAAATTGACTAATTGTCTGATCAAGATAAGGTAGGGCGTCTTTACCTGTTGCCATTTCTGCTAAGCGCAGTAGGGCTGTCCCAGTTTCTTTGGCAGTTGGAAATTGCTGCACCAATAGTTTATAAGTACCGATCGCTATTTCCCGGTCTTTGCCTCCCACTTGTAACCCCCGTGCAGTACGGTAAAGATTACGGGCTGTTTTGGGTGCTCTCGCATAAGCAGTCGCCGCTTTACGAAATTGATTGTTTTCCCAGTAGCCTGTACCAATAATTTCCCAGTCTTCGGGTTTGAGGTTAGGCTGTTTGACCAGCTGATCCAACACGCCGACTATGCCTGGTTGGTCATAGGCATGTGTTGCCAAAATTAACTTTAATTTTGGCTGATTGGGATTATCTTGCAACCGTTTACGGATAATCTCCCAGGTGAGGGGATTAGATGGAAATTGGGCGATCGCCTGTTCCTGTTGCTTTGGTTGGGCGATGAGATACAGGGCTTTAACTGCGGCTGGTTCTTTGGGATACTGTTTGAGCACTTGTTGTCTGAGATCTGAGGCTTTGCCATCTTCACCCAGCATGTCCTGTGCCTGCGCCTGTTTGAGCAAAATATAAGGCGCTAACAGGGAATAGTCTTTTTCTAGACCTTCCAGTAAACTTAGCGCTTTTTTTGCTTGTGTTCTTTCAATGTAATCACTCGCCAATAGATAACGAGCGCGTTCCCGATCAGGCGATCGCGATTGGGCGATCGCTGCCAGTTTGGCTGCCCGTTCTGGTAGGGATTGTGATATTAGTGGAAACACGGCTGATTTGGCCTTGTTTGCCTCAGATATCTGCTCAGACTGGTTTTTACCAACTTTGAGCCATTGCCCCAAGGATCTGCCAATCCCAGGCGCCGATACCATTGCCCCGGCTAAAAAGGCAAACAGTGCCGCACCAGCAATTATTGAAATTTGTTTTTTCTGTAGTTTCTTCAGCATTGATACCCGCTGAAATCCGATCAATTTCCTGAAACTCTAGCACTCCTGGCCGTCAGTGTTAGAAATTTTTAATTTTCGATTTTTAATTTTATGTAGAAAAATTTTAATTTTCAACCCTACCTTTGCCAGTGCTTAGCTTCTGCCGCAAACTTGATCCCATTACATCTATCTTCAGTATATAGTGGAAAATTTTTCACTTCATCTAGTTGATATTGAACACACTTCATGTTAAACGAGGCACATTTTGTGCTTTACATCTTCAGCTTAATCATGATTTCGTCGCCAGAAAATGCACTGTCTTTGATTTTCGGAAAGCTTTGGAGCAATTATTAGCAAATTCTCCTGATTTAGAGAAGATTGACAATAAAATGGGTGTTTTGGTTGTCTAGAAGTATAGTCAAAAAATATTGTGAATCTATCCGAATGTATAGGTATTTTACCCCGATGGAAGATATTGGCAGTATCAGCAATAATTACAGTACCAGAAGGGCCTGTACAAGATTTCCAATTTAATGGTGATATAACCTGTTGCATAGTTTTGTCTTGGATGTAGCCATAGTTATATCTTAAAGAGCGAGTTATTTCTGTAGAAAAAGATTGGGGAATATATTGAAAAGGGCCACCATCATCATTTACTTCATTTAAATAAATAATAATTTTTAATACTTTTCGGTCTTCTTTATCTAAATGCCACAACCTTGATTTTTGTTGGACTTGATTAGCGATATCTCTACGAAAATAAGAACCATGATAGGCTACTGGTAAACCAAGATAAGTCTCAATAACATTGAGTAAACGTTGTTGGAGTCCCCAGAGAAAAATTTCTAGGTGTTCCATGACTTGCTCAGAGGTAGCATGAATAATGAATTCATTCTTATTCCCAGAAATGCTTTTTGGAATGTCTAGCATCAAGCTTTTTGCTGCCTCAAACATTTGCGGAGTAGAGGGAATTGAAAGTGATGCTAAGGAAGTTACAACAATTCCTTCAGCTTTAAGAGTTTCAACTAAATTTAGGTCAGTTGTTGAAAGGATAGGTAGAGCATCAACATGTTTTGCCATTGCTGCTTGATAAGCAAGATCAGCCGGATTGCTCAACAATGGAATTCGATAAAGGTTTTCTAAGATTCGATTACCAACCTTTTTGATAATTGCCTTCATCTTGTTTAGAAATTATTTGTATATAGCTAAATATTATTACCCGCTAGTTTATAAATCATTATTTATTTAAGACATTAAAAGTTTACGCGATCTTAATAATTTTATGTCTTATTGTTTATCTTCTCAAACTAATTTGATGATCTTTTGTATTGTCGGCTATTACTTTAATTGGTTTAGCTAAATTAGAAAATACTTCTAAATGTAGATTGTTAGGAGTAAGTAGTTAATATTGTAATAAATTTCAAATTTACGTTGAGTATTTTTATTGAGTCCTGAAAAGTATTACTCTTGATAAATACCAAACGACGTTCTCTAAATCATAATTATTGATATCTATCTTAAGTGGGATAAAAGTAGTCAAGCTGGTTCGATAAACTACCAATTTCAAAGTTTTTTTGGCGTTATGCTCCGCAATGACACACCTTAGAAAGTTAACATTTACTTGCTAAATACTCTCTTAAACTACTGAGTAATCATCAAAGCGATCGCTTCAGCAATCAGATTAGTAAATATATACAGCAGATTTCAGAAACCCTGTAGAAACGTTACATGTAACGTCTCTTTGCTAATTCTGGAGTACGCCCTTTCAAGCCAATCATCAATTTGAGCATAAACACTTTTAGCACAGGTACTCGCCGCAAAAACCATAAACCCAGACGACGAACTACTACCAAAGGTAGAAAGTTATTAGAGAATATCCGATCTAACAAATCCGTGAATCCTAAAATTGTTAAGTTCTCCAACTTACGCCAACGTTCATAGCGTTTGAGGACTTGAATATTGCCAATATCTTCACCCGTATTGTGTGCTGCTTGAATGATTTGTGCTAAAGCAGCAGCATCCCGAATACCTAAATTTAAACCTTGTCCGCCGACAGGATGGCAATTGTGCGCTGCATCACCAATTAATGCTAATCGAGGAAGAACATAGCGATCGCTTTGCATAAGTTGCACTTGAAAAATAAAGCGATCGCCCAGTAATTCCAACTTCCCCATCTGCTCGCCATAGCGGCGGCTTAATTCTGCCAAAAATTGCTCATCATTTAATGCACATAAAGCTTGTGCTTCTGCGTGGGGGGCTGTCCACACAATTCGGCAACGGTTCCCTGGTAAAGGTAAAATGGCAAACGGGCCGCTAGTCCAAAATCTTTCGTAAGCAGTATTATTGTGGGGTTTTTCTGGTTTAACAAATGCTACGATACAAGACTGCCAATATTTCCAGCCATGTGTTTTAATGCCAGCAGCTTGGCGAATGGGCGATCGCGCTCCATCTGCTGCTACAAGTAATTTACTCTTGAGTGTTTGTAACTGCTCGGCAATTTTGATATCTATCGCTACTATATCCTTCTGGTAATGCGTATTCACCACCTCAGCCGGACATAGATAAGTCACATTGGAACAACTTTGCACAAATTCTTGTAACGGCTGCAATAGCGCTTGATGTTCCGCCACATAACCTAACTCTGGTTTACCTATATCGGCTGTGGCAAATTCCACTACTTCGGGATAATCAGTATCAGAAAGGCGAACATGGCAGTATTTGGCGATTTGAGGCAGCATTTTATCCCAAACGCCAATTCCTTGGTAAATTAGCGACGAAAGCATGTGAACTGCGTAGGCTTGCCCTTTGGCTACCGCTGCTGATGCCACTTTCGCCTCAATCAGCAGTACACTCAAGCCAGAATCTTTTAAGGCAGCGGCTAGAGTTAACCCAATAATTCCACCACCGACAATTACCAAGTCGTATTCATATCCCCGCAAGTCTTGCGGTGTCTGTTGCGGGGAAATTTGCTCAAGCTGCGATCGCGCCATTGTAAAGATAAATTACAGCATCTTAACTATTATTTTTACGCGATCGTGCTCCCTAGAGCAAGTTGAAAAGCTAAACAATAGATTAAACCCAGAGAATGGAAGCGATGCCTGTCTTGAAAAGTTTCCTGCCCAGGGTTGCCCTAAGCGTTCGCGCAGCGTCTCCCCTTGGGAGAAGTTTGCTTTGAGGGAAACCCTCCGACGCTCGTTCGCAAAGCGTGCCGTAGGCAAGACTCGCTCTAAGCGTAGCCATGCCGCAGGCTTTACGCTGCGCTATGGCAACTTCTCTTTGCAGAACTTTTCGCTGTCTTGAAAAGTTTCCTAGGCAGAAAAACAGTAAACAAATCTGTGACTACACAATACTTAGAGCCATAAGATTTTCTGCCATTTCAAAGTTAGATGTTACGTTTTGCACATCATCTAAGCTTTCTAAAGTATCAATTAACTTGAGAAGCGATCGCGCCTGATCTGGATCAGTGACTTCGACATGATTACTGGGAATCCAGCGCAATTCGGCATCAGTTACCTTAAAGCCTTTATCTTTCAACGTCTGGTTGAGAATTTCTAAATTTGCTATTTCAGTCAACACCTCAGCAGTTTCATCTTCAGTCATTTCATAGGACTCAGCACCGCCTTCAAGGGATGCTTCTAAAAGCTGTTCTTCATCAACCACTTCTTCTAGTACACAAACACCTTTTTGGTCAAACATCCAGCTAACACAACCTGTTTCACCCAGATTTCCGCCGTTTTTACTAAAAGCTGCACGCAAGTCAGCAGCAGTGCGATTGCGATTATCTGTAAGGGCTTCAATTAAAATCGCTACACCACAAGGGCCGTAACCTTCATAGCGAATAGCTTCAAGACTAGAGTTCTCACCGCCAAAAGTACCTGCACCTTTAGCGATCGCCCGTTCAATATTATCATTGGGGATACTTGCGGCTTTTGCTTTATCAATTGCCGTACGAAGTTGAAAATTAAGCGCTGGATCTGGTACGCCGCTTCTCGCTGCAACGATAATTGCTCGCGACAACTGGGTGAAGGTTTTTCCCCTTTTTGCGTCTACTACCGCCTTCTGGCGCTTAATATTTGCCCATTTACTATGTCCTGCCATAATCTGAAATTATCAAAACTTTATCCAAAGCTAGGATATACCTGGCTTTTACTTAGATGCAAAAGCGTACTAGTTCAATTGTAGATATTCGCTGGCAAAAACTCTGACTCAAGCCGCACTTGGGAACAGTTTCGGCAAGTTGCGAAGAAATTAACTCTTGGCTGTGAGATTCAGTAATCCGCTTACTACCTTGATTTTTATCGCAACGATAACTTGCACATGCTAGACATCTACAATCGAGATTATGATTACTTTAGCTGAAAATTATATACAATATCCAGGGATAAAAATATTAATCAATTGGTTAGCAATTGCTCTGTTTCAAATCCAATTATTTTAGCGATCGCTCAACTGCTGAGAATTTTATTAGTAATGATTACTCTCATTGACCAGTAAGGCTTTAAAGCTTTTTTTATGGGCTAATATAGTAGACTAATTAATAGACCTCTTGCAAAAGTCAGAAAGCTATTAATGTCATTCTGACCAGAACGTAGTGGAGGGTTCGCGTAGCGTTCCGTAGGAAAGAATCTCCGAGATGTTTCGCTCCGCTCAACATGACAATTTAAGCATTTATGCAAGAGGTCTAATGACTAACTGTGTAAAAAATACTAACTATTTAACAATAATTATCCAAAAAATTAAAGACCCCTAAGTACATCGGATTAGTTATAAATTAGATTAACTAATATCTAAATTTTTGCTCAAAAGAGATTTGCTAAAATTTCAAAATTAAGTTAAAACTTAAAAACAGTATATATTCTAGTTAAGTCTAATTGAGTTACATACTTCATAAGTATAGATGATTAAATCAAACAAAATATCTTATTTGAATTGAATCATTTAAACTGTTGTATCTATGTATCGGGTTAGACTTTGGACATCAACTCATCTGCCAATTCAACATTTTATGTTGATAAATGATACCAATTTTCTAACAGAGGGCAATAGATTTCAAGTTGGAAACCCATAAAAATCTGATGCCTTTTAATTTTGCGGCAAGTAGGCGGTGTTGATTTTCACCCTGTCTAACTTTCCAAAACGAATTGTTAATTGGTACTACCAACATAAAAGCAAGAGCGAAAGTATCCATCCCCAACTAACATGAAAAACATTGTAACTTTGTGTAAAACTCTATTTGTTAGCACAGGACTGTGTTTATTGTCGATTCCCGGAACTTATGCAGTTGTCTCAGCACAGCCAGCGCGTTTGTTGTCTGCAATGACAACCTACAATGAAGTAAGTGCTTGGGAAGCAACTTATTATTTCACCCTAACAGTACCAGCATCCGCTACTGATTCACTAAAACAAGTGGCTTTGACTCAAATACAAGGTTTAGAAGCTATTAGCTTCAATCCTCAAGAAAGTTTCGCCTTTGAAGGGAATATTGATACCGCTAATTTGTCCCGTCGAGAACAAAAATTAGGTATTACCCTGGCAAATAGCGAAAACAAATCACAAAATGTCATTGTTACCTTTGACCAACCAGTCACACCCGGTAAAACAATCACTATCGGCTTGAAACCTTATCGTAATCCCATTTACGATGGTGTATACCAATTCCAAGTGCAGACTATCTCAACAGGTAAGTCAACATCTAACCCAATCATCGGGACAGCTCGTTTACAATTCTATGGTGTTGCCGACAATGAATGATTAAGAAGATTTTGAATGATGGAAATGCATTTTTATTGGCCCCGGTTCGGGGCTATTTTCTTTTGGTAACTCCCAGATATCTCGTCTTTGCTGTTGTTCATCGACTAATAACGGAAGATGAGTTGGTAGTTGGGGCTGTTGCCCAAATAACCAAGGTACTCCATCTAATAATTCTCTTTCAACTTGTCCATTAAACATTTGCTCACCGTTGATAGGCGTAAGCTCGTAATTAGGTTGTAATTTTTAGTGCTGATTTCCCTAAAGACAGACAAATTGCATCATTTTGCGGTGTATGAATGCGACTGCAAAGTACATCTCGATAATGTCTTTCCAGAGGATTTTTTTTGGATAAACCAGGATTACCAATCAGTTCGAGTCCAATTTCCACAGCGCGAATGGCATTATTTGTAGTTAGATATTTCACTGTTTGCGCTTGTAAACCAACTTTGGTGTCATACTCACCCCGATCAATATCGTCCGCCAGACTGTAAATTAGTCGCTGATTGGCGTATAGTAACGCTTCGATTTCACCAACGGCTGTTTGAAATCGGGGTAGAGTTGCTAAACTTGCACCCAAGTTAGTAGGCTCACGCTCATTCAAATATTCAATTAACCAATCTCGCGCTGCTGTGGCTACTCCTTGATACAATGCACTCAACCACAAGCTACCACCTGCCAATTTTAGAGGGTCTGATGCTAAAAAAGTGTTCAGAGGATGCACATCCAAAGCGTATTCTTTAGGAATCAAGACATCTTCTAAAATTAGATCGTGGCTACCAGTAGCTCGCATTCCTAAATGATCCCAAGTTTCCACAATCCTCATACCAGGAAGGTGGCGCGGGACAAGAAAACTACCTACTCGTGGTTCTTCCTCATCTGTTCGCGCCCAAACGACGAAATAACTTAAGATAGGGCTGCCCGTGGTGTATTGTTTGTGACCAGTTATCAGCCAGCCAGTATCTATTTGTTTGGCAATTGTGGCTGGTAATCCCCCTCTGGCGGGTGTACCTAATTCTGGTTCCACACGGGCAGCATTGAGTAAAGCAATACCTGTGACTGACTCCCGACACAGCTGCTCATAAACTGCGGGATGCCAACGACGAGTCCGGGCTGCATTACTATGTTGTAAGTAATGCATTGTCAACACCAAAGCTGTAGAAGCATCACCACTGGCTATCTTTTCAATTACTTGACAGACAGTAGCGTATCCTGCATCTTGTCCACCAAATTCCCTGGGAACTGTGAGACTTAACAATTGTGCTTGGTAAAGAGCCTGAAAGTTCTCAAAAGGGAAAGAACTGTCGCGATCGTGGATGGCTGCACGAGTAGCAAAATCAGCCGCCAGCGACTCGACAAGCTCAAAAAAATCAGGAGAAGATGCAGCTTTTAAAACAGGTGATTGTGACATTGAATAATTGGTAATTCGCTCTGGGACTACGCCCCGCTGCGAAGCGCGTAATTCGTAATTAAAGTATGAATGCAAAGGACAGAATGTGGGTTGTCAGTTAGTTGCTTTTGTTTAGGGTAAATTGATGCTTGAGATTCAATAGCAAAAATAGGTGGGATTTCACTAGCAGAGGCTAGGTCAATCGCACCAGCATTAATGGACTGCACCATAAGATTACCCCCTGTAAACTCAGTAAACTGAACCTTGTAAGGGAAATTATCTAGCCCAGCTAACTTTAAATCTAAATCCCAACCACCTTTATACTTAGCCACACGCAAGTCAGTATTAGTAATATCAGCAGTAACAGGATTCGTAGACCTAACCTCTGAACAAGTCGTCAACAAAACCAACAAACACCCCAAAGGAAAAACAGACTTTAAACTTTGCATTTCTCTATGCGATTTTGCGTGAGACTTTTACAGTTGATTCAGCAAGGCCAAAAAACTTAATTCAACAAATCCGGTTCTTCCTGGACAATCTTCTCGTAGAGTGGCTGAAAGCTAAACCAACCACCGTTCTCAGTTCCCACCTGACTGTGTGTTAACGTTGCAATTTCATGGTCAATAGCAACAGGTTTACCTGCTGCTTCTGCTAAAAGTTGTGCTTGAGCTGAACGTTCAAAGGAGATATACCACCACGCAGCTGCATCTACTGTTGACCCCGCAGTTAAAAAGCCATGATTTTTCAGGATCACAGCTTTCTTATCCCCTAAAGCTTCAGCAATTCTTTTCCCTTCAGAAGTATCTAAGACAACGCCTTTGTAGTCATTAAATAGGGCATGGTCTTGATAAAAGATACAAGCATCTTGAGTTAAAGGATCAAGTAGACGAGCCAGACTTGACCAAGATTTACCATAAACAGAATGAGCGTGAGCCGCTGCAACTATATCAGGACGCGCCTCATGAATCTGGGAATGAATTGCAAAAGCTGCGCGATTTACTGGTGCATTCCCCTTGACAACTTCCCCATGACTATCCACCAAAATCAGGTCAGAAACACGGATATGACCGAAGTATTTCCCAAAAGGATTAACCCAAAAATGGTCGGTAAATTCTGGGTCACGGGCTGTAATGTGTCCTGCTGTTCCTTCACTGAAGCCAAAACGACCAAATAATCGAAAAGCCGCAGCTAAGTGTTGTTTACGGTAAAGGCGTTCATCCTCGACTCGTTCAAAAACTGGCGGTTGAGGTCTATCGAATGGCATGATTTTCCCTTTAATCCCGGTAAGGTGCATTGGAGTACCCAGAGCGAAAAGACTGAATACTTTGTTGTTCTGGATTGTATTTATTTCTTAAAATGCTGCCAGTATCATTTCCCATAACATGAATTGAGATGGATGGTGCAAATACCGTAGTGGCTTTCACAGAGTGGATATCTCCATCGGGAGGCAACAAAGGGTAAATATCACCACGTTTTACTTGATACAAACCAACAATCTCTAATTGAGCAAATCCTTGTAATTCACCGTTATCTAGGCGACGGTACACAGTTTCTTCTTGTTTGCCTTGATACAACCCGACAAGTCCCCAAGATAAATGGTCGTGGATAGGAGTGATGGAATTAGGAGGAATCACTAAACTAAAAATAGTTAACTTTTGAGAACGATACAGCAACCATTGTCCGATACCGCCGCCTAAGCCACTGTCAGGGTTTGATTGAGCAAAATGTTCTGGTAGCCAATTCCGTTTTTGGAGTAGGGCAGCAAAATAGGGTTTAAGGATATTAAGGGTTTCTGTACGATTATGATTTGTGCTAGCAATAATTTCTTTGGCAGTAGCTACGAACTCAGACAATTTAGGACTATCAACAAACCATTGGTCTGTTTCTGGGGATTCGAGAGTAGTTGTGTGAGGCATAGGATTTTAGATTTGAGATTTTGGTCAGATCCCCGACTTCCTGAGGAAGTCGGGGATCTCGCAGGACAGACAACTAGGCAACGGTGACTGTTTGTTTTTCTCTTCGCTGTACTTCTTTTTTTACCAACGGAATCACATCTCGACCGTAGGCGATGTCTGACGACAAGCCGCTTCGCGTCTACGCATCTTCCACTGGGTCGAAACCGCGAATCAAAAGTGTTGTTACTCCAGCATCGTAATAATCAAATAACGATTCTGCTACTTGTTCTGGAGTCCCCACCAAGGCAGTAGTATTACCATAAGCTCCTGTCGCAGCTGCGATCGGTGTCCACAAACGCTTATCGTAAATTTCACTGTCTTGGGCAAAATTTAGCAACCGCCTTGAACCAACAGCTTGAGGTCGTGCTGAAGCACCAGATGGAAGTTGAGTTGCTGTAGCACGATTTTCTTTCACCCGCGAGAGAATATATCGCGCTTTTTCCCATGCTTTTTCTTCTGTCTCGCCTAAAATCGGACGCAAAGAAACACTAAACCCAAAAGACTTTCCTAATGGTGCAGCGGCTTTAACTTCGGCGATGCGTTCCTTGACAGCAGCGATGGGTTCTCCCCAAAAAGCATAGACATTACTATGTTTTGCCCCCACACCCACGGCTGCACCTGAAGCACCACCGAAATATATGGGAAGATGGGGTTTCTGTAATGGTTTTACCTCCGAGAATGCTTGCTTGACTTGATAAAACTCACCTTCATAATCAAAAGGTTCCTCACTTGTCCACACTCGCCGCACAATATTTAGATATTCATCAGTGCGCCGATAGCGCGTATCGTGGTCAAGCCAATCACCATCGCGTTTTTGTTCGGCATCACTACCACCAGTAATGATGTGTACAGCAACACGACCATTCGTAAAATGATCTAATGTTGCTAGTTTGCGTGCAGCCAAAGTAGGGGCAACAAAACCCGGTCTATGTGCCAATAAAAACTTAAGTTGTTCTGTGACATTGGCAGCATAACTCACAACATTAAAACCATCAGGCCCCGTAGAACTGTATCCCACTAGCACCCGATCAAATCCCCCATCTTCGTGGACTTTGGCAAATTTGCGGATATAAGCAGTATCTATATTTCCCCCAGTTAAAGATACGGCAGCACCATGTAATTCTGATGCTTCTTTGGTGCCAATCATGCCAATAAATTCAAGCGGCATAAAATTTTACTCCAAGTTGAATTAATATATGCTTTATTTCAAAGGACAAATTGCACCTGCAATATCTATTCGTTGAGGCAGAATTTTTTGCTCTAGTAACCAGTCAGCAGTTTTCTGAAGATTGGCAATGTCTTTGTTATTAGGAAACACATAAGACTCTTGACCTCGATTCTTAGTCGCCTGCTTGGCTACAGCCTGAGAAATTTTTAGCTCTTTAACCATAAAATCTGCGGCAGCATCACTATTTTGATTCAGCCATTCACCATCCTGACTCAAAGCAGTGAGGGTAGTTTTTACGGCTGCGGGATTTTCCTTAGCTGCGTCAGTACGAACCAGCATCACACCGTATGTAGGTGCAGGGTGGGTAGTGGTAATTCGCCGTGCATCATGTTCTAATTCTGCAATGGAAATGTAAGGTTCCCAAACTGCCCAAGCATCGATAGTACCTTAATAAAGAGCTGGTGCAGCATCATTTGGCGATAGATAAACTCGCTGAACTTGCTCTTTGGGGATATGCTCTTTTTCTAAAACTTTTAATAGTAAATATTCTCCTGCACCTCCTTGGTTAACCGCAACTTTTTTACCTACTAAATCCGCAGGTTTACGTATAGCGGAATTTCCCCGAACAACGATCGCATTATTTAAAGCATCTGCTCTAGGACGCTGTAAGGAACCGATACAAAGGGGCTGTCCAGCAGCAATCCCAGAGATGGCAGGAATGTCACCGCAGCCACCAATATCTGCTCGATTACCATTGAGGGCTTGCAGGAGTGTTGCACAGCGATTAAAGGGGCCACTCCACTCTACTTTGATCTTTTGAGTTAGCAGTTGGCGCTCTAATTCGCCACGCTGACGTGCAATAGGAATAATCCCACCTTTTTGATACCCCAATCGCATGACTTGGGGTTTTTCTGAAGTTTGATTACTTACAGGTATGGCTATAGAACTTCCAGTAGTGCGGGTACAACCAGCAACTAAAACACCCATAAACAAAGTTGTTAGTAACAAGCTACCGATTTTTTGCGATCTGGACTGTAAGAAAAAAATCATCAGAGTAGTCCAAATGAATTAATAACCTGCTGTTTGATCTACGACGTTACGCAGAGGTTGACCTTGGCGATAACGGGTTAAATTATCTAGGAATAAAGCAAGCGATCGCTCCTTAACTCTGGGAGAATTACCAGAACAGTGGGGTGTAATCAAAACGTTAGGCAAAGACCATAATGGACTTTCTGCTGGTAGTGGTTCTGTAAACACTGTGTCTAAAGCAGCCCCCGCAATCTCACCATCCTGTAATGCTTTGACTAGTGCAAATTCATCTACAATTGCACCACGAGCAATATTAATTAAATAAGCACTCTTACGCATCAGATGCAGTACCTCAGCATCAATCATGCCTTTAGTATCCCAAGTCAGAGGCGTGGCAATCACAACATAGTCAGCTTCACCCAAAAGTGCTTTCCATTCATCTGCACCTACTACTTTGTCAAAGTTAGGCAGTGGTTGTGGGTGACGACGACTCCCAAAAATCCGCATCCCAAAAGCTTTAGCACGGGAGGCAATTTCTTGCCCAATTCCACCTGCACCGATAATTAACAAAGTTTTATCTAGCAATTCTTGAATTTGTAGCCCTCTTTGCCAACGGTGTTGAGTCTGTTGTTGGTGTAATTTGGGTAGTTGCTTGGCATGGGACAGCATATACGCAATGACGAATTCGGCAATGGGAATCGCGTGAACTCCTGCGCCGTTAGTCAAAATGAGGTTGCGTTCTACATATTTGGGTGTAACGATGTGATTTACACCCGCATTTGGTGCATGATGCCAACGTAATTGCGGCGCAGATTCTAAAACTCGATGCAATGTTGTTGGTTTAAGGAGAAACCAGCTAAAATAAACCTCGGCATCTGTAGCATCGCCATCTAAATTGCCTTCGCTGTCCACACGCACAACTGCTATGTCATCAGGTAGATGAGCTTCAAGTTCTGTAGCCACGTCTGTTGGTAGAATAATTTTCAAAGCTGACAACTCCCTTCACATCGCTTTGTCGATCAATTGTAAGCGGTGCATCTAAGCATTTCGTTGCAGACATTTCTTTTGAATTGGAGATAAGAAATTTGGAAGATGCAATGTCCCTATTCCTCCTGTTTATATCCACATCTAAGCTTTGTTGATAAATAAAAAAGCAGGTGCGATGCTCGCCTAGATTTAAAAATTCCATCCATGCATTCTCGCACCCACCTCAACTGCCATAAGAGGTATCCATCCTCATCTAACACATTGCAACTTAGTACCTAGCTCAAAAAAGTAAAGCCTAAGTAGCAATGATGACTGCGTGCGAGAAACTACGCCCTACTGTAGGCGATGTCTAGCTTGAAAAGTGACGCTCATACGTCGCTCTCAGCGTACTCCTACGGGGAAGCAAGCTACGCCTCTGGTCTCGTAGAGAAGCCGAAGGCTTTACGCTGCGCTAACAGACAGATGGAAACCGCCGCTCCCACGCAAGCGCGATTGTTCGCACTAGCTCGACTTTTCGCTACGACAGGCTACGCCTACGCACTTAAACTTTTTACTACTGTTTGTCGGTCAGTTTAACGTAGTTTTTATACAGAAAAGCTTCGCACACTTTTTTGGGAAAATCAAGGGCTATCTTAATAAAAGTTAAAGCCAATGAAACAAAACAGTAAATAGATATTTACTAAAGTTTTTGTGGATGCTACTATTTCATAAAAAAATAGTACTTTAACTCGACCGATTTACCGTAATTTAAGGTAAAATCTAAATTTAGCTGACTTATCATCATTACTTGTTCTAAAAATACTTTCAATATAACAGCTTAGTGTCTCACCCGAAAAAAGAGGTAAAACTTAATGTTGGAATTTTTATTTCAGCGCCTAATAATCTATTGGCAAAAATGGGTTATTTTCAGATTTCCTAATCAAAGGCGATTATTATCGATTGTCACTATAAAATTTACTGGGGCATTTATTACTGGCTTATGTCTCAGCTTATTATTTGCCGCTTGTGCAGTAAAAAATCCAAATAATACAACTAATGTATCTGCCAATAATTCCACTCAAACTCAAGCATCAGTAGTCAGATTTGGCTATCAAAAATCAGCAATTCTCCTAAAAAGTAAAGGGCTTTTAGAAAAACGGTTACAACCTGAAGGTGTATCTGTTGAATGGATTGAGTTTCCAGCTGGGCCACAACTTTTAGAAGCCATGAATGTTGGCAGTATTGACTTAGGACATACTGGAGAATCGCCACCAATTTTTGCTCAAGCAGCCGGTGCTGCAATCACATATATCGCTGGAATTGCACCAAGTCCTGCTAGTTCAGCAATTCTTGTTCCCAAAAATTCTGCTATCAAAACAGTCAATGATCTCAAAGGGAAAAAGATTGCTTTTCAAAAAGGCTCTAGCGCCCATTATATGCTGGTGCAAATCTTAGAAAAAAATGGACTAAAATATAGCGATATTCAACCCATATATTTACCACCAGCCGATGCTCGTGCAGCCTTTGTCAAGGGTAGTATTGATGCTTGGTCAATTTGGGATCCATTTTACGCAGCAGCAGAAAAATCTGCCGATTCTCGTGTGCTAATTGATGGCACAGGAATTAATCGGCAAGGAGGATATTACCTTGCTAGTAAAAACTTTGCTAATCAGCAATCAGAAATTATTAAAGTAATCCTTGAAGAAATTCAAAACATTGAACAATGGTCTGACCAAAATCGCAATGAAGTTGCAGCCACTCTCTCTCCTATCTTAGGCATTGATTTAGAAACAATGCAAAAAAGTACTAACAGAAAAAAGTTTGGAATCACACCAGTTACTCAAGACCTAATTACTCTTCAGCAGCAAGTTGCTGATAAATTTTATGAGTTGAAATTGATTCCAAAACAAATTAATGTAAAAGAAGCGATGCTTACACCTGAGCAATACGCTGCCTTTTCACTCAAAACTAAATAATTTAGTAATACTCACCATTCGCGTAGTGTGTCGTAGACAGACGCTATGCGAACGTAGAGAAGGCGAGAAGCAAGCTACGTAATTCGTAATTATGACCAATCCAATTGAGTTACTCAATCGTCGTTATGGTGTAGACGCATTCAATGCAGATATTCCTTTGAATGAGACAATATCTAATTTGCTGTCCCACCGTTCAATCCGCGCTTACCTGAGTGATCCCCTACCACTAAACACTCTCGAAACCTTGGTAGCAGCAGCACAATCTGCATCGACTTCCTCAAATCTCCAGACGTGGAGTGTAGTTGCTGTTCAAGATCCAAAACGTAAGGAGAAGTTATCGCAGTTGGCGAATAACCAAGCACATATTCGCCAGTGTCCTTTATTTCTGGTGTGGTTAGCAGATTTGGCGAGATTGACACACGTCGCTGAAAATCAAGGATTACCCCATGAAGGTTTAGATTATCTGGAAATGTTTCTGATGGCGGCTATAGATGCAGCATTAGCAGCACAAAATGCTGTTGTCGCCGCCGAATCTCTGGGTTTGGGAACAGTTTATATTGGTGCGTTGCGTAACCATCCAGAAGCAGTGGCAGAGGTTTTAAATTTACCGCCTCATGTTTTTGCCGTTTTTGGGTTGTGCGTTGGTTATGCAGATTCATCCGTAAATGTGGAAGTTAAACCGCGTTTACCCCAAGCAGCAGTATTGCATCGGGAGATTTATCAATTAGAGAAACAAGACAAGGAAATTGCTGTTTACAACCAACTCATGAAAGCATTCTACAGTTCCCAGCAGATGAATGTTGCAGGTGATTGGTCAGAACATTCAACTAAACGAATAGCGTTTGCTGAATCTTTATCGGGACGCGATCGCCTGCGGGAAGCTTTGAAAAATTTGGGTTTTGAGTTGCGTTAGAAAAATGCTAAATGCTGAGTGAAAGAACTAATATCCTTGATAGTACTTTTTGTTAAAATATCAATTTAGTGTATTCAAATGACAGACTCTAAAAAGATTAGTGACGATCTAAGTGCAACTGGACAGTTAACCCCAGAACAATTACAACAAGCAGCAGATGAGGGGTTCAAGTCGGTGATCAATTTGCGCTCCCCCGATGAGCAGGGTTTTTTGAGCGACGAACAGCAGCAAGCAGAAGCGGCTGGACTGCAATACGCTAACATCCCCTTAAAACCTACAGAACCAAATCAAGAGTTAACGAAAGCAGCACTTGAGGAAATTGCAGATTTACCCAAGCCAATATTAATTCACTGTGCTGCTGGTGCTAGAGCATCGGGAATAGCTTTGATTGCCAATGCGATTCAAGAAGGTCTGACTGATGAGCAAATTCAGCAAAAAGCTGCCGATTTAGGAATTAGTTTAGAGCAGCCACACCTGAAGCAATTCTTACTGGAGAGATATACCGAAAAGCAGGCAGGAAAAAGTTAGTTATCAAATTAGAAGAAAACTTTTAAGCTTCAATCATCGTCATCAGTAATGGTTGAATACTCAGCATTACCCTGTTTGCTCTCACCGACGAGAACTTCAAATAAGCGGTTGAGCCGTTTTACCCCACTTAGAGTAATAAGGGTCAGTAATCCCCCTATTAATCCCATTTGCCATAAACCACAGCCGATAGCTGCTCCTAATCCTGCCGCAGTCCAGACACAGGCGGCTGTCGTTAAGCCCCGCACTTTTGGCCTCTCAGACTTTCTGGGAGACTCTTGTAAAATCAATCCGGCTCCAAGAAATCCCACCCCGGTAGCTACACCCTGAATCGTCCGGCTCAAGGCGTTGGTGGCTGCATAGGGACTATCACCCTCAGCCTGCAAAGGAATCATCACAAATAATGCTGCTCCCATACTAACTAACATGAATGTTCTCATTCCTGCTGGCCTACCTCCTTGCTGACGATTGAATCCAATCATGCAACCAACTACAAGTGCTAGAGCTAGTCTCAATGCTATGTGAGGCCAATCGTTGGCGGTAATAAACATATTTCCCATTGCAGGATTCCTTCTTTGAGATATAGAACGGAATTTTGCACTTACTGGCAGAGTTATAAGTGAAAATTTAACTACGGCAAGTCAATAGATTTAGTCAATATTAACGCCAGTTTAACAAACTATTAAAAATAAGTAAATTAATATACATAGATCTACTATTGCTAAAAATACTTTAAATCTATTGTGGAATTGTATTTTTAAGAATTAAAAATTTGATATTATATCACATTATGATTATTCTTAAGTCTTATTAACGATAAAAGCGGTTTATGATAATATAGCCTTAATAATTATTCAGTATTAACGAAACCGATAATAATGGTTAGCACAACTAGGGCAGGACAGTATGTAGAGCAGTCTAGTGGATACAAAGCTTTTATACCTAATCCATTGCCTCCGAAGCCTGAGATTCACATGGATTTGGAAATGTGGAATCTTCTATCTCAAGCAGATCGTGCCTTAGGTCGGCTAGATGGATCAACAGATGCTCTACCTAATCCTGACTTATTTGTGTTCATGTATGTGCGTAAGGAGGCGGTTTTATCAAGTCAAATTGAAGGAACACAAGCATCTTTGATAGATGTATTAGAGTTTGAATCTCAAGCTTTGGAACCAGACAATCCGCAAGAAGTGGCTGAAGTCGTCAACTATATTGCTGCGGTGAATCACGGTCTTGAACGCTTAACTACATTACCTATATCCTTAAGACTGATTCGGGAAATTCATCAAATATTAATGCAAGGAGTGCGTGGTTCTGAGCGAGAACCAGGTGAATTTCGCCGCACTCAAAACTGGATTGGTTCTGGTGGTTGTTCTTTAACTAATGCTACTTATGTCCCGCCGCCACCCCATGAAATGAATCAAACTCTCAATAATTTAGAGATATTTTTACACGATACAACTCCAATTCCCGCTTTAATTAAAGTTGGCTTAGCTCATGCACAGTTTGAAACAATCCATCCTTTTCTCGATGGTAATGGTAGAACAGGACGTTTATTAATTACATTTCTACTGTGCGAACAAAATATATTGAAGCGTCCTTTACTCTACATATCCCATTATTTAAAAAGATATCGTACTGAATATTACGATTATCTTCAATCTGTCCGAGATACAGGAAACTGGGAAGGCTGGCTAAAGTTTTTTTTAAGAGGTGTTTATGAAGTTGCACAAGAAGCTTCTATGACTGCTCGAAAAATAGTCAACATGAAAGAAGAACATCGTCAACTTGTGCTTAATAGAATGGGACGTAGGTCAGGCAATGTTTTAACATTGCTTGAAAGTCTTTATTTTCGACCAATTGTTACAGTAGAACTTGTTCAAAATATTATTCAACTATCTTATCCTAATGCCAATACGTTAGTTAAGGATTTGTGCGATTTAGGTCTTCTAGAAGAAATTACAGGGCAAAAACGTAACCGAGCATTTGCATATCAACCATATCTTAAAGTTTTTCAAGATTTCTAGATCTGCTATCACTAAAAATACTTTAAATCTATCAAAATATCGTATTTTAAAGTACAATTCATTAACTTCAGTGCTTGAATGCAAGATAAACAAGCACTGACGTTGCAATAAGCATAAAAAATGGAGGAGATCAGAGTGTGGCTGAATGGAATCGCTCATATTCAGGTGACATCACCACCTGAAGCCGAGAATGCCATGCTGTTTTTTTACAGCCAAATTTTGGGACTCCCTGAAATTACTAAACCAGAGGTTCTCCAAGCGAATGGAGGCGCATGGTATGTGCTGGGGGATATTCAAATCCACGTAGGTATAGAGAAGCAGGCTAATAACGAAGTATCTAGACGGCATATATGTTTCCGAGTCCACAACTTAGAAGCTTTTGCCAAACATCTGCAAGTTCATGGGGTAGAAATTATTAGCGATCGCGTACCGCCCAGCATAGCCGATCGCACTCTACCTCAATGCGATCGCTTTTTTATCCGCGATCCTGGTGGAAATCGCATAGAAATAGCAGAATTTGTCCACCACAAACTAGGCTCTTGACTTTCTGATAAAATATGGGAAGCTAATAATTAGAAAATCTAAATATTATAAGTGCATCCAACTCGTGACCAGACTGACGGGAAACGCTGATTTGTCAGCTCAAGTAAGGGTCAACTTCCGCTATATCGGCTTAACCCTGATTAGTGGGCGACTTTATGCACAAGTAACAATAAAATAAGTTTCCAACATTGAAGAAGGGTTAGCTCTACTAAAAAATGTCTTCGAGCAAACAGAAAATAAACGGGAGCAACGCTAAGTCTGCAAAACACGATCCTTTTGCAGCGTTGAGGTTTCGAGATTATCGCCTATTTACTATCGGGCGTGTACTCTTGTTTATTGGGTCACAAATGCAGACTGTGGCCATTGGCTGGGAACTTTATGAGCGTACAAATTCAGCTTTGGCGTTAGGTGGTGTTGGGTTAGCCCAAGTCTTGCCGATGATTGCTCTCACCTTGATTGCTGGGGATGTGGCTGATCGGCGCGACCGCAAACTGACAATGTTGCTATCAGTATTTTTATTAGCCTTATGTTCCCTAGCTTTGGCAGTACTTTCCTGGACTCAAGGAGCAGTAGTTTTAATTTATACTAGCTTAGTATTCACAGGTATTGCTAGAGCGTTCTTAAAACCTGCTAGTGATGCCTTGATGTGGCAATTGATACCTGTTAGTGCTTTTACAAATGCAGCCACTTGGAATAGTAGTAGTTTTCAGTTAGCCTCAGTCATCGGCCCAGCCTTGGGAGGATTTGGTATTGCCTTTTTGGGAAGTGCTACAGGGGTGTATGTACTGGCTGCGATCGCTGGTTTGCTGTGTTTTATTTTAACGGCGGCGATCTCAAAACAAGAAACTATTCGTACCAAAGAACCAATCTCACTCAAAGCACTTTCAGCCGGGGCTAAGTTTGTTTGGCAAAATCAGTTGATTTTAGCAGCCATTACCTTAGATATGTTTGCAGTGTTGTTAGGAGGTGCGGTCGCCTTACTACCCATCTTTGCCAGAGATATTTTACAGGTAGGGCCATTAGAGTTAGGCTACCTCCAAGCAGCCCCCTCGATTGGGGCTTTATTTATGGCGGTTGTACTGGCATATTTACCACCCTTACGCAAAGCTGGGCCTGCTTTACTTTGGTCAGTAGTTGGCTTTGGCGTTGTGACAATTATTTTTGGGCTATCTCGTTGGTTTTGGCTGTCATTATTAATGCTAGTGCTGAGTGGCGCATTAGACACAATTAGCGTTGTGATTCGCCATACCTTAGTGCAAATTAGAACTCCAGATAATTTACGCGGCCGGGTTGCGGCGATCAATAGTGTATTTATTAGTGCCTCTAACGAGTTAGGAGGCTTTGAATCAGGCTTGACAGCTGCTTTATTTGGCCCGGTTGTCTCCGTAGTTGGTGGGGGAATTGGCACAATTGCTGTAGTAATTGCTGTAGCTGCAATTTGGCCCGGAATTGTCAAACTTGGAGCATTACAAGAGTATGAGAGTAGGTAAGGCTAACTTACGCCTATGCAAAACTGAAGAAGCTGACCTTGACTACATTCTGGGTGCTGAAACAGATGATGAAAATAGCCAGTATGTAATTCCTTGGTCACGCGAAAAACATTTTTAAGCTATGGTAAACCCTGATATTGCTCATCTGATTGTAAACAATGCAACAAGAATTGGTTACATTATTTTAGCGGGATTGCTAGATCCCAATCAAAGCATTGAATTTCGGCGAATTGTAATTACTGAAAAAGGAAAAGGTTATGGCATAGCAACAGTTGAAATGGTTAAACAGTTAGCATTCGAGACTTACAATGCTCATAGATTATGGCTAGATGTAAAAGTACAAAACAAACTTGCTCAATCTGTCTATAAAAAAGCAGGTTTTGTAGTAGAAGGAACGCTTCGTGAATGTTTGAAATTTGAGGGCGGCTATGATTCTCTAATTATCATGTCTATGTTGCGACAAGAGTATAAAATAATTCGTAATTCGTAATTCGTAATTCGTAATTAAATTAAGCCACCCACAAGGGGGAGCCAGTCTCGTGGGCGGGTTTCCCGACTTGAGAGAACTGGCGTTAGGGTTTTTACCTACCTTGAGATATAAGGACTTTTTCGCCCACAAGAAGAGAAGTCAGAGCGGCGGCTTCCGCCGATCTGAACTTCGGGGACGAGGTTTTGAACCTTTATTTTTTTTATAAAAAGAAGTGAAATATTTGAATTACTCATTGGAGCGAAGATTATGAAATTAGTAATGTTTGACATTGATGGAACTCTTACTGAGTCGAATAACCTGGACGATGAATCATATTTACAAGCCTTGCATGAAGTATTCGGCTTTTCAGAAGTATCAAGCGACTGGGCATCATACACTCATGTAACAGATGCTTGTATTTTAAAAGAAGTTTGTCAAAGCCAACTTGATCGCCTTCCTTCACCTAGGGAAGTTGAGGTATTTCAAAAGCGTTTTCTAGAATTACTTATCAATGGTGCAGAAGCACGCAAAGGAGTAAAAGCGATATCAGGTTCATCATATATGTTGAAAAAGCTACTTGCATCTCCTGACTATCAAGTAGCCTATGCTGGAGGAGGTTGGGCAGCATCAGCGATATTCAAGCTAAAATCTGCTCATCTTCCCATTGATAATATTCCTTATGCTTTTTCGGATGACGACGAGTCGCGTGAGGGAATAATGGCGATCGCACATCTTAGAGCCGAAACATATTACAATCAACTTTTTCCTGACGTTGTTTATATTGGTGATGGTGTTTGGGATATTCGTTCAGCTAAAAAGTTAGGATATTCATTTATTGGTATCGCCTCAGATAATGAAGCTAAAGCTTTATTCAATGAAGGGGCAATTGATATTTTTCCAAACTACGATGAGCACGAGAGTTTTTTTGTAGCGATACAAAAGCTAACTTAAAACTCTTGAAGATATGGTATTGAGCAAGGAAAAGTTTACTATCATCGCTGGCTAATAAGAGAGGCTGGTGTAATTGCAGCATATTGTTCAGGAGTCAGCAATGTTTCTTGAATATCAAGAGGTTTGGGTAACAAGCCATTTTTGTAAAAATAATCGATGACTCGTTGTTGATCCTTGATGCGTCCAGCATCCATTGGACTTAATTGAAAAGTGCGACGACGAACTACTGTTTCTTGAATATCCAAAGCAAGTTTTGTTTCAGGTGCAAGCAGTTTTGCTGTCTCTTGAGGATTTTCTTCTGCCCACTTACCAATCTTGTGCATCTCTTCAATGACAATTCGCAACAGTTCTGGATTTTCTGTAGCAAACTTACGTCCAGCAATATAGTATCCACCCGAAGAATCTAATCCTTCTTGCGTGCGGAGAACACGAACTCTACCTTGTTTTTCGGCGATCGCTAGGTGTGGATCGCCAAAGACGATGACAGGAATCCGACCTTGAAGAAACGCATCACGAGCTTCAATACTAGGCATACTGATGACTTGAATATCTTCATATTTCAAACCTATTTCATCTAAGGCACGCAGGATGAAGTAGTGTGAAGCAGACCCTTTTTGGAAGTTTACCTTTTGTCCTTTGATGTCCTTCAACTCTTTAAGTGGCGATTCAGGAGGAACAGCGATCACACTTCCTTTTCCTGTTGTAGGACTTCGGCCTACAACATAAACAATTTTGGCTCCTGCTGCTTGGGCAAAAATAGGTGGAGTTTCACCTACAGATCCCAAATCGATTTTACCGACATTCATTCCTTCCATCAGTTGCGGCCCTTGGGCAAATTGTAGCCACTCTACTTTGACTCCCAAGGGTTCTAGGCGTTTTTCTAATACACCAGATACTCTAACTAAATCACCTGCTTGTTGGTAGCCCATTCGCAGCACATTGGTTTTAATCGTACTAACTGACACATTTTTAGTAGCAGCGGATGTGTCTGTTTGCTGAGTGGTGTTATTGCAACTACTCAGGGCAAATGAACTTGATAAACCTAATAAGCCTGCTGTACCAAGTTTGATAAAACGGCGGCGAGTGTTAAATATTCTAGTCATACTTGCAAATAAAAGGAAAATTACTGAGAGGTTGTTTTTAATAATGAGCCAATGCTCAAAACTATCCTGTGTAGAGTTCAGATACATTCTGATTGTTGGCTTCTACAGGTAAGAATCCACCTGCCTGCATTTTCCATAACCTGTAGTAAGCACCACCGCGTGCCAGTAATTTGGCGTGGGTTCCATCTTCAACAATGCAGCCTTGATCAAACACCAAAATACGGTCTAGATGAGCAATAGTAGACAACCGATGAGCTACTACGATGACCGTTTTCCCATCCATTGCTAAATCTAGGGTGTCTTGGATCGCTTTTTCGGTGATCGAATCGAGGCTAGATGTGGCTTCATCTAGGATCAAGATTGGTGCATCTTTGAGGATAACTCTGGCGATCGCAATCCGCTGTCTCTGCCCTCCTGAAAGTTTGACACCACGTTCACCCACCAAAGAATCATAACCCTCTTTGATCTGGGCAATAAAATCGTGGGCATAAGCTTGGCGTGCCGCCTGGATTACCTGCTCATCGGTGGCATCTATTCGCCCGTAACGAATATTTTCTATCAATGTCCGATGGAACAGAGACGGATCTTGGGGAATCAAGCTGATCTGGGAGTGTAGGGCATCTTGCGTCATGTCTCGAATATCTACCCCATCAATGAGAATCTGTCCCGATTGTGGGTCGAATAGACGCAAAATTAGATTGACGAAAGTAGATTTTCCAGAGCCGGAAAAGCCTACCAATCCGACACGCTGACCTGGTTGGATGGTAATAGAGAGGTTGTCGAATACTTTTTTCCCAGCCGAGTAGCTAAAATTCACTCGCTGAAATTCAATCCGGCCTTGGGTGATTGAATGGGCGATCGCATGATCGCGATCAATCAGTTCATGGGGTTGAACAATAGTCAGAACGCCATTAGCAACATTACCGATATGTTCAAACAGTTCGAGAAACCGTTTACTTAAATTGCGGGCTTCACTGATGATCAACAGCGACAGACTAGTTGCTACGACGAAATCAGCAGCAGCAATCTTCCCCTGACTCCAAAGTAAGAGCGAGTAATACAAAGTGCCAATTTTCAGGATTGCTGCTGAGATATACTGAAACCAGCGGATGCGCTCCGAGTACCAGTTGGACTTTCTCACCTGTTTGAGTTCATGCCTTAATTGCTCATTCAAATAGCGTCGTTCAAAACCCAGGCGAGCAAATAGTCGGCTATTAGTAAGATTTGTTACCGCATCTACAATAATACCAGTTGTCTCACTTCTTGCTGCTGCGGCTCTTTGGGAGTAAATTCGGCAGCGAGTTGCCAACCAAAACGAAATACTGATGAACAGAACTGCCCACGCTCCCACGAGTGCAGCCAGCGGAGGATAGGCGCGATACAGTAACATCGTGGCGACAATATACACGATAATTACTGCCATAAATTCACTAATCAGCATTTGCATCGTCTGCGTCACACCCAAAGAGGTTTCGCTAATCCGATGTGCCAATGCGCCAGAAAAACTGCTGCTTAAGTAACGGTGAGAATGGTGCTGTAAGTATGCATATAGGGAGCGGACAATGTGCTGCCGATGGATCGGATGGAGGATAGTTTGCAAAAGCCCAGCCGAGCGGCCAAATACCACTTCACCCACACTTAAGGCAGTGAAGAGCATCAGGGGTTGGCTCATAGCATCTAGAATTGGCTTGCTGTCGCCGGGCGATCGCGTCACACTGCGGATGATTTCGCCAATGGCATAGGGCAACATAATGCCACAAGTTGCGTGTATTACCTCCAGAATTACCATTGCCACATACCACCAGCGGAACTGGTTCACGAAATAGCAAATGAACCTAAAGGTCGTCTCTGGTAAGGGTGGCGCATCGGCAGCACGTTGAAAGGATACGGATTTTCTGGACTTTTTGGGCATGAATGCTGAATTAATCTCCATTCCTAACGCAGAGAATCTCCCCGACGGTATTCAGCGGTGAGATCGTCTAGCTTTTGTTTCAAACTGTCATCGAGTTTTAGTTCTGTTGCCTTGAGGGTGTCAGCAAGTTGTTCTGGACGGCTAGCACCAATAATCGGGGCAGTAATCACAGGATTAGCCAACACCCAAGCCACCGCTAAGGTAGTCAGGGATACTCCTGCTAAATCCGCTACTGTACGTAATTCTTCAACAGTATTGAACTCGCGATCGCGCCAGTAGCGTTCTTGATAGCGTTCGGCAGCAGCACCCAAGGTGAAACGAGTTCCTGCGGTGGGGCCTTGAGTGAGGCTATGTTTGCCAGTCAGTAAACCACCAGCCAAGGGATTGTAAGGAATTACACCTATTCCTTCTTCTTTGGCTAAGGGCAAGAGTTCTCGTTCAATTTCGCGAAATAAGAGATTGTAGCGGGGTTGAATCGAAACAAAGCGAGTCAAATTCCGCACCTCGGCACGACCCAAGGCACGGGCGAGTCGGTAGGCTAGGAAGTTAGAAACCCCGATGTAACGTGCTTTACCTGCACGCACTACTGTATCTAATGCTTCTAAGGTTTCATCCAGAGGAGTTGAAGCATCGTCAGAGTGCAATTGGTACAGATCAACATAATCAGTTCCCAATCTTTTCAAGGAAGCATCGATCGCATCCAGAATATGTTTGCGTGAAGCACCCTGATCCCAAGGTGCAGGGCCAACCTTGCCTACAGCCTTGGTAGCTAAAATAAAATGTTCGCGTTTACCTTTGAGCCAGCGTCCAATAATTTCTTCGGTCTTACCAGCTGTAGCCAGTCCGCCGCCAAGGGGATAAACATCGGCTGTATCGAGAAAGTTGATGCCAGCATAGGCGGCAGTGTCGAGGATATGTCTGGAAGTTTCTTCGTCTGTTTGCAATCCGAAGGTCATTGTGCCGAGGCAAAGACGGGAAACGGTCAATCCGGTTTGACCGAGTTTAGTGGTTGGTAAGGTCATGGAGTTTTTGTCGTTTTTGATTGAAAAAAGCAGAATTTAGCCTTGACACGCTACTAGTTCTGAGGGGTTAAGGAACGAACCACAGAGACGCAGAGAACGCAGAGGAATTTCTTGAAACAACTCGCGTGTAATGCGATCGCAAAACATGTGAATGGCAACGTTAGACATGACAGCATCAAAGGTTGCCTGATCGAAAGGCAACGGTTTTGCCATGTCGGCAACTACAAATTGTGCGTTCAGTCCTAACTTCTCTGATTTCTCGCGTCCTTGTCGCACTGCTTCATCTGAAAAATCTAGACCAATTACTGTAAAACCTTGTTGTGCAAGACGCAAAACGTCGTTCCCTGTCCCACAACCAAGGTCAAGCACAGTTTTAATATTGGCGGACTTGAGAAACGGAAGGTGAACCTTCGTCCATTGAGTTCCCCAATCTAAATCTGTGCCAGCATCCCGACATTTAGAGAAAAATTGGTTCCAATGCTCGGATGAAGCGTAAGACATAAAGCATTAGACAGTAACAGAAGTCCGACGGTTTTGTGAAATCAGCCATTGTTGCAATTTCGAGTCACTGTATACTTCATCGGCAATAAAATGATCGCCTTCAGGTAGTACAGTAAAATCTACTGTGCCGCCTGCTGTTCGCAAGGTATCGACAATCTGCTGTGTATCTTCAATCGGCAGTTTTTCGTCCTTTGCGCCTTGGAATATTTGAATGGGAATTTCTTTGAGTGCAGCTAGTTGGGTTTCTTCTAATGTCTTGGTAACACGGCCTGATACTGCTACCAAACCAGCGAAGCGATCGGGATGAGAAGCAGCGATATGCCAAGCCCCAGCTGTACCTAAACTGAACCCAGATATGATGACACGGGACGGATCGATAGACCGGGAGGCAATAAAATTATCCAACAAAGCAATTACATCTGATTCTCGCTCTACCCAAGTTTGCCCTTCAGAAAGTTGGGGCGCTAAGAAGAAGTAAGGTAAGGGGCTTGATTCATTGACAAAACGAGGTAAACCCCATTTCAGCAGCACATTTAAATCATTACCGCGATCGCGCGCTCCATGCAAAAATAACACTAAAGGCGCGGGTTTGTTGGCATCTTCAGCAACGGACGAAAATAGATAAGGCAATAAACCGGAGCGATGTTCGATAGCCATAGTTTTAATTTCTCAAGTGTGTGTTGAGTGCTCAGATCCCCGACTTCTTTAAGAAGTCGGGGATCTCGTAGCCTCTCAATGCCTGTAAATGGCAAAGATTTAAGCTACTACAAGGTTCTTCTCAACTTGTGGGGATGTGAGGTTACTTACTTTGGATTCAACCGCCGTACCCTTGAAGAACTCGGAATTGGCTTGAGTGTAAAACTTGTAAGGATTATTGAATACATAAGCCTTAAAGTCAGCTTCAGAAATCACGCCTTCTTGCACCAAATCCCAACTTTCTGCTAGAGGATCTGTGAGGTCGGGTACATCCCAGTGACCAACGTCTGAAGAATAGATGGCGTTGATTTTCACGCCCAAGGGATTGGCTTTGTCGTTGAATGCTGCACCGATGGTGCGATCGTCAGACTCGGAACCGAAGAAGAAGCTATTTACCCAGCGATCGCGGATGTCTTCAATTGTTTCAATGCCTGCTGCTGCAAAGTCTTCCAGTTCGCTACCAACTGGCGAACGACTATGACGGTTGAAGGAAGAACCCAAGACGCTCTTTGTTAGTTCTTCTTTAGTGAGAGGATGTGCTTCTAGGAATTCGCTACCGAAACGCTCAAACAACACAAACAACTCATCTGGATTAGCGTTATCTGGATTGTAGTTTTGCAGTCCCTTGAGACTGCGCTTGGAGAAACGGTCTACCAAATGAATATAGACATGAGCGCCCCAATCTGCACCACCTTCAAGCATAGCTAAACGCAACTGTGGGAAACGCTTGGTAACACCACCAAAGAACAACGCCTTGGCAAACGCTTGTGAGCCATCGGCAAAGTGACCGATGTGGTTGTTCATGTAGTTACTGATGGAGGAGCGTCCAGTCCAACCTTGACTGCCGTAATGGGTAGTAATAGGTACGCCTAATTCAACTGCTTTTGCCCAGAATGGATCGTAGTCGTATTCACTATCCAATCCGTAAAAGTCGATGTAAGATGCATATTTGGCGATTTCAGGGTATTGATCTGCGGGATACTTATCAGCGATCGCCCTAATTGGCCGTTTCACACCACCAGGAATATTTGCTACCTTAAGCCCCAGTGTTTTAACTGCAAATTCTAACTCTTCAATCGCTTCTTGAGGATTACTCATGGGGATACCAGCCACCGGTGTCAGGCGATCGCTATATTTCCGGTAGATATCTGCATGATAGTGATTTACTGCTCGTTGCAGTGCTTGACGGTTCTCTTTACTTGCTCCTGCTGGTGCAAGGACGTTGTTAGGAAATAGCACCGAATAATCTGACCCCTGCTCTGCCTGACGTTGATAGAACAATTCTGGCAATGTATAAGTAGCGAGATCCAATGTATTACGGGTAACTCTCGCCCACCAAGGCGATCTAATTGTCCGGTTGTATTGACGCTCCTCTGGGGTTTGTTGATACCAGTCTTTACCATTACTCTTAGAGTTGAGACGAGAGGCTTCCGCCTTCCGCAATTCATCTACGAGTTTCGAGCCACCGTATTTAGCGATGTAATCCTCAAGCGCCGGAGTGAAATCATTGGTATGAACATCAGTATCAATGATTGGATAATCCAGAGTTGCTTTGATTGCAGCCGAACGAGAAGCTTTTAATCTGCTATATTCAGTCATGTTTTTTCCTGTAAAAAATTACAAAACTAGTGCTGACAAATGAGTTATGAGTGCCTGGTTTGTAGTAGAGACTTTAGTCCTGATATTGTTCAAGAGGACTAAAGTCCTCACTACGAACTCAGCCGATTTATTTAAGCAAACACCAATCGCTCATCCACTTGTTTGACAGCGAATTGATTACCTGGACGACGCAGCCCCAGATTTTCCCGCAAAGTACTACCCTCGTATTCAGTACGGAACAGTCCACGTTTCTGGAGGATGGGAACGACCAAGTTCACGAATTCATCCAACCCTGTAGGTAAGATGGGTGGCATGATATTGAAACCATCTGCTGCACCATTTTTGAACCATTCCTCTAATTGATCGGCAATACTTTCAGGAGTGCCAAGTATGGTGCGATGACCCCGTGCAGTAGCTAGAGACAGATACAACTGACGCAATGTCAGATTGCCGCGGGTAGCTAGATCCTTAACCAGTTTCAGACGACTTTTGTTGTTGTTAGTATCACTGGGTAATTCAGGAGCAAAATCATCTAGAGAGTATTTCGACAGATCCACACCTTTGTAATAGTTCCGCAAAATACCCCAAGCCACATCGGGATGAATCAATGATTGGATGAATTCATATTTCTCTTGAGCTTCTTCCTCTGTACGTCCAATAATTGGAAAAGCCCCAGGCATGATTTTCAGGTCATCTGGCGATCGCCCATATTGCGCCAGCCTACCTTTGATGTCAGCATAAAATTTCTGGGCATCAGCTAGGGTTTGATTGGCGGTGAAGATTACCTCAGCAGTACGCGCAGCTAAGTCTCGTCCAGCTTCCGAGGCTCCAGCTTGCACAATCACTGGGTAGCCTTGGGGCGGACGACCAACGTTCAAGGGGCCTTTGACAGAAAAATGTTTGCCTTTGTGGTTGAGTATATGCAGTTTTTCCGGGTCGAAATAGATACCAGATTCTCTGTCACGGATGAAAGCATCATCTTCCCAACTATCCCACAACCCTTTTACCACTTCTACAAACTCGTCCGCACGTTCATAACGCTGGCTATGTTCTGGATGATGCTCAAGACCAAAATTAGCTGCGGCATTCTCATTGCCTGTGGTGACTACATTCCACCCTGCGCGGCCTTTACTTAAGTGATCCAAAGAAGCAAACTTCCTTGCCAGGGTGTAGGGTTCTTCGTAGGTAGTCGAGGCGGTGGCAATGAAGCCAATGTTTTGAGTTACAGAAGACAAGGCTGAAAAAAGTGTGATCGGCTCGAAATGGACAAGTTTACCATTGCGTCTCTGCGTTTGTGGAGCGTCACCCCAAACTCCTGGGCTGTCTGCTAGAAAAACTGCATCGAACAAGCCGCGTTGGGCAGTCTGGGTAATTTCTTTGTAATGCTCAAAATTGAATCCAGCGTCTATCTGTGTATCTGGATGCCGCCAAGCAGAAATATGATGTCCTGTGGCTTGAATAAATGCACCTAAACGAAACTTGCGTGTCTTACTCATTTGCTTTTTTGTGTATAGCTAAATAGCATTTAAATTAATGCTTCCAAGCAACTTGAATTGTGGCTTTGAGTTCTTCTGTAAAGTGTCCAGAAGGCTCAACTGCTAGTAATGCTTCTTTGATATCTGCTTCAAATTCTTCGGCTTTATTGCCATAGAAAATTTTCAAAGAGAAGGCTGTGGTATATAAGTAGCCAATATAACTAGAGATTGTCCAGGATTTTTCAAATGGCACTTCATACAATTGTTGACGAGCAAATTTTGAGTTGGCAATTACGACTTCATGGGGAGGATCAACTGGTTTACGAGTCCCTTGTCCTCGTTGTCCAGTCCGTCGTTCTTCACCTAACCATTTTTTTACTACTCCAACAGCCGCTTGTTTCCAGGGTAGAGAACTTTCCCAAGGGTTATCACTGGTGTTGAACAGTGCGACAGCACCATCATCGGCAAGCAATTCATAAAGGCGTTCCAATACGAGTTCGCGTTCCATCCAATGGAAGGCTCTGCCAATGGTAGCTAGTTTAAATACCCCTAAACTAGGGTTAATCAGTTCTGCGCCTTGTTCTAGCCAAGTAATATTATTTGCTCCAACGGCTGCTGCTTGGCGTTGCGCTTCTTTGAGCATCTCTGGATCGGGATCGATCGCAACTACTTCCTGAAATTTTTTGTTGAGGGTAATTGCAATTAAACCTGGCCCAGTACCCAAATCAAGCAATCGTCCCTGACCATTAAGATTTAATATTTCGGTTAGTTTGTCGAATACCGCAGGTGGATATTTAGTTCTGTATTGGGCGTAGACTTCAGCTGCACCTTCAAATAATGTTGGGTCGTAAGTTGGGAGTGTTTTTAGTTGGGTCATAAGTTAATTTTGTTGAGTCTCGACAAATCACAGGCGATCGCTGATTGTTAAGAACCTTGCACAAGAGGGAATATCAGGCTCTTGTTTTCTACGTCTGTCTGCCTAGCGAGGTTTCGATACTTGCGAGGAACCGAAGAAGCCTTTTTGCTTGCTTCTTTGAAGCTTTGCATGAGAATTTCACTACTTGCATTCGGTACACAATCAGTAGACCTCTTGCATAAATGCTTAAATTGTCATGTTGAGCGGAGCGAAACATCTGGTGAGATTCCTCCCTCCACTACGTTCTGGTCAGAATGACACTAATAATTTTCGGACTTTTGCAAGAAGTCTAGTCTTGATCCCACCGATATTTGTCTGTGGTTCTGGCTAAATAATCAGCCAGCAAGTGAAATACTGTAGTGGTTTATTTTAAAATACTAAAACTTGATTGGTTTACCGTATTTTCTTCTTTAACAAAGCTTTTCATACTTACAACCAAAATGCAAGCACTACTTAACACAAGTTTGTCAATAAATTTTTCATCAAAATCTATTTAAAGAGGCTTGTTTTTCCTCTTAAATTATGCAATCATCCAAAATTAAGAACTAAACTACTAAATCCCGATAAGTTTTTAGGAGTTTAATTGCTCTAATTAAGCTGATTCAAGTTCTCAAGACAGTACCACTCCTACGTTGTACCTCTGTTGTCTTGTGTGTAATCTTTTAACACGATTTAGCTTTTACAAAAAGCTGTTTGTCAAAAAACCTCTGTAAGGCAGTTTATCTGAGAAATATTTGTCCTTAACAAGGAAGTGTAATCGGGATGTAAAAATCCTGTGGGGTTTTAGCAATCAAAGATTTGTTGATTTTCTGTGCATAACACGATAACCAATGTTTAAAGTTTTGTGGAATTGCGGGCTAGTTATTCCAGTCCTTTTTAATGGATTTTTATTCTTGATTTCAGCAGCGATTGCGGCTGAAATGCCCAATTTATCTGAATCTGAGCCAAAACCAGAGATTGAAGAAATTGCCCATGTTGTTGAAAAGACTCAGGCTGAATTGAATCAAATCGCCAATGCAGAAGTCATCAAAACCCCAGATTCCTTACTACTAAAAAAAGACAATTTACTTTCCCAGGCAAATTTAGCTGAGCAAAGCAACCCCTTAGAACAAGTTACATCTGTTTCTCAGTTGTCTGATATTCAATCGACAGATTGGGCATTTGGTGCTTTACAGTCTTTGGTTGAGCGTTATGGTTGCATAGCAGGATACCCAAATGGTGAGTTCCGGGGAAATCGAGCCTTGACACGCTACGAATTCGCGGCGGGATTGAATGCTTGTTTAAACCGAGTCAACGAGCTGATTGCTAGCAGTACTGAGAATTTAGTAACAAGACAAGACTTAACTACCTTGCAAAACTTGCAAGAACAATTTGCATCGGAACTGACAGCATTGCGGGGTAAGCTTGATAGCCTGGAACAGCGTCAAGCTAAGGTAGAAGCCACGCAGTTTTCTACAACCACCAAATTGGTAGGTGATGCAATATTTGTGGTAGCTGATACATTTGGCGATCGCGTCAATAATACCCTAGCCAATGACACTGAGGATAGCACCAATACTGTTTTTGCCTACCGCGCCAGACTAAACTTTCAAACGAGCTTTACTGGTAGAGATCAACTCACAACGATATTGACACTTGGTAGCGCTATCCCTAACTTGACAAGTTCTACGGGAACCGCAATGACCCGTTTTACCTTTGATACTGATGGTAGAGAAGGAACATATCTGAGTCAGTTGGTATATCGTTTTCCAGTAGGTAGCCAAGCTACTGTCTGGGTAGGGACTAGAGCGCTGCAACCAGCCGTTTTTACACCAACCTTAAACGCTACAGTAGGTGGGATAAATGGTGCTGCTTCGCGGTTTGCAACATTCAACCCCACTATTTACCGCCCTGGCTTTGATGGTGCTGGCGCAGCTTTTGCATACAAATTCAGCGATCAATTGCAGCTCAATTTGGGTTACATAACTAATGATACTCAAGCCAATCAACCAGATGAAGGTAATGGGTTTTTTGATGGCAATCATCTCGCACTGGCTCAATTAACCGTATCACCTACTCGTCAGCTAGATATTGGTCTTACTTACGTCCGTAAATACTTTGGTAATGGAGCTTTTAATCTCACTGGTGGTACAGGTAGCACTTTTGCTAGAAATCCTTTTGGGCAAAATGCTACCACAACTGACAACTTCGGGTTGCAATTTAACTGGAGAGTTAGTAGTCGCTTTCATTTAGGTGGCTGGTTTGGTTATACTCTGGCTAATCAGCTAGCAAATGGTGATAGTGATGCAACTATTATTAACGGTGCGCTCACCTTTGGTTTTCCAGATTTGTTTAAAGAAGGTAACGTCGGTGGTTTCATCTTTGGTGTACCACCTAAAGTAACTAGCAGTGATTATCGCCCTACACCCACAGCCCCCCTCCGAGAAGACCAAAATACTTCTTTGCACCTAGAGGCTTTTTATTCCTACAGGGTAAATAACAATATGCGAATTATTCCCAGTTTGTATCTAATTACCAATCCCGAACACAATAATGCTAATGATCCAATTTGGGTAGGTTCTCTCCGCAGTACTTTTACTTTCTAGGCATTGAGCATTAGTATGAAAACCTTTATTTTCTCTGTGTCTCTGTGGTTTCAGATTTTTTACCACAAAGACACAAAGACGAGGGCAGTTGCGTGGGCGGTGCCGACTTGAGCAAACTGCCCGTACAAAGTATTTTCAAGATAGTCCCTTACGAGTGAAAATAGGACTTCTTACTGTCCTATATCTTCAGGTTGATTTTTACCTAATTTCGTGTAAAATTTTGATCATAAACTACGGTAAGTTGGTAGGATTGTAGTATTTTAATACTAATACTCTAAAAATGATGCAATGTCTTCGGTTTATTTCTACACACTTGTATGTCTACCTGTGTAGAACAAACATCAATGAAATCTCACATCTTGAGTCTTTTTGGCAAAATTAGCATCAATGAGAAGTTTGTAAAACAACTAACGAGTACTTCATGACTACTAGCCTCAATAAAATCAACAACAACATATTTCCAAAAGCGTTAGTGCAAAACCAACTAATCCAGAAGATTGTTCCTTGGATTGTGCCTTTTACATTAGTGGTACTATGGGAACTTTCTTCAAGAATAGGTTTACTTTCAACCAGAATTTTACCTGCACCGAGTAGCGTGGTGGTTACAGCATTTAGATTAGCCTCTACAGGAGAACTTTTTCAACATATAGGAATTAGCGCTGGACGCGCATTATCTGGTTTTATAGTTGGTGGTGGTATTGGTTTTATCTTAGGCTTACTTAATGGTTTTTTCCCAATTGCCGAAAAGCTATTAGATACTTCCTTGCAAATGCTCCGTACTATTCCTAATTTGGCATTGATTCCTTTAGTAATTTTGTGGTTTGGTATTGGTGATCAAGCGAGATTATTTCTAGTATCAATAGGGGTATTTTTTCCCATATATCTCAATACATTTCATGGAATTCGTAGTGTAGACCCTGGATTGATTGAAATGGGGAGAGTTTATGGGTTAAAAACTAGAGAGCTTTTGTGGCAAATCATTTTCCCTGGCGCATTATCTTCGATTTTAGTTGGTGTGCGTTTTTCCTTGGGAATTATGTGGCTAACACTAATTGTGGCCGAAACAATTGCCGCTGATTCAGGACTAGGTTACATGGCAATGAATGCCCGTGAGTTTATGCAAACTGATGTGGTAGTTTTGAGCATTTTTATCTATGCTTTGTTGGGGAAATTAGCAGATGCTACAGCTAGAACTTTAGAAGCAAAATGTTTGGCTTGGCATCCTAATTATCAAAGTGCTTGAAGAATGTATGTGGTCACTTCGACTCCTTTCGGCTCCGCTCAAGGCAAGTCGCTCAGTGACCATACTTTGCTAGTAGGTTAAGACATCAAAAAAAGAATCTTTACTTGAAACTAGGAGAATATCTTGATGATTGCTACAGAAAGAGGTACACATCTCAATATTTTGGATCTAACCAAGGCTTTTAATGGTAAAAATGTTTTGAAGTCAGTCAATTTAGAAGTAGCACCAGGGGAATTTATTGCAATTGTGGGGCGTAGTGGTTGCGGTAAAAGTACTTTACTGCGTTTGGTTTCTGGGTTGGATAAACCAACTGCGGGGGGAATATTACTAGATGGAGAACCACTACGTAAACTGAGTCGTTCTGTGAGAATGATGTTTCAAGATGCGCGACTGCTTGCATGGAAGCGAGTTATTCAGAATGTGGGCTTGGGTTTGCAAAACAATTGGCGCGAACGAGCGCAGTGGGCGCTCGAAGAAGTGGGACTCAGGGATAGAGCCGGTGAGTGGCCATCCATACTTTCTGGCGGACAAAGACAACGGGTGGCACTAGCAAGAGCATTGGTGAGTCAACCGCGTTTATTGTTATTAGATGAACCTTTGGGTGCTTTGGATGCGTTAACTCGCATTGAAATGCAGGGTTTGATTGAACGGTTATGGCAAGAACAGGGTTTTACTTCGTTGTTAGTAACTCATGATGTGGAAGAGGCTGTAGCGTTAGCAGACAGAGTAATTGTGATTGAAGAAGGCAAAATTGCTCTTGATGTGTCTGTGGAACTTCCTCGTCCGCGCGATCGCAGTAGCGAGGTCTTTGTTAATATACGTGAAACTGTTCTTGAGCGTGTGATGAATCGGGAAACTGCTCACACCAGTCATCAATTATTGCAACTCAGCCATTGATTCTCTTCACAAACTGTTCCGTAGAAGAGGATTCCTGTAGGGCAGAGCAGAAGGGAGAATTTATTAATTGCTGTTCTGCCAAACGGCTCTTGGGAAACAAAAGGGGCGATGTCTGGCGACAAGAAGCAGAGCTTCTACGCCTTTTTTTGATTTCAGGTAGAATTGTGTGATGTGCGATCGCCTCCGGCGAAACGTAGCCCATCGCACTTCCCCTTGTTCAATATTAAGAATTAAAAATTTTATTAAATGAAACTAAATTTTCTTGAATTGCCCTAGCTAAATAATTTCTGATCGCATCAATAGTTTCTACAGTCAAACTTCCGTCCATAATTGCAAAAGACAAACTAGCGACACCGATAAATAACGCTAATAATCTGCCTAAACAGCCAGGATTAATTTCAATGAATCCTAGTTTTGACTGTCCTATAACAGCAATGAACACAAAAACAATACCTAATATTAAAAAGATATTTGGTAATGGTAAACTGGTCATACTAAATAATTGAATCAAATATTTTTCCTCCAAGTATTTTTATTATAGCTATTTTAAGCCGCACTATCCGTTAAAAATACATCGTCATTATCCAAATCCCCTAATTTTAATTATGGGGATTCCCCTGTTCCCTGTTGCCCGTTCCCTGTTACCTCTTGCTTTTGTTCATACATTAATAATGGTGCTTTAAACCCTTTTGGCAGAGGTAATAATTATTATTTATCACCTTCTGCGCTGTCACCAAGCGTGAACTACTGCCATTTACTCTTTACACTTCTACGGTCAAAAATCCTATATTTAAGTTTTATTTGGCTGAGTAATTAAACCCATGTCTACATAAATTGGAGATAGGATATTTCTCATTTCTGGCAACTTTTTGATGAAAATATAAGCGCCAATTAAGCAAAATATACCACCAAATAATAAAGCATTATTCACTCCTATTTTACTAGCCAATCCGCCAAAGAATAAATTACCAAATGGTAATATTCCCAAAAAGCCTGTTGTAAATATACTTGTAACTCTACCCCGTTTATTTTCATCAACAAGAATTAATTGTATAAAGTTACTAATAGCTGCCAAGGTGAGAGTATTAGTCATGCCGACAATACAAATTAATACTAAGCAAATCTCTAGATTATGAGAGCGAGAAAAAAGTATTAAACCTAAACCTAGAATGGCAGCAGAAAACGCGATGATTTTTACTAATCCTGTGGCTTGCTTTCTGAACATGAGATAAAGTCCGGCAACTATAGAACCAAGTGCGGAAGCTGTAAGTAATAAACCCATAGTTTCTGCATTACCATTTAAGATTTCTCTTACGAAAATAGGTATGAGATTAACATGGGTCATTACCATAAAACAAATCAAGATTTGTAACCCCAAAACATACCTGATGGGAATAAAATCATATGCAAAAACAAAACCTTCTTTTAAATTTTGCAAAATATTTGTTTTTTGAAGTGAAGAATTATTAGGAACTGATTTAATTTGAGTAGTTAAGATGGCAGAAACAAAAGGTATATAACTGATGCTATCTACCAAAAAACATGAAGCTGCCCCGAATCTAGCAAGTAGTAATCCTCCAATCATCGGGCTGACAAACTTCGCTGTATTAATTAAGAACGAATGAATAGCAATGGCACTATAAGTATCTGCTTTATTCTCCACCAGTCTAGGAATACTTACTAGACGTGCTGGCAGATCGAAAGCCTTAACTGTACCTTGCATTATACCGATGATAATAATCCACGTAATGGTGATGCGATCGCTAACAGTGAGAAAGGTGAGAATACCAGATAGCAAAATAGATACTAACTGAGTAGTTAGTAATACATAACGTATATTCCAACGATCCAATAATACACCGACCAATGGTGTAATAATCAACCCCATAAATTGATTGGTAAATCCAACCACGCCAACTAATATGGCTGAATTAGTGATTTGATAAACCATCCATATTAGAGCGATTTGAGTCATCCAAGAACCAAAAAAAGATACGCTCTCTCCAATTACAAAACAACAAACGTTTGGAGATTTAAGAGCAGGAGGAACATGCAAAGAAGTAAACAATAGTTTGCCTGCTTCAGAGCTTTTTTTATGACTTGGTTGCATCAGTACTTTACATGAGGGGACTTGAGCCAATTTTTGGCTGAAAAGTTCACTGATTTTGCTACTTTCCCACCAAATTATTCAGACAATATTATAAATACTTAAATTTAGTTAAACATAAAGTTAGCATACTTAACATATTCTGACAAGGATACTAAGGTTATAGATTTGGGGATTTTTCCAGAACGCACCCTACAAAACGGGGTTTGGGAATGGTGCGATCGCGTAGCGTACCGTAGGTAATCGCCCACCCACAGTTACAGTTATTTGGATGAAAGCACTCCTTTTTGATTTAGATGGTACTCTCTTTGATCGAGAGACTTCACTCCAGCAATTTGTTGCGGCTCAATATGATCCCTTTACCCCAGCACTGGAAAGCATTGCCAAACAAGACTATATTTCCCGATTCATTGAATTGGATTGTCGAAGTCATGCATGGAAAGACACTTAAGTTATTCATAGATATAGTTAGCTTACCTAAATTTTAGTAAAACTTAAATTTTTAAATACATATATTTTATTTGCTAAGTGCTTGTGCTGTAACTAGGGTTGTGTAATAATGCTAAATTAATCTACGTTAACTTGGTAGGCAAATCGTATTTTGTTACAAGTACTGCATAGACAGAGCAATCAGTTTAGAGCAGCAACGCGAATACATTAATACAACTCTGGTTGATATCGGGTTTTGAGTCTTGATTTTTGCTTAGTCGTGGTTGACGATTTGTGAAAATCAACGAGTCATATTAACTATGGAGACGTAATCATGACAATTGCAATTGAACGTCCTACGAAAAAGTCTCGTTCTGCACAGATTCGGGAGCAACTAGGTTATCCCATCATTGACACTGATGTGCATACCCAGGAATTTGAACCAGCTTTTCTGGACTATTTAGCTCAAGTAGGTGGTGCTAAACTTGCGGATAACTTCCGAGATCATTTACCTGGTGCTGGTCGTTATCGTTGGTTCCAGCAAAGTTGGGAAGAACGTCATACTTACCGCACAGCGCGTCCTCCTTTTTGGGGCCGTCCCACGAAGGACACTTTAAACCTTGCTACTGTTAGTTTACCGAAGCTACTGCATGAACGTTTGCAAGAAGCTGGGACAGATTTTGCTGTACTGTATCCCAACTTAGCAACCCTAGCACCGCAAATTAAAAACGAGGAAATGCGTCGGGCGGTTTGCCGTGCAGCTAACCTCTATCATGCAGATATATTTAGGTCATATTCCGATCGCCTAACTCCCATTGCTACTATTCCTCTCCACACACCAGAGGAAGGGATAGAAGAATTGGAATATGCAGTCAAAGAATTAGGATTGAAAGCAATTCAAATTCCCGGTTATGTGACTCGCGTCATTCCTGGCTTCGAGAAATATCCTGAAGAAGTCCAACGAGAAGTGACTTGGATAGATAACTTTGCTTTGGATAGTGCCTACGATTACGATCCCTTCTGGGCGAAGTGCGTAGAACTAAAAGTTGTCCCCACTACCCACGCATCTGGTATGGGTTGGACATCGCGCCGTTCGATTTCCAACTACCAATATAATCACATTGGACACTTTGCCTCGGCTGCGGAAGCTTTCTGTAAAGCACTGTTTTTTGGTGGTGTTACAAATCGTTTTCCTACTCTCAGATTTGCTTTTTTAGAAGGTGGTTCGGCTTGGGGTGCGAGTCTCTATACAGATTTGATCTGGCATTGGGAAACCCGTAATCCAGAGATTTTACAGAACAACCATCCTGATAATGTGAATCGGGAAGAATTACGGGAATTGTTCATTCGTTATGGTGGTAAAGAATTCCGCGATCGCTTTGATGAAATTGGTAGTGGTTTAGGTTTCCACGGCAAATACTTTGCGCCGGAAAATCCTGGTGAATTGAATGAATTTGCAGCAGCGGGAATTACCAAAGCGGAAGACGTGCGCGATCGCTTCCTCAATCACTTCTACTTTGGTACGGAGTCAGATGATACCCGTGTGGCTTATGCCTTCCATCAAAAGGCTAATCCTTATGGAGATAGAGTAAAAGCCTTCTTGGGTTCTGATTCTGGCCACTGGGATGTACCTGACATTACAGCTGTTACCTCCAACGCTTACAGCATGGTAGAACGCGGTATCCTTAGCGAAGAAGACTTGCGATACTTCCTCTCAATTCATCCTTTGGAATTGTATACAAGTCTGAATCGTGACTTTTTTAAAGATACAGCAATTGAAAAACAAGCAGAAGAGTATTTAGCAACTAATACTCGCGCTTAAGTAGGTAGGTCGGCGTAATTAAGGATAACTAAAGGGGACAGTCATTTGAATTCCTCCCTTCTACCTCCTTTACTTGTTTGGTTTTTTATACCGACTTACTAAGAAAAAGTTTGTGTACCTGATGCAATGACTCCGCTATCTACTCCGAAGGTGGGCAATGTCCACCTTCTTATCTTGAAAAGAAAAAAAGTATTTTTTGGTGCTTTGTTTTGCACTTATAACCCTTGTAATTCAACTGAGAGCAAACTAAACTTTCATGAACATTGGATTTAAGCAGAAAAAATTTAATATATTCCAGAAATTTTCGTTGTTGCTTGTACCTGGATTCTTGAGCATTTCGACAACATTAATTAGCTGCTCAGTTGAAACTCCAACTACAGAAAACAAATCAAAGGATTTTACAGCAACAACTATCCGCATGGGGTATCAAAGTGCTGGAGATCTTGTTAAACTTAGAGGAGGGGTAGAAAAACGTCTGCAACCCTTAGGTGTTTCCGTTGAATGGGCACAGTTTGCAGCAGGCCCACAATTAATGGAAGCGATGAATGTAGGTAGAGTTGATATTGGCTCTGTCGGCGAAACTCCTCCTATATTTGCTCAAGCCGCTGGTACATCTTTAGTCTATATTGCTAGTAGACAACCTGGTACAGGTGAAGGTAGTGGTATTGTAGTTCAAAAAAATTCCCCAATTAAAACTTTGGCTGACCTTAAGGGTAAAAAAGTAGTTTTTCAAAAAGGTTCAGCTTCACATTACTTATTAGTTAAAGCTTTAGAAGAAGCAGGTTTGAAATATGGTGATATCCAAGCTTTGAGTATGCCCCCATCAGAGGCCCGTGGCGCTTTTATTCAAGGGCGAATTGATGCTTGGGTGACGTGGGATCCTCATTTAGCTTTGGCACAGAAAACAGCCAATGCTAGGGTTTTGAGAAATGCTAGTGGTATCGCTACGCAAGGTGGATATTACATGGCTTCACGGCAGTTTGCTACAGAAAATTCAGAATTGGTGCGATTAGTGCTGGAAGAGATAGATAAAGTAGAAAAATGGGCTGAACAAAACCAAGCCGAAGTTGTAAAAATAACTACTCCTCACCTCAAAATTAATGAAGATATCATCAAAGAAATGATTAAAAGGCGAAGTTACGGCTTAAGAGCAATTACTCCAGCAATTATGGCAGGTCAACAGCAAATAGCAGATTTATTTGCCCAGGAAAAAGTAATTCCCAAACCCCTCAATGTAAAAGAAGCAATGCTGACTACTGAGCAATATGCAGCTATTACTCCTACTACAATTAGCCAAAAATAGTATTATGAGAGAAAAGACTCTGCTGTGTACAATCAACGGATAGCTGTTAATTTTTTTGAACAATTCAAGAATTATTGTTTTATGGTTAAGACTTCTTCAACAATGCTGCCTCTTGGTATTTTAGCACCAAATTTTCAGTTACCAGATGTGGTTTCAGGTAAAAGCATTTCGCTCTCAAACTTTGCTAATAAAAAAGCGTTGCTAGTAATATTTTTAAGTCGTCATTGTCCCTTTGTGCAGCACATCAAATTTGAATTAGCAAAACTGGGTCAAAACTACACACAAAACACAAATAGTAATCTGGGGATTGTGGCAATTAGCGCTAATGATGTCACTAACCATCCTGACGATGCACCAGAATCTTTAAAAGCATTTGCACAAGAATTAGATTTAGCTTATCCTCTGCTTTTTGACGAAACTCAAGCAACCGCGAAGAACTTTTTTGCTGCTTGTACTCCTGACTTTTTTCTATTTGATGCTAGCCGAAAACTTGTTTATCGAGGACAACTAGATGATAGCCGTCCACAGAGCGGAATACCTGTCACTGGAAAAGATTTGCGGGCTGCAATTGAAACTGTTTTGCTAGGTCGGGCTGTGACTTGGCAACAAAAACCTAGTATTGGTTGTAACATTAAGTGGAAGCCAGGAAATGAACCTGTTTATTTTAAAAATCAGGCGTTAGCGTTGGCGGAGCCTCTCGCAGAGAAGCTCACCGTTTGCGTAGCGTCTCGCAGAGAAGGTGTCGCAGTTTGATAAGCTAATACGCATTTAAGTTGTCTATTTACTCATGAGGGTTGTCATTAGTCATTTGTATTTCAAAGGTCAGTCTTCACGAAAAAATGTACAATCGCGCATCTGCTTAGGTATAGTTTCTTAATCAAAAGACTGCTGTAATTTAAGCCGTCTTCAATTACTATGAAGAGTGCTGATGTAAAAGCTCATCTACAAAAGGTAGCAAATAACTCAGCACAGGCTACACTAACAAAATTCAGTAATCATTTAATAGACTTACTATGCCAGTTTCCGAACCACAAAGAGGCTTTTTAGAGCAGATTATTGCTCAGTTAAAAAAAGACGATCGCTTGCTAGGTTTAGCCATTGGTGGTTCATATTTGAGTGGGGAAATGGATGAATATTCCGACCTCGACTTAATTATTGTTGTAGCTGATGTTTATTATCAACAGGTATTACATGAGCGGAAGCTTTTCGCTCATCGGTTAGGTTCATTGCTAGCGGCTTTTACAGGCGAACACGTTGAAGAACCGAGACTGTTAATTTGTTTATATGAAAATCCACTTTTACACGTTGATTTTAAATTTTTGGTTCTAGAAGATTTTAAAATAGACCGGATAGAAAATCCTATTGTTCTATGGGAACAAGACAATTTACTAACCTTAGCGATAAAAGATAACCCACGAAATTATCCACCTTTAGATTTACAGTGGATTGAAGACCGCTTCTGGGTTTGGGTACACTACGTAGCTACTAAATTAGGCAGAGGTGAACTTTTTGAAGCTATTGATTTTCTTTCTTATATTCGTGGACAAGTTCTCGCCCCATTAGCCAAAATCCAGGCAGGAAAACGCCCTCGTGGTGTGAGGAATTTGGAAACAGAACTTCCTCATTTGTTAGCAGATTTTCGTCAGACTATACCGATGAAACACGATAGTCTTGAAATTGCCAAAGCGTTGCAACACAGCATTTACTTATATCGTCAGTTTCGGGAAGCATTAGACAAACCATATTTGGTTGTGCATTCTTCAGCAGAAAAGGCTTCTATGCAATATCTGCAAACAGTTATAGATGGTTTTAAATACTAATAAGACTAGTAGAAAAAGGATGAATTTATGGTAGCGAAATTAGATGAAAAAGTAGCAATTATTACGGGAGCTTCTTCGGGAATTGGTGAAGCCACGGCTATAGCTTTAGCAGCAGAAGGCGCAAAAGTGGTAATTGCAGCCAGAAGAGGCGATCGCCTGGAAGCACTAGCAAAACGCATCGAATCCAGTGGTGGACAAGCGTTACCCATAGTTACCGATATCACCGACGAAACCCAAGCCAACAACCTCATCCACAAAGCCAACGCAGAGTTAGGGCGAGTGGATATCTTAGTGAACAACGCAGGTGTAGCCCTCACAGGTAATATTGATGGCGGTAATACATCAGACTGGCGACGGATGTTTGATGTCAATGTCTTTGGATTGCTTTATGCTACTCATGCCGTCCTGCCAATTTTCAAAGCCCAAGGTAGCGGTCATATCGTCAATATTTCATCAGTAGCAGGTCGCATAGCACGGGCAGGCGTTGGTATATACAACGCAACCAAATGGGGTGTGAACGCTATTTCCGAATCCCTACGGCAAGAAGTTTTACAAGATAACATCCGTGTCACTATCATCGAACCTGGTTTGGTAGAGACAGAAATCAATAATCATGTCACTGATCCTGTAGCCAAAAAAAATGTTGAAGCACGAATAAAAGCGATCGCACCACTGCAAAGTGAGGATATTGCTAGGGCGATTGCTTATGCTGTGACACAACCACCGCACGTTAATGTCAATGAAATTCTCATTCGACCAACTCAGCAAGAACGGTAAAGAATCAAATTCAACGCCTCTTAAAAACCCTCCGCGTCCCTTTGCGTTTTAGTCTTTTCCCAGTAGACATACTTTTTCGGATCTTGCATTTGCGGCTTATCTATGTGAATATTCTCTCAATAAAATACGGTAAATTGCTCGATTTATCGTAATATAGACATTGCTTATAGTCTAAATGTACGTATGTTCACTAAGTATTTACCAAATCGACTGATGAAGATTGTCAGCAGCTTTCTTCAGAATTATGAAATATCCAGAATTGGCATATTCGCCTTATTCTTTGCCTGCGGGTTAACTTTGGCTTTTGTAATATCTGCGTGTTCTGCCAACAACACAGGTAACTCTGCCGCAACACAGATAGCAAATCAAAGCTCTACGAATCAAGGTGTTGTGGTTCGGATTGGCTATCAAAAAGCAGCGACTATTCTCAGCGCCATGAAAGCGCAAAAAGATTTAGAGAAAGCTTTTGCTGCTGGTGGCGCTTCGGTGATATGGGCTGAATTTCCTTCTGGGCCGCCAATGTTAGAGGCAATTAACGCTGGGAGTGTTGACTTTGGCTATACTGGTGAATCACCGCCGATATTTGCCCAAGCTGGAGGTACTCCCATAGTTTATGTTGCTTACGATCCTTGGAGTCCCAAAGCAGAAGCAATTCTTGTGCCGAAAAATTCATCTATTCAAAGCCTTGCAGACCTCAAGGGTAAACGAGTTGCTGTTGCTAAAGGTTCAAATACTAACTACTTATTAGTAAAAGCCTTAGAAAAGGGAAGAGTAAATTACAACGATATCAAACCAGCATTTCTGCAACCTCCCGATGCTCGTGCGGCTTTTGAGGGTAATAATGTTGATGCTTGGGCAATTTGGGATCCTTACTTAGCTGCGGCGCAAGCTGCTACAGGCGCACGCACTTTGACTGATGCAACTGGGTTAGCACCCAATCGTGGTTATTATCTGGCTGCAAAATCTTTTGTTGACAAGTATCCTGATGCTTTGAAAACAGTTCTCGATGAAGTCAAAAAAAGAAGCAACTGGGCGCAAAATAATCCAGTAGAAGTTGCCAAATTTCTCTCACCAGAATTGGGTATTGATGCTGAGGTTTTAAAAGTCGCAGAAAAACGACGGGAGTATGGTGTACTACCGCTAACAGAGGAAGTGATTCGTGGACAACAGCAGATTGCTGATACCTTCTACAAAATCAAGCTGATACCGAAATCTATCAATATTAGCGAAATCGTTTGGAAAGGCAATCAATAGAAGGCAGAAAAATATGAATATCAATACCCAGTGGATTAAAACGGATGTGCTTGTGATTGGTGGTGGTACGGCCGGGACAATGGCAGGTATCAAAGCCAAACAAGCCAATCCCCATGCAGAGGTGCTGATTTTAGAAAAGGCTAACATCCGACGGAGTGGTGCGATCGCAATGGGTATGGATGGGGTAAACACCGCAGTCATTCCCGGACATTCCACACCAGAACAATATGTGCGCGAAATTACCCTAGCTAATGATGGCATTCTCAACCAAAAAGCCGTATATCAAACAGGCAAATTAGGTTATGAAGTCATCCAAGAATTAGAAAGCTGGGGTGTGAAATTTCAAAAAGATGCCCAAGGCAACTATGACTTAAAACAAGTGCATCGCGTGGGTAAATATGTCCTACCCATGCCAGAAGGTAAAGACCTCAAAACCATTCTTACCCGCCAAGTCAAACGCCACAAAGTCAAAGTGACAAATCGTGTCATGGCAACCCGTGTCTTAGTCAAAGCAGGACATGCTATTGGTGCAGTGGGATTTGATGTCAGAAACGGCGATTATATAGTTATTCAAGCTAAAGCAGTCATCTTGTGTACAGGTGCTTGCGGCAGACTCGGATTACCTGCTTCCGGCTATCTCTACGGCACTTACGAAAATCCTACCAATGCTGGGGATGGCTATTCAATGGCTTATCATGCAGGTGCAGAACTCAGCAATATTGAATGCTTTCAAATTAATCCTCTAATCAAAGATTACAACGGCCCTGCCTGTGCTTATGTTGCCGGCCCGTTTGGCGCACATACAGCCAACGCCGAAGGAAATCGCTTTATTAGTTGCGACTATTGGAGTGGTCAAATGATGTTAGAAATCTGGAAAGAATTAAACTCTGGGAAAGGGCCAGTCCAACTGAAAATGACCCACCTTGATGAAGATACAATTGCCGAAATTGAATCAATACTTTGGGCAAATGAACGACCAAGTAGAGAACGCTTTCATCAAGGCAGAAATGAAGATTATCGCACCCACGGCGTAGAGATGCATATTTCTGAAATTGGGTTATGTAGCGGTCATAGTGCCTCTGGTGTGTGGGTAAATGAAAATGCCCAAACAACCGTTTCTGGTTTATATGCAGCCGGAGATATGGCCAGCGTTCCCCATAATTACATGATTGGAGCATTTGTTTTCGGCCGCATAGCCGGAAATCATGCCATTGAATATATTGAAGGCTTAGATTTTATAGAACCAGATACAGAGTTCTTAGAAACAGAAAAAGCTAGAATTTATGCCCCATTAACTCGCCCTAATGGTGTACCTCATACCCAAATCGAATATAAATTAAGACGCTTAGTTAATGATTATCTGCAACCGCCAAAAACAGGTAATAAAATTGAGATTGGTTTGAAACAGTTTGTCCAATATCAACAAACATTAGATTTAATGGGTGCGCGTGATCCTCATGAATTGATGCGTTCTCTGGAAGTGCATTTTATTCGCGATTGTGCAGAAATGGCAGCCAGAGCATCATTATATCGTCAAGAAACTCGCTGGGGACTTTATCATTACCGCTTAGATTATCCAGAAAAGAATGATGATGAGTGGTTTTGTCATGTCAATCTAAAGAAAGATGAATTAGGACAAATGATATTATTTAAGCGTCCTGTAGAATCTTATATTGTGGAAGTAGATGCAGTCAAGGAAATCTATAATGTAGCTGTCAGGTAATATATTTTAATCATGCCTATTTATAATTCAATTGGTCAAAAATATTCAAAAACTCGCATCCCTGATAGTCGTATTGTCAATAAACTAATTGATTTACTAAGTTTACCCAAAGGTAGCATTATTGCTGATATTGGTGCTGGTACTGGAGGTTACAGTTTAGCCTTAGCTAACCAAGGATTTATTGTTAATGCCGTTGAACCTTCTGTAGTGATGCAAAAACAAGCAGTAGAACATCCACAAGTCAAGTGGTTTACTGGCTATGCAGAAAATTTACCTTTACCAGATAAGTCTGTTGATGGCGTTGTAAGTATCCTGGCAATTCATCACTTTTCTCATCTCGAAAAAGCGTTTCAAGAAATGCACAGAGTTATTAAAGATGGTGCAATAGTTTTGCTAACTTTTGATATTAGGTTTGCTCAGAAAATATGGCTTTATGATTATTTCCCATTTTTGTGGGAAGATGCTTTACGATTTTTACCACTTAACAAACAGATTAATTTAATTCATAGTAAAACTAAAAGGCGTGTTGAAGTCATACCCCTTTTGTTACCACATGATTTATCTGATTTATTCGCAGCAGCAGCCTGGAGACGACCAGAGTTATATCTTCAACCAGAGGTACGCGCTGGGATATCATCTTTTGCTTTAGCAAATCAAGATTCAGTAGAGCAAGGATTACAGTTATTGGCAGCAGATTTAAATAATGGAGAATGGAATAAGAAATATGGTGATATTGGCAATTTGACAGAGATTGATTTAGGCTATCGTTTTATTCGCGCAACGCTGGATAATTAAACCTTTTTAATTTAAAGTTATGACAAATAAAGTCACTGTAGGCGAGAAAATTAAAATTAGACAAGCTGAGATTAAAGATGCAGAGCGAATTGCTAATCTTTGCGAGCAACTTGAATATTATGTTACAAATCAACAAATAGAGCAGCGACTTGCCAAAATTAATCATAACAATGCTCATATTGTTTATGTTGCAACTTTAGCAAATGAATATGTAATTGGTTGGGTGCACGCTCATATTAGTGATTTATTAATTATTCCAACTCAAGCGATTCTTTTGGGGTTAGTTGTCGAGGAAAATTATCGTAGTAGTGGAATTGGACGTATTTTAATGCAGCAGATTGAACAATGGGCTTCTCTGGCCGGATGTGAAGGTGTTATGTTACGTTCTAGTCTTAGACGCAAAGAGGCACATTTATTTTATGAGAAAATTGGCTATACCAATATAAAACAGTCTTTGGCTTTTTATAAACAATTGGCTTAGTCAAAATATGCACTTAATAGAAACATTTACTACCAGTCGCTTGTTTGCTGAACGCCTACGTTTTCAACATTTGAATGAACTTTACCGTATGCACCAAAATACACAAGTTATGGCAACGTTAGGCGGTGTTCGTTCTGATGAAGCAACACGACTGTTTATTTTAAATAACTTGAATCATTGGCAGCAGTATGGATTCGGTTTATGGGTGTTTCGAGATAAAGTTAATCATCAGTTTGTTGGTCGTGCTGGTCTTCGCAATACTGATGTAGAAGGCATGAGTGAAATTGAATTAGCTTACGCTCTCATGACTAAATTTTGGGGTAAAGGATTAGCAACAGAAATGGGTGAGAAGATTTTGAAAGTTAGTTTTGAAGTGCTGAATTTGCATGAGATAGTTTGCTTTACCCTGACGACTAACAAAGCATCACAAAGAGTTATGGAAAAGTTGGGATTTCAATACGAGCGTGATATTATCCACGCAAATTTACCATATTTATTATACCGCTTAAAAGTTTAATTATGAATTCAAGAAGTAGTTTATGGCTTTAATCAATCAAAGAATAGATGTTCCTGTCATTGTTGATGAATCAAAATGTTTAGAAAAATGCACAGCTTGTATTGAAGTTTGTCCATTAGATGTGTTGGCGAAAAATCCAGAGACAGGCAAAGCATATATGAAATATGATGAGTGTTGGTTTTGTCTGCCTTGTGAAAAAGAATGTCCCACCAATGCAATTACAGTACAAATTCCTTTTTTGTTGCGATAGTTCTTCTCTTATCCTCTGTGACTCTGTGCCTTTGTGGTAAAAATAATGAATGATGACCTTAAGCTTTGGATAGAAATGCTGCGATCGCCTGATGTAAATGACCGCTTAGTAGCTGTCAAAACTTTACAACATTTAGGCGATGAAGAAACAATAGAAGCTTTAATTATCGCTTTGAAAGATGAACACATTGCCGTCCAAAAAATAGCAATATCTGCCCTTTGGGAGATTGCCAATCCTGTTGCTATTCCTGCTTTAATTGAATGCCTAAATTCAGTAGATGCAGATATTCGCACTGAAGCAGCTTCAGCTTTAAATGAGTTAGTTATGCAAGATGACTTGCTACTTTTACTAGATAAGTTGCAAAGTAATGATATCAATACACAATTAAATATTTTAGTGCTTCTACGGAAGATTCATGATATTCAATCCTTACCGTACATTTTACCATTTTTAGAATCAGATAACCCTGAATTAAAAGAAGTAGCAATTACCACACTGCGATATATAAATCAATTAGAAAAATGTCCCCAAGCTTTGAATTTAATTTTTGATGAATCAGCACTTGTGCGTCGTGCTGCTGCTTTAACTTTAGGCCATTTACAAGATACAGAAGTGATTGCCATACTTTCTCAAGCACTTACAAATGATAGCGATTGGCAAGTTCGCCGTAATGTAGCTAAATCTCTGGCTATTCATAAAAATCAGCAAGCAATTTCAGCATTAGAAATAGCTATAAGTGATGAACATTGGCAAGTGCGGAAATCAGTAGCACAAGCTTTGCAAAAGATTCCAGATATTCAAGTTATGCCGAAATTAATTCAAGCGTTAACAGATGAATATGCAGATGTCCGCAAAGAAGCAGTAATCGCCCTTGCTAATTTAGCTCATCCTGATGTTATTAACCCTTTGCAACAAGCTTTAGATGACCCTGATAAGGAAGTTGCTATTCAAGCACAGCGGGCAATTCACAACCTTTAAAAATATTGCGATCGCACGAAGAATTTTGGGTGAGAGAAATTTTAGAGAATATTTAAACGAGAATGATAGACAAAGTGCAACCAGATTCTCGTCAGCAACAAGTAGTTGAACTGCTCAAACAGGTAATCGAACCTACTTTAAAAAACGACATCATTAGTTTGGGAATGGTACGAAACTTACGTATAGTTGATGACTATATTTACTTGCGTTTATATGTTGGTTCCCATCAGCAGCAATTACAATTAGAAATTGAATCTAAATTATCATCTATAAGTTGGTGCAAAAAAACTTATATTCAAATTTGTACAATTCCTGGTGTTAAAACAACACTAGCAATTTCTAGTGGTAAAGGTGGCGTTGGTAAATCAACAACAGCCGTAAATATAGCCGCAGCTTTAAGATTACGAGGTGCAAAAGTCGGACTATTAGATGCTGATATTTATGGCCCTAATTTACCGCAAATGTTAGGTTTGGGACAAGCTGATATTCAAGTGATTAATACTCCCACAGGCGATAAGTTTTTACCTCTAGAAGTTCAGGGAATAAAACTAATGTCAGTCGGTTTACTTGCCGAAGCAAATCGTCCTTTAGCATGGCGAGGCCCTGTGTTGCACAAAATTATCACACAATTTTTGCAAGACGTGGAATGGGGTGAATTAGATTATTTATTAATAGATTTACCTCCCGGTACAGGTGATGCTCAAATCACTATTATCCAAGAAAGCCCTGTTTGTGGAGTTATCCTAGTGACAACTCCTCAACAAGTAGCTGTTGCAGATGTCCGACGTAATATCTATATGTTTCGCCAAGTAGGTGTTCCTGTTCTTGGCATCGTTGAAAATATGAGTTATTTAATCTGCGATGATTGTGGTTCACGTACACCAATTTTTGGTAGTGGTGGCGGCGAACAACTAGCCACAGAATTGCAAGCGCCTCTGTTAGGACAAATTCCTATTGATCAGCGCATTTGTAGCGGTGGTGATACTGGAAATCCTATTGCTGTCAGTGAATACGCTTCACCTACTGGTGAGGTGTTTACACAAATTGCTGCTGCACTAAATGTCACTTTTAGCTTACACAGCTAATAACCATTGACAAAGGAGTTTTTAGCATTGGTGAAGAAAATATTACATAAACAAAGCCCACCTACATGGTTGATAAAAACAACTTGCAAAGACAAATTTGTCTTGATAGCTGGGATTTTTAATCACCGGGATTAGAATTTAATATAAATAAGCTAGGGATTGCTCCCTAGCTCAGATACCCATTAACGTAGCTATACATTTGGAATTATTGATACGGATTCATGAATCCTGTGGGTACTATTGCATCTTCCAAATCAGCACCTAACAAGTTTGCGCCTTGGATGTTGGCATTTATGAGATTTGTTTTTTGTAAATCTGCCTTTTGTAGATTTGCTCCTTGCAAATCAGCCCCTAACAGGTTTGCTCCTTCTAAATCAGCATCATATAAGTTTGCCCCTTGTAGATTCGCTCCAGCTATATTTGCTTTGCTTAAATCTACTCCCTGTAAATTAGCTGTTGCGAGGTTTGTTCCTTGTAGATTCGCCTTTTCTAACTCTGCTTTTTGCAAGTTTGCACCTGCTAAGTTAGCTGCTTGCAGATTTGCATTGTCTAATTGCGCTTCAACTAAATTGCATCCAACACATTCATTGGTTGTTAATAGACGTTGAACATTTGCAGCTACGCTATCTACTGGCCATACTGTTTGAGGTATAACAGGAGCCGGAGATACTATTGGAACTTGTGTGGATTCTGTCGATACGGGTGGTATCTCTGACTGAGCTAAAGCATAGGGCTGATCAAAAAGAGAAAATATCGTCAGAAATCCTAGAAATACAGCAGTTAAAAGCCAATAAGTTACTTTCTTTGAGTTTGGTTTGTTCATTAGTTTATTCCTCTTGAATTCAGTAATGTTTAGTTTCAATTAACTTTGGCTCTATCTTAATGCCAATCAATCTCCAAAATCAAATACTATTATTTTGGATGATCATAAATAAAGGTGATGATTACTTTTTAGCTATTCGTCTCAACTGTAAAGCTATAATTAGGCTTCTTTAGATATTCATCTATAGGGTTTGAAATATATTTATATTTTTTTACGATAATTATCATTCTTGTCAACCTCCAATCTATCTCGGTTTACCCAACGATTAACAAACTCATTTTGATTTTTCTGCACTTTGACTTGTACTTGCTTAGAGCCTAATTTGACAACTTCGACAGGAATTTTATATGTATTCTCAGAGTCAGCACGAGCTTTATAAAGCCAAACAACTTTTTGTCCTACGAAATAGTCAGATTTTGAACTTAAGTGTGATGTTTCATCTGCCCAAGAGGGAGCCGCAATTACTAAGTTGATTAACAAAATTAAAACCATTAAAGCGATTTTGATAATTTTCATGTGTGTAATTTAAGCTTCTATCCCACGATCAATAGTCTAATTAAAAAGCATTGCGAGACTAGGTACAAGTTGATAAGTTCCACTTTTAACTATGATGGATAATCCCAAATATATTAATACAAAGGGAAAGACTTTCCGACCATAGCGAGTCATAACAGAAGCCATGACAGGATTCCGCGTTAGGTTGTAAGAGACAAAGCACCACAGTCCAATCGCTGAATAGCAAACACATACAATGACTGCTAGACTAGGAACATTACTGCTAGCAAATAACGGAACGTAAATACCGATATTATTTCCACCATTGGCAATGGTAACAGCAGAGACACGATAGGTTTGACGATCTTTGAGTATTGCTAATAATGATTTTTTATGGCGTTTAGATTTAGCTGAATTAGTAAAAGCTGATACAGCTTGTAAAGTATCTTCTTCCTTTCCTCGATTCATTAGATGGCTAATACCAATCATGATTGGGAGAATTCCTAATAATCCAATCCATGCTTCTGGAAGAACTAAGCCACCGAGGAAACCAGGAAGACTAGCCATAACTAATGCAGTAAATCCCACAAATTCGCCAATAATAATATGCTTGGGACGAAAGGTATGATTCACTTTACCAAAGAAAGCTGTCAAGTATAAATTATCATCAAATGTCGTTGCAAAAGCCGCAGATATTCCAATAAATAATGTACCAATTAGCCAAGCCATGTTTTTTCTATGCAATGATTTAGCGAGATTCTTTCAGAAGATGGTTGAAGCGATCGCTATTAATTACAGATGTAATTTTGTCCTTCAACTGGTAAGCTGAGTAGCTTATGAACTCAATATTATGGTCTAGCTAAGATAAGAGCAAATACTCTTTTTTCTTAAAATGATAAATTGAATTTATTGAATAAAATATTTAAAAACACCAGGCATGAGAATTGCTTGGTGCAAAATGTAAATGAAGGCTCAGATACCCAACTTCTTAAAGAAGTCGGGTATCTTGTTTTTCAGAACGGTTATATCAGTTGAAACACCAGGAGTATTGCCGCCATCAACCAGAATATCCACCCCAGTAATTGAAAAGGGCAGATTAGAGTTACTTGCTTACCAGATAAACTTCCGATCCAAACATCAATATTAGACCTATCTCCAGCTTGAGTATCTTGCAAATATCCATAGTCCAAAGGGTAAACAAAGGATAGATATCTGGGGTGTGAAGTTCCTCATAGACGCTCAATTTTGACATTACTAGTAGCTACTAGCCGATATAGTTTGTGCCAGAAGTCATTGCTGTCCGTCATTACAGTACTGATAAAACATCAATAGCGATCGCTAGCTTAGATATCGTGATTTTACCTTGCACTGTTAATGTTGATTTTGCTGATCTAGCAGTTTTGGTAATAATTTCATGTCATTAAATACGACCGATGCACCGACTGCTCGTAGTTGTTCTGGGTTAATCAGTTCTGCATAACCAAATACTGTCATACCTGCATCAACTCCAGCTCTAACACCTGTTGGTGTATCTTCAATCACCACACATTCCTGTGGTAAAAATCCCATTTTCTCGGCTGCATATAAAAATACATCTGGATATGGTTTGCTACGCGAAACTTCTGTGGCACTAAATATTTTTCCTGAAAAGTAAGGAAGCAAATCCGTTTAAGCTAAAGCTTTGTTTAGCCAATTATGGCCACTATTTGAGGCAACACAATAAGAAAGCTTGAGTGTACTTAAAACATTATGTATTCCTTGTACTGGATGCAAATCTGTTATGAAAACTTGCATACATCTTTGCTCAAATTCAGTAGCAAAGTTTTCTGGTGGAGATTTACCAAGCCTATTTTTAATTATTTCTATACAGAGATTCATGGATATGCCAACAAAAATATCAATGACATCCTCTAAAGTCAGCAATAGTCCTATTTCGTTGAGCATTTCCAGCAAAATAATGTTTGCGATTCGTTCACTATCTATCAGAACACCATCACAATCAAAAATAACTAATTTAATTTTGTCCATGAATTTACAAAAAATTCAATGATTCACAAATTGGAGACGTGCAATACAGCTTTGCCAAGGTAGCCTCTATTTAACAATTTCTGGGCTATGTCAGCTATTTCTGTCCAATCAGCTTCAATATCAATCACAGGACGCAATTGACCTACTTCTACTAAACGCAAAAGCCTTTGTAATCCTACTGCTGCTGATTCTCGTCTCAATTCATGGAACAAAATAAGACCATACAAACTTGCACCACCAGTTGCGTAGAAGCGCTGTGCGTTGAATGTTACCTCATTTCCCCCGGAAGTACCAAACAGAACTATCGTCCCATCTTCTGCCAACAAACCGAGGGCTGTTCCGAGGGTGTTTCCACCCACTGATTCGATAATTAAATGATAGGGGCCATATTTGCTAGCTGATGATAGGTCTTCACCAATGACTACAAAATCAGCACCAGCATCTTTAACGAAGGTTTCGTATTCTGGACGGCGAATGTGTGCCATTACTTGTGCGCCACTAAGACGTGCTAATTGAATGGCGAAGTGACCCACACCACCAGATGCACCTGTAATTAATACTGAACGACCTAAAAGTGAGCCACCTTTGAGTAGGGTATGATAGGCGGTTAAACCAGCTACAGGTAGTGTAGCAGCTTGAGCAAAGGAAACTGACGAGGGCAATTCTGCTAGTGAGTGGGTTGGTACTGATACTAATTCCGCCCATGCACCAGAACGGAGTAAGCCGACAACTCGCGTCCCGACAGCAGGGCCGGAACCATCAGCAGCAGGAGTTTCGACAACACCAGTTAAGTCCCAACCTGGTCGCCAACCAGCTTCGGCTGTGGTAGAACGTCTAACTTCTCCCCGGTTAAGGGAAATTTCTGCTACTCTAATAACCGCTTCATTTGCAGCAGGGGTGGGTGCATCTACATCACGTAGTGCTAAACGCCCTGATACATCAGGATCAACAACAACAGCACGGATTTTACTCATCTTGTCAAACCTAAATCGAGTTACAAGTTTTAGTTTGATACAGTTTCGTCGGAAAGAGCATTAATAATTTCTCTTAAGGGGCGATCGCGGTTAGACTATTCTGGTGTTTCTTTACCCAAAAAAGTTAGCAAGCAATTTGGGAATCTCATCTGGAGTGTGGGCAATAAAATCAGCACCGTGTGTCTTTAACTCTTCTTCTGTTCCGTAGCCGTAGGTGACACCAATTGAAGTAATATGATTGTGGTTGGCTCCGATTATATCGTGCGAGCGATCGCCTACCATAACCACATGAGAAGATGAAAGCTGTTCTGTAACTAAAATGTGATAAATCAAGTCAGCTTTTACACTCCGCGTGCCGTCAAGTTCACTTCCGTAAACCCCATCGAAAAGCGACGACAAACCAAAATGTTCAATAATCTGCGTAGCATAAACATGTGGTTTAGAAGTCGCAACAAAGGTTTGATAACCAGCAAAACGAATAGCGTTTAAGGTTTCTGACATCTGGGGATAAAGGGAGTTTTCAAATAATCCTATTGTGGCAAAGCGACTGCGATAAAGTGAAATTGCTTGTTCCAAAACTGTGTCATCTGAAGTGTTCAGTAGCAGCGAAAAACTGTGTTTGATTGGAGGGCCAATACACCAATGTAATTCATCAGTATTAGGTGGTTTGTAACCGAGTTCAGATAAAGCAAACCGAATACAGCGAGTAATGCCAAGCTTGGGATCTGTCAAAGTTCCATCTAAATCAAACAAAATAGCGGAGGCAGACATAATTCGTAATACTCGCCAAGGGCGAGAAGCAAGCTACGTAATTCGTAATTTAGAAGATTTTTATGAAGGGCTACGTTTACGGATAAAGCCTTCTCCACTTAACAGTGTAATTCCTAATGTGACAATTCCAATTCCCAAGCTTTGAATCAAATTTAAAGTTTCGCTAATTGTGACCCACGCGACTAATACTGTTAATGCTGGACTGCTAGCGCCGATAATTGAGGCCTTAGTTGCGCCAATCATGCGAATTCCTACATTATTGAATGTGTGCCCCATGAAACTCACTAAACCAGAAAAAATACTGCCAATCCACAGAGGTGTCCAATCAAGTTGGGTACTAAAAGGTGGCCAAAACAGTAAGCTGATACCAGAAAACAGTAAAGTGCAGGTAAAACTAATCCAGGTGAAAGGAACTGGATGGAATTTTTCCAAGCATTTTTGGGCCATGACTTTATAAAAGGCGTAAACCACTCCAGAACCAACGCTGGCGAAAATGCCATTAGTAATAGTATCACTACTGTAAGCAGCAGAAGATTGAGGAATTGTAAGTACGCCACCCCCCAGAATAATCGCCATCACTAGCCAACGGAAGAGAGTAGGACGTTCGCCAAAAAACCTCCAAGCCAGCAACGCCGTAAACACGGGATAGGTAAAAAATAGAGTCATGGCAATTCCAGTCGGAATTAAGCCAATAGCAATGTAGAGTAAGGCAATATATACAAACATCAATACTCCACAGCCCAATACTTGGAGCAAAACATCTGTACGTTCGCGCCTGAACAAATCTCGAAATTCTTTTCCAGCAGATGGATATAACTTGAATGCTAGAGATGCCACAAGTGGAACCACCAGTAGCATTCGCATGAACATCAGCAATAATGAGTTCTGCAAATCCGGTTTAACGTATCCACCAAGTAAAAATAAACCCAGTACGAGATGTTCTGAAAACAAAACTCGCACAGCAACGTTGTGAAACGATAAGACGAAAGCGGATATAAGAACCGTCAGAATGCCCAAGTTACTAAAAAGGTTTCTCAAGGACAACCCGATTGTATTGCTAAAACCACTGATTTTTCTGCTGTTTGGCAAATGCTTACTATTTTTGTGTCTTTGTGGTGCAAGATTTTTTACCACAAAGACCAAAACCTTTTTTACCTGTTTTAAACTAAAGCGGGTTCGCGTCGGTTATATGCAGAAGAATCTCCCTTGATGGCCTCACTATGCTTACCATCAATACCAACAGGAATATCACCCACAAGTGTGACTCGCTGAACGTGGCGAGCTTGATTGCCGTAGTCTGCGATCGCATAATGTTGAGTAGCGCGATTATCCCAAAAAGCTACATCGCCTACTTTCCAGCGCCACCGAACTGTGTTCTCAGGACGTGTGATGTAAGCCTGCAACAATTTCACGATTTCATCGGATTCATTTTGTGATAAACCACGCAGGCGACGCACGAACCCACCGATGAATAACCCACGTTCGCCAGATTCAGGATGAACGCGAACAACTGGATGCAGGGTTTCGTATACAGTCGAAGTGAAAACAGCCCGATAAGCGCGGACTTCTTCTGGTAAGTCAATTGTAGCTGCTGCATAATCGTAGGCATTGCTGTGTACTGCCCAGAGTTGCTCAGCAAGATTACGTAGAGGAACTGGTAAATCTTCGTATGCAGTCACGGAGTTTGCCCAAATCGTATCGCCTCCTGATGGCGGAATGACCAGCGCCCGTAAAACGGAACCTAGAGGAGGACGGTCTACAAATGTGACATCAGTGTGCCAGTTGTTAGCGCGGCTCACAGTCTTGCCATAATTCAGATCAAGAACTTCTGGGTTTTCTGGCAATGAGGGAACGGTGGGATGAGCTGTGGTGACTTCTCCAAAGCGACGGGCGAAGGCTACTTGTCTATTAGCGTCAAGGTTCTGCTCTCGGAAGAAGATGACTTTGTATTTAACTAGAGTTTTACGGATATCGCTGATGATTTCGTCGCTGAGGTTATTGCTCAGGTCAACACCAATGATTTTTGCACCGATACGTCCGGCAATTGGTTTGATGTCAAAGTGTTGGGAAGTCATGAGATTTATGTCTCCAAGGGTTAATTAATTTGTCTCACGCAGAGACGCAAAGGCGCAGAGAGTAAAAGTTGGAGGAATCTATGCGGGGTAAAAGACGAATGTTCGTAGTTCGATGCTTTCTCGTGGGGGAGCGTTGGCTGGGCTGGTGGGGTCTTCAAAGGCTGTATGGGCTGCAAAACGTGCGTGTCCGTCTTCTGCGGAGTCAAAACACTTGATAAATAGTGCCTCGTCTCTGTGCATTTGTGGGAAGTAGAACCATTTATGTTCAGGGTTATACGTGACTCCGTATGTCTCACCGACGCGATCGCGGTACACTAAATCCCCGGCTACAAGGTCTGTTAATGGGATACTTTGCGCGTCACATAATGCTAGTGGGGACTCTTGAATTGGTTGGGCGGTCGCTCGCCAAACGTTGATGATGGCAAATCGTTGTTTTAGTAGCGCATCAATATCGTCTATCCCTCGCGCTGCAAGTTCTAAACGGGCGCGAGTATAGCCTGATTTAGCGGTAAAGTCGTTGTGTACTCGCTTAGCAGGTTCTTTAATATTATTCTCACCTGGCTTGGACTTACCTGCGTTACGCAGAGTGTGATCAAATATCACTACCTTGGTTGCACCTGTCACCTCTTTTAACAATTGCTCGGCTTCTGGATAGTAGACGCGGCGTACTTCTTCTTCGTCGTAAAAGTTGCGGACGCTGGTGTGATGTTCAGTAAACGCAAAACCTTCTTGATCTAACGAGATGTTCTCTGAGATAGAACGAGCATTATAAATTGGTAGTTTATGCGTCTGATAAGTTGCATTGGTGCGGGGAATCCCTGGTGGGGGTTCGTAGGTATAGTTAACAGGTTTTTCTGCCATTGGAATTAGGTAAGTGAGGTTAGCCTCTACATATGGCAGTTCTTGGGAAATTGGTCTGTCTAGAACTTGGTTATTTAAGCTCATAGATGATACATCCTATTTTTGTGCAGCACCAACAGGAATCGGTTCACCGAGAATTTTGGCGAATCTTTGTAAATAGAAATCCACAGGATTTGCTACTGCTTGAATTGAGGCGCGATCGCTTACCAAATTCCACCATGTCTGCAAACGAGGTGTTTCTGCTGGTAGTGTAAATTTACGGAAGTGTTCTAAGAGTGGTAAACGTTCAAACCAAGGATAGAAGCTGATATCAACTAGGCTAAACTGATCTCCTAATAAGTAATCACCTTTGCCTAATCCTTCTTGTTCAATATATAGAAGTGCTTCTGTGAACTCTTTTCTTCCCTGTTCTTGTTCTTCGCTATCTTTGCCGCGTAGAAATTTGTTAAAAGCAGGTACAAGCCGAGTATTAGCGTAGTCTATCCAAATTCTGGCGATCGCTTTCTTTGCCGGATCATGGGGTAACAATGGTGGTTCTGGAAAAACTTCATCTAGATATTCATTGATAATAGCAGACTCGTAAAGTTCAACATCCCCATGTTTAATAGCCGGAACTTTGCCATAGCGAGAAATCTGCGTGTACCCATCTGGTTTGTTCTGTAAGTCAATCTCTATCGGCGTGAAATCAATGCCTTTTTCCAGTAAGACTACACGAGTGCGTTGTGAGAAGGTAGAGGCTTTAGCAAAGTAAAGTTGTATGTTGCTCATCAAATCCTTTCCTTGTAATTATCGTGAATCCAGAGTATTTGAGATTGCACAACTCAGTAAAACAGAAGCGAGATGTGTTGATTAGTGCAGTTAAATAATTTGACTGACAGCTATCTACGTCTGTTAGATGATATATTACAGTTTGTCGGTCGATTTAACGTAGTTTAAATATTATACAGTTTTTCTGAAAATATGTATACCTAATTATTAGTACAACTAAATAAATATTTAGACATAATCAGGCTTGTCAAGAAAGAGGTATCATAATGTACTCGAAAGCTAAGTCTAATAGGCAAATCCGTCTTGGCTTGCTAGTACCAGCAGGTAACACCACGTTTGAGCCTGACTTTCACGCTGCTTTTTCCAGTAAAGTCAGCATTCATAGCCATCGCGCGATCGCCAAACACCCACACGCTTATGAGAGCTATGAATCAATGGATGATATTAATCAAGAAGCAGTTAAAGAAGTAACTAAACTAGCTAAAGCTAGAGTGCAATCTTGATGATCGATTGTTTCATCAAGATAAAAGATTGCGATCGCTGGCAAAATTAACCGATTCATTACGTGACAAAATCGTTTGTATTACCATTATTAACCAAGCTGATATTCTGTCTGAATTAGAAATAGCTATCCAGGAAAAATATGGTGGTAGAGTAGAAACTTATTATTTTGAAAATAGTTATTCTCCTGGCTGGTACTGGCTAACAATTTATAGTCATAAAGCCACTAAAGCTCAAGCAATCCTGACTCTACAAGAAACTTACGGATTGAGTGGTAAGAAGTTGATTGTATTTGGAGATCATAACTAATGATATTGAAATGTTTCAGATAGCCGATTGCGCGTTCGCTGTTGATAACGCAACTTTGGAATTAAAACGCTATGCAACCCATATAATTGATTGCAATCAAGCGGATAGTGTGGTGCGATATATCTATCAAGATTGGAGTCAAATGAAGGCTGAAGTATGAAATTATTCCACAAATATAAAATTGTACGCCCAAAGTTACTTAAAATTAAAGCAAGACATAACAAAGTCGGAATAGCCAGATGAAAAATGATTTCCACCATTACATTGAGATCGCGGATGGAGTCCGCAGTGGGAAACCTTGTATCGCTGGTACGAGAATCTCTGTAGCAGATATAGCAATGATGTATTATCTCCTGAAGTTAATTATTTGCCATTTGCTTTGTTCCTAAGTGTATTAACTTCGCCATTTGGGGCAATTGTTGGATGAACAGCACCGAACCTACTATGCAAACGACACCACCCAAAATTAGTGTATTCGGAGCTTTCAAATAATGTGCCAGAGTTCCTGCTAACAAGTTACCAAAAGGAGCCATACCCATAAAGCACATCGCATAAAAGCTCATTACCCTACCCCGTTTGCTATCCTCCACAATAAATTGCAGCACTGTGTTACTAGCAGCTACCTGAAGTGTAGAACTCCAGCCAACTAAAACCAAAGCTAACTGAGAAATCCAGAAGACTTGAGAGACAGAGAAAAAGATAAAGCCAATCCCCATGATGGCTGGACAAAAGGCGATAAGTCTCTCTAAACCCACTACATTATGACGAAAGCTCAGGTAGACACAAGCAAACACCGATCCCATTGCTGCTGCGGCCGTGAGAAAACCTAACGTTTCCGATCCTCCATGTAGAACTTCTACAGCAAAGATGGGTAGAAGTGTCGTGTAAGACATACCTACTAAACTAGCTACTGCTAGTAACAGTAGGATAGAACGCACAGGTAGGAATTGGTAGGCATATTCAAACCCTTCTTTCAACTTCTGCCAAGTATTACTCGTCTGTATTTCTACTGTTCGGGGTATAATGACCATTGCTGAGATTGCCCAGATAGCTACAAGATAGCTGAGACTATCGTAAAGAAAGCAGAATCCTGCACCAAACTGAGCGATAAAAATGCCACCCAATGCAGGGCCAATGAGACGCGCACCATTGAGGAAGGCTGCATTCAGTGCGATCGCATTTCCCATCAGTTCACGAGTAACCATATCACTAACAAAAGCTTGACGCACAGGCACATCTAAACCCTTCAATACGCCTAACAATGCACTCAGAGTTAGCAATGTCCAAAAATTTGCCAAACCCAGAAACGTGATGGCTGTCAAAATTACAGATAGAGAAATACCTATAATCTGAAGTAGTAGTAAAAGGCGATGACGGTTGTAGCGATCGGCTAAAATACCTGAAACGGGAGCTAATACAAAAACGGGTAAGTGTCCCAGAAAACCTGCCAACCCCAGCAGTAAGGCAGAATCAGTTAATCGATAAATCAGCCAGAGAATCGCTACTTGGGTCATGAAGTTACCTGTCATCGACAAGGCTTGTCCAGCAAAGTAGAGACGATAATTACGCGATCGCAAAGCAGGTAAATCGAGATTCAACTTGAACTTAATTTTAGGAAATAATTTCATGAACTTAAATTCATCAAGACTCTGCGCCCCTCTGCGTTTTAAAGCCTTTTTTAACGCAAAGGTACGCGGAGGTTAGCGCAAAGGTACGCAGAGGTTTTCTCAAGATAATTAATTAGGCTGTAACTAATTCCCGATTTACAACTACTGACTCAGGCTTGACCCAAATTTTATCTAACCCACCACTGAGGAGCCGATATTGTTGGTTGGGGTCTTGTTGCGGGAAATCTTCGCGTTTGTGCATACCTCTAGTTTCTTGGCGTTGCAAACCACTGTTGTACATCCAACGCGCAGTAGCAACCATCGCCGCAGCTGACCGCGATCGCACAATTTGGCTATCATCTGGTGTGTGGCTATGGCGAATTTCTTGCCAGAGATCATCGAGTCTATCTAGTGATGCACTTAAACTTGTAGCACTGCGGAAGAGATTGCGATCGTAGGGGAAAACTTCAGCTTGAGTTGCGGCGATCGCTTCATCTGGTGAGAATCTACTATTACCTTTACCATGCAATCCAGCTTCGCCAACTCCCTGCACACTGCGTTGAGTAGCTTGTTCTCCCAAACTCAGCGCATAGCTAGCAGCAGATTGTCCAGACCAATAGCCAGAAGACATTGCCCAAGCTGCATTGTGACTACCACCGCCTGTGAAGCCACCACAGATTAACTCTCTAGTAGCTGCATCTCCCGCCGCATAGAGTCCATGAACTGAACTAGCACAGGTGTAATCTGCAATTCTAATACCACCAGTGCCCCGTACAGTTCCTTCCAAGCGTAAAGTTATCGGGAATCGTTGCGTGAAGGGATCAATCCCAGCGCGATCAAACACGACAAAGAAATTAGGCTGAGACGATCGCATCCAGGCTTTTGTCTCTTCATCCATATTTTGATCCAGACGCGCATAAACTGGCTGAGTCAGCAATGTTTTAGCAATCACCGAACGACCGCGCTTAGAACCTGCACCTTCAATTACAGTGCCATCTTCATAAGTAAAAGATGCCCAATCATAATAACGAGTCTTGGTGACAGAAGAAAAAGCCGGAGAAATTGCATAGGCATTAGAAAATTCCATACCAGAAAAATCAGCACCAGCTTCAGCTGCCATCAATAGACCATCTCCTGTCAGAACATTACAACCAAGGGCTTTACTCAAGAAAGCACAGCCACCTGTAGCAATCACAACTGCCCCTGCTTGGACTGTCCAACGTTCCCCAGATTGACGATTAATCCCCTTAGCTCCAGCTACAGCGCCTTCTGCATCCACCAGCAACTCTAAAGCTGGGCTGTGGTCTAAAATTTTCACTCCTGCTTGCTTAATCTTTTTCCGCATGAAGCGCATATAGTCTGGGCCTTGCAGAGAGCGACGGATAACTTGCCCATTAGCATCAACGCTGAAAGGATAGCCCTGATCTGCGAGGGAGTTAATGTTGTCGTAGGTGCGATCTAATACTCTAGTCATCCAGTGGCGGTCTGCCAGAAAGCCTCCCATCGCTTCCCGACTTGCCATTGCAGCTTCCCGTTGTTCGGGGTCTGGTGGAACATACCATACACCATTTCCGGCAGATGCAGCTGCACCACTTGTACCACAGTAACCCTTATCTACTAAAACAACTTTTGCTCCATTATTTGCTGCACTCCATGCTGCCCAAGTTCCAGCAGGGCCACCTCCGATAATTAATACATCTGTGACTAAATCTAGGTTAGAAGCATCTTGATGGATACGACTATTCATGAAATTTACTCCTTATATGATTCAGAAAAGGGGAAGGGTAAAGCTTCCCCAAAAATGCGAGAGTAACTCTTGTGAAAACTTTTAGGGATTGGGGATTTGCCAATCTTTAATATCAAAATCTGACTTCAACAATTTCTGGTCAGCGAGAAACTGCTTTGTTGAATTTAAGAGTTTCAATCCTTCCGGTGTGAAAGGTTCAGTGGGATAAAGGTCTAGTGGATAGGATTCTTTAGCGATCGCTAACGCCACATTCCCACTTGCCTGAGCCGCAAACTGGTAAAATTTATCTGGATTTGCCTTAATTTCCTGCAACGCTTGTTGTCTAATTTGATTCCACTTTTGCGGCAGTTCTGGGTATCGAGAGAGAGAATTTTCCGTTACAACACTGACCCCCGTTCCAACTAGACCTTGATGATCTTTAGCTTGATCAATCGCTGGAAATCCTTGAGAAACCAATATTGGCCCGGCTCCCATAGCAAACGGATAAGCGGAAATATCACCCCGTTCTAATGCTGGCTTGGCATCAGCAGAAGGAATTTGGACTACACTTACATCCTTAGTTAGTCCCTCTTTTTCTAGCAACCCCATCAGATATCTATGCGGATAAGTGCCTTTAGCAACTCCCACCTTCGTACCTTTGAGTTGTGCAACTGAGCGTACACTGTTTTTCTTAGTTATTAACCAAGCATTCTGACCCACCCGTGTTTGATTAATCAATCGGGTTGGCAAACCTGCGGCTTTACCAACTAGAGCTGGGGTATCTCCATACAAACCCATATCTAATTGACCACTGACAAGGGCTTCATTGAGTGCCGGGCCGCCTACAAAGGGAATAAATTTTACTTCCGTCACACCCAGGCTTTTGAGCGCAGGTGTCAATGTTCCCTTTTGCAGCGCCCAACCCTCCGGGCCAATTGGTAACTTGCTTTCCGAACTGATAAAACCAACTCGTAAAACCAGGGTTTTCGCCTCTGTCGAATTTGCTCCCCTATTAGATGAAGCTACTGCTAAGTTGCTGGACTGGCTTTGTTGTGAACTACAACTAGTAAGACCGGACAAAAGCGCAACAGTTGTCACTGAAGCCAAAAGACGATAAACATAACTGCCCATAAGCCCAGACTCCTAAAAGACTGTTCAATTTCCTTACTCTGCGTTTACTAAGGAATAATTCTCCCCTGAGCATCCGTAGGCAAATTGCTGCTACTTTGCATAACTGGATAATAGTAAGCAGACTTCTCAGTTTTAGCCGCAGGTATACGTCCCTTTCCCCAACCGACATTTTTCCGGTAACTGCCAAGTAACCCAGCTGTGATCAAAGTCTCCTCATCCACTGGAACTGATTCCTCAGCATTAGGATCAACATACAGTGCATCTACAGGACAGTACAGTTCGCACATATAACAGGTTTGACAATCGCTCTGGCGGGCAATTTTCGGCGCACGTCCTGGTACTGCATCGAAAACATTTGTTGGGCAGGCGGTGACGCAAAGATTACATTTAATACAGCGAGATTCACTGACTAATTCAATCACAATGCCACTAACTCCTTCTTGACAACTTCTTGTTCAGGCTTTGCCCAGACTGTATCCAATCCACCACTAATCAACCGATATTGCTGATTAGCATCTTGCTGAGGAAAATCCTGGTGCTTGTGCATTCCACGAGTTTCTTTTCTAGCTTGTGCTGAAGTATACATCCAGCGTGCAGTGGCAACCATTGCCGCTGCTTCTCTGGCTGGTAATGCTTGGCTATCTGTTGAGACAGCACTATAACGAATTTCTCGCCACAAACTATGCAATCTTTCTAGGGAATCGCTCAAGCCTTGTTCAGTACGGAAAAGATTGCGATTGTAGGGTAATACTTCGGCTTGGATGGCTTGGATAATTTCTTGGGGATCAAAAGTGTGAGTACTTTCAGAACTAACTGCTGCTTGTCCAATTGAATGCGATCGCCGTTGATTAGCCTGATCTCCTAATTGACGAGCATATTCAGCCGCCGCTTGTCCTGACCAATAGCCGGAAGACATTGCCCAAGCAGCGTTGTAACTACCACCACCTGTAAAGCCTCCACAGATGAGTTCCCGTGTAGCTGCATCTCCCGCCGCATAGAGTCCGGGTACTGAGGTTGCACAAGAATTATCCACAATCCGAATCCCGCCAGTACCTCGGACTGTGCCTTCCAAACGCAGAGTTACCGGGAAGCGTTGGGTAAAAGGGTCAATTCCTCTGCGGTCAAAGGGCAAAAAGAAGTTGTGCTGGATGGTTCGCATCCAAGTGCGTACTTCTTCTGGAGTTTCGTGTAGGCTACAGTATACAGGCTGAGTAAGTAATGTCTTGGCAATTACAGAGCGTCCCCGTTGAGAACCAGCACCTTCAATTACTGTGCCATCTTCATAGGTGAATGTTGCCCAACGATAGAAAGCTCCTTTAGTTACAGAAGCAAAAGCAGGAGTCAAAGCATAGGAATTAGAAAATTCCATCCCGGACATTTGCGCCCCGGCTTCAGCTGCCATTAAATAACCATCTCCAGTGAGGACATTACAACCGAGGGCTTTACTCAAAAAAGCACAACCACCAGTAGCAATGATTACTGCTCCGGCTCGCACTGTCCAGCGTCCACCTGCTTGGCGGCGGATTCCTTTGGCCCCGGCTACTGCTCCTTCTTGGTCTAACAACAATTCCAAGGCTGGGCTATGGTCAAGAATCTGCACTCCAGCTTTCTTGACTTGCTTACGCATCAGACGCATATATTCTGCGCCTTGCTGAAGCGAACGATAGTAAGGTTGTCCTTGTTGGTCAGAGGGAAAAGGATAACCCCAGTTACCTAACTGATATAGATTTGCATGAGTCCGGTCTAGAACTCGCTCCATCCAAGAACGCTCTGCTAAAAACCCTCCCAGAGCTTCCCGACTGGCCATAGCGGTTTCTCGTTGGTTGGGGTTTGCTACATACCACACACTAGTTCCACCAGACGCAGTTGCTCCACTAGAGCCACAATAGCCTTTGTCTACCAAAACAACCCGGACTCCACCAGCCGCAGCATTGTAAGCAGCCCAAGTACCAGCCGGGCCGCCGCCAATAACTAAAACATCGGCCTCTAAATCTAGATTGGAGCCACTAGCAAATGATTGCTCAGACGCTAATTGATTTACGCTCACTAGCTCTCACTCCTTATTTTTTAAAACCACAGATTATGACTAGCTAGATTCATCCGTGAATAACTTTTAGAAGACCTGAAAGACTTATTTGCCAAGTAATACAGACGTTTTATTGTAAAATACTAATCATCGACCGATTTAACGGTGATTAACTTAGCAGTATTGCATGGTGCTAGAGAAAATTCAAGCCTTTCGCCATTAAAGTATATGATTTACTAAATTTATTAATTGCGAATAGTTAGAATTACTAAATATAATTTTATTTCGGTTTATACTTAGTTCAAGTTAACAAAAGTTAAAAGTATCCAAAAAACCAACACTAAACCCCAATAGTTCCAGATAAAAGCAGATCAAAGAGATCGACCGCAGCAAGTTGATCGCCACTACTATAGCGACAGGTTTTGCCCTAAGCCTGCTATTGTGTATAAATTATGAATATTTCAATACGTAGCATTCAGCAAGATGAATTGTCAGCACTCCTGAATCTGTACACACATCTGAATCCAACGGATGCTCCCTTACCTGACGAATCGACGCTTCAGGAAATATGGCAAGAAATATTAAGCGATCGCAAGATTAATTGCTTTGTAGCCGACTTAGGTAGAAAATTAATAGCTTCTTGTATTTTAGTGATTGTTCCTAATCTGACACGCGGCGCTCGTCCCTATGGCTTGATTGAAAATGTAATTACCCATGCTGATTATCGTCGCCAAGGTGTTGGAACACGTTTAATAAAACATGCTCTGCAATCCGCGTGGAACCAGAATTGTTACAAAGTTATGCTCTTGAGTGGAAGCCAACGCCAGGAAGTACACCAGTTCTACGAAAAAAATGGGTTTAAGAAGGGTATTAAAACTGGTTTTATTGCTACACCAGAATCTATATGAACTAAGTTTGAAATATGGGCTTATAGAGCAATTTGATACTTTGTATTTTTGAGAAATGGTGTAACCTAACAAAACCTAAAAGATTAGGAGAAATAAAACAAATGGCAAACATTGCATTGATTGTTGGGGCTGGTAGTGGACTCAGCGCATCACTAGCCCGGTTGTTTGCAAAAGAAGGCTTTGCTGTAGCTTTAGCAGCCAGACAAATAGATAAGCTCAGTGTATTCTCTGATGAAATTGGAGCAGTCAGTTTTGCGGCTGATGCTTCTCAACCAGATGAAATTGAACAACTATTCCAAAATATCGAACAAAAACTAGGTGTACCAACGGTAGTTGTATATAATCCCAGTTGGCGAGTTCGGGGTTCCCTAGTGGAACTCGATCCAGCTGACGTTGCGAAAACGCTGAAAATCACTGCTTATGGTGGTTTTTTAGTAGCACAAGCAGCAGCAAAACGTCAGATGGCTGTGGGTGGGGGAGCAATTTTCTTTACAGGTGCTTCTGCGAGTGTCAAGGGTTATCCGCTTTCTGCACCGTTTGCGATGGGTAAATTTGCTTTGCGTGGTTTAGCTCAAAGTATTGCGCGTGAACTAGCTCCGCAAAATATCCATGTGGCGCATTTCGTGATTGATGGGGCGATTCGTTCTGCTACTCGTATTGAGCCAGAAGATCAACCAGATAGCTTACTCGATCCAGATGCGATCGCTCAAACCTACCTTAACATTCTCCGTCAACCCCGCAGTGCTTGGACATGGGAAGTAGAATTAAGGCCTTGGGTAGAAAAATTTTGATGAGTTAATAATGGGATGTACAATCATTGTCTGGGGAGATTCTTAAGATATTGACAGCTATGGTTCAAGCAACAGAACATCTTTATATTGTCAAAGATGAGCAGATTTTAGGTGGTGAGCCAATTATCAAAGGAACTCGTACATCTGTTAGGGCGATCATTGAAACTTGGCGTATGGGTGTGTCCCCAGAAGAAATTCCCCAAGGTTTACCTCACCTAACCCTGGCACAAGTTTTTGATTAGTCGAGTTATTACAGCGATCGCCAAGATGAAATTAATGCTTATATTGAACGCAACGCATCCCTGTTGAATTGATTGATCCGTTGGTGCGCGATTTATGAGTGACGTGTTCATTCGCTTGTACAGAGACGTAGCATTGCTACGTCTCTACAGTACGTAGAATTGTTGATATTTGGTTGATTTTCAGAATTCACATCAGGCGTAATACATAATCAAAAGCAGTTATACGGAATCAGACTTGATTTTGTATGAATATTTGTGATACTCTTCCTCTATTCATCAACTACAGCTACTTGATAGGCTAACCGTAGTTTACAACTAAACAGTGTGCATGAAATGGGAATTACCCCTTATGCCAAAAGATTGGTATGAATGGCACGACCTCTACAACACTGAGCCGACATTGCAACAGCGTTTAGAAATCGTGCGGGAATATATTTCTTATAGCTTGAATGCATCCCCAGATGGAGCTATCCGCGTAGTGAGTATTTGCGCGGCTGATGCACGAGATTTACTAGGAACTTTAAAAAATCACCCCCGGATAAGTGACGTATACGCACGACTTGTTGAACTCAACCCCCAGTTAGTTGAACGTGGACGAGCAACTATAGAATCTTTGGGTTTAACCAAGCAAATTGAGTTTATCAATGGTGATGCAACTCTTGCTAATAACTATGTAGGAGCAGTACCAGCAGATATTGCGATCGCATGTGGTGTTTTAGGCCATGTAGCTGAGAAAATTGAACTCAATCGCTTAATCAAAAACTTAAGTTTTCTGAGTAAAAGAGGTGCTTTTTTTATCTGGACTCGCGGACATTCTGACGGTATTTCCTACTCTGACAATGTGCGTAAAATCTTAAGTGCATCTGGATTTGAGAAAGTAAATTTTAAACTCACTGCTACAGGAAACATGGCTGTAGGTCTTCATCGATACCTTGGTGAATACTTACCTCAACCCAAAGAGCAACAGTTATTTGTGTTTTCTGGCGTTCCTAGTAAAGCGAGATAAAAAATGTCTATTCAAAACACAGTATCGAGTTGGGAAGAAGTTTTAGAGACTGCTAGAAAAAATACTCCTGCGCGTAGGGTAAAGAGGCCGGGACAATCTCCTTCTACTGCGCCAATTCCCAGTAGTTTACAGAAACTTCCCTCAAACACAGAACCGCCAGTCTTGCTTTATCGAGATACTAATTCCTGGTGTCCTTTCTGCGAACGAGTTTGGTTTGCTCTGGAAGAAAAGGAAATTCCATTTGCAACGGAGTTTATTGATTTAAGTAATAAACCCAAATGGTACACTGACCTAGTTCCCACAACCCTTGTGCCGGCTGCAAAGATTGAGGGGAACTTAGTATATGAATCCAAAGATATTCTCTTGGCTTTAGAAGCAAGGTTTCCTCATCCTGCATTATTACCGGAAAATCCAGAGGAAAACGCTGTTGCTAGACAGTTGGTTGAGGAGGCCGAAACTAACGGTTTTCGGAATCTTGCTTACAAATTCCTGAGAGAAGCACCTATAGATTCTGATGAGTTAGCAAAATTACAAGCAGAATTTGAGGCGAAGTTAGATGAACTTGAGCAAGCTTTGGCTAAATATCCCGGCCCCTACTTTGTCAGTACATTTAGCTTAGTAGATATTATGTATAGTCCCCATTTGGATAGATTGGCGGCTAATTTACCTGTATATCGGGGATATCACCTCAAAGGAAATCCGCGCTTTCCTCGGATTAATGCTTGGTTTGACGCGCTTAATCAGCGTCCTGCTTATGATCTGGTGAAGTCGGATAATATTACTAACAATTTGCTGTTGCGTCGTCGATGGGGTGTTGAACCGATCGCCAATCCTTTACCTCTGGATGCAACAGATAGTGAAAAAATCCAATATCGAGCCGAAGCAGCTGAGAGATTGAGCGATAATCGAGAAGTTGCGATCGCAGATATTATCAAAAACTCTGGAGTCCAAGCTTTAGCCGCAGATGGTGACTTTACTACAGTTAAGGACGCTGTTGATTTTCACTTGCGACAACTGGCTGATTATTTAATTCATAGTAATGGTACAACTTTATCGGGTGGTCGGACTGGTGGTAAAAATAGCACTGTTGACCCTATCTTCGCTGCTGTGGGGGCTATTACTTTTGCATATTTGAGAAATCGCATCTGCGCGCCTCGTGATATGAGTGCTGGTGCAGCAACGGCTTTTCGGGCTGCGATCGCTAAATTGTTGACTTCTGTTTATTGAAGTAGAAGTCAGGTGTCAAGAGGTTAGTAATTCTTACTCAGCACTCTCAAGAACTGTTTTACGTAGTTCTGGAAATACTTTGGAGACTTTATTCAAGAGATATTCGCCATAAGTCCCGCGAAATTCGTGAACACTGGCTTTATCCCAGCGATCGCTTTGATCATCATTCACTACTATGTCTTTCAGCTCAATGGGTTTGACTTCAACGTTGAAATTAGGATCAAAGAAGAATGGAAATGATAGGCGATTACTGGTTGATAGGTTCTGAACGCGGTGAGGTGTTGAGCGATACAGTCCTCGTGTCATGCGATCGAGCATATCGCCAATATTGCACACAAAGGAGTTAGGAATAGGGGGTGCATCTATCCAACCAGACTTTGATTTTACTTGTAATCCTCCTACGTTATCTTGCTTGAGTATGGTTAATACTCCATAATCTGTATGTTCGCCAACGCCCCATTCGGATAATGATGGATTGGGAGGATAGTTGAAAATGCGAAATAATATCAATGGGTCTTTTGTATAACGGTCTGCAAAGTATGAATCTCTTAATCCCAAACTTAGAGCAATACCAGCCATTAGCGTATGTCCGAGTTTTGTCATTGACTGCATATATTCAAGGACTGTTTCCCTAAATTGGGGAATATTCGATGGAAAAAGATTGCACCCGTGCATTGGTATACTAGCTTTCACAAGTGGATGATTTTCTTCTAGTTCTACACCGAAGTAAATACCTTCTTTTAAGTCTGGTCTACCTGATGTTAACTCGTTACCAACTGGAAAATATCCTCGCCATGCTCTACCGCCAAGAGCCATACGAATCTTTAGTTTAGTTTCTATATCCTGTGCGAAGAATTGTCGGCTGAGATATTCTAACTGCTCTTGTAGTTGTTCATCAACTCCATGTCCGATGATATAGAAGAAGCCGTAATCTTGGCATGCTTGTCTGATTTGGTCTGCAACTATATCAGAATTGCTAGTTTGAGAAACCAACGTACTAATATCAATGACGGGAACTTGTGAAAACTCTTGATCCACAACTTGTAAGTTTGCCATACTCCGGTTCTCCTAGTCGTGCATAGACTAATAACTAGACTACATAAGAATTATATCGATAACCATAATTTTGTGCATGGCGATCGCTAATACTTTTTAAGTATCAAAATAGATGTTTGTTAAAATGAATTTGTGAATTTTATTTTAAATACAGTAATTTTATACAAATAAAGTAGTATTATCCAAATAATTTCCATTGGTTTTCACAAGAAAAAGATTTTACAGCATAATCAATAATTATTGAGCAATACAAACAGAATAATGAAACTTGTCAATTCAATAATTAAATCATCTCAAAATATGCAGTATAACCAATTAGGCAATAGTGATCTCAAAGTTTCCGAGATTTGCCTTGGCACAATGACCTATGGGCAACAAAATACCATTGGAGAAGCCCACCAGCAGCTAGATTATGCAATTGACCAAGGAATTAATTTCATAGATGCGGCTGAGATGTATCCAGTACCAACCAGTGCTGAAACCTATGGCTCAACTGAAACTTACATTGGAGAATGGTTAAAACATCAACAGCGAGATCAATTAATAATTGCTACTAAAATTGCGGGGCCAGGTCGAGGCTTTAAATGGGTGCGTGGTGGAGCTAAAGCCATTGACCGAGACAATATCAAACAAGCAGTAGATGATAGTCTGAAAAGATTGCAAACAGACTATATTGATTTATATCAAATCCATTGGCCAGATCGTTATGTACCACGGTTTGGGCAAACAGTTTTTGACCCATATCAGGTAGGGACAACAGTTACCATCACTGAACAACTAGAAGTTTTTGCTGATGTCATCAATGCGGGAAAAATTCGCTATATCGGCTTAAGCAATGAGACTCCTTGGGGCGTTGTACAATTTAGTTACGCAGCTAAACAATTAGGATTACCTAAAGTTGTCTCGATTCAAAATGCCTACAATTTACTCAATCGAGTTTTTGATGGCGCACTTGCAGAAGCAGTGTATTACGAAAACATTCCTTTACTAGCTTACAGCCCTTTAGGATTTGGCTATTTAACTGGTAAATACCTTAATGGTAAACCAGAGAAAGCCAGAGTTACCTTGTTTGAAAACTTTGGTCAGCGATATTTAAAACCAAATGTTAGAGAAGCAGTAGCAGCTTATCTAGAAATAGCTAAACGCCATCAAATCAGTCCCGCACAACTAGCGATCGCATTTGTGCGGAGTCGTTGGTTTGTCGCTAGTACGATTATTGGTGCTACCACACTAGAACAACTCAAAGAGAATATAGAAAGCATCAATATAGTTCTCAACAAAGATGTCTTAGCTGAATTGGATGCAGTTCATACTCAATATCCGAATCCAGCACCATAAGAACACGACTTCTCAGATCCCCGACTTCTTAAAGAAGTCGGGGATCTGAACAAACCAAATGTGTACAAAAAAATTATGACGATCGCAACAGCATCAGTTGACCAAAATACTATTCGTCGCCGTGGTACTGGTTTAAGAGCTTATAATCCTGACAAGGTATTTAAGGGATACACACTTTTTACTCCACTTACAGGTAATGGAGAAGTATATCTTCTGAATCTAGAAGGAGAAGTAGTACATCAATGGGATTTGCCGTATTCACCGGGTTTATATGGTTATCTCTTACCCAACGGCAACCTTTTTTATAACGGTAAGACGCTAGATATTCCGCCACATTTTCCTTTGTGGGCTGCTTTTAAAGGTGGCGTTGTCTTAGAAGCAGATCCCAAGGGCAATATTATTTGGGAGTATAAGCATCCAGCTCATCATCACGATGGACGCAGACTACGCAACGGGAACACGATTTTATTAGCCATTGAAAAGATACCTCAGTCTTTGATTCCCCGGATCAAAGGCGGTGTACCGGGAACGGAAGCAGACGGTAATATCTATGCTGATGTGCTTTACGAAGTTACTCCTGGTGGTGAGATTGTTTGGACTTGGCACGCTTACGAACATTTAGATCCAGATATTTTTACTATCACTCCCCAAGATCAACGACACGAATGGACTCATGGTAATACTGTAGGCGAACTCGCCGACGGCAATATTATAGTCAGCTTCCGCAACATCTCTACCGTCGCAATTATTGATCGCAACACAAAAGAGATTATCTGGACGCTGGGAGATGATGTATTAGCACAGCAACATTTTCCCAACGAATTAGCTAACGGCAATATCCTAATTTTTGACAATGGCGCACATCGTCGTCACACTGCACTCAATTTCTCTCGTGTGATTGAAGTTAACCGTCAAACTAAACAAATAGTTTGGGAGTACACTGACAACCCACCTCAAAATTTTTTCAGTTCGTATATATCAGGCGCACAGCGTCTACCAAATGGCAACACTTTAATTACAGAAGGTGCTTACGGCCGCATATTTGAGGTGACAGTTACAGGAGAGATTGTTTGGGAATACGTCAATCCCCACTTTGCTGTGAGGAATCTGGGTGAGAAGTCAGCAGTGGCTCGTGGGGAGCAAAATTCAGTCTTCCGCGCCTTTCGTTATGCACCCGAAGAAGTCCCTTGGCTCTAGTTCGATATTAGACTTTGGATTGAATTGAACCTATTTCTAGAGGAATATTAACATGGCTGAAATCAAGATATATAGTGCGGTCGTTTGCCCTTATGCTCACCGTTCGCGTTTGGTACTGCAAGAAAAAGGCATCGACTTTGATTTGATTGAGATTGATTTGCAGAACAAGCCAGAGGGATTTACAGATATTTCTCCTTATGGAAAAGTGCCTGCGATCGCACATCATAATCACCGAGTTTGGGAATCGGCAGTAATTAACGAATATCTTAATGAGGTATTTCCTAATCCGCCTCTTTTACCCAGCAGTCCCATTGCTAAGGCTCAGGCTCGCATCTGGATTGATTTTGCTAATACTCGATTTGTTCCGGCTTTTTCTACTTTCTTGCGTAGTCCTGAAATCCCACAGCAAGAAGCAGCTAAACAGGAACTATACAAACATCTGGAATTTATCGAAAACGAAGGTTTAGGGAAGTTATCAGAACAAGGCCCCTACTGGTTTGGTGAATCCGTCAGTTTGGTTGATTTTACCTTTTACCCCTGGTTTGAGCGTTGGCCTGCACTGAAGCACTATCGAGGCTTTGGGATACCAGAGGAATTTACTCGTCTGCGTCAGTGGAAGAAGGCTTTAAAACAACGTAATTCTGTAGTGGCGATCGCAAACACCAAGGAGTTCTATATAGAGCGATATGCTAGATTTGCTACTCCTGTTGCTGCATAGCACAGCTTTTCTTGCTCTCTGAGACTTTGCATCTACCGTACCCCTACGCAAAAGCCAAGCTACGCCTTGGTCTCGAATTTCTCTGTGCGTGATCCAAATTTATATTTCCACTCAGCAACGCCGAATTTTTTTACAAAATCTACTTGCCTTTTACAGTTAACCATGCAACACTGCTATTTATAAACAAACTACTAAAAACCTACCGACTTATAGTATTTAAATTTAACAGATCTTGCCATTACCAGGATAGTTACTTGATAAAAGTGCTTGCCGAGTAAAGATTTAAGATTAAGCAGACTCCACAGAACTTAGGGAGAAGCAGTGTTGATTCAAAAAAATTGTTGTCCAGTTGACTGAAAAATTACTGATTTAAACTAGCTGATAATTTCAATCAGCAACGCCAAAGATTGAATCTTGGGAATTGGGCGAACTATACCTCTTCGTGTCGCAACTGAAGCAAACTTCCATCATTGTCCAATTCCCATTTCCTCATCCATACTTACCATCAGGAGAACAATAGATAATGGTGCAACTATTAGTTAAAGAAGAATCCAAATATTGGATTAACGTTGCTACTTCTTTATCTACGGAATTGGTAGCCACCGCAAGTACGGTTTTGACTGTTACTGGCGAGATTTACGTACTTTCACCCTCCACGACCCTGTAGATTATAAGTTGCGCGATATCGGCAATTGGGTACTGAACGAAAAATTACCCTTAGTCAAGCAATATTCCTAGAGTTGTAGCCACAGTAAACCTCTAATCGGTTGTTTAAGGTGGGTAAAACCACCTTACTTCCTTTTTTTTCAATTGCAGATGTAGTTAAATCAAAAGATCAAATCTCACGCATTCGTCGTTAGGCTTCTCGTAAAACCCTGCGGACATGGCTTATGGCGATAGCGTTGCGTAGCAAAAAATAGGCGCAGAAGCGCAGAGATATACAGTTATGAATAAAAAAAAATCCAAAGTTATTGTGAGTGCAGCTAGTAGACGGTCTTTTTTGTTACACACTAGTATCTTTACTGCAAGTAGTGTTGTAGTAGGGGCGGTGGGTTTAAAGTTTTCTACCCAAAAAGCTCAGGCACACGAGCAGGTATCATATGCTAGGAACAAGTTTACGGAAAAGGCTTATCGCGTACGTGTTGCCGCAGCCGAGGCTAATCATCAAATTCCCATTGCGTCCAATCCTACTAATGGCGATGAGAAACGGTATCCTAATAAGATTGGCTCTGATACTAGGGGACTACCACACAACAAACAGAGTGAGGTTGATCTCAAAGCCTATGACTCTTTGACTAAAGCCGTGACAACCCATGACCATGATGACTTTGAAAAGGTCATTTTGGGTGGTACCAGAAAATTAGTTAATGCTCAGGGGCCTCTCGCGGCCAGTTTAGAAGGATGTCATGGAGTGCAGGTAGCAGTACCGCCACCACCAACTCTAGCTAGTTCAGAACGGGCTGTAGAAGCTGTTGAACTGTATTGGCAAGCTTTATTGCGAGACGTACCTTTTCATAAACTACAGAACAACACCGACGAGCCTTTGGTATTAGCAGCTGTTGAAGAACTTAATCAGCTTTCAACGTTTAAAGGGCCAAAACAAAATGGACGTGTCACCCCCGAAACTCTGTTTCGTGGTACTGTCACCTACGTTGATCAAAATGACAAATCTGGCAAGACAGCCAAACACGTAACTCCGCCAGGGGTATTAGTGGGGCCTCACATCTCCCAGTTTGCATTGCTAAATATTCCTTGGGGCGTCCAGTTTATACCGTCTGTGATTCGGACAGCTCTACCTGGTAATGATTTCCTGACTGATTATGAAGAATGGCTGAATGTGCAGAATGGCGGTACTCCTAAAGCGATTCAGTATGACCCAGTGCGTCGTTATGTATCGACAATTCGTGACTTATCAGAATTTTCCCATGCACCAGGGGCGGCATTTTCTGGCGCTGCTCTGATTTTGGGTAGTAGTCGCAACGCTAACGACCCTTTAAGTAGTGGAATTGGCGCACCCTTTAATTCAGGTAATCCCTTTGTTAAATCAAAAACCCAACAGGGGGGCAATGGGTCATTTGCCCTCGGACATTTAGAAGCCTTACTGTCCTTGGGTAGATCCCGCGCTATTAGAGCTGCTTACTGGCAGAAGTTTTATGTACACCGCACTCTGCGTCCAGAAGCTTATGGGGGGCTAGTTCATCACAACATTGTCAATAAAACTAAATATCCGACTCATAGAGATATATTAAATTCCCAAGCTTTAGCTCGGAGTTTTAGTAAATTTGGTTCCTATCTCTTACCGCATGGATACCCAGAAGGCGCACCCATTCATTCATCTTACGTTGGTGGTGCAGCCTCTATTGCAGGTGCCAGTGCCACATTGTTAAAAGCATACTTTGACGAAGATTTTATCATCCCTAATCCTGTAGTTCCTGATCCTAATGACCCCACTAAGGTGATTCCCTACACAGGAGAGCCTTTAACTGTGGGTGGAGAATTGAACAAACTGGCAGCTAATTACACCTTTGGTCGTGGTCATGGTGGTATTCACTGGCGCACAGATGGTTCTGCTGGCATAGCCTTGGGTGAAGAGATTGCTATTAGCATCCTGAAAGATGAAAGGTTGGGTTACAACGAAAAATTTAATGGCTTCATATTCACAAAATTTGATGGGACACAAGTCACAGTTTAAATCTTTTGTTTGACAATTTGTTTGATAATTAGAGGTAGATTAATTAATGAGATATTTCAAAAAAAAATTTACATTCTGGGAAAATCGACGCATTACTCGTCGTCACGCTTTATTTGCTTTTGGCTATAGTTTAGTATTATCCACTACACTATTTAGTTGCAGTAATTCACCCGATAATTCTCAGCAACAAGCAGTTTCATCGGCTTCTAATGTAGCTAGTGGTAGTAATACTACTGCTGATAAAGTAATTAGAATTGTCCGCTCTAAACAACTTACTGCTCTAGCCGTTTTAGAACAAAAAGGTATTCTAGCAGAACGATTAAAACCTTTAGGATATAGGGTAGAATGGCCAGAATTTGCTGCCGGGCCACAACAATTAGAAGCTTTAAATGCAGGCGCACTTGATATTGCTTCGACAGCCGAATCTCCTCCTATTTTCTCTCAAGCAGCCGGCGCACCTCTTGTATATCTAGCGGCTAATTCTTCTGATGGTCAGTCAGTTTCACTGTTAGTTCCTAAAAATTCTCCTATTCAAAGTGTCAAAGATTTAAAAGGTAAAAAAGTAGCTTTTCAAAAAGCATCGATCGGTCATTATCTTATACTTAGAGCTTTAGAAAAAGAAGGTTTAAAGCTGAGTGATATAGAATCAGTCTCCCTACCACCTCCAGATGCTAATGTGGCATTTAGTCAAGGTAAAGTAAGTGCTTGGTTTATCTGGGAACCATTTGTTACAAGAAATGTCCAAAATGGTGTAGGAAGAGTTCTGGTAGATGGTGGTAATGGTTTGCGAGATACTAATAATTTTATATCCACAAACCGCAAATTCTATGAAGAAAATCGAGAAGTCATCAAAGTCTTTCTAGAAGAAGTACAAAAAGCCCAAAATTGGGCTAAAAATAATCCTAAAGAAATTTCCAAATTGCTCTCTGCAACAACTCAACTTGATCCACCTACATTAGAGATTATGCACAAAAAGTATGATTTCACGCTTATACCAATTACTGAAGCAATTATTAAGAAACAACAAGAAGTTGCTGATAAATGGTATAGCCTGGGACTCATACCTAAGAAGGTAAATGTGAGAGATGGCTTCTTAACTACTGAACAATATGCCGAAATTACTCCTCAAGAAGTGCTTGCGAAAAAGTAAGATTTGGAGCGATAAATACTAGTTATTCTTTGGAATTTGTATACAGATGCGATCGCATGTACATCAACCTCAGTTTGATCGCCAACACAAACGGTCTGTAGGCGATATTCTCTATTGAGATAATCAGGCTACTTTGCATTATCGTCAAGCATTTGATCCCAATCAACGCCGGGTGATAAATTTAGCGGGTAGCCGTCCATTTTGAGGAAAAATCCCATTTCTTTGAAAAAATAATTTGGCTAGATTAACCCCGGTTTATTAAATAAACCGGGATTTTGTACTTCGTGACGATTTAAATTTTCTTAATTGAGAATATTTTAATTTTATCTCCAAAATTATTAACGCTATCTATTCATATTTTTTGACGAAATTAGATAAAATATAATATAATCTACATTAAGTCTATCGAGTTTAGTACTTATTAAATTGTAGGCAAAAATCGAAATGGCATTAGCTCAACACATCAACATCAAAAATGCTAAAAAAGTAAATGATTATTTGTTGTGGAAGATACTAAAATTTGGTACAGCTTTGTTAAAGCAGCTATGGTGGCATACTAAAGCGTATACAACAGTTTTCGGTATTATGTTTTTGACCTTTGCCAGTATTGTATTTTTATGTATACATTATTTGTCTGGGAGAAAGTTGAATCATGTTTTTCCAAATGAAACTATTGTAGACCAAAAATGACTATAGATAAAAGATTGCAAATTACATCTTATTTAGCTCCAAATTGGTTCGGATTTTATCAGGCGATCGCAGCTTATTTAGGTCGTGTTTTAAAAGTAGAAGTCCAACTACAACAAGGTGAATATGATCCCTTAGAAGATCCCCTATTATTTCAAGATCAGATAGACCTAGCTTTTATTTGTGGATTCCCACTAATTCGCTATAGTAAAATAGGTTCAAATCAATTGCAGACATTAGTTGCACCAGTAATGCAATCATCACGATATAGCAACTGTCCTGTTTACTATGCAGATGTAATAGTCAATGCTAATAGTAATATCAAAAAATTTACAGATTTAGCAGGAAAAACATTTTGTTATAATGACCTCGGTTCTAATAGTGGTTATAATTTACTCTTTCATAGATTAATTCAAGAAAGATATCCTGAAAATTTCTTTAGCAAAACGCTACAATCAGGCTCGCATCAGCGTTCAATTCGCTGGGTAATTGAGGGATTGGCAGATTGTGCAGCGATTGATAGTGTGGTACTAGAACAGGAATTAAAGGATTTTCCCGAATTATTACAGCATTTGCGTGTAGTGGAAGTGCTAGGGCCTTCTCCGATGCCACCTTTGGTGGTAGCACAGCGGCTAGGTATATCTTTAATTCAGCAAATGCAGTTGGCACTACTCCAACCAGATGCAGAGATGCAAAGAGTGATGAAACAGTTTGGAGTCAGGCGTTTTGCCGTAGTAAGATTGGAAGATTATCAGATATTACATCAGATTTACAGCGTAGCGTAGCCCAATACTACTCGATGCCTCGGTTAATATCTAATTCTTCAGTGAGTTCAGCCAAAGGAGATTCACGGAAAAAGTCTGAGAGTTTGCTTGGTTGCTCTGGGTGGGTATTGTTATTGTGTGTGGTAAAGCTTTGAGCAAGAAGTTGGATAACATACAGTTTATCATTGGGCGAAAGCTGAAGGAGTTGTTCGAGTTCTTGGATAGCCATGATCAGGGTGTGGAAGATAATTTTATTTTGTACCAGTTTTTAAGACACGGCATAATTCCAACTCTGCTTTTGTGCTGACAACACCGCATCTTGATAAACTTGCCCAAATAATACTCGCTGTGCATGACTCCCTCCAATCTCATGTAAGCGTGATAAAACAGGTTTCAGTTCTGCAACACTGGTGTTGAAATCGCCTTTGGCATGAGCTACCATTCCTCTAGCTGCGGGAATTGCTACCTCTATCCAACTTTGTCGCAGAAAAGGATTAATACTCAAAGTGTGATACTGCATACTCTGAAGCATTTGGTTCAGCCAATCATGGTGTCCAGCTTTGGCAAGGGCATAGACATAATGCAAATCCTGGAATGGTAATGCGTGTTCATTAATCCGGCTGTAAATATAAGGACTGATGCCTTGCCAACGATTCTCCACATCTACACCGCTCAACTCTAGGCGCAATAATAATGAAATTGCTCCTACTTGGTCTTTAGGAGATTGTTTGTTGGCATATTCCCAAATATGCGTATCATAGAGTTTGAGAACTTTTTGGTAGTTTTCTAACTGCAAATAATATAGTGCAATGTGCCACCAGTTGTGAGTGTAGAGCATAGAGTTGCAGTTTTCCCAGGTATCTGCAAAACTCTCCATCCAAGCTATGCCCTCATCGGCTCTTTCCTGAGTTTCCATGACATGAGCAATCGCATGGTGCGCCCAGGGATCAGATCTATTTAAGGCGATCGCTTGATGAGCTATTTTTTCTGCTGCTTTGAGTTGGTGACATTGTTCTAATCCAAAGGCCACCATGCCATACAAATAATGTTGTTGGGGATTGCTAGGTAAAACCTTCTGGGCAATTTCTAGTAATTTTTCTTTGTTGCCTGTATAAAAATAATGATACTGTCCCTGCTGCACAGATATTAAATCACGGGGAAATTGATTGGCAATCTCTTCATGACAGGCGATCGCTAGATCAATTTCTTGATTTGCCCAAGCTAAAATCGCTTGCACATATAACTTTTCTCTGACAGTAATCTTGGCTAAAGGCTGTTGTAATATTTGCAAATATGGTACAGCTCGCTGCCAAGCTTTGCTGTTTTCTTGGGTGAGATAATAAGCAGCTGCATAAGCATGAGCTAAAACACAAGTTGGATCTGCGGCAATTGCTTGTAAGATAGCTGCTTCTGCATTTTTACTATAACCAAGGGCTTGATCAATAAAACGGTTAATAGCTGCGATCGCATTGGCTGAATCTGTTGTAACTACTAGTCCTTGTGCATCTTTAAGCATGATTAATTCCTTGCAGCAAGATTTGTGAAGCAGATTATAAACCACGGTAAGTCGATAGGAATAATGTTGCTTTCAGTTAAAGTATGTCATAGCTACCACGCAAACCGCAAGTAATAAACTACTGTAACTTTATTGATTAACCGTATTTAGTTTTGTAAAAGTATTGCTTTGCTTGCCTGACTGTGCGATAGTCTAAAAATGACTCAGATAATACAGTAAATCGATAAATTTACCGTACTTAAAGAACCAAGAAATATTGGAGCTACTTTGACATAGATATCATGCAGCTACTTTGGTTTATTCCAACTCACGGTGAAGGGCGCTATCTTGGTACTGCCATAGGTGGGCGGGTAGTCAACTTTGATTACTGGCGACAGATTGCCCAAGCAGTAGATCATTTAGGTTTTACAGGTGCATTACTACCTACAGGCCGTTCTTGTGAAGATGCCTGGGTTTTAGCATCAACTTTGGTGACACACACCAAGCAGATGAAGTTTTTGGTAGCTATTCGTCCGGGGTTGATGTCGCCGGGAGTAGCAACACGAATGGCAGCAACCTTTGATCGTATTTCTGGTGGAAGGTTGCTGATTAACGTGGTTACAGGTGGCGATCCGGTGGAATTGGCGGGAGATGGCTTACATCTTTCCCATGACGATCGCTACAGATTAACAGATGAATTTTTAGCAGTGTGGCGACAGATAGCAAGCGGAGAAACTGCTGATTTTCAGGGAGATCATCTGAATATTCAAAGTGGTAAGCTGTTATTTCCCACAGTCCAGAAACCTCATCCGCCTCTGTGGTTTGGAGGTTCTTCAGCCATTGCTCAAGAAATTGCAGCCAAACACGTAGACGTATATTTAACTTGGGGCGAACCACCAGAACAAGTTGCCCAAAAGATTGCCTCTGTACGCCGATTAGCAGCAGCACAAGGGAGAACATTACGTTTTGGGATTCGTCTCCATGTGATTGTGCGGGAGACTGAAAGCCAAGCCTGGGATGCAGCAAATGATTTGATTCGCTACGTAGATGATTCGGCGATCGCTAAATCCCAACAAGCTTACGCACGTATGGATTCCGAAGGACAACGCCGGATGAAAGAATTACACAACGGCAGTCGAAAATCCTTAGAAATTAGTCCAAATTTATGGGCAGGAATTGGTTTAGTGCGTGGTGGTGCTGGCACAGCCTTAGTAGGCGATCCCGATACCGTTGCTCAAAGAATGCTGGAATATCAACAGTTAGGTATCGATACCTTCATCTTCTCTGGTTATCCTCACTTAGAAGAAGCGTATCGGGTAGCAGAATTACTTTTTCCTCGCTTACCTCTAGACAACCAGCCAACATCAGAACCGCAACTATTGAGTCCCTTTGGCGAAGTTGTAGCCAACCAAGAATTCCCCAAACAGCACGCCACCGTGGATTAAATCAGTCAACATTAAACAGTAAAGAGTAAAGAGTCAATAGTAAAGAGTAAACAGTTGAGGGATTTAAACCCGCAGATAGGGTCTATTGCTAATCGGCTTTGAATTATTAGTTTTCAGTTGTCAGTACTTGCACCCTTAGTGGTTATCCTTAAGTTTACTGTTTACCGTTTACTGTTTACCGATAATGCTAGTGAATCAGATTTATCGTTACTCCTTTCTCATTAGCAGCTGGGTGATTTCCATCCATCTGCTATTTTTTAGCAAATACGGGAGTAAAAATTGTAAAATTTATTACCAATAATGTAGAAGCGATCGCTCAATCGTTTATGGGCGTAACAAAGATAGTAAAATCTAGGAGAAAGTAAAGAGTAAGGTTGCAAAATAGCAGAATAAAAAAATTATTGTGAAAGTGCGATCGCAAGCTCATTCTTCCTGTTAAGCTTTGCCTTGTATTTTTAGCAAACTATATATGACTAACCCACAGCAGGAAGCTATTATCGACGCAATTTTGGCAGATAGTTTAGCAAAGCAAGAAGAGAAAGGGCCTGATCTGCGACAACTTCATCCTAAGAGTCACGGGTTGGTTTGGGGAGAATTTATTGTTGAAGAGAATCTTCCTGATACATTGCGAGTTGGTATTTTCAAAACTGTACGAAGTTACCCCGTTTGGATTCGTTTTTCTAATGGCGGTGGCTTAGAAGAAAGAGGAAAATTTAAGTCTGATAAAGAGCCTGATGTTCGTGGTATGGCAATTAAGCTGATGAATGTCGAAGGTGAAAAAGTTCTGGATGATGAAGAGAAAACCCAGGATTTTGTACTTGTCAATAGTTTCATCTTTTTTCTGCGAGATCTGCAAGGTTATGTTAACCTCGCCAAGTTACAGAAAGGAGAACTCGATCCAGCTTCGATGTCATACGAGCTTGGCTTATTGGCAAAGATGAGCGCCCAGAAAGTTTCTAGCCCTTTGAGTATCCAGTATGGAAGTACAACCTCCTATCAACTGGGAAACCAAGCAATCAAGTTTTGTGTACGCCACCATGCTGACAACGAGACTTCTAATTCACCTGGTAACTCAGAGAACTATCTACGGGAGGCAATAGTTAAACATCTGACAACTGAAGGTAAGGATGCTTATTTTGACTTCCTGGTTCAGCTGTATGTAAATGATGAAAAAACTCCCATTGAAGACTCGACAATTGAGTGGCAACAGATAGATTCACCATTTGTTAAAGTGGCAACAATTAAGATTCCCAATCAAGTATTTGATACTGAAGAACGCAAAAGACTGAATGAGGGTTTATCATTTACACCTTGGCATACATTGCCTGAACATCAGCCACTCGGTGCAGTGAATTTAGCTCGTAAGAAGATTTACCAAGAAGCGACTCGGAATCGCCGTGAGCATATTCAGCAACGTCTGAGAGAACCTCAGCCCTATGGTCAGAATAATTCGTAATTTAGGGTACGTTAGTGGGAGGCTTGCGGCAATAGACTAGACTAAGCCAAATAGAGCTAATGCACTCTTCCCTTGTATATTATTCATGCACCTCAAATAGATTCTCAGCTATGAAAATCGGTATTATCGGTAGTGGTAATATGGGGCGATCGCTCGGTATTCTCTGGGCTGAACAAGGACATAATGTATTTTTTGGCGCTCGCGACTTAGAGAAAGGTAAAGCTGTAGCTGAACTTGCCGGACATGGCACAAACGGCGGTACAAACGATGAGGCAGCCATATTTGGAGATGTACTACTCTACAGTGTTCGAGGCGTGAATCCGGTTGAAGTCTTCTCCTCAACAGAAGTGTTGTCAGGAAAGATCCTTATTGACTGCAATAACTTTGATATTCCAGAAGGATTTGCCTTTCAACCAATTGTGCAATCCCTGGCGGAGAAACTAGCAGCAGAAGTTCCTAATGCTCTTGTCGTCAAAGCCTTCAATACAATGGCACAGGAAGTTTTTGAACTTGCACCCACACCCCTCAAAGACTATGAAGTTTCTGTGTTTGTTGCGGGAGATGATGCTCAAGCAAGGCAAGTGGTGATGTCTTTAGCCGAAGATATTGGCTTTGCCCCTGTAGACTGTGGCGCGTTACGCAATGCCCGTATGATTGAGGGAGCTGGGGACTTTATCCGGTTTCTACTCATCAGTCAGCTTCAGAATCCCTATGCCACAATTTCGGTTAAGATTCTCCCACAAGCACAGCAACAGCGACTTGGTGGGCGGCAGACTTCTAATCTTCATTGAATCCAACCTGGTAATTCGAGTAGAGGTTTTGAAGAAACCTGATACAGGCTTTGGAATGTTGCTTGCAAAGCCTATATCAAGTTCCAGATTGAATTGAGTTAGAGAAGTATGTCAAATAAAATCATCGATTTTGATACCAATCCACCGATTGCGGCAGATGAGTACGCGCAAATGGCACGTCTAGCACTTCCCGGCTATGAAGTGATGCATACTTTTGTGCTGGCTTGTTTGCGCTCCTGTTTATCAGAAACAGCAAATTTATTAGTTGTTGGTGCTGGTGGAGGGATGGAGTTAGTTCGCTTGGGCCAAAGTAATCCCCAGTGGCAATTTTTGGGTGTTGATCCTTCAGCAAAGATGCTGGCGATCGCACAGCAAAAAATAACTCAACATCAACTATCTCAACGTATTAAAATCATTCAAGGATATGTTCAAGATTTACCAAATGATCCCATCTATGATGCAGCGACTAGCATTTTAGTCATGCATTTTATCCCAGATGAAGATGCTAAACTTGCTTTCCTAAAAGGCATTGCTCAACGTTTAAAAACGTCGGCACTGTTTATCTTAGTTGATGTTTTTGGTACAAAAGGCAGCCCTGAATTAGAGCAAACTATAGCTACACTTCAAGCCTATTGGAAAGAAACAGGATTGTCTGAGGATAAGCAGAAGCAACTCCTAGAAAACTTCAACAACAGAGTTTATCCACTCTCAGAAGCGAAAATTTTAGAGCTACTCCAGCAAGTAGGTTTTAACCATGCGATTCGCTTTTACACTGGACTGTGGGTAGGTGGATGGATGGTATTTAAAGGATAGTTGAATAAAGACCATTTAAGTGCTTCTGGTCATGTTTTAAGGTAAAAGCGCGATGCCTCCGGCGCGCTACGCGATCGCATTAAACTGTTTAATTTGTTTGTAGCCAGTTGAGTAAATCAGCGATCGTACTAAAATCTAATAAAGCTTCACCCAGTGCGTCCAACTGTTCTAACGACATACTTTGAATCTGTTGCCGGACTTCTTGGGGTAACTCTCCCACCCGTTTTTGCAGTTGTCGCAGGACAAGTGCTTGTGCTTGTTTTAGTTGTCCTTCTTCCTTTCCGCGCTCATAGCCAACGCGCTCGCCTGTGGTAATGTAACTCATGCTACGCTCCTGCTCGAATTGTTTAAACTCTTGCCAAAACTCTGCTTCTAAGGCTTTTGGTAAAATCATAACCCAATCGATAAAGCGATAAAGGTTACGGATATCTCTTTCTTGTAGTCCCTGTGCGTACAATCGCCTAGTTAAGAGTTCCCTGATATAAATACCTTAGTTGTTCTGACTGAATCAAATTTAATGAGATAATTTCTTAATTAGCAGCTAAGACTTTATCTCCTATGACTATCACCATTTCCCAACAAACTTATGATGAACTATGGAAAGAAATACGGACTAATGAAAATAGTCACTATCCTGACACTAATGACAAGTTTGATGTGATGTACAAGTTTCCGCAGCCATTGGGACGAGGTTACTGGCGAGAAATTCAACTCAGGGAGGGTTTTAATTTAACTATTGCTGACTATAGAATACGCGATCGCCTGATGATAGAATTCTTGGATCTAGATACACCTGGTATAGAGTATCACTTTCATCTCTCTGGAGAAACTCAGTGTCGCCAAACTTTTCTTGAGGGTGGAAGATACGGTGTCTACGGTAGAGGTATAGAAATAGAATCACGAGGTGATATTTCCGTCAGACAGCCTTTTTTGGAAGTGATTATTGAGATGTTGCCTGAGACATTGTACTCTTTAGCTGGTAATCCAGATGGAGAAATACCAAGAGAATTAGAACATTTGGTCAGAGCATCTGGGCAAGAATGTTACTGTCGAGATGGTATCGCTACACCATCCATGCAAACTGTCGCCAAACAGATTATCCAGTGTCCTTATCGGGGAATTGCCAAGCGAGTGTATCTAGAAGGCAAAGCTTTAGAGTTGATGGGAATGTTGCTAGCTGTGGAAACAGAAATACAAGACGGTAACACCAATCCTCATCCATTGACAGGCGATTTAGTAGACAGAATTTATTATGCTAGAGATATTTTGCAACAAAAATTAGATAACCCACCCAGTCTTAGAGAGTTAGCAAGATTAGTAGGGTTAAATGAATGTACTCTCAAACAGGGTTTCCGTCAGATTTTTGGCACAACAGTATTTGGTTATCTCCACGGTTATTGTATGGAGCAAGCATGGCAAATGCTGCAAACGGGGACATGGAAAGTCAAAGAAGTTGCCAATATGATCGGTTATAATGATTTGACCGCTTTTGGGAGAGCGTTTCGTAAAAAGTTTGGCATTCGTCCACGGGATTGTGTGAAAAAATTTTCCGTTTGAGCCGAGTTATCTCTATCCTCACTTCATGATTTTCCCATAGAATTTACGACTGATCTGCGATCGCTTCGGTCGCCGTAGGCATCGTGTAGCGACTCTCCTAGTGTATCGCTTCCAACCAAGCATCTAAATCAGCCATACTGGTAAAATCAAGCAACGCTTCCCCCAGATTTTCTAATTGTTCCAAAGAAAGGGATTCAACTTGCGATATCTACGGTGAGCTTCTCTGCGAGAGGCTCCGCCAACGCTAACGCACCTCTGGTAGTAATTCTCCCACACGACGAGTTAATAAACGCAAAACGAGCGATCGGGCTTCCACTTCCCTTATTTCGCGGTAAAACCGCGTTTCTTGAAGTGTGATTCCTAACATCTGTTCTACCTACTGTTGACTTTTACCCTCAAACTTATAAACCATGATCGTCGTCAATAAATCTATGATGGCACGATTTTCTGGTTGAGATACTTCCTGCTGACTTCTTGCTAGTAGATACCTTGCTTCCTTAGTGGTGCGTTCTTCCTCTAGCGTCGTCAATGCCATTAAAGCAACCCACACAGGTAAAGAGCGAATATCACCCAACTCATCTGCCGCAATCATCAAAGACTTATCATCGATGAGCTTACCTCTCAAGATCGCTATCTTTTGTAGTGATACCCAACATATGATTTAGGAGTGATATGCGATTGCATAGCGACTCTCCTAGAGTATCGCTTTCAACCAAGAGAGCAAATCTGGGAGAGCATTTCGCAAAAAGTTTGGCATCCGTCCACGGGATTAGACCTGCCTTGAAAATAGGGACTGGGGATTGGGGACTGGGGACTGGGGAAGAAATATTTTCATTCCTTCGTTGTGAACCGTGTTCATGGAGTCTCTTGCAAAAGTCAGAAAACTATTAGTGTCATTCTGACCAGAACGTAGTGGAGGGAAGAATCTCCGAGATGTTTCGCTCCGCTCAACATGACAATTTAAGCATTTATGCAAGAGGTCTATTGTGTGAAAAAATTTTCCGTTTGAGCAGAATATAAATTCCGTTTGAGCCGAATAATGTCTATCTTCACCTTCATGGTTCTTCATAAGCTAGTTAGGAAAAGTTTCTATTAAGCTTGAAGGTGTGGGAGTGATGGTGAATTTTTTACAGCGGCGTAGACGCGTAGCGGCTTGTCTGCCGACATCGCTATTGCTGACAGGTGTGTTTTTTATTTTGGGAGTGCAAGCAACATGGGCAGAGGATACTAATTCTTCTAATACTCCAATTTTGGTACAGTCACCAATACCGACATCAGAAACTATCCCAATCACAGGAGTTAAGGCAACTCCCACAGACAAAGGTGTGGAGATAATTTTAGAAACAACTGTTGGAGAACAACTACAAATTACCAATCGCAGTACGGATAATAATTTTATTGGTGATATTCCTAACGCTCAGTTGCGTTTACCCAATGGCAATGCTTTTAACTTTCGTTCAGAAAAACCAATTGCGGGAATTACTGAGATAACGGTTATAAATGCTGATGCAAATACTGTGCGAGTGACGGTGGTAGGTGAAAACGCTTTGCCGATAGTTGAGTTATTTGATGACAACGCAGGGCTGGTTTTTGGTATAAATTCCGCTGCAACCGCTATGCAGCCACCAGCACCACAGGAGCCGGAAACCCCAGCCGCACAAAAACCAGTAAACCAGACACCGCCAACAGAAGCAGCGCCGCAAGACGATCCGATTGAGTTAGTGGTGACAGGGGAACAAGATGGATATCGAGTGCTAGATGCTAACACTGGAAGTAGGCTTGATATTCCACTACTAGAAACACCTGCATCAATTGGTGTAATTACAGAAGAATTCATTGAGGATAAAGCACCGCGACGAGTAGAAGACTTAGCCCCTTACATTAGTGGAGTGACAGCGGGAAACGTTGGACAGGGTGGACTGTTCACTGACTTTCAAATTCGTGGATTTAGTACAGGTAGCCAAGTTTATATCAATGGGTTACGAGATAATTACCGTTCTCTAATTAGAGACTTTGCTAATATTGAACGTCTAGAAATTTTAAAAGGTTTCTCTTCGTTACTTTATGGCACAGGTTCACCTGGTGGAGTAGTTAACTATATTACAAAAAAGCCCCAAGCCACACCCAGTTATAAATTTTCCGCCGATGCTGGTAGCTTTAATTTTTATCGCAGTGAGGTGGATTTAACAGGGCCGTTAACTCAGGACAAGAATCTGCTCTATCGCCTCATTCTAGCTTTTCAAGATTCGGATGATTTTGTAGACAACGTTGAAGATAATCGCATTTTTGTTGCTCCCTCAATAACATTGTTAACAGGTGGAGGCGGTTCTTTAACAGTTGAAGGGGAGTATTATCGACAAGATAAAGACTTTAATACTGGAGCTAAATTCTTTAATGGTCAGATTTTTTATGACCGCAGTTATACAGACCCTCGCAATAGCCAAATTTACGATCACTATCGGATTGCAGCTTATTTAGACCAGCCAATTAGTAAGCAATGGTCAATTAATCTTAGTGGTCAGTACTTTAATACGCAAAGAGAAGCCAATCCTATCTTTGTCGCACTTGGTTTTGAAGGTGATACATTAACACGTTTTTACCGCACAATTTTTGATGACTATTATCAATACAATCTTCGAGGTGAAATCAGAGGAAACTTCAATATTGGGGTCTCAGAACATAAGTTACTTGCAGGCATTGAGTACAATAAGTATCGCTCAAGATTCAATGGTGTTAATGCTGGTTTCTTTGGCAGTATTGACGTTGCTAACCCTAGTTTTAATGTTCCTATTCCCACTGGACTTACTAATCGCTCAGTTGATTTTAGCGACAGTGATTGGGGCGTTTACATTCAAGATTTCGTGAAACTTGGACAATTTCGGTTATTAGCAGGTTTGCGCTATGGCGGATTTGATTCTGTAACTGGTAGTGCAGATAATTTTGTTTCTCCTAGCATCGGGTTAGTTTATAACTTGACAGATTCAGCTTCAATTTACGCAAGCTTTAGTAAATCGACAGAGCCACAATATGGTTTACTTTCAGACGGTGGTTTTCCTGACCCCAGAAAAGCTACTCAATATGAAGTTGGTGCTAAATTAAATCTGTTAAATGATAGACTGACAATCACGACTGCACTGTTTAACTTAAAGCAAACAAATATTGCAGAAACCGATCCTAGTAATCCTGAATTCAACATTCTTGTAGGCGATATTCGTAGCCGTGGATTTGAATTAGATATCAGTGGAAAAGTAACCGAAAATTTTAGCTTGATTGCAGCTTACACCCTTTTAGATTCAGAAATTACCAAAAGTGTTGTCCCTGGACTGGAAGGAAATCGCCCGATTAATAGTCCACAACACAGCGTGGGACTTTATGGCAAGTACGAGTTTACTGGAGGTTCGCTAAAAGGGTTGAGTTTAGGTACAGGTTTAGTTTATGTGGGTGAAAGAAAAGGAGATAACGAAAATACTTTTGAGCTTCCTGGCTATGTGCGAGTCGATTTAGGAACTGCTTACAAAGTTAATAACCTAACTTTTAGGTTAGGTATTGAAAACCTTTTTGATATTCGTTATGCTTCCGGTTCAAACAATCGAGCAAACATTTCTCAAGGTTCACCTTTTGCAATTACTGGGTCAGTTTCAGTACAGTTTTAATTTAGGTTTCATTTAAGAGATAATTTTGTGGTCATCTTAAAAAGCTGACTGAAGCGATGAAAACAGTGACAATACGCTATTGCATATGTTGTTTAGCATTAATGCTTTTGATTTTTGGACTGATTACAGCTTGCAGCAGCCACAAATCTCAAAACACAGTTTCTCCTACTAATTTTGCAAGTCAAAATTGCCGCGTAGTTCAACATACAATGGGAGAAACCTGCGTTCCTATAAATCCCCGGCGTATTGTCACTTTTTCTTTACCAACTTTAGGTAATGCGCTTGCGCTTGAAGTTAAGCCTTTGGGAAGCACCTTCATTGATCTGCTGGATAAACATACATATCTAGAAGGGAAAGTTGATGGTATAAAATCGTTAGGAATTTCTTCGCCTAATCTAGAAAAAATTTTACTAATTAAGCCCGATCTGATTATAGGTTGGAACGCGGAAAGACAATTTTATCCTCTACTTTCAAGAATCGCTCCTACTGTATTATTTGATTGGCGACAAAATAAAACTTGGCGAGAGCTATTTGATTTTGTGACTCAGGTTTTAGGAAAACAAAAAACTGCACAGCAAGCATGGGAACATTATAATCAACGAGTCGCAGAACTCAAAGCAGCTTTGGGCGATCGCTATCAAAACAAGGAAATTTCTCTTGTATTCTTGGCTCCTGGTGTAATATTTAGTGAGACTAAAAACTCGTTTCCCGATTATATTCTTCAGAATGTGGGGCTGCAACGTCCCAAAGCACAAAATGCGATCGCACCTCATGGACAACTTTATTTTTCTATAGAAGAATTAGAGAAAGCTGACGGTGATGTTATGTTTATAGGAACATTGAATGATGATAGCCAAAAGTTTCTTGAAGAACTCAAGCAAAAACCGCTTTGGAAACATCTTCGAGCCGTTCAACAAAATCGTGTTTATTCTATCAATTACCTGACTTGGAGAGGAGGAAATTTACTTGCGGCTGATGCTGTAATTGATGACTTGTATAAATATTTGCTTAACGCACCATAAACCAATACAGTTCAGTTAAGGTTAAAACTCTTTGTCAAAGTCAATTTTTTTAACGAACCGCCAAGGACGCATTCGCGTAGCGTCTCGTAGAGAAGGGCGCAAAGAGAAGGAAAAAATACTTAACTGAACTATATTGCACCATAAACCGCCGCTCAAATTTCTCTCTACGTGTTAGCATACCTCTACGCAAAAGCCAAGCTACGCCTTGGTCTGTCTGCGACACCAAGGCGAACGTAGAAAAGCGGGGTGTAGCCCGATAAGTCATCCCGCATTTATGCAACGCCATTTTGCTTTATCTGTTTCATATCTGAGAGAATTTGCCGCGATCGCAGAAGTTGTTACCTGATTAAATAGTGGTATTGTCTTCTGGAGGCAAACTGTTTATATCCAGCGCTTTGAAAGGCGCGGATCATTGGTGCATTATTGATATCGGTATCAGAACGGATGCGTGTAGCACCCCTGGACTTGAGTGTGAGTGTTGCTTGAAGCAGCAAATCGTTGACGTAGCCTTTTCCGCGATGTTTTGGTACTACACCGATATATCCGATGATTGGACCACCATCATTCTCTGCTGGCAGAATTAAACCAATGAGAGACTGTTCGTCAGTGTAAGCTAGTTGCCACCATCTAGGTTGATACTTCAAAGCCTTTAATAACTTGAAACGTTCTGTTGCTTCTTGCTCTTGACCGAGTTCTGCTTGGTTGTGCAAAATTGAACGGTCTAAAGTTTGTGATGATACTTGGATGATAGCGTTAATGAAAGCATCCTCACCGACTTCCTCAATAGAACGGAAAGTTAGGCGATTTGATGGCGTTACCTGAGTCTGAGTGTCTTTCCACTCAAAACGGATAGTTTCCCTTTGCAGAGAGAAGCCAAAGTGTTCAAAAAGCTCAATTCGTTTCTGTAGTGATGTAAAGTCTGAGGATGTACAATCGAGGTCATACTCTACGCTTTGAAGTTGCAACTGTACCAAGCTATGTTGCAGGAGGTTTGTACCAACCTCAATATAGTTCTGGCTCCAAGGTACTTCTAAGATATCAATAAGCATAGGCTTGTCGAGCGATCGCAATGACCAGTAGACAATACGTCCGATAAACTTTCCTGCTTCCTCGGCAACAAAACACCACTCTGGGCGGACGTAGACTAATGCCCACATATCTTTCAAGTAAGTGAAAAAATGCTCATTTAAATCTGCACGATCGCTGAAACTAGCAAAGGTTTCCAGTTCCTCACGGCAAATAGGGCGAATATCCATGATGAATTTCCTAATTGTGTAGCGATAGTTAGTTGCTGTTTTAAAGTCATCATAGGTATCACCCTCTGGGTGCGAAAAATTATGCTCGTTGGTAGATGAATCTACCATGCCAAGAATTTTAACAGAATACGCAAAACAAAGCGTGCAACAAAATTGTAAGTTGCACGCCCAAGTTATAAGTTCTTAATTTTGAATTTTCAACTTGTCGCGGCGAGGAGTCCCCCACCATATCTTTATGTTGGTGGCGGGAGAAACGCCGCTCCAGGACTGGGGACTGGGAGATTGTTCCAAAATATATTCGGGGTCAAAGAGCCCCTTCCATAATTTTTCCGCGCTCTTACCCAGTCCCCAATCCCTAATCCCCAGTCCCCAGTCCCTTTTACTTCAGCAAACAACTCAAACTCTACAATTTAGTGCCACACTCAGCACAAAAGTTGTGGGTAGGAGGATTTTTGGCAGCACAGTGGCTACAATAAACTGGTTCTACTGCGGCTTTCGGTGGCTGCTTAGGCAAGCCGATCATTTGAGCGTTACTCTTACCAGGGGCTACCATTGGATAGCAATTTTCGTCTCTGGTGACTTGAACATTCACTAGCACCGGGCCATTGTGTGCCAGCATTTCGGCGATCGCATCTTTCAACTCACTGCGATCGCTAACCACCATCCCCTTAATCCCGTATGCTTTTGCCAACAATTCTACGTCTGGCATCCCTACTTCCATATTTGAGCATGAGTAACGCTCACCGTAGAAGGCTTGTTGCCACTGGCGCACCATCCCCTGCCAGCCGTTATTGATAATCACAGTCTTGACATTTATACCATACTGTGCAAGTGTGCCTAATTCCTGCAAACACATCTGGAAACTGGCATCACCGCTGATACAAATGACTTCTTCATCAGGAAACGCCACTTTAGCGCCCATTGCCGCAGGTACGCCAAACCCCATCGTTCCCAAGCCTGCACTAGAAATCCAGCGTCTTGGGCCATTCTTCAGAAATTGTGCTGCCCACATTTGATGTTGTCCCACATCTGTGCTGTAGAAAGCGTGGGGTGCTTGGCGACTAATTTCTACGATTACCTCTTGCGGTGAAATACTGTCGGCATGCTGAGGTACTACTAGCGGATACTCATCGCGCCAACGGTTGATTAAATTTAGCCACTCTTGTGTTTGATTTGGTGTACCTGCTGCACTTGTTTTTTTACATCGATGCAACAAGTCAGTCAACACGTTTCGGACATCGCCGACGATGGGCACTTCGGGAATACGGTTTTTGCCGACTTCTGCTGGATCGATGTCGATGTGAATTACCTTGGCGCGGGAAGCGAATTCATCCAATTTGCCTGTAACGCGGTCATCAAATCGAGCACCAACACAAATTAGCAAGTCACAATCACTTACGGCAAAGTTGGCGTAAGCTGTGCCGTGCATCCCCAACATTCCTAAAGCTAGGGGATGATGTTCGTCAAATGCACCGATCCCCATCAAAGTTGTAGTGACAGGGATATTGAATAATTCAGCTAGTTGTTTAATTTCTTCATGGGCATCAGCAGCGATCGCCCCCCCACCCACATACAATAAGGGACGACGACTTTCAGTAATTAACTGGAGTGCTGCATTGATTTGCCGGGGATTCCCCTTCACTGTGGGGCGATAACCACGTAACTTTACTGAACCTGGCTTTACTGGCACATAGTCAAATTCTTCTAAAGCTACATCCTTGGGGACATCAATCAAAACTGGCCCTGGACGCCCAGTCTTAGCAATGTGGAATGCTTCAGCAACAATTCGCGCCATATCTCTGGGATCACGCACTACATAAGAGTGCTTAACAATCGGTAGCGTAATCCCGTAAATATCTGTTTCTTGAAACGCATCTGTTCCAATCGCTGGACGTGATACCTGCCCTGTAACCACAACCATCGGAATCGAATCCATGTAGGCTGTAGCAATGCCTGTTACCAAATTAGTCGCTCCTGGGCCAGATGTGCCAAAGCATACGCCTACTTTTCCTGTGGCGCGGGCATAGCCATCAGCGGCGTGGGCTGCACCTTGTTCGTGTCTCACTAGGATGTGCTTAATAGCACCCGTTGCTTCCACCTTGTACAGGTCATCGTAAATCGGCAAAATCGCCCCACCAGGATAACCAAAAATATACTCAACGCCGTGGCGATGAAGGCTGTCAAGCAGAGCAAAACCGCCAGATGCACGTTTGGGCACGACTGGCGGATTAGAAGTATGGGATTGCTTGTGATTCTCAGTTTGTGGAGCAATTGGGGAAGACAAATCTCCTACGGAGACACTTTGTGATCGCACGGTCAAACCTCAGACTATAGCTAAAGTTAATGCTGAAATTCTGTAGTTAAGATTTCATTTTAATAGAAAAGTGCAATCAAATCCTTACAAAAATGACTATTTTAAATATTAAGTCTAGGCTATTAGTTTAAATTAGTTAAATCACATCTTGCAAGACTCTACGAGTATTATTCCAAGCCCAAATACCGACAACTACAACCACAACACTCATTCCTATAAGCACAACTCGCAAGCCCAGAGCATCAGTTAATGGGCCAGTAATTGCCAAAGGTGCGGATAGAGCAATGTTGACGGCATGATTTTGAAAGCCGAATACTTTACCGTGCATCATCGGTGGTGTTTGCTGTTGAATTAAAGTTTGCATAGGCACGCCAATGAGCGAAGCACCCACACCCAAAAATCCACAAAGCACGAGCGCAAACAACAGATTATGGGTAAAAGTAAACACTCCTAAAACTAGCGCGATCATTAAAAAGCCAATTAAGGGTAAGGGTTTGTGATGCAGTTTCTCGCCCCAATGACCTAAAATTGCTGCACCGAATACCATCCCTACCCCTGCTGCTGCCAAGAAAAAGCCAAACTGTTTTTCTTTTAAACCAAATTCTGCTGCTAATTGAATCGTCAGCACCGTTAATGCTGCAAACACACAATATAAAGTTGTTAGTTGCAGCATGGCATTCAAAATCAATCGGTTTTTCTTGAGATAGCGCAAGCCCTCTTTAAAGTCAGCCCAAGGATGGATTACTGCCTGAGTCTCGCTAATGGATTTATTTTCTTTAAAATTAATTGGCTGCATCATCCCAGCAGACAATAGGTACAACGCCCCAACTACAAGCTCTTGACCATAGTTTTCTCCCAGCAAAGCTTTAGCAGCACTCAATATTGGCTCTCCGATTGCAAAGCCAATCACTAAAGCTCCCATCATCGTGCTGCTAAAGAGTGCGTTAGCTGCTAACAAGTTCTCTTTTCGCACCAAAAGCGGGATAGCGGCTTGCTCAGCTGGCGCAAAAAACTGCGTCACAGAAGAGATGACAAAGGCAAATATCAACAAAACAATAAACTCTTTGGGGAAAAAAGGAATTGCCAATGTCATTAGTCCCCTGACCACATCAGAGCCAACCATAATTAGTTTTTTCGGAAAGCGGTCAACAAAGACGCCGCCTGCTGAACCAAACAAGATTGCTGGCACTGTAAATGCCACCATCAAAGTGGAATACATAGAGTTTTCCGCCCCAGGTGGGTGTGGATAGTTCTCCAGCAGAGCAACCAGTAAAACGAAGAATACTTTATCTCCTAACTGGGAAACCAATTGCCCAATCCACAGGAGCATAAAACTACGATTTTTTAGTAGGGTGCCAAACCCATTATTCACAGCAGCGGGTTCTGTTGGAAACATCAGATACTTTGGGATAGTGACTAAGGTAGATGGGGCAGGGGGTCAATAAATACTGGCTCTTGACCCTTGTACAGACGCGATTAATCGCGTCTCTACTCCTGACAAATGACAAATGACTCTTAACCCTTGACTCGTTATTTCTCACTCCTGCTTACTAACTCTGTTTTCCGGACTAATTTGCTTGATAGCGCTTTAACAGCATATGCAAAAATTCAGCCGCAGTTAGACGACCTTTGGGTGGAAAAATCTCGATTTTTGAGTCTACCCACGAGCCTTGTACAGTTTTTGGCGATCGCCACATGGACAAATGATCAACTGCTGGTTCTGCATAAAAGTTATTTTGCCCACTACCCAGCAAACAAGAACTCCAATGGGTGAAATAATCATGACTCATCCGCGAAATCGGGAAATCACCCCAAAGTGGCACTCCCCACCCATCTATCGCAATAAATGCTTTGACACGGCCGCCCAATAACTGCCATGAATATGCCGCTCCTATTGCCCCAACTACACCGGCACTAAAGCTAATAAATATAACTGGCGATTCTAGATTGTCGCCTAAGCGATCGCGTAAAAACTGCAAGATGTGAAATGCTGATAAAGCCAAAAAACCCTTGCCCGGAAAAACTAGTATACTCACTGGGTTTTGACTGGTTGAGCTATCAGAAAATGGATCTAACCATCCTGATATAAAGCTTTCAGTTAAAGCTGGTTCATTGATTCCAGGGCAAATGATTATCCTCATTCATCATTTGGTGTTAACAGCTTTTACAATTCTACAATAAAAAGAAAAGTATAAAAACATACTTGCAGTCTAAAGTCTTTTAATAACTCATGTACTAGAAAAACTCACTAGTTCTATGTAAATTTCGCTTTTATCCAAATTAAATTTAAATACAAACTCTTAGAAAAGCTGTTTTTCAATACTCAGTATTTGGTAATAACCCCAGTATGTCTTTTGATATATTGTTTTTATTTTTTACCTATCCTATCCCCCTGGATAGGATAATATGTTACGAGTAAGGGAAATAATTGAAATATTCCTTAAGCTCTACCCAGTTTGGTTATATAGAGGAAATTATTGTGGTTGCCACCCCAGAAAAACTGCACGCCACCCACGAACATTTATCAGGTCAAGACCGTGTAGCTGTATTGCTCATGGGCTATGGCGAAGTCGAAAGCTACGAAGACTTCGCTAACTATAATGAACAAGCTTTAAATCTACTCACAGCAAAATTTGCGCCAGTGCCAACCTGGGTTTATCCCCCCCTGGCAAAACTTCTAGCGTTATTTGATCGGCATGAGTGGGGACACACACATCACGATTTTATTTCTCCACATAACGCCATATTTGAACAACAACGCGCTGGGATCGAGAAGAATTTACAAGCAAAGTGGGGTGATGGTGTCCAAGTCTTCAAAGCCTTCAACTTCTGCGCCCCCTTTCTACCAAACCAAGTCTTGACAGAAATCAAAAGCCAAGGCTTTGATAAAGTTTTAATTTATCCACTGTTAGTTGTTGATTCCATTTTTACCAGTGGTATTGCGATCGAGCAAGTTAACAACGCTCTTGCCGAGTTGGCTGATGGTGAGGAACATTGGGTTAAAGGACTGCGCTACATTCCTTCTTTCTTCAATGAACCAGCCTATATCGATTTGATGGCTCACTTAGTTGAAGAGAAAATTAACGCTGATTTAGCAGCAACTTACCTACCTTCTCAAATCGGCATTGTGTTAATGAATCACGGCTGTCCTCACAAAGCCAAAGGATTCACCTCTGGAATTATCGAAAGTCAGGCACTATACGATTTGGTAAGGGATAAGTTAATTAACCGCTATCCTTTAATCTCAGTAGGTTGGCTCAATCACGATACACCCTTAATTGAATGGACAGTACCAAACGCGGAGCAAGCTGCTAACAACCTCATTCAATTGGGTGCAAAAGTAGTCATATTTATGCCAATTGGTTTTGCTACAGAAAACCATGAAACTCTATTGGATGTACATCACATCATTCATGCTTTGGAGAAAAAGCATTCTGGTGTGAACTACGTACAAATGGCTTGTGTTAACGACCATCCACAGTTTTTGGCGATGGCTGCTGAATGGGCGAATGCTCACATTGCCGAGTTGAAGAATGAGCAAGCTGTGACGGTTAACCCCCAACTATCTGGGGATCACCATCACCATCACCACCATCATCATTAAGTTGAGGTAAAAGGGACTGGGGATTGAGTATTAATTATTTATTCACCTTGTCCCCCAGTCCCTAGACAAAAAAGCCGCAATTATACCACAAAATCAGTACATATAGGCGGAAATCCTTCTTTTTGCTCCTGTGCGAGAGAATCCCATTTTTCACGTTTTAACCAAGATGCGTCAGGCGATCGCATAGCCCCATTTGGTAAAATAAACCCAACCGAAGAACCAAAAGCTATACTTAGTGACTCATCACGATTTCACACTCCAAGTTGAGCAGTTAAATTAGCATTACGGTTGCTGGTTAAACCTCCTACTAAAGGCATTAGTAGCAATGTGCCATCAGCATTACGCTCAAATCTGATTTTGACTGGCTTGAAGCCAAAATGTCAGTTTCATCATCAGAAAGCAGCGTCACTAGCACTTTTGTTCCTTCCGGTAATTTCGCTAACTCCAGCAGTTCTATTTTTCCTTGCCGAACAGTAGCCCAAAACGTTTTTAGCATATCCGTTTTATGAACAGTCGTGTTTTGATTTTATACTTGGATGGCTAAGAGTGCGATCGCCTTACAGAAAACCTCAAAAACAAAGCGATACCTGCGGTGAGCTACGCTAACGCATTTCGTATTTTAATCAATTCACCAGATATCTTTAAGATTAAGTACAAATTGCGGTAGCACATCTTCTCCTGATAAACTAGCAGGAGATTGCAGCACTTCAACATCTCTACCAGAACGATAAATTTCTACTTGCCGAGTTTCTAAATCAATTAACCAACCTAATCTAGCACCGTTATCTCGGTACTCTTGCATTTTATTTTGTAGCCTTGTTAAACAATCAGTATCAGAACGCAATTCCACGACAAAATCAGGACATACAGGCGGAAATCTCTCTTTTTGCTCCTGTGTGAGACAATCCCATCTGTCACTTCTTAACCAAGATGCGTCAGGAGAACGAACTGCCCCATTTGGTAAAATAAACCCAACCGAAGAACCAAAGGCTATACCTAGTGATTCATTACGATTCCACACTCCAAGTTGAGCAGTTAAGTTAGCATTGCGGTTGCTGGTTAAACCTCCGACTAGAGGCATTAGTAGCAATGTGCCATCAGCATTACGCTCAAATCTGATTAATTCATTTATTTGACATAACTGGAAGAATTGCTCATCTGTTATTTGAAGAACAGGAGCAAAGTTGATAGTTAACGCATCCATAGAAAAATTTCAACTTGAATATTTCCATAAAATTTAATATAGAAGCGATACCTACGGTAAGCTACGCTAACGCACTCCCCCATTACCAAAGCGATCGCTGATTGTATGATGGCACTGTAGGCGATCGCCTAACAGAAAACCTCAAAAATAAAGCTATCGCCTGTTGTGGAAGAGTGAGTGCGATCGCTTTTCATAAACATTTAATTTTCAATTTTTTAATCAAGAGCAGAATTTATAACTAATTTATCAGTAGGTTAACAGGCACTTCAGCTTTAAGTGTTGCCTCGACTGCTGGGTTAAAATTGACCGTGTATTGACGAATAACTGTTAGCTGATCCCAGGTTAAGCGGCCTTCACGACGTTGCAAAAGCATTCGTAATAAATCTGTATCATGATCTAATTTTCTCTGCTTAATTAATGCATCCTTATTTTTCTGAAATTGCTCGTTCACCTTGCTGAGAAGATATTCTAACGGATCATCATTTTCTGGTAATGACTGTATTTTTCCTTCTTCTATACGCTCTAGCATTTCGCCAAAGTAATATAGCATCGCGTATGTTGTATAGGGCCATTGTCCACTGATAACTAACCAGCGAATTGTAGGCACAGGATTATTCAATATAAACTGTTCTCCCTTGTATTCAGCTAAAGTGCGAACAAGACGGTAGACGTTTACCAATCGTTTTAAATGACGGGGGTTAGGTCGCAAAAATCTTATAAAGTGGTAGAAGGCTTCTAGCTCGTCATAGCTAAAAGCAACTAAAGAGGGCGGCTCAGAAGGTTCAACAATCTTGCTTTCTGGAGTTTCAGCAGGTGTTAGTTTATCAACTAATTTTGAGGGAGTAGAGTTACTAGTATCCCTTAGTTGATATATTGGAGTGTTTTCAGTTTGAGAGGAAGTTTTTGATGAAGGAGTAGTAGAAACTGGTGGTTTTGGGTTTCCTAATTGTTCTGAAATGAAAGATTTAATTTCATCTGGGTTAGGTTCTGGGATGCGGAATGGAATTTGCACAATTTTGTCCAAATACTCATACCCAGAAGCTCCTGCTGGGCCTAGAAGATTGCTGTAGTGTTTTTCCACTGCACGGGTAATAATACGAGCATCAATTCCTAGACATACGATAAAGCTCTTAAAGTTGAGAAGTAAGTTAACAGCCTGTAAGACTTCAACAGCTTTTTGTGGTTCACAGCGATCTAAGTCATCTATAATTATTAATACTCGACCATTGTCTTTTTGCAACTGCTTTGCTAGCAATTCCAAGTCAGAGTGAATTTCCTCCATATAATCCATCTTTTTGCCATAATCAGTTCCCTTTAATAGAGTTGCAATCCACTGACTCATAGGTTTGGACAATGTATCAGCTACCAGTTTGAATAATCCGGTAACTCCGACTGCTAAAACTGCACCCCAGATAAGTTTGAAGTCAATCTTGAACTTGAACACCGTAAAGACTAATAGACCAGCTAATATAGCCAGAATAAAAATTAGTTGACCTTTAATATCTTCCAATTCACGTTGAAAGTTACGTGAGAATTTTTTTGCAAATAAACCAGGAAAACCCCAAGAAACTTTCTTTTCCAGTTCATTCATAATCTTGCGTACCAGTCCAGACCAAATGAGTTTAGCCGCACTGTATTCCCAGGCGTTGAATTTGACAACATGAACACATGGGATAGGTGGATTGGTTTGAGATTCCTTTGTCTTGCGACGCTTTTCATCACGTTCTTTTAGTTCTCTTGTAATATGGTCAAGTAGGAACGACTTGCCCATACCCCACGATCCAAAGATACCAATAGTTAAAGGGGGCTTGGTGTATGGTGATTCAATTAGGTCAGCAAAAGCTTTGAAGTAGTGATTAAAGCCAAGATGATCATTTTCGGCTACGACATCATTTCCTGCGCCCCTAAGTTTACCAATCTGGTAGAACTTAATAAGTTCTTCAGTTTCGTTTAGATTAGGTTCTATAATTGGTATCTGATCAGCAGTATTTATTGAGCTATCTTTTGGAGTTACTACTTCTGTCGTGTTGACTACAGTTCTTTCTTTAGTTGGTAGTTTAGCAATAAGTATTTTGTAGCCCTCTCTCGCCGCATAGATTTGTGGTGTCATAGCAGGAGCAGTTTCTTGGACTTTCTGTTTGGCGTACTCATGTAACTCATCGACAGAAATTATGCCATCATTATTTAAATCTGCTGCTCCAGTCTCCATTCCCTCAATGAGGTAACGAGTGTAAATTGATAATTCCGATCCATCCTCCGCAAAGGAATACTGTGTAGAAGTCGAAGAAGTGAGGACTGCACTGTTGCTTTTTGATGATAGTCCGTCAGCAAAAGCTCCACTAAACGTAGAGTCGATCATCACTACTTGCTGCCGAGAGCGGCTATTATTCATCATTTCATGGATAAAACTGGATGGAACAGCTGTTGATTGAATTAATTCCCCTGTGGAACTTTTACGGGTTTTGGTAGTTGCAAAGTTAAGCCTTCCGCTCTCATTTTTAATACCATGACCTGAAAAGTAAAGCAGCACTAAGTCATCCCTGTGGCGGTCTAAGAATAGGAGTTCAATAGCTTCTTGCATTGCCATTGAATCAGGATTTAGCAATGTTTGCACTTCATCAAAATCGCCAATCTCATGGTTCAGCAACACTCGTTGCATTACCTCGACATCTTTTTCGGATGCTGGTAGAGGACTCAATCCAGTTTCATACTCACTGACTCCAATCAGCAATGCTATCTTAGCCATTCAATATCTCCTATTAAACTTCCACGAATTTCAGTTCTCTATAAAATCACTGTAAATTTAATCACTTCATAATACTTTAATTCCAGGAATACTTCTGGAATCAAGCTGCCATTAAAAGCTTTTATTCAAAAGTGATTTGCCCAATCAATTTCAAACAAAAAACGGAGCCTTTAGTGACTCCGCTGTATATAATATTAGCTGTAAAGCTTAGATAAATATTTACTCTTCCAATCTACTCAATCCCTTCAATCCGGTCTTCAACTTCTTGGTATAACTCGCGCAGGCGATCTAAATTCTCCTCGCTAGTCTCCCAATAACCGCGTCCATTTACTTCCAATAAAGTTGATACAACCTTGCGGAAAGAATGGGGATTGAGGTTCATCAAACGTTTCTGCATTTCTTCATCTTTGATGAAGGTTTCGTTGGTATCCTCGTAAATCCAGTTATCAACTGCGCCAGCTGTCGCGCTCCAACCCATTGTATTTACTAATCGTTTGGAGAGTTCGCGCACACCTTCATAACCGTGATTCAGCATTCCCTCATACCATTTGGGATTTAACAATTTGGTACGAGCATCCAAACGCACGGTTTCTGATAATGTCCGCACTTGAGCGTTAGCTGTGGTGGTGTCAGCGATATAAGATGCTGGTGTCTTGCCATCACCTCGCAGACTTGCCACAAGCTTGGTGGGATCAGAGTCGAAGTAGTGGGAAACATCCGTTAAGCTAATCTCGGAAGAATCCAGATTTTGGAAAGTTGCATCAGCAGTTTTCAATGTACTTTCAAAAATCCCGCGCGATTCATCCATTATTCCGGGGTTATCGGAATTGAAGGAGAAGGATTTCCGGTTGAGATACATTTCCTGTAACTCGGCTTCGCTGTCCCAAGTGCTGTTTTCTACCGCCAAGTTGATATTTGACGAGTAGGAACCAGAAGCATTAGAGAAAACACGCGTCGCTGCTTGACGCAGATTAATCCCCATGTCTTCGGCTTGTTGCAAAGCATGTTTGCGGACAAAGTTCATTTCTAAGGGTTCATCTGCCTCAGCTGCCATTTTCACGCCTTGGTCTAGCAGGTTCATTTGATTGATGAACAAGTCGCGGAATACCCCAGAACAGTTGATTACCACGTCAATTCTGGGGCGTCCCAACTCTTCTAAAGGAATTAACTCCAACTTGTTCACCCGTCCCAAAGCATCGGGAACCGGACGCACACCCACCATCCACATGATTTGGGCTAGGGATTCACCATAAGTTTTGATGTTATCGGTTCCCCAAAGGACGCAGGCAATGGTTTCTGGCCACTTTCCATCGTTTTCGGCTTTGTTGCGTGCCAAAAGCCTGTCTACGACAATTTTGGCTGATTGGACTGCTGCTGTTGTCGGGATGGATTGGGGGTCGAGTGCATGGATATTTTTACCTGTGGGTAATACATCTGGGTTACGAATAGGATCGCCACCAGGCCCAGGTAGGATATACTCGCCTTCTAACCCTTTAAGTAATGCTCCGAGTTCGTTATCAGCACAAACTTGCTGCAAGCAGAATTCCAAATACTCAAACAGGGGTTTTAGGGCTGCGCTATCGACTTTGGGATAGCCTGCTTGATGCAATGCTTCTACCCAAGGTTCTTTTTTACCCATGTTGAAGAAATTCAACCGAGACACCAGCGAAACTCGCCCTTCAGCATCAGTTTGCTCTTGGACAAGGGCGCTAACTGCGGCGCGGGTTGCTAAAGTGATGTCTTGGAGTAGTTGGACATCTTCTAAAATGCCTCGGTCATTATTTTGGTAAATATCGTCAATGTTGCGTCCAATACTGTTGGCGATAATTCCTGGTAAACTCTGTAGAGACGTTAAATTTAACGTCTCTACGCCTTCTGGGCGATCTAAGCTGGCGATATTGACGAGAGTTGCAACTGCTTCTTCTGCACTTGGTGGTTTACCAATAACGTGCAAACCACAAGGCAATAATCTCGACTCAATCTCCATCAACTTCCGGTAGACGTTGCCAACAATATTATCCCGCTCCTCGGCAGTCATATCCTTAGCATCGGTTTCTGGCAGATTGATATCCTTATCCAGATTCACGATCCGGCATTTATCCATGATGCTGTTGACAATGGGGATGCCGCGTCCAGTATCTTTCAAGGTTTGGTAAGAAGCAATTAACTCGCTAAGTTCCTTCAAACCTTTATATAATCCAGCATTCTCCGCCGGAGGTGTCAGGTAGGAAATTGTCTCGGCATAACTCCGACGCTTAGCAATTGTCGCCTCACTGGGATTATTTGCTGCGTAGTAATACAGGTTGGGAATTGAGCCAATCAAGTTATCTGGATAGCAGTCACCAGACATCCCCATTTGCTTACCTGGCATGAATTCCAAGGAACCATGTGTACCAAAGTGAAGTACGGCATCAGCGCCCCAAATTTGCTCTAGATAGGTGTAATATGCTGCAAAACCGTGGTGAGGACTGGCTGAACGGGAGAACAATAGCCGCATCGGATCACCTTCGTAACCAAAGGTAGGTTGTACTCCAATGAAGACGTTACCGAATTGTTTACCGTAAACTAGCAGGTTTTGCCCATCACTGTTGAGATGTCCGGGAGGTGGGCCCCAGTTTTCTTCTAGGCGTTGGGAGTAGGGTGTCAGTGCTTCATATTCTGGCACAGACATTCTGTAAGCAATGTTGAGTTCGGGGCTGCTGTACTGTGCTTGGGCGTCATGAATGACTTCTTGCATCAGCGCTTCGGCGGATTCTGGTAATTCTGGTAAGTCGTAGCCGTTATTTTTCAGTGCTCTCATTACCTCGTAGATGGAGCCGAACACATCCAAGTAAGCGGCGGTTCCCACGTTGCCTTTATCTGGGGGGAAGCTGAAAACGGTGATGGCAACTTTTTTATCAAGTTTCGGTTTGCGGCGGAGGTTTGCCCATTTTAAGGCGCGTTCGGCTACAGCTTCAACCCGATCGCGCAATGCGATCGCTTTGCCTGTAGTCCCATCTCTACCTGATAATATAATCGGCTCAATTGCTCCATCCAATTCGGGGATTGCAATTTGCAAAGCGACTTGAATCGGATGCAGTCCCAAATCGCTATCCATCCACTCTTCTGTGGTTTGGAATACTAAGGGCAACGCTACCATGTAAGGACGATTTAAGCGTTTGAGTGACTCAATTGCTTTAGGATGGTCTTGTCTTGCTGGGCCACCAACGAGAGCAAAACCAGTCAGCGATATCACTGCATCTACTAACTGTGTGTTGGTATTTGGTTCATAGAAGTAGGCATCTACAGGTTTGGAGAAATCCAAACCACCAGCAAATACGGGAAGTACTCGTGCGCCTAGTGCTTCCAACTCCTGCACCATTGCCACATAATGGGCATCATCACCTGTAACTAGATGGGTGCGCTGTAATACTAACCCGACACAGGGAGCTAAAGGATCTTTGAGATCGTTAGAGATATCCTTACGAGCTGTGTACCAGTTGAGGTACTCTCTAACATCCTCAAACATACTGGGAGCCAAAGGATGCCAAATCCCTAAATCGGGATAAACCACTGGCGCTTGATATGTATTAGATGCAAAATTTTGTTTCTCTAAACCTTTAAATACATATTTATCAGCTAGCATCAGCAAGAAGTTTTCCAGGTTTTCTGGAGAACCACCTAGCCAATACTGAAAGCTGAGCATGAAATTTCGGGCATCTTGTGCCTTGTCCATTGGCAGGAATTTCAGCACTTGCGGCAGTGTTCGCAAAAGCTTCAGCATTCCATCTTGGAATCCCGCACCTGATTTTTCTTTGCGTTTCCGCATGAATTGGGCGATCGCACTTTTCGACTGACCCAACTGTGCTAGAGAAAAGCTGCCCATTTTGTTTAGGCGCATTACTTCTGGCATGGAGGGAAAGACAACGGAAACATCAAGGTGATCGCGGTGTGGTTCTACAGCTGCTACTACTTTCTGTGCTAAGTCTTCGATGAAAATGAGTGAAGCGATGAAGATATTCGCACTCTCAATTTCCCGTTTGAACTCCTCGTAGTTCTCTGGGTCGCGGAGTTCCTCAATTAAGTACCCGCTGATTTCAATCGCCAAGTTGGGATTGCTCTCGTTAATCGTGCGAACCGCTTGCGACAATGCACTCTGGTACTGGGACTCAAGCACGACATAGACCACCTTAATTAAATTACGTCCGCGCAGGTTATCAGGCGCAATGTGTCTAATGGTGGACTTGACGTGGGTGAACATGCAGGTAGGCTCCTTTGATGCGCGTTCTCTACTGGAAGTTATGTAGTGACAAATGCTGCCACAACTGACTTCTTCTCTTCGGCAATATGAACTTTTTATCAGAAAACGCTTACCTGCTAGGCATTTTGTCGTCTATATGACACAAATCGATATAAAAAATGCAACATTTGTTAATACATATTGACAACTGATAAAAGTGATTACTCTAGTTTATGTAACGAAGATGTAATATTTGGGATTGGGGACTGGGGACTGTTGGCTGGGGAATGGGGCAAGGGGAACTTTTGACCCTTGTACAGACGCGATTAATCGCGTCTCTACTAGATTAATCGCGTCTCTACTAGATTAATCGCGTCTCTACTAGATTAATCGCGTCTCTACTAGATTAATCGCGTCTCTACTAGATTAATCGCGTCTCTACTAGATTAATCGCGTCTCTACTAGATTAAT
>JAHHHK010000059.1 GCA_019359395.1 Komarekiella atlantica HA4396-MV6
CGCGTCTCTACTCCTAACAAATGACAAATGACAAATGACAAATGACTAACCAACCATCTGATATTTTGATTCTCTCGAATGGCCCTGGTGAAATAACGACTTGGGTACGCCCGGTTGTAAAGGCATTGCGGCAAAAGTTGGGAGATGACCGCTCTGTTGTTAGGATTTCTGTAGTGTTATCACCTTGTCCAAATGCCAGTGGCAAAGAAGCAGCGATCGCGCTTTCTTACCCAGAAGTAGACAGAGTGCAGGGAGCAGAGCATTTTTGGCAATTTTTGCTTTGGGGAAAAACATTTGAGAATTGGGACTGGAGAAGTCGCGGTGTAGTAGTTTTCCTTGGTGGTGATCAAATTTTCCCTGTAGCGATCGGCAAAAGACTCGGATATAAAACAGTTGTCTATGCTGAATGGGAAGCGCGTTGGCATAACTTGATTGACCGATTTGCAGTCATGAAACCCGAAGTTGCTAAAGGCGTATCTCAGAAATATGCTCACAAATTCACCGTTGTTGGAGATTTGATGATAGAAGCACAGGGACAAATCAATAGTTCCCAGTCCCCAGTCCCTAGTCCCCAGTCCCCAATAATTGGCATTTTACCTGGCTCAAAAGCGGCAAAATTAGCTCAAGGAGTGCCATTAACTTTAGCCATTGCCGAATACGTTTACGCAAAAAGACCCCAATCCAGATTTGTGATTCCTGTAGCCCCAACTTTAGATTTACAAACTTTAGCTAGTTTTAGCGAGCCGCAGAAAAACCCTTTTGTTAAAACTTTTGACTTTACTGGTGCTTCCTTAATTTTCCCAGAGGAGAACACGGCATTGCCTTCCACCTACAAGCTTCCTACCCTCAAAACAGAGAGTGGTCTGATTGTGGAATTGTGGGAAGAAACGCCTGCTTATGATTTATTATCTCAGTGCTGCATCTGCTTAACTACAGTGGGGGCAAACACTGCCGAACTCGGTTCCTTAGCTGTGCCGATGATTGTTTTGCTGCCAACGCAACAACTAGATGCTATGCGTTCTTGGGATGGTTTACCAGGGTTATTGGCAAACTTGCCAGGAGTGGGTTCAACCTTTGCCAAGTTAATTAACTGGTTTTTTTTAAGACGCAAAGGTCTATTAGCATGGCCAAATATCTGGGCACAAGAAGAGATTGTCCCAGAAGTTGTGGGCAAACTCCAACCGCAAGAAATAGGCGAAATGGTTTTAGATTTTTTGGCTCATCCAGAAAAATTGGACGATATCCGAGCCAAGCTACACAGCATTCGTGGCGAAAGTGGCGCAGCAAGTAAGATTGCACAGATTGTGTACGAGGAAATTGAGAAGTAGGGGGGCAGCACTTCGGCTTACCTCGACTTCTCTACGAGACGCTACGCGAACGCTCGGCACAAGCCGCTCAGTGACCGGGGGCAGAGGGGCAGAGGGGCAAGGGGAAGAATAAATAAAAGACTCTTGACCCTTGTATAGACGCGATTAACCCTTGTACAGACGCGATTAACCCTTGTACAGACGCGATTAACCCTTGTACAGACGCGATTAACCCTTGTACAGACGCGATTAATCGCGTCTCTTCACAAATGACAAATGACTAATCCGAAGACTGCCCATCCCTGCGCCCAAGTTCATAAATGCCAGCGCCCATACAAGCTAATATACCTGTACTAATTCCCCAGCTATCACCTAAACTAATTTCTAGACCCCAGTTAAATAAAGCGCCGACTATCAAGAAAGGCACAATGCTAAATAGTGAAGCGTAAAAAGCGTTTTGGGATTCTCTGGCTTTACGGGTTTTTTCAAATTCTGATTGACTGGTATAAAGCGATCGCTCGGCAAAGTTAAACCAGCGGTCTAGTTGCTTGATTACCCATTCACTAATTGGGGAAAAAGCTAAATATAGCGCCAAAGACCACAAACTCGCTCCTGCGATCGCGATCGTGTCAAACTCAAAACTAAAAGGTAAAATTTCGGTCAGCATAGCTTGGGTGCGTCCTGCAAATGGTCGATTTGATTTTTCATCGATACTCAATCGACCCCTTAAGCAATTTTAAGCATAAAGGTTAACAAGATTTCGGCTCCTTGGTAAATTTTTCTCTGCTAATACCAATTAAAAAAAAGAATGTGACATACAGAACATGTAGAGGCGTTGCAATGCAACGTTTATACTTAAATATGCCAACAACTATGTAGACCCAGCAATGGTTCTGCGAGAAATGTATTCTCAACAGCGAGTTGCTAAAAGACCAAGCTCAAGAGTTCAGCCTCAACAGTCACAAGTCATCATTCAAGAGTCAAAATTTATTCGCGATTCTGGTTATTAATTAAGTAAAATATTTAATCAAAGCATTGAATGAGGATTTTTTGTTGCCATTTTGGCACATTTATAAAATCAGATTATTACTATAGTAGTTGCAGCAAAATCGTCTTAATTACAAACACGTCAACTGCATTTATAAATCACAAAAAACTGTAAAAATTACAAAAAAATAAATCACAAAACTTTAGTTCATGTGTGATAGTGAGATAAATATTTTTTTTAATCTGTAAAATTACTGAAAAAAGTATTGCAATCTTAATTAAATAACCGTATGTTTAAACAACCGTATTGTTGAAAGTAAGCTTCAGAAAAGCACTAATCAAATCTAGTAGTGCATCGAAGTAAGTGTTTCTCTGTGACTTGGCCAATTTGCCAAACCTATTACATTCTTAGGCTTGATTTCTCAGTAATTATCAAACAGACAAGAGCCTTTTAATTAATAATAAAAGGCTCTTAACTACCTTAGATAAATATATGTTGCAGGCTTCTATTCAGAAATTATAGAGCTTAGACAACATTTGCAAAACTTAGTTCAAAGTATAGAAGTTTTTATTGAAAAACTTCTAACTTTTTATAGCATCATTTTGAGCTGTGGTATCCATTTAAAACCATAGTTTCCAAGACTAATGTATACATCATTGTCTTCTCATTAATTCACAAATAATGAGAAAAGTTGCAATGACAAGATAACAGAAAAAATCACAAATTTACCCAAATTGTATACTATTAAAGGTCACATCAATGATATATTCAAAAATTTACCCATATTACGTAAAAGTTAAGACAAATCCTCTTTGGCTTGTGATGTTTCTAATAGGTCGATTTAGAATTTTTCATTCTTTTATAATTTATTTTTATAAACACTCTAAGCTGAATAATTATGATCTAAGGTTCTCCAGTTTTGTGGATCTTAAAGTTGACGATGCCGTTCACTGTCTGCAAAAAGATGGTGTCTACTTAGGACTTCAGTTGCCAAAAACTATTCTTCAAGAAATTCTTAGCTTTGCTTATAGCAATCATTGTTACGGAGATGCAGAGTACACGTGTGGGTTCTTGTATTCTGAAAAAGATAAAGCAATAAGACAGCATGGAAAACCCTTTATCCGGGGTGAGTATTACAATACTGCTGCGCTTTGTCCAGCAATTAAAAAACTAGCCAGTGATCCAAAGTTATTAGAAATTGCTACTAAATATTTAGGTAAAACTCCTGTATTTACAGGCAGTCGGTTACACTGGATTTTCGTAGTCAAAGAAGCCGGATATGATTTAAATAAAGCTGCTATGAATTTCCATTACGATTTAAATGACTATTGTAGCTTGAGATTTTTCTTTTATTTAACTGATGTAGATTTATTGAGTGGGCCTCATGTATGTATCCGTGGGAGTCACAACCGGAAGAAACTTGCTTATCTTTTCTCTTTAATTAGACGACAACCTGAAGCAGAACTACTAGATTATTATGGAGCAGAAAAGAGCTTAACTGTTTGTGGGTCAGCAGGTTTTGGTTTTGCCGAAGATGTATTTTGTTTTCATAAAGCAACACCTCCAATCTCTAAAGATCGTCTGCTGCTGCAAATCCAATTTAATTTGCATAACTATGAGGAACAGACTGATATAGTAGATCCGGTTTTACTAAAAAGATATTTGTCATCTTGATCAAAATTTTAGTAAAGCTCAGATTCCCGACTTTTATAAAAGTCAGGAATCTTGTTGTTCACAATCAATCTCTAACGAGGTACAGCCAATTTCTCATCAACTACTTGGGTGTTTTCGACAACAATTTTGCGGAATAGTTCGCCTTCAATTGTCTCCTGTTCTATTAACAAATCTACTAAACGTTCCAAAAGTGTGCGGTTTTCTTGCAACAATTCTTTTGACTTGATGTAAGAACTATTGACAATTTCGCGCACTTGAGAGTCAATTTTGGCAGCAATTTCCTCAGAATATTCTGATTTATTCATCCAGTCGCGTCCTAAAAATACCTCTCCACTCTGATTTTCTAGGGACAATGGGCCTAATTCAGACATCCCAAAGCGTGTCACCATCTGCCGCGCCATCCCTGTTACTTGTTGCAAGTCATTGCCTGCACCTGTGGTCACTTCCGGCTTACCGAAAACAATTTCCTCAGCGGCGCGACCACCCAAAGTTGCAGTAATTCTGGCTTTGAGTTGGGAACGAGAAATTAATCCCTGTTCTTCGTTGGGAGTAAACCAAGTTAGTCCTAGTGCTTGTCCCCGTGGGATGAGTGTAACTTTCTGCACAGGGTCATGGTCTTTGAGCAATGTGCCTACTAAGGCGTGTCCGACTTCGTGGTAGGCTATCAATCGCTTGCTCTTGCTATCTACCAAGGCTGTGCCTTCCATTCCTGCGACTACCCGATCTACAGCATCATCAATTTCTAGCAGGGTGACAGCTTCTTTGCGCCTTCTGGCTGTGAGAATAGCAGCTTCGTTGAGTAAGTTGGCCAAATCTGCGCCGGTAAATCCAGGAGTGCGGCGAGCGATCGCTTCTAATGACACACTAGGATCGATTTTCTTATTTCGCGCGTGAACTTTTAAAATGTCCAGTCGCCCTTTAAGATCCGGTGCATCCACAATCACTTGTCGGTCAAAGCGTCCTGGTCTAAGCAGTGCTGCATCCAGTACATCTGGGCGGTTGGTAGCAGCAATAATAATGATGCCAGTGTTGCCTTCAAACCCATCCATTTCAGTCAGCAGTTGGTTGAGGGTTTGTTCACGCTCATCATTACCGCCACCGATACCAGCACCCCGCTGGCGTCCTACAGCATCAATTTCATCGATAAATATTAGACAGGGAGCATTATCTTTGGCTTTCTTAAATAGATCGCGCACACGGGATGCACCCACACCAACGAACATTTCCACGAATTCCGAACCGGAAATGCTGAAAAAGGGTACGCCTGCTTCCCCGGCGATCGCTTTTGCTAGGAGAGTTTTACCTGTACCAGGGGGGCCGATTAACAGCACTCCTTTGGGAATACGCGCGCCTACAGCGGTAAATCTTTCTGGCTGTTTAAGAAAAGTGACGACTTCTTCAAGTTCTTCTTTGGCTTCTTCAACCCCTGCTACATCTTCAAACTTCACTCCAGTTTTTGCCTCCATTTGGAAGCGTGCTCTGGATTTGCCAAAGTTCATCGCTTGGCTAGAGGCATTGGTAGAGCGGCGGAGAAACAATAACATTAAAGCAACAAGTGGCAAAATCCACATCAGGTTGATCAACAGCCCTACAGCAGCTCGACTATTAGCCGAAGAAACCTCGCCAAAATCAACATTCTTTTCTTTAAGAATGTTGATTAACTCTGTGTTTTGTGCCAAAAGTCTGACTTGTAGAGGTTGTGCATCTGGCTTTTGCCCCTGTAGATAAACCCTTGCTATTTGTTCGGTTTCGTCTAACTCTACTCTTTTAATTTCTCCTTGCTTCGCTTTTGTGATCAACTCGCCATAATTTAGGGTGTCACGCTCTGCTTTTTGTGCAAAGGCGGGAGCACCCCCAAACATACCTGGCAACATGATTAAACTGGCTGCTAGCGCACCAGCCCAAGCAAGGCGTTTTGGCGTAGACGTGGAGCGGCTTGTCGCTTGACTTCGCTGTTTCATCAATGCCTTTTTTCCCAAATTTGTCATAATAATTACCTTTTGTCTGATGGCATAAGCTGAGGGCTGGTTTTATGCCTATTCTTCTAGCAAAAATTGCAATAACTGGAAATTACAGTTTTCTTATCTAGTCTAACTTCCATACAAAACCATTCCCAAATCTATCTTGGCTCTGGTATGAACTCGATCAGTTCGGATAAATATACTCCCCAGTGGGATGACAAACAAGCCTGGCATAACACTCATTATTAGGTTAGGCATTTAGTGACTATTGTGACAAAATTTTTTCTTTTCTATTCGTTTCACACGTTAATCATAAAATTTTCCGATGGATTGTAATTTGACATATTATGATACAAATCGTTAAAATAAACATAATCATAATGACTTCGTTTTTAAAGAAAAGAATCTGGTGATAGTAGTTAGTTAGTAGTTTGCAGGTTAATTATGGTAAAAATTGTTGGTATTGGTGGTAGTTTAAGGCCGAACTCTTATACCCAGATTGCTTTGCAGGTAGCAGCGCAACGGGTGGAAGCCCTGGGTGCAGAGATCGAAATTATCGATTTGCGACAGTTGCAGCTACCGTTTTGCAATGGTGAAAAAGAGTATGCAGATTACCCAGATGTTCAGCGGTTACGAAATGCCGTTAGTCACGCTGATGGGTTAATTTTAGCGACACCTGAATATCATGGCGGCGTCAGTGGTGTCCTGAAAAATGCCCTAGATTTGATGAGCTTTGAGGAACTATCTGATAAAGTCACAGGACTAATTAGCGTGTTGGGTGGTCAGTCTAATAGCAACGCTTTGAATGAGCTACGGCTAATTGTTAGATGGGTGCATGGTTGGGTAATTCCAGAACAAATTGCGATCGGGCAAGCTTGGGGCGCTTTCAGTCCCGAAGGTAAACTTAAAGATGAGAAGCTTTCTCAAAGATTTGATCAATTTGCTCAGAGCTTAGTTGATAACACTCGTAAGCTGCGGGGCGTGAATTAGTTTGGTTGGACAAAGGTTATACGTGTCAACTTAGAGCCAGGGCGAATGGAATTCGCGGCTATACAAACAAAGCCCACGGAGGTGGGCTAAAAAAAATTAAAGTTCAAAAAGCTGGATTTCGCTAGTACTTGGGCATCATCTAATCTTCCACCCCGATGCACCAAATAGCTTTCGGCTTTTTGCTGGTTTTCTCACTCTAACGCTGCCTGACGGATAGTTTCGCGTAATTGTAAGTTAATTCGGTTATCATCTAACCACTTGAGCAACCTGGGTCAATAGCGGATTAAGGCTTCATGTGCCTCCTTACCTGGCAGAGAATGAATTCTCTGGCGGATGAGCGAAAGTCTACTGAAGTAGACTCAGGATTTTGGGCGATTTTATCCGCCTTTGTTAACTATCAAAACTTTTCAAGCTAGATAAATTCGTACCTCAACAAATTAGGCAACGCTATATTAAGATTTTTTACTCACAAATACAAAGCCGCGTGTTTTACCTGAGTCAGAATCGGTGGTTGCCATTGCCTTCCACAAATCTGTTGTCTTTACCCAAACTGGCGGATATTTGTAACGAGAAACATCCATAATTAAAAATCTATCTGTCTGCTCATTATATGCTGCTAATGGGGAAATATGTCCGCCTTTTTCTTGACCAATTTCTTTACGTAAATAGTTAATTAAAACAAAGTTTTTCGGTTGTTTTAAATTTTCTGCTGCTAATTTACGAAACTGTTCTAAATTAGTGTTAGCTGCGTGGTAAACATTAACTTTAACACCGTAGCTAGCTAATAATCCCCCCAACTGCTCTAGAGTCATGCCTTGACGAGAGACAACCTCAGGAGCTAATACTTTTTTTGTAGCTTCATTACTAAAAAAATTCTCTTGAGTGAATACTCGATAAGGCTTATATTGTGGTGCTTCCGGTGCAGGAATTTGCAAGCCATTCAGCACCATAACAATACTAGCAACACCACAATATGCTTGATTATTTTGAGTAATAAATTGCATACTCAGTGGAAAGAAATCTTCTCTCGATTTGCTGTCAACTAATAACTTTTCCCCTTCATCTGAATTAAAACCAATCAAATTAGGTGAAAGAGATAATGTTTGAGATAAAACAGTTTCACTAGAGATACACAACCCAATTATCGAAGCTGGAAGCAATGTTTTAATAGTTTTTAAGAAAGTGTTATTCATAGCTCAATCCACAAAACAAACTTAGATCACACCAATATCAATACAGTTTTGTTAAAATGTAAAATTATTTATGTTTTGAATATATCCTTTACTCTTTACCCCTTAACCTTTTCCTCTATTAAGAATCTCTTCTCCAGTCCCCAATCCCTTTAACTTGCGGAACTCCTGGACAACATCTTTAATGTTGCGTAATTCACCCTCAACTAAATTATTTAATTGTCGCATTTCATCTGCTGAGATTTTACCAGCAAGTTGAGCGATCGCCTTTCTTAATTCTGGATATTTCTGTAAAATTTCTTGACGAAAAATCGGTGCTGCTTCATATGGAGGAAAATACTGTTTATCGTCTTTTAACACCACTACACCCAAGCGAGAAATTTGACCATCTGTGGAACTACCCGCCACCATATCCACCTGTTTTTGAACTAGAGCACGATATACTAAACCCAAATCCATAATTTTGGGTGGTTTGGCAAAACGTAAGCCATAAGTTTTAGCTAACCCTGGAAAACCATCTTCTCGCTCCAAAAATTCGTAGCCGAAACCGCCGCGCCACTGCGGTGTATATTGACTAACTTGAGAAAGAGTTTGAATATTGTAGCGCTTAGCGTCTTCACCGCGAATAATCATTGCAAAAGTGTTTTCAAAACCCAAAGATGGCATTACTTCCAAATTGAATTGCTGGGCATAAGCTTGTTTTATCTTCTCATAAACTTCTTTGGGGTCGCTAACTACTTTTTGTTTTAAAATCCCAGTAAAAGCTGTGCCTGTATATTCAATATATGCATCAATTTTGCCAGAAGTAATCGCACTATGACAAATGAAAGAACCACCCAAACGAGGACGGCGATCTACTTTTAAATTAGTTGTCGCCTCGATTTGCTGTGCTAAGAGTTCTCCTAAAATATCTTGTTCAGTAAAATCTTTGGATGCAACGATAATATTACCACCACTGCTACTATTACTTAAATTAGGTTTGCAGCTAGTGATTAATAGTAAAAAAGCAAAACTTAAACAGCAAAATACCAAAAACCTTTTCATGACTTGCTTAGTTTTTAATTTTTAATTTATTCTCTATCCATCCAATTATTAAGTCAGCCAGTAAGGCAATTACCGCCGCTGGAAACGCCCCGGCTAAAATTAACTGGTCATTAACTACTGATATTCCACGAAAAATAAACACTCCTAAACCACCAGCACCAATTGCAGCTGCAATGGTTGCAATACCAATAGCAATTACAGTTGCTACTCGTACTCCTGCTAAAATTACTCCCATTGCCAAGGGAATCTCAACTTGCAACAATAATTGTGTATCTGTCATTCCCATCCCTCTACCAGCTTCTCGAATAGCTGGATCTACACTAGTGATACCTGTGTAGGTGTTACGAATTATTGGTAAAAAAGAATATAAAGTCAAAGCGATAATTGCTGGTACTACACCAATTCCAGCAAGAGGAATGAGTAAACCAAACAGTGCCAAACTAGGTATAGTTTGCAAAACATTTGCTATCCCAAGAATTGGTTGGCGAAGATAGGTTTTGCGTGTAATCAAAATACCTAGTGGAATGCCTACAATTATGGCAATACTGATAGCAATACCCACCAAGAATAAATGTTCTAGAGTGTGCTGAAGGATTTCTGGGGCATACTTAACGAGAAAAAAATCTTTCATAAAGTATCTTTCAGGGAACGCAGACATTGAAGAAAGGCTAGGCTTTCTGGGTGTTGCGATCGCATAAATTCATCTGTTGTCCCCAATACTACCAATTCTCCCCCATACATTAAACCAATTCTCGATGCCAAAACAAAGGCTTCTTGAATATCGTGGGTGACAAAAACAACTGTCTTGCCTAATTCCTGTTGCAGACGCCGAAACTCTTGCTGGAGTTCTAAGCGCGTAATCGGGTCGAGTGCGCCAAAGGGTTCATCCATTAATAATACTGGCGGGTCTGCTGCTAACGCCCTAGCGACACCAACTCTTTGCTTTTGCCCTCCCGAAAGTTCATGGGGGTAACGCTGGGCAAATTGTGCTGGTTCTAAGCCTACCAATTGTAACAATTCATAAACCCGCGTTTTAATTTGTCTAGGTTGCCAACCTTCCAACGCAGGAACTAAACCTACATTACGTTCAACACTAAAATGGGGAAATAAACCAGTTTCTTGAATTACATAACCAATCTTTCGCCGCAATTTAATTTCGTTCCATTGAGTTGTGGGAACGCCATCAAATAAAACTTCGCCCTGTGTAGGTGTAAATAGGCGATTAATTAACTTCATTGTCGTAGTTTTGCCGCTACCACTGCGTCCGAGTAATACTAATGCTTCTCCTTGACGAATGGTGAAATTGAGATTTGATACTAAGGGGCGATGATTGCGGCTAAAGGTGACATGGCGAAATTCAACAGCTATTTGATTATTTTGCAGCATGGGTGGCTTTTGATGGACGCTAGCTGGTTACTGGTTATATGTATTATGTGCTGATTTTACTAGCGTGCTAACACCCGATACTAATTCGTAATTAAGTAGAGACGTTGCAATATATTGTAGAGACGTTGCATTGCAACGTCTCTACAGGGTTTTGTTCAATCCAAAATGCAAAATTCTATCGTCATCTATGCAGTTTTCACACTTTCATCTAATATTTGCCCTGCACCAGCTTTAAAGCGAGTTAACCTGCTTTTGCGTACACGTTCACTGTCACGAATGCCACCCGCTATTTCATATTCGCTGCTGTTTCTGCCGTACTTGAAAGCAACTCCTCTCAGCAACTTGTCTGAAAGATTACTCAAGCTTTTTTCCATCTCATCAATCTTAGTTTTGGAAGAATCAACCACAGCGAGAGCGGCGTTATAAGCATCAAGCATAGTGCGTAATTGCTCTATTGATTGAGTCAGGTTTTGCAAATTGCAACTATCATCAAAATTCATATTTGGATCAATTGCTTTTAGTCCAGCAGATCTGAATTCAGCTTTTTCTAGAACACGGGATGTACGTTTCTGACGGGTCATAAATATATTCCTTAGAGGAAGATTAAGAACTATTTTGACCTAATGAAGCTGTTTTCTGGTGCAGTAAAATTAGTGAATACATGTACTTTATTAAACGAGATTAGCCCAGAAATATAAGTAATTTCTCTTTATGCGTATTTTGCACTTGGTTTTATTTGCGTAAGCATTGGCCTTCGCGCAGCGTGTCGCAGACAAGCTTCTCATAGAGAGGCTTGTCGTAGACATTGCCTTAATGTTAGTGACAAAAATCGCGATGTTAAGGATGAATCTCACGATATCTATAACTAAAATCGCAACGTTTGTCATAAAAATCATGATATTGCTTATAAATATCGCGATAGCGATAACTAAAATCGCAATATTTGTCATAAAAATCATGATATTGCTTATGAATGTCGCGATGTTAAGGATGAATATCGTGTTCATAGAAGATGGATAAAGTTGAGCAAAAGGCGATACCTGCGGCACGCTTAACAGCGATCGCATTTTTCATAGATGCTTCATAATTTTTATTACGCTCAAACTGGATTGTAGTGTATGACATCCAAATGAGAAGCGCTATAGTTTAACGATGAGCAACTTCAACAGAAGAAAAGTCAGATCATGAACACCGCTAAACTCAGCACTGATGGCACTCACCAAGTTGTTATTTTGCCTGAAGATTTTAAACTCACTGGCACAGAAGTCTATATCAAAAAAATTGGTAACGCTATTGTTCTGATTGCCAAAGATAACCCCTGGCAATCTCTCATTGAGAGTCTAGACAATTTCTCCGATGATTTCATGACTACTAGAGACCAGCCACTAATCGACACTAGAGAAAGTTTGTAAATGCTATACCTGCTTGATACCAATATCTGCATTTACCTCATCAAGCAAAAACCCCAAAAAGTGCTAGATAGATTTCAAACCCTTAACATTCCTGATGTGGGTATCTCCTCCATCACTGTTGCTGAACTCGAATACGGAGTCGCTAAAAGCGAACAGCAAGAGAAAAACCGGGCTGCCCTGCTACAATTTTTGCTACCTTTAGAAATTGTTGAATTCAATCAAGCATCTGCGATGATTTACGGCAGCATTAGAAGTGATCTCGAAAGTAGAGGACTTATCATTGGTGCAATGGATATGCTCATCGCCTCTCATGCTCTAAGTTTAGGAGTTACCTTAGTCACCAATAACGTCCGAGAATTCTCTCGCATTCCTACGCTGTTATTAGAGAACTGGGTTGAATAGTTGTAACTAGGTGATGTGTAAAGAACTGATAACTTTCAAATCACCGCTACCATCGCGCCACATCTTGAATAGCGCAGGCAATTTCTGCCGTTGCTGCTTCACCACCTAATTATTAAGACTCCATCTCAGCCAATTCTAACCAGCGTTCAGTCGCCACATCAATTGCTTGCTTGAGCGATTCCACCTGTTCATAGAGTTTTTGCACTTGGCTATAATTTCCTGGGGAAACATTCGTTAACATTTTCTCGGTTTCTGTTTTCTCAGCTTCTAACTGAGCAATTTTACCTTCCAACTGTACCCATTCTTTTTTTTCCCAATTTGATAGACCACGCCGCTTTTTATTCTCTACTTCTTTGGGCACAGATGCAGCTTTTTGGACTTCTACATTTTTTTGCTTCTCCTTGGTATTAGCGGCTTGCTGCTGTGCTTCTTCAGCTTTTTTATAGTCTAGATAAACTGAGTAATTACCTGGATATTGCCGGAGATTACCGCCTTCTTCAAAGGAAAAAATTGTGTCTATAGTGCGGTCGAGAAAGTAGCGATCGTGAGAAACTACAATTACACATCCTGCAAAATCTTCTAAATAGTCCTCTAAGACTGCCAATGTCTGTACATCTAAATCATTTGTCGGCTCATCTAAAATCAAGACATTGGGCGCACCCATGAGAACCCGCAATAGAAATAAACGGCGTTTTTCTCCACCAGATAGTTTATGAATTGGTGCATATTGCTGGTTTCCCGGAAACAGAAACCGCTCCAGCATTTGAGAAGCAGTAATTTGAGTACCGTCGGTTATTTTGACAAATTCTCCTTCTTCTTTGATATAGTCAATCACGCGCTGATCTTCGTTCAATGCTGTAAGCAATTCTTCAGAATGCTGGTCAAAATAACCAATGTGAATTGTACCACCAATTTCTACACTACCAGAATCAGGTTGAACCCGCCCGGTAATCATATCCATTAGTGTGGATTTACCTGCACCGTTACCGCCAATGATGCCGATGCGGTCTTCTGGACTAAATTCGTAGCTAAAATTATTAATTAGAGTGCGTCCATCGTAGGCTTTAGAAATTTGATTTAGTTCAATAACTTTTTTGCCTATACGACGACCAACTGTAGAAATATCAACTTTACCCTGAACTTGCTTAAACTCAGTGTCTCGCAAAGCATGAGCGCGGTCAATTCTAGCTTTTTGCTTAGTACTTCTGGCTTTCGGCCCTTTTTTGAGCCATTCCAACTCGCGCCGCAACACGCCTTGATGTTTGCGTTGACTGCTAACGGCAGATTCTTCAGCTAAGGCTTTCTTTTCGAGGTAATATGAATAGTTACCTGTGTAAGTGTAAATGTCGCCTCGGTCAATTTCAATGATGCGATTGGTAACACGATCCAAAAAGTAGCGATCGTGAGTTATCAGAAAAAGTGCGCCACGATAACGATTCAAATAACTTTGTAACCATTCTACAGAAAGAGCATCAAGATGGTTTGTTGGCTCATCCATGAGTAAAACATCGGGTTCTGATAACAGTGCTGATGCTAAAGCAATGCGCTTGCGATAGCCTCCAGACAAAGTACCGATTTTGGCATCAAAGTCAGAGATTCCTAATTTAGTAAGGATGATTTTGGCGTTGGTTTCTAGTTGCCAACCGCCGCTTGTATCCATACTTTGCATTACCGCAGAAAGGCGAGACATTAGCTGAGTGTCATCTGGATAGTGAGCTAGTTTATCTGAAAGTTCTTCGTACTCACGCACCAAAGCCATGTGTTCGCCACTATCAGCAAAAACTTGCTCTAAAACTGTGTGATTTTCATCTAAATCTGGTTGTTGGGGTAAATAGATGATTTTAGAACCAGAGTTGACTAAAATTTGACCACTATCAATTGGTTCTAGCCCTGCTATCATCTTTAATAATGTCGATTTACCAGAACCGTTAGTACCAATTAAACCAACTTTATCGGTAGCATCAAGGCTAAAGCTAGCATCTATGAGAATTTCTTTGATGCCAAAGTCTTTTTTAACTGATTGTAGTGTAATAATACTCATAATATTTAGTGGTTTTTTATTAGTTATTAGTTCAGTAGGCAAGACATCCGCCCTACCTACATTTGCCAAATTTTATACAAATAAATCCAAAGGTAAGTGTCCATACATTTCGTTGATTCCTCCTTCTTGGTAAGATTGGCAAGATACCAGTACGCCTCGATGATGTCCGAGATAAGAATCTAGATAGCACAAGCCATTTTTGCCATTTAATTTTATATAAACTGGCCCTTCAGATGTAGGTAAATTATTGGGCGCTTCATAGCCAAAAGCCAGAGAATAGGTTTTCATAGCCAAAATTCCTTCCTCTGCTGTATCAGCGCAAATGCCTAAAATTTGATAATCAGAAAGGTTGCTAAGCAAAATTAAAGCATTACGAGTTATCGCTTTTTCTGATGGCTTGAGGACAGGCGCAATGTCTAGACAGTTGAATTTGTTCAGAATTTTTTTCGCTTCTTCAGCGGTGAGAGTGTGATCATTATGAGTTGACATAAACTTGGATTATTCCCTAGATGATGTTTCTTTTGTGTCTGAGTTGGGCTATGCCCAACTTACTAATATTATTTACTCTAATTAAGGTTGATTTGAAACATTCCCTAGGTTGAAAATGAAAGGGACGCTACCTTTTGAGTCACCACTCATAACGAGAACTTTTGGCATCTGAGCGCCGCCAGTTTTCCAAGCTTCAATTGCTTCTTTTTGCAGAACTAACTGCCCTCCTTGGGCTTTGAGAGTCTCTGCTAATAGTCTTTGAGCTTCTGCTTTACCTTTAGCACGATTCACCTCTGCTTGGGCTTCTTGTTCAGCTTCTCGCGCTACATAAACGGCTCTTTGTGCCCGCTGTTCAGCAATTTGTTTTTCTTCAACGGCTCTAGCAAACTCTGGTGAGAACGTCAAGTCAACTACGCTAGTATCTAACACAATTATCCCATATTTGTCTAAGCGATCGCCTAACGCATTATCAAAGTCTTCTTTCAATTCACTTCTTTTGGTAATTGCTTCTTCTACTGTTCTTCTAGCAGCTGCAATTTTAAATGCTTCTTGCGTTTGAGGTGCGATGATTTTTGATACAATATTTTCTAAGGTTCCTTGTTTTCTTCTTACTTGAACTACTTGTGTAGGATCAAGGCGAAAGTTAATCGCAAATCTTGCAGATAAATTTTGCAGATCTTTAGTAGAACTTTCTGCTGGTACTTCAAACTTTTGTACAGTCAAATCATACACATCTATTACTGAGATAAAAGGTGGTTTCAGGTGGATACCTTCCAACAAAGCACCATCTCTAGCTTTACCCAAGATGCTGATTACTCCTGCTTGTCCTGGGTTGATGATAATAAAGGCATTTAGTCCAATAATTACCAGTATTGCCAACACAATTCCGAGAACTGTGGTTTGCCAATTTCCTAATTGCTGATCTTTCAAGTTATTATCTCCATGTGAGTCCTGAGTCTGAATTCCTGTGTAAAATAGTACGGGCAAATCTGAGGGTAGTAAATAGTCAAAAGTTTTGCTTAGACTTAAGTAAAATTAGTAAGTCTGAATTAAGTCTTCAATCTTTTAGGCTCAAGACTTTGTTCCGTGGTAATATCATTCACACGCAACTGCAAAAAGCCGTGGCTACAGTATTTAAATCTCATCGAGTACCAAGAAGGCGTAAACATTCAGTACATCCCCTCCAGCGCCTACTTGAGTATGGACACCAGTATCGTAAACAAATTTGGCTAGCAACTACTTATTCTATCCTGAATAAACTTTTTGACTTAGCACCACCTGGATTAATTGGGATTGCGGTGGATGTAGTAGTAAAGCAGCAAGATTCCATCATTGCACAGTTAGGGGTGAAAGATGTCTTTCAGCAATTTTTGATTCTTTCCTTCCTCACTGTTATTGTTTGGATACTAGAATCAATTTTTGAGTATGCCTACGCTCGACTTTGGCGCAATTTGGCGCAGAATATTCAACATGATTTGCGTCTGGATGCATACAAACATTTGCAAGATTTAGAATTAGCTTATTTTGAAGAACGTAGCACTGGCGGTTTAATGTCTATCCTCAGTGATGATATTAACCAATTAGAGCGGTTTTTGGATGTGGGAGCAAATGACATCATCCAAGTTGCCACAACTGTTTTAATTATTGGTGGTGCTTTCTTTATTTTGGCTCCTAGCGTGGCATGGATGGCAATGTCACCGATGCCATTTATCCTCTGGGGTTCGTTAGCTTATCAACGGCTGCTTGCACCTCGCTACGCTGATGTTCGTGATAAAGTAGGTTTTCTAAATTCGCGTTTGGCAAATAATATTAGTGGCATTACTACTATTAAAAGTTTTACTGCTGAATCTCATGAAGCCTCACGTTTAGAAGTAGATAGTGAAGCTTATCGCCAAAGTAATGGCAAGGCAATTAAGCTTTCTGCTGCCTTTATTCCCTTAATTCGGATGTTGATTTTGGTGGGTTTTACCGCTTTACTCTTATACGGAGGAATGGCAGCAGTTTCAGGAAAAATGTCTGTAGGCACTTACAGTGTATTAGTGTTTTTAATTCAGCGTTTACTGTGGCCTTTAACCAGATTAGGCGAAACCTTTGACCAATATCAACGAGCAATGGCTTCTACTAATCGAGTAATGGATTTGCTCGATACTCCCATCGCGATTCATCCAGGAAAAATAGTATTACCTGTGGATGAAGTACGTGGTGAAGTAAAATTTAAAAATGTCTATTTTGCTTATAAAGATAGATTACCAGTAATTAAAAATCTATCTTTAGATATTCCAGCTGGAAAAACGATCGCAATTGTCGGTTCAACTGGTTCAGGTAAAAGTACTTTAGTTAAACTTTTGTTACGGTTGTACGAAGTGCAAACGGGAAGCATTACCCTGGATGGCATTGACTTACAAAATTTGAATTTGCAAGATTTACGCCGCTGTATTGGCTTAGTAAGTCAGGATGTGTTCTTATTTCATGGCACTGTCGCAGAGAATATTGCTTATGGTAGCTTTGACGCCACAGCTCAAGAAATCGTCATGGCGGCGAAGGTGGCCGAGGCACACGAATTTATTATGCACCTGCCCCAAGGTTATGAGACAATCGTGGGAGAAAGAGGACAAAAGTTATCTGGTGGACAAAGACAACGCATTGCGATCGCTCGCGCCGTATTAAAGAATCCACCCATTTTGATTTTAGATGAAGCTACCTCAGCAGTAGATAATGAAACAGAAGCCGCAATCCAGCGATCGCTCGAACGGATTACCGTAAATAGAACTACAATTGCGATCGCTCATCGTCTTTCCACCATCCGCAACGCCGATTGCATTTATGTCATGGAACATGGGAAATTAGTAGAGTCAGGAACCCATGAACAACTGCTAGAGAAAAACGGTACTTACGCCAGTCTTTGGTTTGTACAGAGTGGGTTGAGATAAAGATCACCCATTCTTTGATATCTAAATTACGAATTATTTATGATGTTTGGTAGTACACAGCCGGAATCAGGAGATAACAAGTGGCGTCGCCAGTTGGATAAATTTGTCAAAGCAAATCAGCCAGAATTAGCGGCGCTGTTTTGGGGATTGTGGTTAGAGAATGGTGATAGCCAGGGTACTATTGGTATTGATTTGCAACCAACACCGCATTTTGTGTATTGTCCGAAAGAGCAGATAGAGAAGTTAAATACTAAAGTTGAAAATCGGCTTCAAGAAATTTTGGGAATTGTTGAGAATCATAAGCCAGAAATAGAAGTTGTGATGATTGGTATTGGTAGCGGTGAAATTAAGTTAATTCAGTTTGCACCAGAACCAGCACCACCCGCTTGTTTTGAGCAACTTGGTAAAGATGTGGATGGGTTATTAGAACTGCTAGAACAACGTATGAGTGAGCAGTTGCAAAACTGATTCAAAATTACTTAAACAAATGGTATCCAAGAAATAATTATACTGAGAAATTCGCTGACTCCCTCAGTGAGCCTAGCGATATCCTCAAAGTTGTTTATTTTTTCTTCTAAGTTTTTAATTCCTTTTTTGAAAGAGGATTCATTCTCCTGTAGTTTTATTAAAAATCCAGTAAGAACCTCGCCCTCTAATTGATTAATATAATGATCAATTTTATCTCGTACTGTTTCAAAAGCCCTTTTCTTGTTCTCGTCTTTTTCTAGACGAAGTGCTTCCTGAATCTTAATAGCATTAAGCATCTTGCGAACTTCTCTTAATTTATTAAGTTCTGTAGTGCTATCTTCAGATTGGGTAGCCATAATATTAATATTCCTAATTTATAATTATTTATTGGCTGAGACGAGCGTCAAAAAGGAATTAGCATCTTGCAAAACAGTTTTGACTTCTTCAGAAGAAACTTCTTCTGTTAATGAAGCTCTAAAAAGATTTTTAAAATCTCCTAATAATTTATTTGCATTTTCGATTTCTTGTATCTTGCTATATTTCATTGTGAGAATCTGCTTTCGATTCTCAATCCATTCATTTATACTTCCTATTTGATCTGTTTCTTTTAGAGGTAAAAAAACAAGACGATACTCCTGTAGCTGCTGTATTTCGTCAAGATCTGATTTCATTGATTTACCTAGGAAATCTAGCAATTCTTCTTGTAGTGCTATTTCCTTAAAAATTGTCTCTTGGCGTTTATTTAACTCTTCTCTGAGTGCGCCTTGAATTTCAGCACGAAGTTGGATTTTCGTCCCTTCTGAAATTAGTTTTTTAATAGGAGTATGTAATCTACCTAGTGTTAAACCACTATCTTCTAAATTATTTGCAATATTATCAATTTGTTTTTTAGTTCTACCGGGAGCATCAGACTCAGCTAAATCTAAAAGTTTAGAAAAGTATTGTAATAAAAGTTGGTTATGTTTACGAAGTTCATTAATAAGTTCAAGCCTTTCTTTGGCATCATTAGCATTATTGTCGTATGCAGTCTGATCAAAAGGAGTATTGGTTACTATTTTACGTAATAAATTTTCAGACGTTAAATCAATTTTAATATCACCAGCTTCTATGAATACCTTGTCAGCAGCTTTAGCATATTGATCACCAGCATCAGCAAGTTTTTTATACTCTTCAGAAGACTGACAGCCAGTTGTTAATGCTGCGATCGCAGAAACTATTGCAACTGTTTTGTAAACTTTTTTCATCATAAATATTTCTATTTCTATTAGAGTTCAAAAAGTACTAATTTATATCAATCAATATCTGTTTTCACAAATACCTAAACCATGTCGTAATTTGATCAAAGTCTGCATTACTGAAAATTTTACAGCGTTTAGATATTGACAAAGTAGTCAAAAGTTAGATACTTAAGAATGAAAAGCATCAAATTAATTTTTCAAAAAGATATTTTGCCTAAGAAAAATTTGTTCTGTAGATAGAATATTATCTTAAATTTCAGATATATCAAGCCTGAAAAACTCATATAAAAACTCATATAAAAACTCACAATAAATTTTATATGACTGAGTATTGAAAAGTATGCTACTGAACCTTATTGCAAAAAAATCAAGACAAAATTTTTAGATTCCAGTGCTGCAATGAGAGTTTACAAATTTTTTCTTTCACGCTTACTAAAAAAAAGCAGCAGGCGAAATGTGAAAAAACTCCGCGAGTTTGCGAATATGGTTAACTGTTAGCTTGCGTTGCCCGCTCAACACTTCAGATATAATAGACTCGGTTTTAAATATGGGTATTAAGTCTTTTTGTTGCAAACCAAATTCAGCTATCAATGCATGCAGTAATTCTACATCATGAATATCAGGTATACAATAATACTTTTCTTCATACTCATGAACTAGAGTACCTAAAACATTGAGATAGTCTTGTTCATCTAGTGTTAATTCATCTTGATCAATTAAGGAATCGATGACTTTTTGCGTAGCCAGTAATTCTTCCTCTGAAGTGATTGGCCGGGGAGGAAAAGTTTTGAGTAGCTCAATATACGTTTTAATAGTCGGCATGTGTCAGGATATGACGGATAAAAACTTTTTGATATTTGTAATCTACTAAAGTAATAAGTCGATAGTTATTACCACTTGTATTAAAAACTGTGAGATTACTAACTTGATCTGCTGCGGGAAAAGATTCTCGTAACTCTAGCAAGTTTGACCATTCAGATAAAGATGTAAGTTTGTACCATAGCCGCAGGCTAGTTTGTGCATTAGGGTGCTTTTCCCAAAAATCAGCAAGTCTTACACGGCTGATAATGTGCATAAGTTTTCAGTACACTATATCTTTTCATGGGAGTATTTTTTGGTCGGATACTAGATTATATTAGTAAATTGCGAAGTTTTGGTGAACATAGCTCAAGCTACTTTTATAAAAGCCCTATTCACACGGGAGAAAATACTCTAATTTGGGAAACATAACAAATATAAAGGGTTCAAAAATACCCGTGTTGCATTCCTCCTTTGGTTAAGACCACAGGGTTTTTAAACTTCCGTGAGATTTTATGAAACAGATCAAAAATAAAATTACCAATAAATTAGAGCGACTATTTGAGCAACGGTTAGTACCTCGTCTGATACAGTGGGGAGAATACCTGGAAACCAAAATCAGACGATATAAGCATCTGGAACTGAAAGGTAAATTGAAATTTTGTGGCTCAGGTGTTCGATTCAAGCGAGATATTAGAATTGATAACCCTCAAAATATATCTTTGGGAAATAAGGTGTATATTGGCCCAGATGTCTTACTAGATGGTCGTGGCGGGATCACAATTGGTGATAACACAACACTTGGATTTAATGTTGTGATCCTATCTGCAAACCACGACTATCAAAGTAATGGCCTTCCTTATGAACATAATATCTACATTCATAAACCTGTTATTATCGGTCGCAATGTTTGGATTGGTGGAAATGTCCTAATTATTCCAGGAGTTTCTATAGGAGACGGTGCAATTGTGGCGGCTGGTACGGTTGTAACTGCTAATGTTGAACCTTTAGCAATTGTCGGAAATCAACCGATGAGAACAATCAAATACCGCGATAAAGAACATTATGAACGACTTGCTAGTGAGCAAGAAAGTCAACCCGCTTCGGAATAATTCAATAAGTAGGGTAGGCATATAATACCTACCCAATTCCTTAAACTAGCGCTGGTGTATTAGCACGCTTTACTTGGGGCGTTGCTACCATCCGCATTCCTGCTGGTGTGGCTAGAGTTAAACCACGACGCACAGGACGCACAGGACGCTTATTTGCTAGGGATACTTGAAAATCTGACAAAATAGTTGCCAAGACGATTTTCATTTCATACTGAGCAAATGCCATACCAATACAACGACGGCTACCACCACCAAAGGGTAAGTACTCGTATGGCGAAAATTGCCTTTCTAAAAAGCGTTCTGGTTTAAACTGCTTGGGCTGTGGGTAGACTGCTTCTCTATGGTGCGCTAAATAAATACTGGGAATGATTGCTGTTCCCTCCAGCAGTTTGTAACCCATAATTTCAATTGGAGTTTTCACAATCCGCAAGAAAGCATTCATCGCAATTGGGTAAATCCGCAACGTTTCTTGGCAAACTGCTGTTAAATAGGGCAATTTAGCAATACTACTTGGGTCTGGGTTAACACCATGGGTATTGAGTTCCTGTAGTAACTTCTCACGCACCTCTGGTAAGTGGTCAATCCAATAAAAAGCCCATGTCAATGCAGAAGCGGTAGTTTCATGTCCCGCTACTAACACTGTCATCAACTCGTCGTGTAATTCTTCATCTGACATCCCTTGACCATCGTCATAACGAGCAGCCATCATCAAACTCAGAATATCTTGGCGATTTTGGTGAGATTCAGCCCGACGTTCTCGCAGTAAAGCATAAATAAGTTGATCAATTTTTTGCCGTTGTCGGAGAATCCAACCCCAAGGACTCCAAGCACCTAAATCTTTTTGCATAAATCCGAAAAAGAAGGCGCTGGACATTAAAGGCGAACTGATAAAGTTTAGTAAGTCACTTAGCGATCGCCTTAGTTCTTCAAAAAGTTGTCCTTCATCCAAACCAAATACAACCTGTAAAATAACACGCAAGGTAATTTCTTGCATCGACTCACGGATATCAAAAGGTTTGCCAATTAGCCACTCGTCACTTACTTGTTGCGTTATCTTACGGATATCCTGACCGTAAGCCCGCATCCTTTCGCCATGAAAGGGAGGCGCTAATAATTGACGTTGACGCTGGTGGCGATCGCCATCCGCTAACATAAAAGAGCGATCGCCAAGCAAAAATCTTAGTCCTACATTCCCCCTCCCAACCTCAAAATGACTGGAATCAGCAGTAATACCAAGTCCGGTTATCATAAACCACTTATAATCAAGGAAAAATAACCTCAAAAAATGAGATGCCTAAAAAAGCGTACTTAGCCAACCACTTTAATTCAGATGAACTAAAGCAGAAGTATCTCA
>JAHHHK010000020.1 GCA_019359395.1 Komarekiella atlantica HA4396-MV6
CCCACAGAAGAATCTACTACCCTTATACACTTCATTCTCAATAAGTACACAAATTTTTCAAGGGGTCTTTATCCCCCAAACCTTTATCTGCCTCGGTTTAGAGGCGATTGTCGCCCCTTGAAGTATCCACCTCTACTGAACTCGCTTCTAAGTATATCTGCATCTATCCGCATAGCACTGTCTGAAATCTGCACGATCGCTGTTGTGGTTGTTGTGTTACCTCCTAAAATTATCGGGATACCCACCATGCCCTCATTACTTACTACACCGACTTCGACTGTAGAGCCATCTTCCATAGTGGTGACAATAGAAATCACTGTCTGATGCGGAAAATAGGCATGTGTAATTGGTTCTCCTGACTCATAAATTACTTGGTCAAGTGGGAGCGAAACCAACTTCAAGTGCGGGATAAGACGCTCATACTCAGAGTTAGGCAGAGCTGCAAGCAGCCTATTTACTGGCTTCTGAAGGGGATTATTTACTGACATTAGGATTCTCCTTAACGTAGTCACCTTGAGGCAACAAATATAGCCAACTTTAGAAAAGGCAGATCAAGGCAAAAGGAGAAAAATTAAGTATCTAATCTTGATGTCAAAAGGTGTATTCCCTAAAGAAATCATCCGATAAAAATTTATAATTTTATAGTTTTTTCTTTAATTTAACATACTCTACTGGCTTCTATGTCTTGAATACCAAAATTACCTGATTTATCAGTGTTCAATTTCCAGCCAATATATCAACAACTTGCCCTGAATTTTGGCAATACGATAATTATTCAAGCTGAATTACCACTTTACCGAAGTGAGCAGCACTTTTGAGATAACGATAAGCTTCCTGTGCTTCATTAAAGGAGAAAACTCTATCAATAATCGGCTTAATTTGATGCTCTTGCAGCACTTGATTCATCGCCTCAAACATTTCCCGACTGCCGACGTAAATACCTTGAACTGTTAAACTTTTGAAGAGTATTGGCATGGGGTCAATATCATTTCCTCTGCCTGATAATACACCTATCAAGCTAATAGTTCCGCCAATGCGAACTGCTTGTAGTGATTTTGGCAGAGTGCCTGCACCGCCTACTTCTACAACATGGTCTACACCTGTGCGATTAGTCAATTGGTAAACTTGCTTTTCCCAATCTGGCGATGTTTTGTAGTTAATCGTCTCATCAGCGCCAAGCTGTTGCGATCGCCTCAATTTCTCGTCGCTGCTGGAAGTAACAATGACTCTAGCACCATGTAGCTTGGCAAACTGGAGTGCAAAAGTTGAAACTCCCCCTGTACCGAGTAACAAAACACTATCACCTGCGCTAATATTGCCCTTTGTTACCAATGCATGCCAAGCTGTAACGGCTGCACAGGGCAAGGTTGCACCTTCTATATAGGATAAGTAATCAGGTAATATTACTAAGCCATCTTGGTGTAGTACAACATATTCAGCCAACATGCCATCGATACCGCCTCCCAAATCCGATTTTGTATGCTCTTTGGTTAAAGAGCCAGAAATCCAGTTTTGGAAGAAGATACCAGCGACGCGATCGCCTACTTTCACACGTGTGACACCTTCACCTACTTCCACAACCTCCCCCGCACCATCAGACATGGGAATCAGCGGATATTTCAGTCCAGAACCGTAGGCTCCCTCAGTCACAAGCAAATCGCGGTAATTCAGCGATGTTGCTTTTATTTTAATCAGAACTTGGCCCGTAGTGGGTTTTGGTTCAGGGCGATCAACTAATATGAGGGCATCAATCCCTGTAGTACTCTGGACTTCGTAAGCTTTCATAGACAGGATTTAATAATTCGTAATTCGTAATTAACGTAATTACAGCAGAATCACGTGTAGAGACCGTAGATGTAGAGACGTTACATGTAGATGTAGAGACGTTACATGTAACGTCTCTACTACAGGGTTTCGTGTCTCTTGACTATTTTACAAAGCATCCATGAACTGCCGTACCTTTTCCATAAATGGCTGATATTCAATTTGTTCGGCTAATTCTTGGGCATTTTGGTAGCACGATCGCGCCAACTTTTTGCGTTTAGTTGTAGCGTAAAGGCTTCCCATGTTCAGCAAAGTGGAAATTTCTCCTAGACTGTCGCCCAATTGTCGATAAATTGCAATGGCTTGTTTGTAGAACTTCAATGCTTGCCGATTTTGGGCGAGGATAGCGTAGGTAAAACCAATATTGTGAAGAGTTGTTGCTTCACCAGAGCGATCGTTTAGAGAACGACGTGTCAAAAGAACTTGATAGTAGAGCAATAGTGCTTGTTTAGGTTTGCCTAAATCAGTATAGATAGAGGCAATATTGTTCAAGGTGGTTGCTTCACCAATCAAATTCTTAGCGGCTCGTTGAATTGGGATTGCTTCTTGCAAAAATTCTAAAGCTTGCTCAAACTTACCCAAGGCGCTGTAGGCAAACCCAATACCATTTAGCGTGGTTGCTTTACCAGAAATATCTCCTAGCAATTGACGCATCGCCAAAATTTGGTGTTGTAGTAACAGTGATCGTTTCGGTTCTCCTAACCTAGTATAGATCAGTGCTACATCATTGAGAGTTGAAACTTCACCTTGTGTGTCTTGCAGTTTCCTGAAGATTTGAACTGCTGTGTCCAAATACTCCAGCGCTTGCGAAAAGCGTCCAAGACGGCTGTAGGTAGAACCTAGATTGCTGAGTGCGATCGCCTCTGCTCGCGCGTTGCTTATTTCTTGAGCAACTGAAAGTGCTTGATGAAAATACTCTAATGCTCTTTGAGGTTGCCAGCAACCAAGGTGAGCTAAACCGATGTCGTTCAATGCATAACCTTCTCTGGCTCGATCTGGAATTATCCTAGCTAAATGTAAGTTCTCAGTTGTTAGATCCAGATATTCTTGAAAATTCCCCCGCTTATAGTAGCGGTTTGCTTCGTTACGACGTTGTTCCCATTCTTTGACTTGATTTAAAGGTTGCGTCATCTGACCTCGGTTGCACTGGAGATAAATGGGCAGGATACCTCTTGGGAATTAACTTCTATAAGGTTTCCCAATTTAAGTTAATCACTATTCTCTACCTTTAGATATAAGACGTAAATAGAGAAGTGTAGTATTATTACATACTCATAAGAACATTCATGAAACAATCGCTACAAATTTCTAGTTCAAAGGCTGAGAGAAAAACCGATTATTTTGTAGAGACGTTGCATTGCAACGTCTCTACTGAAAAGAAATCGGGTTTTTGCAATTACTGAATCGATGCTCTGGGCGGGATGAGGGGTCAGCGGGAAAATTTTTGACTTGTGTGTACACTGTAGGCTGCGCTAACGCAATGGGCTATGCCTCCCAGTCCCCAACCCCTTATTTTGCTGGCATTGGAGTCGCAAACCTACACCCATAGCCCCAACAGCAAACAAAGCGAACAAAGTAGAAGGTTCAGGAACAGACTGGCTGTTAGCCCGACCATACTGTAGATGGTCTACTTCCCAGTCCGTACTATCAAGCATTCGGATTTCAATTGCTGAAATGCCATCCAAATTGATTGCACCGAAAAACCTATCTTCTGCGGTCTGGCCACGGAAATCGCCATCACCAACCAAAGTTGAACCTAAGACTCCTAAAGAAGTGCCAAGGGCGTCAAAAGCTTCGAGGTTAACTTTACCAAATCCTAGACCAGTATTAGAAAAGCCAACATCAGTCCAAACAATGCCAACATTCGTGGGTAAACCACCCAGAACACTAGCATTGAAAGTAAATCTGATAGTTGATTTTTCGGCAGAATACCAACTATAACCATTTAATCCACTGCCATCGATTACTCGATCATCGCTATCTACAGAATCAGTTGAGATGTTAAAAGGGCTAGGTAGATTTATAACACCACCAGACGCAGTGACACCTGGTGTATTTAAAAAGCCATCTTCAAAGTCTTCCAAGTTAAAGTATGAATAGTTACCATCTTTAAAAGGACTGTCGTCAAAGCTATTGTATAAACTAGGTTCTAAGTAGGTAGTGACAGCATTAGCAGTTGGTGTCGTAGCAATTGAACTCAAAGCCATAAATAGAACAGTAGCAGTCATCTTTGATAACTTTTTCATCATGATTATCAAATTGCTTCAACAATGTTCAGTATTAATACTGGATCAGTTCGTAACCAAATATCACGTTTTCATGCTTCTAGTATTGAACGACTATAAGTAACTATTCATCAGTGATGCTACGTATATAAAAGCAATTTTTATCAGTCAACAGTCAACAGTCAACATGAAATCCATCCCCTTTAAGGGGTGGGATGAGCTTATTTCAGCGATGTAACTTTTTGTACTCAAGATGAAGTCAATACTAAAGAATTTTGAGTCTATTTGACTTTGAGATATGTCAAAGTGGGGAATTATTGAGTTGCCATTGCGATCGCGAGATGGCATAGTAAACTACATCTAAGTTGTAAAATTGGGCATTTTTCTCGTATTTCAACCCGGCTTTTTCCATTACCCGACGCGAAGCAATGTGTTCTGGTGCAGTGATGGCGACAATCTGATCTAGTTTGACTACCTCAAAGCCATATCTCAAACTTGCTTTTGTTGCTTCACTGGCAATACTTTGATTCCAATAAGCTTGGTCTAAGCGATAGAGAACTTCAACTTCAGGACTATTTGGTAAAAAATTCAGCCCACAATGACCAATTAATTTGACGGTGGTTTTTTCTACAACAGCCCAAACACCAAAACCATGCTGACGCCAGTGTGCTATAAAAAATTCTAATATCTCCAAGGCTACTTCTTTGAGCTTCTCGGTTGGTATCGGCCCTCTAGGTGAATACTTCATGACTGCTGGATTACTCAAAATGGGAGCAAGTTCATCCAGGTCGTTTAGGGTATATGGTCTGAGTTGTAGTCTTGCAGTTTCTATCTCAGGCATGGTATCAGAGAAGGTGTGCGTTAGCGTAGTCTCTCTTAGAGAAAGTATCGCTACTTTAAAATAGTGTGTTTTTCCGATTGTAAAAATTAATATAATGCTCCTATTATGAGCATCTCCCAATCCTTCCAAAAACCTTACACCCAAGACCGTCGGCGCGAAAATGACTGGCGGTTATTTTTGCGTTTAGTGCCTTATGCCCGTCGTAGTGGGCGGCTGCTGGTGCTTTCAATGATCCTACTCGTGCCGATCGCATTAGCTAACGCTGTACAACCATTGTTGATTGGACAGGTAATTTCTCTGATTCGCAATGAACCCAGCACTTATGAGTTTCTCAGGAATCGCCCTTTCTTGCAAGGATTACATATTCTGGAAGGGTTATTGCTACTTGCGATTATTGTAAGGCTCTCATTGACAGGTATTCAGGGTTATATAGTACAAACACTGGGGCAAAAAATCACCGCAGAAATTCGCCAAGACTTATTTCATCATGTGACATCTCTAGCAGTGCGCTTTTTTGACCGCACGCCTGTAGGTAAATTAATTACCAGACTCACCAGCGATGTGGAAGTGTTAGGAGATGTCTTTTCCACTGGGGCAATTGGCATTGTGTCCGATTTGTTTTCTATGCTGGTGATTACGGCTTTAATGTTTTCTATCCAATGGCAACTTGCTTGTTTGCTGTTGTTGATGTTGTTACCAGTTACTTGGGTAATTGTTTACTTTCAGCAACAGTACCGCAAAGCCAATTACAAAGTGCGAGAAGAACTTTCTATTTTAAACTCACAGCTACAAGAAAATGTGGTTGGCATCAATGTAGTACAGTTGTTCCGTAGAGAAAAATTTAATGCTGAACTATTTCGGGTCACAAACAAGAATTACACAGCCCAAGTAGATCAAACCATTTTTTATGATTCGGCTGTTTCAGCAACCTTAGAATGGATTGGACTGATTGCGATCGCAGGTGTGTTATGGGTAGGTGGTTGGTTGCTTTTAAGAGAAAACTTGACTTTTGGGGTTTTATCTGCATTTGTATTGTATGCTCAGCGTTTATTTGACCCCTTACGAGATTTTGCTGAAAAATTCACCGTAATCCAATCTGGATTTACAGCCATTGAACGGGTTAGTGATATTTTAGATGAACCGATAGAAATACGCGATCGCACCAATCCGCGTTTCTCAATATTTGATGCCAAATTCGGCTATATAGATGAGATAGTTGCAGAACTCGAATCCCCAGACCTCAATACTCCACCGGAACTGGGAGAAATCCGTTTTGATCACGTTTGGTTTGCCTACAAAGACGATGATTATGTAATTAAAGACTTAGATTTCACCATTCATCCTGGTGAAAAAGTGGCATTAGTCGGCCCCACAGGTGCAGGTAAAAGTTCCATCATCCGTCTTCTGTGTCGCCTCTACGAACCCACCCAAGGACGTATTTTGATAGATGGCGTAGATATCCGAGAAGTACCACAAGCAGAACTACGCCGCTACATGGCAGTAATTTTACAAGAAGGCTTTTTGTTTGCTGGTGATGTTAAAAGCAATATCAGCTTAGGAGACATTTACACCATTGAGGAAATTCAACAAGCAGCAGAGAGCACAAACATTGCTGAGTTTATTGAACAGTTACCTCAAGGCTACGATACTCAACTTAGAGAGCGCGGCACAAATCTTTCTAGTGGACAAAAGCAACTTTTAGCCTTTGCTCGTGCTGCTATTCGCAATCCAGAAATTCTGGTATTGGATGAGGCAACCGCTAGTCTAGATGTTGGGACAGAAGCTTTAGTTCAAGAAGCATTAAATCAGCTTTTGCAGAGACGTACCGCCATTATTATCGCTCACCGTTTGTCTACAATTCGCAACGTAGATCGAATTTTTGTTCTCAAGCGGGGAGAATTAATCGAACAGGGAAGTCACGAGGAATTGCTGGAACAAAGAGGACTTTACGCAACTTTGCACAACTTGCAGATGTTGGGAACTTAGGAAAAAGTACGATATCTTCTGATCCAAAGAAGGTTAATACCCCGCTGTTATGTTCCTTCAACAGGGGAAAATACGTAACGGACTGCCTCTGCTTGTAAGCGATTCTTAACTCAGCACATCATTACTCGTTTCTTACCTCCTTTCCATTAAAAGAATACCTATTGTATTTCTTTGCAAAAGCATAGATTGAGCTATCTGGAGGTAATCTTAAGACTGGAAAGGAGTAACTTATTCATACTTAAGTCCTGTGATTTTATAAGTTTTTATAACTCAATGGATATTGTAGATACCACCCCACACATAACAGAATGATCTCGGATTGTAAATGACGCCATTTAAATGATTCGTGCATTTCAAGAGTGGTGTAAGGCTGGAATGCCGGAAGATCCTAAGGAGTTTTATTATGGTGCGATCGTCTCTGACATTGCCGTAGGTATCACTATTGTACTACAAAATTACATCTTCTGTGCGGAATTTCAGAAGTTTGGCAGTACGAAGGTTTGAACAGTATTTATTAGTTTATTTCCTACTATTATTTCTTATAAAAATTATTTTATATAATATTATGTAAGTATAAATTAGTATTTTTATTATTAGCAAATTATTGAACTAATTATTTTCTAAATAAACTATTAGTCTATATGTAAGTTTTGTATTTTATATTTAAGAATTTTATATTTATTATGTTAAACACAAATTGTAAGTTTATAAAACACATCTTAAGCAGATCACTTAGTAAAATACATATATGTGGCTGTCAGAGGGATTGCAAAAAATACGAGAAATATAGTATTGAAGACAGCATTTTGCCAAAATCCTGTTGATATCGACAACGAACTGTCCAGCATAAACCACACGAGTACCGAGACTGTCATGGCATACCATGCTTCACGTTGCCCACGATGAAATGGCCCTACAAGGATAAAGAGTAAGGTAACACTCCAACCGACCATTACAGCACCAAGTACGCCATACAAAAATTTAATATAGGAATGTGCGATATTACTAAAAGTAGTGTGTGCTTGCAAGGGTGAAAAGAACATCGCGTTAAAGAACAACTGCATGAAATCTGGTAAGATAACCAAGCTAATGCCAAATATAGTTACTCCGCAAGTAGCAATGATTAACCAATACCACCAGAAACGAAACCATAAATTCATTATTTAACTCCGGCGAACAGTTTTCAAATGCTGAGTAAAGTAAATTCTTAGCTTTTTAGCTGTAAATTACTATTCTACAATTAACGAAATCTAGAACCTTTTAATCTAATCAATAATATCTCATATTTTAGCTTATTTTTTATTTTTATCCAAGCAGTAAAAATCGTTTGAATTAGCGCCAAAAGTTGTTAATAGATAACATAACGTTGATTGAGGCCAATTGTTGACAATCTTACCTTTATCAGTTTTATACCAGTTAGTACAATTACTACTCCAAACAGTTTTGGCAGCATCAACCTGTAGTTTTTGGTTAAATAAAGATTGCTTACTAGGCTTAACATCCAAATATAGTAACGATTTTCTTTGAATTAGCCGAATGCAAGAAATGATATAACGAACCTGGCATTCAATCATAAATATAATTGAATTTGATGTATTAGTATTTGGCCCATAAAGCATAAATAAATTAGGAAATCCTGATATCAGAATACCTTTATATGCTTCAGCTCCATCTTTCCATTTATCCTCTAACAATTGGTTATTCAGACCAATTATTTTTATAGATGATAAAAAGTTAGTAGCATGAAAACCAGTAGCAAAAATAAGAGTATCTATCCGATATTTCTGGTCATTTTGAGTCAACACGCTATTAGTACATATAGCTTTAACACGGCTACTAATAACTTCAACATTAGGTTGCTGAAGCGTTTCATAATAATCATTTGACAGTAAAACTCGTTTACAACCAACTTGAAAATTTGGCTCTAGGACTGATTGAAGCGCTGCCTGTTTTACTTTTTGATGTCTCTGACGACTAAGGTAAGCAGCAAAGAATTTTCCTGTAATGCCGTCTTTTTGAAGAACTCCATTAACAAGCAAAAACTCTAAGGTTAAATAAATCCATAATCGATATAAATTAACTGTGAATGGAAACGTCTTGAATATCCAATGTTGAAATTCAGTGAATTTATGATCTTGCTTATTTAAAATCCAGTTGGCACTACTTTGAAAAATGAATAACTTCTTCACTTCCTTAGCAATTAGTGGAATAAACTGAATAGCACTAGCACCAGTACCTATTACTGCCACTGTTTTACCACTTAAATTATACTGATTTTTCCACCGAGCCGAATGGAACTGAGTTCCTTGAAATGTATTAATTCCATCTATATCGGGTATTTTGGGACGATTTAATTGCCCACAACCACTGATTAAAATATTAGCTTGTAACTTTTCGTTGGTACGGGTATGAATACTCCAAACACCTTGTTCATGTTCAAAAATCGCTGTAATAATTTCAGTATTAAATTGAATATGTTGCTTAATACCGTATTTTTCAGCACAATATTCTAGGTATTGAAGTATTTCTGGTTGTTTTGGATAGTTTAGCGTCCAGTTATATTTAAGCTCAAAAGAAAATGAATATAGGAAAGATGGAACATCGCAACCAGCACCTGGATAGGTATTATCTCGCCATGTGCCACCTAAACTATCCGCTTTTTCAAAGATCTTAAATGAGTTAATACCGACTTTCTTTAGATTAATTGCCATACACAAACCAGAGATTCCAGCACCAATAATAGCAATCTCTAGTTTTTGTTCACTACTATGATAAACTTGGTTATTCATGACTATTAAGTTTTAATATTTCCTCAGAAATTACATCCAAAATAGATTTTAGGTTATTTTTCAAAAACATATGTTTACCCGGAAGCATTTGCAGCTTAAAGGTATTCTGAGTGTAGTGAGACCATAATGAAAGTTGCTCTTCACTAACCGAAACATCATCTATACCGCCAAAAGTATAAATTGGGCAATCGAGTGGCTCTTGCTTTCTGTGGCAATAACTTTGTAGTAGTTGTAGATCTGCTTTAAAAATCTCCATCAACTCCTCAACAAGCAATTTATCATTATAAATAGCCTCTGGTATTTCTGAAATGTCCAGAAGATAATTCAAAATTTGATTTTGTGAGAAAGTTTTAATTTTATTTAAAAAAGAAACATCAGATGGTGCTTGAGCGCCACCCAAAAATAAGTATTGTGGGCTAATATTGTATTTTTGCTTAACAGTGTAGGCAAGTTCAAAAGCAATTAAAGCACCCATGCTATGACCGTAAAAAGCAAAAGGCTTATTAAGATAAGTATGAATAAAGTCTCCTAAAACTTCGATTAAATTTACAAATTCTGTAAATGGTTTTTCCTTTAAACGCTGTTGCCTACCTGGAAGTTGAATTGGTAAAACTTCTATATATGGTGGCAATTCATCAGACCATTTTTTGAAAATTGAAGCACTTGACCCCCAGGGATGAAAGCAAAATAGATGTAGATAACTATTGGGCTTAGGTTTATGGTATGCAATCCAACTTGCTGTTTGATTAGCTAACTCTGTAATTTCACCTTTGGCAAGTGCCCTATTTGAGATATAAATATCTTGAGTGAGTTGTTCAGTAAGCTGTTCTGCTAGTTCAATAATACTGGGCCCTTGGATAATTTCGCTAGCAGGTATAGTTACTTCTAATTGAGCTTCTAATTGACTTTTTAGTTCAATGATACTTAAAGAATCAAAACCTAATTCTAAAATAGATTTTTGTGTATTTAGAGAGTGAGATGCATGAATTTGTAGTATATGGCGTATCTGCTTTTCCAAGTATTCTATTAAAATTTGTTTATACTTTACCGTAGGAACTGCTTGTAGTTCCTGGAGCAGATCAAGTTTTGTTACAGATTTCTGTTGTAGTAAAGTATTTTCTTCAATGCTAATCTTTGTTAGTTGTTGTTGATGCTGTTGAACTATCAGTTTTAGTAATTTAGGCAGCAGAGCAACTTCGCTTTCGGAGAGATTTTCCTCTATTTCGAGTTGTTGAGTTAAGGTTTTTATATCTCCTTGCTTAATGAGATTAACGATAAGAGAACTATCATTCTCTGATGTAATAGATTTATCTTGATAACGTTCATGAGCCACTTCAATCCAATAGCGCTGGCGTTGAAAAGGATAAGTAGGCAAAACGAGTTTCTGACGCTGAAAATCGCGCTCAAATCCCGACCAATCAACAGCCACACCCTGCACATATAACTGCGCCAAACTCGAAAGCATCTGCTGCCATTCACAAACACCAGCACGCATCGAAGCCAACCACACACCCACCTGTTGCGGTAAACACTGGCGTCCCAGACTCAACAAATGCGGTTGTGCCCCAACTTCTAAAAACACCTGATAACCCTGAGCCGACAAAGTCTGCATACTCTGGGCAAACATCACCGGCTGACATACATGGTCTAACCAATATTGCGCTGTTGTAATTCGCTCATCTGCAATCTCTCCAGTCAGGTTGGATATTAGCGGGATTTGCGGCTGATGGTAGGTGATTTGATTGGCAATTACTTCAAACTCTGCCAACATCGGTGTCATCAATGGCGAATGAAACGCGTGGGATACTTGCAAGCGTTTTGTTTTGATATTTTGAGATGACAATTGCTGACAAATCGCTGCTAGTGCTGTCTTTTCTCCAGAAATCACTACACTTTCTGGTGCATTAATCGCTGCCAGAGAAACTGTGTTTTTATGCTCACTCAGCAGTGATTGCACTTGTTGTGCTGATGCCATCACTGCTACCATTTCGCCTTCAACACTCAACTGTTGCATCAAACAACCTCTGGCTGCAATCAGTTTCAGACCATCTTCTAAACTCATGATTCCAGCTATGGTTGCCGCTACGTATTCACCAACGCTGTGACCGACTACTATATCTGGTTTGATTCCCCATGATTGCCACAATTGCCCTAGGGCATACTCGATTGCAAACACTGCTGGTTGGGTGTAGCTTGTTTGATTGAGCCGAGATAAATCTTGTGCTTGAGTTGTACATGGATAAAGTATTTCTACTAGAGGATGCTCTAGTTGACTATCCAGGATTTGCTGACATTGGTCTATGGCTGCCCGAAATACTGCTTGGGTTTGATACAGTTGTCTTCCCATGTTCACATATTGCGAACCTTGACCTGTGAACAAAAATGCTATTTTTCTTGGGCTGCTACTGCTGGATATTTGTCCTGATGTTATCCCTGGTAGTTGTTCTTTGCTTTGGTATTGATGCAGTTTTTCTGCTAATTCTTGTTTATTCGCGGCGATGAATGCCACTCGCTGATTAAAGTGGGCACGTCCTGTGTTCGCTGTGTAGCAGATGTCTGCTAGTTCTGTTTGGCTGTTGCTTGTTAGATATTTGTGATAGTTTTTGACTAACTCTTGCAGTGCTGTTTCTGTTTTTGCTGATAGTGTTAGTATCTCTAATGACCGTTCATATAAGTTTTTACTCTTAACTTGTTTTGGTGCTTCTTGGAGTACCAGATGTGCATTAGTTCCCCCTACACCAAAAGAACTAACTCCTGCTCGACGAGGAGTACCATTGGTTTTCCATTCAGTAAGAGTTGTGTTGACATAAAAAGGACTGTTGGCAAAATCGATTTTAGGATTGGGTTTTTCAAAATTTAAACTAGGAGGTAATAATTTGTGCTGGAGAGCCAACACAGCTTTAATCAGTCCTGCTACTCCTGCTGCTGTAACCAAATGCCCTATATTAGTTTTTACTGAACCAATAGCACAATAACCTTGCTTATGCGTACTCTGTTGAAAAGCCTTGGTCAAACCTGCAATTTCAATAGGATCTCCCAGTTGTGTCCCCGTACCATGAGTTTCTACATATGTAATTGTCTCTGGGTCTACTCCCGCGACAGCATGAGCTTCTGCAATTACTGCTGCTTGACCTTCTACACTAGGCGCAGTATAGCCCACTTTTAAAGAACCATCGTTGTTAATAGCTGAACCCTTAATCACTGCATAGATATAATCACCATCAGTAATTGCATCCTTGAGTCCCTTAAGGAGTACAACCCCAATCCCATTACTTGGAACTGTTCCGTTAGCTTTGGCATCAAAAGCTCTACAGTGCCCATCCGGTGAAGCAACCAACCCATCTTGATACAAATACCCAGGTTCCTGAGAAACAAAAATAGAGACCCCACCTGCTAGCGCCATGTCACACTCTCCATTAAGCAGACTTTGGCAAGCAATGTGAACTGCTACCAATGAGGTTGAACAAGCAGTTTGAATGCTAACAGCAGGCCCAGTTAAATTTAGATGGTAAGCAACACGCGTTGCTAAATAATCTTTGTCACCTCCCTTAAGATATACCCGTAAACCGAGGTCAGATTCAGAATCAAGATTGTTGATTAAATAACTATTAATACTGCAACCAGCGTAAACCCCAATTGAACCTTCATATACGTTTGGATTGTAACCACCCCTTTCTATTACTTCCCAAGCACATTCTAAAAACAACCGTTGTTGCGGATCTATTTCTATAGCATCTTTAGGACTACAGCCAAAAAAACTAGCATCGAACATATCGATATTTGATGGAGTTCCGCTAGCTTTTACGTAATTAGGGTTATTCAATCGTTCAGGCTTGACACCAGCAGCTAATAATTCTTCTTCTGAAAAAAAACGAATTGACTCTATACCATCTCGAATATTCTGCCAAAATTCCTCAATACTATTTGAGCCTGGAAAACGTCCAGACATAGAAATTATTGCGATATCTTGATTTTCATCAAAAAATTCTTCTTCTAGCTGATACATAATTTTTTCCTTTAAAAAAATTAAGCTTTATATTTTTAGATAAATTAATTTTTGCAATTATCGTATTCTAAAAATTTTATTCATTTATTAACTTTATATTGGAAAGGTAGTAATCTTGAAAATTTTAAGAGTTAAGTAAGTTTGAAGTGTTATTTTTTTTCTAACATCAAACTTATTGATTTTATCGACTCTGTTCAAGTAGGTATTACACCTTCTATTTTTGATTACGGAGTGTTTTCCGAATATTACCCTTTTCTTTGATAGCAGTACGTTTTTGCAAACGATTATTACCAATGTTTTTGCCTATTTCAGCAGAATTGTCTTCATTACCAGCAATATATTGACTTAGGGAGTATATAGTTGGGTAGGTAAAAAGGTCAACTACTTTTAGCTCGATGTTAAATATGTCTTGCAATTTGTTTTGTACTCGAATTAAGAGTAACGAGTTACCTCCAATGTCATAGAAATTGTCGTAAATTCCGACTGTTTCTATGCAAAGTAATTCTCGTAAAACAGCAGCAATTTTTCGTTCAGTTTCGGTTTGAGGTACTACATATTCCAGATTAGAACGAGTGCTTTCTTCTGGCTTGGGCAATCGTTGACGGTCTACCTTACCATTAGCAGTCAATGGCCAAGCTTCCATAACAACGTAATTAGTAGGAACCATATACTCAGGAAGTTTTTCTTTCAAATGTTGACGCAAATGCTTAGTAATAGAATTTGATTCCTGAGAAAGCGGAGTAACATCATTTTGTTTGTCTGCTTCAGCAATTAAGGAAGAATTTAGTAAGATATAGGCTACTAAACGTTTGCTTTGTTGTGAGTCTCCCACTGCACTGACCACTGCTTCTTTGATGCCTGTAATTTGCTGTAATGCTGCTTCAATTTCTCCTAATTCCACACGGTAGCCATTAATTTTTACCTGAAAGTCTTCTCTACCCAGAAACTCAATGTTGCCATCAGGTAAATATCGTCCTAAATCCCCAGTTTTGTACAGGCGTTCTTGAGTTATTGGATGGATAATAAAACTGGCTTGTGTTTTTTGCTCATTTTTCCAATAACCTAGAGCCAATCCTACACCGCCAATATAAAGTTGCCCTGGTACCCAAATTGGTCTAACATCCATTAACTCATTCAACACGTAAAAACGTTGATTAATTAAAGGTTTGCCGTAGGGAATACTCTTCCAATTAGAATTTACCTGATCAATGTCATAGCTGATAGACCAGATTGATGCCTCTGTGGCTCCTCCTAAACTGATTACTTGAGCATCAGACCACAGAGACCGGATTTTATCTGGTAAGTTAATTGGCAACCAATCTCCACTCAACAAAGCCACTCGCAAATCATTAGTTGATTGTTGTGATTTTCCTGAAAGATATTCCACTAATATTTGCATTAAAGCTGGCACAGAATTCCAAATAGTAATTTGGTAAGTTGTGATTAACTCTATCCAGTGAGCCGGATCTTTGGTTCCGGTTGGTGCTGGTATGACTATAGTTCCCCCGGCTGCTAATATGCCGAAGATGTCGTACACTGACAGGTCAAAATTCAAAGCCGATAGAGCCAAGATTCGGTCAGATGGTTTTACTTGAAAGCGTTGGTTGATGTCGAGGATTGTATTGACTGCTCCTCGATGGTCAATCATAACTCCTTTGGGTAAACCTGTAGAGCCAGAAGTGTAAATCACATAAGCTAGATCTTCTGGAGTTTGTACTGGTTCTAAAACAGGTAGATCCAATGCTGCTATCTCTTGAGTATCTACAGACCAACAAGTAGTTCCTTCTGGCCAGCACAAAGACTCTTGCAAATGACTTTGGATTAAAACTTGTTTAACTTCTGCTTGTGCAAGTAGATACCACTGGCGTTCTTGAGGTAATCCTGGGTCAATAGGTAAGTAAGCACCACCGGACATCAAGATTCCGAGAACTGCTACTACTTGTTCCCATCCTTTTTCCATAACTACAGCTACTAGAGTGTTTGGTTGAACTCCAGATCGCCGTAATTCATACCCTAAGTGATGCGATCGCTTGTATAGTTCCTGGTAACTTAAAACTTTGTTTGTCGTAATAATAGCAGGTGATTCACTTTGAGCTTGTACCTGCTTGATAAACAAACTATGCAATGTTTCCTCAGACAAATTCTTCGCTGTCTGATTTATTTGTGTTTGCAGGGTGAGTTGCTCTGGTGATAACAGTTGGTGATGGGTTTTACTCCAAGGTTCGTCAGATGTTGCTAGTTGTCTGAGCCAATCACAGTAAGCTGCAAACATTTGATCGAGAAGATCCTCAGGAAACAAATCTGCGACTGCATCCCAATTCAGCACCAATGCTCCTTTTTCTTCTAACACTTGATGATCAAGCCAAACTTGAGGAGTTTGAGCAACACTATAAACCATCTCTCCTAATTGCTTGAGGCCAAATCCTTCTCCTAAATCTTCATTAGCCAAAGAACCTAACCCTAAAGTGCTGGTAAAGACTACTCCCATTGGTTGGCTACGTCCGCGACGGCGGAGTTCTCGCTGAACTTCTACTGCGCTGACATAGTTATGCTCTAAGTCTTGCCAAAGTTGCTTTTGCAGTTTTTGAGCACGATTTATAAATGGCGTTGCTACCGAATTATCTACCTCCAGCAAAATTAAAGAGGTAAAATCTCCCACCAACTGGTTAACTTGAGGATGTATGGGAAGGCGATTAAATAGGGTGAGATTGATGGTAAATTTAGGAGATTTACTCCAAAGATTTAAGATATCTGCAAAAGCAGTTAACAGTAACCCAGAAGGAGTTAAATTGGCTTTACGAGCTTTTTGCTGTAATTGCTGCCAATGAGTTGGAGTCAATTTAGCACTGCGACGCTGGAACCGAGGTTGGTTAATAGCAGAAATTGGTTGGCTGAGAGGAATTTCTGGGGCAGGTGGTAAGCTATCAAGACGGTCGAACCAATATTTCTGAGAGCGGTGATATTGTGGGGTATCTTTGAGGGCTAACTCCCCTAGTACATAGTCTCGGAATGATAATTCTAAGGCTGGGAGTGAACTTTCAGGAGCTTTGTACAACTGCATCCATTGAGTGAATATCAAATAGATACTCCAAGCATCAGCTATTAACAAATCAAGGCTGATATGTAATCGGGTGTGTTGATTTAAACGAGTAGCTTGGATGTTAAACAAAGGCCACTGGTCTGCTGGTAAAATCTCGTGAGACATTTGCTCACGAATTACTTCTAGTTCGGAAGTAATCGTTTGAGCAGGCTCTTGAGCCAAATCCAAAACTTTAATTTCATAGATAGGTACTTGCTGAAGAACTTGTTGTTGAGCATCTGCAACTACTACCATCCGCAGCATATCGTGATGTGCAATTAATTTTTGCCAAGCTTGGTTGAGGTGTTCTAGATTTAAGTTCTCACAATCTACTTCTATGTAAATATGGGTGGCAATATTACCCAAATCAAAGATTTGCTGACGGCCTAGCCAATAGGCTTGCTGAATTTCATTGAGAGGGAAAGGTTGATAGCGTTGGTCAGGGTTAGTGACAAGAGTTGGTAGAGATGTTTCTGATGGAGTTTGTTCGCTTTGACTAAGTTGTTGGCTAATTTCTGCGGAGAGACTAATAATGCTGTCGCCTTCGATAAATTTTGTAATGGGAACGTCTACCTCTAATTTGGTTTTAATTCGGTTGCGTAATTCCACAGCCATTAAAGAGTCGATTCCCATTAAGTTGAGAGGTTGTTTAGCATCGATGTCAGCAGTTTTCATGCTTAAAACTTGAGCAATTTCGTTTTGCAGATGAGTTATGAGGATGTTTTCTCGTTCATTACCCGTAATTTGCTTGAGTTTTTCTAGAAGTTGCTCGTTTTGAGTAACCGTTGTCGAACTTGCATTTTCCCAGTCTGCTAGGAATGGCCATTTGGCAACTTTGTCTTGCCATGCTGACCAATCAATAGGTACTACCCCAACTTCCACAGCAGTATTACTCATGATGACTTCCAGAGCTTTAATTACCTGGTCGGGAGCGATCGCACCCATGCCACTCTGTTGTGCTCTAATATCTGCACCCCGCTCGGCTGCTTCTCCGATTTGAGCAACCGCACCCCAATGAATACTTAAGCCAGATAAGCCCATTGCTTTGCGATAATGGGCTAAAGCATCGAGAAAAGCATTAGCTGCCGAATGGTTTCCTTGACCAGGGGAACCCAACAAAGATGCTGCCGAAGAAAACAGTACAAAAAAGTCTAATGGCTGGTTTTGGGTCAATTGATGTAAATGCCAAGCTCCCTGGACTTTCGGAGCCATCACTTGCTCAAAACTAGACCAACTCTGGTTTTGCAGCACTCCATCTGATAGCACGCCAACTGAGTGAATTATCCCTGCTAGTGGGGGAGTTGACTGGTTGATATTATCTAACACCCTAGCCATTGCTGCATATTCCGATACATCGGCTGTTTCTACTATGACTTGGGTTCCGGCTGCTTTTAACTCAGCTAATTTACTTGCAGCAGCATCATCAGGTAGACGGCGGCTGACTAAAACTAAATGCTTAGCTCCCTGTTCTACCATCCAGCGTGCCACCAATAGCCCCAAACCTCCAAGTCCGCCTGTAATTAAGTAAGTCCCATCTTCTCGGAACTTCAAAGGCGTTGACGTTACGGTATGAGTTGGTTGTGCTGTTTGAGTGACTACAATTTTGCCAACGTGTTTGGCTTGTTGCATGTAACGGAAGGCATTGATGACATTTGCGATCGCAAAAATCTGTAATGACGGTGGTTTTAGTAAGCCACCAGAGAATTTACTGAGCAACTCTTGCAACATTGACTGAATTAACTCTGGTTGCTGTTGAGATTCTCTAACTAAATCAACCACCCAGTAAGACACATCCGGTCTTACTTGTGCTACTTGGCTGGAGTTCCAGACTCCTCGCTTGCCAATTTCCACAAACCGACCTTGGGGACTAACTACTGATAGACTTTTGGTGATAAAGTCCCCTGATGTCAAAGAGTTGAATACAATATTCACGCCTTCGCCCTGAGTGATTTCCATCACTTGCTCAGCAAAATCCACGTTTCGGGAATTCATAATGTGTTGGACACCCATTGTTCGTAGGGCTTCCCATTTTGGTGGACTGGCAGTAGCGAATACTTCAGCCCCAGCAAGCTTGGCTATTTGGACTGCTGCCATCCCCGTTCCGCCAGCTGCTGCATGGATTAAAATGCGATCGCCAGCAGAAATCTGCGCTACATGGTGTAAAGCGTAATAGGCAGTTAAGAAATTCACCGGAATTGATGCGGCTTCCTCAAAGTTGAGATTGTCTGGTTTGATTGCCACAAATTGGGCATTAACGATAACATATTGGCTAAAACTGCCAGCAGCCATAGCAATGACAGAGTCTCCCACTTTCAATTCGGTAACTCTTTCTCCCACAGCTACTATTTCTCCAGCACACTCTCTACCGAAACTATCCATCTCTAATAGGTGCTGTTGAGATATTCCATCTACTTGCTTGGGAATCAAGCCTAATGCAGCTACTACATCAAGAAAATTAAGTCCTGTTGCTCTCACCCTAATTTCCACTTCATCGGGTTTTGGAGAGTGTCTAGTTGTTGGTTGGAGGATTAGGTTGTCTAAAGTACCTCTTTCTGATACTGTCAGCCGGAATGGCTGTGTGGGCATTTGCTGTTGGTCAAGAGTTTGTTGTCGTAGGCGACTACTAACTAAACGTGCTACGTAACGCCAATCTTCTCGCAGAGCTATTTGGTCTTCTTGATCTTCTGACCAAATTTCTGACCACAGTGCTAAGCCTTTTTTCTCTACAGTCTGGTTCGGGTCTAAATCAATCCGTACACATTTGAGTTCTGGGTGTTCTAAGTCAATAACTTTTCCCATCCCCCACAACGAAGATTGTGCGACTCCAGATACTACAGGAATACTATCTGGAACTGCTTGCGCTCCTTGGGTAACTAACCATAAACGTGGTGGTTGGGATAATTTTCCTTTGACTAAAGCTTGTACTAGAGATAATGTGGTGCCACACCCCAGTTTTGTTAAGCTCTGCAACTCTTGACCGCTGATTGTTTGACCAATTCCTGCTTCCAGAGTCCAACATTGCACAACACCATATAAATTCGGTGAGTGTGTTGTGATTTGTGTTAATAGTTGCTGGAATTCTTCTGGATGTTCTGGGTTGAGGGTAAATTCTGTTGGTGAGAGTTGTTGATACCTTTTTCCAGTAAATACTAACGTACACACTGCTCCTACGGAACGCAGTTGAGTGGTTAATGTTTGGGCAATTCCCTGTTCATCTGCCAAAATTAACCAATTTGTGTCTAAAGATAATCGAGACTCTGTCTGATTTACATCAGCTTGAGCAACAATTACTGTTTGCTGCGATAAAGCTTCTTCCAATCGATTAATTTCTGGTAAAGCGACTATTTGCGTAAAACCAGTTTGATTTAGCAATTGTTGCCACTTAGTTCTACTTAGTAGAGGATAGTCTGGTCGCAATTCCCAGTCGCTAAATTTCCACCAACCTTCTAACAATCCAAAAATTAAATCTAACCATCTTTGATGCACTGTTCCTTCTAGTAACAGTAACAATCCCCCTGGTGCTAATAATTGCCGCACATGGGTCATGGTTTGAGTCAGATTAGCTGTGGCATGAAGCACATTGGCAGCAATAATCACATCGTACTGATGTGATTTGAATCCTTGTGTTGTGGGGTCTGCTTCTATATCTAGGGCTTGATAGCTGACAAACGGATAGTCTGAAAATTTTTCTTGGGCTTTGGTAGTGAATAACACCCCAATATCTGTAAACACATATTCCGTTTGGCTGGGATTTAGATGAGGCAGAATATAGCTGGTGGTGCCTCCAGTACCTGCGCCAATTTCTAACAACCGTATCCCTCGGTGTTGTGGTAAATTTTCACTGGCTTGAGTAATGACTTTTTGCACTAAAGTGTTCATCACTTTAGCTACCGGGGATTCTTGATAGAGTTGAGTTGCAGTTGTTAAATCTCCTTCAGGGAATACTAGTTGTACTGGGTCGATGATTCCTTGTAATACTCCACTAAGTTGAGAGGCACAACGATGCAGCAAAGTCAACTCTGCGATCGCATCTGGATATTGATTGAGTAAGGTCTGGATTTTCGATTCTGGGTTAACTGCTTCTAAGTTTTCTAAAACTTGCCACTGCTGTTGATTTGCCTGTAAAATCCCCACTTCTGCTAGTATCTGGAGCATCCGATGGCACAATCTTTGGTGGCTAGAAACTATGCCTAAGCTTGTAACTGCAAAATCTGTGGAGAAAACTGCCCCTAGTGGAAATTGCCAGCCTAATTGCAAAAATGCCTGAATTACATATTCTGCACTCAATTCTTCTAACTGAGTTGCAATTTTTGTGTAGCTCTTTAAGTCTGCTTGCGCTACTAATTCTGTTGAAGAGTGACTTAATTTATGCTCTATTTCCACAGGACTGAGCAAATAATCAGGAGGTAGCAAACGACCAAGACGAGGTTTGGCTTTCCATTCTACTTCGTACAGCCAATTGGTAATAGATTCTGGTTCAGTTTGGAGCAAGGCTTGAGGAGTTGCTCGTTTAACTTGTAAACCTGTAACTGTGGCAACGATTTCTCCTTCATCATTGACCAAAGTTACTTGCGTAGTGAAACTGTCTCCATTTTTGACATGGGGTACAGTTACTGATGCGATCGCCCACAAATTCAGTTTTGGACGACAATAAACTCTAAACTGGTCAATTTTTACTGGTAAATAAGTTTGATTGCTGCCTATTTCTGGCAGTGCATGATTGATGACCTGCAAAGCAGCATCTAGCAAGGCTGGATGTAGTTGGTAGTCTGAAGCTTCTTCTACAAGTTCAAAAGGCAACTTAATCTTACCCAATGCCTGATTTGAACCCGACCACAACTGTTCAATTCCTTGGAAACTAACTCCGTAGTCAATACCTCGTTGGTGGTTTTGTTGATAATGTTGTTTGACTTCTACAGACCTAGTACACTCTATTTTGTATTTTTCTAGGTCTTCGGTTGCAAAAGTTTTGTTTGTTTTGTCAAGTCGGATTTTCCCTTGGGCATGAAGTATCCAAGGAACTTCGTCTTGATTTTCTTGTTGCTGTTGAGTAAATACTTGGAATTGGTAGCTTTCTTTTTCTAAGAGAGTAAGAATTGTCTGGACTGTTTTGATTTCCCCTGTTGGTAAAATCAACCCTCGTCCAATTACTAAATCTTCTACTACCAGATTAGAAGTGCCAAGCCGATTCAGCCCTGCTGCTAGAGCCATTTCTAAGTAGGCAGTTGTCGGAAACAGAGCTTTATCAAACACTCTATGATGGCTGAGGTAAGCTGGCTCATCTTCAGCAAGGAAAGATTCAAAACGATATTGTTTATCTAAACCTGCTAAGTAGAGTTTTTGACCTAGCAAGGGGTGAAGAACTATTCCCCTTAATAAGCATTGCTCTTTAGATCTTCTATTTTTGATTTCAATCCAATAGCGCTGGCGTTGAAAAGGATAAGTAGGCAAAACGAGTTTCTGACGCTGAAAATCGCGCTCAAATCCCGACCAATCAACAGCCACACCCTGCACATATAACTGCGCCAAACTCGAAAGCATCTGCTGCCATTCACAAACACCAGCACGCATCGAAGCCAACCACACACCCACCTGTTGCGGTAAACACTGGCGTCCCAGACTCAACAAATGCGGTTGTGCCCCAACTTCTAAAAACACCTGATAACCCTGAGCCGACAAAGTCTGCATACTCTGGGCAAACATCACCGGCTGACATACATGGTCTAACCAATATTGCGCTGTTGTAATTCGCTCATCTGCAATCTCTCCAGTCAGGTTGGATATTAGCGGGATTTGCGGCTGATGGTAGGTGATTTGATTGGCAATTACTTCAAACTCTGCCAACATCGGTGTCATCAATGGCGAATGAAACGCGTGGGATACTTGCAAGCGTTTTGTTTTGATATTTTGAGATGACAATTGCTGACAAATCGCTGCTAGTGCTGTCTTTTCTCCAGAAATCACTACACTTTCTGGTGCATTAATCGCTGCCAGAGAAACTGTGTTTTTATGCTCACTCAGCAGTGATTGCACTTGTTGTGCTGATGCCATCACTGCTACCATTTCGCCTTCAACACTCAACTGTTGCATCAAACAACCTCTGGCTGCAATCAGTTTCAGACCATCTTCTAAACTCATGATTCCAGCTATGGTTGCCGCTACGTATTCACCAACGCTGTGACCGACTACTATATCTGGTTTGATTCCCCATGATTGCCACAATTGCCCTAGGGCATACTCGATTGCAAACACTGCTGGTTGGGTGTAGCTTGTTTGATTGAGCCGAGATAAATCTTGTGCTTGAGTTGTACATGGATAAAGTATTTCTACTAGAGGATGCTCTAGTTGACTATCCAGGATTTGCTGACATTGGTCTATGGCTGCCCGAAATACTGCTTGGGTTTGATACAGTTGTCTTCCCATGTTCACATATTGCGAACCTTGACCTGTGAACAAAAATGCTATTTTTCTTGGGCTGCTACTGCTGGATATTTGTCCTGATGTTATCCCTGGTAGTTGTTCTTTGCTTTGGTATTGATGCAGTTTTTCTGCTAATTCTTGTTTATTCGCGGCGATGAATGCCACTCGCTGATTAAAGTGGGCACGTCCTGTGTTCGCTGTGTAGCAGATGTCTGCTAGTTCTGTTTGGCTGTTGCTTGTTAGATATTTGTGATAGTTTTTGACTAACTCTTGCAGTGCTGTTTCTGTTTTTGCTGATAGTGTTAGTATCTCTAATGACCGTTCTATATAATCTTCATTTTTGATAACATTTTGATTCTGCAATTGAGAGGGTACTTCTTCCAACACTATATGAGCATTGGTACCACCAATACCAAAAGCACTTACCCCACTGCGCCGTGGTATTATTTCACCTTCTTGTGTTTTAATTTGCTCCCAATTCTGATTTTCTAAGACAATATAGAATGGACTACCGTCTAACTTAATATGCGGATTTAATTGTTCAAAGTTAAGTAGCTTGGGTAATTTTCTATGTTTCATTGCTAACAGAACTTTAATTACCCCTGCAATTCCCGCAGCACCTTCCAAATGCCCTACATTGGTTTTTACTGTTCCTAAACCACAATAAGAGTGCTTAGATTGAGTTAGTTCATACTCTCCTTGCGCTTCCTTTTGTCTGAAAGCTCTTTTGAGACCGTTAATTTCAATTGGATCTCCTAAAGGAGTACCAGTCCCGTGAGTTTCGATGTAAGAAATAGTATTAGGAGCAATGCCAGCTTTTTTATGGGCAGCACGAATTACTTTGGCTTGAGCATAAATATTTGGAGAGGTTAAAGTTCTTGCTTTTCCACCATGATTAACAGCGCTTCCTTTGATCACACCATGGATATGATCTTGGTCTTGAATGGCTTTATCTAGGGGTTTTAATAAAATTACCCCAGCTCCTTCTCCACGCACATAACCATCCGCTCCACTGTCGAAAGTTTTACATTGTCCCTTTGGAGACAACATATTCTGCTGACTCATTTGGATGTATGTTATTGGTGACAATAACACACTAATTCCACCCACTAATGCTTGCTCACATTCCTGTTCTTTCAAAGCATTAATAGCCTGATGAATAGCAACTAAAGAACTTGAGCAAGCTGTATCAACAGGAAGACTTGGACCAGAAAAATTAAAATAAGCAGAAATTCGATTTGGAATCATAGTAGTCCAACTGCCTGTTCCACTATGCACATCAATCTCTTCCTCATTCAAAGTCAGAATTGAGTCATAACTACAAGCCCCAATAAAAACACCTATAGGACTACCTGATAATTCCAGTGGTGAATATCCAGCATCTTCTAAACACAACCAGCTCAACTCCAGCATTAATCTTTGCTGAGGATCGATTCGGATGGCTTCACGAGGAGAAATGCTAAAAAATGAAGCATCAAACTGATCTACTTCTTGAACAAACCCACCCCATTTACTAATACTTTTATTAGGTTGTTGATCCAATGGGGAATAAAAATTTCTCAGCTGCCATCTTTCAGGAGGAATTTCAGTAATGCTATTTACTCCATCTTCTAGATTTTGCCAGAATTGGTTGTAATCATTAGCTCCAGGAAAACGGCAAGCCATACCAATAATAGCAATTTCGCCTTGCCATTTAGTTAATGATCGAGAAATATTCTTATTTGTCATATATGTATTATATTTTTTCTCATTTTTTTGCCTCACTAATATTGTGAGGTCAGTGATTGTGTATATAGTTTTAAACTAGGATTTAACCCTAATTAACTATATGTTTTCAGGGTCTATCTAGGAAATATTTGAACTAGTTTTCTTCACACATTAATAGATAAAATGTCTGGTGTATTAGCACAACCCCATATTGAGATCAAATTATCTAAAATGGTATGACGTTTATGTATATCAACGGAAACTTGACCCAAAATTTGGGCTGTGGAACCTACTTTTATATCGTTAGTATGATTTATGCAGTAATTGCAAAGTTGGTATTGAATAGCCCTACTTTTTAAGATTTCCTTTATAAATCACATCTGAAATTAGATTACTTGGTCAAACGCTAAAGGTCAAGCAACAAAACTCAGTAAATCGAAAATTTTGTCCACAAAAAGTTATGTTGCAGAGGTATTCAAGAATAGTTAATTGTATAAAGAGTAACTGAGATATCGCGTTTATACTTAAAATTTTGAGCAAGTTCGCTTGCTAAATGGTTGATTGATCTCTAAAGATTTCTTATTCAGGATCGGCTTTGAATCCCTACTCCTTCAATGGGATTTCTAGTTTTTTCAACTTCACCAACAGTTATCAGAATAAGGTATGTTTCTATACATAAACAACTAGTAGAATTTAGTGGTACTGAGATAAAAGATATTTATCAGAAATTGTTTGTTTGCAGCTTATCAATAAAATTGATGAATGATTTGTAGTTGATCAATAAAGCCGACAAATCGCTTGTAGTCAATATTCTGGCTCGATTTCAGCCTGATTTATGGGTAAAAAAACTCTTTTTTAACCTAATTTGCTCTTTTTTTTAACTTCTTTGTTACACGATTTAGTTTAAAGTATGGTGCAGGTAACTGTATTGCATTTTTAGCTGCTTAAGGAATCAAAAACTATGATGCCACTTCTGAAGAAAATTTCTAGTGTAGCCATTTGTACAGCTGCTATTAGTTGCGCTGTTGTAGAAGCTAAGCCAGCTCATGCAGTAAATCTGACGATGAAAGCTCTTTTAAACTCTGCTGTAGAGTTTGACGGTTTTATAGAACTGCGGGACAACTGGCAATCAGACAGCTATTACACTAACGCTGATTTAGTAAAACTGACTCTAAATTCAGTGAAAGTAAATTCCTCAAATGTTCCATTCTCTCCTCGTCCCGCAGAACTAGTTGATTTTACAGGCTCTTCTTTTAGTGTTCCTGTGGATAAAATTCTAAGTGGTATCATTCCAGATGATAATAATGGAACATGGGTAGGTAACTCTGCTGATGGTACAGTAACCTCAGTCATACGTTGGGGTAACAATACATCATCTGCTGGCAGTCCATTAGAGTATGCTGTGAATATAGGAGGAGCAGGGTTAAGTGACCTTGTACCCGCGGGAAATGTTAGTGATGTCTTTTCAGTAAAATTTACACCTGTACCTGAACCTACTTCTATCCTAGGATTTTTAACAGCTGGTCTTTTTGGTGCAGGTTTGAAGATGAAGCGCAAGTACTCTGGAAAAATCTCTGAGTAGTTGGTAATAGCTATTGCTCCTTGGAAGTTACATGATTAACTTCTTGCAATAGAAGTTGTATTAAGCAGGAAAAATATACACAGCTTAAAGCTAATTCTAGCTTTAAGCTGTGTGACTTGACTACTAACAAACGAGTCAGAGGTTCTGCCACTCTAACTTTGTAAATTCAATAGTTATATCTCCGCATAGCCAAAGTTCAGAATGTACTACTTTTGATTGGAATTGAGAAGAATTTACTAGTCATCGTTTTTTGGCGGGTCGTCTATTAAAATATCATTGTTTAAGTTAGTATATTCTTAAAAAGATAGTTACTAAAATACAAGATATATAGTAGTTTTATTTTACAGATGTGCAAGATTTAGTTCTGAATTCATAGGTTAGTTAAAAGATGCAACCATTAGATACTGTCTCCATTCTCAAACAAGACTACGACAAATTTCCCAACGACCAAAATTACAGTATATACGCAGAGAATTTCTATTTTGAAGATCCTTTTAATAAGTTTCATGGCGTTGAAATGTATAAGCAAATGATTGCTTTGATCAGCGATGGGCTGATTAATATAGAACTTAATCTCCTTGAACTTACTCAGTCTGGAAACATAATCAAAACTCAATGGATGCTCAGTTGGACTGCCCCATTTCCATGGCAACCTAGGGTTAATATACCAGGACGGAGTGAAGCAGAATTAAATGATGATGGGCTAATTGTTAAGCATATTGATTATTGGGATATACCTGCCTCTGATGTTTTAAAGCAGCTTTTTCAATTAATATAGTTCCTTGGTGGTGTTATAAATGATAACAAAACTTCTTTACAAAGCAACCGCCAAGATTATCAAAAGGTAGATGAACAAGAGTGTTAGATATCTGAAATCGCGTCAGTTGCGATCAAAGCTATAAGTTTTTCTTTACAGCAGCGATCGCTATTTACTTAAACTATCTATGTCAATAGCAAGATTGTACAGATATCACCTATCTGCATTTAATTATTTGCCAAAAATGAGGTTAATAATAAAGTAGTAATCAACAGGATAAATAATGATACAAAGTATAGTTTCAAAAAATAATTTGGTAGGAACTTGGAAGCTAATTGATTTTAAATCTATAGATTCACAAAAAAAAATTGATTATCCATTTGGTAAAAGTCCTGTTGGCTATATCATCTATACTCAGGATGGCTATATGTCTGCCTCGATTATGACAAGTGATCGTCTTAATCTTGAAATGTCGATCGCAGAAATGCAGAAATTTAGAAATATTGCATTGGAACCGCGGTTAATAGGAGACATATTAAAATACATAAAAGCAATTTTGAGATATTTCCAGGCGGCAAGAAACTACATTTCTTATAGCGGTCAATATGAAATTATAGATAACAGAGTTATTCACCACGTTGAAGTTAGTTTAGTTCCCGATTGGACTGGTACAGACTTGGAACGGACTATTGAATTCTCTGGAGATCAGCTTGTACTAATTTCACCTCCTGCCGGAAATGTATCTTTTCATCTGACTTGGCAACGTGTCTAAAAACTACTTATAAATCATAACTATTGTGTACATTATATGCAAAACTAATAATTAAAATACCAGTAAAATAGACATGAAGTTTGAAAACTATTAAATTTTCTGGATGTGTAAGCAGAATGTTTAATCAGTTTTAATTTGTTACAGATAAATCCGGGGATTTGATTTGATAGTTTTAGATTAAGTATGTTGGATTCGGCCAAATAATAGCCCCAGGATGTATCAAAGGATTAATTTCTATGCAGACTAAGGAATCTACACCAGAGGTTGACAAACACCCCAAAGGTCGGAGAGGTTTTAACCGATGGGCGATCACTACTTTTGTTACTGTCGCACTTGTAAGTGGTGCAGTTGTTTTCTACAGCTTATTTAGCAAGCGCTCTACTATACAAGCCTCAAAAGGTGCTACTTCAGCTGCACTCTTAAAGCCTAAATTGATTACAGCCTTGGGTCGTTTGGAACCCCGTGGAGAAGTAATAAAATTATCTGCTCCAACAGGATTTTCAGATGGAAATGGTGGAACTCGTGTAGCCAAACTATTGGTAAAAGAGGGAGACTGGGTTAAGCGTGAACAGGTGATTGCAATTTTGGATAGCCATGAGCGCCTTCAGGCTGCTCTCAAAAAGTCCCAAAAAAGAGTCCAGCTAGCTAAAGCTAAACTAGCCCAAGTCCAAGCAGGTGCAAAAATAGGAAATATTGATGCTCAAAAAGCCAGAATTATAAACTTAAAAGCTGAATTACAAGGGCAAATTACTTTACAGAAAGCAACAATTCAACGGTTAGAGGCTGATTTTCAAGGAGAAAAGGAGACTCAAGAAACAGTACTTAAACGTTTAATAGCTCAGTGGCGCAATGCTGAAACAGAGTGTAGGCGTTATCAAATGCTGTTTCAAGCGGGGGCGATCACTACCTCTGAACGTGATAGCAAGTGTTTAGCGTCAGAGACAGCTTCCAAGAGTGTTAATGAAGGCAAAGCAACTTTACAACAGATACTAGATAGCAGTCGTGCCCAGATCGAGGAAGCCCAAGCTAATTTGCAGCGGACACGAAACACTCTGCAAGCTCAACAAGAAGAAACAGAGGCTACGCTAGAAAGTATTGCTGAAATTCGCCCCACAGACGTTATGGTAGCTCAATCTGAACTTGAGGGTGTGAGCGCCGAAACTGAGGAAGCGCAAGCTTTGTTGAATCTGGCTTACATTCGCACACCTATTAATGGACGGGTGCTGCGAATTCATACTAGACCAGGTGAGAGCGTTAGCGGTGATGGTATTGTGGAAGTCGGACAAACTGACCAGATGTATGCAATTGCTCAAATATATGAAAGTGATATCAAAAATTTGCGCTTGGGACAGAAGGCTATAGTAACTAGCAGTGCTTTTGCAGGAGAAGCTAACGGAGTCATTGATGAGATTGGCTTACAAATTCGTAAGAAGGATGTGCTTGATACCGACCCTATCGCAGCTATTGATGCCAGAGTAGTAGAAGTTAAAATTCGTTTAGACCCTAATAGCACTCGCAAAACCGCTAATCTAACCAATCTAGAGGTAACAGTTCAAATTACACTCAAGGATAAAACCTCAAGATGAAATGGAAAACTCCACTAGCTTGGCTACAGATGAGCCGGAAAAGAAGCCGCTTGCTAGTAGCGATGGCAGGGATTGCTTTTGCTGATATGTTAATGTTCATGCAACTAGGCTTTCAAAGAGCTTTGTATGATAGCAATACGAGGTTGCATAGAAGTTTACGAGCTGACATCGTTTTAATTAGCCCTCATGCTCGCAATATTTCCGAAATGACTAGTATTCCCCGCCGGCGTTTGTACCAAGCTATGAGCTTCGAGGAAGTAGCATCGGCCGAGCCACTTTACACCGATTTTGTAGATTGGAAAAATCCCCAAACTCACCTTAAAACTTCTATCTTGCTTATTGGTTTTAATCCGAATAAATCAGTATTCGATATTGCAGGTGTCAATCAGAATTTAGATAAGCTGAAGTTGCCAGATACTTTGCTGTTCGATTGGGGGTCGCGTGGAAACTATACTACAACTATCACTGCATTACAACAAGATAAAATCGTTTTTACTGAGATCCAAGAACGTAAGATTCAGGTAGCTGGCTTATTTTTGTCTGGTGCTTCTTTTGCTGCTGACGGTAATGTGATTACAAGTGATTTAAATTTTCTCCGCATCTTACCCCGCCGTAGCTTCTCCGAGATCAGTGCTGGCTTAATTACGCTTAAACCTGGAAATGACCCTCAGCAAATTGCAACAGCATTACGTACCTACCTACCTAACGATGTTAAAGTTCTAAATTTCGATGAGTTTGCTAAATTTGAAGAAACTTATTGGGCTAACAACACCCCAATTGGCTTTATCTTTAGTTTAGGAACTGGAATTGGATTTGTTGTCGGTTTAGTGATTGTCTATCAAATTCTCTCTTCAGATGTAGCCGATCATACGGTTGATTACGCTACGCTTAAAGCTATAGGATACTCCGATATTTATTTAATTAAAGTTGTTTTCCAAGAAGCTCTAATTCTAGCTGTTTTAGGCTACATTCCTGGATTTACTATATCTTTTGGACTCTATGCTTTAACCCGAAGTGCTACTAATTTACCCTTATATATTACATTAAATCGAGGAGTAACTGTATTATTACTTACAGTTATTATGTGTTTTATTTCAGGGGTAATCGCTATGCGAAAACTTCGAGCTACTGATCCTGCTGAACTTTTCCAGAAGTAATAACTTACAGTTAATTTTAATAAATCGAGAAGTTTTATCTACTAAAAAATTGTTTGTCTAGTTGTGTTATACCATCAATTAGGAATATTACTCAATTGATCTATTCTGTTCTGGTATTAAAAGCTAGCTTTTGCTTTTTTGATCGTTATTCAGTCCCTTGTTAATTTTAAGTAACTTAAAATTTCCTCTGTCCGACGATTTTTGGGGCATCAACCCGTAATCTCATCTGTTCATAACGCACAGTTAAAAAAGGCTGACCAAAACCTATGTTAGAGAAGGGACTTTCGGCGGGTACTTCTAACTTGGAACCAATTAAACCCAGCAGAGACTCAAATTTTGTGGGGAATATCAGCAAATCGTTACCCATTGCGCTGAAACCAGAGGCGTTGAGGTGCGATCGCAAAGCCAAGTTTTGCCGATTATAGTTAAGACTACACAACTGCTGATTTCCCTGACGCACGGTGACACGCTCGCCTTGTTCCCAACTAAACTCAGCTAGTTCTTTTGGTAGTCCCCAAATTTCTCGACCACCAGCCACCGAATCAGCATTATCTACGTAAATGTGGGAAACCCAACCACCGAATTTACCTTGATAACTAACCACAGCCGGAGCGACAACTAACTCGCTGTATTCCAGTACCGAGCCAGAGCCGTAATTAGATAAATACACGCTACCGAGGGTTTTACCAGGCCATACAGAAATAATTTCTAACTCCGAGGGGATAAGGTGGCGCACTCGGTCAATATTCACCAGTTGCAGAGTTTGAATAGCGTAGCCTTGAAGTGTCCAAGGTGTTTGTGGATATGGCATATACGAATTTTAGATTGTAGTAGAAACGTTATCTTGCGTTGTAGTAGAAACGTTGCAATGCGTTGTTGTAGAGACGTTGCATTGCAACGTCTCTACAACAGTTACCAGATCATGAGATAAAAAAAATCCCCACCCAGGCGAATGCTTGGATGGGCAATATAAAGCAGGGGCACAATGATCTTCCCTACTGAACTATGAGAATTATTTGCTTTCGGTGAAATCAGCGTCAATCACATCATCACCGCTACCGGAAGAAGTAGAACCACCACCATCTTGAGGTTCAGCGCCTCCAGGAGCCGCGCCACCACCAGCTTGCTGATAGATGTTGCTACCAACAGCGAATAGCGCTTGTTGTAGTTCTGGTGTGAGTTTCTGAATTTGCTCATCGTCTTCTTTGGCAACTGCATCGCGCAGTTCTTTCACCAAACCTTCGACTTTAGTCTTGTCAGCTTCGGGAACTTTATCGCCCAATTCTTGTAGCTGCTTCTCGGCTTGATATGCCAAGGAGTCGGCTTGGTTCTTGCGTTCAATTTTCTCACGACGCTCTTTGTCTGTAGAAGCGTTTTGTTCGGCTTCTCTCACCATCCGGTCAACATCAGATTTATCCAGGGTGGAAGCACCAGTGATACTGATAGACTGTTCCTTACCTGTGCCTTTGTCCTTAGCAGTGACGTTGAGGATACCGTTGGCGTCAATATCGAAGGTAACTTCAATTTGCGGGACGCCGCGTGGTGCAGGTGGTATACCATCAAGGCGGAAAGTTCCCAAACTCTTGTTATCGCCAGAGAACTCACGTTCACCTTGGAGGACGTGAATTTCGACGTTGGTTTGACCATCCACAGCGGTGGAGAAGACTTCTGATTTTTTGGTGGGAATTGTCGTGTTGCGGGGGATAATTTTGGTCATCACACCGCCCAATGTTTCTACACCCAAAGATAGAGGTGTTACGTCTAACAGTAAGATACCTGTAACATCGCCTTCTAGCACACCTGCTTGAATTGCTGCACCAATTGCCACAACTTCATCAGGGTTAACGCTTTGGTTGGGGTCTTTACCCAATACCTGCTTGACTATTTGTTGAACTGCGGGAATGCGGGTAGAACCACCAACTAGTACAACTTCATCAATATCGCCTTTGGTTAACTTGGCATCCCGTAGAGCGTTTTCAACGGGGATACGACAACGGTCGATTAAGTCTGAGCACAGTTCTTCAAACTTAGCACGAGTCAAAGTTGTATCCAGGTGCTTGGGCCCATCCTGGGTAGCGGTAATAAATGGTAAGTTGATTTCTGCTTGGGTAACGCTAGAAAGCTCGATTTTGGCTTTTTCTGCGGCTTCAGTCAGACGTTGTAAAGCTTGTTTATCTTTGCGTAGTTCAATGCCTTCAGCTTTCTTGAACTGTTCAGCTAAGAAGTCAACAATTTTTTTGTCGAAGTCGTCACCGCCAAGGTGAGTATCACCAGAGGTAGCTAACACTTCAAACACGCCATCACCAACTTCGAGTACGGATACGTCGAAAGTACCGCCACCAAGGTCAAATACCAAGATAGTTTCGTTACTCTTCTTGTCAAACCCGTATGCCAAAGAAGCGGCAGTTGGTTCGTTGATAATCCGTAGAACTTCAATACCAGCGATTTTACCAGCGTCTTTTGTCGCTTGTCGTTGGGAGTCGTTGAAGTATGCAGGAACGGTGATTACAGCTTTGGTTACGGTTTCACCCAGATATTTGCTAGCATCTTCTACTAGCTTGCGAAGAACTTGTGCAGAAATTTCTTCAGGAGCAAATGCTTTACCAACTCCTGGACATTCCAGCTTCACATTACCATTGCTGCTGATGACTTTGTAAGAAACTTCGGTAGTCTCCTTGCCAACTTCATCGTAGCGGCGTCCGATAAAGCGTTTGACTGAGTAAAACGTATTTTCCGGGTTCATCACCGCTTGGCGTTTGGCGATTTGACCAACCAAGCGATCGCCATTTTTGGCAAATGCAACCACTGATGGTGTTGTCCGAAAACCCTCGGCGTTAGCAATAACCGTGGGTTTACCACCTTCCATCACTGCTACGCAGGAGTTAGTCGTACCTAAGTCAATTCCAACTGCTTTTGCCATTTTAGGTGCTGGCTCCGTATAACTACAAATGAATGAATGAGAGTATAAAGGACTAAATTTTGAACCAACTGGGTTAAGAAATCAGCCAGTTCAGCATGAATACCTTTGATTTGGCTTTCCGGGGTCAAAACTCCAGACTATGCTGATATATATACTGAGCTTGTGTAGCCAGTCCATGAAGGGTGGTTTCCCGAACCTTGGTTGGGACGGTTTACCTAAATGGTGTTTCTGGTTGGTTCACGAATTAATTTGCTTTCACTTTGTCTAATGTATGAGAATTAATACTTTCAGTAATTAGGGTGAACCGTAACGTCATAGTGGTGTTTGCCGTCTTTAGGCGCAACAAATCACAGAGTTACTGAGGAATCAACGAGCCGCAAAGGAGCGATCGCCTCGGTAATTCAGTTTAATTGCAGATATTTCAGTAATTCTTGCCGCAGTGGATTTCAGAAGGCAGGGGGGAATGAAATCAATTCGCAATTCGCAATAAATACTGACTCTTGACCCTTGTACAGACGCGATTAATCGCGTCTCTACTCTTGACTCTTGTACAGACGCGATTAATCGCGTCTCTACTCTTGACCCTTGTACAGACGCGATTAATCGCGTCTCTACTCTTGACTCTTGACCCTTGACTCAGTACTTAGAGGTTTTGCCTAATTGTGAAAAAAGAATCTCCCAGTCAATTACATCTGGTCTTGATCCTTGGTTAACTAGTTCAAAAATTTTTCCTGAACTACTTGGGTAAATAATAGATTCTACACAAGCATTTGCGACGTCAATTCGGCTGGCATCGCCCGACAGAGTGTCGCCTGTGCCTAATACCACACCATATTTGCCTCCTGTTTTTGCCTTTAAAAGGGTGTTGAGGTCGTATGAAGTGTATGGGCCGTCAATCAGGCGTCCTGGGCGGATAATGGTGTAGGGTAATCCTGAACTGGCGATCGCTTCCTCGCCTTTCTGTTTGGCATCAAGCACGCCGAAGCCGTTGAGAATACTAAAAGGAAGCTGATCTTTACGGAGAATTCCGCAAGAAGAGACGAAAACAAAGCGCTTTAAATTTTGAGGTGCTGCCGCTACTAAGTTACTCACACCTTGGGCATCGACCTTTGCTGGACTATTCTTTGCCTTGGCTTGACTCGATTTGGGGTTAAGAAACGCGGTTCCCCATTCAATCAAGTTCAGAGGCGGGTCAAACTCCCATCTAGTAGAGGGAAAGGCTGTGGTTCCAGTACAACAAATAATGTGACTTAGATTCTGCATTGCGGCTGGGAGTGTACTCGGCTGGCGGGTATCACCGACGGCAACTTCCGTTCTGTGATCAAACATTTCTTCGGCTTTTGCTGCATTGCGTGTCAAGACGCGAACTTTGAAACCCTTCTCCAGCAGCTTGCCTACTACCAGTTGTCCCACTCCACCAGTACCACCAGCAACCAGTACCAAATCTTCAGAAGTCATAATCGCCCTAAGATAGTCTATTGCTAATCTAATCAAAATTTCGAGTGAAGAACACTTGCTAAGGAGCGATCGCTGAGCAAATCCTTATCCCCCAGAAGGTAAAATCTTAAAAACGCAAATCCGAACAATGCACTAAGTGTGAAAACTGACAGCATCTTTTATCGCCTTTTTCAAGAATTACCTAGCATATTTTTTGAATTAATTGGCAACCCGCCTCAGACAGCAGATACTTATAAATTCTCCTCAATCGAAATCAAGCAAACTGCATTCCGCATAGATGGCGTTTTTCTCCCGACACAAGGTGAACGTCAATCGATTTACTTTGTTGAAGTTCAGTTTCAAATTGACACAGAAAGTTATTCACGCTTATTTTCGGAAATCTTTTTATACCTGCACCGAAATAAACCCAAAAATCCTTGGCTAGGAGTAGTTATCTATCCTACTCGCAGTCTAGATACAGCAAATATAGATAATTACAGCGAATTTTTTACTAGCCAGCGTGTTAGTCGTATTTATCTAGATGAATTAGGTGAAACAGCAACCCTGCCAGTGGGAATTGCTACGATTAAATTAGTGATTGAAGATCAGGACACAGCAATTACAACTGCCAGAGAGTTAATATCAAGAACCCAGCAAGAAATCTACACTGAACGACAACAACGACAGTTATTAGAATTAATAGAGACAATTTTAGTTTACAAGTTTCCGACTATGAGTCGAGAGGAGATTGCAGCTATGTTTGGGTTAAGTGATTTGAAGCAAACACGAGTTTATCAAGAAGGACGAGAAGAAGGACGACAAGAAGGCGTACGTCAAGAAAAGTTGAGAATGGTATCTTTATTGTTGAAATTGGGATTGAGCGCAGAAGAAATAGCAAAAGAGTTGGGTTTGGGTTTAGAGGAGATTCAGCAACAAATGCAAAAACAGGCTAAAAGCCAAGATATGTAAATAAAATTACAGACTCACAAGGCTTCCCGACTATGAGTCGAGAGGAGATTGCAGCTATGTTTGGGTTAAGTGATTTGAAGCAAACACGAGTTTATCAAGAAGGACGAGAAGAAGGACGAGAAGAAGGACGAGAAGAAGGGCGACAAGAAGGCGCACGTCAAGAAAAGTTGAGAATGGTATCTTTATTGTTGAAATTGGGATTGAGCGCAGAAGAAATAGCAAAAGAGTTGGGTCTGAGTTTAGAGGAGGTTCAGCAAGAAATGCAAAAATAGGCTACAAATTAAGTCCGACTTACTTTATCCATTTTTACCAATGCTATAAATTCCTCATGCTTTATGTGAGCGTTTGAGGAATGTAGCTGTTTATGTGGCTTAATTGGATAAAGTTGAGCTAAGCGATTGTTCGCGCTAACAACACTGGACATGTAGCATTGACTCGAACGTAGTCAGACAAAGAAGCACCTATTAGTCGGTCTATATCAACAAAACTCTTAGCGATCGATGGACGACGATCTGGAGAACCGAGTAATAATAAGTCTATATTCAATTCCTCTGCTAACCGACAAATTTCTTCACCTGGCTTACCACTGCTGCTATAACAACGAGATTGAATACCTTGTCTTTCAGCTTCAGCAGCCGCAGCTGCCAAAACAGGATTTTTACCTGAATTAACCTCGGTGATTTCAGAGATTTTGCCGCCTAAATCTGTAGCAATATTAGCCAAAATCAACTGTCCACCCTGAATATCTCGCAGCAAGAACAGAGCCAATTTCAAACAGTTTTTTGACGCATCAGAGTTGTCTATTGCCACCATAATGCGCTTAATTCTTTTGACGTAAATGTCATCTTTTACCAACAACATGGGGCGAGAAGATAACTGGAAAACATACTGGCTGACTGAGTTCGATAAAATTGATTGCAGTCGCTTAAGTCCACGTGAACCCATAATAATCAAGTCAGCATCGATTTCATCAGCTACTTGGCAAACCACATCTTTGGGATCTCCTTGCCGTAAAATTGAAGAAACCTGGCTAGGATCTAAGTTCAAAGTCTGAATGGCATTAGCCAAGATTTTGCCCCCATCTTCCCATTTAGTTGTCATGGCAGCTGCGGTACTTTGCCCAGTTACAACATGCAAAATCGTAACTTTTGCATGTTTAATTGATGGCATTTCTTTCAACGTTTTGAGCATTTCTTCCGCATGTCCCAATCCTGAGACAGCCAGCAAAATTTTTTCTATCATCTTACTAGTTATTGTTAAGGTTGCTTTAGTTTTCGCTGTTAAGATGTGGCTTAGACTGAATTTTTACCACCTTGCTTGACAACCTAGTTCAGTAAGTTGGCGCAAATAAACTTTACTTTTTAGTCTTTAGTCTTTAACACTTAAATAACCAAGTACAAAAGACTAAATAAATGTTTAGGTTTATTTCTACCAAAGTTACTCAAATCTTAAACTAGGCTTCAATAATTAAGCATACTCTCAATTTAGCCTGATCAACTTAATAAATTATGATGTTAGTTATTATTTTTAATCTATGTTAACTTTTTTTTAATAAAAGTTAGTTAAGTATTGCAAAGAAATTACCAAAAGATACAACTTATAGCCTTTTTGAAATGCGTGTCAGACTATTTAGGAAAAATTATAATGTTGATATAGATTGTTTATATTTAATATAATTACATAGTATACATTTTGTATTTCATTGTGTTAAATATTTTGCGATGGGCTATGCCCTGCCGTAGGCGATCGCACCCTATTAAGTAATAGATGCGTATAAATTATAAAAAGGCGTTGGGAAACCCATTCCTTCTCGGTAGGTGATGAAAGACGCTCCGACGCCATTGACGGTTGACGGTTAACAGTCAACGTGAAATCCCATCCCCTTTTAGAGATGGGATAAGCTTAATGAAACCTTAGCATCTCTGCACTTTTACTTAATTAATCAGTCCGTTATAACTAATAAATTTTGATGCGATAATAGCAATAAATGCTAATAGACCCAGCGATCTGCGAAAATAATTAACGCCTTGAAATAATTCCAGCCACGCCCAAGTAAATAAAGAGCCATTCGCTAATACGTCTAACACTACATTTATTTTACCAGTTGTAAAAACTAGAGTAAGTAAACTGGTTACTATCCAAACAATAAGCGGTAGGTTTGGCTTCTGAGCTAAAACAATATTGCCATTGCTATCACGGAAGGTTTTATCAACTAATGTATTTTCCATCATTTTTAATTGTAATTCTTTAATATATTGAAACATTCAGGTAAATCTCTTTTCAAGCATCTAATTGCTGAGATTAGAGCAGTGAAGCATATTCATATATGCCTATATTGAGAGGCATACTCACACGTAATCCGCCAATATATTTGGCATGAACGCAATTTGGATCTCTCCACATGCTGGTTCTATCTTTAGATAGAGGGCGAAATAAGCGATTATTTCGTAGAGACGTTGCAATGCAACATCTCTAGAGTTTTACCGAAAAGAAATCGGGTTTTTGCGATTACTGAATCGATGCTCTAGTATATATACATGGTGCGATCGCGGCGTTGTTGATGCGATCGCCACCATTCAGAGCATCAATTTTCCAGTCTTGTTGAAGATAAATCTTGCACGGGTTGCCAATCTGCTCGGTTAATGCGATAAACGAAGCAGTCATCTTTACCGAACCGTCGCTGCTCAACAAATTGGAAGCCAAGACGTTCATAGAAGCGGTGGGCGCGGGTATTGCTGGCAAGTGGATCAACGAGTACAGCCCTCACTTGCGGGTCGGTGAAACATCGGGTAAGTGCAAGCTGCATCATTTTCGTTCCATAGCCTTTGCCCAAATCAGTCTCTTCCCCAATCCAAATATCAATAGCGCGAAGATTCGCCGTAACATTACCCCAGTAGTGACTGTCCTCACGTGCCGGATCGATGATCTGGATAAATCCGATGGGACGACTATCGATTTCAGCAATCAATTGCTCTCTCCATTCGGGAGCGCGGTCAAGTTCTACCTCCCAACCCCAGTCATCATTAGGATCTGAGGCAACCACGTGAGGTTGCTCATCCCACTGTTGCAGCAAAGCCAAATCAGCCAAGGTGGCAAAGCGCAGATTCATCACAACTTCTTGAACCTCAAAGTTATTACTTGGATGATGGAGGTTCAAATTGTGCTAGTAACTCTGCCCCTGTGATGTTTTTAGTTTCATTAGCAAAAGAGTAATATTCTGGTTTTTCGTCGATAAAAATCTGATGCTCCAAAACAAGATCTTCATCATTATCAAAAATCCCCACTGGTATGTAGTACTGGTTATTTTGCTTCAATTTGTAAAATAGATGGCTACCACACTTAGTACAGAATCCACGCTCTGCCCATTCTGAAGATTGATAAACCCCAATATTTTCTTCACCAGAGAAGCTAGCATCACTTTCACACTCAACTACTAACAAGGGCCCTCCACCCCAGTTACGGCACATACTACAATGGCACGCTCCCACCTGATTACTCATATTGGTTGTAGACACGCTTACCGCTCCACACAAACAGCTACCTTTTGCAGTGCTCACATTAGACATATTCTTTTCTCCAATCCAAAAATGCGCTCCAATTGCTGACATTTTTCACTGTTACATACTGGAAGCGTCAGCACTATACAGTCTACAGGTTAATACGACTAATCTAGCTGCTTCTTAACACTGATTAAAATCAGCATTAATCTTACATCTCCAGTTTAAAAATATTGTTTTTCCTACAATTAAGGCGTTTCAATCCCTAATAGGGATTTTGAGTAATTGAAATAATTGCTGGAATCACTTGGAAAATTAGTTAACTACGTTTCAATCCCTAATAGGGATTTTGAGTAATTGAAATTTGCAGGAGTGGATTCAACACTTTCAAACCTGGTTTCAATCCCTAATAGGGATTTTGAGTAATTGAAATGCTTGTTGGCAGTGTTGTCACAAACACTTGTGGTGTTTCAATCCCTAATAGGGATTTTGAGTAATTGAAATCTTTACGTCAAGCATTGGCTGATGCGAATAACGGAGTTTCAATCCCTAATAGGGATTTTGAGTAATTGAAATGCGATCGCATTAATTCGTACAAGATTGTACAACAGAGGTTTCAATCCCTAATAGGGATTTTGAGTAATTGAAATGAGAAACAAAAATGTTAATGTTTAAAAATTTAAGTTTCAATCCCTAATAGGGATTTTGAGTAATTGAAATCAGCAATCGGGTTTTGTTGCTTGGGTAGGAGGATGTTTCAATCCCTAATAGGGATTTTGAGTAATTGAAATTCAACTATTTTGAGGCTAGGCATTGCAACTTGCGTTTCAATCCCTAATAGGGATTTTGAGTAATTGAAATTTCGTATTTTTTTTGAGGATTCCCAAATGAATCATGTTTCAATCCCTAATAGGGATTTTGAGTAATTGAAATACTAAATCAGTGAATATTAAGTCATTATCAGTTTCGTTTCAATCCCTAATAGGGATTTTGAGTAATTGAAATTGTAGCAGATATTGCTTGGGTGCTAGGGAAATTAGAGTTTCAATCCCTAATAGGGATTTTGAGTAATTGAAATATTGCCCTTTTTGATTGGGGCGAATCTTGCCCTTGAGAGTTTCAATCCCTAATAGGGATTTTGAGTAATTGAAATCTCCGAATTTTCGGACTCCAACTCCGAATTTTCGGTTTCAATCCCTAATAGGGATTTTGAGTAATTGAAATGCAACAAATTATTAATGGGCAAGTCTACGATAGTTTCAATCCCTAATAGGGATTTTGAGTAATTGAAATATCTGTAATTGATAGTTTATTCAAGGTAATAAATGTTTCAATCCCTAATAGGGATTTTGAGTAATTGAAATTGGTGCATTTAGCCCACAAGCGATATCCACTGGCGTTTCAATCCCTAATAGGGATTTTGAGTAATTGAAATTTACGCAAAAGTTTAACTTTATAAGCATATTTATCCTGTTTCAATCCCTAATAGGGATTTTGAGTAATTGAAATGAGCTTTGCGTATTCGGGGCGTAGCGCGTGCAGGTGTTTCAATCCCTAATAGGGATTTTGAGTAATTGAAATTCTCTTCGGTGTAGTTTTGTTTGATGTATTCTTTGTTTCAATCCCTAATAGGGATTTTGAGTAATTGAAATCTGGATGGAAGCATCCAAAGTCACTTGATAAAATTCGTTTCAATCCCTAATAGGGATTTTGAGTAATTGAAATTCCCGATTCAATGCGATCTTCCATATCGACGGTAACAGTTTCAATCCCTAATAGGGATTTTGAGTAATTGAAATAATAGTGCTATTCTATTTGTATCAGCAAAGCCAAGTTTCAATCCCTAATAGGGATTTTGAGTAATTGAAATTTCTGCATCAAAAAGCTTTTACTTAGTTAGCTAATGTTTCAATCCCTAATAGGGATTTTGAGTAATTGAAATCGCAAACAGAAGCGCTGGTTTTTGGCCAAGTGCGTTTCAATCCCTAATAGGGATTTTGAGTAATTGAAATGGCGGGAGCCTGAAAGCCTTGCCTTATTTGGTTTTCAAGGTTCGGTTGCGCGGATTTAAGAATCATAACATGAGGAATTGTAATTTGGCTAGATGCAAATCGCTGAAAACCAGTCCAGGTGAGGTGCGCGGATCGTTTAGAAATTTTCTTTCCCTCAAATTCTTGCATACACGGCAATTCAGCCATTTTTATAGTCACCCCTTGACTAACACCTACCCATCCGCGCACTTGGCACAGAAACTAGTCGGCTTGTAAAGCTGCTCAATATCAATATTTTCCACTTTGCCAAGAGAAATTCATTCTATCAAGATCATACTCAATTAGTTCAGATAGCTGAGACGCGATGCCTACGGCAGTAAACTACGCACTTACGATTCCCCCCAAGCGTCGCTCTGTATAGTAAGTGGTTATGATGTTATTTGATGGAGTCTTCAAAGTCTGCGATCGCACAAGCAAACTCCCTGAAAGCGGTTTTAATAAGAACCTCTTTCGTTCCCCTTTCAAGTCGAGAATTGCGTATGAGATCAGCTAACTCAATAAACAGCATAGAGAACATAAAGCGATCTTGGCGATCAACTTGTTTCAAGCAAGACAATATAAACTCATAAAGCTCGGTTTTTCTTGGTTTGGTTTGTTCTTCCCATATTTGTAGTCCAAGCCGAAAGGTTCTCAAGCGGATTTCATTAGTGTTGAAAGACGCGTCTTTGTAGCGAACTGATACGCGTTGGGGTATTTCCATAAGTTATCACATGAAAATTCAATGTAAGATAATTATTCAGATTTTTTCTGACTCATCCGGGAAAATGGGTAAATTACTCAGCGCCTTGACTAGAGTTTGATTTTGCTCCTCAGTCCCGATAGTGATGCGTAATTTATCATCCAGTCCTGGCTGCTTAAAGTAGCGGATTAAAATTCTCTGTTCTTTGAGCTTTTGATAGAGATATTCTGCATTACCTTGCGGAGGTTGTACCAGTAAAAAGTTAGTTTGGGAATCCCAAACACGGAAACCTAATTGTTTCAAGTCTGTTGCTAGTTTAATCCGCGATGCTTTAATCTTTGCTACACAAGCATTTTTATAAGCTTGATCGGTGATGGCAGCTGTTCCAACTGCACAAGCGATCGCATCAATGTTATAACTATCTTTCACCTTAAACAAACCATGCAACAACTTGGGATTAGCCACTCCAAATCCCAGTCGTAATCCTGCTAATGAGTATCCTTTAGAAAGTGTCCGAATCACGATCACATTCTCGTATTCTTTAACTAAAGCCAGGGCATTATCTTCAGCAAAATCAACATAGGCTTCGTCAATAACTAAAACCCCAGACAACTGGCTGGCTAATTTTCGCAAGTCTTTTATTGGTACTGTGTGCCCCGAAGGGCTATTAGGTGATGCAATAAATGTTACAGAACCATTAACAGCAACCAATTTTTCCAGGGGTAAACTGTAGTCTTCGCTGTAGACTACCTCAGTAATATACGCATCCTGCATTTGAACTAATGTACGATATAGAACGTATGTTGGCATTGGGTAGACTACCCTTCGCCCAGGTTCTACACAGGCTCGAATCACCACGCTCAACAATTCGTCGCTGCCATTTCCGACAATAATCCAATCACTAGGAACTCCTAAAACTTGACTCACGGCTTGGCGAAACTCCCCGCCAAACGGTTCTGGATATCGTCGCAACCACTCCCCATCAATATTTTGCAGTACGGCTAAAGCCGCAGGAGAAGGAGGATAAGGGTTTTCATTGCTGTTGAGTTTGATGAACTGTGTGCCGCGCTGGGGTTGCTCACCGGGAACATAGCTAGCCATTGCGTCAATATTGGAGCGGAAGTAGTTGGTCATACGCAAAAAAAAAGAAGGGGGAAGGGATAAATAGATAGCCTCGTTTGCAAAAAGTCAAGGCGACAGTTTCCGTCGCTCTGTTAGCGTTATTTAACAGTTAACAGTAAACGGTAAACAGTAAACATAATTGGGTTTCAGGGAAACTACTAAAGGGGTAACAGTAAACGGTAAACAGTAAACATGATTGGGTTTCAGGGAAACTACTAAAGGGGTAACAGTAAACGGTAAACAGTAAACATAATTGGGTTTCAGGGAAACTACTAAAGGGGGCGCTCACTTGCAACTGAAAACTAATAACCCAAAGTTGATTAGTGGCAGAGGCGCTATCTGGCGGGTTTAAATCCCCCAACTGTTCACTGTTTACTGTTCACTGTTTACTGTTTACTGATTTTTCTCTCCTTTTGATGAGCGTAAAATCACGCAGAAGATAGAGGTATTAGCTGACTTAATTTTATTATCTTCAATTAATAATTATGAAGAAAGATTAACTAGAGGAGCTGACTATTACTACTCAATTATCAAAGGATGTCGTCATCCAGAATTGGCAAGATGATTCAAGGGTTACTCTTGCGTTGATACGTGCTTCTGAAATTGCTGATTATTGTGCAGTTAATGCTACCGCTATAGATTATAATGGCGCTTTTCCTAAACGTGAATTTGAACTGATTGCTGAAGCTGGGTTGTTGGCTGCACCATTGCATTGGGAGTTAGGCGGGTGGGGTGCAGGAATTGATGCCAAGGTGACTCATGAAATGTTGATGCTGCTGAAGCAGATGGGGCGTGGTAATCTAGCGGTTGGTCGAATTTATGAAGGGCACGTCAACGCCTTGCAACTGATTCAGACCTTTGGTAGCAGAGAACAAATCGCAGACTATACCCATGATGCTCGCGATCGCTACAAAATCTTTGGAGTTTGGAATGCTGAAGCTTCTGATGGTGTCAAGATTATTCCTCTTGAAAACGGACGATATCGACTAGAAGGCTCCAAAACCTTTTGTTCTGGGGCTGGCTATGTTGAGCGTCCCTTTGTGAATGGAGCGCTACCTGATGGTAGTTGGCAAATGTGCATTGTGCCGATGGATGAAGTCAAGACAGTTAGTGATCCTAGTTGGTGGGAACCTTCTGGAATGCGAGCAACTGCTAGCTATAAAGTAGATTTTAGCAATGTTGAGTTAGAGCAGAGCGCATTAATTGGCCAGCCAGGGGACTACTACAGACAACCTTGGTTATCCGCTGGAGTAATTCGGTTTGCTGCGGTGCAACTAGGTGGGGCGGAAGCACTGTTTGACTTAACTCGCCTGTATCTCCAGAAGTTGGAATATACAAATGACCCATACCAAAAAGAACGGCTGGGCAGAATGGCGATCGCTATTGAAAGTGGTAATCTCTGGTTGCGGGGGGCTGCGGATGTGGTAGCCGCGTATGCACCTATATTTGGTGGTAATCCCACAATACCAAACCCCCAAGCTAACCAACTTGTTGCCTATGCAAACATGGTACGGACGGCAATTGAACAAATCTGCATTGACGTGATGCAGTTATGTGAGCGTTCTGTTGGAACTCGCGGGTTGTTACCACCAAATCCAATGGAGCGCATTATTCGAGATTTAACCCTTTACTTGCGTCAACCTGCTTTTGATGCAGCGTTGGCAAATGTTGGAGAGTATGTATTAGGGCAAAGTAATCCTGCTTACATGCTTTGGAATGATGAATAAACAGGTTAATACTGCATCACCGTTAAACAATCCTAGCGTTTTGCCCTGCTATCCAATCAAGGATATCGCCTGTAGTCCGGTGTTAGTCGTTGCACCTCATCCAGATGATGAAACTTTGGGTTGTGGTGGTGCGATCGCTATGCTGCGTTCTTTAAATTGTGATGTGCGAGTTTTTGTCATCAGTGACGGTACGCTTTCACACCCTCGCTCACTGAAATATCCCGCGCCTGCACTCCGGGCGTTGCGGGAAAGTGAAACACTCTCGGCGCTCTCAGTTCTGGGAGTAGAGGCGAATGCTGTTACCTTTTACAGAATGCAAGACGGCTCAATTTCAGCCCAGTATAAAAGTGCAATAGTAAATTGTTGTACTTATTTAACAGAAATATCCCCGCAAATTATCTTTTTACCGTGGCGATACGATCCTCACCCAGATCACCGAGCCACCTGGAAGTTAATTCACACCGCACTAGTTGAATTGCACCTATGTCCGCGATTGATTGAGTATCCGATTTGGGACTGGGATCAAAAGCAGCGGGAGAACCTACCAGAAACTCTGAAAGTGACAGCTTGGCGGTTGCATACGGCGTCAGTAGTGGAGTTGAAACAGCAGGCGATCGCTACCTACCGTTCCCAAATTACAGACTTAATTGATGATGATCCAGAAGGCTTTCGTCTAACTGCCGAAATGTTAGCAAATTTCACTCATCCTTGGGAAGTTTATTTAGAAGAAACCCGATGAACCCATTACAACCTGATTCTTTACCACCTAGTTATTTCGATAAACTCTACAGCGAAGACCCTGATCCGTGGAAGTTTGAAACAAGCGAATACGAAGCTAACAAATATGCTGCCACAATCGCATCTTTGCCCAAAGAACGCTATCGGTCTGCTTTTGAAATTGGTGGTTCCATTGGCGTTTTGACGCAGAAGTTGCAAAAGCGTTGTGATTCGCTGCTATCAGTTGACGTGTCAAAATTAGCACAAGATAAAGCCATTGAACGCTGCAAAGGATTAGAGCAAGTCCGTTTTGAAATTATGCGCGTCCCAGAGCAATATCCTGATGAAATGTTTGATTTGACCCTAGTCTCAGAAGTTGGTTACTACTGGAGTTGGGAAGACATGAAAAAAGCAAAGCAGCGCATTCTGGAACACCTGGAACCGGGAGGACATTTACTATTAGTTCATTGGACACTGTATGCTCGTGATTATCCTTTAAGTGGGGATGAAGTTCACGAATCATTTTTCGAGTTGACTCCAAATAAACTGCGACATTTAAAAGGTCAACGGGAGGAAGAATATCGACTTGACCTGTTCGAGCGAGTTTGAAATTAAATACAAGAAATATTAGTTGATTGATTCGCGAACAATCTTCGCGAACCGCTTTTTTTTCACATCCCGTGAAAGCACCCCCAACTGGGCAATTTTGAGTAATGAGGCGCAAAGGGGCTGTAAGTGGGTGGAATTTAAAATTTTGTTACATATTTGCTAATAAACCACATAAGTAGCTTTTGTACGCACTTATACAAATTACTTTATTTAGTAAAAATAAAAAATTTTTTAATCAATCTAAAGAGAGATTTTTGTCAGAATTACTCTCTTTAACGATATTTTTGATGGCAGGTTATGTAAAATAATTATCGAGTATAGACAAAATGTCTTCTCAAGCAATACCGATGATTGAGATCTATACTATGGCCTGACTGAACCGTAAAGCCTTTGAAGCCTTACTGCCAACTTCACCGCTATCTATGAGACCATCATTGAGTCAAGAAATCACGTCAAACAGCCAAGGTAGCCGGAAGAAAAGCTCGCTTAGAAACGCCTTAGGAGAAACTATTTTATATATTGTTCTAATTAAAATGCTATCCTACCTTTAATTTAGCTGGGGTGTTATTTGAACTTGACCTCAAAAGACAGATTTATGTTCAAGCAAAACTTTAATATGCATGTTTTTTGGTGGATTTTAGTTTCCTTAGTCAATATTTTACTTTTAGATATTTTTTACCAAACAATATATTTGACTGACATTTCAACGGCAATTTTTAGCGTCAGCAATATACTAGTAGCTATTTTAGTCCGTAATGAACTGATTTTGCATTTATTGTATCGTTTGGCAGTATGGACTTCGGTAAAAATTGTTTATGGCAAATACTATCTTAATAGTGGTGTTCATTACATCGGTGGTGTTCACGCCTCATGTGCTACTTGGGGTTTTCTGTGGCTAATTGTTGATGTATTGCAGCAGTTAGGAAACCCAAGCGATCCTCTATCAATGGTTACATCCAGCGATCCTATATCAATAGTTACATCCACTATATTGTTAACACTTTTATTTATTATTATCCTTACCGCTACTCCCCCATTCCGTCATAAGTTCCATGACACTTTTGAAATAAGTCATCGCTATCTAGGATGGTCGTGTTTGAGTATTCTCGTCTTGCATCAAATTAGATTTCAATTTATTATCGCTCTCAACCAAGCTTATCCTCTAGAAACTTTATTAACTAATCCAGTTTTACTCGCGATCGCGCTGATGATTTTCAGTATATTTTTACCTTGGATAAGTGTGCAGTGTTTTGATAATTTTAGGATGGATTGTCCATCTGTTGGGGTTTTAGTTGTAACTCTTCCTGGAAAGGCTGATGTAGGGACATTTGCTCGAATTAGTCTAGATGGTATTGAATGGCATTCCTTTTCTGTTGCAGGAACGAGTTTCAGCAAAGAAACGGCAGAATCAGAAATTCATTTAATAATCGGCGCGGTAGGCGACTGGACTAAAAATTTGATTCGGCAAGTTGAAAAAGGAAATTTGCCCAAACGACTATGGGTTCGTCGAGTCAAACCTCCTGGTTTTATGTTCTCAATTAACGCTTATTCACGAGTAGTTGTAATCGCAACTGGAGCAGGAATTGCACCAGTTATACCTCATGTAATAGAAAATAGTCATAAACTTTGTATTGTATGGATTGCTAACGAACACGAACAAACTTACGGCAAAAAGCTTTGGTCTTTGCTTGATTCTCATCCACGTTGCAATATTTTCGATACAGGAATTCACGGTAGACCAAATGTAGAGCAGCTAGCTCTTGGTGCCGTTCAAGATTTTAGGGCGCAAGCTGTGTTTTGTGTATCTAATGAAGCGGTTACTAAAAAGGTGGTCAAGACTTGTTTGGGGAAAGGTATTCCAGCTTATGGAGCTACCTGGGATTCATGAGGCTGCCGTATGCTTTGTTTGTTGCTTACGGAATGAAATTATGTCCTGTTACATAGTGGAGGCTGGTTTCCTAAATATCCTAAATAATCTAAATAGTATTTAGAAAACTAAAAATCTTTTCTGCCATTTGTTTCATGAAATTAATTAAAACAGCTTCAGGAAAAATTATCATTTCGATTCTAGTCCTTAGCTGTCTGGCTATTATTGGAGTTAGGCTGAGACGCAATTTTTCTCAAATTCGTAGTGTACAAGCTTTTGTTAACGGTGAAATCATTTTTGTGCGAGCATCCATCCCAGGCGAGCTAAAGTTGAACAGCGAGAAAATTAAGTTGAGCAACCAACTTGAGAAAGGTACACAAATCGGCACAATTAAATCTACTGTCGAAAATCCACGAGTGTCAGTTCTCAAAGTTGACAAGCAACAATTAGAAACTCGCCTACAGGATGTTCAACAGCAAATCTCTGGGGTAAAACAGCAAATTCAAAATCGAACTGAACTGATGAATCTGTTCAAACAGCAAACAGTTACGCAGAAAACGCTTCAATTCAATTATGCCGATCAACAGATAAAACAATATGAAGGAGAAATTGCTCGTGCTCGGGCCAAAGAAAAAGTAGCGCTTGCCGATGCTCAGCGCTTTGCTAGCTTAGCTCAGGAAGGAGCAGAAACCATCTCCAAAGCCGACAACCAAATTGCAGAAGCCCAGCAAGCATCTGCTGTTGTCAAAGAAGCTCAATCAAAAATTATGCAAGCCAAACTCAATTTAAAAGCAACGAAAGCCGGAGTTCAGCTAGAAGGAACTCGCACCTTAAGCTATCCTGAAACTCGCGTTCTCGAACTTAATGTAGAGTTAGTAGACCTAAAGCAACAACAAAAAAACCTCGAAAAACAAATCCAGAGTATTCAATCACAGTTATCCATTACAAGTAAAGAATTGCAGGTTCAACAAAATGTCTTGGTTCTAGCACCAACAACAGGTGTGATCTGGTCAATTGATTCCCAGTCACAGGAAATAGTCGAAGCTAATAAATCGATTATTCAGTTACTCAACTGTCAGAATCTTTGGATAGAGGCATTCATAAATGAGGCTGATGCTAATAAATTGGTCGTTGGACAAGAAGCTCAAATCAACCTCAATAACTCAAATAATGTTGAATGGAAAGGACGAGTAGAGACAATCAGAGCAGGTACAGGTCGCGTTGAAGTTGGGCAATATGTTGTAGAACCACCGCCAGAAATTGCCCGCCGTCAACTATCAGTACGGGTAGCGGCAGTGCGAATCAAAGTTGATTGGCAGAAGACCTCTAGATTTAACGATTTTTGTCTGGCAGGGAGGAGTGTAAACGTTCGCTTTCTCAAGTTAAAATCCTCCCCTTTTTAGTAATTTATGCCTTTGTTTATTAGAAGACCCCAAACGCAAAAGTTCAAGACGCGATCGCAAATCTTGAATTGCTTGCTCAATCTTCACGTTTTTGTAGCGAGAAGACCAAATTCCCTCTTCTTGCTGACGTTGTTCAACTTGTTCTAACAATTCACCAAAGGTATAAGGTCGCCTGATTTTTTGAACAAGCCATTGGAATGAAACTCCTAGCGTATCTGCCAAAGATACAACACACCTGTGAGTTGGCTGATAGCCATTGAGAACACACCACCACATCACTCGTAATTGGCGACGTGTAGCAAAACGAGTTTCAATAGCCGCAGCTGGTTCTACTAAAAATGATTGCTGTTGTTGCCCCATTTGTGCCCATTTACTTAACTGGTTCGCCAAACCAATATCTGTGCGTCCGGTTTGTCTTGCTGAAGTTACTACACGTACTAGTGGACTGTGGCGAAAACGAGCATTTACCCGGACTAAAGCACGGTAAAATGCTACATCTTCAGGAGTTCGCACGGGTGATAAGCCGCCGGCTAGTGCGTACATCTGGGCTGTTACTGCCAAACTTGCACCGTAGTGTTGATAGTGGCGGGGAAAGCTGTCGTAAGGGTTGGGATCGAGATAAGTTTCTAATTCAGCAATTAAGTAGCGGTAGCCGACTTCACGCAGATAGCAAGCTCTGGCGTAAGGGTCTAAAGCCGCACGACTACTGTGATCAGTGATAATTCGTCCCCCTACAGCATCAGCACCGCAGGCGATTTCGTATAGGGTAGCAGCAATCCAAGTTGGACTAACCTGTGAGTCGCCGTCGGTTGAAGCAATTATCCCTCGTTTACGCCCTAAACTACACAGGCGGCGGTATGCCTCATCCATCAAAATCTGGCGCACTCGACCGATGTAAGCTTCTTCAGGAGGTAGAGTTTTTTCAACTACATGCAACGCTAAGTCTGGATGTTTGTGAGCGAAATTTCGAGCGATCGCAGCTGAATTATCACTACAATTATTTGCCAATAAAATTACTTCGTAGCGTCTAAGATCTAAACGTTGTCCTTCTAGATCAACCTGGTCTAGCAAAGCCGTAAGAGTTGCTGTCAATGTCTGCGCTTCATTACAAACTGGAACAATCACGCAGACTTCACAATACTGTGATGGCAGTGTTTGAACTAAATGGGAAAAGTCCTTTTGGAGTTGTACAGCCGGAAAGTCAGCAACAAAAATTAAGCGCTTACTCTCCATAAAAACCATTTTTCCAACTCCAGGAAATCAGACACATATTCATCTAATACTCAAAAATTATTAAGATTTATAAACTTATTGTGGATATTTTCTCCTTTAGTTTCAATCTATCTACAGCATGACTCAGTGCTGATTCAAACTCTGTCAACAGATACAATCGAAGATTATTATTAACTTGTTTCTACTAAAATAATTACCAAGAACGTTTGATAGTAAATTCCAAATGCTTGGAATATAGTCATTGTGAGAGCACAATATATTGTGCCCTGACTCTATCTTCTTTAGAAGACTTTAGCTATGAGAGATAAAATTCACTCCTAGGCAGTTGTTGAGACTTTACGCCACTTCTGCAATAAGTCTAATCAGCGACTATGCATAGCAATCTTCGCGTGTTTGTTAACATAATCCACAAATAATTGCTTCAACCGCGGATTAACGTTAACGTGTTCAAAATAACCAAAACCCAGATTCCGAGCCTTTGAAAAGGTTTGCTCTGGTGTTAATCCTTCTTGGATAGCTATACTTAAAAGCGCAACTCCAGTTGAGCGCATACCTGCTGCACAATGCACAACGGCTGGTTTAGGCATCTGTTCTAGTATCGTGAGGATGTCGGTAATTAACTCCTCATTCAATGCTTCTAGCTTGAGCGGAAAATTAATATAATGTAGTCCCAACGCTTCAACTACCTGTTGCTCATCCTTGACAAATCCTAGCTCGTCCGGCGATCGCAGATTCAAAACCGATTTAAAACCTTCTTGGATAGCTTGCTTGACCTGTTGTGGTATTACTTGTCCTGTTGTCGTCAAGTTTTCATTAATCCGTATAGCGTTGATCACATTCACTCCTTTTGACTTTCTGATGTCGTCTAGCTTGGCAAATGCTTTTATAACCAAGCTTTGAGAATTTATTTACACAAGCACAGCAATATGTGACAGAAATCTCAAGCGATCGCTTGATTACTTCTGAATTTGCTTGCTGAGTATTAACTATTTTGTTGCTTTATCAATAATATACGGTTTTCCGATAGGATTAGTGATAATTAGAAAGTATTATACATTTAGATAATAAAATTACCGTAGTTTATGTGTTGAGTATCTTATTTGCTCAAAAGGTTGTCACTGATCGCAGATTCAGATTACAGGTGGAGGAGTAACATCGGGAATAAACGAGTTATTCAAAGAAGCGATGTCTACAACGGGCTACGCCTACGCCTAAACAATTCAACTAGCGATCAAATATAATCCACAACCCCCTTTTAACAGCAGTTCTCCCCAAACTGAACAACAATATTTCCGACTTTTTATAAAAGCTGGGAATCTGAATCTTGCATCTCCTAAACTTGATATCCTTATATCAAAAGGTCAAACAGGCATGTAACCTCAATGCTAGTCCTGATATGAGCGCTAACAAAATATCTCTTCGACCTGCCCAAGAAACAGATGCATGGCAAATGAGTGCAATTCATATTGCTGCCATTAAAGCTCTGTCTCCAACTTTATACACCGAGAAAGAACTGTTAGCCTGGCGAAATTACCGTGACAAGCCCGATGGTGCAAATATTTTGAGAAGTATGAAAGTCGAAACTTTCTGGGTTGCTGTCGAGCGTGATATAGTCACAGGATTTGCTAGTTACATGGTAGATGAACTTATCGGACTATATGTGCATCCTAAATATCAAGGTAAGGGAATAGGACGCGCTCTAGTTGAGCATTTTTGCGACGAAGCAACTAATCGCGGTATCGAGAAAGTGATTACAACCGCTAGTCTTTATGCTGAAGGATTTTATTTGCGACTGGGATTTATTGCCATCCAAAGAGCACCTCATCAATTAAGAAGTTGCATAATTGTTCCAGTAACTAAGATGAGTAAAACATTATCTGATACTACAGATGATGATAATTTTGCATCCAGATGAAATCATCATTTGAGCTTAAACACAAATCCAACCAACTGCTCGAAATTGCTAAAATAGGATGTAGAACAAGCCACTGAAACCGATAAAGCCTAGCAAAGACTTGGATGAACCAGCAACTTAAAGCTTTAGGCATTAACCTAGCCACTACCTAATAAAGATTTGGAGCAATAATGAAAGCAATTAAAGTTATGGCAACTATTGATGAGCATGGGCAACTTACTTTAGATCACCCCTTAATCACAGATAAAAATAGTCGTGTTGAAGTGATTGTCCTCATCCCAGAAGAAGCAGGAATCGATGAAAATGATAAATCGAAAAAAGGGATTATAGAAGATTTTCGTCAAGCTTGGCATGAGGCGATGACTGGAAAAACGATTCCTGTTGCTCAACTTTGGGAAGGATTGGAGGATGTCTGAGCAACCGTTCATTCAAGTTGAAGCCGCGCCAACGTTCAACCGAAATCTACGCATCCTTGCTAAAAAATATCGAAGTATTCATAATGATATACAACCCATAATCACACAACTTGAACGGGGTGAGTTACCTGGAGATCAGATATCTAGTATTGGTTATGCAGTTTTTAAATTGCGAGTCCGAAATACGGCAACTGGTATCATTCTTCTAACTATTTACACTAAATCTGAACAAGCTGATATCGCAGCAGATGACATCAGGAACATCATTACTGAGTATGAACAAAATGCAGTTGAAGATGAAGAAAATCCATAGAACAATACAGTTATAACGTTAAGTAAGTACTTGCCAGAATTTGGTAAATGCTCTTTAACCAAACCACCGTAATCCTTTATCATATAAAATCTTCTCAGTGTGCTTCATTTCCTTGATCGTCTCTCCAGCAACAATGCCGTAAATATCAGTGTAGATTGTTCCGTATTTAACCGACTCTTGAGCTGACAGAATGATAAAATCCTTGCGATCAAGTTCCGATTTTAAGGTTACTAGAATTGAGTCCAAAGCTCCAGCCATGCGATAACTACTCGAATATTTAGCAACTTCCTTTCCTAGTCCTAATAGGGTATGGCGTTGCAAGCAGAGTGGAGTTGAGCCATTAACTCTAAAATTGGCATCGATCGCATAAAGCTGTCCGTCTTGATCTTCTAGCACATCGAAGCCAATAATACCAAAATAACCCTGCTGGTAAGCATACTGACCAATGGCGGCAATCATCTCAAAGAACCTGCTCATGTCGAATTGGCGGTAGTGAATCAGTCCGCCTAAATAGTTACCTTCTGGGGTGACGAGTTGGCTTGTAGTGCCGATGAGCGTTATCTCTCCCGCCTTGCTAACATAGAATTGTACGCAGTAATTCTGTACAGTATTTTTAATAAACTCCGAGACAATAATTGTATTCAACAATTTAATCTCAAGATATTTCCTCACTTCTTCAAAGCAGTAGTTCAAATCACTAACGCTTTTGATAATATAAGTGCCTTCTCCTGAGAGTCCGTGAGATGTTTTGATCAAGTATGGGAATTGTGGTAACTGAATATCTTCGAGACTGACTTGATGAAGATTATAACTTTCATATTTTGGGCATTGGACTCCCAACTCGACTAGCGTCGCTTTGTCTAGCAAATGGTAGTGAGTGTCTGGATCTACAGCGTGTTTTTCTGTTTGCAGACTATCAAAAGGAAATAGAGTCAGGAGTTTGTCAAAGCGTTCGCTTTGGTTGAGATCATCCAGATAAAGCGAACGCTGCATCACCTCCATGTTGGTATAGCTAAAACCAAAATGCTTCCGCCAGTAGTCAACCAGCAATTTTCGCGGTGGACTAATGACAACTCCTGGAATAGCATCGCCTAGTACAGCTAGATTTTTCCAAGGTTCTTTCTGACAAATCTTATCGTAGGATGTTTTACTAGCTTCATCACTGCCATCTTGAATAAAGTATTTTTTCGTATTAGGGTAAGCAGCCCAACTGGCAGTCGCCGGGTAATTTAAGATGAACGCATAACGCGCATCTGTGATGTCTTGAGCAAAAATCTCAGAAAGAGAACTTCCTTGAAAGTAAGGAAAGTTATATTTTAAGTTCATACCGAATTAGTCTTGCTTCTTGTGAGAATTTGTGAATTATTAACAATTTTGTCTCACTAGGCAAGTCCAACCAACTTTTCGCTCAGATCCCACATGCGTTTGGCTTTATCATCATCGCTTGCTTCCTTTGAAACCTCTTGAACAAACGACTTACCATTTTTTTTCTGCCGATTCCCCCAGCTCCAATACGTACCAGATTGGCTATATTCTGGATCGGCAACCACCGCTGCGACTCGCTCCCCAGCCAACTCTTCAGATACGAAGCCACCAGTAATGTACTTCTGGAAAACTGGGAATATTTTCTGAAACAGGGGATAGTGATTTCGGAATAAGGCTGTTGTTGCAACACATCCTGGATACAGAGAACTGAAAGTAATCCCAGTGGATTCGTGATAGCGTCGATGCAATTCACGCATAGTCAGCACATTACAAACTTTGCTGTCCTTATAAGCTTTTACAGGCTCAAATTTTTTGCCATCAATCATTGATATTGGTTGCTTAAATCCCGCTTCAAAGCCTTTAAGATCTCCTAAATCTGGACGCGGCGGAATTTTCCCCCCAAGCTCTTTGGGATTGTGGGTGACAGTTCCCAAAATTACCAATCTCGGCTTTGAAACTGATGCCTGCTTCAGATCCTCAAGCATGAGATTACACAGCAGAAAATGACCGAGGTGATTTGTAGCAACGCTCAACTCAAATCCCTCTGGGCTTCGCAATGGCTCCTTTAACAAAGGCATATAAATCGCGGCGTTGCATACCAAAGCGTCTAGAGGCCTGCCAATTTCTCTGAAGTTCTTGACAAACTGTCGCACACTCTCTAAGCTAGCCACGTCGAGAAGCATAATTGTATAGCTATCCTTCGGCATTCCTACAGATTGAGCAGCTTTTTCTGCTTTCGCCAGATCCCGACAGGCCATTACTACATGCCATTGCTCAGTTTGGGCAAGAGCTCTCGCCGCCTGCAAACCTACTCCCGATGATGCGCCCGTAATTACGACCGTTGACTTCTGATGTTGGTTCATTTCAGATTGAGATACACCGCCAAGTCATTATTGTAAGGCCATAAAGATGCGTTGGGGGAGTAGAGGGCAAGAGGCGCAGAGGAGAAACTTGTTACTCAGGACGGGCTAAACGCCTTGTTACCGCTAACAGCACTCAGGACTCAGCACTGAAATTATGCAGTTTGTGGATTAAGAAAACGATTGGCAAATTTTAGAACATCACCCATGTCTGTATTGCCATCGCGATCGCTATCCAAAAAACTATTTAACAGTGGATTTGAACCAAGGCTACCAGTCGTAGAACCCATATTCAACAGGCCTAAAACTCCTGAAATTAGTGTTGGCAAAGCGGCTTGAATCACATTCGGACTTAGCCCGGTTCTTTGAGAAACAGTTTGCACAATTTGCTGCTGTAACTGAGGTGTCAGCAATTGTAATCCAGATGCACCCATGCCACTACCCGCAGCTTGACCAATGAGATTCTGGAACTGATTGCTACCAAGGGCTGATTGCTGTTGCTTGAGCGCAGGACGAAGCACATTACCCAAAACTGACATGACATTTTGTACTTGAGATGGTTGAATTCCTCGACTAACTATTACTTGCTGCATTGAGTTGATTATTGACTCTAACTGGGCAACACTTCCCTGTTGATTGGGATTGTTAATTGCACTCAAAACATCAAAGAAAAGTCCCATGATTAATGTCCTCAATCAAGATTAATAAAGAGTATGCTCAAGTGCCAACATCAGCCTGAGAATGAATTCTCAGGCTAATAGCGCAAGTCTTCTCAAGAAGACTAAGTTTGAGTTTTAGTCCATGCCTACGTTAAAGGCCTGGCTGCATTGTTCACTGAGAGAGTAGATGGAACTTTTAGCGGCGTTGAACGAGTAAGTTCTAGCCAACGACCATCGTCAGTGACGTAGCCCAATTCTGCGACATAGTCGCGATCGCTTTCAGTAATGGGAATATGTAAATCGGATGTTGATTCATCACAGTCAAACTGGCGAAAATTGCGAGCAGGTAGCCGTTGCTGATCAATACCTGTAGTGTTGTAAACACGAAGCGCCAGCTTGCGTCCACCTTGTCGTCGCAGTTCTGCCTTTTGTGCTTCTGGAACTTCCCAGTAAGCATAAACATCTCTGGAGTCGCGGGGTACTAGGATTAAACGACTTTCATCTTTTGTGATTCTAGGGCGATCGCTCACTAAAGAATTAGCAGCAACACCTGTGGTTACTCCAGCAGTTGTCAGCGGGATAGCACCAACAGGTTCGCAGGCGGGAACACGCACATGAGACGAACGAGCAATTTCTACCCAGCGATCGCTATTGGTCATATAACCAAGCTCAGCAATATAATCACGATTGTCTAATGCGATGGGAATGTGGATATCTTGGGCCTGTTCATTACAATCAAACTCCTTCATACTATGCGGCGTTTGATGATCCATATCAATATCGGTGACATCGTAAAGACGTACTTTCAAATTACGTCCACCTAGCCGTTGCAAGTCTTGTCTGACTTCATCTGGAACTTCCCAATAAACATAGGCATCCTGGCAATTTCTGGGTGTGAGGATGATCCGACTCTCTGGAGTTCGTCGGACAGGAAGAGGTACGGGAGCAGGGGCGGAAGTAGTGGTATGTGTGCGCCGACTCAACAACCACCACAATAATCCACCCAGTAACGGAAGTAATAATAATATCCACCAAGGGAATTCATCCCTAGATCTAGTTGCTGTTGTTGTAGTAGGAATAGAGACAGCAGCAGGAGTAGCGATAGCATTTGCAACCCTAGCTTCTTCCACGATTTGCTGATTCTCAGGAGCAGTTGCGTAGCCTAAAAATGCTTGTGCTGCCGGATTTGTAATCGGTCTTTGGTGAGCATATCCCAAAGGCTGGGAAAATGGATAACGGGGATCTGTTGGAAGAACATTGTGTAGCGGGACAATTTGCACATTAGGATTGTTAATTACTTGATCTGCGATCGCATATCCAATGCCATCTGTTCCTAGTTTATTAATAACTGCTTCAGTGCTATCTTCTGATCTAACGGCATTTGCACCCGTTTGAAATGCTGCTGTCTTAAAAACTGGATAATTCTGAAATGAGCGCCGCAAATCACTGTTTTCTGGGCGATCAATCAAACGAATTGCTTGGGGAGAACCGCCAACTTGTGACCAGTTGGTAATTTCCCCCCGAAAGATTCTGGCAAACTGTTCAGAAGTCAGGCTGTTCTTATATGGATTGTCCTTTCCCAGAATTACAGCAATCTTATTACGGGTTACGGGAGTGCTTACAAGCCCTCGCGCTTTCTCTTCTTGCGTTAGCGATCGCCCAATTGCAGCCAAATCAATCTTGCCATTCGGCAATGCTTTTAAAGATGCATCTGTGCCATCGTATGCTATGTTAACGTTTGTATCAGGAAACTTCGCTTTAAATCGCTCCGCTAGTGCTTGATTAATCTTTTCCATGCTAGTTGTGCCATTTATCTGCACTTCTGTACCACTAGGAACAGATTGCGGAACGGGAAAAGAAGTACTAACACCTGATGATTGGGCAAGTACAGGCAGAATAATCAAACAAACTGTTGAGAGGCTATAAGTAGCAGTAAAGGCAAATAAAATTGCTCCTGATGATCGTAATTTTTGTTGATAAAACATCTTAGCAACGTGTTTTTTCATAGTAAAAGACCCCCGCCACAGACGGAGGTAAATTCAGTATCAGTAGTAACAGAATAATTAACCTACAAGCCCATACAAGGCTTTGGTAAAACTACCTTTATTCTCGCTATTCAGTTGCCGATTAATTCCTTCTTTAGATATAAATTATTGCTCATACAATCTTTCATAAAATACCTCCCTTAAGGTGAGGTAATAAGTTTGATTATATGACAATTGTTTTTGAAACACTTAAGCTTCAATCCTTGGTGAGACTAACTTTAAATCCCTTTGTCTTTTATTTGTTTCTTCGTGTCTTCGTGTTTTCTCTGCGAGACGCCGCGCGAACGTGGTTTATTATCACCCCATCTTTAGCACAACAAAGATTATAGGACTTACGCAAAAACCCTCTCAAACTCTCATTCCTCCGTGACCCCTGTCTTGAGAAGTTCTGATGCCTGTCTTGAAAAGTTTCCTGCGGTTCGCGTTAGCGTCTCGTAAGAGAGGGAAACCCTAAGCGAAGTTTGCTTGGAGTGAAACCCTCCGACGCTCGATGACTCGCTAACGCTGCGCTATGGCAACTTCTCTCCGCAGAACTTTTCGCTCTTGGCGGGCTACGCCAACGGATAGCGCAGCGTAAAGCCTGCGGCATGGCTACGCTTAGAGCGAACGAGCGTCGGAAACCTCTCTTACAAAGTTCTGATCGGAGGAAACCTCCGCTCAGACTTTGCGCTCCGCTCAGACTTCTCGCTGCGTCCTCTGCGGTTAGTTTTTCCGTCACCTGTGCGTAAGTCCTAGATTATACGAATTAGTAATTAATTTGACACAATGATATTAGAGTACATTCCCAAACTAGTCGTGGCTGGGCGTAAAAAAGTAGATATTTACGAGCTTGTTCTAATTGATTGATAATCTTGGGCTGATGCCATTGTTGCCAGTAATACTGTTGGAGATAATCGACCAACCATAGTTGTGCCTCTGTATCTAAATCCTGATCAATTTTCTTAGCTAACTCCAAAGCATTGCGGTACGATGAAGGCGCTTTTGTGAGGTTTTGAAGTAACTCCGGGGGAATGGCTTGTAATTGCTCGTAAGATGCGATCGCACTTCCAGGACTGCCAGCTGCTAAGCTCAAAACTGTCTGATGCTGCAAAAGTTCCTGATGACCCGTTTGAGTGAGTACCTGAGTTAAAGACTGTGTGTCTAAGCTATAAAAAGGGATGCGTTGACAACGTGACACCAAAGTTGGTAACACAGACTCAGGTGTAGGTGCAATCAAAATCAATGTTGCCTGTCCTGGTTCTTCTAAAGTCTTCAGCAAGGCATTTGCTGCTGCTTCCGCCATTGTTTGGGCTTCCTCCAGCACTACCAGATTTCTCGGTGCTTCCAACGGCGGACGACTTAAAAATTGGGTAATTTCACGAACTTGCTCTAGTCGAATTACAGGCGGTGCTTTGCGCTTCAGCCCCTTTTCTGCGGCTTCGGCTGCTGTCAGTCTTTGCCCTTGGTATTGGTATGTTGGTTGCACCCATAACAAAGCTGGGTGATTGCCTTGACGTAAACGGTTTTGTAAAGACGTAATTACTTGCGTCTTTACAAAACTAGAAAATAGCAACTCTATAAAACATCGTGCCGCTAAACTCCGTCCTACACCATCTGGCCCCACAAATAGGTAAGCTAGGGCAACCCGGTTCTGTCTAACAGCCTGAGTCAGTAATTCTATAGCTTGCTGTTGCCCTACAAGTTGTGCAAATGGGTCATTAGTCATCGAGTTCACATTAACACGCACAAATTGAAGCAGGATAAGGATTTAGATTAATTCTGACATTAAGGTATGGGAAGCGATCGCAATAATCGCTCAACAACAGTTCGAGAACTGCGTCCTCCCCTAGGGATAATTCGATGGCAAAGAACGTGAGGAGCAAGAAATTTTACATCATCGGGAATGGCGTAATCACGTCCTAGTAAAAAAGCTAGTGCTTGGGTAGCCCGTTGCAATCCGACTGTGCCGCGCGGACTAACGCCAAGAGCGATTTCCTCATCTTGCCGTGTTGCCCTCACCAATTCGAGGATGTATTGTTGCAGAGAGGCTGCGACTCTTACCTGAGAACAGATGTCACGTAATTCTTGTACTTCTGCCAAAGTAATACAAGGTTGTAAATCAGCAACCTTAACACCCTTCTGAAGGCTTTGCAGCATTTGGAGTTCTTCTGCTTCTGAAGGATAGCCCAAACTTAACGACAACATGAATCGATCCATTTGCGCTTCTGGCAGCGGAAAAGTACCTTGATACTCAATGGGGTTTTGGGTGGCAATAACAAAGAATGGCTGGGGAACTGCACGAGAAACACCATCGACCGTTACCTGATACTCTTCCATTACTTCCAGCAAAGCTGACTGAGTGCGGGGTGTAGCACGGTTGATTTCGTCAGCTAGCAACACATTGGCAAATATTGGCCCAGGAAGAAAAGTAAATTCGCCACTCTTTGGGTTCCAAATGTTAGTACCAGTAATGTCAGTTGGCAGCAAATCGGGGGTGCATTGTAGCCGTTGAAATTTGCCATCCACAGAGCGTGCCAGGGATTTAGCGAGTAGGGTTTTGCCAACGCCAGGAACATCTTCTAGTAGAGCATGACCACCACCTAATAGAGCTACTAGCACTAAACGTATGGCCTCGGTTTTGCCAACGATAGTACGAGCCAAATTTTGTGTTAAAGCGTCAATTTTTTCTCTCATGCACTGTGGGATTAGGAATTGGGCATTGAGGATTGGAGACTAGGGCATTGAGAAAAGGTTAAAGGGTAAAGGGATGATTTTTACATTTCCCCCTTTCTCTTTCCCCAATGCCCCATACCCGATTTATTGTTCCCACTCAGCACTTCAAAACTCAGCACTCAAATCAGTGAACAGTGAACAGTAAGCAGTAAACAGTTGGGGGATTTAAACTCGCCAGATAGCGTCTGCCACTAATTAGCTTTGTCTTGACTGTTAACTGTTTACTGTTAACTGTTTACTGTAAAAACTTCTTTAGCAGCAATGCAATCAAGTTGAATTTGTGTTTTCAAGGCTTCTAGAGAAGGAAATTTTTGCTCAGGTCGTAAAAATTTTGCTAGTTGCACAACCAGCTTTTTGCCATATAAGTCACTAGACCACTCAAACAAATGCACTTCCGCAGATGAATAAGTACCATTGACAGTTGGGCGGTTGCCGATATTCATTACACCCAAGATTGGTTTAGCATTTGGTGGCTCACCGAGAATGAAAACGCGGACAGCATAAACCCCTTGGCGAGGCAAAAACTTTTCTTTTGGGAGTTGGAGGTTGGCAGTCGGGAAGCCGATAGTTCTGCCCAGTTGTTGACCTTGAACAACAACACCGATTAGGGTGTAAGGGCGTCCTAGTAAGAGATTTGCGTTTTCAATGTCGCCGCGCTCAAGTGTTTGGCGGATTAGTGAAGTGCTAATACGCGCTTGCTGTGTTTGAGCAATGTTAACATCACTGCTTTGTGGGGATACATCTGTATAACTTTGCAAGGGAACGATAGTAACTGGAATACCGTACTTGGCCGCGAGTAATTGCAAATCTTTAGCTGTACCACTGCGTTTTTCACCAAAACAAAAATCTTCCCCGATACTAATTTGCTGACATCGAAGTTGTTGTACGAGAATTTTTTCTACGAACTCTTCGGGGGTTAAAGCAGATAATTCTTTATCAAAAGGCAGCAGTACCAGTTGTTCTACCCCAAGCGATCGCAATTGTTCGACTTTTTCATCCAGTGGCGTTAACAAAGTCCGGGGTTGTCCGGTAAAAAACTCCTGTGGATGGGGATGAAAGGTGACAACTGTCGAGTATACACGTTCGTTTGGTGATACTAGGGGTGCAGAAGAGGAGGGAATGGGGGGATGAGAGGATGGCGGGAATGAAGAATTTCTTTCTCTTTCAATTTCCCCTTCTCCCTCTGTTTCCTTTTCCTCCTCTGTTTCTTGTCTCCTTGCTTGCTGCAAAACTGGTTGAATTACTCTTTGATGACCAAGATGGACACCGTCAAACTTGCCAAGAGCAACAGCGGTTGGTGTTAGAGCCAGTTCAGTCGAAGAAGCAACCCACACAGAACACCCATTTTGAGACAGATTTAGCACGTGGATTCTGGATTTTAGGTTTATTTTAGCTATCAGCAGGAAGCTACTCTATGGTAAACCGCCTTGAGGAGGACAGATCTCGTGCTGAAAGCTCTTGATCACCAATCTAATCTAAAATCTACAATTGCTTCGACCGCAACCTTTAGCCAGAAAACTTGCTGACAGGAAAAGATTCTGATAAGGGAACTGAGATGGGAACCTGGAGTACCATTCCTTCACGTGCCATAATTGCACCAGAAAATTTCGCCGCGGCTTGTTCCCCTACACAATCTAAAAAATCGTCATTGTGTGCAGGGTCGTGATGATAAATCACTAAAGTTTTGACGTTAGCTGCTTCTGCTATTTTTACAGCTTCTTGCCAAGTAGAATGTCCCCAGCCAATTTTTGGAGATTTTGGACTATGGTATTCGTCATCAGTATAGGTGGAATCGTAGATCAAAATGTCGGCATTACGAGATAACCACAGCACATTTTCATCCAGTCGATCAGGGTAATGTTCAGTATCAGTAATGTAAACCGCAGCACCACCAAACCAATTGACTCGGTATCCTACAGCTTCACCCGGATGGTTTAAAGGTGATGTTTCTACGGTAATGTCATCAATGTATATTGGTTGCCCTGATTGAATGTCATGAAAATTTAAATTGGCTTGCATAATCTGCAAGGGTACGGGAAAATTTGGGTGGAGCATTTGGTCATTCAACCGCTGTTCTATGGTGGAACCATCGGGAGCGATCGCGCCATAGATATGAAAGTTATTCCCTTTGACAAATCCTGGACTAAAAAAGGGAAAACCCTGCATGTGATCCCAATGCGAGTGGGTGAAAAATATATGAGCTTCTATTGGCATTTGGCGCAACAAAGATTGCCCCAAAACATGCAATCCTGTACCAGCATCGAAGATTAAGCGTTTACCGCCCACTTGCATCTCAACGCAAGGGGTATTACCGCCATAACGGACGGTGTGTGGCCCTGGACTGGGGATGCTACCGCGAACGCCCCAAAATTGCACAGTAAATTGTTTCTCTATCCTAGACATGGGTGTTGGCTTGCTGGACTGAGCGGGCGATAAATCGAAAAAATTGTCACTTGTTTTGTCTAAGTTTATGCTGTCTCACTGCTTTTAGCAGAGGGTGATTTATTGGTAAAACAGCATACTCTGTTTACAGCTGATTTTGTGAAGTGGATAAGGTACTACAAAGCACAATTTTCAAGTTGTGTTTGCGTATGTATATCGGTTATCTCAAGAGTGCTCCTACTTTATAGCCTACATTTTCCTGTAATGCATTTGGTTAACTTCAAATAGCTACCCGTAGATAAAATGATTCAAGGAAATCCAAATTCCCACTGAGATAATTTATCCAGTCCGGTTGCGTAGGTGAGATTGTATTGTAAAGGCGTTATACTGATGTGGTTTTTACGGACAACATGTACATCCAGGGGTATGTTTTGAGGCAAGTTTAATCCTGATGGAGGTTCCACATCTTCGATTACTTCTCCGGTTAACCAGTAGTACGTTTTTCCACGGGGATCAACTCGCTTATCAAATACATCAATATAGCGTCGCACTCCCTGACGGGTAAGAGTGGCTCCGGCAATTTCTTCCCACTTCACAGCGGGAATATTAACGTTGAGCAACATCAAATCTGGTAAAGGCTTTTGTGCTAATTGCTCCACTAAAATTCTGGCAAAATTAGCCGCAGGTTGAAAGTCCTTAGAGGTGTGACTGGTAAGACTCAGCGCCACACTGGGAATGCCTTCAATTAAACCTTCCATTGCCGCAGAAACGGTACCAGAATAAAGAATTTCCGTTCCTAAATTCGCACCTTGATTAATGCCAGAAAGAACTAAGTCGGGGGGAGACTCTAGCAAAGCCCACAGTGCCAATTTCACACAATCCGAAGGAGTGCCATCACAAGCCCAGGCATTGACAGCAGGATGAAAAAGTGCATCGACAATTTCGGCGCGAATGGGCTGGTGCATGGTTAGTCCATGTCCAGTTGCCGATCGCTCTCGATCTGGGCAAACTACGTTCACATCATGACCTGCTTCTGCCAAGCAGTTAGCTAGAGTACGAATACCTAGGGCAGAAATACCATCATCATTGCTAATCAGTAATTTCATAGTCATCAGTCATTAGTTATTGGTCATTTGTCTTTAAAGTTCTGTTTGCCAGTTCGACTTTAGGCGTTCCCTGCGGGATCTTGTTACAGACTTATTTCTTTTTGATTGGTCATTGCTCATTTGTCAATGTCAAAGGTCACAATAGAACAAAAAATATATCTACATTCAATTAACTCTAAACTGGTAAACATAAATCTAGCTTTGACTCTTACCTTTGATTTCAGCAATGGCACAATGCTCAGGTGATTTGTTGAGCAGTCTTGAGCTTGGGACTATAGACTAATGACTAATGACTAATGACTAATGACTAATTAACCAATGACTAGCAATTTAGAAGCTCAACTTTTAGCACTGCGGCAAGAAGGAGAACAAGCGATCGCAGCCGCCGATACCCTAGAACGCCTAGAAGAACTCAGAGTTAGCTATCTGGGTAAAAAGGGGCAACTAGGGGCACTTTTGCGAAGTATGGGGCAGATGAGCGCAGAGGAACGACCGAAAATTGGAGCGATCGCCAACACAGTCAAAGAGTCCCTGCAAACTAGTTTAGACCAGCAACGCGCCGCCCTAGAAGCCGCGCAAATCGAAGCACAGCTAGAAGCTGAAACTTTAGATGTGACTATGCCAGGCATTTACCGCCCTCAAGGTCGCATCCATCCCCTCAATGGCATTATTGACCGGGCGCTAGATATCTTTGTCGGTATGGGCTATACGGTAGCTCAAGGGCCAGAAATGGAAACAGATTATTATAATTTCGAGGCTCTCAATACCCCGCCTGACCACCCCGCCCGTGATATGCAGGATACTTTCTACCTGCCAGATGGTAATCTCCTACGTACTCATACTTCATCAGTTCAAATTCGCTACATGGAAAGAGAGGAGCCACCCATCCGGGTTGTTGCTCCAGGGCGAGTTTATCGGCGAGATAATGTAGACGCCACTCACTCAGCGGTTTTCCATCAAATAGAACTTTTAGCAATTGACGAGGGATTAACTTTTACCGACCTCAAAGGCACAATTAAGGTATTTTTACAAGCAATATTTGGCGATTTGCCTATTCGTTTCCGTGCCAGTTATTTCCCCTTTACTGAACCCTCGGCTGAGGTTGATTTGCAGTGGAATGGGCGTTGGTTGGAGGTGATGGGTTGCGGTATGGTCGATCCAAATGTACTTAAATCTGTGGGTTATGACCCAGAAGTTTATACCGGGTTTGCCGCCGGTTTTGGTGTAGAACGCTTTGCAATGGTGTTACACCAAATTGATGATATTCGTCGGTTGTATGCTAGCGATTTGCGGTTTTTGCAGCAATTTTAAGGAAGCGATCGCTTTAAATAATCAGGCATTTACTAAATCTCTTGCAAAAATCTATTGGATGAAAATGGAACCACAGATAAATACCGATTAATAATATCAATTCTTAAAAAGAAGGCTACATATTTAATCTGGCTTGCCAAATTAAATTTTACTTTCTTAATAGAAATTAGGAATTGTATTATCTGTGGTTCTAAATATAATTGGCTGATGCGGTTCACTTGGGATGAAAATAAGCGGCAATTAAATTTGGGCAAACACGGGTTTGATTTCGTGGATGCTTCCCAGGTTTTTGAAGGTGCAACATTCACGTTTGAAGATGAGCGCTATGCTTATGGAGAACAGCGCTTTATTACACTGGAACTATTACGTAGGCGAGTGGTAGTGATTGCCCATACAGAAGTTGGGGATGAAATTCGTGTAATTTCGATGAGGGAGGGAACTAAACGTGAGCAAATCATTTTTTTTCAAAGCCTCTCAAACTGATTGGCAGAGGATTGATGCAATGCAAGATGAGGACATTGATCTTTCTGACATTCCAGAAGTGAGTGAAGAACAAATGAAACAAGCAGTGCTGCGGGTTGGGGGAAAACCTGTTGAACGGGGTCAACAGCGTGTCGATATCCTCCTAGATGCTTTCATTGTGGAATACTTCAAGGCCAAGGCAGGTGAGCAGGGGTATCAAGTGCTAATTAATCAGGCATTGGCAGAGTATATCTTAGCAAAAACAGTGGATTTGTCAGTTTCAGAAGTCAACGAGATTTTACCAGATTGAAGTAAACTATTCAGTACGCAACTCCCCTTTACGCGATATGACTGCAATCACTGGCAAACGTCTAACGCTTGAGGAATATTTGAAGTATGACGATGGCACTGATAGCCAGTATGAACTGGTGGCAGGGGAATTAGTTGCAATGCCACCTGAAAGCCCAAAAAATGTTCAGATATCTCTGTTTTTGCTAGTAAATTTGCTTAAGTTTGTCCCAATCAATCAGTTGAGTAACAAAGCTGAAATTGTCGTCGGTGGTTCTCGTGCGACAACTCGCGTTCCCGACTTAGTTGTGCTGACAGATGAATTAGCAACAGCCTTACAAGGCTCAACAAGATCCACAATTACCCTGGATATGCCACCTCCAGCGCTGGTTATCGAAGTCGTTTCTCCTGGCAAAGCTAATGAAGACCGGGACTACCGCTATAAACGTTCTGAGTATGCTGCTAGGGGAATTGCTGAATATTGGATTGTTGACCCGCAAACGAACAAGGTTACTGTATTAACATTAGTTGATGGGCTTTATGAAGAAACTGTCTTCGCAGGAAACACAGCGAGCGCTTCTACTATCTTCCCAGAATTACAGCTAACCGCAGAGCAAGTACTTAAAGCCGGAGAAAGCATTACACCAAGCTCTGCTAAGTCAGATAATTAGAGGACTAACCCCAAATTTCTTTTTGGCAGACAGATGAAGTGATTTGAGAGAGGCGATAGGGCAGTTTTCTGGCAAGATATTGGTTATATCTGCCCCGTTAAGTGCAATCGTACGCTCAACGAGCTGAAAGTGGGCAGGCAATCAGCAGTGGGTAACAATAATGAGTTACTTTTTATTACCAACCTTTATCCTCACATTCAAATTTTCCTTTGCTTAATCTGGTGGGATCTATTGATGAATTAGATAGATTTAATCGTTTTATTTGATCACATTATCCTTGAGTACTTCGACATTCACCTAATGACTTTGCTGGAAAAAGGTGTTCTGAACTAAATACTTGATTACAAAACCATTTTTCTCTTATTTCTGTTATTTCATCAATAGTTTCGTTTGATAAGATATCACCTTTTGCGTGTTCTACTTTAAGGCCAATAATAGAAAAAGGTACAGTTACAAAACTTGATAAGAAAAATATTAAAAGCCAAAAAATATTTATATTATTTTTCCTAAAAAACTTCATCCTATATATCAATATAAAAACAAAAATATTAAATAGAATACTGACTATAAATAACGAATTATCATACTGGAGCGATAATCTAATTACATTAAATATGTCATTAGGATAAACTTTGACAGAATATGGGTCTAATGAAGGAGCATAAATAAGGGTTCGTTTAAAATGGTCTTTTAAGGAAATTGAAAATGATAATAAAAATATAAATAATGCAAGATTCCGATTTAAAAAAGGTTCTTTTCCATTCTTTAATTCAATTATTTTTAAGATAGGTAGTATAAAAATTATAAACATCCATGTAAATATTAAAATAATATTAGCAATAAAAATAATAATTAATATATAATCAAGATAATTGGTTGAATACTTAACCATTTCAAGCAAGTTATAAATTTCCATATTTTATAAATAAAAATATTTTTATTAATTGAGTAAATGTAGTTATTCATTCCTCAAGAAAATTGCCTAAATCCTTGATTTTTCGTTGATATTTAGGGGAGTGAATGGTTGCCTCCTTACTCCCTTCTCACAATGTCCAGCATTCTCCCTTACCACGGTTTGCTGTAGCAGCATCTGGAGTCTTGACAGGATATTGGGGTAAGAATTGACGGGAGGGCTTGAAGGAAATTGAGGGGAGAATGGGGAAGTTAAAAAAACCAGGATAAATCCTGGTACGTTAATATTTTAGATTTTTATTAAAAGTTATATCATATCTTTAAGTAATGAAATGTTCACTTCTGTATTTTCGAGAACTAACTCAAGCATACATCTTTCTCCTTCATCACTTGGCAACAGTCTGTTTATTTCATCAGATGCCGCTTTTTTAACTTCTAATAATTTTTGAAAAGGTTTTTTCATAATAGTTGATACAATAAATTGTAAATAATTAGCTACTATGAAAAAGGTTAAAACCTTTCAAAACTAATGTCACATAAATTTAAAAATTAAACACCATGATTATTACTGAAGTTTTATACTTTTGTGTAAAACTGTTAAGTAAAAATACTGCTAAACTAAAGTCAACGCCAGTTTTGCTGAGTGATTCGTTCTATGTTTGCTGAAACCTCCTCGCGCTACGTTACCCGTAACCCTGAAATTTTGAGCGGAGAGCCAATTATTATAGGTACTCGGACATCTGTTCGTGCCATTGTCGGTTTGTGGCGATTGGGGATTATGCCAGAAGAAATCCTGAACCATTTGCCACATCTTACGCTGGCACAAGTGTTTGATGCCTTGAGTTTTTATCTCGATCATCAAGCAGAGATTAATGAATACATTGAGCGAAACCGAGTACCCGATGAATTAATACATCCATCTGTAAAAGCTATATTGGGCACATCGTGACGGTTTTTGCTGCACTTTACAACGATGAGGATATGTCAGCGTTGGTTGCTACACTGTTGCGATCACGCGGTTTGGATATCACAACTGTTCCTGAACAAACAACCCTCGGCAAAACTGACCGTGAGCAACTTGAATTCGCAACTTCTGTAGGCAGATGTATTCTGACACATAACTGTGTCAATTTTGAGCGGTTGCATCTCCAATATATAGAGGAGAATAGAGAACATTTTGGGATTATCGTCGTGCCTCAGAAAAACGCTTATGAAGTGGCGCAACGGATTGGTATTCTAGTAAGCACACTAACCGCTGATGAAATTAGGAATCAGTTGTTGTATGCATGAATCGTTTCAAATTAACAATATTCAGGTGGTCAGTGAATTACACTAACCACCCTTTTGAAACTTTATTTAACTAGTCCTGAATGACCGGGGATATCTCCCAAAGGTTCAAATCTCCCACCTAAGTATTTGGCAAGAAATTCTTCTGCGATCGCAAAGAAATGCAAGCGATTTTCTGGTCTAGCAAAGCCATGTCCTTCGTCGGGGTAAAGTACATATTGCACTGGCAAACCAGCTTGTTGCATTGCTGTAACAATTTGATCACTTTCTGACTGTTTCACGCGTGGATCGTTCGCGCCTTGACCAATGAGCAAAGGTTTTTGAATCCGGTCAGCGAAAAATAAAGGCGATCGCGATTTTAGAAACTCTGATTCTGTCTCTAAATTACCAACACGGTGATAAAGCATTGCTTTGAGTGGTTCCCAATAAGGCGGTATAGTTTCTATCAGAGTAATCAAGCTACTTGGCCCCACAATATCTATACCAGCAGCAAAAACTTCTGGTGTAAAAGTCAATCCCACCAAGGTGGCGTAACCGCCATAAGAACCGCCCATAATCACAATCTTTTGCGGATCAGAAATACCTTGTTGCACTAACCAGTTAACAGCATCAATTAAGTCGTCGTGCATTTTGCCAGCCCATTCGCGATTGCCAGCATTCACAAATGCTTTACCATAGCCAGTGGAACCCCGATAATTAACTTGCAGCACAGCGTAACCGCGGTTAGCTAGCCATTGCGCTTCTGGATCTAAACCCCATGTATCCCGCACCCAAGGGCCACCGTGAACTAGCAATACTGTTGGTAGATTCTGGGCAGGTATACCTACCGGAGTTGTTAAGTAACCATGGATAGGCAAACCATCCCGCGCCTCGAAGCTAATTGGTTGCATTGATGCTAACTGCAACCCTTCAAGTTTAGGTTGGTTACTAAAGAGGAAAGTGCTAGTTTTCGTTTCTCGCTTGTAAGAATAGTAATAAACTGGGCCATCATCAGTGTTGTAACCTACCAGCCAGTTTTTATCTTCCAAATCACGGCTAACTATAAAGAACTCTCCTGAATGCACCTTGGCAAGTTCCTCAAAATCAGCGGCGATACTCTGGTCGATTACCTGCCATTCCTGTTTGTCTTTATAGAAAGAAATTGCTTGGATAACTCGCGTTAATGGCTGGATAATTATCCCCGCGACATCATACTGTTTATCTTCAGCAATGACTGTTTCTTGACGAGTGTCTAAGTCAACAGCTAGCAGACGTTGGGCGTTAGCATCATGACTGCCTTCAATATAAAGTGTTTTGCCATCAGCCGAGAAGCTAACAGAATTCCCTTGTTCTTCTAGTCCCCAGTGACGGAGAACATCCCACTCTTTATCTGTGGTTTCCCGTAATAACAAATCGTAACCACCATCAGGAGTACTAGCTATTGCTGCACGTACTTGAAAATCAGCGTCAGATGTCCAACTGATAATGTTACCGGGGTTGTCAGTGTCGAACTCAATCGCACCATTTTTTAAGTTGATGCGGTAAACGTCAAACTTTTGGGGATTATTTAAGTTCAACGCTACCAGCACTTCATCTGGAAATTTAGGTTCCAGTTCCACGAGTTCGGCTTTCACACCCTGGAATGGCGTTAAGTCACGCACAATCTTGGAGTGAATATTAACCAAGTGGAGGTGAAAGTTCTCGTCGCCATCCGAGTCTTGCATGTAAATCAACTGGTCGGCGTTATAAGTCCAGAAGAAAATGCGGATACCCCGCTTTTTGTCGGCAGTTAGTATTTGGTCGTCTTCTTGTCCTATAGTTCGTAACCATACCTGCAAGACATTTTTCTCATCAGGGGCGATATATGCCAAGTACTTGCCATCAGGTGAGAGTTGTGGGCTAGTTTTTTCGGGATTCCCAAACAGAATTTCGCGCGGAATCAGCGGTGGTAGGGAGAGTGCTTGAGCAGATGACATATTTTCTTTTCATCTTCTACTTGACTACCCTATTGTCACTTGGTGGTGAAAATGACAATTCATCCTATTGGGTGAACCTCATTCGAGAATAAGCATAAAGCATTGATACTCGTGAACGAGGCTTTAGCTCCGTTCATCCACCTTTGATACTCGTGAACGAGTGTTTTAGCTCCGTTCATCCACCTTTGATACTCGTGAACGAGTGTTTTAGCTCCGTTCATCCACCTTTGATACTCGTGAACGAGGCTTTAGCTCCGTTCATCCACCTTTGATACTCGTGAACGAGGCTTTTAGCTCCGTTCATCCACCTTTGATACTCGTGAACGAGTGTTTTAGCTCCGTTCATCCACCTTTGATACTCGTGAACGAGTGTTTTAGCTCCGTTCATCCACCTTTGATACTCGTGAACGAGTCTTTGATACTCATTTACGGCAATTATCGCAATGTCCGCAACGCAGGTTAGCTGCTTCTTTGTCAAAACCAAAGGCGTTTAACAAAAACTGCCAACGACACTGCTTAGTTGTCAGGTATTGATGCATCTGTTTCGCAGCGTGTAATTGTGTTGGTGGGTGATTTCCGGCTTTTTGAGCAATGGTGTAATGAAAAGGGTCAAGCCAGTTTAACTGACCACTGCTATGGAGTAATGCTAGAGCCGTAGCACCTTCGGGAAATTGTCGCGTCACTGCATTGATTTCTCCCTGTTTCGGTAATTTTTTCACAAGTTGCTGCGCTGTTTGTTGTTGCGATCGCATTTGTTCTTGAAAAAACTGCTGTCTTTGCTTATCTTCTGGATCTAACCACCCCGTCGGTTCACTCACCAAAGTCAGCGCCTCGGCTGGTTTACCATCTCTTCCAGCCCGTCCAATTTCTTGCACATATTCAGATAATAGATGCGGTGCGTGAAAGTGAATTACCCAACGCACATCTGGTTTATTTATCCCCATCCCAAACGCACAGGTACAGACCACAAAGGGCATTTTTCCACCTAACCAGCTTGCTTCTACTGCACGGCGTTCTGCTGCACCCAATCCCGCATGATAACTAGCTGTTGCATAACCCATCTCTGCTAACCATTGGGCTAAATTCTCGCTATCTCGCCGGGTGCGAACATAAACTAACCCAGCTTGTTGCGGTCTATTTTGAATAAATTTTAATAATTGTTGTTTCCTGCCTTGTGGTGTCCAAGCTGTGCGGACGCTGGGATGCAAATTAGGACGGTAAGGATTCAAGCGAAAAATCTCTGGTTGCTGTAATTGTAAAACTGTTTGAATGATTTTTTGGGCTAAGGGGTCAGCAGTCGCAGTAAAAGCAGCGATGCTAATCTTTGTTCCTGATGGTTTTGATTTGAGTAGTGCAGGACGTACTGCCCCTAATCTGCGATAAGCTGGTCGAAAAGTATCACCCCATTGCACTAAACAATGAGCTTCATCCAAAATCAAACCGTTAATTTGCAATTCCGGGTGACATAATCTTTCCCAGACTGGTGGACTCAGTAAAGTCTCTGGCGATAAATAAAGTAATCTTAGCTGTTGACGTTCCAAAGCTTGCAGAGTTGCACGACGTTGAAATGAAGGCAATTCACTATGTAAAAGTGCGGCTTTTTGGTGGCTTTGTCGTAATTCCTGTACTTGATTCTCCATCAGCGCTACCAAGGGCGAAACTACTAAAGTTAATCCTGTTTGTAGCAGTGCAGGAAGTTGAAAGCAAATCGACTTTCCGCCACCTGTAGGCATAATAATCAGTGCATCTTTTTGTGCTAATAAACTACTGATAATTTCTCCCTGTGGTGAACGGAAATCTTCATAACCCCAGATTTTTTTAAAAGCTGCGCGGACTTCTTGCCAAGATTTTGTTGTTGGCTGATTCATAATCAATAGTAGATGCACCCATATGTTTGAACACTGAATATAGCTTTTGCTTTACAGCTAATGGTTCAGTAATTTCATCATCCTATGTTGCAATCCATTGATTACAAGAATAAACATATTGCAGAAATTCTAGTTTTTTATTAAAACCACAGATGTAGACGCGCAGCGGTGAGGCAGCGCTGCGGGAGGGTTTCCCTCCGCAGAACTTTTCGCTGTCTTGAAAAGTTTTGCGCTCTGTTACCCGGAGCTTCGCTTACTTTTCGCTGTGTTAATTTGTCTGAATCTGTGGTTTAATTTTCATAAACTCGACTTTTACAAGAAGTCTAATGAATTAAAATTAATTCTTACATATCAATATACTAAATAAAATATGCGATCACATGAACGAAGAATTAAAACATAGATTTTATATCAATAGTGATAAGTCTAAATTAGATATTCAAATGATTCATGATTTTTTACAAACTTCCTATTGGGCTGAGAATATACCATTAGCCACAGTAGAAAAGGCAATAAAAAACTCTTTATGTTTTGGGCTTTATGAAGGTGAGCAACAAGTTGGTTTTGCAAGAGTGATTACTGATTATGCAACTTCTGCGTTGTTAAAAGATGTTTTTATTCTGGAGCCTTATCGAGGACAGGGTTTAGGAAAATGGTTTGTAGAATATATTTTAGAATATCCAGAGTTACAAGACGTTCAAAGATGGTTGTTAGGCACAAAAGATGCTCATGGACTTTATCGCCGTTATGGTTTTAAAAATTTAACAGAGCCGGAAAAAATCATGATGCGTTTAAATCTCAATACTTATCAAGTGTAAGTTATCGCAAGTAATTTAGGGTGAAGAAAGCACAAAGCAGAAGGGATGTAATATGGTGAATGGTTTATAACCCCCACCATATAATAATTTTAGGAATGGAAAGGACAACCACTTGCGGTTAGTTTTTGCAAAAAGGTATTATTATCAAAATAATGCTCTAAAGACTCAATCTTTAAATCCTCAGTTACACGAGCAATACTAACTCCTACTACTTCTATTGTTTCTCCTGTGGGTGCATAATCTTTATAAGAACCATTAAATGTTCCCCAATGTCGCCACTTAAAGGTAACATTAGGTGGCCCTGAGAGAACTTCTGTTAATTCCCAAAGAAATCCATTAGAAAAGGCATTATGAAAAAGTTCAAATGAAGATTCAAAGGTTTCAGATTTGGAACTATACTGCTCACTTTCACCTAGAAACAAGTTATAAGTACCTTCTACTGCGACATCTTGAGCAGTGTATTGTTGTCCCCCATTGCTACTCATCTTAAACTTATCAGTAACAATCGAAAGCCATTGTTGAGGATTAGTTTTATGAGAAGCTTCCATCTCAAAAGTTCGGACTAAATTTTGGGCGATCGCTTCTAAAGAACCTTCTGGATGTTGAAATTTACTCTCTTGATGAAGAAATGCATTGGTGTAAGAATAATCAGGACGTCTTCCTTCTCGCCACTGTACTGCTTCATCATGAGAAATTACTATATCTCTATCTTGTACCCAGAGTGGCAATTCTGTATCTTTCTCGCTACTCATACAAGTTGACTGATTATAAACATCGTTTTTTATAATAAAGTTTTCTGGATATTAAATAAATCAGAAAATCTAAAAAGTAAAAAATATTCATACTTAACTCAATAGACTTGACTTTTTACACAAATCCGAATATGAGCAGCCACACATGCACACTTACAGTTATCCTATCTAAATTGTGAACAGAGATTTGAAAAATTTTTACACACAAAGAAGTTGGAATAATTTAGCAGCTTTTGAGTTTGCAAACAATTCTGCTGACCAATTTAGGTTGCTCACACATCACTAAAAGGCAAAAAAATTGCTGTACTTAAATCAAATCTAATTGCATTAGATTCCCTTCAGAAAAACCGAGGCTGGAGTAAACTGGTTTACCCAATGGCGAGGCGTTAAGAACCACTCGCGTGCAACCGATAACTTTTAAATATTCAATTGCTTTATTAGTTAGATGTTTAGCAATGCCTTGTCTGCGGTAAGATTGTTCAACGTAAACACACCAAATATATCCAAATTTGCGATATTCATTGTTGAAAACATTCGGGTATAAACCTGCAAACAGTTGACAACTTACAGAACCTACAACTACATTATCAATCTCTGCAACAAAAGCTTTGTAAAACAAATCCCGACGCGCTTCAGCTATAAATTTAAGTGTAATATTCTGCCACTCAAGCTGGATATTACTCTCATGAACACCAATATCTAGCCACAGTTGGTAAAAGTGTTCTGCAATCAGTGAGTCTTCTTTGATGGTGGCTTCTCTAATAGTGATATGTTTTTCTGAACTCACACTTAACTTTTCCCCTAAGTAGCCGTCATGAACTGCGTACACTATAAAGAATGAAAACCGTTTTTATCTTTGTGTCTTGGTGTCTCTGTGGTTCAAAATTTTTTACCACTAAGGCACAAAGACACAAAGTATTTTCAACTTAGAGAGAGAGTTTTTTTAGCTGATGCTAAAAATCAGGTGAGGTACTTTTCTTATGGGCGACAGGTACGATTTCAGACTTTGTGTGCAGATACTTCCTCTGGCTTTTCTTGAGTTTGCAAAGATGCATAAAGCCGATTAAGCGCATTTACATAAGCTTGTGCAGAAGCAACGATAATATCTGTGTTCGCCGCATGACCAGAAAATACTCTAGATTCATGTCGTAAACGGATAGTTACTTCCCCAATAGCATCGATACCAGCTGTTACTGACTGCACAGAAAACTCAATCAACTGGTTAGGTACATTCACCACACGGTTGATAGCCTTGTAAACTGCATCTACTGGGCCAGTACCAATTGCAGCATCAGTTAATTCTTCACCTTCTGGGGTGCGGAGGGTAACTGTAGCAGTGGGACGGGCGTTACTTCCGCAGGAAACTTGCACCAGTTCAACACGGAATAAATCGGGTGCTTGTTGGATTTCATCATTAACGATCGCTTCCAAATCCCGATCAGAAATTTCTTTCTTTTTATCTGCTACTTCTTTAAATTTGACGAATGCTTTATTTAATTCGGTTTCCGATAGATCAAAGCCCAATTCTTTCAAGCGGGTACGGAAAGCGTTTCTACCTGAATGTTTGCCCAAAACTATTTGATTGTCTGTTAAACCAATCAATTGGGCATCCATAATTTCATAGGTGAGCCGATTTTTTAACACACCATCTTGGTGGATACCAGACTCATGGGCAAAAGCATTTGCCCCGACTACTGCTTTATTTGGTTGCACTAACATTCCCGTCAAATTGGAAACTAGGCGCGAGGTTCTATAAATCTCACGGGTATCAATATTTGTCAGGGGTTCTTGAGATTCTGCTGGTCTTCCAAAATAAAAGTTAAAATATTGCCGCCGGACATGTAACGCCATCACTAACTCTTCTAGTGCGGCATTTCCTGCTCGTTCACCAATACCATTAATTGTGCATTCTAGTTGCCGCGCACCATTTTTTACAGCTTCTAAGAAGTTAGCAACTGCCAAGCCTAAATCATTATGACCGTGAACAGAAATAATCGCTTGGTCGATGTTAGGGACATTTTCTTTAATGCCCTTAATTATTGCTCCAAATTCGCTGGGAGTAATGTAACCCACAGTATCAGGAATATTAACTGTTGTTGCACCAGCAGCGATTGTTCGCTCTAATACTTGGTAAAGAAATTCTGGATCGGAACGAGCAGCATCCATCGGAGAAAATTCTACATCTGCCATGAAGGACTTGGCATAAGCTACCATTTCTTCGGCGATCGCTAATACTTCTGCTCGTGACTTACGCAGTTGATACTCTAAATGAATATCAGAAGTAGAAATAAATGTATGAATTCTCCCTTTAACTGCTGGTTTTAATGCTTCTGCCGCAGCTTCAATATCTGCTTTAATTGCTCTTGCCAAACTACAAATTATAGGCCCATTTTCTGTTCCCACAATTTGGGCAATCTTGCTAACTGCCTCAAAATCTCCAGGACTAGCAAAGGCAAAGCCTGCCTCAATTACATCCACACCCAGACGAGCTAGTTGCTTAGCTATAACTAACTTTTCGTCTATATTTAAAGTTGCTCCTGGACACTGTTCTCCATCTCGAAGTGTAGTATCAAAAATGATGATTCGCTCTGTTTTGTTTGCCATTTGCACTTTGCTGTTTAATGTTTACTTGTAGCTCAAAATATCTTCAACCTTGGTTTTTATTTTACTCTTACGTTTGTAAATAATTGTTAAGATGATTAACCTTCTGTTTTTTCTATTTGATCTCTGATATCATTTAAATCTATATATCTGTCCGTAGCATTACGCAATTCTCTAGCTATCATCCCTTCTGTAGATACTACTGTAATATAAGTATTTTTTCCTCGTAATAATTCAATTGCCCTTTCAAAATCTCCATCGCCACTAAATAATACTACCCGGTCATACTGCTCTACTGTATTAAACATATCTACAACAATTTCAATATCTAAATTAGCTTTTTGCGAGTAACGACCAGATGAATCATCGTAGTATTCTTTAAGAATTTTAGTTCGTACTGTATATCCCAGACTAATTAGAGCATCTCTGAAACCTCGTTGATCTTGTGGATCTTTTAAACCAGTGTACCAGAATGCATTAATTAAGGCTGTGTCTGGTTGTTCGTATTTGAAGTATTCTAAGACTCGCCGCGGGTCGAAAAACCAACCATTTTTTTGTTGAGCATAGAACATATTGTTTCCATCTACAAAAATAGACAGACGATTCATTGGAGAACCCATAGAAATTTACACCTAATAATAGAAAAGAATTTAGATGGAACAATAGATTATAGCAATTCTCAAATGACAAGTTTGCTAATATCTATAAAGTGACTCTTCATCTATAGCTTTTATGTTACAGCTTTCAAAGCATAAAATCGGCTAAAACATTGAAGTTGAGATCCTGGGCGCTAAACCTTTTTCACCTCCGGCACTACAAGAGCTACCCTGTGATCAAAATCTACCAATAAAATAGACTGAGCAACAGCATTCTTTGCTGTATAACACTAAAGTTTACTCCTAAAGAGGTATAGCATAGGCTCAAGGTAGAATATAAGTTGATGCCTATATATAAACTTTGCTGTCAATAGAAGGCTCGCTTTATAGAGAACACCAACATTGCACTAGAGACAGAATCCGCCCTTGGAACACCTTCTGGTAAACCTCGTAGTTTGGGTTGTACCTGTTGGCTACGGTAGAGTAAAATTTTGCTGCAACCAAGTACAGAGGCGAAGTATCTCTAGCTGGTGAATCTGTGGAATAATCACAAATTAGAACTCACTCAGAAAAATAAAATAAGTTAGACAGTACTTGAGTTGAAATCTCTTGAGGGCTAGTACCTACACAAGTTTGTTGAGGAAGAAAGGATAATTTACAAATATATAAGTTTTTCATTTAAGTCTTATTTCAACGTGATTGCTTTCAAACAGGGACTAAATAAATAAAAGTGTTGTACCTAAATCAATCAGTAGCACCATATGGCAGAAGAACCTACATCTACATTAACCAAAAAATATGTCTCTGCTGCCAATAGACTTTTAAGTAAACCTACAAAAGCAACTTCGACGGTATCAGCACGCCAGTCCAAGCTGATGGCTCGTCTAGGTCATCTACTTGCTGGTACTTTAACAATGGGGGCAGCACTGCTGAGTGCTTCTAATTTAGGCTTGGTTCAATTAATGGAAAATCAAGCACTTTCCACTTTTTTTCAACTGCGCGGCCCGATTGTGCCTCCAGAAGATATTGTAATTTTAGCTATAGATGATCAGTCAATCTCAGTCCCCGAACAGTACTATAAAACAGATACGCAACAGTATGCCTACTTAGAAACACTGAAATCTTTTCCCTATAAACGTGCTGCATACGCCCAGGTGATTTCAAAGTTAATTAAGGCTGGTGTACGCTCTGTAGCGATAGATGTCGTTTTTGACACACCAAGTAGCTACGGAGTCGCCGACGATCGCCAACTCCAGACAGTATTGCAAAAATATGGTAGCAAAGTCACCTTAGCAGCACTCTACGAAAATTTTGAAACGCACCAAGGGCCGTTCATGCAACTGACACAGCCGCAACAAATTTTTCGTACAGGTTCAGTATCCATTGGTTCAGCTAACTTTCCCATAGAGGTTGATGGTAAGGTTCACCGACTAGCAAGCGAATTTCCCAAATTGTTAGCTGAAAATAATTTGTTAACGGCGAAACTACCCTCATTTGATGAAGCAGTACTAAGGGCCGCTCAAGTGAAATATCCTCAACCAAAAGGCGATCGCATTTATTTTTGGGGACGTGCAGGTACATTTGAACCTATTCCTTTTTGGTACGTATTCGAGCCGGAAAACTGGAATAATTATTTGCAGCAGGGAAAGGTTTTCAAAGATAAGATTGTTCTGATTGGTTCGACAGATAAGTTAAGCAATGATTATCATGCAACTGCAACCAACAGCACTGAGCGGATGTCTGGAGTGGAAATACATGCCAATGCGATCGCAACTTTAATAACAGGTAAAGCGCTCACCGTTGCAATTAAAAGTCCACTACTGCGGGGTTTGTTTGTACTAGTTCTGGTTAGCGGTACAATTTTGCTCATTACTAGAAGCAAGCGCGGCATTAATAGATTGCTGTATAGCATTGCCTTGGCTAGTATTTGGGGAGGAATCAGCTATGTGTTATTTATCTATGGTCAGTTAATTTTTCCCACTACTATACCAATGCTTGCGATCGCCATGAGCGGACTTTCCTACCTGGGAACTGAAGTAGCTAGGGATAAGCTCAGAACGCGCCAATTAATCGATATTTTTCAAAGATATAAATCTTCCCCTGTTGTCCAAGAGATTATTAGCCAGCAAAATGATTTACAAGATTTACTCCAGCAGCGAGATTTAGCTGTATCAGGAAAAGTACTCGCTGGACGCTACAAAATTGTGAAAGTTCTCGGTTCAGGTGGATTCAGTGAAACCTACATTGCTGAAGACATCCAACGTCCTGGCTACCCGCGATGTGTTGTCAAACAGCTAAAACCAGTCAGCACCAAATCAGAAGGGTTGCAACTTGCTAGACGTTTATTTAACTCCGAGGCGCAAACACTAGAAAAACTGGGAACACACAACCAAATTCCTCAGCTTTTGGCTTATTTTGAGCAAGACGAAGAATTCTACTTAGTTCAAGAGTATGTAATTGGTCATCCTCTGAATCAAGAACTGCTATCAGACAAACCCCTTTTGGAAACAGTAGTAATCGAAATTGTTAAGGATTTATTGCAAACATTAACATTTGTCCATGAGAACGATGTGATTCACCGGGATATTAAACCTGGTAATATTATTCGGCGACACTCAGACAGCAAACTGGTATTAATTGATTTTGGTGCTGTCAAAGAAGTCATCGCAAATCAGCTTGATAGTCAAGAGCAAACCCCCTTTACCATTGGCATTGGGACTCAAGGTTATGCACCAAGCGAGCAATGTTTTGGGCGTCCCCAGTATAGTAGTGACATCTATGCAGTCGGCATGATTGGAATTAAAGCCTTGACTGGTATAGCTCCTCATGAGCTAGATAGAGATGCTTATGGTGAGTTAAGGTGGAGCGACAAGGCCCAGGTAAGCAACTCCTTGGCTGAGATTCTCAGTACAATGGTGCAAGATGACTTTAAACAGCGATATCAGTCTGCATCAGAAGCCCTTGAAGCGCTGGACAAGTTAGTATCTCAAAATAGAAACTCTATATTACAAGACAACTCATCTTTATTTTTAGACGATTCCGAAGCTCCCACTAAACCTTGGCCAGGAGGATCTTAGGATACGCCAACCACTCCACTTCGCTGTGTAAAGTCAAGAATGTATTTCTCTTTGTGTCTCTGTGCCTTGGTGGTTAAAAAGCCAATTTTTTAACCATAAACCCATTAAGATCCAAAGGTAAAAAGCCCAAAAATCGGTAAATTTTTTAGGCTTTTTACCCAAGTACTTTTAACTCTCCGAATTGTCAGTCCTGAACCTAATTTAACTTAACGATAGGAACTCTTCTCCTGCTGTAGGATGAATACCTATTGTTTCATCTATGTCTTCTTTGGTGATACCTTTACGAATTGCCACACCCAAACTTTGAATGATATCCGCTGCGTGTTCACCCACCATGTGAGCGCCCAAAACTTGCCCAGAATTGCCGTCTACCACTAACTTTATCGTTGTTTGCTCATCCTGTTTAGTCATCTGAGATAACAGCGGTTGAAATTGAGTGCAGTAGCATTTGACAGATTCACCAAATTTTTCTCGCGCCTTTGCCTCTGTCATCCCCACGCTTGCTGCTTCTGGACGGCAAAAAACAGCAGATGGTACATAATCATAATTCAGTTTTTGTGGCTTATTGCCAAAAACTGTATCGGCAAAGGCTTTACCTTCAGCTTTAGCAACTGGTGTCAATTGCAAGCGGCTGGTACAGTCACCCACAGCAAAAATGTTTTCTTGGGTAGTGCGGCTGTATTCGTCTACTTTGATTGCGCCTTGTTTGTCAAGTTCAACATTGGCATTCTCTAAACCGAGATTCTTGGTATGTGGGGTGTAACCTGCGGCTACTAAGATAGTGTCTGCTGTAATGATCTCTTGGCGCTTACCAGTAATCATTAACAACAAACCCTCTTCTGAGTATTTGATTTCTTGAGCAGTGCTGTTGGTGAAAAACTGAATTCCCCGTTTTCTTAAACCTTGTTGCATCGCAGAGCGGATGTCATCGTCAAAGCCCGATAAAATCATTTCATCTTTTTCGATAACTGTTACCTCGCAGTCGAAAGCGTGCATCATGCTAGAAAATTCTGTGCCAATGTAGCCACCGCCAATAATTGCCAACCGTTTTGGCAGATAGGGTAAGTGAAACATCTGGCGGGATGTGATGGCGTATTCTATACCTGGAATGTCTGGCTTGACGGGTTGGCCTCCCACAGCAATTAAAATTTTGTCTGCTGTAACTTTGCGCCCATCAATGTTGATAGTATGAGCATCAACAAAAGTTGCATGTTCACTGATTAGATCAATTCCAGCTTCGTGCAACTGCTGAATATAGGAGTGGTTAATGCTGTCAATATGCTGGTGTACTGACTTAATAAATATTGTCCAGTCAAAGTGTGCTTGACACTCACTCCATCCGTAACTGTACGCCATTTGATTTTGTAGGGCGAAGTCAGCAGCGTAGACAATTAGTTTTTTGGGAATACAACCGCGATTCACACAAGTACCACCGGGGGCTTCTTGTTCAGCTACGGCGACACGCACGCCATAACTTGCTGCTTTTTTAGCTGCTGCCAATCCCCCAGGCCCAGCACCAATGACAAACAAGTCGTAATCAAATGTCATAAAAATCTGTTCCTTTTTAACTGTTTGGAAAGCAGAGCTATTTCATCCCTTATAGTTATTTAGTTAAAACTTCATCTACTGTCTTTGGGTGGACAAAGTGGGATGAAAACGCTCATACAAGTAGCAGACTGTCGATTTTCTAGCAATTAGATACAAAATAAACGGCGATCGCAGCCCTAAAAAATTGAGATGAAAGACTCAGTAATTTTAGTTATGAATTGAGCGATCGCGACTTTCATAATTGTCAAAAATTAAAGTTAATCAAGTAAATTTTGCATCTCCTCGACATCCCGTGTCATTCCCAAGTGCTTAAAACCATTAATCGCCTTAGTTGACAATTGGTAAGCTTTCTCTGCACTCCCCCATTTTTTTTCCCAGCGGGCAAGAGAGCGTTGATAGCGAGCTAAACGCCGCTTATTGTTACTGCTTTCGGCGACAGTTATGCCCTGAATTAATAGCTTTTGGGCTTCATCGCGATCGCCTTGTTCAATTGCCAAATCAGCTAGCCAATTTTGAGCAGAATTAATCACCCGATGCCAATTAATTTTTTCTGCACTTTTCATCACCTCTTGAAAAAGCATCTTAGCTTCTAAATATTTATGTTCTTGATAAAAGATAATCGCCCGATGATAAAGAACAGGAATATAATGACGGATGTGCTTTTGCTCCTCTAGATTAGCCTGAGTCACCAACTTCTGTTCTATATCCAGCCATGTACGCGCATCTGGATAATTTTGTTCTCTGATTCGTAGCCTAGCGAGATTCTCAGCCAAGTCAGCTTGAACGCATAAGTCTGCATGGTCGCGTAAAACCCATGCACGTCGCAACATTTCGTCTGCTTCTTTCAAACTTTGCTCTGAACACTCCCGAATCAGCAACCAGGTTTTGCGAATCATAAATTTTACTAAAGAAGACCATTCACCACGGCGTTCTGATTGTTCTATGAGCCATTGCAACCAATCGAGGCGATCGTCCCAATAAGCGTAGAGATTTGCGTAGTGGTTCAAGAGCAGCCATAAACTTCTAACTTCTTCATAATGGTCTTGGTCTTTACACCAATAAAGTACTGCCCGCAGATTTCCTTCTTCTTCCTCTATCCTGTCGTAATGTATCCACTTTTCCCAATCTTCTCCAGCATAACTGTAGGCAAAGTCTAAATACCATTTCACCCAGCGCCTCCGTGCTTCTTTCTCAAAATCTGGGTAAGCAGCTAACTCTGCTAAAGCATACTCACGAGTCAGAGACAACATCTCATATCGCTTAGTCTCTGAATTTAGATTCACTAAAGATAGTTGCTGCAAACGCGCCAAGCCACTATTTACAGAATCAGGAGCAAATGTTAGTCCCGCAACCTCGGCGACAGCAGCGAGTATGGGATAGTCAGGAAAAATCGCCAGTGACATCAGTAATTTGTGGGTGTGGGGTGACTGTTCTTTTATGCCTTGCACTGATTGCTTAAAGCAAAAACGAGCCACATCACCTGTAGCTGAGGCTAACTGTTCCAACACCGAGTTTAAGGAATAACCACTAGATACTTGACCGATCGCATAGACAATAGCAAGGGGGATACCTCCAGTGCGTGTATAAAGCAACTCAGAGTCCTCATCGTTAATAGTTATCCCTTTTTCTCCAGCTTGTTGCTGAATCAACTGCAAACCATCATCTGGAGGCAAGTTTTGCAGACTAATTGGCAACAAAGCAATCCGCTCGCGGGTTGTAATTACGACTTTGACACAAATGGGCAGATTATAAAGGAACTCGATTACCTCATTTCTATCTTCTATAGTCTCCATGTTGTCCACAATCAATAATGTTCGCTGTCTCGAAAGAATTTGGCGCACACGGTCAAATTGGTCACTAGGAGGAGATTGAATAATAGTAGGGTCGTTTAAAGCATTAGCAATCACCCGAAAAATCTCGCGCAGGTTACGCTGTCCTTGCCGCCGTAAAATATTATCGGGAATTAGTTCCTGTTGTTTGGCTGAAGTGAAAATAATCGCATCAAATTTAGGTGCGTCAGAAAGGTTTTCGTTACTCGCTTTTAAGCACAGGTAAGCAGCTGCTAATACCAGCGCCGTTTTACCTACACCACCAATACCATGCATCGTGATCATGTGTGCGCCATGATCCGGCGAAAGGCGTTCCAGTAGCGTATTCATCTCTACCTCACGACCAATAAATGCTGTGTAGGTCGGTGATGGGAGATTGTGAGGGATGGAGCGGCTATAGATAGGCGATGGAGCAATACCTCTGCGATATCCATATTTCTCCAAAATATGGACTAGGTTACTTGACTTAACGCTATTATTTGACTCTCCTGTCAAAGTTTCGATGTTTCGATAGATATTGCTCAATCCGGCTCTCACACCAGCGTTATCCCTGTGCAAGTCCTTACTAATTTTCTTTAAGCTATACCCACACAGCAACCCAAGTAACAAATCTTTCTTGGTATTTTGCCTATATCGCTGTTTAGTTCTAGCTTCTAAGTCAGTTAGTAGACGGTCTATTTCCCAGCCCTTCAAAACCTTGCGATACCAAGTTTTGGACAGATTCCCACTCTCGGACTGACCTGACATAAATATCACCCTATAAATCCATCATAAATGTTGTGTTAGCAACATTTTAACGGACAAAATTTTGACAATGTTGTACTAGAACATTTTAACCAACAAAGCGTTAACAAATTTTTAACTTGTCAATCAAAATTTTCACAATGTTATATCAGCAACATTTTAACTAACAAAATTTTGACAAAGCGTTAACAAATTTATAACTCTGTAAATTGGCTATTTGTAGTTAATTTGGTAGGTTAATCTCTAAGTTCACAAAATCTTGATCGCGAGCGTGGTGCAGAGATAACACTCAACACCAAGTTTTATCAAAAATCTTGCCAGATTATTTATTCTTTTCAGGCATTACTACATAGGAGTACTAGATGAACAGAGCTATTAAATCACTAACTTTCTTGCTAGGGCTGAAATCAATAAAGCCTTATTTTCCAGAGGAAAAACAAGTTTGTTTATTCAATAAACGTCCCATACTTTACCGAGACTTTACGCCCAAGTCTGTACAAGAATCAATTAATGAGTTACAACAGCGTTTGCAAGCTCAAGGTTTTCTGGCAAATATTAGTGGTAAATTCGACTTAGAGACAGAAGAAGCAGTAAAAGAATTCCAAAAAAGAAATAATCTCAGAGTTGATGGAGTAGTCGGGCCACTAAGTTGGGCTTGTCTTTTCTATCCAAAGCTTTCCCGCATTCATAGAATAACGCCTCCAGAGTTACAGGATGCTGTTAAGGAACTGCAAAATATTCTGTATGAAGAAGGATTTTCTAAAAAAAAGCCTGATGGATACTTTGATAGAGAAACTGAAAGAGCCGTTAAACGTTTCCAAAGAATTTACGGATTGAAAGATGATGGTTTGGTTGGGGCTGCAACTTGGGCTGTGCTTTTAGGAATGCGACAAAAAATAGACAAAAGCTTTCCCAGGTTAGTTTATTTTTTATCACCACATTCGTTGTTTTTTTGGGAACAATTTTTAATGATTTCTTCCATTCTCTTAGGTATTTATCATAGTCCCATACCAGGGCCCTCTCCCCAGTTGAATACAGCCCTAGCAACTGCCTATGCACTCACCTGTATAGTGCCTTTTCTATTAGAGTGTCTCCCCCTAAAGCCTTCAGACAAGCCTAGCTTACCGCTGTTGCAATATGCACCCTACGTGTTAACTGGTATCTTTTGGAAACCAATTATCAATTTCATGGGGACATTGTTTAATTAAATGATTAGGATAAGCGATCGCTACATCTAGCTTTATTTATGTAGTCACTATCTAGAGCTTGAGTAAAGTGCGATGACCTACGGTCGGTCGGAAACCATCGCCTACCTCAAATATCCCTCAACTTATAGGTTGCAACAAAGGATTCTTTCTAATCTCAGACAAACACTCTTCTAAAGACAAATCTTGCATAATTTGCCACCACTGCCCAGTATGCCTCATATAAGCCAAATTGAAACAATCTTTACCTGTGTACTCTAACCGGACAAATCTGGATTCAAATGACGGGGAAATTGCATTTTTTCCAGGACAGTTATAGATAGAACAAAAGTAAAAGTAGTTGCGATACCATTTACCAAAAATATCTACCAAATAATTCCACTCATAATCTTCCGGCCTAGATAAAATAAATTTTGGCTTCAGTTCCGTGACAATTAAATCATTACATTGCTGTTCAATTAAGTGTTTTTCACTGATAGGCACTTGCGGTTTAAGCTTTTTCTCAGGTAAGCGAATCCATCTTCTCTTTGCCATAGGATTTGCTACTAAAAATTACTTTATCGACCATTACCATATCACCGAGTCAGGACTTACGCAAAATATCTCTCAAACTCTCATTTCTCCCGAAGTTCTGATGCCTGCGGCGGGCTGCGCCAACGGAGGAAGCCTCCGCTCAGACTTCTCTCCGTGCCCTCTGCGCCTCTGCGGTTCGTTATTGCGTAACTCGTGCGTAAGTCCTACTAGTCATACTAGTTGAGCAAAATAGAAAAATTATGTGATGATTTGTACAATTTTACACATTACAGATGAATAGACCACAGTAGGGTGGGCATTGTAATGCCCACCCCACAAGCCTTGTTCATGTAACCGCGAATTCTATTCATCTAGGCTATATTCAGAATCGAATAATAACGGCGGGTGCGGGGGTTGAACCCGCGAATCCCCAAAATGGTGGAGATGTTACCGATAACCCTAAATTCCTGGCTGACGCCACGCTTCGCGAACGTCCCCGAAAGGCAAGTTGCGAATCAGGATAACCCGCCATGAAGTATGAAGGATAAAGTTTTTCATTCTTTATCCTTCAGCAATGTCTACAACTCATCCGTTGCCAGCATTTGGATAATGCGAGGCGTTCCCGGATCAAACCCCGCCAAATCCCAAGACAGCGAATCTTGAGGATCTACCAGCGTAATCTGATAAGGTGCAAGGGTGACATACACCGCCTTAACATTGGGATTCACCTTTTTGCGGTACTGTGCCAGCGCTTGACTTGGATGCTTATAACCAGCCCAGCTTTCTGAGTCAGTCCAGAAGCACACTACATCCGCCTTGAACTTGTTCTTAATCATCCAATCGTAAGCCACAGACGCATCTGTTCCACCGAAGTTTTGGTTGCTAGCTTTGCGAACAGCTGAACTAAAACTATCTTTAGCAGTGATACCCAATTCACGAAATTCGGTAGCAAAGCCGCGAATCATATAGTTTTTCTCTGCTTTTGCTGTTACCAGTGCCATTGTGGTGGCAATTTCACAACAACTTAGTCCCATATCTGCAACCAAGCTACCCATAGAACCAGAAACATCCACCGCGTGCATAAACACTTTACCTGTGGGTTGCACAACATCGAAAGACAGTTCAACCGCCTTTTCTAAGATGTCCACAATGCGAGGAACTGGCTTCCAAGTTTTCTGGCTGCGTCCTAATCTACCCCCAGATTGGTAAGTTTTGAGTGCTTTCAAAACATCAATCGGATGGATACGACCTTTACGCAGATGTTCTTTATTATTAAGAACTGCTTCCACACGCAGTAAATTTGCGTTTTCATCAGTTCGCAACACACCCAAGTCAGTCAATGAACCCAGGTTTCGCAACATTGCACCTATTGGCATTTCCTGAAACAGCAATTGCCAAGCTTGCTTATCCATTTTGCCCACGGGTGCAGCCATTTCGTGGGTTAGGCGTCCTTGTGAAATAGCTTCATGAGTTTGGGTGGGATTCCGCTTTAGCCACTCATACCACCAAATCTGAGCCAATGCTTGAGAGGGTATTTCTGCTGGCAATTCTTCCCAGCTTTTGACTACCCACTCAAATAGTTGTCGGTGATTTTCTGTAGGTGGTTTGACATGGAACAACCGCAATGCATCCCGGTGGGAAAAGCCTTGACGTTGTTGATATTTCAATAGCTGATAAGCCAAACCCTTAACATCTTCTCGTGAGAGCCAAGTTTTACCAGCTTCCCGCACCACTTTACCAAATCCCCGTAGAGATTTAGTGTAGTTTAGCCATTCGTAGAAGTGGCTACCAGTGCGGACAACTTGCCCAAAGATTTCACCAAATGCCTGTTTTGCTTCTGGTGTTTCACCCATCGACAGTAGAACTAAAGCCAAGATTGGCGCACTGTTGTTGATGGCGCGGCCATCGCTAGCATACAGAATTTCTTCGGCTACACGGCTAGGATTTTCGGCAACAGCTTGTTTGATAACTGCCACAAAGTCCTCAGTTAATTCTTGCTTACCAGCATAGTAAGTACTTTTTGCTGTACCAATCAATAAACAACGGCGCAGCATTTTCCAAATGCCAGCATCAAACATCCAGCCACCGGAACGCCCCTGAATCATCTCTGCTTCTCGTCCGGGGATAGGCTGAGACTGTGGTGTAGCTGTCTTATTTTTAGTGAAAAAATTATAATTCATGGCTTCATCTCCCGGCCCTTGTGGGCAAAAATGGAAGGTGGCGGAGCAGGATTTGAACTTGCGACCTCCCGATTAACAGTCGATAACCCTAATTCTTCGGTCTTTTCAGACAAGGGGTGAACAAGGATATTTTTGGCGCTCTACCACTGAGCTATCCGCCACATATAAAGTTTGGTGTAGCAGGGCGGGATTTGAACCCGCGACCTCTCGAACCCAATCGATAACCCTCATTTGTCGGCCTTTTCAGGCAAGAGGTAAACAAGGATGTTTAGCGCTCTACCACTGAGCTACCTGCCACATGAAAAATTTGGGATTTTATGAGTTTTAAAAGATAGATATTGGCAATTAATTTGATGTAGCGGAGCAGGATTTTTACCTGCACCTCCAGAAGTTTGGATCAAGGATGTTTAATTATGTGCGATAACCCTCGATATGTCGGCCCTTGCGGGCAAGGTGGGCGCTCTATCATTTGAGCTATCCGCTACGGGTGAAAGCTAACTTCTGAATGAATATCAGCTTGTATTATTAATGTAGTATGTATATTACTAGGTGTCAAGTGGCTGACGAGCTAATTTATTTAGATGCGGATTTAAGTCAAAAATCCAGTCACAATCAAGCAATATCTTAAACGGATACTGCTACTCTACGGAAAGCCACTACAAGTTTGTGTGTTTTCACTTTTTAGTTTGCTCTGACATTTTGCACCAATCTCAATTAGCACCCTCACCCACACAGAACTCAAGTTCTGGGCTAATAGCCTAACTCCACTAAAGTGGACTAAAATTCAAACTCAATCTTCTAAAGAAGACTTGAGCTATAAGAGAGAATTCATTCTCAGTCAGGCGATTGTTGGAACTGGTGCAGAATCTCAGTTTGATCCTACCCAGAATACTTCTATATGAAACTACATATTTTTGCTTTGTTTGGTTACTATCCTCAGAACCCGCTTTTTGCTTGAGAAAAAACTTTTGCCCGATCGCTAACAAATGGTAGATATGATGGAGCGTACGAAAGTTATAACACCTACTAATGCTAATTTTTGCTGGCAAATTTGCCACAACTTTGCCAAATGATACAAAAAAATGTCACAATTTTTGCCAAGATAATATTATTTCCAGAAAATTCACTTGGCAAAAATCGGCATGAGTGAAAAACTAATCGAGGGCGACGGGAAAGCTTTTCTCGTTCTACTTTTGCCCATATCATTTTTGATTATTTTCCTGGTTTCCACTTGGAAAATTTTGCTGGCCATAATTGTGCTGATCATTGGCTTCAATCTTTGGCAATTGTATCAATGGCAACAATGGTCTCAGCGAGTTAACCCAATTTTCCATCAGATGATTCGGGAAAACCAGGGCAGGCTTACGCCAATGGACTTGGCTATTAGAGGCAATTTTTCTGGGACAATGGCAAAACGCTACCTAGATGGTAAAGCTTCTGAATTTGGTGCCAGTCTCATTAACTCCGAAGACGGGGGTCAGTCTTATTACTTCATAACTGCTAGCATTCTGGGCAACATACTTGACAGTAGTGAGCCTGTAAAAGAACTTCCGGCTCAACCAGTTGCCAAAACTGCACGTTCGCTGCTAGCACCACCACCAAAACCACAGGAGGAAGAACCCGAAACAGAATCCCGATCACAGTCAACCCATGAGCAAACAAAACAATCACTGGAAAAACAGTTAGTTTTTGGCTCTCTCATTCAATCTGAACTTGCCAAGCGGCTAAATGTTTATTCCAGTACTGTTTACAAACGACGAAACGATCCAGATTTTCCAGAGTGGAGTCGCAGCAGAGACCCCGATGGTATTGCTTGGACGTTTTCCGAAAAAGCTAAGGAGTTTTTTCCACTGGATGAGGAAGGGTAAAAATTAAAATCACAAAGCCGCCCCGCCGGGGCATTTCCAAAAACTCCATCCCAAGAGTGAGTGGAGTTTTTTATTTTTATCTTTTGAACTCTAAACCTACAGCTTCGCTGATGGTATTTAAGCCGTTTTGCTCTAACTTTGAAAGTAAACCTGTAAGAATCTGGCGTACCATCAATGGGCCTTCATAAATCCAGCCTGTATAAACTTGGATCAAGCTAGCGCCAGCAGTAATTTTTTCCCAAGCATCTTCAGAAGAAAAAATACCACCAACGCCAATTATTGGTATTTTTCCCTGAGTTTGCTGCCAAATAAACCGAATTACTTCAGTGGAGCGATCGCGCAATGGCTCACCGCTAATTCCGCCAGCTTCTTCTTGGGGCGATTTGCCAGTTTGGTCAATTACTTGGGTTTTCAGTCGATCACGGCTGATGGTTGTGTTAGTGGCAATAATCCCCGCTAGCTGGTAGGTTTTGGCTAGAGAAATAATGTCAGCGATCGCTTCCCATTCCAAATCTGGTGCTATCTTGACAAAAATTGGTTTTTGTGAATTATTTTCCTGTTGCAATAACTTTAAGATGGCACTGAGCATAGAAGCATCTTGGAGCGATCGCAACCCAGGCGTATTGGGCGAAGAGACATTAACTACAAAATAGTCACCCAACTCCTTCAGTAAGCGAAAACTATGAAGATAATCTTCTGCTGCTGCTTCTAGAGGAGTTACTTTAGATTTTCCCAAATTTATCCCTACGGGTATTGACTGGCTTAACTTCTGCTTTTCCCGTGTTAAATATGCCGCCATTGCAGCTGCACCGCGATTATTAAAACCCATCCGGTTGAGAGCAGCTTTGTCTAAAGACAAGCGAAACAAGCGGGGACGGGGATTTCCTGGCTGTGGATGAAAAGTTACAGTTCCCAATTCTGCAAAGCCAAAACCTAAACTTGACCAAATATTAACAGCAACGCCATCTTTATCAAAACCTGCTGCCAATCCTACAGGATTGGGAAAATTTAGCCCAAACAAACTTTGTTCCAAACGCTGATCGTGCAGGCAAAAAGACTGCTGTAGGCGTCGATTTACCCAACTAGCAGGAGGGCGATCGCCTGTTTGCGACAGCCAACTCAAACTGCGAATTGTCTGCTGGTGTAACCACTCTGGATCTGTTTTTGCCAGATTAAACACAAGCGGACGAATGGCGAATTGATAAATATCCATTTCGATCCCTAGTAGGGATTAATATACAACAGCTTGCTTTGTGATCTATCAAAATATCGACTCATATTGAGGTGATGCTGACTTTATTTGATTGAAACCCACAACTTTCAGCAAACACCCCTGGCTGTATTAGTGAGGGCAGTTTTCTGGGCATCTTATATATTACAAGCTATTTTAACCAATAATTCAGATGGGGCAGCCGCAAAAACTTATAGCCGCCGAACAGCAGATCGTTTCCTTGGGGCGCGTCCTCCAGAGTCTCAGAGAAGAAGATAATGTTGAAGTTCTGATTGAATCTACTATTTCTTATCTTAAAGAGCAGTTTGACTACAAACTGGTTTGGATTGCTCTTTACGATCGCCTAAATCACATATTGTTTGGTAAAGGTGGAATCACACCCGATAGCGACACGAGTTTTTTAAAAAAACGGGTTGTTCTTAATCCTGGAGATTTATTAGAACAAGTAGTAATTGAACAGCGTCCTTTGGGCGTAGCAGATTTGCGAGTTGAAATCCGCGTCGCAGAATGGCACAAAGTTGCAGATAAATTCCACATCCAGGGAACGATTGTTTTACCAATTCGCTATAAAGACCGCTGTTTGGGTTTGATTTTACTGGGTTCAGAACGTTGGGGCTACTTGTTGCCTGGGGAAGCAAAAGCACGTCTGATGATGGTTTTAGGCGAACTGGGGGCAGTGCTTTATCAACATGAAATAAATTTGCAGCAAAAGCAAACCAAGCGACCCGATGAACCATTATTAGGATTACTGGACAATTTACGCACTCTGAGTAATCTAGATCAAAGATTAGAAGCCGTGGTGCAGACAACCCATCAATTTGTCTCCCCTAACCGGACAAATATTTACTGGTTTGAGCGCGAAGGCCGCTACTTTTGGTGTCGGATGAGCAATCAGCTTGTCAAAATCAATCCTGAATCTAGCAGTCAGCAAGCAGCGGGAATGACTGTGCAGGAATTGAGCGACTTTTATTATGCTTTAGCGGTTAATCAAATTGTCTCAATTGGCGACGCTCGCAGTTCTTTGAAAAGCCATTTTACGGCAAAGTTACTGCAACGCCTAGGAGTGCGATCGCTCCTAGCAGCTCCGATCATTTGGCAAAAGAACCTACTAGGTTTTTTGGCGGTAGAAAGCAATGAACCTCGGATCTGGACAGAGACAGACAAAAATTTTGTCCAGGGTGCTGCTGGGTTAATTTCTCTAGTCGCCCCCACCGAAGGCATGGAAAGCACCATCAAACAGATTGAAGATGATACCCAACTGACTAGCCAAGTCGCCCAAGCTGTCTATAGCGAGCATGACCTACATAAAACTTTACATATCTGCGCTACAAGAGTTTTAACTAGACTATCTGCCACCCGCTTTTTACTTTTACAGTACAATCCTGAACAAAATAATTATCAAGTTATTTACCAAAGTCAGCCCAATAATCGCCGACCTTTGACATTTACCCTTGATGCTCTCAAAGAATTGGATGGGCAGCTTTTACAACGTTCAAATCAAGCAGTAGAGATTGAAAATTTAGATGAAGATTTGCGCTTTTTAAACTGGCGTCTCCCTCTGCTAGAAAACGGTGTGCGATCGCTACTGGTTTGCCAATGTACTAAAGGTAATACACCAGCAGCGCTTTTAATCATTGCTCACGAAACCCATCGCTCATGGACAACGTTGGAAACGGAATTACTGTGGGCTGTCGGCCAACAAATTGGTGTAATTGTTCGTCAATGGCAGTTGCACACCCGCACCCAGCAGCAGGAAAAAATTTCCCAGACATTTGAACAATGTCTAAACATTTTGGCACAAGCCCAGAACGGCAAAGCATCAGGAGAAAATTATTTGGAACGCACGGCACTAGAACAAATAGCATCTGTTCTAGACTGTCCTCTCGCGGTATTGCTATCCTGGTCGCCTGGCCAGCGTTGGGCAGAAGTTATACCAGGGGTAATTACTAATACGCGGTTTGGGATTTTTTCTGATGCATCTATTCCCATTAAGGCTGAGGCATTAATTCAGTGGGCGCTTTCTCAAAAGGGTCACTTGACTCTGAAGATGGATGATTTACCCTCAGAAACACGGAAATGGTTTAATGGGCCTGACATGGGTCAAATTTTGGTGATGGCGTTACGTACTAATACTGATTGTGAACCCACAGGTGTAGTTTTGTTGGCAGACCATAATGAGCGTCGCTGGTCAGAACAAAGCCTCAATGCTACAGCAACACTAATTTCACAATTAGCTTGGTGGCGTCGTCAAAAGCAAATTACTCAACTTTTAGATTCCACAACAGAGGAATTACGACAACTCAATTGGTACAAAAATCGTCGTTTGGAGGAAATGCAAAGAACAGCGGCGCTGTCACTCAGTCAAATACATGATTTGGGTATTCCAACCAATGAACTGGCCCAGATGCGCTACCAGCTATTGCTGCGGCAGTTAGACCAGACTACCACCTCCATGAGTGGACTGTTAAAACTTGAGCAGTGGCAGTTACACATGAGTTGGGAAACTATGCCAATAGCTAGTTTACTAAAGCGATCGCTTGAACGAGTTGAAAATTTACTCAAACAACAAAAACTATGGATTGGTGTGCATGGTTTGGGACAACCGATTGAGGATGGCGAGTTACCAAAAAACTCTTCATTGGTCAGAGGCGTTCTTGCCTCAAATTCTCAATCTTCAATGGCGATCGCTGGTGATATTGTCAAAATTGAATTAGTTCTTCATGAATTGTTAGTTGCTGCTTGTTGCCGTTCCTACGGAAGCAGAATTGATATTTGGTGTCGTCGCTTAGATGAGTGTAAACCCGTTGACGGAGCCTCTAGTACAGAAGCGGCTTGTCGTCAGACATCGCTAGAACTGTCGATTACAGACAACGGCAAAATCGAACCACAGCTAATGGTCGCGCTATCTCACAATACACCCAAGGATCTGCTTGCTCCCTCCAATCTCGACCAACCACCAGGTTTACATCTGCTAATCTGCCAAAACCTCATGCAGCAACTTGGAGGAGAATTACATTTCTATCAATTACCCGATCATCGAGTAGTCAGCCGCTTACTTTTGCCGTTAGCTGATCATAATTCTTAGGTTTAAGATAGGAGCGATCGCTCAGCTTGGTTGCAAAAAATAAGCTGCTAGAGCTACCCTGCTAAGTGCTATCTCTGCATAAAAAGCCCTTTGCAGAGGACAGTTGAATACTGCTGATTTTTAGTTTGGGGGTGCAAGTCACCTTTGAAGAGGAACTTTACACCGAATTGCTCACAGTATCTCCGGTTGAGTGTGCTTCAATACTAAAGCTATTATGAGCGCAATCGAGATGGGACTTCCTGCCAAAATAGGGGAATTGCTATCAAACCAGAAATTAACTCAATGCCGCCAAAAATGGCAAGAGATACCCCAAATCCAAAGTGCAGTAGTTCTCCAAAGATGAGGCTGCCAACACCAAATCCAGTGAACAGTATAAACACTTTGAGTCCCATAGTTTGACCTAAATTATTGTCATCCCCCAAGTCGGTCACAATACCCACAAACAAAGGTTGTGTAAGGTCATACCCCAAAGATAAGAACAGAACCGCGATCGTCGTGACATATGCAGGAATATCGAAAATCATAACAATACCAGCTAGTCCTGCCATAACTAGTCCTAACGGAATTAACCAACGTCGTCCCCAATGATCAACTGCCCGACCAATTAGGGTACTCAACAGTAATCCGGGAATGCCGTATCCGAGAATGGTCAAACCAATGCTCAAGGGATCCATATTGTAACGTTGCGACAAGTACAACCCTAGCCAGGTATACACACCAGAGTGGTAAATGCCGTTCCACAAAACATAAGTATAGGTTCGTTGTCCTCGAGAAGTAGTTAATATTTGGCTGTATCCCCTAAATATCTGACGAATGCTGGGTAAATTTTCTATTTTAGGTGTATCGAATAGAGAGCCGTAAAGATGAAGCCGCCAAAGAACAAAAGCAGCAAGAACAGCTGTACCGATAAACAGCCATCGCCAACCTAAAAATGGTTCCAGAATTGCGCCACCCGCAGAACCCGCCGCCATTCCCCCTTCCATAGCTGCAAATACCAGCCCTAGTTGGATGCCTCGTTGTTCAAACGGAAATAAATCGCCAATCAATGCAAAGGTGAGTGGAATAACTCCACTAGCTCCAATCCCTGTCAGCAGTCGCCAAGCCGCCATTTGCGAAGCCGTCTGAGCCGTTGCCGTCAAGGCTGTGCAGATAACAAAAATCAAGAGCGAGATGCGAATTATAGACCATCGTCCGAATCGATCTGACAGCACGCCGTAGAACAACGCCATCAGCGCGTAGGACAACATATAGGCTGGAACAATAAATCCAATTTCCTGAACTGGAACATTAAACACTTCAGCTAAACGTGGAATCAGGGGAGCGATCATATATCCCTGAAGAAAAATTAAACCGGCCGCGATCGCAAGTAAGGCAAACAGGCGTTGATGTTGCTTTAAGCGAATTGTGCGATCGGCTGCTTCCGCATGAGGTAGATGCTCAATATGCTTTTTGCGGTTTGGCATAGATTTTAAATCTCCTAATTCACTTTGCGCCCTAAAGGTCTGGATGCTAAAAATTTAGAAACTAGGCTAAAACAGTTAACGCCAAAAGCTGGCAGAGCAACTACTTCACAAAAGTCAAAGTTTCATGACAATTATGTTAACATTGATTGCATTCGCAGCAAAATTGTTACTAATCAGAATTAGCGAGTGTCGGCAACACTTGTACTTACCTAGAATTTGTTCTCGTAGCAATTAGCTATACTCCCCCAGTTTCGACTACGCAAGAAGGCGGACGATCGCACCCTTGCAATTCCAAAAAAACTGAAAAAGGCGATCGCCTAGCCTCAAAATCGGCAAGTCTAGGCTGATGAGAGTCGCCTTTTGTACCTTTTGTTGGTTTATTTCTTCGTTTTCTGACAATTTTACAAAAAACCCTCTTTGGACAGATGCACAAACTTATTTGAGCTTTGAGGCATCTGCCTATAGTTTTATCTTTTCAAGTAGGTAGTCAATAAATCAGCCTATAGAGAGATTGACTATACATTTGTTTGTCAAAAGTATCCTCCCTTCGTAACAAACTGGTTATAATTGTCTTCCATCTCTCTCAGGAATAAAATTCTAATCCGCACAGTGTTCATATGGGACATGCTCGTTCTAAATCTGACCTGCCCACAAAAATCTGTCCGGTATGTCAACGTCCTTTCACATGGCGCAAGAAATGGGCAGATTGCTGGGACGAAGTGAAATACTGCTCAGAACGTTGCCGCCGTCGCCGTTCTGAAACTACAGTGACCGGGGACTAGGGATTAGGGACTGGGGACTAGGGACTAGGACTGGTAAAAAGTTTTCTAAATACCCAATACCCAGTACCCAATGCCTAGTGAAACCAAACGCAAGTGAGACGCAAATAGCGCAAGAGATAGATGAAGCTACAGGTGCAACCTAAATTAATTATTCATGGAGGGGCTGGTAGTTCTCTCCACGGCAAAGGGGGAATAGAGGTAGTGCGCCGATCGCTCTATAAGGTAGTAGAAGAAGTCTATTCTCTTCTATTATCTGGAGCAACTGCTTCCGAAGCAGTGGTGCAAGGATGCTACATACTCGAAGATGACCCCCGTTTTAATTCTGGCACTGGTTCAGTACTGCAATCTGATGGTCAAATCCGCATGAGTGCTTCTCTGATGGATGGTGCTTTAGGGCGCTTCAGTGGCGTGATTAATATCTCACGGGTGAAAAATCCCATTGAGTTGGCGCAATTTTTACAAAACTCTCCAGACCGGGTGTTATCAGATTACGGATCAGCTGAGTTGGCGCGAGAAATGCAAATTCCCATTTATAACGCTTTAACTGATTTGCGGTTGCAAGAATGGATACAGGAACGCCAGGATAACTTTAAAAGTACGATGGCTGGCGTGGTAGCAGAACCCGAACTAGTAGAAACCAGTAACGCCCGACGCGGCACCATCGGAGTAGTAGCTTTAGATGGCTATGGTAAACTAGCCTCTGGCACTTCCACAGGCGGCAAAGGCTTTGAGCGAATTGGGCGGGTAAGTGATTCAGCTATGCCAGCAGGTAACTATGCAACTGGTCATGCTGCGGTCAGCTGTACTGGTATTGGAGAAGACATTATTGATGAGTGCTTAGCAGCAAGGATTGTAGTGCGCGTCACTGATGGGATGTCCCTCAAGGATGCCATGCAGCGCTCATTCATGGAAGCCCACCAGAACAAGCGGGATTTGGGAGCGATCGCTCTAGATGCTAGTGGGGCGATCGCTTGGGGTAAAACCAGCCAAGTCTTACTGGCTGCGTTCCACGATGGCGTAAGAGTAAGTGATACTTTGGAACTTCCTGAAAGTACAGAAGTTGGCTGTTTGTCTTAGCTATCAGCCTGAAGCTGTCAGCTAGAGTTTTTCGGTTGTTGGCTTTGGGCTGAACGTTTCTTTGATACCCAACCCGGTTTGATCACTTGATGCTCACGGGCAATCACCAATGAGTCATCAGAGACATCTTCTGTAACAGTCGAACCTGCTGCTACATAAACATCGTTTCCGAGAGTTAATGGTGCAACTAAGGTAGTATTAGAGCCTGTACCAGTGCGATCGCCTATGATGGTACGATTTTTATTAACGCCATCATAGTTGGCAGTAATTGTCCCTGCACCGATATTGACTTTATTGCCCGTAATGGTATCGCCCAAATACGATAAATGCGCCACATTTGTGCGATCGCCTAACTGAGTATTTTTCAATTCCACAAAATTACCCACACGGCAACCAGTACCTACTTGTGCATGACCGCGCAAATGGCTATAGGGGCCAATCCGGCTGCCTGCCTGTACAATACTATCCGTCACCACAGAATACTTGACAGTGACATTTTCACTAATTTGGCTATTTTCAATTAAAGTCCCAGGCCCGATGCGACTTCCTGTTTGAATTGTGGTTTTTCCCCGCAGGTGTGTTTGCGGTTCAATAATTACATCCGGCTGTAATTCCACGGTTTCATCAATAGTGATGCTTGTAGGATCGATGAGGGTGACACCCGCCAGCATCCATTTTTCCTTAACTCGCCTTTGTAAAATATCGTATGCTGTTGCCAGTTGCAGGCGATCGTTGATACCAAGGATTTCTTGGTAATCTTTCACATCGACTGCCATGACTTTGCCAACTTGAGTCACAGCATCGGTAAGATAATATTCCTTTTGGGCATTGTTTGCCTGGAGATGCGGTAGTATCTCTGCCAAATTCTGCCACCGGAAGCAATAAACTCCAGCGTTAATCCGGCTATTTTGTCTTTGGGCAGGCGTACAATCTTTGTGTTCAACAATTTGCTGTACAATACTTTCATCGTTACAAAAAACGCGTCCATAGCCTGTGGGATCACTTAGATGCGAGGTGAGGATGGTGGCAGCGTTCTGATTTTCTTGATGAGTTTGTAACAGCTGGTTGAGGGTTTCGGTACGTACTAAAGGCAAATCGCCATTTAGTACCAGTAAATCCTCAGTGTAACCCTCTAAATAAGGAAGTAATTGCTGGATTGCATGACCAGTACCCAGTTGCACAGTCTGCTCAACAAACTCCAAAGTGGGGATTGAATGCATGGCGGCTTTGACTTCCTCAGCTTGATACCCCACAATTACTATCCGCCGTGAGGGCGAAAGCGGTTCTACACTTTCGATAACTCTCTCTACTAGCGATCGCCCACCCAAAGAATGTAAAACTTTGGGTAAGTTTGATTTCATCCGTGTGCCGCGTCCTGCCGCTAGAATTGCTACAACTACCATAATTAGCTATCAGCTATCAATAAAATTGTGATAAATACTGTTGGTGCTTTGAGATTTAGGCTCAAATCATACCAGCTAATTGTCTAAGACAGAAATATCAAAGGCTCCTATCTTTTATATCCTGATTACTAACTACTCTCTATCCTCAAAAGAGTTAATAAACTCTGTAAACTGCTGCATTAGTTCGGGATTGCGCCAACCCGAATCAGTTTCTTCTTGCATCACCAAAAGCGCTTCTTCTGAAGTAAAAGCTCTCTTGTAAGGTCGTTCGCTGGTTAAGGCATCGTAAATATCAATTAACTGAAACACTTGCGCCAAGAAAGGAATGTTATCTCCCTTGAGTCTATCGGGGTAGCCTGAGCCATCCCAGCGCTCATGGTGATGGCGAATGATCGGAATTACACCCCGCATACTGCGTAGTGGTTGGCAGATTTTTTCCCCAATCAAAACGTGCTGTCTCATAATTTTCCAATCTTCGGGGCTGAGTTTGCCTTTTTTCAGCAACACTGCGTCGGGAATACCCACTTTACCGATATCGTGGAGATAACCACCCCACATCAAATCCCGAATTTGGTAGCGTGAAAGGTTGAGGTATTCCCCAAATGCTTGTCCCAGTTTGACCAGTCGTTCGCAGTGATCGCCCGTATTAGGATCGCGACTTTCAATCGACATAGCAATGGAAAACAGTACTTGTTCGGCATGGTCTAAGTCTTCATTTAAACGCTTCTGCCGCACTAGGGATTTAACACGCGCTGCCAATTCCACACGGTCAAAGGGTTTGGTAAGAAAATCATCCGCTCCGACTTCAATTCCCCGGATGCGCGATCGCCTATCATTTAAAGCTGTAATAAAAATTACTGGTATTAACCTAGTCTGCTCATCTTGCTTGAGCAGCTGGCACACTTCAAATCCATCCATCCCCGGCATCATCACATCCAGCAAAATCAGATCCGGTTGTTTTTGCGTTACTAATTCTACAACAACAAAACCACTGTCCGCCTCAATTACTTCGTACCCTTCCATAGCTAAAAGGGCAACAGCAGTCATGCGACTAGCAGCATGGTCATCAACTACTAAAACTTTGGGTGGCTCTGAGTCAAAGCCATTCAATTTAGAACCTTTGGTTTGTAGGGTTCTAGATACCAATGAATCACCACCATTAACATCAGCCTTTATCCAAGAAGACACTGCTTGGGTATCTTCAAGCATAAGGTCTTCTTTAGATAAGCCCAAGGAATAACCCTCTACATTTTGCAATTCTACGGCGTGATTTAAACCGATACTCTTCACTTGACTTAGAGGGTTCGACCCACTAATAATTTGTTCGGTAGAGCCTGTATGGTTGGATTTCCATTGAATCATAAAGGCACTGCAATTTTCTTGAAAAAGTTAACAGCGTCAAATTTCAAAAAAAAGTTTAGTTTTTGACTGTATTTAAGCCAGTATTTTCATAAAGATCACGTATCATAACTTTTACTCTTTAATTTACATAATTATGCGTTATAGCTCTCAAGAGGGGAACTGGAGACGTTTCCGTTAGTTCCGGTCAAAAATCCTCCAGTTTAGAGTAAAACTTGATCGGAGGCGGAGTATCGCCGAATTTGCTCTTGCGCTTTGTAGCTTGCTTCCCCGGAGAAGTACACAATAGAATGTGCAATTTATAAGTCTGACAGCTGATCAAACTACTTAACCGAGGCATTCACAGCATGTTTTTTATATTACAAGAACCAGAGGAATATTGCTGTCTAATTTTTCGGCTATAAATTCCAGTATGATGAATCCGCGCAAATGTTAAATCAGGTTTTTTACGGATATCGATTAACATAGCAGCGCCAAAAAATCTTTTAATTGCTTAGTCTATATCAAAGTATCTGGGTTTGAATTTAAAGTTTTTATAGTGATTATATAAATATATAAGTATTTTTCCTTAGCTAACAATGAGACATGGTAAATACCATTAACAATTATGTATTATTAGCTACTTTTGAGTAATTTAATTTATTTAGGTCATCAAAACTCATTGCTTGACTAGTAAGAAACACAAATCAAAATTTTAGTAAATTATTATACGTGAGACTGAAGTTGATACTGGTTATTATTATGAACTATTGCTTGTAAAGTCAGTACCTTTAATGCCCAATAGCCACCTTTTTCGCCAATGAGAGGTAGGTTCCAAGGATGAGGCTTGTTGCTCTTGTTGTCGCCGCATTGCTATGAGTTCAGCAGAATCGCTCAATTTGGGATCGCGGTAGGGAATCGCAGCGCAAGTTAGCAAATGTTCTTTTTCTGCCTGAGAGAGTGGGTAAGAAGAGGGGGGGAGAGGGAGAGGAGCAGGGGGGGAAAATTCCAATGCTTCTCCTATTGCTCTATTATGGGCTGCTACTGTACCGGGCGATCGCCTTCCCACTGGTGGAGTAGAAGCTATTACCAAACCAGCCGCTAATAATGCTGTGCGTACAGCAGCAGCACAAGAATAAGTGGCTAGGAAACCGTCTTCATGTAAACATAATGACAGTTGTTGAATAAATTCAACTGTCCATAATTGAGGACATTGAGGTGGTGAAAACGGATCGAGAAAAATCGCATCTGCTCGGAAATCTAACTGACGTACCAATGCAATCGAGCTTCTAGCATCGCCAATTAGTAGTCTTGCTTTCAAGCAAGGTGTTTGCACTTGATGCTCAAAAGCTAGTTGGGTCAAAATTTCGGTATGGTTGCAACTCCAATTATCGAATAAATTATGAGCGATCGCAGCTTTTGGCACAGACGGATTCAGTTCTAAACCAATCACTTCAACATAGCAACTAGGATTAATTGTCCAAATAGTCTGTAAAGCCGCCGCTGTATTGTATCCCAGACCATAACAAACGTCGAATAGCCGCAAGACAGGTTTCTGTGCGGCTGTAGCTAGTTGAGTGGGAACTACAAACTTGAAAAAACTCTCCTGCTTAGCTCCATAATGGCTGTGAAAAGATTCGCCAAACTCTTGGGAAACGAAGGTAAATGAACCATCTGCTGTGAGCTTAGGTGTAAAATTCTCTAATGACATCTTACAAAAAACTGAATAATGACCAATGCACAATTCCCAATTTGTGGTTTCGCCAACGTGGCTGTTTGAACATCTTGAAGATCCGCAAGTCGTCATTGTAGATTGTCGCTTTTCTCTAGCCGATCCACAATTAGGACGACAACAGTACCAAACGAGTCATATAAAGAATTCCTACTACCTCGATTTGAATCAAGATCTTTCCAGTCCCGTAGGTAAGCATGGCGGGAGACATCCTTTACCTAACCCCAATGATATAGCTAACAAATTATCGGCGATTGGAGTAAATTCCCAAGAAACTTTAGTTGTAGCTTATGATGATTCGCGCTTTGCTTTTGCTGCTCGTCTGTGGTGGCTGTTACGCTATCTAGGACATGAGCAAGTAGCTGTACTGGATGGAGGCTTTGCTGGATGGCAAAAAGCCGGATATCCCATCACAGATATCCTTCCTACCCCCAAAATGGGTACATTCGTAGCTCAAGCACAAACAGACAGGGTAGTAGATATTACAGCGGTGAGAAATCGCAAAGATAGTCCAGAGGTAGTTTTGGTAGACTCAAGAGAGAGCGATCGCTATCGAGGCGAACGAGAGCCAATTGATAAAATAGCCGGTCATATTCCCAGCGCAGTTAACTATCCGTGGCAAGAAATTACAGACTCTTCCGGTTACTTACTTCCTCAACCAGAGCAACGCCGTCGATGGGAAGAAATAGAAACAGCTGAGGAAATTTTAGTTTATTGCGGTTCTGGTGTAACCGCTTGTGTGAATTTACTTTCTTTGGAACTAGCCGGCATAAGTAAGGCTAAACTTTATGCTGGTAGCTGGAGTGATTGGATTAGTTATGTGTAGTCATTTGTCATTAGTTATTAGTCATTTTAATCACCAAGGATATAAGGAAAAATAACTCCTTCGGAGTTCACCAATCGCTCATGGGGAGCCACCCCCTTGCGGTGAATCAGTGCTGCGGGAGGGTCTCCCTCCGCAGGCGACTGTGAACCCGAAGGGAGGTTCCTTCCGTTGGGGCTACGGTGTACACACAAGTCGGATTACCTTATCCCACATCGTTTTGATCTCCCCTAACCCCTCTTAAAAAAAGCAGGGCTGTTTAATTCCCCAAAAGACCTTAATTTACAAGCGTATCAGTCAAAAAAATCAGGTTGTTAAACAATCTAATTGGGTCGAAAACCAGGCGAACGCACTGAAATTTATTGTTTGAGACAGTAATTTTTCGATTACCAACTCACTAAAATTTCTGGTTGATACTCTTGACAAAATCTTGATCTGAGCGAATGAAACAGCCCTGCCTTTTGAAGGGGGTTGGGGGATCTAAAACTACGGGAAATTGAGTGTTTGAGCTGAAGTTGACACCAATGGTGGCGTGGAGACCCCCATCGCCCTTGGCGTCTCCCCTTCTCTACGAGACGCTACGCGAAGGGAGAAGACCGCGTTGGCTCACCAATGACAAATTTAAAACTGACCTAAATCCAAATTGTAATTGACACTAAAAAACCAGCCATCAAAATCAATGTTTTGAGCGGTAGAATTACCTAATGTGACTCCAGCCTGTACATTCATATTAATGGAGTTGGAGATTTGGTAATTCAAATGCCCAAATAGCCGATGAAATTGATCTTCTCGCTCGCGCTGCGTAAAGTCTGAGTAGCTAAATTGGTAATCCAGACCAACCTGAAGCGGTTTTTGCAAGTAGTAATTCAAAGAAATCCAAAAGGAATTGATCACGCGATTTCGGCTTTCGGGATCAGCAAAATTCACACTCAATTCGTAGAAGCTTTCTAGCATCAATCTTGAAGTTAGAGGATCTCGCCGTCCCAAAGACAGTTGCAGGGAATTCTCACCTAAGAAGCGATCGCCAGCTTTAAAACTATCTAAGCGATCGCTGTTGTTGGCATAAAATAATTGTTGATTGCTCCAACTAACTCTTCCGTACATTCGCTGCGATAGCTGCTGGTAAATACTGAGATTGAATCTTACTTGGTTGTAATTATATTGTGATTGATCTATGTAACGAATTAGGTTGCCATCAATTGACCCGTTTAAATAAGTTTTAGATCCCAAAGGAAAATATGCGGAGGCTAGTCTTAGTCCAGAAAAAATCAAACCATCTTCTATTGGAGAATCATTAGAGGAAAAAATGTTACTTGTCTGAAAGTAGCCAACACGAGCCTGTAGATTGCCTATGGGTTTAAACTGAACTACAGGCTGTTCTGTTGGTGGTGGTGGCAGCTGTTCTAAAGGTCGTGGTCGTAGCCTTAGCCCTAATTCGCGATCGCTATCAGACTCAAGGGGTGGCTGTTTTTGCTCTTGCAACAGTTGCCAGAGCCTCTCTAGTCTTTCAGACTCATTGATCTCAGGAGCATTTAATAATTGCTCTATTGAGTCAGAAGAAGCAGGAAAGTTGCTTGGCTGTACTTCTAGCTGTGGCGAGTCATCCTGCTCTTGATTACCTCCAGAGTTTTCTGTTGGTGCTGGAGTTTGCTCAGTTATTTGTGGTGTTTGCTGTGTCAGATTTGACGGAATCTGAGAGCGTAAACTCTGTGACTCACTAGACTGTTCGCAAAAAGAGTTAATTGCTTCTTGCTCTAACTGCTGGCATTGCTGATGATTTTGTGGGCTAGCGAAAGATGTTATTTTCGGTGCAAAATTATTGTGATGACGCCATATATTTATATTTGCTGATTCTGCCGCATCTACTTTAATGCAATAACAGCTTCCACCACTGAATGCTAACAAAATCCAAAAAAATAAACCTTTCCAGATCTTCATTTGCATCTTTGAAGGTGTTGATCGCATCTGGCAGATGTAGACCCACAAGTTGCACTGGAAGTTCCAACTCAAAACACAAAATTTCTGCCTAACTTTACTGAAATTTAACCAGTGAGTCACCTCATACAGCTCCTCAGCAACTTCTTGTTACGCATACCCACCTTGTGGTTTAGGTAATTAGATAAGGATTATCTGTAAGGTACTCCTCATTTAACTGTTGATATTTAGTACCAATTTTGAAATTTGTCCCAGACTTTATTTCATAGTATGTCGGTTTTCGAGTAAAAACTTAAACAAACTAAATATAGTGTATTGATTGTCTATTTTATCTATTAAATGTACACTAAAATGCAGATAAATTTACCTGAAAAAAGTCGCTGTAACAGTTATTAGCTGCTTGAACCTTTAACATCAAAATCTATGATTAATTTGTTTAGTATCAGTTAAAGTTCACAAGCTCCCAAAAAACTATGTTTCATAAATCGTTTCTACTATTAATTATTGGTTTTTGGGGAATTGCAGTACTGCCTTTGTCAAATCGGGCAAGTGCCATAACTCCTCTGATACGAGCCGAGATTCAGAATCTACGCAATTTAGTACAACTGATACCCAGAGATAACCTAAAGAAGCGTCCCGCACGCAAATTAGATGCAATGATTCCTGGGGATGGACTGTCAACTGGTCGAGCTTCTCTAGCAGACTTGCGTTTCAATGATGGCTCTTTAGCACGGATTGGAGAACAAGCGGTATTTCAATTTTTGCCAAAGACTCGCAACTTTAGACTGTCAAACGGGACTGTGCTGCTGCTCATCCCACCTAAAAGGGGTCAAACGCATATACAAACACCAAGTGCAGCAGCAGCAATTCGTGGTTCAGCATTATTTGTGCGCCACAACCAACAAACAGACACCACAATTGTGGGTGCGCTGACAAATAGTGGCATTGAAGTTTCTAATAAAGATGCTTCTCAAACTCAAGTGCTGGAAGCAGGGCAGATGATAGTTATAGTTAAAGGTAAATTTCAAAGCTTATATGATTTTGATCTGAAAAATTTTTATGAAACGAGCGAGCTAGTTCGGGAACTTGATTTAAATAGACAAAATCCCGTACCTACGCCTGATCCTGCCATCACTAGTGTTCAAGCTGAAACTACTGCGGCTTTGAAAGCACAGCCACCTATAACAGGCGAGGGAGTAATTGAAAATCCTTCTTTTGTGCAGTTAACTACTAGTCCTTCAAATTCGCCCAGTAAAGACGTTATCACAAACAATTCTTCAGCAAACTCCTCAGAGAAAACAGGACAAGCCTCGACAAATACCGAGCAGCAGAGCACAACAAATGGTAACGCCAACGTAAACACTCCGAAAAATAACGTTGGTGTTGATTCTAGTAGAACTTCAACAACACCTCAAAACTCTTCAGCAGAAAATCCTACAAACCAAAACTCACAAAGTAACACATCACCCGTTAAAAATCCCACCGACAACGCATCACCTGTTAAGAATCCAACTGACAACATGCCCGTTAAAAATCCCACCGACAACGCATCACCTGTTAAAAATCCAACTGACAACACGCCCGTTAAAAATCCCACCGACAACGCATCACCTGTTAAGAATCCAACTGACAACACGCCCGTTAAAAATCCCACCGACAACGCATCACCTGTTAAGAATCCAACTGACAACACGCCCGTTAAAAATCCCACCGATAATACATCACCTGTTAAAAATCCAACTGACAACACACCCGTCGAGAAACCATCTGACAACACACCCGTCGAGAAACCATCTGACAACACACCCGTCGAGAAACCATCTGACAACACACCCGTCGAGAAACCATCTGACAACATACCCGTCGAAAAGCCATCTGACAACATACCCGTCGAAAAGCCATCTGACAACATACCCGTCGAAAAGCCAACTGACAACACACCCGTCGAGAAACCATCTGACAACATACCCGTCGAGAAACCATCTGACAACACACCCGTCGAAAAGCCAACTGACAACACACCGCCCGTCAATAATTAAACCGATTCTCCAAATATATAAAACTGCTAAAGTAGTCTGTAATAGAGCTCTTCATCAGTTAATTGCTCTTTGTAAAGGACAAGGAGACAGCCTGAACCTGCTTCTTTTACTACTAAAACTTTATTTCTTAAACACAGATGGAGCGCAAATTATACCCAACACTAGAAGCAGAAATATGACAAGTGTTAAGCTGTTCTTGCTTTGATTTGCATTCTGGCTATTGACTAGATGCTCACTTAGATTGCTTGCGTTTATTCATTGTGAATTGCTTAGCTACCGCCTCTTCTGAAGTCAAAGCAAAGAGTAAGATTCATAACTGATAAGAAAGCATCTGCTAACGCTAGATTAAATCAAGGACAGGATTTACGCAGGATTCGGCGGATATCCTTTGTAGTTCAATCAAGTTCTCTGTGTAAGTTCCCAGGAACCAACTTGTTGCTAAAGAGATACATAAATTTATGACTTTTGATTACGACCTGTTTGTAATTGGTGCTGGTTCTGGGGGTTTGGCAGCTTCCAAACGAGCGGCTAGCTACGGGGCTAAAGTAGCGATCGCCGAAAATGACTTAGTTGGCGGTACTTGTGTGATTCGTGGTTGTGTTCCCAAAAAACTCATGGTCTATGGCTCTCACTTTCCCGCATTATTCGATGATGCCGCAGGTTATGGCTGGAAAGTGGGTAATGCAGAATTGGACTGGGAACATTTCATTACATCTATAGATAGGGAAGTTCGGCGACTATCACAGCTACACATAAGCTTTTTAGAAAAAGCAGGAGTCGAACTAATTCCTAATCGCGCTAGTCTGGTAGACCCTCATACTGTAGAAGTTGATGGACGCAAAGTTACAGCAGACAAAATTTTAATTGCTGTTGGCGGGCGTCCTGTTAAACCAGATTTATTAGGTATGGAATATGGAATTACCTCTAACGAGATTTTTCATCTCAAAGAACAGCCGAAACATATAGTCATTATTGGCGCTGGTTACATCGGCACGGAATTTGCTTGTATTATGCGTGGTTTGGGTTCTCAGGTAACGCAGATTACCAGAGGTGAAAAAATTTTGAAGGGGTTTGATGAGGACATCCGTACCGGAATTGAAGAAGGTATGATGAACCACGGAATTCAGTTGATCAAGAACAATCTGGTAAAAGCAGTTGAACGCGTGCCGGAAGGGTTGAAACTGACTTTATCTGAGGCAGATCAACAACCAGTAATTGCCGATGTGTTTTTAGTAGCGACTGGTCGGATTCCCAATGTAGATGGGCTGGGTTTAGAAAATGCTGGGGTAGATGTCGTCCCTAGTTCCGTCGAAGGGCCTGGCTATAAGACCATGAATGCGATTGCAGTTAATGAATATAGTCAAACTAGTCAACCTCATATCTTTGCCGTGGGCGATGTCACCGATCGCTTAAATTTAACTCCTGTGGCTATTGGTGAAGGTCGCGCCTTTGCTGATAGCGAATTCGGAACTAACCGCCGCGTATTCAGTCACGAAACTGTGCCAACAGCCATATTTTCCACACCCGAAGCCGCTACAGTCGGTTTGACAGAAGTGCAAGCACGAGAGCAACTCGGTGATACTGTGAAAATATATAGCACTCGCTTCCGCCCCATGTACCATAGTTTGACCGGTAAACAAGAGAAAATAATGATGAAATTGGTGGTTGATGGCAACACCGATAAAGTACTGGGTGCTCACATGGTTGGAGAAAGTTCAGCTGAGATAATACAAGGGGTGGCGATCGCAGTCAAAATGGGCGCAACCAAAAAAGACTTTGATGCTACCGTTGGTATCCATCCCTCAGCAGCAGAAGAATTCGTCACATTGCGTTAAAAACGAGGTCATGAGTTTTTTGTCATTTGTCTTTTGAGATGACAAATGACAAGGAATGACCCTAACAAGAAAAGCTTGATGACAACCCAGTTCATATATCTTCATGGCTTTGCTTCCAGTCCTAAATCTGCTAAGGCGCAAGATATAGGCGATCGCTTTGCCCAAATTCAAACAAACCTGAAAATTCCTGATCTAAATGCTGGCGATTTTTCTCATCTGACAATCACCCGTCAGCTAATACAAGTTGTCACAGAATTCAGTAATGATTCTGCACCTGTAGTGCTGATTGGCTCAAGTTTGGGCGGTTTGACAGCTGCCCATTTGGGAGAGCAATATTTACAAGTACAACGCCTAGTCTTACTAGCACCAGCCTTTGGATTTTTATCCCATTGGTTGCCCAAGTTAACAGATGAAGAGGTAGAGCGTTGGCAAAGAGAAAAATATCTCATGATCTACCACTATGGGGAGGAGCGATCGCTGCCTCTAAGTTACGATTTTGTTAAAGATGCTGCTCAATACCAAGAGGAACTTTTACAACGTTCTATCCCCACCCTTATCCTGCATGGAAAGCATGATGAAGTCATTCCTATTGAAGCTAGTCGTGATTTTGCGCGATCGCGTCCTTGGGTGGAATTAGTAGAACTAGAGGATAATCATGCTTTGGGTAATGTTATGGAAGAAATCTGGCAAGCAATTCGTCCCTTCTGCCAATTACCTTGAAGCTGTAAAATATTAGACTCTTACTTGTCATTTGTTGAATAACCAATGACTAATAACAAATGACTAATGACAAATAACTAAAATTATGCTTCCATTCATCCGATCAGATTTAACTAAGCTACACGCGTATAAACCTCACCCCAGCAGCGATACAGCCGGAGCTGTTCCCACGCAGTTTGATCGGCTGGATACGAATGAAAGTCCCTATGATTTGACGCCTGAATTAAAAGAAAAACTAGTCTGGACGTATCAGCAAGTAATTGAAACAAATCGTTATCCTGATGGCGGACATGAGATACTCAAAGATGCGATCGCCGAGTACGTCAATGAGTCAGCTGCCCTTTCACCATCCCTGTTCACTTCTGCCAATATTTCTGTGGGCAATGGTTCAGATGAACTGATTCGCTCTTTATTAATCGCCACCTGTCTTAAAGGAGAAGGCTGCATTCTAGTTGCCAATCCTACTTTTTCTATGTACGGGATTTTGGCACAAACTTTAGGCATCCCTGTAGTAACGGTAGACAGAAATGAAGCAAATTTTGAAATTGATTTAAAAGCTGCACAGTCTGCTATCGAACAAACTCAAAACCCTCCCATTCGAGTAGTTTTTGTAGTACATCCCAATTCTCCAACTGCCAACAGTTTAACCACAGCAGAGTTGGCATGGTTAAAAAATCTGAGCGAAGAGATTTTAGTAGTAATTGATGAGGCTTACTTTGAATATAGTCAGAGTACTCTAGTTGGTGAATTAGCACATCATCCTAACTTGATTATACTACGTACTTTTTCTAAAGCTTTCCGATTGGCAGCCCTTCGCGTTGGCTATTGCGTTGCTCATCCAGAAGCGATCGCCATCTTAGAAAAAGTCCGCTTACCCTACAATCTTCCTAGCTTCTCCATCGCAGCAGCATTAGTTGCTTTGCAAAACCGCACACTCTTACTTGAGACGATTCCCCACACCCTGAGTGAACGAGCCAAACTGATCGCAGCTTTATCTCAACATCCAACATTACAAATTGCAGAAAGTACTGCTAACTTTATTTATCTGCGTCTCAAACCAAAAGATTCTCATCCCCAAGACGCTGCTTTAAAAAAGTTACACCAAAAACTCAGAGATTATGGCACTCTTGTTCGGCAAATAAGTGGAGGATTGCGAATTACTGTAGGGACGACCGAAGAAAACGCTCGCACCTTAAAACGAGTACAAGCTGCTTTGGCAAATCTTGACTCTTAACGATTCACTCAGGAATTAAACCTGCCATCCAGCTCGTTGCCAAAACGGCGTACTGTTCCGACTGTTTGTGGCAGTACACCCACTAAAAGTGCAAAAGCAACATCCGGCAAATCAGCCACTATTTCTGGTAGGAAATATTGTTCAAATTGATCAAGAATTTTCTGGACTCGCTGCTGGGGCACCGGGTTTTCTGTAATTTGCTTAATTAACCGAATCCACTGTCGTCTAATTAAGTAAGCCTTTTGGCGCTCCTCATTAGATTCAGGAGTTAATAAAAACTGATTAGAAACATTTCCTATGGGCAGTGCCCTGTGGCAATCGCAATCGTAATCCCCACCCACTGCTGCTCCAGGCCCAGCAAACTCCGCGTGGTAGCGTTTAAAGAGTATTAGCCCATTCCGCTTACGACTATTGACGATGAAAACTTTTCCAGTGTGCAAAAGTGTGAGGATATCCGAGCCTTGCGATTGCTCAGTTCCATCGGGCATGACAAGATGGTCAAGGAAACTGGTGTCAGGGTAGTAAGTTGATAACATAGCAGTTTGATAGCGTCGACGCTTTTCGCTATCCATGTTTTCTCAAACTTTCAATGAATTTTGTAGTAGTATGCACTTCCAAACAGAACTAGATTTTACATCAAATTAAGTTTTTGAGTTTTCTTATTATCAAAAATTTGCAGGTCAATTTAACTAAGATGGGAAAAATATAGACGCTGTTCAGTAATTGAGTGATCATATTTTATGAGATATAACTAGATTTGTCTCCAACTGTATGACTTTTTGTTTAAAGTTTTTATAAAGATGAATATCTTAATTACAAAGTTATTATGAGGTAGATGAAATTTTAAAGTGTGAAATTACGTATATATCTATTATAGGATCATTGATTATTTTTTATAGGAGTTTTTGGTATTAATAAATTCAAAAAAATCAAAATTTGGATACTTTTAAAAACAGCAAAATTTTCTAAATAAACGAAATCAGATTTTTTGGATATTACAAATTATTTATTAATTGCAAAAGTCTATAGTAAACTTTACTATGTAACATTAAGATAACTTCCACAGTTAAATAATCAAAGATGCCTAAAAAATTAGATTGAATTTTAAGCTATATTAGCTATTAACATATTTAATATATAGTTTTTTCTTAAATTTGAAAGTAGTTGAGTTAAGATTAAGCAACACCAATAATACAGCGTATATATTGTTATTTAAAGAGAGGTTCATGCAAGTTTGGGATAAATCAATATAACAAAAAATAATTATACTACTTGGGTTCTCATCCATTCGATATGGGCGATAAGTTTTATATCAATTTTGTCTACCTATTTAGTTTAAATTCTAAAAAACATTAGTTACCGCAACATAACTATATGTGATATTTAACGTATATTCAACTAGATAAATTTATAGTCTAATTACCAGTATTTTCGATAGGTTTTCTCCAAGATAATTATAATTGTGTAATTTCCAATTCCCACAATATAACTCAGGTAGTTGAATCAGCACTCAAATGCTTTAATAATAGTATTTGACGTGATCGTCTTAGAAGATATGTATTCCAATTCGATTCAACTTTATGCGTCCGATATCCCAGCTTGAAATAAAGCTGTCTTGCCTGATGATTATTTTCTAACACGTGGAGATATAAGTCTTGAAAACCCCAGTCTTTAGAGACTTTTTCACAGCCAATAAGTAACTCTGAAGCTACACCGTGCCTACGATATTTTGGATGAACCGCTAAATTAGACAGATAAGGAAAACTCTTACCAACCTGCGCCCACGAATCACTGAAACGTACATTTAGTTCCACGGTTCCCACTAAGTTATTAGCCTCACTATTAGTAACATCAACGGCAACTAAACAAACTTGATGAGGTGTAGGTAATGCTAGGCGATGCCTTAAATCTTCATAAATACCCAAACGTAGTAATGGAAAAGCCCATCCCCAGATACCGTTTTGAGAGTGAAAGCTTTCAGTAATGATTTGAGCAACACCAGTCAAATCAGCAGATGTCGCTGCACGTAGTTGAAATTGGCTAGAAGTTGGATTAATGACAGATGTAAGTGACTGTTGATGGGATGGACGAAAAAAACAAGATGTCAAGGCTAGTTTAGTATTAATTTTATTCACGAAAATCTTCTCAAATATCCTAAAACACCGTCTCCAACTGGGTAAAACTCAAGAGCTACCCAGGTGATTGAACTAACCTGAGATTGCCAATTCACTTTTGATTGTGAATCAAACAAAGTGCAAAACTTTGCTTGCTTGGGGTTTTATAACCTGTATACCTCAAGGAGCCTTAAGAGTTGCAGTTTCATAAATTTACACTCTTTAGTTCAGCAGGTTCAAGCGCATCCTGGTTTTAGGGTAGAAAAGCGAGCGATTTGTTTAGTACAAAACAAGTTGATAGTTGACAGTGGTAGTAGCTAGATTGAGCAGGTAGAGACATAGTATAACCTGTTAGTTAACATTGCCTACAAAATTGTTAAGCAAGTACACCCCTGGCAAACTCTGGTTTCAAACCATCTCTGATTACAGTATTGGCTTAATTTATGCAATTTGCACTACATAGAACTCAGTGTGCTACTGAGTAGCAAAGACAGGCTGTACAGGTACTAAGAAAAGAATCTGCAAGGTTATCTTATGCTTAATCCTCAATTTTGCTAATGCTAGCACTTGTCTTAATTATAGTTTTGATTGCTAAATTGGAAAGAGGTATTTGTCTAATAGTATACGTTGCCTTTAAATATTATTGTTGTAATATTGCTGACTCTACCATGACTACCACAAATAAAATTTACCAGCAAGTGTTAGTGCAACTGTTGCGAGGGGAAAACTTAATATGCAGCTTCAGCTGGATTTTTCAACCAGCTTTGAGCACTGTATATAGTATCAGACATTTCTTCGCGCAGGTGAGGGAAAATTTGACCAGCAAGCATCAACTCCATAACACTAATGACTATGAAACCAATTGCGCTGCACCAGAGCGAATAGCAATCGGCACGAACCCTTGAGACAAATTACTGTGAGTAAACGCTTCCACACTCAGCAGTCATGTAGCCAAACAGCCTTATTGGTCAAAATGCTCTGCTCTGGACTGACTCAGAAGCATCCTTACCTGATCAGATTATTCTTTATCCGACTGCCGTTGCTGCAGGAAAGCGGTGCATGAAATCCCAAGCAAACAGTAAGCCTAAAATTTTGGTTGTCGATGACGAACCAGACAACCTTGACTTGCTTTACCGCACTTTCTATCGCGACTATAAGGTGCTAAGGGCAACCTCTGGTCCTGCGGCGCTGGATCTGCTCTCGCAAGAGGGAGAGGTCGCAGTGATCATCTCTGATCAACGAATGCCGATGATGAGCGGTACTGAATTTTTGAGTCTGACAGCGACTCAATATCCAGATATTATCCGGATTATTTTAACTGGCTACACCGATGTTGAAGATCTGGTGGAAGCAATCAACGCTGGTAAAGTATTCAAATATGTTACTAAACCGTGGGAAGCAGAAGAACTTAAAGCAGTAGTACGTCAAGCTTTAGATACTCATAATGTTCTTAAAGCCCGCACTCGCGAACTTACCCGTACACTTCGTCAAGAATCGCTGTTGAACACTGTCACTAACACTATTCGCAGCGCCTTAGACTATCGGCAAATTTTGCAGGCAATTGTGGATACAGTGGGTCATATGTTGGAAGTGGATGTCTGTCTGTTGCGTCCCTTTCAAGATGATCAATTGGCAGATGAAGGATTCATTTACCAGAAGACTCTTAAGGAAGAAGCAGAAGATGAGAGAGATGAGGGAGAAGCAACATCTCTTTCACCCTCCTCATCTTCTTTACTAGCTCAAACGGTGTGGGAAACCCGCGAAGTACAAGTGATTCACAATGTGGTAGGTGATGAGCGTATTCAGGGTGATACTCCCGAATTTCATCAACGTGGTGCTGCTTTTGCTACCGCTAACATTTGTTCCAGTTTAGTTGTGCCACTGATTTGCCAACAAGAATTAATGGCAGTATTAGCATTACACCAGTGTTCTCAGCCACGCTTGTGGGGAGAAGAAGAGGTACAGCTGGTGTTGATGGTAGCGGATCAAGCAGCTCTAGCGTTGTCTCAAGCCTATGCTTACGAGCAAGTACGGGCCCTTGCTAAACGAGAGAGCTTGATTAATACGATTACTAGCGCGATTCGCTCTAGCCTAAATCCTCAAGATATCTTTGCAGCTATTACACAACAACTAGGACAAGCTTTACAAGTTGATGGCTGCATCTTGTCTTTGTGGACAGAGGAAGATGAGTTTGTCCAGTGTGTAGGCTTGTATGACAGTTCTTCAAATTCAGAGGATTCCTTGGAAAAAGTTCAGGAGAAGCACATAAGTAGCAATAGACACGATTCAGGTCAGCAATTACCTGATTATCAAGCACCAATTAAGGATAATCCGATCCTGCAAGAATTGTTGCGGACACATGAACCAGTGGTAATTGCTGATATGAGCCATTCATCCTTGGCAATCCAGGATTTTGATTTGCCTTTAAAAATGCCAGCACGATCGCTAATGGTTGTCCCATTATTAGCTGATGGTAAATGCATCGGTAGTATCACTCTACGTGAAGGTAATAACACCCGTCGATGGCTATTATCTGATGTAGATCTGGCGAAAGCAGTAGCAGCTCAAGCTGCGATCGCTGTACAGCAGTCACGCCTATACCAAAAGACTCGCCAGCAAGCTGAACGCTTGTTGGAATTAGACAAACAAAAAACCGAATTTTTCCAAAATATCTCCCATGAGTTCCGCACTCCTATAACTTTAATACAAGGGCCTTTAGAGTCGGTGGTGGCAAGTGGTGAGGGGTTATCTTACTCGCAAAGTGCGATCGCCTTGCGTAACTCCCGTCGCCTCCTACGACTAGTAAATCAATTGCTAGATTTACAACGCTTAGATGCAGGGAGAATGCAGCCTAGTTTCCATCCCTGCGATTTAGTCGAATTTGTCAGTCAAATTGTTGAGTCGTTTCGTCCCTATTGCGAAAAAAAGGGACTGCATCTCGATACTCAGTTGGGTGAATGTCCAACAGTGTACTTGGATATGGAAAAATTTGACAAAGTGGTTTACAACCTTCTGTCAAATGCTATGAAGTTTACACCCGAAGGAGGTACGCTCAGCGTCAGACTACAATCTGAAGATGACCGTTGCATATTACAAGTACAAGACACTGGAATTGGCATTGTTCAAGAACAAATTCCCCACCTATTTGAGCGCTTCCGCCAAGCTGAAGGCTCAGCAAATCGCTCTTATGAAGGCAGTGGTTTGGGTTTGGCTTTAGTTAAAGAATTGGTGGAATTGCATGGTGGTAAAGTAACCGTAGAATCAGTTTATGGACAAGGTACCACTTTTACCTTATGCTTATTCACTGGTAGTGCTCACTTACCCGCACAGCAAATACTAGAAACGCCTTGTGAATTAAATACGAGCCGCGCTAGCGTAGAATTGGCTGATTTAGAATTAGTAGAGCCAACAATAGACAATATTGAAAGTATAACCAAAGAGTTATTACCCAGCTCAGGCACTCAGGGCTTGCATGAGCATGGTAATGTTCTAACCCTAAGTAATGGGCACTCAATTTTAGTCGTAGACGATAATCCGGATCTGCGAGCTTATGTATCTGATATTCTCCGCCGCAATGGCTATCAAGTGCAGACAGCTCGTAACGGTTACGAAGGGTACGGTATATCTCAGCAAATTTTACCCAGTTTGATTGTAACTGACTTAATGATGCCTTTGGTGAGCGGACTAGAGATGATTCGGATGATTCGCAATGAGCAGAAGTTAAAAGGAACACCAATCATTCTGCTTACAGCCAAAGTTGATGAAGAAACTCGCATTGAAGGTACTGAACATGGCGCGGATGCTTATTTAGCAAAACCATTTAATGACCGGGAACTTCTAGCAGAAGTTCGGAATCTTTTAGCCTTAAAGGAAAATGAACGTCGGATTTTGGAGTTAAATACTTATCTGACAGAATCGGTGCTCAAACGCTTCTTGCCATCTGTATTGGTGCAAAAAGCTGCAGCCGGAGATCTAACGCTAGATTTGCGCCCAGAACCACGTTTGATTACAGTTTTATTTAGTGACATTGTTGGCTTTACGCAGCTAGCAAATACTCTCAGATCTCGGCGAGTGGCAGAGTTACTGAATGAATATTTAGAAGCTATGACTAAGGTTGTATTTGACAATGGCGGCACTGTCGATAAATTTATGGGAGATGCTATCTTAGCTTTATACGGAGCGCCAGAAGAACTAACCCCGAATGAACAGGTGCGACGTGCCATTAATACAGCAAGAGCAATGCACCGCTCACTAGCTCCATTGAACCAGCGCTGGCGAGAGCAAGGTGTATTCGACGGCGATAAACTTACTAGCGTACAGTTCCGCTGTGGTATTCATCAAGGTACGGCTGTTGTAGGTATGTTTGGTAGCGCTGAACGTGCCGATTACACAGCTATTGGCCCAAGTGTAAATATTGCTGCTAGGTTGCAATCTGCTGCTGTTCCCGGTACTATCCTAGTTTCTGCTGCTGTGGCAGATTATTTGCAGGAAGAAGAAATTACTAAAGGTAGTCCTCTAGAACTAAAAGGAGTTGATGAAACAGTTCTAACCTTTGCTGTTACACCAGAGCTAATGGCTAATCGCTAAAATTCAGCAGGCTGGATTTGAAGCATTAGCAATGTGTAAGAGTGCCAAATCATATCCAGTTTTAGATATAATATGACACCATCGGTTGCAGACAAAACTCCAATTCCAGCCAAGATCTGGAGACGACACACCGATCCACCAGGTTTGTGGATTGCCGTCGTTATAGGGTCAGTCTCTCTGCACTTGCTGGCGTTCTGGCTAATCCGCTCATCTCAGTTTAGCCGCTTGTGGCAGCAAGAGAACAAAGCCACTATTCCGATTGAAGTTGTAGAGATTTCTTCTCAGACAAAACCAAGAGTAAGAAAAGTTACTTCTAAACCAAAACCAGTCTCGCCTAAGCGATCATCCACAGATCAAAAGCTACGATCTGCAAATTCACCAAAGCAAGTAGTTTCAAAAGATAACTTAACAGCGAAAATTACCCCTAGTACTCAAGATAGAAGTGCAATAGCTTTTGCTAAAAATCAAAAAGCGATCGCTGAGCAACTCCAACGCGAGCAAGCTGAACAACTTCAACGTCAGCAAGCTGAGCAACTCCAACGCGAGCAAGCTGAGCAACTCCAACGTCAACAAGCTGAGCAACTCCAACGTCAACAAGCTGAGCAACTTCAACGCGAGCAAGCTGAACAACTCCAACGTCAACAAGCTGAGCAACTCCAACGCGAACAAGCTGAGCAACTCCAACGCGAGCAAGCTGAACAACTCCAACGCGAGCAAGCTGAGCAAACTAATACCCAAGGAGCGTCCTCGCAAACCTCTAATGCTCCTGGTGGAAGTCTTTTAGCGAGTTTGGTGGGGGAACCTCAACAGGTAGACAGGGATAGACATAATAACCCAGCTAGAATCAAAATAAGTGACGAGCCATTTCCCAAAGGACTCGAATATGTAAAGTTTATTGAAAGAAAACCTGGCCAGCCTGTAGAATTCACGGTGATATTAACAATTTCTGAAAAGGGCAAACTTGAGAAGATTGATATTGAAGATGAGGAAGTACCAGAAGATGAAAGAAGCTACTATGAAGACTTCGTTGCTGATCAAGTTTTCAAAGGCTGGGAATTTGAACCTGCATACGATAACGATCCAAATGATCCAAAGCCTAGCAATCTGATGGTACGTATTAGAATAGAACCTCTGCCTTGATAACTAAATGCTTGAATTTTAGTTAAAGCTGTGTTAAATTTATAAGGTTGGAAATTCGCGGGCGTAGTTTAGTGGTAAAACTATAGCCTTCCAAGCTATTAATGCGGGTTCGATTCCCGCCGCCCGCTTAGCAAGAAAAACTCGTGAAATGCATATTTTTCATAAGTTGTAAGTTTTTCACGATGGTTAGCTTAATTTATAAGTAGACACTATGGGCTTGCAATTGTGCGATTGCCAGTGATACTGCAATCAAAAAAATACCTTATGTTCTGCAATACTACAGAAACAGAACTTAGGCATTTTAAAGAGATTGTGAGCATTCTGTTCGCACAGCATTACCGTAATATACGGAGCGATAGCATAGTTTGACAGTGGTCTTTCCCAACCAATCTGATTCCACGGGTTTACAAACTGAGGCGAATGCCTTTGTTAAATTTTTGTCTCAGAACTAATATTCTCAGTTCAAGCGTAAATTGCCTTCAGTAGCCAATTACGTTATCGGCTGGATTCGATATAAAGGAGATGTAAAAATAACAATTGCACAGCACTCCAGCATGAGCGTTATACTTACTGACGCAGACAAAGCTTTCTTCCCAAATTCAGAAGGAGACTTTATTTTTGTGATTTTATTTGGCAACCTCAACTTTTTACTCGTAAAATCGAAGACAAGATAAAGATCAGTAGAATAGAGTTTCTAAATTAATGAGTCAATTAATAAGTCAGGGTGGAACAGCTATCACTAAGGCTCCAATAGTAGATCGGATAAACGACATTGCTTGGCAAGCTCACCAAGGTAGCGTTGCTGCGATTATTCAACTATTGAATGAAAAGCTTGCTAAATCTGGTGTTAGAACCAGAGCGATTTTTTCCGATGGTGTCTTACAACTTCTGTGTGAAGCGGCTAGGATAGAGCAACTTGAGCAATCTTCCTTAGTAGAACAAATTGAACAAATTCTTGAGTCAATTGCACCACGTAACATTCGCCGAGTCAATATCAACAGCCGAATTGTTAGGGAACAGCAATTACTTTGGTTGAAGGAAATTTCTAGCGATCGCGAGAATCAATTGCTTTGGTCACAGGAAATTACATTAGTTCAGCCAAATATCTTAAAGCAAATAATTAAAGATTTTACAGAAGCCCAAACTGAACTAAAAAAAATAAATTTACCTAAAACACAATCCTTTCATCCTTTAATACTTACTAATAAAGAAAAACACAAAACTTCAACTAAAACAGGCACACTAGCAGTTGTCGGTTTATGTTCACTCTTCTTGCTCGGTTGGGTTGTTTATGCTCAGTTGGGCAATAAATTGAAAAACTTAATGCAACTAGATTCTTCTAAATCTTTAACTACAACAAATACTAACGAGAGTCAAGCAGAAGCACTACCCCGTGCTACTAAAAATAATCTTTCCGAATCATCTGACGATCCATTTGTGGCATCAGTGCGACTCGCTAACCAAGCTTCTGCATCTGGTAAAACAGCTACAACCTCGACTCAGTGGTTAGAGCTAGCTGCTAGGTGGCAACAAGCTTCCGATATAATGAGCACTGTACCAACAAAACACAACCGCTATCAAGAAGCTCAGATTCGCACTAAGCTCTACAGAAAATATAGTGAGGCAGCGCAGAAAGAGGCAGAGAAGAGTAAGTCTTAGTTTATGGGGTGGACTATATTTTTAAATTTTTCGTAGGGCGACTATTACTTGTGGAAACAAACTCATAAAAGTTTGTAGAGATGTAAAATTGCACATCTCTACAAATATTAAAAACCAAACCTAATTAAACACTCATTTCTAGCATTTTTTGAATTGGTCGCAGTGCAGCGAGGCGGATATTCTCTGACATGGTGATTTCGGGATTGCGATTTTTCATCGCCCAGTAGAGCTTTTCCAAGGTGTTTAACCGCATAAAAGGACATTCGTTGCAATTGCAATTATTTACTGGAGGAGCCGGAATAAAATGTTTGTCAGGAGCTAGCTTTTGCATTTGGTGAATGATCCCAGGCTCCGTAGCAACGATAAATTCTTTGGCATTACTCTGTTGACAATATTTGAGTAAAGCTGCTGTAGAGCCGATAAAGCTAGCGTGGCGCAATACACTACTTTCGCATTCTGGATGTGCGATCGCCTCTGCTTCTGGGTAGGCAATTTTTAACTGGACAATTTTCTTTTCAGAAAAGGTTTCATGCACAATACAGCTACCTTGCCACAGTACTAAATCTCGCCCAGTCTGTTCCATAACATACCGTCCTAAATTCCGGTCTGGGGCGAAAATAATCGGCTGTTCTTTCGGTATCTGCTGCACAATCTTGACAGCATTGGAACTAGTACAAATAATATCGCTCATCGCCTTAATATCGGCAGAGCAGTTGATGTAAGAAACCACCAGATGATTAGGATGCGCTGCTTTAAAAGCTGCAAACGCCTCTGCTGGACAACTGTCTGCTAAAGAACAACCAGCATCCAAATCTGGTAATAACACCAATTTATCGGGATTGAGTATCTTTGCTGTCTCTGCCATGAAGTGAACACCAGCAAAGACGATCACATCGGCATTAGTCTTTTCTGCTGCTTTTGCCAGTTGTAGTGAATCCCCAATAAAGTCTGCTATGTCCTGAATATCTGGCTCTTGATAGTAATGCGCCAGGATAACCGCGTTGAGTTCTTTTTTGAGACTCTCAATAGCAGCAAACAAATCTAGTGGTAGTTCACCCGGTTGGGTTTTGTTTCGTTGAGCTAGTACAGTCGTAAACACAGTTAGGGGGTTGCTTTAAGTTGCAAGTTTTTGTCTTGTGGAATCAATTATAGTAGTTTTTACCAAAAATGGTAGACGGTTGATTTCCTGAGATTGTGTCCAAATCCGGCTGAGTTTCATATCCTGGAGATAGACGGCAAGGAAAGTGGCATGACCAGTCAGAAAACTCAATCAACAACCCTCAAAATTGCTGTAGTTGGCGATGTTCACGACCAATGGGAAGTAGAAGATGGTATTGCACTCAAGTATCTGGGTGTTGACTTAGCGCTGTTTGTAGGGGATTTTGGTAACGAATCAGTGGAAGTGGTCAGAGCGATCGCCTCTCTCGACATTCCCAAAGCAGCGGTGATGGGAAACCACGATGCATGGTACACTGCCACGGAATGGGGACGTAAAAAGTGTCCCTACGACCGTTCTAAGGAAGACTGGGTACAGGAACAACTCGATTTATTAGGCTCAGCTCATGTCGGTTACGGCAAGTTGGATTTTCCCACTTGGAATTTAACTGTAGTGGGGGGTCGTCCTTTTACCTGGGGTGGCCCAGAGTGGAAATTTGCTGACATCTGTAAAGAACGGTATGGTGTAACAAGTCTGGAAGAATCTGCCGACCGAATCGTCAAAGCGGTCAAAAGCGCCACTTACGAGACGATTATTTTTTTAGGTCACAATGGGCCTAGTGGGTTAGGCGATCGCCCAGAAGACCCCTGCGGCAAAGACTGGCATCCCATAGGCGGCGACTTTGGTGATCCAGATTTTGGCGAGGCGATTTCGCAGGCTCTCACTGCTGGTAAAACCATCTCTCTGGTGACATTTGGACATATGCACCGAACTCTCCGGCACACCAAGAAAGTGTTGCGAAAGCCCGTTTTTAGAAGTCCAGAGGGAACAATTTACTTGAATGCAGCAACTGTGCCCAGGATTGTAGAAAATGGCAGCGAGAAACTGCGTAATTTTTCCATTGTCTCTCTAGAGGCGGGTGTGGTTTCGCAAGTTTCCCTAGTTTGGGTTGGCGATGATTTCCAGGTGGCATCTGAAGAAATTTTGTACGAGCGATTGCATAGTGTGTCGTAGATATTCGCGTCCAGTAGTGCAATCGGCGTAGATGATAGGATATAGTATTATCTGTCAGCTTTTGCGATCGCCGACATAAAGCACTTAGATGGTGTCTTGACTAGGTTAGGCAGAAGCTAGACAGGTTTACTGGAGAGGTGGCAGAGTGGTCGATTGCGTCCGACTTGAAATCGGATGAGGCTAAAACCTCCGGGAGTTCGAATCTCCCCCTCTCCGTTGAATACTTTGTGAATAGTAGCAGCCAATATCATCATGATCACATCTTGATGATATTGTTCAATTGCCAGGTGAAACCTAATATTTGACAAGAGCTTTAAACATAGAGGTATTTTAACAGAAATACTTTTATCAAATTTTTAGCTGCTATCACTAAGTCTATAAGGCTGATAGAAGTGCAAAATGCTTAAGCTCAACTATACACTTAGAAATTTAAGCAACATAAAGTACTTTCAGAATTCAAAGAATATTTATAATTTATACACTACAATATTTCATTACAAACAGAAGATCAATATACTGAAGAAAATACTTCTCAAATTTTTGCTGAAGAAATTTGTAGAATATATCATATATTTCAAGAAAAAAGCATTTTAATAATATTTGATGAAATCGAACGTATAACTTTTAATGTTTCTAGTGTTAGACACTGGGAAAAAAATTTGGATTTTATATTTTTCTGGCAAACTTTAAGAGCTAATTTCCAAAAATTAAATAATGTTTTTTCTTATTTAATCGTAGGAACTAACCCAATGTGTATAGAACAGTCAAGCATTCTTGGTAAAGATAATCCTATTTTTCACTCAATACCAATTGAATACTTACCAAGATTTGATGTGCCACAAACCAGAGATATGGTTAGAAAACTTGGGAGAATTATAGGATTGCAGTTTGACGAAATAATTTATTCAAAATTAACAGAAGATTATGGTGGACATCCATTTTTAATCAGACAAGTATGTAGTTTAATCCATAAATTAAACAATCAATATCTACCATTTATAGTAGATAGAATTACATATGAAAAAGCTAAAAATGAATTTGATAAAAATCATGCTCCTAAATATATTGAAATGATGGTTGATGTATTAACTGAATTTTATGCTGATGAGTACTATTTACTAGAATACTTAGCCATTGGTGATCTTAACTTTTTTAATCAATATGCTAGGGAGTCAACAGAATATACTAATCATTTAAAAGGTTATGGAATTATCAGTCAGACTAGAGATGAATATGATTTTAAAATAGATGCAGTCAAACAATATTTAATACAAAAAAACAAATATAAAAAGGTTAATGCAAGCAATGAAGATATGTTAAATGAAATATCTCAAAGAAGAAACGCTTTAGAACCAAAGTTAAGGAAAATAGTGCGTACTCAGTTAAAGGCCAAATACGGAGAGAATCAAGCAAGAGAGAAATTACTAGTTTCTTTTAGTAAAGAGGAACAGAAAAAGTATAATCACCTAGCTTATAAAGATTTGTTCGATCCTAATAAGGTAAATATATATTTTGAAGTTTTGAGAAATATAATCAAAAAAGAATGGTCAACTTTTGAACACATTTTCTCACGTAAACAAGATAAATTTAATTTAAAAATGGAAGCTATAAACAAGTATAGGGCTGATGCACATGCAAAACAGATGACACAAGATAAGATGGGTCACTTTAGAGACTGTATGACATGGATTGAAACCCATGTAAACGATTTTTTAGAAGACTAAAAATTAAATATTATTTAATCTCTATAATTGAAGGTTGAAATACTTTCTTGGAAAGCAAAAAGCATAATTCCCCTCTGTCCACTATGAACATCGCGCTACAATTACCAATAAATTCTTTTGGGAGGTCAATCAATGGCTACCCTTCATGCGCTAGATATACCCGATGAGTTATACGAACAACTGCAAGAGTTAGCTAAAGCTGATAATAGCTCAGTTGATGCTCAAGTTATTACAATATTGCAGAACGCCTTGCAGGCAAAAACACAGCTAATACAAGACGAAAGGTACAAAAATGTCCTAAAACTTCTAGAGGAAATTCGTCTTCGCCGTGAGAGTCGTCGGACTGATGTGGAATGGCCTGATAGTACTGCATTAATCCGAGAAGACCGCGATAGATGACAACGTATCTCAGATGCGTCGTAGATACCAGTGTGTGCATCAAGTATTTTATCGCTGATCCACTAACTGCCAAAGTTAATCAACTCTTTGGTCATCTTGCTAATCCACAGACTGAAATTTTTGTACCAGACCTTTTTTACATCGAGTGTGCCAACGTTTTATCGAAGTACGTGCGTGCAAGGATGTACACATCTGCTGAGGTTCAGATAGATTTAGCCACTCTCAAAGCTTTTCCTTTACGTGTTGCTCCACGGCTGATTTGATGGCGGATGCAGTCACTATCGCCTTGAATTATGGAATCTCCGCCTACGATGCTTCTTATGTTGGGCTTTCACAGCAGGTTGGCGCTACTCTTTTGACTCTTGATGCAAAACTGGTGAGAGCTTTAAATACTTCGACTTACAATGTTTGGTCGTTTAATGACTTTGAAATTCCACCGTTGCCATTAATATAAATGCGATCGCCTTGCCCAACGCAAGCATAAATTATTCCTGGACAACCTCAACCAATTCTTCAATCATCACATCAAAAGTTCTTGCTAACTTCTGAATGGCGGGAAAGTCAACAGTTGCTAATCCAGGCGATCGCGCATAAGCTCTGAGAGTGCTGTAAACTACACCAGAACAATCAGAGATACCTCTTATAGTGTCCAACCCTTTTCATCAGCAAACTCTCGAATCTTTAACCGAATCATGCCCAAAAGCAAGCGCCCACTAGTTGGGCGCTATTTTGTACTCAGGAATTTTTGCAAGCTACTTCCGAGCCTGAGTTGTAGAGTTGAGATAAATTTAGTCGGGTTAATTACATTTGCCTTTGAAGATACTTTACACCAACTCTGAAAGAGCTATTGCCAGGAAAAATGGCTGCTATGTTTTTAACAGCTATTCCGCAGTTTTGTTACTGGCTCGATTAGCACGCGCCTCAGCTGTCGCCATCACCTCATCCATATTCTCTAACACTTCACCAGGGAAGTTTTCCAAAACCCTGGTAGAAAGAGCAACTCGACCTTTACCTTCATCCAAGTCAATAATGACAGCTTTAATCGGCTGGCCAATTTGAAAAACTTTTTCTAGAGATTCAATGAATTTTTGGCTCACTTGCTTGATGTGGAGTAAGGCACTCATTCCATCCAAATCTACAAATACACCAAAAGGCTTGATACCAGTTACTTTACCTTCTACCAACTGACCTATTTCTAGCAGACTGAAGTTGCTAGAACGAGTTGCCAAGCGCTGAGAAAGGATGAGTTTGTTCGTGTTACGATTGATTTCTAAAAAGCCAACATTCAGCGTTTGACCTTTGAGTGCTTCTAAGTTATCACGTTCAGCTAAGTGCGATCGCGGAATAAATCCCCGCAAAGAGAGAATATCGACGGTGACACCACCTTTATTTACACCCATAACCCGTACTTGCACCGTCTGGGCATTTTCCTGCATTTGTGCCAATCGTTCCCAAATGTGTTGAATTTCTAACTGCTTTCGAGAAAGAGTAACTTGACCTTCTGCATCCTGATCACGGATAATCAAAAACTCAAGTTCCTCTTGCAATGGCAGAACCTCCGATAAATCGGTCACTGCTCTCAAAGAAGCTTCATCGCGGGGAAGAAAAGCTGACGACTTGCCACCAATATCGACATAAGCTCCATCATGATCAAGTTGAAACACTTTGCCGTGTACAACTTGTCCCTTTTGAAACTGGTAGTCGTGTTTTTCTAGTGCTTTGGCAAAATCGTCCATTGTGAACGACGAATTAGCTGTTTGAGAAAGTTTCGATTCGGAATTCATGACTTTTGAAGATTAGTTGTTATTTAAGCTGATGCCACTAGCACTCTAAATTGTCATTTATCTCTGATTCTTACCAATTATCAATGACAAATGACAAAAGATTGCCTTGACTGCATGGATTTCAGACCAGTTGACCAAAGAGTTGTTTCACCTGCTCCCAAGCATCGGCCGCAGCTTTAGGATTATAACTGCCACGATGGTCACAGAAAAATCCGTGATCAGCTCCATCGTAGCGAAACACACGATGAGGAATTTTGTATTTTTCTAACTCTGCTTCAATCTCATTTATCTGTTCAGTGGGTATACTATTGTCTTCTGTACCAAATAAAGCATAGAGAGTGCCAGTAATTTCGTTTGTGCGAGTAACAGTAGGAGCGCCACCTCCCATTGTGCGCGTAGTGATACCAGCACCGTAAAAGGAAGCAGTAGCCTTAATATCTGGTAGCGTGGCAGCAAGATAGGCTACATGTCCGCCAAAGCAGAAGCCAATACAGCCAAAGCCATCTTTTTTGACTTGGGGTAAGCTTTTGAGGTAATCAATTGCGGTCTGAATATCACTTAATAACTCTGATGCTTGAGTTTGCATAGCGTATTTTCTACCAATTTCGATATCTTTTGGGGTGTAGCCAGTTTCAAAGCCAGGAGCTTGACGCTGGAATAGTGCAGGTGCGATCGCCACATACCCTTCCTTAGCAATCCGTTCTGTCACTTCCCGAATGTGAATGTTGACACCGAAAATCTCCTGCAATACAACAACTCCTGGGTAAGAACCAGGTTCTTTTGGCTGTGCCAGGTAAGCAGCTATTTGGTTATCTTGCGTTGGTGTAGCGTCTGGTAGAGAAAGTTTAACCGTTGTAGTGTTGATTGCTCGCTCTGTCATAATAATTTTTACCAGTGCTGTGTGATTAGCTATGTGATTCTTTGATATAACTATGCCAGTATGTCCAAACTATTTCCAATCAAATTATCAATTAACAACAGTGATTGCATTAGAAATTTCCACCAAAAAAACTTCATGTGTAAATAAAATATTTGACATTTAGTAAATACAGCTGGTTACTTGCCGCTGCTAGTACTTAGGAGGTTTGGTGATGATTCAATTCCGTATTCAGCCAGACAGCGAAATTCCCGCATCAACCCAGCTGTTTAATCAAATCCGGTTTGCGATCGCTTCCCGGCAATATCCACCTGGATACAAATTGCCAAGCACACGAGCGCTAGCAATGCAAACTGGGTTACACCGGAATACCATTAGCAAAGTTTACCGCCAGCTAGAAGAAGACGGATTTGTCGAAAGTCTGGCTGGTTCAGGAATTTATGTCCGTGCTCAAGGACATGAGGGCGGTAGTAGGCTACAATCGCCAATTCTCAAAAAAAATCCCAATGCATATCAAGTTGTTCAACAAGCACTAGACGAACTGCTCTCTCAAGGATGTTCGCTCAGTCAAGCACGGGAGCTATTTTTAGCAGAAATTGACTGGCGCTTGCGTTGTAGTGCGCGAGTACTGGTTGCAGTTCCATCTCACGACATGGGTGCTGGTGAATTAATGGTGTATGAATTAGAACGAGCTTTAAAAATACCAGTACAGTTGGTAGCAATGGAAGAATTAGCGGCTGTACTAGATCAAACTACCTCTGCTACAGTGGTTACAAGTCGATATTTCATTGGAGATGTAGAGGCGATCGCTGCTCCTAAAGCTGTACGAGTGATTCCTCTAGATATCTACGACTACACCAAAGAACTCAATCTACTTAAAACCCTACCAAAAGAAAACTGTGTAGGCATAGTTAGCCTCAGTTCTGGAATTGCACGAGCCGCAGAAGTTATCCTGCACGGTCTACGTGGAGACGAACTACTGATAATGACTTCGCAACCAAAAGATGCTTATAAACTTCAGGCGATCGTCAAGCGAGCCGAGGTAATAATAAGCGATCTGGCCAGTTTTGCAGCAGTACAAGCAGCGGTGCAAACAGCGCTTGAAGACATTATTCGCCCACCTAAACTGATTAAGGTTGAAAATTACATCGGCACTAACTCGATTAACTTGCTAAAACGAGAGTTGGGTTTGAGTTAACCCAAAGGAGAGGGAGAAGAAAATACCTAACAAATCACTTAGATTTATAATTGTGCAAATGCAACCCTACTTTTGTATTCCTCTGTACGGCTCTGTCTTAGAAAATTGAGCCACTACTTGGACAAGAGAAGTCTGAGTGCCTGCTTCCGGCACTCAGACTTCTCTGAAGCCTCCCGTCTTGGAAAGTTCAGATTCTTACTGCCTAACCGTTCTAAAAGAACGATTGCCTTGTGTCCTCTGTTACTGCCCGCTCCACGCCAGAAGATTCCCACGCAATCGCTCTCGGTAGCACTAGCTCGACTTTCCACTAAGTTTAGATAAAAAGATGTGGTTCATTTACCTGAAAAGCACTGTAAATAGATGTATACCGTTTACTGCCACTCAGCTACGCTTCTGAAATCTTTTAAGAGGCAAAGTAAACACATCTCATTAGATTCATCTATCACTATCAGTAAAGTAAATCATTGACGAAAGGAACTGTTGAGAGGAAATAAGAGCATCCCACTATACAATGGTTATTTGTTAGCTAACCTGCTTGCGACTCTAATACTAAATCCGGTTTCCATAAACCCCTAATAAATTAAATAACATTTAGCCAATGATAATTAGTTAGATTTCTAATTTCTTCTTTCATTTCACTGAGAATATTACAACGCTTTACTAAGACTTGT
>JAHHHK010000021.1 GCA_019359395.1 Komarekiella atlantica HA4396-MV6
CGCAGTTAGTACAGATGTGATTTTGTTTACCTCTCCGCTTTCCATTCTTTCTAATTTCCGTAGACCCACAGTATGGACATTGCACAGTAGATGACCTCAATTCATCCCTCTATTATGCAATGCCAAAAAAAGAATGTGACAGATAGACCATGTAGAGACGTTGCAATGCAACGTCTCTACCAAAGGATTTGTTACAATCATTAATTGAATCGGTATAAGAAAAAAGAATTTCTTCCCAATCCCCAGTCCCTTGACCCCTACCAATATTTTTCCTCGTTCAGTGTATAAAGAAACCAGCCAAATTGGCTACATGCCTTTGACTGTCTCTGTTAAAGTATTAAAAGTCAATTACTTGTGGGCTATATATACCGAGGTTTACTATATTTTCAAAAGCATTTAGCAAAGTCTGCTCATTTTGCTAGGCTAGCGGAACAACGTAAATTGCTGGTGTATTTATTACAGCAGCAACAAGTAAAATGATCAGTTTTGGTTGATTTACCTCGCCTATGTTAACGAAGGCGAGGTATTTTTTATTTACCTGAATTTATACCGATTACACCCATGATTATCAAGGCAATTGATACAAGCTTTATGAATGTGGCAGATTCACGGAACCAAATAATACCAATGGTAGCAACTAGAATAGTCCCCAATCCAGCCCAGACAGAATAAGCTACACTTACTTCTAGCCTTTTGAGGGAAAACGTCAAAAAAGTAAAACAAAGTCCATAGAAGACAAATATTAATACTGAAGGGACTATTCTAGTAAATCCTTGCGATAATTTCATACAAGTTGTGCCTGAAACTTCAAAAACGATCGCTGCAATTAAGTAAACCCAACTTATTAACATATATTATGAACGGTTGCTGATGAGTCTTTTATTATCTCTATCAAAATAAAAAAAAGCAATAAGTTCAACTATTACTATTACTTGCATAAGTTTCTCAATATTTTGCTCATAATAGCAAATTGGGATACTTTATATTATATAGCCGTCGTCACATAGGTTAGGACAGTGTTGGTTGCTCAAAGCTCTGAAGCAACTGGGTTTCTACAAGCTAAACGCTCCGCTACCGCTCTAAGCGCAGCCATGCCCGCAGGGCTTTACAGCACTCAGCACTTTGCTATACTTCTTGCAAAAATCAGAATAAGACGAAAATAAACCACAGCGAAAAGTTTGCGCGTCCGGGTTTCCCGGCGCAAAACTTTTCAAGACAGATAAACACAGATGAACACCGATATTTATCTGTATTTATCAGTGTTTATCTGTGGTTATATTTAACAAATCTCGACTTATGCAAGAAATCTATTGTTTCACATAAAACGGCGCTAAATCCCACTCGTCAGAGTGGGTATTGTCAATCAAAAAGCCTTTTTGAGCCACCGCTTAAGGCATAGTTTATCTGCGTTTATTCACCATACCTAAAAACCACATTAATATTTCAAGTCTAATTTTGTCGAGTTTACCGAACCAGAAATATTTCAGATTACCGTACCTTCAATAATGTTCGGAAATCATCATCAACGAAGTGATAAAAACCGAATTTACCTCACTATTATTTCTTATTACTATGAGAACAAAGCAAGGAATTAAATCCTGAATTGGTTGGTCACAAAAATACTCATCAAATTATACGAGGTAAAAATATGACATTAGTACGTTGGAACCCTTGGCAAGAATTTAACGTAATGCAACGTCAAATCAATCGCTTATTTGATGAAGACACTTTACCATCCGCATTTGTTGAAAGAAGCTTCTCTAGAGTTCCCGCTGCTGAGTTAAAAGAGACAGAAGATGCTATTCATCTTAAACTAGAACTTCCAGGAATTGAAGCCAAAGACTTGGATTTACAAGTTACACAAAATGCCGTATATCTGAGTGGTGAGCGGAAGTCTGAAGCTAAAACTGAAGATAAAGGTGTAATCAAGAGCGAATTTCACTATGGTAAATTCCAACGTGTAATTCCTTTATCTGTTCGGATTCAAAATACCAATGTCACCGCAGAATATAAAGATGGCATCTTGAATCTAACGCTACCCAAAGCTGAAGAAGAAAAGAACAAAGTTGTCAAAGTTAATTTGGCATCAGCTGGCTAATTTGCAGTTTGATATCTAATCAATGCCGTTGAACTAAATTAACAGCGCTCTCCTTTTGGAGAGCGCTTTTTAGTGAGAATTATTGTGCTTGTACAGACTTGTTAGTTTAGCGCATCCTCTCGATGGGTTTCGATGGTGCAGTCTGAAGTGGGATAAGCATAACAGGTTAGGACATTCCCGTCGGCAATTTGATCGTCATCTAAGAAGTTTTGGTCTGACTGATCAACTGAACCTGAAATTAGCTTACCGTTGCAGCTAGAACAAGAACCAGAGCGACACGAGTACGGTAAGTCTAAACCTTGTTCTTCGGCAGCGTCTAGGATGTACTCATCATCAGCAACTTCAATTGTTTCATCTATCCCTTCAGCTTTGTTAAATAATCTGACCTTATAAGTTGCCATGCAACAATCCCGCTCTTACATAAACTCCATTTTCGATACTACGGGTTTACGTGCTACTAGTCTAGACTTTACTGCTCGACATTTAGAAACGGTTAGTAGAGATAGTTTACCTGTACTTGATTTTCAGCACCAAAATCACAGTAGCCAGAACTAAAGTGACGACATTAGCCGCAATAATGGGTACATCATGGACAGAAGTACCATAAACTAACCATAAAATAATACCTGTACACAGAATAATTAACATACTCCAAGAAAGGTCGTGAGCTGATTTTGACTGCCAAGTTTTAATGAGTTGAGGTACATAGGCGATAGTCGTCAGTACTCCTGCTACTAGCCCAAGAGTGGTTGTAAAATCAAATTCCATTTTTGTTCGCTACCTCATGTTTTTCAGATAAGTCAGATTATACGGGCACAGAGATATCTGATTGAAAACTACCATACTCTGGCTTTTTTATCTGGAAGCCAGAGTGAAGAATTCTGCGATCGCCTCAGCAAATCCCTCAAATGAACTATAATCTTTTGACACGATAGAGACATTTACACTTAACTTTTGGGCATTGGCAGTTGTATAAGGGCCAAAACAACCAACAACACAATGTTCATAATCATTTTTTGAGTTGACCATTGTCAAAAAACTTTCCACTTCTGCCGTGCTACTAAAAGCAATTACATCTATCATTCCTTGACGAATTAGGTTTAATTCAACACCATACATATTTTTGTCTAAACTCTGTGTAATATATGTGGGGATACGAGTTGCTTGTATACCCAATTTTTGCAATTCTGAAATCAAGTTTGGTATGACATCAGGCTCAGGCAAACCAACAACTTCAGGAGCCGGTATTAGCACTTTTTGCTGATTAATTTGGGGAATTTTTGCTAATTCTGCCACAATTCCGGCTGGGCTAGATTCTGTCGGTATCAAATCCACCTGGCCACAAAAAGATAATAAGCTTTCTGAGTCTTTTCCTAGAGCACACAACTGACAATTTTGCAACACAGATGTGGGAATCTGTAAATCATTCATCCGGTCAAAAAATGCAGTGATGCCGTTTCTACTAGTAAAGAGAATCCAGTCGAATGTATCTATTTTTCTAAGAGCAGTATCTAACTCAGTGCAGTTTAATAGATGACAGGTTTCGATAGTTGGCATGATAACTGGAAGTCCACCTTTTTTAATGATTTGCTCAGAGAATCTAGAAGCATAGTTTCTTGGTGCTGTGACTAAAATTCTTTTGCCGTATAAAGGTAAATTGCTAGATGGAGTTAGCAGATTTATTTCTTTAGATTTGGAGTTAAGGGCAGATTCATTGAGGTTTATCATATTTTTGCTTAGTTTGTTCTTATTTTAAAAGCAATGCTCTATTTTCCTCATCTCAGTTAGAGAAGGTTTGAGGATTTAGGGATTTCAAAGAAAAGTAAACAGTAAACAGTAAACAGTAAACTCAATTATCTAATAAACGTAGACATGGAGCGGCTTGCCGCAGCGAAAAGTTCTGTAGGCACAGAGAAGTCTGAGCGGAGCGCAAAGTCTGAGCGGAGGTTTCCGACGCTCCTACGTCGCTAACGCTGCGCTATCCGTTGGTGCAGCCCGCCGCAGGCATCAGAACTTTGTAACAGAGGTTTCCTCCGTTGGTGCAGCCCGCCAAGAGCGAAAAGTTCTGCGGGAGGGTTTCCCTGGGCAGGAAACTTTTCAAGACAGGCTACCACAGAGACACGGAGAACGCGGAGAAATGAGGAATAGAGAGGTTTGTTGCATCAGTTTTTGGGATATTTTTTATTTGCTAGTCCCTTATGCTACTAAGTACGCAAATTAAAGCTTTGGTGCAATACGCTTGGTATTAAACCCAAAAAATAAATTATGTAGGTTGTTTGAGTTAATTAAGTTTTAGACTACCAAGAAGGTCATAATTACATAGTTCGATATTGTCAAGCTGTAATCAAAGGACTTAATGTGTCACCAAATTTCCGAGCCGCAATTTTTGACATGGATGGTCTGCTTTTTGATACGGAAAGTATTGCTCGATGGGCTTGGAAGCAGGCCCTAGAAAATCATGGCTATGTTATGAGTGACAATTTTTATAATGAGTTTGTCGGTCGAGATTTATCATGGCGAGAAAAAATACTAAAAAAAAGATATGGTGAAAGCTTCCCTTTTGTGTCAGTGACAGCACAACGGATTAAAATTGGCGATGAGCGAGAAATGCAAGAAGGTCTGCCAGTAAAAGTCGGTGTATTAGATGTACTCAACAAACTAAATAACCTAGGAGTAATTATTGGATTGGGAACTGGGACATCTCGAATTAGAACAATCCGACGTTTAACCAACGCAGGTATTCGGCAATATTTCACGACTATTGTAACGAGCGAAGATGTTGCCGAGGGCAAGCCTGCTCCAGATATTTTTCTAGAAGTTAGTCGCAGACTTAATGTTGTTCCTTTGCAGTGTATAGTTTTTGAAGATTCATCTGTAGGAGTAAAAGCTGCTTTTACGGCTGGGATGTGTGTAATTATGGTTCCTGATATAGAATTTCCATCTCCTGAAACAGCGCGTTTGGCTTACCGAGTGTTGAGTTCTTTAGAGCATACAGGCGAATTATTAGACGAGCTATTTGAGGAAATAATCGAAGAAAAGCTGATATAAAAAAGAGGGGAAAGGTTAAAGGATGTTTCTAAAGTCCAAGATAGTATAAAAATGTCATTCTGTAGACGCTTCTGCGGCTTCCCGCAGGGTGTGGAGCAAAGCGTAAGGAAGAATCTAGGTTTTTGGCCACATATTGAGATGTTTCATTTCGCTACGCTGCATACCCTGCGGGAAGCAAGCTACAACATGACAGACAAAGACCCTTTTAAAACATCCTCTTAAAGGGATGAACTCAACGCGACTTACAAGGTAATGGGGCATGGGTGGTTTATCTATGTCGTAGTGTACTAGACATTTTCTGATTCAGTGACTTTTTACTCCCTGGAGGGCAGTGGAAGGGAATCAAAAGTCTTACTATGGGCTGGGATTGAAGCCTCAATATAGGATATAGAATTCAGTAGTTAACTCTGTTCTTAATCCTTAATAGCGATCGCACCCTTTTCAATACAGACTATCAAAGCATGTCAAAACAAGAATTGCAGACCTCTAAATTACTGCGAGACTTCTTAGAACGCCATTCAGGAGAGCGCCTATACTTCAGAGATTTATTAGATGATATGGCCGATCGCGCCTTTGCTCCTGTCTTACTTTTTTGTGCATTACCAGAAGCTTTGCCGCTACCTATCGCTGGAGTCTCTGCAATTATCGGTCTACCTTTAATGATAGTTTCCATACAGTTGCTCTTAGGTTTTACCAAACCTCGGCTACCAAATTGGATAGCTAATCGCTCGTTAAAACGCAAAGATTTTGAGAAACTGATAAATAAAATTCTTTTAATCCTAGAAAAATTTGAGAGTGTAGTTCGTCCCCGCTGGAAATTTGTCGCTTCACCTCTGGGACAACGCCTTTTGGGACTATTGTTTCTCATCCTTGCTATTGTCATTGCACTACCGATACCTTTTGGTAATCTACCCCCTGCTGTTGCCATAGTTGTAATTAGTTTAGGCATGATTGAGCAAGATGGGGTAGTGATAGTTTTGGGAGCTTTAGGCGCTTGCGTGGTTCTGGCAATTATGGCAAGTGTAATTGCAGCGTTATTCTCCGCAGGATTTACAGCTATTCAACGGCATTTCAAATAGGCTGGGGATTGGGGACTGGGGAACTTGTACTGAGTTTCGACTTCGCTCAACTGCCGCGTAGTCGAAACTCAGTGCATCGCTGGGGACTGGGAAAGAAAATTATTAGACCTCTTGCATAAATGCTTAAATTGTCATGTTGAGCGGAGCGAAACATCTCGGAGATTCTTCCCTCCACTACGTTCTGGTCAGAATGACACTAATAGTTTTCGGACTTTTGCAAGAGGTCTATTCTTTTGCTCCCCCTGCTCCCTGTTCCCTACTCCCCCTACTTTCTTACCTAGCTATTTTTCTAGGGTGAATTCTGCCCATTTTTCTGATGTCAGCTGTAAGGAGAAAACGGCAAGATATGAGCATCTAGGAACGTTTGCAAAGAAATCTTATGTCTTCATTACTGGCTCTGTCTAATAGTTTAGCTGACACCGTAGAGCAAGCTGGGACTGCTGTGGTTGCTGTGAATGCGGGTAGACGTGTTTCTCCAAGTGGTATTCACTGGCGTAATGGGATCATTGTTACTTCTGATGAGTCGCTTCAGCGCTATGACGAAATCACCATTACCCTATCAGGTGGGCGCACTGTACCCATGACACCTATTGGTCATGACTCTAGCACCGATATAGCTGTCTTCAAACTCCAAGATGAAGAAATTCCTGTAGCAAAAATTGGCGATACTAAAACGCTCAAAGTCGGTCATCTGGTACTGGGACTAGCAAGAAGTAGCGAAGGTGACTTAAGAGCGACGATGGGTGCGGTGAGTGTAGTTAGTGGTGCTTGGCGGAGCATGAGCGGTGGTAATATTGACCAGTTTATTCGCCCAGACATCACCCTTTACTCTGGCTTTGCAGGTGGGCCCCTCGTAGATGCTGCTGGTTATGTAGTAGGCATGAATACATCAGGGCGGCGCGGTACTGCTCTGACTATTCCCGTTGCTACAATTGATCGCATCGTTGACCAATTGGTAGCAAAAGGACGTATTTCCAAGGGTTACTTAGGTGTAGGTATGCAACCTGTACGCTTACCAAAAAATCTCAAAACTGCTCTCAATTTAAATTCTGCTAGCGGAGTAATTGTCGTCAACGTCGAACCCTCCGGCCCCGCTGACAACGCAGGTGTGTTGCTTGGAGATGTCTTAGTAACATTTGATGGTGCTACATTAAGTGATACTGGTGATGTGCTAGCACTTCTTAATAGTAGCGATCGCATTGGTCAAACCGTCAAAGTCCAACTTGTACGCGGTGGAGTATTAGTTGAGTTAGCGATCGCAGTCGGCGAACGACCATTGTAATTCGTAATTTAGAACTTCGACCTTTTTACTCGAACGTTGAGCTTCAGAACACCAAACTCCGAGTTCAGAACACGAAACTCCGAGTTCAGAACACCAAACTCCGAGTTCAGAACACAAAACTTCGAGTTCAGAACACGAAACTCCAAGCTCAGAACACGAAACTCCGAGTTCAGAACACGAAACTCCAAGCTCAGAACACGAAACTCCAAGCTCAGAACACGAAACTCCAAGCTCAGAACACCTTTGCTTAAAACCTTAGCAAATCGAGCCTAAAAACTAGACTCCTCTTTGCGTCTTTGCGCCTTTGCGCGAGAAAAAAATATCTATGCCAGCAACAAAACCGCATAACATGGCAAACACAACATTTACCAACATAGCCACCGAATTAACAGCACTAGCTACTAAACTACGCCATAGCACCGTTAAAATAAACAGCGGTTCTCTAGGAATCGGTTCCGGTGTAATATGGCAACCTAACGGAGTAATTATCACTAATGCCCACGTAGCAACCAGCAACAGCGCAACTGTGGAATTATCCGATGGACGAAAATTTGACGCACTACGTACACACTTTAACCCACAACAAGATTTAGCAGCCCTAAAAATTGCTGCCACTGACTTAACTGCTGCAAAAATTGGTAATTCTGAAGCGCTACGAGTCGGCGAATTAGTCTTAGCAGTAGGTAATCCTTTTGCAGACAGTGGTGCTGTAACTACCGGGATTATCTGTGCTAATAATTCGCGGGCAGTTATGGCAGATTTGCGGCTGTATCCTGGTAATTCTGGGGGGCCACTTGCTGACTGTCTCGGTCGAGTTGTGGGCATTAACACTATGATTGCCAATGGTTTAGCTGTAGCAGTTCCTAGCAACACTGTAGACCGTTTTTTGAGCGGTAATACTCGCCCACAACTGGGGGTAACACTACAACCTGTGCTTTTAGACAGACGCGCTTTGGGTTTACTAGTGTTATCAATTTTACCTGGTGGTGTAGCAGAAACCGCTGGAGTCAAAATTGGTGATGTGTTAATTGGAGTTGCAGGGCGTTTGTTTACTAACCCCAACGACTTAGCTAAATATCTCCATCAAAGCAACAATAACCAATCACTTCCTCTACAAGTACTGCGCGGTGGACAGCAATTTGTTGTGTATGTTGCGGTGCAGAGTGGGAATCCTGTGGAGGCGACATGATCCGAGTCATGGTAGTTGCTACTTCCCCCGTGGTGCGGGCAGGGTTATCAGCAGTGGTGACTAGCAATCCCACGCTGACGGTTGTGGGAAGTGCATCCGATTTGGATGTACTAACAAGGGAAGTTGGGCTACAACCCGATGTAGTGCTACTAGATTTGAGCGGGAATCTTCAACAATCGGTGTGGGAAAAATTGCTGCTGATTCAAGAGGAGCAATACCCATTGATAATCATAGTAATTGTTGAGGAACTTGACAGTATCGACTTGGAAATGGCTTTACGTTCTGGTGTCCGGGGTATATTACCCAGCACTAGTACAGAGTCGGAAATTGTCGCTGCTGTTGAGGCGATCGCTTTTGGTTTAGTGGTGCTACATCCAGATTTTTTGGAGTTGCTTTCTGTGCGAGAAAAAGTTGTGGTAAATCCTGTGCAAACCTTGACACCACGGGAAATCGAGGTTTTAGGAATGCTCGGTTCTGGGTTGGGAAATAAAGCGATCGCTAAAGGTTTGCATATATCTGAGCATACAGTTAAATTTCATCTTTCATCCATTTTTCAAAAGCTCGGTGTCTCCACCCGCACTGAGGCTGTTGCTGTAGGTGTGCGACTAGGTTTAATTATGCTGTGATTCTCTTGACTATCCTATTATTCCTCAACATCTCGCAGAACGCGGCAGCATAAATTTCTCTCCCTCCGCTGCAAATGTACCGCGAACCATCAGCACAGTTTCATCCAATTTATGAGGGAATGACTCCACATCTCTGACATCAAGACGTTCAGGACTAAAGTAGATTACTACCTCTGCAATGGGTTGAGGTATTCTAACCAGAATTTCCTTTAAAGAGCATATCTGCGTTGCGACTAGATCAAAAAGATGAAGTCTGCTATCTTCAATCTCCATACAAGCGATTAAATCTAAATCCTCCGCATAGTATAAGGGACGGCTTCCTTCATTGACGCAGAATACAGGTTTTTCCTTTACTACCCCAACTACATTAGATACAGGTGTGCGTGTTTCCAAAAGTCTGTGTAGCAATGTGAAATCCTTGATATCTGCAAAATTTAGAGTTCTCAAGCCATCAGTGCCACCTATAGAGTCACACTTGGCTTTAAAAATGTATTCTTCGATAACACGAAAGCCAAAAGGTAAGTAAAACTCTGGTTGCGGTGTCGTTAGTACCAGTGTTTCATAACGTTGGTCGCAATATTCTAGAACTTCCTCCATCACTTGACGGTAATAGCCTCTTCTGCGAAATTCCGCACGGGTAGCTACTGCATGAACTCCCCCCACAGTTAACCTTTGTTCCATGATTTGCATAGGAATTTCTAATACTCCCACATGAGTAATCGCTATATCATCATGAAAGCGAATAAACGGCGTCGAAGCTGTTTCCCAAGATGCACCTAGTTTTCTCCCACATTCTGCCAGACTGCTGAGTCCGGGAAATGTATCTTCTACCAAGTCAAAAAGCTTATCGCTTAAAGTGGGGTCAGCAGAGAATGACTGTTTGAAATGATACTGGCTCATGTATTATTCTAAGTTCAATATCTGACACTACAGATACTACAACATAAATTCCAGTAAATCTAATACCAATTTCAAAAAATAATGCGACAGCTAGAGACGTTGCATTGCAACGTCTCTACACCCTGCACCCCTGCTACTTCTCTCGCCGCACTCTTCCACGTTCACTATTTACTGTTTACTGTTTACTGTTTACTGAAGATCGCCGTACTTCTTCCACTTCGCCAACTTGGAAAATTAAAGTGAAAGGTTGTCCCATTTCTCGCTCAATAAACTCTTCCAATAATTGCACTTGCCGAGGGGTTACAGGTTCCTTTGCCCGCACATTTAAACGGATTTGTGGTGGATTAGTTAGCCAATTTGTTTGATTTGTCAGTAACTCTAATCTTTGAAAAGTAACAGTTCTGTTTAATAAGGCTCGTCTGACACTGATTTCTAGCTGAGATTGCCGTACAAGTCGGAAGAAGCTTACACCCAAAGGAATAAGCAGAATTGCGGTTAAAGCTAAAGTCCAAGTGAGGGGTTTTCGTGCTCGACGCATGGATGTGTAACCTGCTATCAGAAATGTGAGCATACACGAAAGAGTGATGCCTAGCAGGTTAGTTAGGTAAAGTAGAGTTGCTCCGAAACTAAGTGAGAAATTTGCCTGCGACAACCCTAAACCAATCACACAAACAGGAGGCATGAGTGCAACGGCAATTGCAGTTCCCGCCAAACTTCCAGAAATTTTTGGCTCAACTTTAGCGTAGCCGCTGATACTTCCAGCTGCTACGGCTATCCCTAAATCTAATAGTGTTGGTTCGGAACGTGCTAGGATTTCACTACCAAAGGTAGGAAGACGTGTAAACAATCCTAAACTGTAGGCGATCGCTATTGCAGCAATTGTTCCTACTACTACAGAAATTATTCCTTGGCGAAATAAGGGAACATTCCCTTGCAAAGCACCAAAAGCGAAAGCTCGAATTGGCAGCATCAGAGGTGCAATGATCATAGCGCCGATGATTACTGCACTACTGTTGGACAATAAACCAAAAGTAGCTATAGCACAGGAGCCAAAAATCAAAACTAGGTAGGATGAATCTAACATTGATTCTGCTAACAACTCTATTTCTAGCTGTTGGATTTTGACAGGCTCAGCCACTTTTTTTCTAAAATTCCGAAAGCGGTTTTGCAATTTATCTATCACAACGCCTTCCTACCCCATTATTCGCTAATTTGTCTAGATAATTTTGGTTAGTAAGAACCTGATGAAGGAACTTGCCGCCACTTATCTAAAATATCTTTAAATAACACTTCTTGTATCCAAATCTTGGCAATTACCGCCAGCGGGATCGCCATCAGTAATCCCAAAGCGCCAAAAAGAGTAACGAAAACAATTTGCGCCGTTAGTGTCATCGCAGGTAATAGCGCTACCTGTTTTGCCATCACGGTTGGGGTCAGCCAGTAGCTTTCAATGTTTTGAATGATTACATATAAAATTATTACGGCCCCGGCTTTCCAAGGTGCATCAAGAAAAGCTATTGCCATTGGCAACACTACACTCAAAGTTGGGCCAATATTTGGAATAAAATTGAGTAATCCTGCTAAGACTGCATGAGCTAGTACAAGTGGTACTTGTAAAATCCATAACCCAAGTCCGCAAAGAACACCAATAAATACCATTTCAATCAAAGCGCCGATTGTCCAAGCGCCCAAACCTTCAGCGCAACGGGAGAGAATTTCCTCAACTCTCGAACGGTAGAAGCCAGGGAAGACGCGTACAAAAGCTCTACGGTAGGGCTGCGGATTAACAAGTAGCATTAAAGTGAGAACTATAACTAGTAGAAACTCTAAGATTGCAGTTATAGAAGTAGAGAATAGAGCGATCGCTCGTTGTAATAAATTTGTAACCCAAGGCTGTATTTGTTCAATTAAACCATTGATATCAGGAATTTCCGGTAAATAAATTTGGGGGATGCGTTCCTCTAACCAGTTGATACCCCGTTGAATTTGATCTACTCCAGTTGGTAAAAGCACTACCAATTCCTGAAACTGCTGGATAAATGGCGGCACAATCAACAAGAAAACACCAACTAGCAGTGTCACGATCATACCTAAACTCAACCAAACAGCCCAAACACGTTTAACTCCAGACTGCTGAAATCGCCAAACTAGCTGATTAATCGCCACCGCCAGCACTACAGCCGTGAATAACAGCAATACTAACTGCCGAATTTGCCAAAGGATGTAGAGCGAAAAAAATAGTGCCAGTAACCCCAAGCCTTGCCCTAGTTTCATCTTGTTCTTCTCCTGTGCCGCCTGGGCTTTTGTTTTAACCAAAGTCCGATAAAACCAATAGCAGCCGCTACGATCAGTAAAAACAAAGGATTGAAGGCAATTACATAACTAGCATCTGGTTCATATCGCCAACGCAATAACCAAAATGTGTCATTGCCAATCATCAAAGAAGGCACTTTCAGAATAGTGAACAATACAAGCAGCAGTAAAGCGATCGCACTCAACAACAAGAATGCTGATAAAGTAATTTTTAACCAAAACCAGAAAATAGCATAGAGCTTTTGTGCTGACATATATTAATAAAGCAATTTTTCATAAGTAAAGTTCGTCAAATTGAAAAACTCAGAATACTTGCCTATTTTCAGACTGCATCTTAAATGTGAGTATAAAGTGACAGCCTCAGCTGCGGCTGCAATTGTGAGAATGAATCAAATTCGCTACGATAGCATCCGAAAATAAAAATTGTACCCTTGTAGAGACGTAGCTACGTCTCTGGATAATGTATATTTAATTTCTGGAGATGTCTAATATTAGATGAAGCCATATCTGCGGTGGATAATGAGACGGAAGCACCTATCCAGCGCCCTTTAGAAAAGATTACCGTGAATCTGATTAACAATTGCGATCGTGTAGCGTATCGTAGGTAATAGCTATTGCCATTGGCAACACTACACTCAAAGTTGAGCCAATATAGGGAATAAAGTTGAGTAATTCTGCTAAGACTGCAAAATTTCTAATTGCTTACTCCAACCCCAGTTTACTTTCTCATTTCAGTAGATCGCGCATTTATTTTGCGATGTTTTGCAAGCCAAGCTGATGATATTCAAGGCGGAGTTGTTTAATATGAGCTTTATCTGACTCAAAGAATAAAATACGGCTAACTTCGTTTAATCCCAACCCGTTAAACTGAGCAAGTTCGGAGTTAGACAATGCCCAAGGAGGGCCATCGGGTTCTGCTTCAGTGTCCCGAAACCGAGTAATTATCAATAAGGTTCCCCCCACTGCAACCATAGAGGCAACCGACTCAATGACTGTTGAGCGTATACTCAAGGGTAAGGCTTGGATATTCCGAGATTCTACAACTAAGTCAAAACCCTGATCCCATTGCGTAGGAACTGCCAATAAATCTGCAACTATGTAGTTGACACGAGAATCAGGAAATCGTTGCTGACACCAAGCGACAGCAGTGGGGGAAATATCAAAAGCAGTCACCTGAAATCCCCTCTGTGCTAAAGCTTCCGCATCATCTCCCAAACCACAACCAATTACCAGCGCTGAGCGCCCCTCACCTTGAGGAGCATGAGTTAACCAATCTTGAAGATAGGGGTGCGGCGCTAACTTTGCCCAAGGGATTTGAGTTACATCGCCATTAGATTCGGCATATAAAACATCAAACCATGCTGATGGGTTTGATTGTTGTACTGCTTGGGTGGCTAACTGTTTAACTCTCTGCTGTAAGGTTTCTGGTGGTTTTTCATTCATAAGCTAATTGATATTTAAGCTGTGTGTTGAAGAGATAAAAGACGAAAGACAGGAGACAGGAGTTATAAAAATTCCCCTGCTCCCTTACTCCCTCACTCCACCTACCTATTATTCCTCTTGCAAATCAATCCAGATACTACCTTCTTCTACACGAACAGGAAACACTGGCAATGTTTTTTCTTGTGAAACCAACGAGAGCATCTTGCCTACACCAGGCGGCCAGGGACACCAGTCTTGTACTTCACCGGTACGCAAGTCGTAAGCACTACGATGAAAGGGACAAACGATCGCACCTGCTTCATTGATTTTCCCCTTTTTCAAAGGCAAATTTAAGTGAGGACAAGAGCTATTTACAGCATAAAACTGATTTTCGTGGTTTAAAAGCAGTATATTCTGGTTGCCAACTTTCACCACTTGTCGCGCACCTGGGGAAAGCGCTTCAACTGCAAGAACTTTAGTCCAGCTCATTAGTGTTCTCTTTTTCTAATAGATCTGTTTTCAGTTTCCCGCAATTGTTACCACTGCGATCGGGTAGTTAAGAGATAGGAGACAGGAGTTAGGAGTAGTGTAAGAAGTAGAAAATATTTTATTTACATTCCCCTACTTCTGTGCTACCCCACTCCCTCACTCACCTACGTTCCATAATAGATTTGAGAGTCTCGTCTTCAGGACTGCTTCCCGATGTATCAAACCGACCCGCCACGTTCTCCAAAAGAAGTATTGCCGACCATGTATGATCTTCCCAGTGAAGACCCAGAGGAACCTGGTTTGCCTGATCAGTTTCATTTATTACAACCTCGTCTTTTGGACGAAAGCTTTTGTCCGCCAAATTATCCTAGCAACGAGATTTTTGTTGCTAGTGATTTAAATTTGTATTACGATTCGCGCAATCCGTTATGGCATAAGCGACCAGATTGGTTTGCTGTCTTGGGGGTTTCCCGTCTCTATGAACAAAGAGACTTACGCTTAAGTTATGTGGTTTGGCAAGAGGGAGTTTATCCTTTTATTGCGGTTGAGTTGCTGTCTCCCGGCACAGAAAAAGAAGACTTGGGGCAAACATTGCGGGATATTGAGCAACCGCCAGGAAAGTGGGAAGTGTATGAGCAAATTTTGCGAATTCCCTATTATGCTGTATTTGACCGCTACAAATATGAATTCAGGGTGTTTAAGTTAGATGGCGGACGTTATGCTGAGGTAGCCTTGTCAGAACCACGCTTCTGGATACCAGAACTAGAATTAGGTTTGGGTGTATGGCAGGGACGCTATCAAGATATTGAGCAGCCTTGGTTACGTTGGTATGATGGGACAGGCAACTGGGTATTAACTTCTACAGAACAAGAAAAACAACGCGCAGAACAAGAAAGACGACGTGCAGAACAAGAAAGACGACGTGCAGAACAAGAAAGACGACGTGCAGAACGGTTAATAGCACAGTTGCGATCGCTCGGCGTTGAACCCGATTTAGATTAGCTGTCTCAAGAGATCAGATGTAGTTCCAATATGTTGAGTAACTTGGGCATATCTTTCTGGGAAACCTTACGTGTATCCGTCTCTACCGCATCAACCCAAGAAATACTTTTACCCATTGTTGATGCAAAAAATGCTCTAGACCAGCCTTTGGTTTTTCTAGCTTCTCTAATAACATTACCAGTTGGAGGCTGAATATTGTCTTTGCTTGGCTGACTTGAGTTCATCAAGCGTTCTTGCACTTCTGCTGGTACATGAAAATGCCATTTAGTATTTAGTAATTCATTCCAGTAGCCTATTGGTCTTTTAGTGTGACTACTACTTATTAACCAAGCTGCTTCTGTTTCTAAATCTACTTGCCATCCTGCTTCTTTGACAACTTTCAAGTCAGTTTCAAAGTCATCAGCTATTTGTCGTCTCAACTGATTGTCTTGCTCCACTGTTGACAATTTGTCTGCGCCATAAGCAATTTCCATTAGAGTTTTGCCCATTACGCAATTCTGATATCCTGGTTGAATTTGAAAGGTTAGCCAGACTAGCATTCTAGCTGCACCAGCATTTTGCTTGCCAATGCTAAATAGTTTCTGTACAGTTTTCTTTGTGATAATTCCAGTATTACTGTAATAGTTAGACTTGTTGAAAAAGTATTTTGTCCATGCTCCAGGCTGACCTATGACTTTTAACCCCGCAAGCTTGCTATTACCAGCTTTATCTGTTTTAAAATCTCTGATTATACTAACGTCCCAAATCTTTAAATCAGCAACAGTAAAGTCTCCTACTTTCCCTCTTTTGGGCCATGCAATACAAGCTAGTATTTGAGCAGGTTGCCGCAACAAGTTGTACAAAATACTCAGCTTTTCATGCTTGCATAAATCTCTACGTTTGACAAGCCCTGTATATTCAAGTAACTGCTTGTCATCAATGACAAAATTGCCTTCCCAAGGTTTTTCTAAGTTGGCTACTAAAGCACAGTAAATTAGGTGAATAGCACATGCTCTTGGATCAAATTGGTCTATAACAACTAAGGCAGTTTCTTCAGCCAGAGTTTCTGGTTGTGGGTTTTCGGGATTATCCGTTACATAGTAAAAGATTTTTTCTTTAGTGCCTTCAACTTCTTTTTCATAGCTGAAAGTCCTACTTATTCGAGTTTTCCAAGACAGATTCATTTTTTGAGATAAGACATCAGCAACTCCATGCAAAATTAGAGATAAAGCAGCAATATTAGTCTTACCATCAGGGAATAATGAAGCTTTTTTGAATTGTTGGGGTTTTAACGAAACCTGTTGGTAAGCTGATACTGATTTGGGAACATTTTCATCTTTCTTAAATTTGACCTTAAAAAGGATTTGCTTTTTGAAGTTAGCAGTCTGGTTTTCTATAAATCTTTCATCTTCAGCAATATTATCACTATGATTAGAATTACTATGAATGATATTTTTTAATATTTTCTGAAATCGGTGAAAAATTTTACTTTTCAACATTTCTAATAACTTATTAAAGATTTGCACTCTTACGTTTAGTTAAATTAATCAGTAGATCTATTTTATGTATTTATAGATATGCCAAAGATTAGTTGCTGATATGTTAACTTTTAACTGCTTTATTTTAAATGATCTATTTAAATTAGATTGTAACTGATAATTTTTGTGCTTTTACTAACCGCAAGAGGGAGATTAAAAACTCTAAATAGCAAGATATCTGTTTAATCTATTTTTGTCTTTGGACATAGATAATTAAATATTAGTTTAATTCATTACTTAAGGAGGATGAGAAAAAAGAGCAATTATGTATAAAGCCCTGGTTAAAGATACATAAAAATATCTTTATTTGATGGAAATATAATAGCTAAACAGATAAGTTGATCATTCTTCTTTGCGTGGGTGAACTGTAAAATTTTTATCTATAATAGTTGAGATAAGCATTTTATTTTAAAGTAGTAATGCGATCGCTTGCCAAGTGGCTCTGATATAAGCGATATTAAAGGACTAACTTAACCGAACTAATATATATTGATTTATGCAAGATTTTAGTCACTTGCTGTCAGAAAAAGTTGATGCGATCGCTCAACAGTGGGTTGAAGCAGTAATTCAAGACCAACAAATTAAAAGTACTAATAATCTCTCAAAAACAGCTATTCGAGATCATGTTCCTCATGTTCTTACTGCTTTGGTGACAGTACTGGCTAAAGCTCAAGCAAGTGATATTAAAACGATTGTCGAAGCTAGCTTAGAACATGGTTTGCTAAGAGCAGAACAAGGCTTTGACCCCACAGAAGTTGTGCGAGAATATCACTTACTCCGTACCATTATCTTTGCTAATCTGCGTGCAGAATTGTTACAGGGAACCGTAGAGGAAGTATTACGGTCAGTATCGCTGATTGATGCAGTTGTGGATGAAGCGATCGCTCAGTGTTTTCAAAGCTATGTCAAAGAAAGGTTAAATGAACTAGAGCAACTGCAAAACCAATTAATTTTAACTGTTGAAGAATTGAGGCGGTTAATTCGCACTAGCCAAGAAAACCTGAATATGCTAGCACATGAACTCAAAACACCGCTTACCTCAATTATTGGCTACTCAGAACTGTTCATTCGTCAACAGCGCTCCCCCGAACTCAAAGATACTGTTACTAGCGTTGAGCATATCGAGCGTGTGTTGCGTAGCGGTCGTCAACTCCTGCATATAATTAATGATTCGCTAGAGCTTTCTCGCTATGAATCAGGTAATATGCACTTACACCTTGCAACAACAGATGTACACTCTATCATTGACACTGTTGTAGAAACTATGCAGCCTTTAGCAGATAAGCAAGGACTTAAGCTACTGCTGAACTGTGAAGACGCACCAGTGCAAGTATTAACAGATCCATTACGACTGCAACAGATTTTGACCAATCTAGTTAGTAATGCTATTCGCTACACAGAAACAGGCTGCGTGACCATTGAGTGTCATTCATTTATCAACAATCAATGGGCGATCGCAGTTACAGATACAGGAATTGGCATAGCACTTGAAGACCAAGAGCGCATTTTTGAACCCTTTGCTCGTGTTGATCATTCCCAAAAACTGCATCCTCCAGATAGCACAGGGTTGGGACTGGCGATCGTTGCACGTATGGTAAAGCTGTTACAAGGCGAAATCAATCTTACTTCTGAGGTGGAAGTTGGTTCCACATTTACAGTAATTCTACCATTGGAAGTAACAACCGAGGTAGAGGTTATGGCAAAAACGTTTCAGTAGCCTAGAGCCAGTAAAGTAACCTAAAGATTTCTCAATGGCATATCAGGGCGTAATTGTGGATGTATAGTAGAGACGTTGCAATGCAACGTCTCTACAGTCAACGATAATTGGTCATTTTACCGAAAATAAATCGGTTTTTTGCGATTACTGAATCGATGCTCTAGCGGTACGGTTGGTCAGCAGGATCACCGTAGGGGTCTTCGCTAGCTGGGCGGACGTTGCCATACTGTCCGTAATCTGCCGGATCACCGTAGGGGTCTTCGCTAGCTGGGCGGACATGACCATACTGTCCGTAATCTGCCGGATCACCGTAGGGGTCTTCACTAGCTGGGCGGACGTTACCATACTGTCCGTAATTTGCTTGATTGCTTCCTTGCATCAACTTCTTGAGGGCTAGAGCCGCGATACCCGCCATCGCTCCCTTCGCTAAGGGATTGCTCATAATGTTACCACCTTGACTACCTGTAGATCTCCCCGTAACACCACCCAAAATTTGACTGAGTATATCTGGTTGTTGTTGGTGAATCCGACCTGTTGTTTGAGCAAGATAATTTGGGTCTTGAAAGCGATCGTCTATACCATCTTGGTTCAAATCAGGAAAATTCAAGTTTGAAGAACGTGTCTGCTGTTGAAGATATCGACCAAACTGCATCCGCTCTTGTGGTGACATCCGATTAAAAGCTTCTTGTGCAGATTCCTGATAAAGTTCTGGAGGTAACTGTCTAGATACTTGCTGATAACGGTTTAAAACTTCTTCATCAGAGTATCCCTCATGGGGTAAACCCTGCTCGTAACGATTCACAAAATTGCGGTAGTCATTTTGTTCTGCCTGTCCACCACCAAAGAGTTTTTCTAATAAATTCATTTGTTCCTCCTAAAGTTTTAATTCAATCAACTATTAACGGTCAAGTAATTACTTCTAGGATATTAATCGCTTTATTTTTTTAATAGCATCTATCAAAAGGTATCATTATATTTAAATTTGTAATACTTTAATTTCTTATATAAAATTTCTATTTTATTATGAGTAATCCAGGAATCAAATCGGATTACTACAATATTATATTGATTGTTGAATTTAAATGTAAAAATATTTCATATTAAACATAAAAATAGAATGACAGGTACATGCCATCTATTTTTAATGTTTGCAACAATTAATATGTCTGAACAGGAGCCTGACCCAAACCCCTCAAATCGCGCCCTGTAGGACTATTATTATATCCTTGAAAGTCGCGGTATTGTCGTGCTTCCTCTTCTGGAATACGAATACCCCCTTGTGGTGGTGTTACCCAGATAGGGCGACCTTGAGCATCTCGATAGTAAACACGCCCATTTTTAGAAAGATAGTATTTACCTTGCGCTCCCGTTCCTTGGGCATTTTTGCGCTGATTATAAAGGTAGTAAAGTGCAGCGGCTCCTCCCAAGATTGCCACTTTTTGTCCTGTACTTAATCCCCTCTTAGCTTGAGGTTGATTTACGGGGGGACGATTATTTAAATTTCTACCAACACTATCGTTAATCGGAGGTGGCGCGGCATTTTGGGAACCTCCGCCGCAGCTATTTAGCAGCGGTACTGTTAGTAATGTTGAAAGAAATACTGCTGCGGGAAGCGAAGCTAGTTTATGAACCTTCATCATATTTCCTTTTTCCCTGAATTAGATGGTGCAGTGTTATGGGCTATTAGATCCCCGACTTCTTAAAATCGGGAATCTGAAAGAAGTCGGGGACTACCATACTGCGGTTAGCTTAAAGTTTCTGACTCTTGTCTGCCTAGAGTTTGTTTTTGAATTAAGCGAATTTCTGCTGCTAATTCTTGCCGAGTAGAATCTTTGAGCAAATAACGGAAAGTAAACCAAGTTGTGTAACCAAGTCCAATTAACTGTAGAATTGGGGAAACTAGTGGAATATCATTGATTGCGCTCAGCACCGCTAGAAAAATTCTCAGTGCCGTAACTGCTATCACAAGCAAAGCAAAGCTAAGAATAGGTAGCTTATATTCTTGGTAAAACTTACCTATATACTCAGGTAGTTTTGCCAAAAATACAGAAATCTGTCTACCAATTCTTTGCCATTGTTCTTCATTTTGCGAAGCTGGTGGTAACATTGCCAAGTTTCCAGTTTCAGAACCTTTAAGTGCTTCTATCTGGTTTTGGGAAGCAGCATCGGTGTATTGCTGTTGCTGTAATTCGGTTTCCATAATTCTCTCCTGATTTTTTGCAATGAGAACAGTTTTATCGTTTGATGTTGTTATCAACTTTGGCAACGGTTATGATAACTACAATTTTTAACGCCTTTTATTTCCTTAGTTAAAGGTTCAATTTTAGCTAACTGCTGCGTTAGTACTAATAGATAGTTAAACAGTTTCATCCCGGCGGTCAACTATAATCACAGTAGGGTCTTCACTATTGTAAGTATTATCAAAAATCGCTGTTTGTTGATAAACTCCTTGGTCGTAACTTTCAGAGGTATCATTAGCATAATTATGACTTGTAGAGCTGATTAACGTCGGGTCATAAATTTGCCACTCTTGAATTCCATGTCTGCTAACAATAGAGGCAGCTTGACGAAGCTGATCATCTGTGCCATTGATGATAATTACATAATCTCCTTGAGTGATGCGATCGCTGAAGAAACGCGCACGCTCATCTGGTAGTCCCAACCTCATAGCATCAAAGCGATCGCTTACAGCAAAACTTGTCAACCGTTCTGATTGAGAAAAGTCTCTGTGAACTAAAGAAATTTGACTCAAAGGAAAACCCGCCGCCCGCAAATCATTAATTGCTACTTCGGCATCACTAAGTTTACTGAAGTGACCGACAGCGTTTTTGGTTAAGCTATTACCCCGATTTAGAATAGCAGTTTTGGGAGTAGTTCTAGTAACATCGATAGTCTCACGCTGGCGATCGGGATGATCATAAATGCCAAACTCTTCAATACCCCGATGTTGTAAAATTGCCTCTGCTTTAGCAATTTCTGTATCTGTGCCATCAATAATGACTAAGTAGTGTCCGCGCTCCACTCGTTCGTTGTAAACTCTAGCTCGTTCTTCAGGAATTCCCAAACCAATCAATGCGCCAAGTAAACCACCAGCAGCAGCACCAATACCCACGCCTGCAACAGTTGTAGCTAAGGCGGTTGCTGTTGCACCAGCAAGCATAATTGGGCCAATACCAGGAATCGCTAGAGTACCAAGACCAACCAATAAACCAGTCAAACCACCCAAAGCGCCACCGGAAAGTGCTCCCAATGTTGCACCTTCATCAGCTTTATCACCAACGCGCTCCCTAACTTCAGCACCAGCAATATCATCATTGTGGTTTGCATCCTGCACAACCACAGAAACTCTATCCATTGCAAAGCCTGAATCTCTCAACTCATGCAACGCGTGCTCTGCATTCCGACGATGAGTAAATACGCCTACAGCACGCCGATGTATACCTATAACCATTATTGCTCCTTGCAGCAAAAGAAAATTATTGATTTACAAAATTATTGAGACGTTAATAACATTTAGGCATTTTGAGATTAACTTCTCCTCAATCTCTTGGAATAAATTCTGTCTTTCTCAAGAGTGACTAAATAAGTATTACCAGCAAAACAATCAAAGCTAAAAAATGAAGGGTTTATTTAATTATTATATGTAAGGTATTAATTCAAATCTTTAATTAGTATAAATCCCTGGAAACATCTAGGCTTGCTTAACTTCAAGCCTTACATCTAGTACTAGAATCTAGTCATAAAAATGCTAGTAACTAGTCACAAAAATATTAAAACCAATTTTTATTTTACTAAGTACATAAATACTATAATCAGGTTTGAAATAATTTTTAACTTATTTAATTACACGTAATTAATACCTTTGGTTAATGATCAAAGTGATTGAAGTCAATCTTCAGAGAGAAGATTTATATGAACTAATTTCTTAGTCTAGTAATGAACAGTAAAACTTTTTAGGGAATAAAATAATGCCACTCCATAGAATAAGTGAATTCGACCCAGATTATCACAATACTATTCAAGGTAAAGACATCAAAGGAATGGGTGTCTATGTCCGAGGAACTGATGAGAAGATTGGCACAATCAGTGATGCTGTAGTAGACGACGAAGGTGCGTTCCGTTATTTAATCGTTGACATAGGCTTTTGGATTTTTGGCAAGAAAGTATTGCTACCAATAGGTAAAGCACAAATTGACTCTAGAGCAGACCGTGTTTATGTCGTTGGGATCACAAGAGAGCAAGCGGAAAATCTACCTGAATATCAAGAGCATACAGCGCTTGACTACGACTATGAAGAACGGGTGCGTGGAGGATATCGCACACAGTCTGTAGAAAACTCAGCGCCTCTGGATGCAACATCTACAGCTGCGGTAGCATCGACAGCTGGGTACAGCGCTCCTAGTTATGATCGCAACAACTACACCTACGCACAAGAGCCAGATCTATATGATGTTAGCTCTCACGAAGACCAAACCTTCAAACTCTACGAAGAAAGACTGGTTGCTAACAAAAAGCGTCGGAAAACCGGAGAAGTAGCAATTGGTAAGCACGTTGAAACTGAAACTGCAAGAGTTGCTGTTCCAGTAGAAAAAGAGCGAATCGTGATTGAGCGAGTTACTCCTCAAGATGCAGGTAAAGTTGTGTCTCCTGGAACAGCTAACTTCCGTGAAGGTGAAGTAGCACACATGGAAATCTATGAAGAAGTTGCTGACGTTCGTAAAGAAGCTTTCGTGCGTGAAGAAGTTAGAGTACAAAAAGTTGTAGAACAAGAAATAGTTGAAGCTCAAGAAACCATTCGACGCGAAGAATTAGATGTTGACACGGATGGAACGCCAATAGTCAACAAAAATGACCGGATTTAAGTTAACTAAATCACGTACGTTTCAATATCTTTCGGTTAAATGGAAAAAGAGCAAGGCTGAAATTTACCCTTTACTCTTTTTCCAAAGCACAAAACAGATAAGAAAAGTATTGGATGACGTTTTAGTTAGTAGGAGTAGGTTATCTACTTACTTCTTGGCAAAGTATTTTGAGTAAATTGATGCTGCAAAAGATAGTGTTTAGGTGAGGAAGTCAAAATGAAAATAATTCAACAGTTTCGTCGGATTTTAACAGCTTTGGTCTTGGTGTTAGTACTAACAACAACAGCCGCCTGTAGTGGTACAGTTCAAGCTAAACAACCTACTCAATTACCGCCAGGAATCAGTCGTAGTGGAGACTATGCTCTGCTAGAACGCGGTAACAGTGTACAGGGTCAAGATTTTGGTAATTGGGTTATTGGTACAGCCAAGGGAATTGTTCAAGATGCTTACGTACGTGACAACAACAAGTTAGGTGTTGTGATTACGCCTCAAGTTCGTCCTACAGAAGTAAAACCATTGGCAAAATCCTTACTCCAAGGTTTTCACAAGAATTTCCCTAATCAAGACTTAACAGTTTTGGTGTATGCACCAGATAAAAAACTGATTTTGACGGGTCAGTATGATGTGCAATCAAATCAAATTGAGTACAAGTAATTACTCAATTTTCAAAATTCCAAAAGCAGATTGACGTTGTTTTAGAAAAGGAAACAATAAAAATGAGTAGCAGTGACAAATACAAACGCGAAATCATGAACGAGTTGGCTCATGGGAATACAGAATCTTTAGATGATGTTGCATCTGATCCAACCAAAGATTACCAAAACTTCGACGATTTTGCTCAGCGCTCATCCCACGAAGAACGCCGTAAATTATTTGGTCGGTCTTTAAATCACGATCGCATACCTCCCAGCCAGATGGAGCCAGAATTGCAAAAAGCGATCGCGCAGATTAAGCCTAACGAACGCGATGATGTCGCACGAGCATTTTTCAAGCACTTAAAGGAAAGAGGTCTAGATGATCGCCATTTAGAGCGCACCTTGGGACTTTCTACCCATAACCCCAACCGGATGAATGCTGATGATGTGAGCAAACTTGCAGCTTTTGCTTATCACAATCATCCCGACATCTTCCAAGAAGTAATGGCTGAACAACCAGCAATTCTGAAGTTTCTGAGCAACCCAGTGGTAGGAGCAGCTTTAGGAGCGATCGCAGCTAAGTGGTTTGGTGGTCGTAAATAAACCTTCATCGCCGGATTTAGATCCCCTTCTAGATCCCCGACTTCTTCAAGAAGTCGGGGATCTAAACAGCACCGTTTTAACGAGGAAAATACTATGATTCAAAGTGCATTAATTGCTTTGAAATTGTCTTTCTTGCAGTTGGGATTAGCACAAATTCCAGTAACAAGTGAAGTTTTAACTCCAGAACAAGCATCACTTGTTTTTTCAGGGCCGAAATTTTTGGTAGCATTGCTTGCTGGTATATTGATGGCATTTGCCTTTCAATTACTATTAACAAACTTCTCGGTAGCTGTCGGAATTTCCGCTTTAGGCGGTAGCTCAAGTTCTGATGAATCTGAAAGCTTGGGTGGTACGATTCGCAAAGTTGAAACAACTGCCGGGATTTGGGCGCTTGTTACCGCAACCATTGCTTTATTCAGTGCTTGCTTTTTAGCAGTTAAGCTCAGCTTAATTGAGAGTACACTTTTAGGAGCAATTATCGGTGTAGTCATCTGGTCTGCCTTTTTCACAGTCATAGCGTGGCTAGGTTCGAGTGCAGTCGGCTCCTTAATTGGTTCTGTTGCTAGTACCGTTACAAGTGGTATGCAAGGAATCATGGGTACAGCAAGCGCGGCTTTGGGTGCTAATGCTGCTAAAAACCAAATGGTTTCTACCGCTGAAGAAATCACCGCCGCTGTCCGTCGGGAACTGACATCAGGTTTTGACCCAGATAGTATCAAAAATACACTACAAAGCTCTTTATCTGCGGTACAGTTACCACAGCTTGATACTAAACAAATTCGCTCTCAATTTGAGAAGCTATTAAAAGAAGGAGACTTACAATCGGTTGCTGATAGTGACCTCCTAAAAAATGTTAATCGCCAAACATTTGTCGATTTAATTAGCTCTCGTACAGACTTCTCGAAATCAGATATTAATGGAATCGCCGACCAGCTACAAGGTGCTTGGAACCAAGTTGTGAAAGGGCAAAATCCCACCGACCAAGTAATTAATTTACTCCAACAAGCTTCTCCAGAAGAACTGCAATCTGAGCAATTAACTGAGAGAATTCAACAACTGGCGACAGTCGGCGGTGGAAATGGTAAGCAAAGCAATGGAGTAGTCAAGCAAGTTATTGAAGTCGGCTTAGGTGCGGCTTTACCTGCGGTGTTAAAGCGGGTAGACTTTGCAGAAATAGATGTAGATAAAGTTACCCATCAGCTACAACAACTGTCAGGAAAAGTTCAGGAAATAGATGTAGATAAAATTACGCAGCAGCTACAACAACTTAAAGACCAAGCAACCCAGCAAGCAACTAAAGTTGGTAGTTCCGTAGCTCAAACATTGCCTGCACTTCCGAATAATACCATCAAGGCAGATATAGAAGAATACATCTTGAATTCCTTCCCTTGGCATTTTAACCGCATCACAATTAAAGATGAATTCAAAGAAGTTATCTATGACCCAAATGCTAACCCAGGAACCGTAAGACGGCAATTGGAGGAAATAAATTTAGATTATTTCACCAACTTGCTCAAGCAACGGGGAGATATTAGCGAAGCAAAAGTCAAAGATATTTCCGAGCAGATGGAAAGCATTCGCACGGAAGTTTTAGAAACTGTTAAACAGGCGGATACAAAAGAAAAATCGCAAAGTCTCCGCACCCGTCTAGAAGATTACCTACGTTCGACTGGGAAGGAAGAACTCAACCCAGAAGGTATTGAGCGAGACTTGACAAAGTTGCTGGAAGATCCAGAAGCGGGAATTGAAGATTTAAGTCAGAGATTTTCGGAAATTGACCGCGATACTTTAGTTAAGCTACTGGCTTCCCGCGAAGATATTAACGAAGAGGAAGCTAATAATATTGTTGGTCAATTTGAGCGCACTCGCGATAATGTCTTAAATCGGGCCCAAGAACTACAAGAACAAGCTAGAGCGAAAGCTGATGAATTGCGGCAAAGGGTAGAAGAATATCTGCGAAATACTAACAAAGATGAACTTAATCCTGAAGGTATTAAGCGTGATTTTGGAATGCTGCTAGAAGACCCACAAGCAGGACTTTATGCCTTAAGAGGAAGATTATCACAGTTTGACCGTGATACTTTGGTTAAATTACTGAGTCAGCGGCAAGATTTGAGCGAGGAACAGGTAAATCAAACCATTGACCAACTGCTGACGGTACGAGATAACGTTTTGCAAGCTCCGCAAAAAGCAGCCCAGACAGCAAAACAGCAGTACGAAAAAACTACGAGTGCGATTAGTGAATATCTTCGCAATACTAATTTGGAGGAACTTAATCCTGAAGGTATTCAACAAGACTTGCAAAAATTACTGGCTGACCCCAGAGAGGGCGCTGATGCATTCAGAGAGCGGCTTTCGCAAGTAGATCGAGAAACTTTAGTCAAGCTGCTCACACAACGAGGAGACTTGAGTGAGGAGCAAGTCAATCGTACCATTGACTCAACACAACAAGCCATTAATAATATTGTCAAAGCACCGCAACGCTTAGCAAACCGTGCTACTCAAAGAGCGCAGGAGTTTGAAGCGAATCTAGAAAACTATCTGCGGAACACCAATAAAGAAGAACTTAACCCAGATAGTATCAAACGCGATTTGCAATTGTTGCTGTCTTCTCCTCGTGCTGGAGCGTCTTCTTTAAGTGAGCGTGTCTCTAAATTCGATCGCTCGACACTTGTGGCTTTGCTGTCTCAGCGTGAGGATATCTCAGAAGAAGAAGCTAACCGGATTGTGGATCAAATCGATTCTGTGCGTAACTCGATTCTCGAACAATACCAGCAGATTCAGCAAAGGGTGCAATCAGCACTTGATGGTGTTTTCGGCTCGATTCGCAACTACCTCAACTCACTGGAGCGTCCTGAACTCAATTATGAAGGTATCCAGCAAGACTTTGCCAAATTGTTTGATGACCCACAAACAGGATTTGAGGCTTTGCGCGATCGCCTATCTTCTTTCGACCGTGATACCCTAGTTGCTGTCCTCAGTTCACGTGAAGATATTTCCGAAGCGCAAGCTAACAAGATTATCGACCAAATCGAAGGCGCACGCGATACTGTACTGCGCCGAGCCGAACGCATTCAGAAAGAAACTCAAAAACGCCTTCAGGCAATCAAAGAGCAAGCACAAAAACAAGGAGTTGAAACCAAAAAAGCAGTTGCGGGTGCTGCTTGGTGGTTGTTTAACACAGCTTTTGTTTCTTTGGCGGCTTCAGCTTTAGCCGGGGCTTTGGCTGTATCAGGTTTTGACCTATTTGGTTAAGTGTTTTACCAACTCATGGTTAAGCCTCTCGACAGAGAGGCTTTTTTTATTGGCGTTGCTGATTATCAATGCTAATTTACCCTTACCCTTTACCCATTAACCTTTTCCCTAACTTCTAGGCATACTCCTTAAGACGCGGTAGTAGTCCAAGTAGGCTTAAAAGAGCGATCGCACTCAGCACTACCGGGGTAGTAATCTCAAAACCATCTAAATCCTGGAAGCCTTGTTTAATTGATTTGTCGAAGGCTGCTTGGTTAATGTCGAATGCCTTTTGGTTAGCTTTTCTGAACTCCTCAAACGCCCAGTTCGATTGTCCTGGGTTGTTACCGATGCAAAGTGCGATCGCTTCTTGGTGTTTACCACTTTGCTCTAACTGGCGCAGCTGTTGATCGATAGTCAGATAAGTTCCCAAAATCCGAAGGTTGGCGATTAAAGCTTCTCGCTCTCCAGCAAAAGTCATACTGTTCAATTCTTGGGCCAAGTAACCTGTGAACCCATTTACCTTTTTGCCTTCTATTGTGTACGCTGCTGCTACTGTCTCGAATGTTTGACCATTGGGCAGTTTGGCGATTTCGGCTATATTCTTCAAGAAAGCTTGTTCATGATTGCTGGCAAAGGCCGGGTCAAGCAGGTAGCGGCTTTCGGCAGCATTAGCAATGTAAGTTAAAGCACGAGCTTGTCGCAACCCATGTATCGACATAAAGGCATCCTCTGTGGCAATCCTTAAATGCTGAGAAGCGGAAAGAAACGCCCCGACTGTATAATTCAAAAAGCCAATAGCGATCGCACTCGCCACCAATAACCAAGGATTAAAGGTACGGCGCATCCTCCGAGCGAGAAATAGCTGAAGTGCTACCAGTATGCTGATTAGTAGTACACCAGAAATGACAATCAAAAATAAAAATTTACTAGAAGTAAACTTTTCTTGATTGTAAGTGTTCTCTATAGCTCGCAAGTTCACATTATCCAGTGCCTCGGCTGCTGGTAGGAGCTTGTTATCCATAATTTCGGCTGCTGCTCGATAAGCAACCAAAACAGCATTAGCATCACTCCGTGTGTGAGCGTCTCGCGCCTGCTGAATTTTAGCAACGTATTTACCAAACTCCAGTTGCATAGTTTCAATGGGTTTTCGCTCTTTGTCGCCATAAGAGATATTTTCGGCAGCAGCAACCAGCCTTTCGGCAACTCTTTGATATCGTTCCTCAGAACCTTTGACAGCATTTTGGTTCTGTCCAGGTGGAACTAGCAGTTCTTTAACGACATAAGCATCCATACCTGCTAAAGCATCCTTGAGACGCTGAGCAGTGACAATACTTGGTGTTGAGTCCTCACCAACTGTTTTGATTGCGTTCCGTTGCCCTTGAATTCCGATGATAACTGCAATTAGCATTAATACACTTGCAACCCAAGTTAAGTACAAACCACCCTTGAGGAGTTGAGGGGTATTGAGTTTGCTAATTGCTTTTGTTGAAACTGAAATTATTTGACTCATATTTTAATAATGTTAGGTTGAGTACACCCGTAGGGGCACTGCCCTGCCCATTAGTGTTAACTTAACGTGAAACTTATTTCCCGCAAGGAACTCAAGTTCCTTGCTCATAGCAAAAGTCATCTGAAGATGACTAAAATATTTCCCAAAAATCCTCAGTCTACTTCAGTAGACTTTCGCTCACCCGCCAGAGAATTCATTCTCTGGCGGGTGAGGAGGCCAACAGTAAAGCTATTTATAACTGAAGTTGACACCAATGGGCACTGCCGTGCCCCTACACCTGGCGATGTAATGTTGTGCCGCATCTGAATGAGAACCGCTATAATAAACACCAAATTTGGAGTTCTAATCTCAAAATTCCGGGTTCCAATCTCGGAGTTTGGTGTTCCAATCTCGAAGTTTTAAGTTTAAAAGTCAAAGTTTGATGTTCATAGCTTTGAGTGCCAAGTTAACAGTAATCAGTTTTTTCTGACCACTGTTTACTGTTTACTGTTTACTGTTCACTGTTTTAAATCGAATTTTTGAATATACGCAACCTCCTACCTGCTTTAACCAACAGCCTTGACTGTAATTCGCGTCCAGTGTCCGAGAGTAAATTCATCTCCATCTTGCAATTGGGTATCCAGCATTGGCGTCAATTCAACCCCATTCAGCTTTGTACCATTAGCAGAATCGATGTCGCGTAGAGTTAACGTACCATCCGCTTGACAGTTGAGCAAAGCATGGCGGCGTGAGACGGCATCATCAAAGTCCAGTGGAACTTCTGGATGAATGCCCCGTATCTCACTACGACGACCAATCAGATTGCTGTCTTTTTCTAACCGGAAAATAACAGGTGGTTGATTGATTGGTGCTTCTGGACTTTCTAAATTGCGTAGAGATGGGTCAATTGTCACAATCACCTCCCAAACTATTGGGGATTGGGGGGCTGGGGACTGGGGGCTGGGAATTCCTCCCTCTGCTTCCCCTACGGGTAATTCACCATGTACACCGGTGACGAAGTTGTAACCGCAAATCTCACAAAAATCTCCACTGTTGGGTTCACGGGGAGCACTGCAAGCTGGGCAGGTTTCCAGCACTGTTGAAGGAATGATATTTACAACAAACGCTTGTTCAGGTATCCCAAGAATTTTGACACCACATTCTGAACAAAAATCTGATTCAGTTGATTCGTGTCCTTTTAAACATTGATAAGTCATTTGTATTTACGGCATTGCACAAACAAAGGATGAAATTGATGTACCGAGATCTAAAACTCCTAATTCTCTCTGCGCCTCCGCGTCCACCGTTCGCCTTTGGCGTCTTCCCTTCTCTACGAGACGCTACGCGAAGGGAGAAGCTTTGATGCCTACGGCGGGCTACGCCAACGGCGGAAGCCGCCGCTCAAACTTCTCTCTGCGTGATATAAATCATCCCGCTTTCTCCGCAACGCCATATTTATCAATAATTAATAACTAACTCTGAGATTTAGGAATACGAGTAGTCTTAGTAGAACGAGTCTCCAACGCCATCGCGTCCACTTTCGCCACTTCGCGTTTCAGCTTTACTGTACCCGTCGGCGCATCTTGGATATCAACTACAGTTTTCAGCAATTTAGCAGTTGCCTCGTTACCAGATTCGTGAGCAAGTTTAACCGCTTTGCCTAACTTAGCTGTGGCAACCTCAATATCACCTTTAGCACGAGCTTCCAACCCTTCCTGTATAGACTGGGCAAGTTCTGCCTGTCCAGTATAATGAGCAACCCGTCTGTCAATTTTGGTAGACTTGGCTTCATCATCTGTCCAGGTTGCCAAAATGCGTGCTTCGGCAATTTTAGTTTCTGTGCCGTTGAGTGTGTAAACTAGGCTGGCCCTACCCGCTAGCATTTCATCACCAACGTTTCCCGGATTAACTTCAATACAGAAGTGGTAATCACGGGATTCCTTATTGCCCCAAGCACCAGTAGGGTAATCAACTACCTGGGGCTTCATGGGTTTAGCGCGGTGGGTGAGGTCAACAATATCAGGACTCACCTGTTTGCAGAACAATACTTTCGCCCCTTGGGGTGTCCACAGACGCATATTTACGTCGCTGACATCTTTGCTCATGGCTTTTTCAAGAATGGCTCGAAAGTCAGCTTCAATCATTGAGGCATTAGGGATAATGTCGGTTGTACCTAAGAGCTTATTTGCAATTTGCTGGAGTTGGGCGACGCGCCAATCAGTACCTACACCCCGGCAATCGCATTGAAAAACCCCTTCACATTGCTGTAAAATCGTCTTCAGTTTTTGTTCATCAGAGTCATCGTTCTGCCCATCTGTGAGCAGTAATGCTTGACGGACTGCATTGGGCATCTTTTTGAATTGCGTTAAGGACTCAGTCAACCAGGTAGACATGAGTGTGCCACCATTAGCACTGATATTTTTGATGGATGCGATCGCCTGCTGCTTCTTTTCACTTGTAGCCTGCGATACAGGAAAAACAACACTGGCTTTACTAGCACCTGTAACGATAAAGAAGTGGGCATCTTCTGGCAGTAAGTTTACGAGTTGGGCGATCGCATCTTTAGCCGCGTGAATCTTACCACCTCCCATTGAACCGGAGGTATCACAGATGACGCCAAATAGTCTGTCACGGCTGGGAGATGTGGTTGCACTATCACCCCCTTCGACGCTGATGGTCATGATGGCGTTGACTTCTTTAGTACCTTGGGGGAGGAATTGGTTTTGAAAGACTTCGGCTTTGAATTGGTTAGGCATGATGCTTTTTAATAACAGTATGAATTTGGATTAACGAACCGCAGAGGCGCAGAGAGCGCAGAGAAAAGGAGAATACTTAAAGTATGAAAATTTGGTTTATAAACAGAGAACTGCAACGGTGATGTTGTCATGTCCGCCACAATTGTAGGCAAACTCGACTAGTGAATGGGAAATGGCGATCGCATCTGTATTTGATGTCTGCTGTATAATTTTTGCCAACTGCGAAGCTTCAGGTGCATAGTTCCACAATCCATCGGTACATAGCAGTAAATATCCTGAACCAGGAATAGTAAAGTGTACAATCGAGGGGAGATTATTTTCGGTTGCATCTGCCCCTAGCCAGCGGGTAATCGCATGAGCATGAGGCGATTGTCTAGCTTCTGCTTCGGTCATTTCCCCGGCTGCTACCACCTCCCTGAGCCAGGAATCATCTTTAGTCAATTGTTGGGAATCGTTGGCAGAAATCCAATAAGCGCGGCTGTCACCAAGCCAACCAATAGTAGCGGTACGGTCTTGTACAAGAGCGGCAACAATTGTGGTTGATGGATACTCCGAATTTATACTATTTATACAAGGGATATTACATACACATTGTAAAGCAGTAGCAAAGGCTGATTTCATTGCTGACTCTGGATTTTCGCCTTTTTCCCAAGCAGTAGCTAGGGCTAGACACGCACTTTCAGCAGCCGTTTGGGCTGCTACATCAGGTTGATCGGAACTGGAAACTCCATCGCAAACCACAAGGATATTTACTTGAGAGCCATTTAAATGTTTTAGGGTCAGGAAATCTTCATTACGGTTGTGTTTGAGTCCGCGATCGCTTATACCTGCTAAGTGCGAGTCAATTATTACTTCTACTTGCTCTCTCTCCCGCATTTCTCTACGGAATCCACAATGATTGCAGAATCCTTCATCATCAATTGCCTCGATTCCAGCACCGCATTTTTCACAGCCGTCAGCTGTTAGAGATATCCCACATTCTTCACAGAATTTATCACCTAGTAAAACGGAAGCACCACAGTTTGAGCATTGCATAATACACTTGACCCTTGACCCTTGTACAGACGTGATTAATCGCGTCTCTACTCTTGACCCTTGTACAGACGTGATGAATCGCGTCTCTACTCTTGACTCTTGTACAGACGCGATGAATTGCGTCTCTACTCTTGACCCTTGTACAGACGTGATGAATCGCGTCTCTACTCTTGACCCTTGTACAGACGTGATGAATCGCGTCTCTACTCTTGACTCTTGACAATTATCAAAACAAACTTCTAGGACGCACTCTATTTGCCTCATCAACCAAGCGGATTTTTTCATTGCCATTTGCGAGGTGTGCCAGATCGCGCAAAGCTTTTTCTAGCCCTTTTCTTAAATGCACTTCTTGAAATGGTTGTCCCAAAATTGTTAAGTCAGAAGCAGCTTGTAACTGCCGCGAAGTCAGCAAGTTCAGGGCAGTATCCAAGACTTGTTGAGTCAGCCGATAGCGATCTATCCCTTCCAATGTGAGTGCTTCAATTGCCGTTGAAGCTGCCTGGAGTTCTTGGGTTCCGGGAACAGAACGATCGCGGTTAATTAAAGTCCGGGCAATTTCTACGCGCGATCGCGTAAACAAATTAGAAGTTTGAGGTATACGTTCTAACGCCGCTACTGCACCGTTGCGATCGCCCATAGCACAAAGGCAACGAGCCAACCCAAACGCCGCTGATACATAACCAGGATCGGTACGAGATACTAAGTCATACATGTTAATTGCTAATTGGTAATTTTGCGCCTGCTCCGCCGCCAGCCCCAAAGCTAGTTTAGGAGCTACTTCCCCCGGTAGGTCAAAATAAACCTGGTCAAATGCTAACTGTGCTTCTTGAAATTTACCCTGTGCCATCAGCGCTCGACCCCGATACCAGAATATTCGCCAGTCCCAAGGGTCTTTAGCTTCGACAGTTGCTAAAGCTTGCTCTATATCGCTGTATTCATTCATTTCAATGAGAGTATTTGCCAAGCGGAACCATGCTTCACTGGTATTAGCAACTTGCTTAGCAACAACCTCTAAACTAACAGCCCGCTTGACTGGATCGGCGATCGCACTGGCATTGAGTACTGCATTGAAGCCAGGATCGCTAGAGTCTAAAATCGGTACAGGCAATTGCTGGTAGTCAATTTTTATCGGTTCAAAATCACCACTATTTGTTAGAGCCAGCATATCTCCACCAAATAAGTTACTGGCAGATGGACGAGGGATATTAGTTGAGACAGCCACGACTTCTCGCAGCACACCCAACAATTGATCTGCCATTTCATCCGCCAACTGAAAACGATCATCGGGATTTTCAGCCGTTACTTTAATCAGGAATCGATAAAGTGACTCTTGCTGAGCAAACAAAGATTCTTCTTGGGGACTAGGCAGCTTATAAAGATGTTCTTTGTTAAAACCTCGAATATCAGTCAGCAACACTGCCAAAGTTCTACCTACGGTAAATAGATCCGAGACGACTGTAGGGCCTTCACCTGCTTCGGGAGCGCTGTAGCCCATAGTACCGTAGATATCACCATCGGGGTCATCGATGCGGCGGACACCACCTAAGTCAATTAACTTCACGTCGCCACCCTCGACCATGATGTTATCTGGCTTGAAGTCGCAGTATACTAAGCCCAAGGAATGCAGATAAGCAAATGCGCTAAGGATGCGGTGAATATAGGCGATCGCCTCCGCTACTGGTAACGGCCCGCGACTCTTGCGAATTTCCCTCAAAGTTTTACCACCGACATACTCCATGACGATAAAACCCTCACTATCGTGGTTAACAAAGTTATAAATACCAACGATATTGGGGTGTTTCACTGCTGCGAGAAATTGCCTTTCTGCTACGGCGACGGCTGCACTAGATGCATCTTCAGTATTTAGCAGTCCCTTAAGAACAACGTAACGAGATAGAGTTTTATCAAAGCCCAAGTAGATCCAACCTAAACCACCATAAGCGATCGCTCCTTTAACTTCATATTGACCCACCACTAAATCACCAGGATGGAGAGTAGGAATGAACGAAAACTTCTGTCCGCACTTACTGCAAAATCCCTTTTCTCGTCGCAGTTGGTTATTGCAATTCGAGCAGAAGCGTTTATTCTCCGGTACTTTCGGGTCAAGTATAATGGCTTTTTCTGGCTCCGTTGAAGGCAGATCCGGCACAGAAACGAGTCCGGCCCCTAACTGCTTGCGACTACTGCGGGCAGAAGTGCTACTAGTACGCCGTGAACCTTGGGAACGTTTAGTTAGCGGCGAGGAACCAGTACCCGTAGTAATGGGTGAACTCCTACTTGTGTTAGCCGTGCTTTGCTTCTGGCTAACCAACGTTTTCACCGCTGCAAGTCCGCAGACATTACAGTAATCATCTTCGATAATACCAGTACATCCATTTCTTGAGCAGGTTAAGCCTTCCATTAGGACATTCCTACGATTTTGGATTGGTCATTTGTCATTGATTATCCTTTCTCCCCCTGCCCCTGCTTACTATTTGCTATTCAACCTTTTTTCATACTTGGATACTAATTCAGCAGCTTGATCTAGAGGAGTTGGTCGCGTGTGGAGCAGTTGCTTTGCTTCCTCGGCTAATTCAGCTAGGATGACATCTTCTATCAATCCTCGTGCTTGGGCTTTGGCTTTGAGGGCATCGAGGCGTCCGCGTAGTTCTCGACGAGTTTCTAGGGGAGTGGTATTAGCTACACATGTTTGTTTTTCTGATGTTATGTACTCTCTGGTTTTGATAGTCAAATTTTCTAAACCAACCATAACCGGATTCACCAAACCCTCCGCTAACTTAGTTTCTAATCTTGTTAGCCATTGGCTGAGAGCATCGATTTGCACCTGAGTCAATGGAGTGGCCAGCATTGAATGATCCACGACTTTTTCCTGGCTTTCCGCAAAAGCTGCGATAGATTTTGAGTTGAGTTCTGTTAATTGCTGTAATAGGTCATGAGCGATCGCAAATTTCTCCCGTATTTGAGCCTGCTGTTTAGCCTCTTGCTCTAAAGCTACTTTCACCTGTGCCAGCAATGGCTGAATTTGCTGCTCTACATCCTCACTCACTCCCAGAGGATCTTGCTCAATGCGATCGCGCAAGGAAGCGATCGTCTCACGAGCTAGAACAAGTTCATTGAAGGAATGTTGACCCAGCGATTCAGCTAATTGTTGCAGTGAGCGAATTTGATTTTCTGCATTTGTCAGCATCAAATCCAGATTTGTCCAAGCGGCTTCAACAGCCAGAAGTGTGTCCCTAGCCACAGAGAACGCGTCTGTCATCACTTCAACTAGCAATCTGGGAGTGATTTTATTTACATTCTGTGCCCCAGTCAATAGTCCTCTTTGTGCCAGTGGCGTTTCCACGGCAGGTAACTCAATTGAGGCTCCTGTTAGGAGTTGTTTAATCTCATCTATTTTTTGCTCACCCACCATCAAAAAACCAATTTTCTGCTCTCTGGGCAAAAAGCGCGGTAATTGTTGTCGCAGCTTTGTTGCTTGATTAACTGTTTGCACCAACAGATCAAAGTATTGAAACAATTTGTTTACTGATTCCAGCGCTGGAGCAACTCGCGCCGCAGTGATTCCCGTCAAATGCGCTCCGGGAAAACCAGGGCTACCACAGAGGCGTTGATATGTTGGCAGTTCTTGCAATTCGAGAAGATTTTGACTAGCAATTTTGACCTTGTTTTTCCAGTCGGCTAAAAGTTGATCAATTTCAACTGCCATAGCGATCGCTCCTATACAAAAGAGGTCTTCCCGGATATTGACAAGCAGCAAGGTAACTATGCAATTATATGTATATTTTTTTAATCGTCCTCTAAATCAACATACTATTCTCGAACATTATAAAACCCGATAGCCGCTGGCTCCCTTGCTCGTACAGCACTCAAGAAGGAGATCGCTATATCTACAATTAGCTAAAACTCATTAATATAGCATAATTAGTCTCATATTTATCACAATATTTGAAAAACAGAGGTTAAAATATTTTTTGTGGCAGACTATGTAGCTGAGCTACAAAGAAGTTACAGTTGGTCATTATTATTTATTAACTGTTTGAAATATTTTAATTATTCGCTTAAGTGTCTTAAATGTCTTAAATGTCTACTTGATTATTTGCTAAGTGTCTTAAATGTCTTAAATGTCCACTTAGTTATTCACTTAAGTACCTTAACTAGCTTAATTGTCTACTAAGTATTGTCTTAATTGTCTTATCTGCTATTGCGTTTTATTGATAAAACTGAGATTATTTGGAAGCTTGGTTAAACATGTCAGTTTAATATAGCGGTTATCATTTGAGTGAGGTGCAAAAAAAAGTAATTAACCAATGATTGAGTATTTAAAAGGTTTAAGAGCTTAACTTAACATACTATATATAAACATTGTTTGAGCAAAAATTTACTGATAGTAGCCAGAGTAAAAATTTTATAGTCATATCAAGAGTTGATTGAGGATTATAAAATTTGGAGTAACAAAGAAATACTTACTAAAGTTTAAAGTTACGATAGTTTTTTTATCAGGAGTTACACAAATTTCAAGTTGTTGTTTGATTGACATATTATGATTCCTTATGTCAAACCTGATTGAGATTATCTTATCTAGCAGAAAGTACTGCTAAAAAAAGGAATTATTGAAAATAATTTTTATGAGTACACAAAATTTTTTTAAACATATTTCTAAGCAAAATATTACTGTTACAGCTACATTTACAAGCGAACCACTTGAGGATTCTCTATCGTATTGGCTTGAAGAAATAGGAGTTCCTTATTCAATAGAGTTTGCTCCTTATCATCAGGTATTTCAAGAACTGCTCAATCCAGCCAGCCTTCTAGCTAACAATCAAGATGGAGTAAATGTAGTTCTGGTTAGATTTGAGGATTGGGAAGTAAATAAGAACCGTCTACAACTAACCGTTGACGATGATCTCAAAGCAGAAATTTTAGGCGATCGCACACTACACACTTTACCCAATCACTTAGAAATCGCTCACCTTAACCAGTACGAAACTGAGTATCTATATCAAGAAATTTTTGGCGACCGCGTCTATTTAAAGCATGGAATTGTCTTCAATGAAGACGACTGTATAATCGATGTCGGAGCAAATATTGGTTTATTCACTTTATTTGCCCAGCAAAAATCACCAAAAAGCACTATTTACGCATTTGAGCCTGCACCTCACGCCTTTGACAAGTTACAGACTAATGCCAAGCTCTACTGTCAAAATACCCATCTTTTTAATTGCGGATTAGGTGGTGAATCCAGAGAAGAAACTTTCACTTTTTATCCTCGTTCTTCAGTTTTCTCAAGTTTTGCAGCTGATACAGAGCAAGATGAAAAAGCTATTCGCTCAGTCATTATTAATATGCTGCAACGCGATAATTCTCTAGATGAAGAGTCGTTAGAGCGCTTAGCTGATGAATTTCTCAAGGATAGACTAGAGCGAGAAACTTATCAAGCTCAGCTGCGAACTCTTTCAGAAATTATCGAAGAATATAAGATTGAAAAGATTGATTTATTGAAACTAGATGCTGAAAAAAGCGAGTTAGCAATTCTTCAAGGGATTAAAGACAATCACTGGTCATTGATTAAACAAATAGTCATAGAGGTGCATGACCAAGAAGGCAGTACGATTAAACAAGTCATGCGCTTACTTGAAGACAAAGGCTTTAAATTTGTTGTGGATGAAGAGTCTCTGCTGCATGGTTCGGGACTCTATAATATCTACGCTACTCGCCTCAACCAAAAGCACAACCCAGGATCACAGCAATTAGAGAAAAATGTAGCCCAAATAGAGCAAACCGTCAGAGATTTTGGCAGTGCCTTGAAAACTGCAACAACACGCTCATCAAATCCCTACTTGGTCTGTATCTGTCCTCCATCTCCAACTACTGATACACCATCTAACATCTTACATGAAAGAATGCAAGAACTGTTAGCAGCCGATCTCAAGAATGTCAGCGGTGTGTACCTGATAAAAAGTCAAGAACTGACTAGTACTTACCCAGTAGAAGAGTACTACGACCCATACGGAGACGAACTAGGACATATTCCCTATACACCAACCTTTTTCTGCGCCCTTGGAACGATGCTGGCGCGGAAAATCTTTGCTTTAAAGAGCTATCCCTATAAGGTGATTGCCCTTGACTGCGACCATACCTTATGGAACGGTGTTTGTGGCGAAGATGGAGTTGCTGGAGTGAAAATCGATCCACCATTGCGATCGCTACAAGAATTTATCATAGGGCAGCAAGCAGCAGGAAAGTTGATTTGTTTGTGTAGTAAGAATCAAGAAGAAGATGTATTTGCAGTCTTTGACCAACATCCAGATATGTTACTTAAGCGCCATCATCTCGTCAATTGGCGGATTAACTGGCGATCAAAATCGGAAAATCTCAAGTCTCTAGCTACCGAACTGCAACTGAGTTTAGAGAGCTTCATTTTCATTGATGACAATCCAGTTGAGTGTGCTGAAGTTAGAGCAAACTGTCCAGAAGTCCTGACCCTCCAACTTCCTCAAGAGTGCGACCACATCCCGCAATATTTAGAGCATATTTGGGCTTTCGACCAACTCCAAGCTACGCAAGAAGACCAACAAAGAACCAATCTCTATCAACAGAATGTCCAGCGCCAGCGTTTACAACAAGATTCTCTCTCCTTTACTGATTTCCTCACCCAACTGAACTTAGAAATTGAGATTTCCCCAATGCAAAACGAGCAACTTTCGCGGGTTGCTCAACTTACTCAACGCACCAATCAATTTAACCTCACAACAATCCGCCGATCTGAGTCTAAAATTCAACAACTTTGTAACTCAGGAAAATTAGAGTGTCGAGTGGTTAAGGTCAAAGACCGTTTTGGAGATTATGGCTTAGTAGGTCTGCTCTTATTTGCAACTCAAGAAAATGCCCTAGTTGTAGACACATTTTTGCTTAGTTGTCGGGTACTTGGTCGGGGTGTAGAGCATAAAATGCTGTCCTATTTAGGAACTCTCGCTCAAGAAAGAGGATTGGAACGAGTCGAGCTTTTCTATACATCTACAAAGAAGAATCAACCAGCCTGGGATTTTCTAGCTAGTGTTGGTAGACAATTTCAGCAAAAGAAAGATGGTGGTTGGTTATTCGAGTTTCCATCTCAAACCGCATCTGAAAGTAGTTTTATATTTATATCTGATACAAATACAGTAGCTAATAAACCCGATCAAGAAGCGAAATCTATACAGGGAAGAATCGAACCGCAGAGGCGCAGAGAACACAGAGGAATAGGAGTTAGAGAGAAATTCGGCGTAAGTCCTGTATCTGATAGCCCAGTAAAAATAACCTCCGCCGCAGACTTTTTTGAACGCATTGCCCACAATCTATACAGTCCCGAACTCATCCTCAAAGAAATTACATCCCGACAACAACGCCAACGTCCTCAGTTAGATATAGAATTTGTTGCTCCTCGCACCCCCATAGAAAAAGCGATCGCACATCTATTCGCAGAAGCCCTCAAACTTGACAGAGTGGGTATTAATGATAACTTCTTTGAATTAGGTGGCGATTCGATTCGGGGTGCTATTCTAATTAATAAACTGCAAGCGCAATTAAACGAGATTGTTCATTTCGTTGTTTTATTTGATACTAAAACAGTTGCTAGATTAGCAGCTTACATAGAAGAAAACTACCCACAAGCAGCAGCAAAACTCCTGGGTAAAGAAATAAATTCAACTATTGAGCTACCACAAGAGCGCATCGATGAAGCTAAAGTTTTGCAAATGCGCTCTTTGATTCCCTCTATTGCACCCCCAGTAGATGACGACGCAAGCAAAAACCCGCCAGCTATCTTTATCCTCTCGCCTCATCGTAGCGGTTCTACCTTACTGCGCGTCATTCTCGGAGGAAATCCGCAGTTGTTCGCGCCTCCAGAATTGGAACTGCTGACGTTTAATACTCTTCAAGAACGAAAAGCAGCATTTTCTGGACGTTACAGCTTTTGGGCGGAAGGGACGATTCGCACAATCATGCAAATTCAGGGGTGTAATGCAGAAGAGGCGATCGCACTTATGGAAGAATTGGAAGCGAGAAATCTCACCACCAAGCAATTCTATCGCCTTATACAGCAATCTCTGGGCGATAAAATCTTGGTAGACAAGACCCCCTCCTACTCTATAGATGTAGAAACCCTCAAACGGGCAGAAATAAACTTTCAAAACCCTCTCTACATCCATCTTGTGCGTCATCCTTATGCAACGATGCGCTCTTATGAAGAAGCCAGAGTAGAGCAAACATTTCCCTATCAACATCCCTTCAATAGGCGAGAACTCGCTGAACTCGTTTGGCTAATTAGCCATCAAAATATTCTCGAATTCTTGCAACAAGTTCCCCAACACCGCCAATATCAAGTCAAGTTTGAAGACATCGTTAGCCAACCACAGACTAGTGTTGAGGGCTTATGCCAATTTTTAGGGCTAGAATTCCATCCTGATATGCTGCAACCTTATAAAGAGAAAAAGCAGCGAATGACCGATGGGATCTATGCCCAGTCGAGAATGGTGGGGGATGTGAAATTTCACGAACATCAGGGCATCAATGCTAACACCGCAGATAGTTGGAAACAGTATTACAGCAGCGACTTTTTAGGTAATGTGACTTGGCAATTAGCAGAGTCTTTGGGATATCAAAAGAATAACGGTGCTATTGCGAAAGTGAGTCGGGGACATCAAACAGAATCTCAGACATTCCCTCTTTCTTTCGCCCAGCAACGCCTATGGGTTTTGGCGCAATTGGAGCCGGACAGCCCTTTTTACAATATGTTTAAGGCTGTTCGTCTGAACGGGCGTGTGAATATAGAAGTTTTAGAACGCAGTCTCAACGAGATTATCCGCCGTCACGAAGTTTTACGCACCACTTTTAGTGCAGTGGAGGGAACGCCTGTACAGGTAATTGCTCCCCACGCAACTATGAAACTCTCGGTTGTAAACTTGCAAGGATTGTCAGGACAAGAACAGTCGCAACAATTGCAACTTTTAGCAACCCAGGATCAATTACAGCCTTTTGACCTGACTAAAGGACTGTTGCTACGAGTCACTTTAGTACGGTTAAATAACGAACCACAGAGGCACGGAGAACACAGAGGAAGAGAAAGAGAGAAAGATTCTAAATTTTGGTTTACTCAGCAAAGTTGCTTTGACAAACCACTAGTAAAACTCAAGTCAGAGTCTTATGCTTTGTTATTGACTATGCACCACATTATCGGTGATGGCTGGTCAATGGGAGTATTGATCAAAGAATTGTCGAGTTTGTATCGAGGCTTCTTGGTTGGTGATTCTTCTTCCCTCCCGGAGTTACCGATTCAATACGCAGATTTTACGATTTGGCAACGCCAATGGTTGCAAGGAAAAGCATTACAAACCCCAATCAATTACTGGAAGCAACAGTTAGCAGATGCACCACCTTTGTTGGAACTACCTACGGATAGACCGCGTCCTGCTGTGCAAACTTTCCGGGGTTGGTGTTTTTCCTTCCAGCTAGATGCAAAACTGACGGAAAAGTTAAAAGAACTCAGCCACAAGTCGGGAACCACCCTATTTATGACTTTGATGGCGGCTTATGCTACTCTATTGTTCCGTTACAGTGGTCAAGAAGATATTCTGCTAGGAACACCGATCGCTAGCCGCAATCATCAGGATATAGAGGGGTTAATTGGCTTTTTTGTCAATACCTTGGTGATGCGAACTCGACTAGAAGGCAATCCCAGTTTCTCAAAGCTACTAATGCAAGCAGAACGCACTTGCATGGATGCCTATGCGAATCAAGATGTTCCTTTTGAACAGATTGTCGAAGCTTTGCAAATAGAGCGCAGTCTTAGCCATAGTCCGCTATTTCAGGTGATGTTTGCGTTGCAGAATGCCCCGATGGAGCAATTAGAAACCCCTGATTTAACTATCGCACCCTTACATCTAGATAATGTCAATGCCAAGTTTGACCTCACATTACAGATGTGGGAAAACACAGACGAAGGAAACTCTCTACAAGGGTTTTGGCAATATAATACCGATTTGTTTGATGAAGACAGAATCGCTCGCATGACTGGTCATTTCCAGACATTATTAGCAGGAATTGTGGCGAATCCTGAAGAATCGGTCGGTACATTACCATTGCTAACTGAGCGTGAACGTCATCAATTATTAGTGGAATGGAATGATACTCACATACCATATCCCGATACTAAAACTATCCATCAAGTATTTGAGGAGCAAGTAGAACAAACACCCGATGCGATCGCACTGGTGTATGAGAATGAGTCTCTGACATATCGGGAATTGAACGATCGCGCCAATCAATTAGCGCATTATCTGCAAAGCTTGGGAGTCGGGACAGAAGTACTGGTAGGGATTTGCGTTGAGCGATCACCACAGATGATTATCGGAATGCTGGCAATTCTCAAAGCAGGTGGTGCTTACGTTCCTCTAGACTCCAGCTATCCTCAAGAACGCTTGGCTTATATGCTGAATGATTCTCAGGTATCAATACTACTGACTCAAAAACAGTTAGTAGATCAGATACCGGAAACCAACGCTCAAATTGTATTTTTAGATACTGACTGGAAAGAAGTAATTAGCAAATATAGCCAGGAAAACCCCACCAGTAAAGCATCAAATCATCACCTAGCTTATGTAATTTATACCTCTGGTTCTACAGGAAAGCCGAAAGGCATAACCGTGACTAATCAAGCTGTGAATCGGCTAGTGTGTAACACTAACTACGTAAAATTAACAGCTAATCACCGAGTTGCTCAAGCCTCGAATGCAGCTTTTGATGCTGCTACCTTTGAAATTTGGGGAGCTTTGCTTAATGGAGCGAGGTTAGTAGGTCTTACTAAAGAAGTCCTGCTTTCACCGCCACAACTCGCTACACAACTGCAAGAGCAGAAGATTGACTTTTTGTTTGTCACAACGGCTTTATTCAATCAGTTGGTAAGTCAAGTACCAGGAATCTTTAAAACTCTAGAAACCGTTCTATTTGGTGGAGAAGCGGTTGAACCAAACTGGGTGAGAACATTATTGCAAAATCAACCTCCAAAGCGACTGCTGCACGTTTATGGGCCAACGGAAAATACTACTTTCTCTTCCTGGTATTTAGTCGAGGAAGTATCAGAAGGCGCAACAAATTTGCCAATTGGACAACCAATTGCTAATACTCAAATCTATATTCTGGATCGTCATCTCCAAGCTGTACCGATTGGCGTTCCTGGTGAATTATGTATTGGAGGTGATGGGTTAGCCAGAGGTTATCTCAACCGCCCAGATTTAACTGAAGACAAGTTTATTGCCAATCCTTTTGAGAAGGCAGAAGGGAGTAAATTATACAAAACAGGAGACTTAGCGCGGTACTTACCTGATGGGAATATTGAGTTTATTGGTCGCATTGATAACCAAGTTAAAATCCGTGGTTTCCGCATTGAACTTGCAGAAATTGAGGTTGTTCTAACTCAACATCCCCAGGTAGGAGATGCCATTGTAATTGCTAGGGAAGATAAGCCTGGTATTAAAAGTTTGGCAGCTTACGTTGTTTCAGAAGGAAAACAGCCCAGCGGTAGCGAGTTGCGATCGTTCCTGAAGGAAAAGCTTCCAGATTATATGGTTCCTGCATCTTTCACAGTTCTAGAGGCTTTGCCGATTACACCCAATGGTAAAGTTGACCGCCGTAGTTTACCAGTACCATTTGAGTTTAATGACTCGACAACTGGCTTTGTCTCTCCCCGCACCGATGCTGAAAAAATCTTGGTACAAATTTGGCGTGATGTCTTACTATTAGAAAAAGTTTGTATTTACGACAACTTTTTTGAATTGGGTGGCGATTCCATTATTGGAATCCAAATTATCGCCAGAGCCAATCAAGCTGGATTAAAACTAACTCCAAAACAGCTATTTCAGCACCAAACCATTGCGGAGTTAGCTGCTGTAGCTGTGACAACTACCTTTAAGGAGGCAGAACAAGGCTTAGTTAAGGGCATTGTTCCTCTAATACCAATTCAGCATTGGTTCTTTGAGCGAAATTTACCTGAACCCCATCACTTTAACCAATCTTTCCTGTTAGAAGTTCCGCCAAATATCCAACCGGAATTACTAGAGCAGGCGTTGCAGAAGTTACTGTACCATCATGATGCTTTACGGCTGCGGTTTGTGCAGCAAGCAACGCAATGGCAGCAGTACAACAGTGATGTGTGCGATGAAGTATCGTTAGTGATTGCTGATTTATCCAACCTTCCGCCAACAGAACAATCAAAGGCAATTGAGTTAAAGGCAGATGAAATCCAGCGATCGCTAAGTATAGCAGATGGGCCACTACTGCGAGTTGTTCTATTTAACTTAGGTCAATCTTCCCCTGGACGTTTGCTCATCGTCATCCATCACTTGGCTGTCGATGGGATTTCCTGGCGGATTTTGCTAGAAGATTTATCTGCGGCATACAAACAATTAAATAGTGGGAATAACATTCAACTCCCTGCAAAAACGACTTCCTTTAAGGATTGGGCAATCCGATTGCAGGATTATGCAGTTACTCAAGAACTCCACTCAGAGCTAGACTACTGGCTGCACTCAAAGAAGTTTGCAGTTGCTCCTTTACCGTTGGATTTTCCTGCTGCGGCGTCACAAAACACTGTAGATTCAAGTTGCATTGTTTCTGTATCCCTGAGTGTAAAACAGACTCGCGCCCTGTTGCAGGATGTTCCTGGAGCCTACAACACCCAAATTAACGATGTGCTATTGACCGCATTAGTACAAAGTTTTGCTGGATGGACAGGCGATGATTCCCTACTGATTGAATTAGAAGCTCATGGACGGGAGGACTTGTTTGAGGATATAGACTTGTCCCGAACAGTAGGCTGGTTTACCAGTATATTCCCTGTTTGCTTAAAACTTGGAGGTCTTCGCCACCCTGGAGAGGCTCTTAAGTCGGTCAAGGAGCAACTACGACGCATCCCTAACCGAGGTATTGGTTATGGCATCCTGAGGTATCTAAGCCACGATACAACCATACACAAGCAACTTGAGCTACTCTCTCAAGCTCAGGTGAGCTTCAACTACTTGGGTCAATTCGACCAAACGCACCTAGCACCCCTTGGTTGGAAATATGCCCAAGAGTCTAGCGGTTCTATTCACAGTCCCAAAGGACAGCGCCGTCATTTGTTGAATGTGAATGGATTAGTGATTGAAGGCAGATTGCAACTGGAGTGGAAATATAGCGAGGCTTTCCATCACCAAGCTACTGTAGAAAACTTGGCTAACAACTATATGAAAGTTTTAGAAGCTATTATCGACCACTGTATATCAAAAGAAGCAGGAGGTTATACTCCTTCAGATTTCCCTGAAGTTGATTTGAGCCAAGAAACGTTGGACGAACTGCTAGCAGAAATTGAATGAAGTTGTTCACAATTTATCTCTTAATAGAGAAGAATTGCCCTCACTTTGTCCATTGTTTTAATTATTCCACACCAACCTTATTCATTGTTTATGACAATCTCGAAAGCTACACTCACAACCACGCGTGATCCAGGGATTTTAGTTAATAAGTTTGCTTCCAAAATTTCATGCATTTCCTATCAGAGTATGCGTCGGTCTAGCAGAGTATTGAGAGAATTTGTACTTTATTATTTTCCAATTTATAACCTCTCAATGAATGACTTCTTTCGGTTTTATCCCATCTTAGGGTTTATTGAAGCTCTGGTTTATCAAACTGATGATGAAGTTGAAAAAATTCAAAGTGAGGGCTATGAAAAACTGCACGCTTCTCCTTGGCATTCTAAGCAAGAAATGATCTTAGCTGTTTTAGAGGAGTATAATCTCAAACATTGTCAAGTTGAATCATATATGCAAAAACTGGGAGAGTATTTTGAATTAGAAACCCAGATATTAGCTACATCTCATGTGACTCATGGAATGATTAAAAAGGCGGCTGAGTTACGTTCTTCAGACTATCGAGTTTTACACTGTACTTTGCTCAAGATGTTAGGTTTAAATTACTCAGAGGATGAGTTAAATGAAGAGTTGAGATTGATGTGGCCTTTAGAAGTTTTAAATGACATTGAAGATGATTTGATGTTTTATTCTGAGGATGTAGCAGCTAAGCATTATAATACCTACAGAATGTTTGTGAAAGTTTATGGAGAAAAAGCCCCTTATTACTTAAAGAAAGAATTAGATTTTTATGAGAGCCTATTTCATAAACAGATAGGGAGATTTTCAGGAATTAAACGAGAATCTTTCATCAAACCTTGGAATGCATATCGTCTTGATCATCCTGTACCAGCTATTCCTGAACCAATACTTGAAGATTAATATTAAGTATTGCTAATGGCTAATAACCAATTGCTAATTGTTTATTTATTGAAGCTATTGGTTATTAGCAACTTGATATGTACTCTGGAAAAAAAGGAAGATTAAAACTCAAAATAAACTTTTTAGTAAAAGCGTAGGGGTAGAATGCTGGAAAAACAGCGTGGTGTAACAATATGGTTAACTGGTTTGAGCGGTGCTGGCAAAACCACTATCTGCCGATTTTTGGAGACAGAACTGCGATCGCAAGGGTATAAAATTGAAGTACTGGACGGCGATGTAGTTCGCCAAAACTTAAGTAAGGGGTTAACTTTCAGCAAGGAGGATCGAGACGAAAATATTCGGCGAATTGGTTTTGTAGCTCAATTGCTAACTAGAAATAATGTCATTGTATTAGTTTCGGTCATCTCGCCATATCGAGCAATCCGTGAAGAAGTTAAAGAACGGATTGGAAATTTTATTGAGGTGTATGTTAATGCACCGTTAGAAGTTTGCGAACAGCGAGATGTCAAAGGTTTATATAAAAAAGCTAGAACTGGTGAAATCAAAAATTTTACTGGAATTGATGATTTATATGAAATACCTCTTAAGCCTGATGTTGAATGCAAAACTAATCAAGAAAGTGTTGTTCAAAGCGCAAATAAAGTTTTAATTAGGTTGGAAGAATTGGGATACATCAATTCTCTGTTGTTGCCGCAATTTCAAAACAATTATTCGCGGATATAGCGCTCATGTTTTAGTTGTAAAGATTATTAAACCGCCAAGTCGCCAAGTCGCCAAGACAAGTAGTCTGAGAATCATTTAGAGTGTTTTCTAATCATCTGAGATACCAATTTATCTGTGTTTATCTGTCTTGAAAAATTTCCTAGGTTGGGAAACCCGGACGCGCAAACTTTTCGCTGTGTTCATCTGTGGTTAATTACTTCTTTTTTTACCTCGCTTAAGTGAAAACCGCTAAAAGACTGCTATATGATGGAGAGTAGGAAAAAATAAAATGATTTTAGTAAAAGAGAAGGAATTGTGTAAATTTTTTGTTGAAGTTGGACGACAGCAATATTCTCTTGCTGCGATGGGTACTAATTTTGCTAATAATGATGAAGTAGCATGGAATAGTTTTGTTACCACTTTATTATCAGCAAGGGGTTATCCTGCTGTTGAAGCAGTCTATAAATATTTAGTAGATGCAGTTGTTGAATATAACAAACGCAATAATACAGAAGTCAATATCAAAACTGTTTATAATTACTTTATTGCTAAAATTATTCGTTCCATCTTTGTTGAACCATCGGAACTAGAGAAAAACTGGTATTTTATTTGTCGCGCCGCAGAAATTCCTCAGCCGGGAGATTTTGTTACTGTTCAAATTTTTCAGGAACCGTTGGTGGCTGTACGCCAAGCAGACGGAACAATTCGCGTTTTCCTGAATGTCTGCACTCATCGCCAAGCACCAGTTTTTGAAGGTCACGGTTGTGTAGGTGTAGATAAAACGGCTCTTTGTCCTTATCATGGATGGGCATTTAGTATAGATGGTCATTGCAAGAATGCACCAGGGGCAAATAGAGGCGAGTTTGGTGCTGATTTTGACTTGAAAAATTACAGTTTGCAGGAGTTTGAGGTCAAGATTGATGAAAATCAAGGGGTTTTTGCCAAGCTTTGCGAAAATAGTCACCTCAAGCAAGAATCACAACCTGAAAACCATCAAAATATCGGGGTAGAAATTACCAATCTGCTCAATTGTGTGAGTCCAGGCTATGCAGATGGGGAAACAGCCACGCTTCCAGAACAAATCCGCCTCTGGTTGAGAATTGGTTATTTAGAAGCAGAACTAATACAGCTAATTGCAGACATTAACCAAGGAGGAACAGGCGATAATCGCAAATTAATGTTGGAGTCATTGATTGGGGAACTTAAACAAGCTATCCTGACCGTCGATAGTGATGGGTCAACACCAGAACTCAATGAAGTGCTTCAACGAGTTTACAACAGCAGTGACGAGCAAAGGCAGTTTATTGAGTATCCTAAAATTGCTCCTGATGGCGTAGAGTATTCCGAATCATCTGAAAGAAGGCAAGCATTACCTATCTGGATTTATGGCGATGCAACGTTGTTTGCTCTGGAAGTTGAGCATTTAATTAAACCAACTTGGCAATTTGTTTGTCATATCAACGAAGTTCCGCAACCGGGTAATTTCACTTGGCTGGATATTGTCGGTGAACGAGCCTACGTGATTCGGACTGCAAGCGGTGAATTGTTCGCTGGCAAACTTCAAGATGTCACACAACGGGGGAGCTATCCGAAATTTGGTTTACCCAACTACGGTTTAGAACCTATCGACATTGATATTTTTTATGGATTTATTTTCATTCGCTTTACTTGGGAAGGCTCAAGATTAGCCCAAAGTTGGTATCTACCTGGTTTATTAGAACCCTACCAACTGGAAAATATGCAACCCATTGGTGGAGTCGGTCAGTATGACATTAATGTGGAGGTGGATTACAAGCTGCTGTGGGAAAACTTCTTAGAAGATTATCACTTTCCCATGATGCACAAAGGTTTAACTCGTCGGTTTGGGGTGTCGAGTGATTGTGAAGGCATCAACGGCATGATTATTCCCATGCGCGATCCGGCTTCACCCAGCTTAACGCCAATCGAGCGACAATACTATGATTGTGCCAAAGCGATCGCTCGACATTCTTGGGAACGCGAACAGCAATTACAAGATTTTGCCGCCCAAAACCATGCTTTGCCCGAAACCTTGTGTTACTCAGCCTTCTGCTCGATGTCGGCGCAAGAAGAAATCCCCATGCCTTTTTCTTTGAGCGTATTTCCTGAACACGTCCAAACTTTTTCGTTAGTTCCCGCCGGGCCAAGAGAGTGTCGGTTTCACGTTCGCAGTTATGGACATACCCTCAACCCCGATAACACCAACACTAAAGCTATTGAAGAGGCACGCATAGCGAACATCCAACTTCTTTTGGAATCATTACATGAGGACATTCGGGTTAATTACATCTGCCAAGACAGCGTTTCATCGCGGCTGTTCGAGAAAATCGGAGTATTCAGTATTGCCGAGTTTGATGTTGCTAAGTTTCAGGAGGCTATCCGCGCCAAGCTACCAATAACCAGCCACCAAAGAAAACCATTATGACTGAAGGCATAGGAATTCGCTTATCTTCCCCCTTGCTCCCTGCTCCCCTGCCTCTTCTTAGGTACTCATAACATGAAACTAGATGACTGCAATCAACCCACGCAAAACGCCCTCCACATTCAGGGCATAATTGCGATCGCGATCGTCAGTTTAATATGGGCGACGACCTTCCCACTTACCAAAGATGCAGTCACTAGCTTTTCGCCAGCTGTACTTACCGCCAGCCGTTTCAGCGTTGCAGCAGCGATATTTACCCCGTATTTACGCTCCTTAAACGTTCAAATATTACGCGATGGGGCCATTTTAGGACTTCTACTTTTCGCTTGCTTTGCCTTCCAAGCGATCGGGCTAGAAACTGCCAATGCCAACCGGGGAGGATTTATTTTCAGCCTAAATGTGATTATTGTACCCCTGTTGGCAGCACTATTCGGTCAGCCATTGCTTCTTAAAACTCTACTCGCCGCCGGAGTAGCCCTTACAGGTATCGGGATTATGTGCTGGGAAAATGGTTCTCTAGGCATAGGCGACTTGTTGTTGTTTGGCGAAACCTGCATTTACGGGGTTTATATGCTCGTACTTCAAGGAACCGTGCAACGCCACTCAACCTTATCCCTGACTGCCATCCAACTATGGATTGTAGCAGTGTTAAGCGCCGTCTGGGCAGCGCCACAGATGGTCGGGCAATTCGAGACTCTAAGCAATAACTATGGCATTATCCTCTACCTCAGTCTGGTCGGGACTGCTGGCACTATCTGGTTAGAAACAATAGGACAGCAATGGATTTCAGCTTCCGAGGCGGCACTATTGTGTACTCTCGATCCGGTACTCACGTCCGTTTTTTCCTTTTGGCTACTCGGTGAGAAGTTTGGAGTACGCGGTTTGATTGGCACAGTTTTGGTACTAACTGCATTGATTTTAAGTCAGAGTAAATCTCAATATATAGATAAAAAATTAATATTTGGCGCAGAAGATATTTAAAAATTAGTAATTTTAACTTGATTTTTTCTCCTATACGACCTTGGTTCAAATTATGCTGAAGTTTTCGATTGAATTTCGACCTCCTATTCCTCCTGCAAACACTTTGACTATAGGCACATTGGGGCCTAGTGGCACTAGTAGTGACTATGCTTCCAGCTATATAGTCAAACAATTAGAGTCAGAAGAATTGACTGGAAAAATTCAGTTATTTGATAGCTTTCCAGATGTCAAAGAAGCTTTGTTGCAAGACAAGGTAGATTTGGCTCTAGTTCCTCATGCTTATCAACTGATTAATGAGTTTTATATGGAGCCAAGTTTTGATTTAGGCTTCATTTTTATCTATCCAACTCCAGTTTATGGATTGGCTAAGAAGAAAAATACAGAGGTAGTTTTCAAAGGAGCTAGAATTGTTACCCATCCTGCGCCTTTACCTTTGTTATCGAGACTCTTACCAGACTCCCAAGACCAATCGGAAATTCAGGTTGATTTGTCTCCTTCTACTAGCGATGCGGCAATTCAAGTACAGCAGGGTTTAGCTACTTTAGCTATTACTAATAAAAATGCTGTTGAAGCTTATGATTTAGAATTTATTTCCACTTATGGAAAAATTCCTATGAGCTGGTCAATTTTTTATAAAAAAATAGCAGATCATGTCTAAATTTTTTCCAACTCCCAAAAGCACAAAACTTAATTCCGATGTAGAGCTAATAGCTTATAAATGTGAAGACACGCTTGTGCAATTAGTGTATCTTGCTCCTGGAGCTAATTTTGCACTACATAAACATTTAGAAAGTCAGATGGGGATGATAATTTCTGGTCGTTTAGAAATGAACGTCAACGGAATAAAAAAAATTATTGAACCACTGCAAGAAGCCTACATTGCTAATGCCTATGTTCCGCACGGTTCTGTAAATGTTTTTCCAGAAACAGCGCTAGTATTCGATGTAAAACGCATCATAAATTCCTTAACATCGGAAAATACTGATGAAGTGTTTATCAAAGCATTGCCTACAAAAGATAAAATTACTGGCTGGTCATGCAAATCTATTGTTGCTTCTTGGTTTGAAATCGCAATTACTGAAATTCCGCCAGGAGGTATTATCCCAATGCACCAATCTACTAGCGAACAGATGGGAATAATCCTCAATGGTCAGTTGATGATATCTATAGAAAACGAACAGCAGCAACTAGCTTATGGTAAGATTTATTATGCTCCTGCTAATGTCTTTTGTGGAGGATATAATTCCTCTGATGAAGTAGTATCTTTGGTAAAAATTTTGATTCCACCTTGTTCTCATTTCTCTTACCAAAATGCTTCTTTTAATGAAAGAACTGCGCGATCGCTAACTACAACCTAGAGGACTATTAATATGGATTTAGGACTAACAGGGAAAGTAGCTTTAGTGACAGGAGCGAGTGCTGGTATTGGTTATGCTATAGCCCAAAAGCTGGCAGCAGAAGGTTGTAATTTAGTAATTTGTGGAAGAAATGCAGACCGATTAGAACAAGCCTATCAAAGTCTGGTGAATTCTCCAGCAAAAATTATCACCTGCTTAGCTGATGTTCAAAATGCAATTGATTCTGAGAAGTTAGTGCAGTCAGCCCTCAATCAATTTGGAAAAATTGATATTTTGGTAAATAATTCCGATGGGGCTAAATTTTCCAGCGTCGCCGTAGAAAACTTATCTGATGAAGATTGGGGAACTGTGTTTGAAGGAAAATTAATGGGCTATATCCGCATGACGAATCTGGTTTTACCTACTATGAAAAATCAGCAATGGGGAAGGATTGTAAATATTATTGGCACATCCGGGAAAGAACCTTCCCCTCGTTTAATTAAATCAGGGGTGGCGAATGCAGCATTAATTAACTTTACTAAATCTGTAGCTACGCAAGTGGCCAAGTGGAATGTGTTAGTTAACTCTATTAATCCTGGTATTATTGATACACCAAGACATAGAGAATATCTAGAAGTATTTGCCCAAAAGGAAGACCAAAATATTGATGCGATCGCACAAACAATAGATAACACTATTCCTATAGGTCGTCGTGGTCTTTCTAGTGAAGTTGCTAATTTAGTGGCTTTTCTCAGTTCAGAATGTGCTAGTTATATTACTGGCGTAACTATTCCAGTTGATGGGGGATTATCTACGGCAGCTTTTTAATAAAATTTTCTATGAATATAGATAAACGAACCGCCAAGAACGCCAAGGAAGAGATGGAGCAATTAATTAGTGCAAGTTTCCAGACAAATTAATATTGCATTTTAACTCTGCGCTCTCTGCGTCTCTGTGGTTAATTAAAAAAATATATATTACAAACAACATAAAAATGGTAGCTATACAAAATCAAAATAAAATAAAAGATATTGAAGCCATCTACCCCCTTTCGCCAATGCAGCAGGGGATGCTATTTCATACTCTCTATCAGCCAGAATCAAGAATATACTTTGAGCAGTTTCGCTTCACTCTTCACGGCAATCTAAACAAGAGTGTCTTTGAGCAAGCTTGGCAACAAGTGGTACAGAGACACTCAGCTTTACGGACTATTTTTGTGTGGAAGAATCGCAAACAGCTAGTCCAAGTAGTGCGTAAACAGGTCAATGTACCTTGGATTAACAAAGACTTACGTTTGCTCTCGATTAATGAGCAGCGATCGCAAATTGATTCTTTCTTAAATATAGATAGAGAGCAAAGTTTTGAACTTGACAAATCTCCCTTGATGCGCTTTGTCTTATTTCGGTTAACAGACGAAACTTATCATTTTGTTTGGAGCTTTCATCATATATTGCTTGATGGTTGGAGTTGGCCGATTCTCTTTAAAGAAATCTTTGCTATTTATGATTCTATAAATAACAATCAACAGTTATATTTAGCTCCATCTCGACCTTACCGAGACTACATTAATTGGTTGCAGCAGCAAGACTTATCTAGTGCAGAGGGATTTTGGCGGCGAACTCTTGAGGGTTTTACTGCTCCTACCCCTTTGGTTGTAGAACAAGCGGTAGCTCACCAAGAAAAAACTAGTTATATTCGACACCAGCATTTATCAGCCGAGGCAACCGTTAAATTAAAATCTTTTGCTCAACAGCATCATCTCACCCTTTCTACCTTAGTGCAGGCGGCTTGGGCGTTGTTACTGAGTCGCTACAGTGGTGAGTCTGATGTGGTATTTGGGGCTACGGTGTCTGGTCGTCCTCATAACTTATCTGGTGTAGAGTCGATGGTGGGGTTGTTTATTAATACCCTACCTGTACGGGTAAAAATCCCTGAAACAGCTGATTTATTGCCTTGGCTGGTGCAATTGCAACAAGAGCATATAGAACGGGAACAGTATTCATACAGTTCACTGGTAGATATTCAAGGTGCGAGTGAGATTCCTCGCAATCAACCTTTGTTTGAAAGCATTGTCGTATTTGAAAATTACCCTGTAAACGCCACGCTGCAAGCACTGCCGGGTAATTTAAGAATAAGCGATCGCCAAGCCATCGGAGAAACAAATTATCCCTTAACGATAGTTGCAATTCCTGGTGATGAACTAGTAATTAAAATCAACTATGATCGCAATCGCTTTGACGCAGATACCATTGATCGGATGATTGGTCATTTGCTCACACTGTTGCAGGGAATTGTTAACTTACCTCATCACCGTGCGGGAGAACTACCACTACTCACACCAGCAGAGCAAGATTTACTCCTAGTAGAGTGGAATGCTACCCAAGCAGCCCATCCTATCAATTATTGCATTCATCAATTATTTGAGGAGCAAGTCGAAAAAACACCCGAATCAGTGGCGGTAGTGTATGACAACCAACAATTGACTTACCAGAAGTTAAACCAGCGTGCTAATCAACTAGCGCACCATCTGCAACGTTTGGGTGTTAAACCAGATGCACCTGTGGGGATTTGTCTGGAACGTTCTCTAGAAGCGGCAGTTGCCATATTAGGAACCCTCAAGGCTGGGGGAGTTTGCGTTCCACTCGATCCTAGCTATCCCCCAGAGCGTTTAGCCTTCATGCTTAGCGATTCTCAAGCAGCAGTCGTCTTGACTCAAACACGTTGTAAATCATTGCTGCATGGCAACTTTGCTTATCATCTCATTGTGTTAGATGATGATTGGGACGAAATTGGCGAAGAATCTGAATTCAATCCGCAAGTTGAAGTAAAAGCTGATAATTTAGCGTACATAATCTATACTTCTGGGTCTACAGGAACTCCTAAAGGTACTCTTGTCCCCCATCGATCGCTCACCAATTTAGTAGAACACCATCAGGCGAAGATGTTAACTGGTGTGGGTGTTCTTCAGTTTGCTTCCCTGAGCTTTGATGTCAGCTATCACGAAATGTTTGCGGCGTGGGGTTTGGGTGGCACACTATATATGATTGCCGAAAGCGATCGCAAAGACTTAGATAAATTAATTCAGTTACTTGCTCAAAAACCAATTGCTAAAGTATTCCTTCCCGTCACTTTATGGCAACAATTAGCAGAAATATACGGAGAAGAAGAACATTTATTTCAGAATATAAGAGAAGCGATCGCCTGTGGAGAACAACTCCAGATTACACAACCAATGATTAAGCTGTTTGGGCGTTTGGAGAATTGCAAGCTCTACAATTTATACGGCCCCACGGAAGCAGACTTAGTTACATCTTATGCATTTAGTAATCAACCAGAAGAGTGGCCGATTTATCCACCAATTGGTAAGCCTGCCGTTAACGTGCAAGTTTACCTGTTAGATCAAAATTATCGCCAACCCGTCCCTATAGGCGTTCCAGGGGAACTCTATGTAAGTGGTGATGGTTTAGCTCGTGGCTACCTCAACCGCCCAGATTTGACAGACCAAAAATTTGTTCCAAATCCTTTGAGTAAGGATACTGAGTCACGACTGTATAAAACTGGCGACTTAGCTAAATACTTAAGCGATGGCAATATCGAATTTTTGGGAAGGATAGACGATTTAGTAAAAGTCCGGGGTTTTCGGGTTGAACTTGGCGAAGTTGAAGCAGTCTTGAGTAAACATCCCCAAATTAACCAAGCAGTCGCTAAGGTGTTTGGAGAAAATGCCAGAGAAAAATATTTAGTCGCTTACTTCGTACCAATTCAAGGACAGACAATCACCGTCGAACAGTTGCGTACTTTTCTGCAAGACCAGTTGCCAGATTACATGATTCCATCGGCTTTTGTACAGCTGGAGTCGTTTCCTCTGACACCCAACGGTAAAGTCAACCGTCGCGCTTTAAAAGAACCAACAACCAGCCGGCCAGAATTAGCTCAAACCTTTGTTGCACCCCGGACTCCCACTGAAGAAATTTTGGCAGGTATCTGGAGGGATGTTTTAGGGTTAGAACAAGTTGGGATTTACGACAACTTCTTTAATTTGGGTGGACATTCATTACTTGCTACCCAGGTGATTTCTCTGACTCGTAAAGCATTTAAGATAGAATTACCTTTGCGAAGTTTATTTGAATCTCCTGCGATCGCAACTTTAGCTAGAACAGTCGAGACAGCTACTAGGCAAGAACTTTCGCCAGAAATCATCCCATTTAAAGCCGTGCGTTCGTGTGATGGAGTACTGCCAATCTCCTTAACTCAGTTAGAGTTTTGGTTTTTCGAGCAATTCTATCCTGGTAATCCTGTTTACAACTTGCCGCTAGTTTATCGCGTCAGCGGTGCGCTAGATGTGAAGGCATTGAAACAGAGTTTGACGGAAATTGTGCGACGACATGAAACGTTGCGAAGTACCTTTAAGGTTGAGAACGGACAAGTGGTTTATACAATTTCTCCCGAACCTGTATTTGACTTCGCCGCAATAGACTCACAAGACATCCCGGAAACTGAAGCGAAACGACAAGCTGAGGAAGAAATTAAGCAGCCTTTCGATTTAGCGCGGGGGCCATTACTGCGGAGTAAGCTTTGGCGTTTGAGTCAAACCGAGCATTTGCTAGTTGTCACTACGCACCATATTGTCGCCGACGGTTGGTCTTTTAGCGTGTTGACTCAAGAACTGGCAACCCTTTACGAAGCTTTTTCTCAAAATCAACCCTCCCCCCTGAAAGATTTACCCATCCAATATGCAGACTTTGCTCAGTGGCAACGGCAATGGTTGCAGGGGCAAGTTTTAGAATCGCAGATGCAATTCTGGAAACAACATTTAGGTGTTACACCGCCAGTCTTGAAACTACCAACCGACCATCCACGCCCGTCAGTACGAACCTTCGCGGGTGCGCGTCAACCGTTGGTAATCTCTAAAGACTTAACCAAAGCACTCAAAGCATTAAGTCAGCAGGAAGGCGTAACCTTATTTATGACCTTGTTAGCAGCACTCAAAACATTACTTTTCTGCTACACAGGGCAACCAGACATCATTGTCAGTAGTACCGTTGCTAATCGTACCCGCCCAGAAACAGAAAAACTGATTGGTTTCTTTGTCCACTTGCTGCCATTTTGCACCAACTTAGAAGGCAATCCCACCTTCCGAGAACTACTGCGGCGGGTGCGGGAAGTCGCTTTAGGAGTGTATGCACATCAGGAAATGCCCTTCATCAAACTAGTAGAAGAACTACAACCAATTAGAGATAGTTACACACTTTTAGCTCAGGTGATGTTTGTTTTCCAAAACACTCCAGAAGATGATTTAAAACTGGCAAATTTGACTTTAAAAGAGGAGTTCATTGCAACCGATACCAAAGACACAGCCGAATTTGATTTAAATTTGACACTCCAAGAAACATCAGAGGGGATTGAAGGCGCTTTAGTCTACAAAACCGATTTATTTGAAGCTGCCACTATTACCAGAATGGGTACAGTATTTCAAAATTTGCTTGAATACATTGTTACTAATCCTGACCAACGTATTAGTGAACTTCCCTTTTTATCTGAAGGAGAAAAATTACCAATTAAAAATTACAAATTACCAGTAGGTACGGAAACTTCTCACAATGATTTTACTGAACCTGCCAACCCGACAGAAGAAGCCGTGCTAGCTATTTGGAAAGAAGTTTTAGGGTTAGATCACATTAGTACTCAAGATAACTTCTTCGACCTTGGAGGACATTCTGCTCTAGTTCTGCAACTCATATACAAACTACAAAAAGTTTTGCAAATACAGTTACCTTTAGTTTCCCTATTTGAAAAAACTACTATAGTTCAACAAGCAGAGGCTATCCGCAATTTACTAAATAGTTTATAGCAATCCTAAAATTGTAAAAATTATTTTTTAAACGAACCGCAGAGACGCAGAGAACACAGAGAGGAGGAACAGCAGAGGTTTTCACAAATAATTTAGGACTGCTATATAACCTTAAATGGTTAATAACAATAGCCAACCTATTAGGAATTACATAAAAACTCTCTCAAACTCTTTCCTCTGCTTACTCTGCGCCTCTGCGGTTCGTATTATTCCTAGATCCTGTTCATTTAAAAATCACTCCCACTCAAACTAAACAACTGTGGAATCCTCCCTTTTTGATCTAACAGACAAAATTGCCATTATCACCGGCTCCGCACGAGGCATCGGCAAAGCAATAGCTCAAGGATTAGCATCTGTAGGCACAAAAGTTGTAATTGCCGATATTAAAGTAGCCGAATCAGAAAAAACTGCACAAATGATTCAAGCAGCTGGAGGAGAAGCGATCGCAATTCCCACCGATGTTAGAAATCGTCAAGATTGTTTAAGCCTAATTGAGCAAACCGTAGCGCACTATCACAGGCTCGACATCATGGTGTGCAATGCCGGCATTGACATCATCAAATCGGCAACTGACTTAGAAGAATTGGAGTGGGATAACATCATCAACGTCAATTTAAAGGGATACTTCCACTGCGCTCAACTAGCGGCTCGACAAATGATTAAACAAGGCACAGGCGGCTCGATTATCATGAACTCTTCAATCGGGGGTGTAGTGGGAATCAATGGCTCAGCGGCTTATACAGCAGCCAAAGGAGGGGTAAATTTACTAGTGCGATCGCTTGCATTGGAATGGGCAGATCATCAAATTCGCGTCAATGCTTTTGCTCCTGGCTATATCGACAACATTATGGAAGGTACTGAAACATTTCGGCGATCGCTACAGGAAGATCAACAACATCTAAGTGCTGTGATTCCCATGCAGCGACGCGGTAAACCAGAGGAACTCGTCGGCCCGGTGATATTTCTCGCGTCTGAAGCAGCTTCTTATGTGACGGGGGCAGTTTTGATGGTGGATGGCGGATACAGCGCAATGTAGAGCAGGTAAAAGAAGTTTCCTGGAGTACAACTATGCGAAGATTAACTACATTTACTGCTATTCGCCGTCGGAGAGCGCCAGCTATCATCGGATTTATTCTGGCGATTGTCCTAGTTAGTTGTGTCCAAACTAACTTGCTCCATAAAGCAGTAGCCGGATCTCAAATCATCGTTAGTAGTTCTATCGAACCCAACACTTTTAACCCTCAGTTGATGGAGCAGGGAGTAGGGATTTTATCTTTACTCTATGAAGGACTGATTCGTGAAAATGGTAGAGGAAAAATTGAACCAGCGTTAGCACGATCGTGGGAGATTTCTGAAAACCAAAAGCGAGTTATTTTTACGTTGAGGAAAGGACTCAAATGGTCAGATGGTCAACCGCTGACTGCTGATGATGTAGTGTTTACTTATAAAGATATTTATACTAATTCCGCCATTCCTTCTTATGCCAAAGATTTTTTGCAAATAGGCAAAACTCGTAGTTTTCCTACAGTCAAAAAACTAGATAATTGGCGGATTGAGTTCACTCTTCCAGAACCTTTTGCTCCCTTTATTCGTACAACAAAACTAGAAATTTTACCCGCTCATATTCTGCGATCGTCCATCACTACGAAAGACTCCGCAGGTAGACCGCTATTTCTGTCAACTTGGGGTACAAATACTCCACCCAATCAAATTATTAGCAACGGTGCTTATAAATTAGAATCTTATGTTCCAGGTGAACGGATCACCTTTCGCAAAAATCCCTATTACTGGCGTAAAGATGGTCAAAGTCACACTCAGCCCTATATTGATCGCATTGTTCAGAGTACAGTCAGTAATAATGATACAGCGTTAATCCAATTTCGTTCTGGAAGTCTTGATTTTATTGATGTAAATCCTAATTATTTTTCATTATTGAAACAAGAAGAAAAAAGGGGGAAATTCACACTTTACAATGGCGGTTCCCAAAGAGGAACCACGGCTATAATGTTTAATTTGAACACAGGCCGTAGAAATGGTAAGCCTCTGGTTGATCCCATTAAGTCTCGCTGGTTCAATACAGTAGAATTCCGTCAAGCCGTTGCTTATAGCATCAATCGCCCACGTATGCTCAATAATATCTTTGCGGGGGTAGGAGCGTTGCAAAATTCAGCGATCGCAGTCCAAAGTCCTTACTATCTATCTCAAAAAGCGGGTTTACCAGTCTATAGCCATAACCTTCAGAAGGCAAAAACGTTACTTCTCAAAGCAGGATTTCGATACAACAATCAAGGTGAGTTATTCGATGTTGATGGTAATCGAGTTCGATTTACGCTGACTGCCAATGTCGGTAATAAGGTGTTGCAAAACATGGCTCCACTTATTCAAGACGATTTGAATCAGATCGGAATTCAGGTAGATTTGAATTTAATTGCAGTGGGATTAGTTGTAGACAAGTTAACAAATCGTCTGGATTGGGATTGCCAAATTCTTGATGGTTTCCCAATGACAATAGAACCCAATGAAGCAGTGAATATTTGGTCTACAGTCGGGAACTGGCACTTTTTTAATCGCCAACCCCAAGCCGGACAAAAGCCAATTACTGGGCAGCAGATAGCAGATTGGGAGCAAAAAATTGCCGATCTCTACATTCAAGGTGCAGAAGCTAATGAAGCACAGCGACAACAAATTTATGCAGAAACTCAAAGGCTGAGTCAGGAATATTTACCGTTTATTTATCTAGTTAATTCATTATCAATGGTGTCTGTGCGAAATCGCATTCAGGGGGTGAAACACTCGGCTTTACAAGGAACATTTTGGAATGTTTACGAATTGAAAACTAATTCTATCAATAATTAAATAACCATCATTAACTGCTTTATTTGTGTCTTCGTGACTTTGTGTTTCAAGATTTTTTACCACTAAGACACTAAGTCACTAAGTATTTTCAAGAAGGAATTTTTTAACAATGAACCCAATCAAAGAACGTGAACCCCAGATAATTGTTACCACGCCGATTCCTGTCATCGATTTTCATCCGTTTATGGTCGGTGATACCACTACCAAGGAAGCAGTTGCCGATCGCATTTCATCTGCTATTCAAGAAACTGGATGTTTTTACCTCGAAAATTGTGTAACCCAAACCTTAGTTGATCAGGTATTTGCTCAAGCGCAGAGTTTTTTCGCATTACCAGATGAGGATAAAAACCAAGTAAAACTTGCTCCAGGAACTAGCCGAGGCTACGTTGCTCGTGGTAAAGAGCGGGTATTGCTGGAAGCATTCAATTTTGGTTTAGATGTTGCACCGGATGAAGCGGGTGTAACTCACCAGAGGTTTGGTGAACCAAATCGATGGCCTGAAGACCAAAAAGAGTTTCGCCAAGTGCTATTGGAATTTTTTAGAACTTGTCGTGATGCGTCTTTTAATATACTACAAGCGATGGCGATCGCCTTAAAACTACCAGAGTCCTATTTCACCGATTTCCATATTGAGCGCAATTTCAACACCTCCATAAATCACTATCCATCAGTGAGCCAACCTCTTTCTCCCGCAGAGACTCGATTTGCTGAACATACAGATTACGGCAGTATTACCTTAATATTTCAAGATGAGACAGCTGGACTAGAAGTTTGCACCAATGCAGGGGAATGGATTGCAGCGCCCTACCTCCCTGGTAAAGTTCTGGTTATCCTCGCAGATTTAATGCAGCGCTGGACAAACGACAAGTTTCCCGCCACTAAACATCGAGTTCCCCTACCCTCCAAATTCCCCACCAATCCCAGATACTCGATTATCTATTTTGAATCTCCTGATTACGATGCCGAAATTACTTGCTTAGAGGAAAATGCAACTTCCAACTATCCACCAATTCGTACCCATGAATATATCAATCAAGTCGCAACAGGAGGCTATACATCTGAAAAAAAATAGACATCTCCCACAAAAAATGTAGAGACGTAGTAGTGCTACGTCTCTACTCCACATCCTGATTCATACATCAATTATCATTTCTAAAAATTTTTAACGATGATCTCAATAAACGAACTTTCAAAAACATCTATTGTTTCAACGCCGATTCCCGTCATTGACTTTCATCTATTCTTGATGGGTGACACGGTTGCTAAAGAATTAATTGCCAATCAAATCGCCAGTGCTTTACAGGAGATGGGATGTTTCTACCTGAAAAATCATAGTATAAGTGCAACTTTAATTGCTCAAACCTTTGCCGAAGCCAAGCATTTTTTTGCACTGCCGTTAGAAGAGAAAAAACAGATATCTTTAACACAAAAGTGTCACCGAGGATATATCCCTATGGGGATGTCAAGCATACTCAGCGAACAATTTTACTTTGGTAGAGAAATGAAACCAGAAGAATTGGGTGCGCTAGATCATCCTTTTCACCAACCTAACCAATGGCTGCAAAATCAATCAGAGTTTCGTGAGGCGATGTTGCAATTTTTCACAGCTTGTCACACAAGTACACTGAAGGTTCTTGAAGCCTTAGCCATTGCTTTGAAACTGCCAAAGTCTTATTTTGCCGAGTTACATTCTGAGCAAAATCATGCTATGGGTTTGCATCACTATTCTGCTGCATCTGAACCTGCCAAAACCCAAAACATTCGCCTAGGAGAACATACAGATGGAAATACTATTACTTATGTGTTTCAGCATGAAGTAGAAGGGTTAGAAATTTGTACCAAAACTGGAGAGCGAGTTCCAGTTCCTCTAATTCCTGATACGGTAGTCGTGATGGCAGGAGAAATTTTGCAACGATGGACGAATGATAAAGTTTATGCCACAAAACATCAAGTTGCAATACCGTATACATCCCAAGGTATCAAACCAAGATATTCATTTGCTTTTTTTGCATCTCCTAATAATAGTGCCGAAATTGCCTTTCCTGAGAGTTTTTTAGGTGCAAATGAAACTGCAAAATATCCTCCCATTCTCACAAGCGAGTTTTATACTCAAAGAAATAATAACAATACATCAATTTTAAGATCCTCCAACAATTAAATATATTCATTTATGCGTTTCTGCGTAATAAAAAAATCAGGGCTTTATTTTCAAGGTAATCTGACAATGAATGTAGATATTTGGAAAAACAACATACCAAAACCAATAATTATATTTTTTTATAGCATAATTTTTATGCTTGCTTTGATTTCAAGTGCTGGATTAATCAATACGCTTTTACCTTCTTCTAATACTCCTCAAAATCTTGGTGATATCAGTACTAAATTTCAATATTTTGCTAAACACAAAGATGATTACGATGCTATTTTTTTGGGGCCAAGTACCACATATCAAGGAGTTATCCCCAGAGTATTTGATGAAACAATGGCAGCAAATGGTAAGAGTATCAGGTCTTTCAACTTTGGAATCATGGCGGCAAATGTAGCTGAAACTGATTTCTATTTGCAAAAGATTTTAGCTTTAAAACCAGCAAAGTTAAAATGGATATTTTTAGACTGTTTAGTTGACTTTTTCATGGAGGAAGCACCAACTTCAATTAAAAATGTTTACTGGCATACTCCTCTAAAAACGATAGAAAATTTTCGATTAATCATTGAATCAACCTCTCCTTTAAATGAAAAAATTAATGGTTTTTATGCAAATTCAATAAGTTTTTTCTATCGATGGCTAGGGATTGGTTATTTTTCTAATTTTTGGCAGCAAGAATCTGAAGTATTACCCAAAGGAATTTCTGCTGAAAAATTAATACAAGAAGCTGGATATTATGCAATGGATTGGTTAGAAAATAGTGAAAAATGGAGAAAAATTTTTCTATCAGATTATTCTGAGAGTTATCAACAGCAACTAAAACAATCCAAATCAGGAGTTTTTGTTCGAGGTAATATATCTAAATATCCACTTGATTCCTATGTAATTAAAATGCTTAAAAACATAGATTATAGAATTAACAATCAAGAGGAAATCAGTAAGATTAAAGTTGAACCCATTTTCTTTATTCCTCCAGTACTAAATACTGATTTTAACAATTCTGCTCTTACGAAAGCCTATAACAAAGGAGATATTTCGACTCTATTTGCTTTTAACCAGCCCAATGTTTTTACTAATTTATATGAAGTTGATCACCGATCTGATGGTAGACATTTAAATCACCAAGGCGCTCAAGAATTTACACGGGCTTTGGCAGCAGAGTTTTCTAAACATCTGAATTCATCTCCAAAGTAACCATATAATCAATCCTTTATATCTATAAGCGAGAATTAGCTATAACAATGACTTTTGTTCTCTATCCCAGACTATTAATTCATTAGAATAAACATGGTTTTTACAGAATTTCGTTTTTTATTTTTCTTTGTTCTTAGTTTCTGTGTCTACTGGACTTTGCAGAAACCCAATCATCGTAAAACTTGGTTGCTAGTCTGTAGTTATATTTTTTATGGTGCTTGGGATTGGCGCTTTCTTTCTCTGCTTTTGCTTTCAACAATCGTTGATTACTTTGTCGGTTTGATGCTATCTAGACCACCAGTTGATAGTTCAATGGCAGGACAAGAAATTAAAATAAGCCAAGCAGTAAAGAACGGAGAAACTAAGAACAGATGGATAAATCTATTTTCTTGGGATGCGCTGCTAACTAAACCAATTAATCAACAGCAGCGCCAAGCATGGCTGGCACTTAGTTTAGTTGTAAATCTAGGATTATTAGGATTTTTTAAGTACTATAACTTCTTCGCTGATTCTGCATCAAACTTATTAACTTTTTTGGGGCTACCTGTTAGTATTACAACCCTACAAATTATTTTGCCAGCAGGTATTAGCTTTTACACATTTCAAACTCTGAGCTATTCAATTGATGCGTATCTGGGTAAACTCAAACCTGTTAGAAGTTTTTGGGATTTTTCTCTATTTGTAGCTTTTTTTCCTCAATTGGTTGCGGGCCCAATTGTCCGTGCATCTACTTTTTTGCCTCAACTACTAACCCCGAAAAGTTTAAACGAGGTTGATTTTCGGGGATGTTTAACGCTTTTTCTGGTGGGATATTTTAAGAAAGCTTGTATTTCGGATAATCTCTCTCCATTGGTAGACCAGTATTTCACGAATCCAGAAATTTATACTGTTTTAAGTTGTTGGATTGCTGTGATTTCTTTCGCTATACAAATATACTGCGACTTTTCTGGCTATTCAGATATGGCGATCGCCTGTGCAGGTTTACTTGGATACAAGCTACCTCTTAACTTTAATTTTCCCTATTTTTCTAGCAATGTTACTCAGTTGTGGCAACGTTGGCACATTACCCTCTTCACCTGGCTGCGAGACTATATTTATACCCCTTTGATGAAGATGCGACCAAAAGAGCAACGTACAGAACTCTTTAGGTCTAGAAATGTTCTCATTCTCATGCTTACCTCTGGACTATGGCATGGTGCGGCTTGGCATTTTGTCGCTTGGGGAGGGTTGAATGGCATTGCTTTAGTGGTTCACAAGCAATGGTCATTCTGGATTGCTCCCTACAAGCGACTCCAGACCCTTAGAAATATCGTAGGTACTCCCCTCACGTTTTACTGGTTTTGTGCCTCTGCAATCTTCTTTCGGAGTAACGATCTGGGCAGTGCTATGCAAATCGAGAAATCTTTTGTATTCCTGAATTCTCCTGGCACTGAAAACCTAAAGAACGAAATTGGATGGATTTTTATACCTTTAATTATCATGCATTGGGCAGCCTACAAGGGTTGGTTTGCTGATTGGTGGCAGAAAATTCCCAAATGGAGTTTTGCAGTTTTCTATGGTGTTTTAGTTTCAACAATACTTCGGTTTGCAGCAATCAGTCCTCAGCCCTTTGTCTACTTTCAGTTTTAGTAGCCATTAGCAAGAAACTTTTTTATTAAAAACTATGAGTAAGAATACCATTTTACAACCCATCAAATCTTTCTTTGACTATTTGTCATTTAATTTGCAATATGAATTGATGCTTTTATCGTTTCGAGGTAAAACCAGAAAAGAAGTTTTTAATGATATATATTATCGTAATAGGTGGGGCGATCGCGAATCTGTCTCCGGCAGAGGCTCTAATCTTCGGCAAACTTTAGTTATCATCAAAAAGATACCAACTTTGCTGGAAAAGCTTAATGTCAAAACAATGCTTGATGCTCCTTGTGGAGATTTTTATTGGCTAAAAGAAGCAGAATTAAATCTAGATAGATACATTGGATGTGATATTGTTACCGAATTAATTACCGAAAATGAACGTCGTTACGGTAATGAAGCTAGAGAATTTATCAATCTCGATTTAGCAACAGATGCACTTCCTCAAGTCGATTTAATTTTCTGTAGAGATTGTCTGGTGCATCTCTCATTTAAAGATGCTCTTGCTGTAATTAAAAACTTTAAAAAAAGCAAATCTCAATATTTGTTAACTACAAATTATCCGGGGATACTTGAAAATAAAGATATTGTTACGGGTGATTGGCGAGCAATCGATTTACAATTATCTCCATATAAATTTCCAGACGTAATCGAAATTATTGATGAAGAAACGACCGAAAGAAAAGACTACCCTCAAAAAAGTTTGGGTCTTTGGAAATTGAGTGATATAGAGTTATAAATTCAGCCCTTATATCTATTTAAAAAAATGCGTATTTTGGGAATTTCTGCTTATTATCACGATAGCGCCGCCGCCTTAGTTGTGGATGGTGACATTGTTGCTGCTGCTCAAGAGGAGCGTTTTTCTCGCAAAAAACATGATGCGAGATTTCCCAAAGGTGCGATCGCCTACTGTCTCAAACAGGCAGGAATTCGATTGCCAGAAGTAGACCAAATCGTTTTTTACGATAAGCCATTAGTTAAATTTGAGCGCCTACTAGAAACCTATCTCGCCTACGCGCCCAAGGGATTAAGTTCTTTTATTGCCGCGATGCCAGTTTGGTTAAAAGAAAAACTTTACCTCAAAACGCTCTTAAAAAAGGAACTCGCAACCCTCGGAGATTGCAAAAAAACGCAATTGCCCCAACTTTTATTTACTGAACATCACCAGGCTCATGCCGCTTCTGCCTTTTTCCCTAGCCCTTTTGAACGGGCAGCAGTGCTGTGCCTCGATGGGGTGGGAGAATGGGCAACTACCTCGGTTTGGTTAGGAGAAGGTCATCAACTAACTCCCCAATGGGAAATTGATTTTCCCCACTCTTTAGGGCTGCTATATTCTGCCTTCACCTACTACACGGGTTTCAAGGTCAACTCTGGGGAATACAAACTCATGGGTTTAGCGCCCTACGGTGAACCCAAATATGTAGACTATATCCTTAACCATCTCTTGGATCTTAAAGAAGATGGCACATTTAGGTTGAATATGGACTACTTCAACTACACCACAGGGTTGACCATGACCACCCCGAAATTCCATCAGTTGTTTGGCAGTCCGCCCCGCGAAAGCGAAGGTAAACTGACTCAACGAGAGATGGATTTGGCTCGTTCTATCCAACACGTTACTGAAGAAGTCGTTTTGCGTTTGGCCAGAACGGTTAAGAAGGAATTGGATACAGACTATCTCTGTTTAGCCGGTGGAGTCGCCCTAAATTGCGTCGCCAATGGGCGAATTTTGCGAGAAACAGGTTTTCGAGATATTTGGGTTCAACCCGCCGCCGGAGACGCAGGGGGGGCAGTTGGGGCAGCATTAGCTATTTGGCATCAATATCATGATAAGCCTCGTTTTCCCAAGGATGGGGATACGATGCGGGGGAGCTATTTAGGCCCTAGTTTTGGGGAAACAGAGATTCGAGACTATCTCAAATCTGTGGATGCGCCCTATCAACATCTAGAAGATGACAAACTCATGCCTCATCTTGCCGAAATTCTAGAGCAAGAGCATGTCGTTGGTTGGTTCTCTGGACGGATGGAGTTTGGCCCACGGGCTTTGGGTGGTCGTTCGATCATCGGTGATCCTCGCAGTCCCAAAATGCAGTCGGTGATGAACTTGAAAATTAAATACCGCGAATCCTTCCGTCCCTTTGCCCCTTCCGTTTTAGCAGAACAGGTATCCAATTACTTTGAAATTGACCGTCCCAGCCCTTATATGCTTTTGGTTGCACCTATCCAAACTGAACTACGGATTTCCATGACACCAGAGCAGGAAGAGTTGTTTGGTATTGAAAAGTTAAACGTGAAGCGATCGCACATTCCCGCCGTTACCCATGTAGATTACTCGGCTCGGATTCAAACCGTTCATCAACAAACCAATCCTCGATACTATGAACTGCTGCGTCATTTTCAGGCAAAAACGGGCTGTGCAGTTTTGGTGAACACATCATTTAATGTCCGGGGTGAACCGATTGTGTGTACGCCAGAAGATGCCTATCGCTGTTTTATGAGAACGGAGATGGATTATTTAGTGCTGGAGAACTTTATCCTCGCCAAATCTGATCAACCCCAGATACATAAAGATGAATCTTGGAAAACAGAATTTGAATTGGATTAATGCTGATGAATGAAATACGAGAACTTGATCGTAAAGGACTACGGGATTTTGGACTAATTGGCGGTGCGATCGCAGCTGGTTTATTCGGTAGTCTACTGCCCTTGATACACCATGAATCCATACCTATCTTACCTTGGCTAATTGCCGCCATCCTTTGGATTTGGGCACTTATTGCCCCCGCAACCCTCAATGGTGTTTACCAAATTTGGATGAGGATTGGTCTAGTTTTAGGCTGGATTAACACGCGCATCATTTTGGGCATTGTTTTCTATGCTTTATTGATGCCAATGGGTTTAGTAATGCGGGGTGTCTTCCATCAAGACCCAATGAAAAGAAAGTTAGATGCTGATTTAGCAACCTATCGCGTTATCGCTCAAGTAAAACCTAGAGAAACAATGGAGAAACCTTTCTAATGTTTGACACAACACAAGACTTCCTCAAAGATTTATGGGGCTTTCTCAAAGAACGCCAAAAATTCTTTTTGCTTCCACTCATCGTCACACTATTGCTTTTAGGTATCTTGATTGTCTTCGCTCAGTCATCCGTGCTAGCGCCCTTTATTTACACACTCTTTTGAGGAATGTGAGGTGACAACATCATCATTATCATTAAAACGTTGGGTAACGGTGACGCTGACCCTAGCTTTATTGCTAGGCGGAATTGTCTTGGGGTTAGCTGTCGTTGAAATTGGCTTACGCATTGCTGGCATTGAATACAAGACATTTTATACCGTTGAAGAACATAGAGGTTGGGCAGGACGACCCCATACAGCTGGGTGGGTGCGTAACGAAGGGGAAGCTTATGTCCAATACAACAGTGAGGGCTTTCACGACCGAGAGCATCCGCAGGTTAAGCCAAACAATACCCTCCGCATTGCCTTGCTAGGAGATTCCTTCACAGAAGCAGTACAAGTGCTACAAGCACAAGGAATCGCAGCAGTCATCGAACGCGAACTGAAAAATTGTCCCACCCTAGCAGGTCGTGACGTAGAAGTGATGAACTTCGGAGTGAATGGTTATGGCACTGATCAAGAATTGCTCACCCTGCGAGAGAAGGTCTGGAACTATTCACCGGATCTCGTACTTTTGAACTTCTATCCTGGCAACGATGTGATCAACAACTCCCGCACTCTCACCGAAAAAATGGTGAGTAAGACTGCTATGGATAATAGTGCCCTCATGAAACCCTATTTTGTTGAGCGAGATGGTGATTGGGTAGTTGATGACTCGTTTGTGAATATGGATATTTATCGCTCACAAAAGTCATGGTGGCATCAGACTTATCTCAAACTTCAAGACAACTTGCGGATTTTACAGCTTCTAAAACAAGCAAAATACGTTTTGCCACTTCCTCATCAAGATAACAAAAAACAAGATCCCCAGTTGGCAACCAAGCCTGTAACGCTGTCTCCGTTCACTGACCCTGAATGGCAGAATTTCTTAAAGCAAACAGAAAGGCTTGTCTATAACACCGCAACTGAGCCTGAATGGCTAGAAGCATGGCAACTAACAGAAGAACTAATTAGCTTAATACATCATGAGGCAATTACTAAGAAAGCAAATTTTGCTGTAGTGACGCTAACAACTGCCTTGCAAGTTAATCCCGATCCTAACGTGCGTCATGCTCAGGAAGTATCAGGATTGACAGATTGGTTTTACCCAGAAAAACGGATAACAACGTTAGGAGAACGGGAAGATTTTAGCGTGATTAATCTAGCACAATCTTTTCAGACGTATGCGGAAGAGAATAACGTTTGCTTACACGGGTTTGATAATACTTTTCCCTGTGATGGGCATTGGAATGCTTTAGGACATCAGTTAGCAGGGGAAATTGTTGCTAAAACACTTTGTAAACAGGGATTGGCAAATAATTACTAATTCGTAATTATAGTGGTTATCACTTGAGTGAGGTACAGAGAGAATTAATTAACCACAGATAAACACAAATAAACACAAATAAATATCCTTTTCTTTTTCGATAAATAGTCAGAATTCATGCAAAAAATAAAGCCTTGGCTACAAAATTTATTGCTCATGTTGGCTGGAGTTCTAGTTGGGCTGTTGATTGTTGAAACTTTTGCCATTAGTACGGGAGTTGCTGCCCCGCAGAAGTCTAAGGCGCAAATTTTTTATCAATTTATTCAACCGGATGCCCAATTAGGCTACAAGCCAAAATCAAACCTTAAAGACTTTAAAACTGTTTGGCAAGAAGCAAAAGTTGCAGAGGTTGCTAATACAGATAGTTATGGATTTCGCAATTTGGGAAGAGATTACACAAAATCTGACTTGTATTTTATTGGAGATTCATTTACATGGGGTCAATGGGTCAGTGAGGAAAAAACATTTCCCCGACTTATTGAATCAGAATTAAAACAATCAGTAATTAACTTAGGTGTTCCGGGTTATTCTTTTGCCCAATACGAAACATTATTTAATGAATTTATAGCCAAATATAAACCGAATACAGTAATCTTATCTATAGTTGCTAATGATTTGACTAACTATTCATCTGATATTGGTCAAAAGATATACGATACACTTAAAGCAAGAAGTTTTTCACCTTGGTATGAAAAAACGTTTTTGTACGAGTTTGTATTGAAAACTAACAAAAAAAGCTTGCAGATACCTATCTCTAAAGAAGCAAAAAATGGTTTAACTCTATTTGATTTATCGCTGGCGCAACCTGAATCGGGTGTTGGTGTGGATAGCGACTATTTGACCTCTGATGGTGTTGTAAAAGTAGAAGCGGCATTATCACGCATCATTAACTTGACCAAAAAAAATCAAGTTAAGCTGTTTGTTTTTCTTGTACCTTCAAAAGAATCAGCATATATCAACGATTACGTCCAGTTATTTCCTGATGATGTAACTTTGCTGAAAAATGAAGAAATTGGGTATAAACGATTATGTGATCTCGCTAAATCTAAAGAGGTAAACTGTATCAATTTAACTGATAATTTTAGGAAAAATACTAAGCAAGAAAAACTTTATTTTGATATCGATGGTCATTGGAACCCTGCGGGACATCAACTAGCCGCTAAGGCGATTTTAGATACTCTAAATAATTCGTAATTCGTAATTCGTAGTTAATTCAAATTCCAAGTTTTTAAATTCGTTCTGAAAAAATCAAAAAGCAAATGACAATGAGCCAAACAACCACAGAGGAAATATCTAATGAGATGCCACCGATCGCAATGGAACCTCAAGACGCTTCTGGGCGTATTCCTTATCCTCCACCAACCCCATATCCAATGATGGGGCCTGCTTCACTAGACGATATGCCGTCCTTTGCGATGGATGGCGAAAATCTTCGAGGTTATTCTCAGTACGGTGTTGCTGCAACTTCAGGGGCAGAAAATCGGCTAGATGTCTTTACCATTGGTAAAGATAGTGCTGTGTACCACAAAAAGTGGAATGGTTCAACCTGGAGTGATTGGGAAAGGCTGGGAGGGTACTGTCTTTCTGCACCAGCGGCGGTTTCGAGAGGAGGGAACCGGATTGATATCTTTGTGATTGGGGGCGATCGCTCCGTCTACCATAAAAACTGGGATGGCTCAACCTGGAGCGATTGGCTAAATCTTGGGGGCTACTCTCAGTTTGGTGTCGCCGCTGCTTCTTGGGGAGAGAATCGCCTGGATCTTTTCATCGTCAACTGGGATGGTGCGATGTACCACAAGTATTGGGATGGCTCAATCTGGAGTGATTGGGAAAAGCTTGGTGGTTACTGTATTTCTACACCAGCGGCGGTTTCTTGGGGATTAAATCGGATTGACACCTTTGCCTTGGGTAGCGATCGCGCTGTCTACCACAAGTGCTGGGATGGCTCAAATTGGGTTGGTTGGGAAAAACTTGGTGGCTACTCTCAGTATGGTGTTGCGGCTGCTTCTGGGGCAGAAAATCGGCTAGATATTTATATCATCAGCCGTAATGGTGCGGTGTACCACAAATGCTGGGATGGCTCAAACTGGGTTGGTTGGGACAATCTCGGTGGCTATTCTATTGCTGCACCGGCTGCGGTTTCTTCGACAGCAAACCGGGTTGATACTTTTGTTTTGGGGAGCGATCGCGCAGTCTATCACAAGTGGTATAGCGTAGCTGATTAAGAGTATGTCTCACGCAAAGGCGCAAAGGCGCAAAGAATATACATGACAACAAGCTATTTAACTACAGCAGCAATCGGTATGCCATTTCCGGCAATGAGTCATGCCTCAACAGCAGATATGCCCACATTTTCTACGGATGGGGAATATTTAGACGGATACTGTCAGTATGGTGTAACAGCCGCTTCTTGGGGAGAAAATCGGCTAGATGTTTTGCTCACCGCTAGTATTGGCCCTCTGTGGCATAAGTGGTGGGATGGCTCAACTTGGAGCGATTGGCAAAGGCTGGGTGGTTATTGTGTTTCCGCGCCAGCGGCGGTTTCTTGGGGTACGAACCGCATTGACACCTTCGTTTTGGGTAGCGATCGCGCTACATACCGTACATGGTGGGATGGTTCAAGGTGGAGTCGTTGGGAAAACCTTGGCGGGTACTCCCATTATGGTGTCGCCGCCGCTTCTGGTGGTGAGAATCGGCTAGATATTTTTACTGTTGGTATTGATGGCGCAATGTACCACAAGCGTTGGAATGGTTCAGCTTGGGATGAGTGGGATAATCTCGGAGGTTACTGTTTTTCTGCACCAGCGGCGGTTGCTCGCGGTATGGACTGCATTGACACTTTCGTTTTAGGGGGGGATGGTGCGATCTACCACAAGGGGTGGGATGGTTCAAGGTGGAGTAATTGGGAAAACCTTGGAGGGTATTGCCAGTATGGTGTCGCCGCCACTTCTGGCTCAGAAAATCAGCTAGATATCTTTACTGTTGGCTGTGATGGTGCAATGTACCGCAAAGGGTGGGATGGTTCAACCTGGGGTGATTGGCAGCATCTTGGAGGTTACTGTACTTCTGCACCGGCTGCGGTTTCTCGGAGTGCGAACCGGATTGATACTTTTGTTGCGGGTGGCGATCGCGCCGTATACCACAAGTGTTACTAAACTCATTCACTCCACTCACGAATCAACGATTGTATTGAGTAGTTGTTGATATTTTAGGAACTTAAAACCATGTATATTTATCAAGTTGAAATATCCAACTTTTGTAATCTAACTTGCTCTTACTGTCCTCATCCTACTCAAAGTAGAGCAAAAGGAAATATGTCATTTTCTACATTTGTAGATGTTGTTGAATTAGCAATTGAATGTGGACAAGAAACTTTATTTCTGAATAATTTTGGAGAACCCCTACTTCACCCAGAATTATTCGAGTTTATTTCCTATGCGAAAACGAAGGGAATTGAGTGCAATTTTATAACCAACGGTATACTCCTTGATGAGGTGATGGCATGGCGCTTATCTGAATTAGGCGTACGTGATATTTATCTTTCGGAACACCTTGCAGGACAAAAAGAACGTATTCAAGAAATGCTTGAGGATAATTCTATTCCTTTGTCTATTGTCTATACCTATAATCCTCATAAGCAGGAAAAGCATGACTGGGCTGGTCAAGTTGTTTCTAAAACGACATCTACTCAAACTTTAATTCAGGAAAAACAGCTTAAGCCATGTATTTTTGAAACGAAAAAGCGAGTTGCAATTTTGTGGGATGGAAGTATCAATACTTGTTGTATAGATGTTAACGGTACAGGTATTGTTGGCTCTGTTAAAGATTATCTTGGCAAAACTAATGAGTATGAATTTCAGCCATTTGCCCTATGCAATACTTGTGATTTGATGCGTGAAGAATAATTAATAGTTTGTCAAAAAACCTTTACTTTTGTACAGAAACGCTATTAATTACCCAAAAGAAAATTATCAATTTTTTAGGAATTTTTTAACTATGACCTCAATTAATGAACTGACACAAACAGCTGTCTCAACACAGATTCCTGTCATTGACTTTCACCCATTTATTGCGGGTGACAGCAGTGCCAAAGCAGCAGTTGCTAACCAAATCTCTCGTGCTATTCAAGAGGTGGGCTGTTTTTACTTAAAAAATGGTGTTCGCCAAAATTCAATTGACCAAGCCTTTGCCCAAGCCGAGAGGTTTTTTGCACTCCCATTAGAAGAAAAACAGAAAGTTGCTTCAGCAGTAACCGGGCGTAGCCGGGGGTACATACCCTTTGAGAAAATGTTCATTGGTAATCAACCAGGACAGTTACACGAGTCTTTTAGTTTTGCCAATGAACTTGATCCAAATAAAGCCGGAGTTGATAGTTATGCAGAGGCGTTAGATGTTCCTAATCAATGGCCGCAAAATCCGCCGGAATTTCGTCAAGTCATGGAGCAATTTTTCTTTGCTTGTCAGGAATCAGCTTTGAGCGTGTTGGAAGCATTAGCGATCGCCTTACAACTACCAAGTTCTTATTTTACTAAATTACATTCTCAGCAAAATCACGCCGGGGTTTTCAATTACTATCCCAACATCTCCCAGGCTCCCAAAACAGGACAAACTCGCTTTTATGAACACACTGATTTAGGCAGTATCACTTTACTTTTTCAGGATCAAGGAGGAGGGCTAGAGGTATACACACCGACAGGAGAATGGATCACTACTTCTTCGGTTCCTGATACCGTTTTGGTAATGCCGGCAGATATGATGTCACGATGGACAAACGATAAATTGTGCGCCGCACCTCATCGAGTTTCAGTACCAAATGATTTTAAGGCGGTTAAAGAAAGGTACTCATTTAGCTTTTTTGTGATTCCTAATTATGATGTCGAAGTCACTTGTCTAGAAAGTTGCTTAAAGGCAGATGAATCTCCCAAATATACCCCAACTTTTGTCGGTGATCATCTCCTAAATAGAACCAATGATCGAGCCACAAAATACGGACGCAGTTGAGTCTAACTCTGCGTACCTTTGCGCTTCCCTCTGCGCCCCTTTGCGTTTATACTCCACCGACTTTTGACTTATGAACTCCATTCAAGAACTCGAACAACAAACTACCACTTCCACACAGATTCCCATCCTTGATTTCCATCAGTTTACTGCTGACCAACTATTACAAGCAATTCAAGAAGTTGGCTGCTTTTATCTAAAAAATTGTGTCCCTCAAAATGCAATTGACCAAGCCTTTAATAATGCCAATGGCTTCTTTGCGCTACCAGAAGCAGAAAAAAGACAACTCGCCTGGAAAGACGGCGCGGCTCTCGGATACTTTTACACTAAATATAACGGTGACTTTCGGGAAGCCTTCGTATTCGGCGAAGCCGTTTTAACAGAACAGATCGATACAAATTCCCCTGTGGCGCAGCAAGTTCATCAACACCTCGCAGATCATCCCGTTTTTCGTGATGCTGTCCAGCAATTATTCACAGCTTGTCATGACGCTGGTAATCGCATCCTCAAAGCGATCGCAATTGCCTTAAATTTACCAGAATCTTACTTTTGCGATCGCCATCCTCAGCAAGCAGACTACGGGCTTTTGCATCGCTACTATGAGGTATCTGAACCCCCGCAACCAGGAGAAGCACGCTTCGAGGAACATACAGACTGGGGTAGTCTCTCCTTACTCTTTCAGGATGACAATGGTGGGCTAGAAGTCTGCACGAATGCCGGAGAATGGATTGCTGCGCCCCCACTCCCTAACACACCGATAGTCTTTATCGCAGATGTGATGCAGCGATGGACAAACGATAAACTCCCTGCTACCAAACATCGGGTACTAATGCCAGCCAATGCCCGTATTCCCGAAAGATACTCCTTAGCTTTCTTTCTCTCTCCTGGTGATGATACAGAAATTGCTTGTATTGAGACTTGCTTAGGTGCTGGCGAATCTCCTAAATACCCGCCAATCCTAACCAAGGAATTTTACAAGCAAAAAACCGAAGATTTGGCAAAAAGATTTAACAATGCTCAATGAAAGGGAATGGGGGACTTGTACTGAGCGTACTCCTACGGGGAAGCAAGCTACGCGTAGCGTCTCGTAGAGAAGTCGAAGTAATGGAGAAGTACGAATTACCAATTTTCAAGCAGGGCAATTGGTTCAGATGGTGGAGGGAAAGCAACGTCTAAAGCACTCAGTTCTTCTGTAGTGAACTCAAAATCAAGGGCAGCTCGATTCTGTTCAACGTGGGTGATACTACTAGCTTTGGGAAAGACTATCACCTCTTGATGCAACAACCAAGCGATCGCCACCTGTGCAACTCTTCGCCCGCGCTGTTGGGCAATTTCCTCCAATTTGGGATGTTTGAGTAGTTCACCCTGTAGCAAAGGCGAATGCGCCATTAAGGAGATTCCTCTTTGCCGACACCAGGATAACAACTTCCACTCACAGTTACGATGCTGCAAATTGTAGGGGACTTGATTTGTCGCAATAGCTTCACCTCCGGGTAAAGCAGTGGCCTCTTCCATATCCTCAACATCAAAATTGCCAACGCCATAATCTCGAATCTTGCCCGATTGTTTCAGCGTCTCAAATGCTGCCAAAGTTTCTGATAACAGTACAGGCCCGCGCCAATGCAGTAAATAAAGGTCGATGTAATCTGTCTGCAACCGTCGCAAACTATTCTCGCAAGCAGCGATCGCCCCTTGCCCAGTTGCATTGCGAGGAGCAACCTTACTCACAAGAAAGACTGATGAACGACAATTAGCGATCGCTTCGCCAATTAACCTTTCAGCCCCACCATCACCGTAAATTTCTGCCGTATCAACCAACGTCATTCCCAAATCGATTCCGCGACGCAAAGCAGCAATTTCATTTTCATATTGAGCGATCGCTTCACCCAATCCCGCAGTCCCCATTCCCAACACTGGCATCAATTGACCAGATGATAAACAAATAGTTTTCATAAGCCATTTTTCAACTTAAAACTTACAACCTAGCTCCAATTATTGTCAAATATTTTTGAGCCATAAAACACAGATAATAAATCATTTTCTAATAAAATGTCCAATATTTTACCTGTATATTAACTAGGGAAAAATCTTGTTTTATCAATATCCTCTCCACCCAGATTATGTAAACAAACTCTTGCGTTCTTCTCCGCGCCTCTGCGCCTCTGCGTGAGAAAAATCTTAATTTCAAACACCAAACCAACAACCTATTATATTTATCTTTTATCCAAAAATACATCTAATTAATTATGAAAATTGCCTTCTTCGATTACCCCGTCACCCTAGCCGAACCACCCAAAACTGGAGGAATACGCCTAGTATCCTATGCCTTAGCGCTGCGTTTAGCCCGTGCTGGTCACAAAGTTTTATTCTATGGCTCAAAAGGCCATTATCAAGAATTTGAATATTACGAAGATGGCATCATTTATCGCCGTATTCCAGACTCATGGTTCGACAAATTACTAGAACCCTTAAACTCTATTGATAGCTGGAACCTCTCCCATCCTCAACGACCTTTCTATGCATCTAAATTATTTTTCTGCGAATTTTACCGCCAAGTCGCCCAAGATATTCAAGCGCAGCAATGTGATGTGATCCACATGAACATTGTTTTTCAATTCGTTCCGCTCATGCGTGCTTATAATCCCCAAGCCAAAATTGTCTTACATATACACAGTGATTTTCTGCCATTATTCGATCCAGTAATGGTTGAACAGTGTCTTAAGTCAGTCGATTTAGTAATTGGATGCAGCGATTACCTCACAAATCAGGTTCGCAAATATTTGCCCCACGTTAAAAGCCAAACCATTTACAACGGCGCAGATATTAATCACTTTACTATTTCTAATAATCACGAGAAAAAAGATACTAAACAAATCCTTTTTGTAGGTAGAATTTCACCAGAGAAAGGTGTACACATTTTAATTGATGCCTTTAACAAAGTAGTATCTCGTTATCCCCAAGTACAGCTAAAACTCGTCGGTTCAGAAAACGCCCTAGTGCCGTGGTACACACTAGATAGAGAAGATCCTCAAATTCAGAATCTTCGTCCTTATTACCAAGGTAACTATCGATCGCAATTACAAAATCAACTTACTTCTACCGCAGCCAAATCAGTTTTTTTCCTTGGCAAAGTTCCCCATTTCGAGCTATTTGAGTACTATCAGCAAGCAGATATATTTATTTTTCCATCTGTGTGGAATGAAGCATTTGGGATGCCGATTGTCGAAGCAATGTCGATGGGATTGCCTGTTATTGCTACGCGTGGGGGTGCTTTCCCCGAACTGGTAGAGGATGAGAAAACAGGGTTATTAGTCGAACGTGGGGATGCAGATGCCTTAGCCGCAGCAATTCTGCGCCTGCTTGGAGATGACAATCTCAGAATTGCAATGGGAAAAGCTGGACAAAAACGCGCAGTTGAAAAGTTTGCTTGGGATTATCAGGCAAAAAAGCTAATCAGCAATTATAAAAAGCTTTACTTATAGCGATTCTCGCATGAGTGAGGTACACCAAGAAGCAATTAACCACAGCGAAAAGTTTGCGCGTCCGGGTTTCCCGGCGCAAAACTTTTCAAGACAGATAAACACAGATAATCATCAGTGTTCATCTGTGTTTATCTGTGGTTCCTTTTTTATTTATTCACATTTTTGATACACATATATTTAGGAGTTAATCATGTTAGCAAGTATAGAAAAAACGCCACTGACTATTTTGCGTGAAATGAAAATATTTATCATTGTTTGGGTGGGACAGCTCATTGCATCTATTGGTAGCAGCATCACCGCATTTGCTTTAGATGTTTGGGTTTACGAACACACTGGTTCTGTCACTCAATTTGCTTTTATTACCCTTGCCAATACTTTACCGCTCATCTTACTTGCACCCATAGCTGGTTTATTAGTGGATCGGTGGGATCGTAGATGGACAATGATTCTCAGCGATTTATTTGCAACTTTAGCAACAGTAGCTATTGGTGTTTTATTTATCATCGGTCGGTTGGAAGTGTGGCATATTTACTTAGCCAATACCTTCAGTGCTATCTTCGTGGCTTTTCAGATACCCGCTTTCATCGCTTCCATAACCTTATTAGTACCAAAACAGCATCTTGGGCGGGCGAATGGAATGCTGAGTTTCATGAACGGCACTGCGCGGCTCGTAGCACCACCTTTAGGAGGTGTCCTACTAGGCCTGATTTCTCTCCAAGGAATTATCGTGCTTCACTTAACCACCATATTTTTAGGTATTGCTATCCTCTTCCTGCTTCGGTTCCCTAAAGCCAGCACTCCTGTTGTTGCAATCGAGGAAAGTTCTTTTCTCAAGGAAACAACTTATGGATTGACCTATTTAGGTGCTCGGCCAGGATTACTAGGAGTGTTAATCATCTCAGCTTTTAGCATTTTCCTTGTAGGAGGTGTTCAAGTGATCACCATACCTTTAGTATTATCTTTCGCTCCCGTCACAGTTTTAGGGACTATTCTTTCGCTCTTTGGCGTTGCTGTTTTGAGTGGGGGCTTGCTGATTGGTATTTGGGGAGGTCTACAGCGTAATATGAACATGATATACTGCTGTATGCTCCTCACGGGTGTGTCTCTTGTTGTCGCCGGTTTGCAACCTTCTGTTGGTGTCTTTATTGTTGGCGTCTTCTTATTCTTCTTGATCAGACCAATCATTGCTAGTTCAACGCAAGCTATTTTTCAGTCGAAAGTAGAACCATTAGTGCAGGGTAGAGTTTTTTCTATAAAAGGAGCGATAGAAGCCGCAGGTTTACCTCTAGGCTATATTGCGATCGGGCCCTTAGCAGAAAAGGTTTTTGAACCCTTAATGGCTACTGATGGTTTATTGGCAGGTAGTATCGGACAAATTATTGGTGTTGGTACAGGTCGTGGTATGGGACTTCTACTGGCACTTGTGGGAATCTTGACCATTTTCGCAACCTGTATTGCCTACTTCTTTCCCCGTTTACGACTTGTGGAAGATGAATTACCCGATGTTATTGATGAAGTTGCTTTAGCTACGCCCACCGCAGGTATCGCTGCTGATATAGCTTCTAGCAAGAATGACGCAGTTTCTTCAATATCTTAAATTGGGCGTTGCATAACCAATGGTTGCCTATGATTATTTGATTTTTGTCCCAATAATTGATTCATCTTTATCCATTAGGAGAAATTTAGAACCATTAATTCTCATAACTTCATATTTTTCTGGCATAAACACAGAGCCTAAACTAGCTACCATATCTGCAATAGGTATCTTAACAAATAGCGAAATCTCTAAATTAAAAACCGATTTTGGAGTACTTTTTACATTTAAATACAATTTTTTTTGATTTACATACCATACTCCCCTAAATTTATTACCTATTATCAGTTCTTTAGGTTTCGATAAAATCAATGTTTGAATTGTGGTTTGTTCATAGGTCATATCATCTTTAAATTGAATAGTGCTTTTTTCCCCAAGCTTATCAAAACGCCATTTTCCAAAAAGTAAAATTTCTATTTCTACATCAGAATGCTTACTATTATTCATGTCTATCCTCAAATTAGCTTTGCTTATAATTGTCACTATTATTAACAAATGTGCTATTAACACCTGAGAAAGTTTCTTTACAAATTTTGGTACGAGAAAAGAATAAGTGCATCTGCCAAACTAACCAAGACCCCACTCGCCACGCTCCCATTGAAAGGTGTTCCGCAGAAAATGGGCATAAGTCATAGGTATCTTGGTCATAGTGCAACCATTGAACCGGTAGGTGTCCCATCGGTGTAGTAGGGGACAATTCAAAAGTTAGTTGATCGTAGTCTAACCAGTTTCCCTCTTTTCGCCAACCAAGGCGATCGCCAAGTCTCTTTTCTGTTTCATAGTCTACTTGACCACCTACTTCATTCCAAATACTTTGCTGTACACTAAAGCCGAAATAACCATGACTATATTCTCTCCAAAGTTGATCAATGGTGTAGAGAGCTTCACAAGAAAACTTATTAATATCTTCCTTGTAAACTTCATTCCAATAATTTTTACCCATGATTTGTAGCATTAATTTTGTGGTTTCAATGTCAGCTTCCTTCCACTTGTACTGTGCCAGAAAATCTTGCAGTTGGGTATAACTAATATTTTTATTAGTCTGAAATTGTTTTGTAAATTTAGCATCTTCATTAGTTAAACTAATCAATTCAGTCTCTTCTGTTGAAGAGATAGGCTTTATTGATACCATTGCTTCTGTTATTTCTAATTCTTTTCTCTCATCGGTGAGTTGTTTAGATATATAATTGGATATTGAGATAATATCTTTGTCTAAAGATACACAATTATCTGTTAAATCAAAACTACCGATTTGCCAATCTAATAATTGAGATTTAATAAAAGCATCTTTTAATCTTTGTTTTTTCTCATAAGTTGTTACCATAAAATCGAGAAAAGTTTCAGAAATTGCTTCAGTTTCTTTAGGAATTAATAAATTAGACTGAGAATTCAAAATATTATCCGCTAAATTTTTAATGTCTCCAACAGTTTCGTAAAAGTCCTCATCTACTTTTACTACCTCATCTATTAAAGATTGAAAAGGGCTAAAGTAATTTTGTAAATAATTTTCAAAATTGATTGCAGTCTGGGCTATTTCTGCTATTTCCTGACGAATTCTATAGGCTTTTCTTTGATATTCGTAAATTTCTTGATAGATTTGTAATTCTTTGACTACTTGTTGGAAAATTTCTTTTTGATTTTTAGTATCTTCTGTAAGCGATTTAAGCCCTTCACTAAGCAATTTTATTTTTTCTAACATCAAAAAGGATGCATTGCTCAAAAGCAAAACTGCTTGAATATTTTTTTGCTTCTCAAGTTTTAACTCATCAAGAATTCCCTGATTGTTTTGATTTTTTATCTCTAGTTTTGTTCTTTCCTCATCCAAACTATTTATTTCAATATATTTTTGGATAAACAGCTTTTTTAAGTCATCCGTAAGCTTCAACAAGAAAACTTGATAACTATCCTTATAATTTTCTAGGAAATTAACAAGATAAACATAATCCTTGATTAATAATTGAATTTCTTTAAAAATTTCTCCCTGACTAATTTCTTGTTTATGCCTAATTATTCCTCCAAAATGATGATATCGAACACCTTCCTTTATTAATTTTCTACGTTCTTTAATTTTATTTTGAACATTTTTTAAACGATGATTTTTTAAAATGGGTAATTTATAGATTCGTTCATAAATCCTAATTTTTTTGTAAGTAATGAGTTGTCTTTGCTGTTTAGTTAGCATGACACTGGTTCTCAAAAGTATGAGTAGCCGCTAAACTCTCACCCATTTTAATACCTTGGGGTCTTTATCGTAGCGGTAAGTAAAGCCATTGTTAACAGTGATGAACTTGCCTTGACTGGCCTTACTTCTAATAGTATTAATAGGAGAGTTTGTTAACGTCTGCATTTCTTTATGTGAAAGACCTGAGATTGTGTTGATTTCTAGTCGATTTTGAGGATCATTATTGGGTAAAACATCGATTGCAATTTGAGATTTTTCGGGAGTATTAGTAATAATTTCTTTTGCTTTTTGTAGACGATAATTCTGAACACTCACAAGTTGCCAACTAGAATCTTGTGAAAGTTCTAGAACCCATTGATGATAATTAAATAAACTCTCCCGATGTCCAACACTAAGAAAGGTTGTTTTCGTTTCTTGCAATTGTTGATATAAATTACCTTCATTTTTCAAATCTAAAGCACTCGTTGCTTCATCTAAGATAGTGAAGCTTGGACGAGTCACTAACTGTCTTGCAAAAGCAAGGCGTTGTTGTTCTCCTAACGATAATATATTCTCCCAAGGAACTTCTGTATCAAATCCATCGACTCGACTCAGCAAGTTTTGCAGGTTAACTTGTCGCAAAACTGCTTCAAGTTCTGCGTCGCTCATTTGACGATTTGTCTGAGGATAGAGTAATTGTTCGCGTAAAGTTCCCAAAATTATGTAAGGACGTTGAGGTAGAAACAAGACTTCTTCTAGAGGAGGTCGCACCAGACGACCAGTACCCGCATTCCACAAACCAGCGATCGCTCGCAACAAAGAACTTTTACCTCGACCACTCGGCCCAACAATTAATAAACCTTCTCCCGGTTTAACTGACACTGACAAATCTTCAACAATTACCTGCTCATAGTTGGGTGTTTGTAAGGTGACATCCTCAAAAGCGAGACGGTTTTCTTCTATAGTTTTAATCGTACTAACATTTTCGGATTTGGTAACAGCTTCTAAGGCATCTGACAACTCAGCTAAACGCTCAACGTAACTGGAAAATCGCCCTGAAGTTCCAAATTCATTGATTAAATCAGCCATAGCATTAGCAAAAAAACCTGTAGCTAAACTGGCTTGACCAACCTGTCCAAAATCAATTTCACCTTTAATATATAAAGGCCCAAGTACTAAAAATGGAAATACTTGGATAACAGCCTGATATCCTCTGTTAAAAATTTCCTTACCTCTTTCCCAATCAATCTTGCGTTCAGCACTTTTCAGGACATTACTAAATCTTCGCTGAATTATATTTGATTCTTGGTCTTCTCCTTGAAAAAAAGCTATCGATTCAGCGTGATTCCGAACATGGGTTAGAGAATAATTATACTCGGCTTTAAGTTCAAGTTCCTCTTGATTAATCTTATTCAATTCTTGAGTTAAGTAAATAGCAATCAAATTGCCTATGATTGTATAAACAAGCATAACAACAGCAATCTGTTGGGAAATTGACCAAACAATTATTAAAAAGGTCGTCATTTCCAGTACTTTTTCTAAGAAAGTAGCTGAAAAACTCAGAGCATTACTAGTAACAGGTTCAATTTCTTGAGATAGACGTTGATCTGGATTATCAACATCGGATTTAAAGTTGATTCTATAATAGGCACGATCGCTTAAATATTTTGATAATATACGACTATTTAGCCATTTGTACCAATCAAGAGCGATTTTTTTTCTAACAAATTTAGAAAACCCTACTAAGAACGTTACGCTGATCAGACCAACGCTGTAAAGCCCTAACGTTTCCAGAAACTTAGTATAATCTTTCTCTTCAATAATGACATTGACCAAATGGTTACTAACGAAAGTATTGAAGGCAGTTACGCCCACAAGCGCGATTATTAATAAGATTAGGAGGACGAGCATCCCCCAGGCGCGAATCACATCTGAAAATGCTCTTTCTCCTGGCTCTGTTGGATACCAGTAAGGCCCTGCGATCGCTTTGACATTCTCCCAAAATTGATTAAAATCTGAAGCAGCATTCATTAAGGGTTGAATGAAAGAAACTTGGGTTGGCATATTCTAGAAATAAACTGAACATTTTTTTAACTGAAGTATTCTAATGAGCTTGGTTATCGCTTTGAGCAATTAAGCGATCGCATTCTAGTCCTGAGAAACTCTTTTGAAAGCTTTAACCTATTGAATCAATTGTCAAATCCACTCAAGGTCTGCTCTATTCAGTAAACTACTCAGGTTTGAAAACCAGTGTTGCGTCTAAAATAGCCGTATCACTATTTCACCTTGCTATTCGAGTTGGAAAACGATTGTAAAAGCAACGGTATAACCTGAAAAATATCCTGCCAGTTTTAAGCAGACATAATATTTTAAATAATGGCCTTTGAGGGTTTAATCCGTGAAATCGGACTCAGAGGCCATTTTTCTTTGTTACCGCAATTTGGAGCGTTAGCCTACGCTTCTAAGGAAGCAAGTTACGCGCTTTCCACAGGATAAGGAATCGCTTAACTTGATGTCCTTACAACTAAAATTTTAAAGAATCTAACAGGATGCCCGAAAAGCTAGTAATGGTATATTTTGTCATTCTGACTGGAGCAGAGCGGAAGGAAGAATCTCTATTTTCCGTTAATTTCCGAGATGCTTCTCTACGAGACGCTCCGCGTAGCTTGGCTTTTGCGTAGGGGTACATTACGCTATCGCTTCATACCCTGCGGGATCTTGCTACAGCATGACAATTTTGACTTCTCAGACATCCTCTTACAGTGAAATTATTCTTCGGTGATTTCAATTGTTTTTGGAGGTTGAACTTCTTCAAAATTATTAGTGATTGTGGGGTTAAGTTCATTTTTCAGCTTGAGTTTTAGATCCTCTGTGATGGGTAAATCTTTAATTTCTTTGAGGAGATATCTCACTGATTCGGTTTTACGACGTTCTGTATAGATGTTCTTGAGAATGGCTTCAATTCCATATCCCGCTATAGCTTCCCCTACAAGCGTTGTCAGACCAAGCACGCCTAGACCTCCGATGATGCCAAATGGGCCTCCCAATCCCGCCAGAGCAGCTACAACGCCGTAACCACCTGCCACACCTGATGCAGAGATTGCAATCACAAGAAGTATGCCAGGAAGACCAAGAGCAGCGACTTTCTTAACGACTTCATCCATGATAATTACCTACAATCCTCATATTCTTGGTTAAATCTTTATTAAGGGTACTAGTATCTGTTCACCCCTATTTGATAGCTTAGTGCTTAATCGAGATGGTGACTAATTTTTCCTTTTACGGCTGAAGTAGCCACCGTTCTTGGAGAGGCCAAAACTATTTGGCCTGTTGGATCACCACTGCATCCTGTTGTAAAATTTAGTTGGACAAAATATTACACAACTCATCGATTTGCTGACTTCTTTCTGTAATCAGTCGATGAGCTAATGTTTTTAAATGACGTATATTCTCCGACTTGACATTATCTATTGCTTCCAAATCACCCGTTAAGAATGTTTGAAACCGATAATAAGAACCTTTAATTTCTTTGTCACCAGGCTCAAATAATCGTTCTAGCTCTCCGGCTACCACTTCACTACCACCGTCCATCACAATATTTAAAAGCGGTCTTCCCCATTGCAACAGTCCCCAATTCTTGACTTCGTTATAAGTGTAGACGCTCGTCAGGGAACCCGTACCTAAGGAAACGACCAACATATCATCTGTATGTACGGCCGGTCTTTTTTCTTGTTTGCTAATTTTCGCTTCCATAATCGCCAAATTAGCTGGATTATTAGCAATCAACCCACCATCGACCAAAGTATAAAAGCCATTGGGGTTATGGGAAGTAGCAACACGATAGGGAGGAAAATAAGTCGGAGTAGCACTAGTTGCCATTGCCGCATCTGTGAGCGTAAAGCCTACGCTTAACTTACGAAACTTTTTAGATTCTGTCTGCTGTTTTTCAATTTTGTTTGTAAAGAATATAGGAATTCTCTGCTCAATATCATAGCTAGTCACGAAAACTTCTTTGAGATTCTTTTCAAGAGGAGCATCACCAAAATATTTCCTGATAATTTCCTCTCTTCCATCAGAAGCATATTTTGGCTGAGCAAACATATCTTCTAGAGGGCCAAGCATGTGTTCTAAGAATGGCTCGTAAAAGATCTCAGCCCCATACTCAACATATAGCTGGGCAAGTTCCTCAGCAGTGTACTCAGCAACCGGTGAGCCATCAGATACATTTAAATCTAAATGGGGTTTCGTTAGTCCAAGTGCCAGAATTCCTCCGGTTGATGTGCCAGCAATTAAATCAAACAAACTAGAAATCGGCTTTTGTGTGCGCTTTTCAATTTCTGCTAGTATCAGTGCCGGGATAATGCCCCGAATACCGCCTCCATCAATAGAAAGTATTTTATATTTGGGATTGGCTGTGGTATTCATAGTTTTTTTCGATCGCTCCTGAGTTAATTCTGATTGTTGTTGCTGTTGGCTATTGTCTGGAACTTCGCGTTGCTTAGTTTGGCCTGTTTTGGCTCTCCCTACCTGGGTTGGCTGAGGGGTTTGGATGTTGGTAGATTTTTCGCTGTTTACCCTTGTGCCTTTTTTTACTTTTGGCTGACGCTCCTCTGTCGCTAACGTTAAAGCAGTCGTCGCCTGGGTTGGGAAATCCTCCGCCAGCACAGCAGTTTCTTGCGGAGGGTTTCCCTCATCGGAACTGCTTGCTATCTGGTCTTGTTTGTCGCCCTCACTGGATGATTGGGCGATAAGCTGGAGGCTTGACGCTTCGCGTATCGTAGTAAATGGAAGTTGTGCTAAATCCCAACTGGGATTACCATGTAAGGTTCCATTATGGGCTTGGACAGTCTGATCTTGGATAGTTGCTCCTTGTCCTTCTTTTAATATCCAGTAAGCTACTAATCCTTGTTCATTCCCAACTAGAGGCTGAGCGCGATGCGTTTGAATTTCCGCCTGGGGACAGGGGTAATTCCAGACGCTAATATTGGCTAATTGTCCTGTGAAATATATGTTGTTGTGTAAGGTTGCGCCAAGAGTTACAGGACTAGTTGCTTTGTTTAAGGAGTCACCTGTAAAAGAGCCAGTATACTCATGCTCATCAAGATATATAGTCAGTTGACCTCGATTAAAAACAATCGCAAAGAAGTGCCATTGTCCGACAGTTAATTCTCCATTGCCAAAGGTTTTGATAACCTTACTAACTTTCTCATCGATGTATACATCTAGGTTTCCTTCTTCACTGATGCCGAACTCAAAATTATCACTGTATCTATCTGAAGAACGGGCAAAAAAAACATTGCGCGTCCCATAAGTACTAGCTTTATTTGTTAGTTCATGAGGATTAATCCATCCTGAAATCGTAAAGGCTGAACTCCCCTCAGCAAAAACACCACTAAAATCATTCTTACCAAAATCTATGTAATCATCCTGACCATCAAATGTCAGAACTTTTTGGCTATATACCTTTGTCACGACATTTTCTTCTCCAAATAATCTAATTTAGAATTCGTAATTAATAAACTTATAAATGTTTGAGAAGTTGCATTAGTTACTTGAATCGTTTGTACTATTTTTAATTTTTATCCTAAAAATAAAGTTTTGGAATTCATAATAAAACTATTATTACAATTTAGAGAACATGGTAAACTTTCCTCGAATAAATTATCATTTATTATAATTTTTCAGCAAATCTTGGCAGTAATACAAAGCTTCTACACTTGTTACAATAAAAAACTTGTTATAAACTAACATGCTTAGGCTAAGCTTCCAAATAATCTCAGCTTTATCAAGAAAATGCAATAGCAAGTAAGACAATATAAGTAAATAATCAAGTGGACATTTAAGACATTTAAGATATTTAAGATATTTAAGTAAATAACCAAGTAGACACTTAAGACACTTAAGACACTTAAGCGAATAATTAGGTAAATATTAAAGACAGTTAAGACACTTAAGCAAATAGTTAAAATATTTAAAGCAATTAATAGATAATAATTACTAACTGTAACTTCTTTACAGTTAAGCTATACTTTACTCTTAATAAGGCTTAAAGCTGGTATAATCCTTTAGCAATAAATATTTTGACAGTTTTTGACCCTTCTGTTTTCAGCTTTTGTGATAAATCTCAGACTGGGCATATACTAAGTACATAGGTGCTGAGTACTTTTTCCTTACTCAGAACGTGCTAAGCCCCGCTACCCTAACAGGATTTAGCACTGAAATCTGGTCAATCTTAGTCTTGATTGTAAATTTTGTTAGGATACATATTTTCAAAGTAAGCAATAGCAACTTCGCCTAACGCCTTAACTGCAACAGCTCCAATTGCAGGTTGAACAACTTGGCCAATGCCAGGAAAAAATCCTGCTATAGTACCACCTATCCTGAAAAGTAATTGTCCTCCGCCCATTGCCGTGATTGCTGCGGCTATTGCTCCTGCACCACCAGCAGGTATTGAATTGAGATTGTAGACTTGAGCAATTCGAGTTACTACAACTGCCTGTACACCAGCTAAAGTAGTATAAAAAGTTAACGCGCCGATCGCAGGAACCCCACCGATAACTCCTGCTGTTGCTCCACCTCCGATCATTAACCAAAGTTCATCTCTGGCTTGGTCACGACAATATTTAGGCATAAAAGGTTTCACCATGCCAAAAAAGGTTTTTTGTATGCTAAGGAATTTTCAGAGCCACGATCACGCAGATGCGATGAGTAGCATTGGCTCTCAAAATACTTTTTGTTTCTAGCTTTCAATCTGGATATGCATCTTTCCAAAAAGGATGTAAAAGCTTCATTCATAATATTCAGGATTGTTTTAGACAAAATCCATCCAAAGATATGGCAAATAGGGAACTTTTAGCATTTTTGACACCTTCAAAATTGTTTGGGGTATGGAGAAAAATTACTGAAGCGATCGCTGTTTTTTGCTTCGAGTCTTTCAAAGTTATTTAGTACTTTTGACAGCCCAGCTAAATCTGCATTCAACTGAGGACTTACGCAAAATTATGAAAAAACGTAGACGCACAGCGGCTTGCCAAAAGCGAAAAGTCGGTAGCTTGTTTTCCTACGGAAGGCTACGCGAACCCGTAGGGTGCGGCGGCTTCCGCCGTCGGAAACTTTGGCTACCGCCAAAGACACGCAGCGTCTCGTAGAGAAGGAATAAGAGTTTTAGAGAGTTATTGCGTAAGTTATACAACTGTTGGCACACCTTGGTAATATCAAATAAAATTTAGTTTTATTTTCCAAAATTAATGAAAACTCCTTGGCAATCTTCGTACTCGGTGATATACCCGCAGTACACCGTTGCTTGTAGCGGTTGGGTGCTGAAACGGTTTTTGAGACTCCTAACTGAACCACTTAAAAAGCTGAGCCGTTGGAAGTTGATTCCGCTTGGTAATATTTCAACTTCTGTACCCAGTCAAAGCTTTAAATTAGGAGAATTTATAATTGATTGGCAAGGTAGCAATACAAAACAGCCGAGTCTGCGGATTAGCCATCAAAGTAATGAAGCAAAAACAATATGGCAGACATCTCCTGGTTCTAGCTTTGTCAGTGGGGGTGATGTTCGCCTAAATATCATTGAAGAACGAGGTTCTATAGAAATTGACGAACACAAACTTGCAGACTTTACCGATCAAACTGTTGACAGCATTAAGCAAGAGGACGATACTCTGGTAATTTCTGGTCGTCTTCAAGGTCGCAAAACTGCCAGTAACGAACCCAAATATATCTTAATATTGCAAACTGTCGGGTCAAAAGAACTTGATTTTCAAGTGCAAATTGTCGATGGGAATGTCAATCAGACACAGTTGCAATTCACAACTTCCCCAGACGAACACTTTTATGGTTTTGGAGAGCAATTTTCTGACATCGATTGTAAAGGACAATGGATGCCGATTGTCTGCGAAGAGGGAGGGATTGGGCGTGGCGATCGCGGCCCGAAAACTCTTAACCTACTAGGTGTATCTGGTAATAGATTTTCAAGTTATGCCCCCATGCCCTACTTTTTAACTAACAAGGGGCGATCAATATTTTTAACTAACACTGAACCCTCAATTTTCAACTTACGCGATCCATATATTGCAACTATACGGGTTTCATCGAGTTGTATGCAGGGGCGAATTCTTTGCGGCGAGACACCCCTAGATATTATTGAACTATATACCAACTATGTGGGACGGATGCCAGCACTTCCCGATTGGCTAAATAGTGGGGCGATCGTGGGTATGCAAGGAGGTGCAAAGTTAGTCCGACAAGTGTGGTCGCAGTTGCGCGACCTCAACACCCCCATTGCTGGATTTTGGCTTCAGGATTGGGTCGGTCAACGCCGCACAATAGCAGGAAAACAGTTGTGGTGGAATTGGCAACTTGATGAAAGCACTTATCCAGATTGGCAGCAGTTGGTAACTGACCTAGCAGAAGCAGAAATTTCGGTTGGGGTATATGTCAACCCCTTCCTAGTTGAGCGCCCACACCAGCCAAACCAAGCACAGCGTAATCTCTATAAAGAAGCCATACAACAAGGTTTTGTAGTCAAAACTCAAGACGCCCAACCATATTTAATTAAAAGTACTGACTTCTCTGCGGCTTTGCTAGATTTGACTAACCCAGATGCTCGTAAATGGTTCAAAAGTATTCTTAAGGACGAAGTGATGGGCAAAGGCGCTAAATTTTGGATGACTGACTTTGGGGAAGCAGCGCCGTTTGATGGAGTGTTTGCTAACGAAGCTGGACTACTCTATCACAACCAATATCCTGTAGATTGGGTAACAGTTAACCGAGAAGCTATTCAAGAAGCGGGTCGTGAAGGTGACGCCTGGTTCTTCAATCGAGCCGGATTTTTGCAAACTCCATCTCAGAGCACAGGTATGTGGTTAGGAGATCAGAATACTTCTTGGGGTCTAAATGATGGTATAGCGAGTGCTCTCAAAGGGGCAATTAGTGGTGGGATCTCTGGGTTCAGTATCAACCATAGTGACATTGGTGGGTATACAAGTATTGCTAACCCGATTTTAGAAGCTTTAGGTATAGGATTTAGGCGATCGCGTGAACTACTCTATCGGTGGATGGAAATGAACGCTTTCACTCCAGTATTCCGCACACACGAAGGCAATCAGCCAGATGAAAATGTTCAATTTTATACAGACAAAGATACCCTAGCAACTTTCAGTTATTGGGCGAAAGTCTATGCAGCACTAGCTATGTATCGCCAGCAATTGATGGTAGAAGCAGCGACAAAAGGATATCCCCTTGTTCGGCATCTTGTTCTTCATTACCCTAATGATCCTAATGTTTACAAAATAGAAGATCAGTTTTTGCTGGGTAGTGACTTTTTAGTAGCGCCAGTATTGAAGCCAGGTAAAAATAGCACAAATGTATATTTTCCAGCTGGCGAGTGGGTTCATTTGTGGAGTGGCAAAACCTACAGCATGACAACAGGTACACTGCAAAAAGTACCTGCTCCACTCGGACAACCTGCTGTATTTTATCGGCAGGGATCTAAAGCACCTGAATTAGTCTTGAATGCTCTCAAAGCTCACAATCTACTCAATTTCTCACCCAGTCAGCAAAGCTAATGAGAAGGAAAATCATTTAACAGTTATCACTTTTTTTCTAATCACTGTTTACTGTTCCCTGTTTACTGTTCCTGTTCCGTGTTTACTGGTGGGTAATTGCAGGCTGCATCTGTCAGTTTCTTCCAAATTTCGGGTTGGACTGTGACTGAAAGAATGCGACTATCGCAGTCAATTTCAAACTGCTGCCAACCATTATCTACTGTGTTTGATTGTAGTAGTTCGTTGATTTTAATTGTTCTTTCTAGTTTTCCTACAATCATAGATACTCCTATTAAGATGCATTCGCTAATGTTGGTAAAGCATCTAATGTATGCACTAATCCCTGCGGATCTGTCAAAATATATTTTTTAATTACTGGTTGAAGAGTAAAACTAATTTCTTTTGTAATTGGATGTTTAATACTTTCCAGTAATGACAGCCGTTCAAGTTTTTCTAATGCTTTTACTAATTCTGAAGTTGACAGAGATGCTTTCTGTTTTTGATTTATATTAGTTAATAGCTTAACAAAGCTAATCGATTGGGAATTTGAAGCTATTTCATCCGCTAAGTAAATCATAATCTGCCGCTGAATTTCACTTAAAACTTGACTAAACATCTTATCGAGCATTGCTTCAAGCTCGCTGCTAACAAATGTAGTTTGGTTTTCAAAAAATTCCAATAGGTATAGAAAATTCTTTGAAACTGTGGAATAAATTGTTTTCCATCTGAGTTCCACCTTCAATTTTTGTAGTGTTTTCCTCTATTTTTATACTTGTGTTGTTAGGTAAGGTTGTATCTGGAATAATTTGAGCTTCAGACGGAAGAACAGACGAAAACAAAATAGACCCTGATACTACAATAGTACTTATAAAATTATTGAGATGATTGTTCATTTGTTGGGAAAGTATTGATGTTGAAATTATGATATAATTGCAAACAAGAAATTGAGAGTGTCTACCTATGAGGTTAAAAAATTCTATATTGTATCTTTGAGAGTTAATACATGGAAGATGTTCTCTCTCGATGAAACACAAATAGATTGCCTGTTGCTCCTCGTCCTACTCTTATTTCCTCATCTAAGTAAGAAGTTATCCACAGGGCCTCTTTCTGTAGGAATTCTAATACTGGTATTCTCAATTCAGGAAAATTCCAATTAGGTAGTCCAAGAGGTTTTGTTGCTTGTATGGAAAATGAGTTAAAAGCAACTGTGGCAGTTTGCTCATCTGTACCCCACTTCCATAGTCCGTCGGCTTGTAACTGCCACTCACCTAAAATGGGTAATTCTACTTCAGCGCTATTAGAGGCTGATATTTTTTTAGTATCTCCAGCAGCTAGTTTTTGCCACACACGCTTGATTTTAATTCCTTGTAAAAAGTCTGAAATTGATGCGATTTGTCGAGTTACAACTGTTCCGCGCGAGGCGTAAACTAATTGCCAATTACCAAATAATAACGGAAGAGATTTTAAGTTAAGTGGTTGTGGGATTGGATTAATATTCTCTAATCGATGTACAAGTTCATCAATAGGCTTTTCAGAGGATGGAAATAAGCTTCGCTGTACTCCCAATATTTCTATTTGTTGTAAAAGCTCGGTTCTTAAAGCAAATCTTGTTGGGTCATTTTCTAACGCTTCTTCATGCATATCCATTGTTAATAAGGTATCTACATTGCTATTGGTAGCGATTGCTGTTATTTATTAAAAATATCAATTTTTAACTATCAATTGAGAATTTAATGATAGTTCACTATCTTGAACTAGTAACCGAAGCTTACCGTTATTCTGAAAAATATTACCAGCCATTGAAAACATGGCGTTGACCTTGCGAGCGCGCCATTCATCCACGAGTTTTTGCACTTGGGTTGCAGACATCCGTTGCATCATTGCTTCGTATAGATAAGCAGCATGACCAGCTTCATCTTGAGCAATACTCAACATACCCCTCTTCAAGTTACGAGCGGTTAGCTCATCATCTGGTAAGACCTTTGTCATCCGCATATAGTCTTTACTAGCATCCAACTCCAAAGTATAGGTGCTAGCCATAAATACATCCCAGTCAATAACAGCAGGTTTTAGCTGTTTTTTGATGTATCCCTCAAAGAATGCTACAAATAAGGGATTGTGCTGCTGTTGTGACTTAGTTATTTGCAGTGCGATCGCACTCTTGCCAGAAGGTTACGCGATCGCAGTTCAGCCTCGGCATTGGTGCATTCGATGCTACGATAAACGAAAATGCTCCTGATAGCCGCTTCTTCTCATGGCGAGGACAAGCGCAGTGGGTACGCCTGCTGGCTCCTGAAACCATAGCGTTACTCCGTCTGAACATGCAACTAGCGACTACTACCCTCGTTCCTTTCGAGCAATTTAGCGTGGGTGGGCAGGAGAGCGTACGGGGCTATCGCCAGGATTTCCTGCTGGCTGATAATGGCGTGTTTTGGTTCGGCAGAAGTGCAAGTACCCATTTTAAAGACTGGTGGTATGTTGCAAGTGATTCCCTTTGCAGACTTTGGAGTGGGATGGAATTCTGGTACAGAGAATCCTGACTCGAATACCGTGGCTTCTGTTGGTCTGGGATTGCAGTCGCGTGGGGGCAAACAATTCGCAATTCGCAATTTTTGAGAATGGGAATTGCTCTGTTGCTGATTAATTAATTGGCTCATTAACGGGGTACAGGCTCTCACTAAATCTTGTCCAAAGGAGACACTCCGCTAACAATCTGGTGGTCAACAAGAAAGTGGCGGGTTTCAAACCCTTACTAATTGTCTTAATTGCGAATTGCGAATTGGTGTTGGCTGGGGGATTCCGTTGGTAGATGTGGATTCAAACGGAAAGACATGGCAGGAGAACGGGGTGTATTTCTCTGTTATTTATAATCCTTTTTGAACAACTGTAGAGTAGTTGGAACCCTGGTAAGCTAATGCACATATAGCTTCAGATGCATACATAGCTTCAAGTGACTTATGGCATCCAACCACGGGATGATTTATTATCTACCTTAAAGCATATTTCCAAAAGCGAATGGAGCAACTACGATGTTGTTACCAAACTCTTTGCTGTATAGCAAAGTTGATCACGACCTGGAAAGTTACAGTCTCCAAAAATTCTAACATCGTTTTTATTGTGTGATATCCCTAACATAGAGGTTACTATTGCCCGACCTTCTCGGCCTGCCAAAGCCTTGATAAGGCAATACTTGTGAATTCTTTGGTACGGTAATATTCCAGGTAGTGTTTCATTTATAAATGTGAAATTACCTCTGCTCTCTGAGACATCTGAGGCATATATTGTTTCAAATAAAAACTTGTCTGAAGTTGTCGCATAGCATTTACAAGTACTTGTCGTAGATTTCGCTTTTTTGGACAAACCGTAGCAAATAATTATGCTGTTTAGTACCTACAAAGATTAAGTTTTTTTTTGGAAAGACAAAGTATGACGCATTGTCCCCTAAAAAATCAAGCAGCCTTCAATCAAGTTTATTAATTGAGGGGACAACATGCATATCGTAATAAGGCTGTTGATTTCTTTTCGTGGAAGACCCCCGTGACCATTTTTTGGAAAAGGTTATTACTGCAAAATAAACGGCGAAAGCTTAGTCTAAAAAATGACTTTTATAAGAGAGTAGGAGGACAGTATTTAGAGCGCTCAAGTAGATTTCATGTTATTCGCAAAGCATACAGTGTTGCCCAAAACAAAATACAAAGTTTGAATCCCACTGTTTACAGAAATCGTTTAGAAATCCAAGATAAATCGATATTTACAGGTATTAGTGTTAAAAAAACCGTAATTGCTATGCAGGATTGCGGAGTCGGATTTGGTCTGCAATTGTCAGCTAATATGGTAGAAGAAATCTCTGACTTTGCTAGTCGAACACCTTGTATAGAACCTGGTTTTCACGAGGAATTTCTTGCAAAAGCTGTTAAGAATGGTTGTTTACAAGGTGGGAGGTATGTAATGCGGGGGCTGGTAAATAATGTTAAAAATTGTCAAGCTATCGAGCAAATTGTCCACGATCCTTTGCTTTTAAAAATAGTTCGTAAATATCTTACCTATTGGCCAACGCTGATAACGCAGCATTTAACCTGGAGTTTTGCTTCATCCCTGCCAGAAGCAGAAGTCAAGAAAAGTTACCCACCAACTAATTTTCATTATGATATTGCTGGTTATAACTTTATGACATCGTATTTCTACATTACAGACGTAGATATAGATTCTGGCCCCCACGTAATGATTAAGTACTCTCACCAGCAAAAGCCATTACAGATGTTGTTGACTTCTAATTGCCAACCTGACAATGCCATATTTAATTATTACGGCAAAGACAATCAAATAGTTATTACTGGAAAAAAAGGATTTGGCTTCGTTCAAGACCCTTCTTGCTTTCACAAAGTTAAACCCCCTGTTACCTCAAATCGACTAATACTACAAATCCGATATTCATAGCTTAAAAGTCTAAGTAAAATTCAAAGCTTGAACTTGCGTCTATGTCCAAGCTTCTCTAATGAATTCTATTAGAGAGATTTCTACTAGTACGCCCGACGCTGGAATAATGTTTCTGGAAAAATCTCTCAAAAGGGCTAACAATTAGCAGAATCCACAACGCTTAGAGGTACTGCTCTCGAATAAATAGCAAGTTGGGTTAGCAAAAGGCGAATCCAAGCTGCTATGGATAAAGCGATCGCGTCCTGCTGCTTTTGCTTGATACAATGCCCTATCTGCCGTGGCAATTATTTGTTGGAAGTCAGAATTAGGCTGAGGAACTACTGTAACTGACCCAGCACTCAGGGTTATATAAGAACAAAGTAGTGAATTGCGATGAGGAATTGCCAATGTGCGGACAGCACAGCAGATTGTTTTAGCAATATGAATAGCCCCAAGTGCGTCTGTATCAGGTAAAACAACAGCAAATTCTTCCCCGCCATAACGGGCAACTAAATCCGCAGTCCGCTTGAGAGCATCTTTTATAGCTCTAGCAATTTTGACTAGAGTGCGATCGCCTGCGAGATGACCATAGGTATCATTGTAGGATTTGAAGAAATCAACATCGCACAGAATCAAGGATAGAGGCTGTTGTGAGCGTGTTTGGCGCTGCCACTCAAGGAAAAGGTATTCTTCAAATCGCCGACGGTTAGCTACTTGAGTTAACTCATCAAGATTAACCAAAAGTTGCAACTGCTGATTTGCGGCAATCAGCTTTTGCTGTAGCTGAGATTGCTCAATCAGGCGTTTTAGACGTTGGCGCAGAATGGGCAAGAGAACAGGTTTAGTAACATAGTCAGTTGCACCGGCTGCAAATGCACGGTTAATGGAGCGTTCATCCTCAACAGATGTAAGCATTAAAATGGGAGTGTGCTGACCTTGATTTGATGAATGTAACTTGTAGCAACACTCGAAGCCATCCATATCCGGCATTGAGATATCAAGGAGTATAATGTCGGGGTGGAGTTGCTCAAAAACATTTATTGCCTCTGTGCCATTTTCAGCTTCCGCGACTCGATATCCATCCTGCTCTAAGAAAAGTCGCAGCACTGTGCGGAAAAAGGGTTCATCGTCAACGATCAGAGCTAATAATTGGTTTTGTTGAATAGTGGCTGTCATTATGCTTGATTATAAGGAGTTAAATCCTTGACTCTAGGACAGAGCAACACACTAGGGCACTAACAGCGACAAATAACTTGTGATTTGATAAACAATAATTAAGCATAACTCACTAATCGGATTTATGCCCAAAAATCTTGGTAATCAGCCCTTCTTAACAATACAGTTACTAGATTAATTAAGCAAGATTTCCAGTAATTTTACGGAGAGAAAAATTTTGCACAGAGTATAATAGCAGCAGGGTCAACGCATTTAATTAAGAGCCAAAAAATCAAATACAAGCGCCCTATAAAATATATTTTGGCTCAATCAAAGGATTTAAATGCTTTCATCGACGACGGAGCATTCTATTCCAATTTCGTGCTTTATATGCAAAACTCTGGCTCAAACCTCAAGTAGTCGCCCACCAATGTATACTCCCTACTTTTTAACAGTTTTGCTACTTCTAGGATTAACTCTGTAGCGCTTGAAGGCTTTTGAATATAGGCTTGAAATCCAGACGCAAGAGCTTTTTTATCTGCCTTCTCTTCAGTATTTCCAGTAAAAGCAATTGCAGGAATTTTTCTAGTTTGTGGATGCTGAAGTGAACGAATATTTTGTATTAACCAATACCCATCTTTAAAGGGCATAGTAATGTCTGAAATTAAAAGATCCACACTAAATTGTTTAATTATTTCTAATCCTGTCAAAGCACTGGATGAGGTGAATACTTGAATTCCATAGCTTTCAAGAAGCCAGGTTATTACCAGAAGCATGTCCTGGTGATCATCTACAACAAGAATTGTTACTCCTTGGAAAATATCTATGTTTATTTTATCATCCGAAGAATATACAGATACTAAATCTAGCGTCACAGTGTTTTTGCCCCGTTATTTGCTTGATGGATAACTGAGGAAGTTCTACTAGCGGCTAGCCTTTACCTAACCGCCTAGTATGTTATCAACTTGATTAAAACAGATTAGAGAATCAGGTTTTTCTAACCTGAGTCTTATTTCCTAAATTGCATTTTAGTAGTATGTACTGAGAGTCTGCATCAACCGACGTGATTAGAGAGTTGGTGCGTTCTCTTCCAGTAAACGAGAAGGAAGCAGATGACATTACCGAAGCCTCTCAGCTTGCGGGATTAAGTAGTAGTTGAAAATCGGTAACTTGACTTCAATTTAGCCATTAATAGCATTACATCTCGAAATTGTTTTAATAGAATTAAGCAAGGTCAGATGCATTTTGGTAAAACTTATTGCCAAAATGCGCTATCAATATGCTTGAACAGTGAAATCAGAGACCATTTATAAAGTAAATCTTTAGACAACAAGACGACGTAACATGATACGAGTCATGACAGCATATATAGCTGCTTCACTCATTTCTGGGAGACGCTCATAATCCTTACTGAGACGACGGTACTGATTAAACCACCCAAATGTTCTTTCTACTAGCCAACGTTTGGGCAAAATCTGAAATTCTTGCTCAGTACGTCGCATTACCTGAACATGAGCTTGAATCATCAACCAAACACAAAGCGCAAATTTATCCCCGTCATAACCGGAATCAACCCAGATGACTTCAACTTTTTCCAGCAATTCTGGACGTTCTTCTAGGAGTTCCATCAAAGCGTAGGCAGCAAGTAATCTTTCTGGGGCATTTGCTTCACTAACCACCACTTTCAACAATAGTCCCAGACTATCAACTAAAGTCTGGCGTTTTCGTCCTTTTACCTTTTTACCCCGATCAAAGCCGTACACATCCATGCCAGTTGCTTCAAGTCGGCAAAGCCGCCCAACGCACTGGCTCCCCTTTTTTCAGCCGTCTTTACCGATTGGCTGTCTGCTGCGAGCGCAGTTGGTTGTATTGATTTACCTAATTTCGAGCGCACCTGACCACGTAGTGTATGATTTAATTTTTCCCAAACCCCCTTACGCTGCCATTTCCTGTAGTAGCTGTAAACTGTTGAACTGGGAGGAAAGTCTACTGGAAGCATATTCCATTGACATCCAGTTTTTAAGTGATAGTAGATTGCATTGCATACTGCTCGCATATCAGTTGTGCGGGGATGTCCTCCTTGTTTGGCTGGTGGAATTAAGGGGGCCAGGATTTCCCACTCTATATCATTTAAGTCTGTGGGATAAGACTTTCGTGCCATGACCAACTATGTAAATATGCTGTACATGAGGTATCTTAATCCTTGTGGTAATCCCCTCATAGTCGTCTTGAGATTTACTTTATAAATAGCCTCTAAGTAAATAAACATGAATTTCTTTGCGTACCATTGAGGGGGTTTTACATCGTAAAATATCCATACCCAGAGTAGTTTTCAAATGTCTTAAATCGAGTTCAACTTGCCAACGTTGATAGTAGAGTTGAACTATTTTTAATGTCGGATAAATTGCTTGCTTTAATAAAGTAGTGATTAAACTGACTCTTGCAGTACGAAAACCAGGAATAACAATGTAGTAGTAAATTTCGCGTACAGTTATAGAAGGAGGTAGAGCATTAAATTCCTCCTTATTTAAACCTTTTGGGCATTTTTTAGGCTTATACCAAGTAACAAGTTTGTCACAAGCCCCAATAATTTTACCTTTTTGGGTCGATGTTTTTCGGGTTTGGTTCTTGCGAAATACAACATCACAATCAAGTTTTTTAATAGCAACTATATCAGAATAAGCACAAAAGGCTCTGTCCCCTAAAAGAATATCTAAAGGCTTAAGAAACTGATACAACTTTCTTGCTAATTTAATATCATGAGTGTTTAAAACATCTATGCACAATGCCACAGCGGCTCCTGTCGCTAGACTAAATATCACACCAATTTTGGCAGTTGGGAATCCACATCCAGGCTTTTGAGTACTTGACTGAGGATAAGATTTCTGATTCTCCACAGTGTCAGGCATGGAGACAGTTGAACCATCTATTACTTTCACTTTCCGACCACACCATAAATGTTCTTCTTCCACTTTCTTTTCTAAGCTTTGTGTCGAGTAATGAAAAAGCTTTTCTAATAATTCCTCCGGTAATCTTGACCGTGCTTGGCAGTAAGCACTTGTATCAGTAGAAGGAATTTCTACTTCTTCTCCTGCCAAATGTGCAATTATTTTATTCACGGCATTATGACAAGTTTTATTAGTATCCAATACTTGCGATAAAAATGCCCACAATCTTATCACTGGGTCAAATAACCGCTTTTTATATTTAATTTTTAGCTCAGAGATTGCTTGTCGAATTACAGACTCTGGCAGCAGTTCTTTAAAGGGTAGCCCCAAACTCTGACTAAACTTATCCTTGAGAATTTGTACTCGCAGTGTCACAGTAGTAATTATGGTATGGGCTTGCTCGTCTCAAAGTAAGTATTTCATGGACGAGTAAGCTTTTTCTACGTACAAAAACTTTTTGGACAACCGTACATCATCCCGACCTAGGCGATCGCCTGACTCATGCCATTACTGCTCAATGCCATTAAAAGCTGTAGTCCTTATTCCACACACTTTGGAGCTTTTCTTAGTACCATTCGGGTTGGTATCTTCTAAAACACTATTTGTGGAGTGTCTTACTGATAACGAAGGTTTCCCTGGTCGTTAATTCCCCAATCTATCGTCACAACCACTTTCAATAGTTAGTAATTACGGAGCCTCATCACAGATTCACTTAGGTTATCCATTTCGGTCTTACCCTAGCCCCCTTTTCATTTATGGCTTTACTAATCAGGTTAGGGATTTGACCTTCTAGCTATGAGACTAAGTGATTACTCACTAAGCCCCTTCGGGTGGGTACAGGCTTTGGATACTAGCCTGGGAACTTTCTAAGGGTTCCACTCTCCCGTGCGACTTCGGGTCGCACACAAAACTTTACAATGTGTCCCAATTTGCAGGTATCCCGGCTGAACCCCCAAAAGGCGGTGGTAAGTACGAATTTTATGAGTAATTGACTCGACTAAAAAAAATGCCTTTCTTTCACTTTGTGGAATATTCTGCAAGTCTGATTTGTTCTAATAATTAGACGTAAGCACAATGAACTGTATTTCATTTTGATCAAGGAGAAAACTATGTTAAGCATGAAGCACAAAACTCATAACTATGATTTGTACACGGCTAACAATAAAGAACTATTTATTGAATTAACTCTCAAAGAACAGTCCCTTCTTAGTGGAGGTGCTCCTGGATGGTTTAAAGTACATCGGCGATGGCATTGTGAAAAATGTAAAGGATTATTTGGATTGACTCGTACATGCAGATGCCGATGCCAAAATAAAGTATGTGACAGATCTTCTTGCGGAGATTGGTTTGATAGTGGAGAGGGTTGGGGCTGGTGTGTAACGTCGTAGTTTAAGAGGATGTTAAAAAAGTTTAGGATTAATTTAAAAACCTCTGACCTTGCAAGAAAGATTGGTATTGCTTTACGTCTTTCTGATAATATCTTTTCGATATCTTACTCGACTTTGAATTGATACAAACTGGCTGAAGCTATCCCTGTCCCTCCCAGAATCAAGCAGGAACCAGCCAAAAAACTTTTGGCACTCGCCCCGCTAAGCCCTCTAAATAAAATTGTGCCTCCTATGAGTGCTGCTGTTACTCCCATTGCTCCAGCACAAATATTTAGGTATTTCAGCTTGGACATTATTTCTCCTAATTATTTATGAAAATCGTCTCTGATAATACTAAAACTTGCACCAAGCAAAGAACTGCCTAGAAAGGTTGAAAAACTTACTAACATACCTCCCAGACAAGCGTTTTTCTGATAGTACCAGCTAGAAATGATTATTTTGGCATTAGTGTTTAACTCGATTATTTCCATTCCCCAGCATCCTATCGCCCCTACTCCCGCAAATCCTGTGAACAGTAAAGAGGCAATTGCTGCCGTTTCTAGAGTGCGGTCAATGAACTTTTTCATCTTGAAAACTTTTCTGCTCCGACGAATAAACAATTTATTGTTTTGGTCTAATTGAGCTTGGTGGTAAAAAATTTGTTTGCGGTTGGTCATCGTGTTTCGTTCAACTCCACATAAAACCCTGCACCATTATTGCTAACCTTCACCAGCTTGCGATTAACCAACGTTTGAATCACTCCCAGGCTAAAGCTGATGTTGCACAGTCGAGTGCTGCCTCCACAACGTCGGAGATATTGTAGGCATTGGTAGGAATGGTCTTGTGGAACTGGGTGAGCAAGTTTATTTGTAGTTTTTCTGACCATTAAAAATTCTCCCGTATTTTCAGTTTGATTGTGAGTAAATTACTTTTTTATTCTGACTTTCGTAAGAATTAAGAACCTAACTACAGATAGTCAGTTACTTTGAGGATATCCAAGTAGGATGAGCATGTTTAAATTGCCTGATAGATATATGCATTGTGGATATATTCCTCAAAAGTTAGATGTTGAATTCAGATTGGTCAGTTCCACTACCTTTAGAAGAATACCTAAATTATCGAGTTGTAGTATACTCTTTCTTGGATGGGTGGTAGATACCAATTAAGTACTGCCGTTTATCAAGAGCAATTGAGCTTTATCACAAGATAATACTTGAAACAAATCAAGAAGTTTTTGTTTTTGTATTTCCTGCTAACTTAGATCCCAATTTGTTTAATATGTAGCTAATGCAATGGGGTTGAACTCTATTGCTTATTTCCATAATTATCTCTCAACTTCAACTAAATTTTGTTGCTGTACTTGCAAAACCCAATCTGTGATTGCTACTATCTCTCAAACACCTCGCACTATTACATGATGATAAAATCTCTCCATGTTTGATAACACCTGCAAATTTATTGCTGAAATATATTCTCCTGATTTCGCTACTTGGTTGTTAGGAGAACCCATTACTTTAACCAAGTTAAGTCCTACAGAGTTATCCTTAGAACCTATTCGTGCCGATGCATTAATACTGCTGCAATCTGATGAAGTTGTTCTGCACATTGAATTTCAGACCCAGCCAGATGAAAATATGCCTTTTAGGATGGCAGATTATCGCTTGCGAGTGTATCGCCGTTTTCCTCATAAACGAATGCACCAAGTCGTAATCTACTTAGATAAAACTACATCTGAAGAAGTGTATAAAACCACCTTTACTATTGAAAATCTTCGACATGAGTTTTCTGTGATTCGTCTTTGGGAACAACCACCAGAAATATTTTTAAGAACCACAGGATTGCTGCCATTTGCTGTATTAGCTGATACTAGTAACCAGGTTGGTACACTACAACAAGCGGCGGCAGCTGTTGATAAAATTAGTGAACGCCGGACACAAAGTAATATTGCTGCCGCCACCGCAATCTTGGCTGGGTTAGTATTAGAACAAGAAGTAATTGGGCGTTTATTCAGGAAAGACATTATGCGCGAGTCGGTCATTTATCAATCAATTAAGACTGAAGGACGGGAAGAAGGGATTGAAGTAGGTGTTCGCCGTGTTGCTGTTAATCTTCTAAAAGAGAAGACGCCTATCGAAATGGTGGCAAAAGTTACTGGCTTAACAATCGAACAGGTACAAAGCTTACTCATGACAGACGTTGAACAGTCAGAATAAGCAATACACGTGTTGTCCAATCAAAGATATACTATGCGTGAGTCTGTGATTTACCAACAAATTAAAACCGAAGGCAAGGAAGAAGGAAGCCAAGAAAAAGCTCATGAAATTGCCCGAAATTTACTAGCAGAAGGGATGACAGTAGAAGCAGTTGCTCGGATTACTGGTTTATCAGTAGAAGTAGTGCAACAACTACAGCAGGAAGAATCTAACAATCAAAAGTAATTTTGCTACTATCTCTGTACTGAATCGGCTCAACGAGGGCTGTATTTTAAGTCCTCATTTTCTCCGATACTCCGTGATACTGGTGGATTGTTGATAACAATGTTCGTGCAAGCCGCAAGCCGTTTGTACTCATCCCAATTTCGGGGATTATGAGGTGATGACATTGATTCTTCAAACTCCCAATTTTGAGAACTGATATCGAATAACTCAATAGCTGCATCAAAACCACACTGCAAAAATCTGGTGTATGATTCTTCAGACCAGAGAATTGATTCCACGATTGCAGTTAAAAGCTTGAGATTAGTTTCACTTGCTGCACCCTCTTTTTGGAGCCATTCAATTGTTGCTATTAGCTGTTCTTTAGCAGAAACATCAGTAGATTCTGGTAATGCTGCGATGGGTATAGAACCTGTGAGTTGTTTCATGCGTCTTTGCCTTAAAGTTATTTAGTTTTGCAGGAAAGCTGCGAGGACAAGCATAGGGTATTCTGTATTCTGTCTTCAGTAGGACTTCTTATCTGTGTTAGAGTCGATGGGCGGTATTACCCGCTGCACCTCTCTGTTCAATCTGGGCGTGCCACTTTCGCTGCACCCAGCTTTCGATATTCTTAGCTTGCACTTTTGCTCGTGTGGATATAGTCGTGACAGCTTTCATGTACCACCATTAGATTAGGTGTCTTCTGGTTTACATGATTGCCATCTATATGGTGTAGATGTACCCTTTCTTCTGTGGTTAATTTATGTCCACAGTATCCACACGTATGGTTTTGTCGCTTTAATTGCTTTGAGGTTATGCCGTCGTATAACTTACTATTCCTTTCAGTCCAGTAGGTTACATCTCTATCAAAGGGTGATTTGTTTCCTTTTACTTTGATGTGGTTGTTTTCGGAGTAGGGAACGCTTGGGAAAGCTTGTTTGACGTGCTTTTCGGCTGAGTACCTATCCTGTTTGGTTTCCTTATTAAATACCTTGAATGCTCTGTGATTCATGTGCCACAGTGAGAACCGTGACCCGTCCATTTTACAGAACTTGTGGTAGTTTCTCCAACCTCTAACAATTGGTGCAAGCTTTTGGGCTTTCACTTTAGCGCCATAATTCGAGTGATTGACGATTTTCTTGACTTTCTTACGAAAAGCTTTGAAGTTTTCCTCTGAGGGAACGCATCTAAATTTCCCGTTTTGTTGTACATAAAAATGCCAGCCTAAAAAGTCAAATCCATCTGTCGATGCGGTCAACTTTGTCTTCTTCTCACTAGTTCTTAATCCTCTTTCTGCTAGGAAACGGCTAATTTTGTCAAGTATTTCTTTCTCGTTGTCTTCTGGTCTTAGGAAAAACGCCATGTCGTCTGCGTATCTTATGCAGGCATTAATTATTTCCTTTTCGGATGTATTTGGTGTTATCCTTTTTCTTTTGCTTCTATTGTATTGATGGATGTTTTCAATACCATTTAGGGCTATATTTGCCAGAAGTGGACTTACCACCCCACCTTGCGGTGTACCTTGTTCGGGGAATTCTGGATTTATTCCTGCTTTTAATGCTCGGAATATTCCAATTTTTAGCCTTTGAGGGGCAATAAGGTTATCCATTATGGTTGTGTGGTTTATCCTGTCAAAAGTGGGTAGCTAGCTAGCGAGGTTTCCAAGCCTTGGCTCCTTTTCTAACTAGCCCCCTCCGAACCGTGCTTACGAGTTTCCAGGTACACGGCTCTCCAGTACTCTGTTATCGCGAGACTCGTTGAGATATTGGTTTACCAGCGTGTATTGCATCATGGCATTGAGGGCAAACCATGAGAGTTTTCCTTCTACGTGCGGACATAATTTGCATCCATTGCGGTTTTTCTTTCTTGCCTTTGATTTTGAGGTCTTTAAGGGCATGAATATGGTGAACTTCAATATCACCTGTTGCCCCGCAAATCTCACATTCCGAAGCAAGAAGCCGTTTAATCAATTCATTTCTGAACGCTGGTTTTCGCACTCGTGGCAAATCTTCTATGGTTGCTTTTAAGTTGCGTTTTAATTGTATGCCCCCGAAACGAGTTACCAAGGGTTTCTTACCTTCTACTGGGACGGTTATTTCAACACACTTTCTCCTTCCTTGTGGAAGTTTTACCGTCTTCTGGTACTTGGCGCAGATTTTGGCTACGCTAGTTTTGTGTTTACAGGCAAGGGTTTTCATTAACGAACTCCACATAACCCATTGGAGTTTACGGAGCCATGCAATGTTTTGAGCAAAGCTGTAGAATTGTACGTAGCCTCTGAGTTCTGATTGGTAAATGTTAATGATAGTAAAATCATCGTCATTTATTAACTCAGGACGATGAATGGGTTTGCCATTCCTCATATAAAGAGCGCATTTTCCTTCTACAAAACTTGCTGGGATTCTTAGTGCAGTGATTCCATTAAGTGAGCGTTTACCATTGGTATGCTTATTGTCGGAATATTGAACTAAGATTTCGTAACCTAAGAAGTTCGCTGCTTCATTTCTGGCATTAGTAATTAAGGTCTTTTCTGCTGACATTTCTAACTGAAGATTGTCGGCTAGGAATGTCTTTAGTTTTTCCTTAATTTCTTTTGCTTCTTGAAGTGAACCAATGAAACCAAGTAGAAAATCATCGGCATAGCGGACGTAATTTAGCCTTCTGTATTCTGGGTCACGGACATCTTTGGAGGGCATTTTCTGGTATTTAATCTCCAGTTGACGCGCTTTATCGAATTGTCCATTTTTCCTGTAATACCAAGCAAGTTTTACGAGCCTTGAATACTCTCGATTTTCTGCCCGACATTTACCTCGTGTATATTCTGGAATGACTGTCTGTTCGACAAAATTATCTAGCTTATCAAGGTAAATATTTGCGAGTATGGGTGAGACAATCGACCCTTGTGGCGTTCCACTCAGTGTAGAATGGTATCTCCATTGCTCACAGTAACCTGCCGTTAATAAGGTTTCAATCAATCTCAAAAATCGATTATCTTGGATTTTCTCGCGGAGAATTGACATTAAGATTTTCTGATCTATATTGTCAAAACAACCACGGATATCTCCTTCAATAAACCATTTGGTTCCTTGCCAAGTGCGGTCTATTACTGTTAATGCAGTATGGCATCCACGCTCTTGTCTAAAACCATGACTGCTGTTACAAAATTGGGGATCATAGTACGCTTCTAATATCAAACGTATTACTTCCTGAACCAATTTATCGTTCCAAGTGGGAATGCCCAGTGGTCGCGTTTTCCCATTTTTCTTGGGAATATTAATTCGCCGTACTGGTGTCCATCGAAAACGTTCATAGCGAATATCTTCTATGAGTTTTTCAATCTTTTTGATGGACATCCCATCCACAGTCTCTGATGTAACTCCTTGCGTCATTGCCCCATTATTTTTGTAAATGCGACTGTACGCCAAGAGGTACAAATTAGGATTGAAAAGTTGCCTGTAGACATCATCCAGAGGTAAACCACGATTCCCTCTGTCTCGGATTACACTTAGAACCGTTTCGGCGTTTCGCATCTCGCGTACCTCCCGATACAAGTGTGAAGAATACCTGTTCTCCTTTGCCATGTGAGCGGCTTTCCCGCTCTCGGACTACTATGAGAACTCTGTAACCATAGGGGTCGCCCCCTGTAGGTCATCCCGCGCTTTATTAACTCGATACGTAGTAGTGTGATTTAGGTGTCCCATTCATTCGTTAAGCCATCTCATCGCTGGCTGACTCCGTTTGAAGAAGTTGTGTGGTTCAAATGTTTAAAACTACACACAAACGATTATTCCTGTTAGGCGTTGTAGGAATAGGCAATCGAATATACCGTCAGAATTAGGCTTCAGGTAGTTTAACCTTCACCCTGTCACACAAGTCTTGCCGGACTCTAGTTTTAACGCCTTCTCTCTATTCCGGCTTTACCAACATGCGGTTGTTCCTTTTGTCTTTCGACTCTAGGTAAGTTGGTTGACTTAGAGATGTTCTTCTTAATCTCTCCCAATTTGATTGGGGATACCGCGTTAACTGTCACGGCGCACGCACTTTTCTATGTCTAGCTCAAGGATTCTTTTTGTGATGCTTTTGCATTTGAGTTCAGACTGATATATATTTACTTTTGGGCATCATGAGCGGAGCGCCCAGGTCTGAATCCGTAGCTGTTTGCGTGAAAAGTTGCCTCGTGTGCTGGCTCTAGTGCGTATTTTGCTAGGCATTGCCAAGCTCTATCCGCAATGGTGGGAACTTTGAGGTATCTGATGGAGCCGTCTTTCTTTGGTATTGGTATCTGTCTTAGTTTGTTGTGATACCAATTCTGCTGTCTTAGTAGTAATTCGAGGTTGAATCTTTCCTCATAAGTTAAAGCGGTCTTGCCATCTATACCTGCGGTTTTCTTGCCAGCGTTTAGCTGTGTTACTTGACGAATCGCCAGAAACCTAGCTGCAAAAGATCTCAGAATCAGTTTTTGTAAGGACTTGGCTTTGCGCTTGTCTCCAACTCGAACAGCTTTGAACACTCTCTTTTGTAGGCGGAAAAGATTCGCTCGGAATTTCTTCCAAGGTAGTGATTTCCAAGATTCACTAGTAATTTTCTTACTGTGCCTAATCATACTCTGCTCCATTGAATGTTTTCTGAATACCTTAGAGCAGTTACGCTCTGTCATACCCGATATAAGGGGATTCCGTATCTCGTCTTACCTACTGCGGTTTTCGACCTTTCCCCAGACCCTTATACCGTTTTTACTCGTTCCGTTCTTTCGATTATTTTGATGATTTAGGGCAGTCCAATTTGCCTATCCTCTTCTCAGAGAGTACAGCTATCACGGCGAGATGCTGCGAGAATAAGAGGATGAAGTCTACATTTGTTATTCAGGTTGTAGCTTGCTTCACTGAGACACTTTTCTAGGACTTGTTTACCCATGTTATCCCCCCGTTAGCGCCAGTGTGGTCTTCCTGCTTAACATCTGATTGCGCCCTGTTCCCAGCTTCAGCCTCCATAATTCCGAGTATGGTCACTGTGGGCAGGTAGGGAGTCACTTGTCTCCTCAAGGGTGGGACTTTACCTTTCTAGGTTACTTGATATCACCCACATCAAAAGAATGGTTATACATTGTGAAAGTGATTTTCAAGATGTACTCTAGTCATATCCCTCTAGTCGCTAGAGGCTCCTACTAGAAACGAGCCGCACCACCGTAGTGGCTTGGATGACCTGGATGAGAATAATCATCTTTGTAGTCGTGGTCATTATCACCTTCTACTAATTCAAGGGTGATACCAAAAGCATTTTTAATTTGCCCTGTTCTGCCATAAGCTATTTTTAATTCGTTACTGAGATTTAAACCACGCAGCAATGCTTCTCCTAAATATGGTTGCAATCTTTCATGGTAAATTTTCAGTTGATTCACTACCTGCTCTTTAATATTGGCTTGGCTATAATTGCTATTAAAAATTGCAATCATCTGATTTTCCGCAGATGGTTGAGTGACCACTTTTCTGCACTTTTCGATTTCTCGACAGTAAGCCTTAACCGTGTTACTCAAATGTCTGTCATCCATCTGACAAATGAGTACCGTAATTCCGTCTTTTGATGTGTGAGTTTCAAACATAATATCTCCTACAATGTTAGTTAGTCTGGGGTGCAATAGATACACCCCAATTAAATTAGAAATTATCTGGGTCTGCGTCTTGCTGTAGATGTGTTAGATTTTCCAGTTTGACTTGATGGTAAAAACCATCAACTTGATTCCTTGGCATAGTTTCACCAAATTGTTCTTCTGGAAACTCATCAATTTCTACACCTGGAGTAATCTGATGAAACTTCTCAAACTGCTTTAGGTATCTAGAAGCAAACCCCGATAATGATTGCTGTGTTCCCCAAATCTTTTCAGCATTTGAGAGGTTAAAAAACTCTTTCACGTTCTCTGCTGATGGTTCGTTAAATCCTACGACAGCACACACCTCAGCACGAGCATCTGTACCCACAAGCTCTGTATCGAATGTTGGCTGAAATATTGTTACCGCTCTTGCTTGTTCATTTAATGTGTAGAAGCTATCATCTTGACTATCAGAGTAAGCAATCTCCACAAGTTTGTAAAAGTTCTCAAGCTGTTGTCCAAAAAATGCCGCTGCACCGCCATGAACTGTCAAAACTAAAGGAACTTTATGGAGAAAGCTACCGTTCGTGTCAACCAAATAAATCATGTGTAAAGTGCGAAGGGTAGTGAACTCTTTTGAGTGTGATTCTCTAACTGATTGACCATGCCAAGTCTCAAAGTTACCGATAATATCTCCCTTGCGTCCAATCCCAGCTTCCGCACCTTTATTGTTTACTTCAATCATTCTAGGACTGGAAGCTAAAACATGAATCCTGGGACATTCAAAAGCCAAGCCTGATTCAGAATTCCCATTGCGGTAAGTATGAACAAAAGGAGTACCACAAGCAAGATCATATCCTTCAGGTAAAACGAACTTCTTTCCTTTAAGTGTGGCTTGTAATTGAGTTATTAAATTCTCAACTTCTACTCGTTTCACCCAACCTGATAGTTTAATATTGTCAGATTTGACGAATAGAATATTTTTTCCATTCAGTAATTGACAAATAGGCAGTTTAGAGAAATTACCACGAAACTCAGGAGATTTGAATGTATCAAGTGTAACTGTCATGATTCGTTTCCTTATGATTGATTTACAATTTCTCAAAAAGTTCAAGCGCAGCTTTTTATCTATTGACGCTCGACAACTGACAATAAAAACCCACAGCCAGTATCTTGATTTGTACCAGTTGCTTATCCAGTAATGAATGCTTATTTGTGGAAAACTGATGCTATGCAAAGAAGCAGAACCACCACATCTCGAAGCAAATACAGTAGATTAACTACTGTGAATTCACAGCAATTATGAGAGTTTTTAAGCATGGTTGAAGCTCTCATAATTGCTGTTCAATTGTATCAGTATTTGCCGCAACAAAATCAGCACTCTGCTATTAACAAAGCGCTTTAAAATTGATGATTTTTAGTGAAAGTAAAGACTATATTTTAGGGTTATTTTGTTGATATCATCAAAATGTTTCTCCTGAAGCAGCCTGAAAAACTTGCTCAACAGTCAGATTTAACTCTGGAAAAGTTAGCGATTGAATGCGGTCTTTTCCTCGAAATTGAGTAACTTGATACTCTCCATCAACTAAACCGTAAACTGATATTGTTGGTTGCTTGGGATTACCTATAAATCGCTTTCCACCAAGAGCAGCATAGTCAACAATCCAATATTCGAGAATACCCATTTCTTCGTATTCCCCAAATTTGAGGAAATAGTCATCACGCCAATTTGTACTGACAACTTCTATTATTAATGGAATTGATTCTGCTTGAGAAACTGTTGATGATTTTTTCCAAAGTGGTTCATTAGCTAGGTTAGGTAGATTTAATATCAAAACATCTGGAATATAACCAGATTTTTTGTCCACTGCTTTAACTAATGCTTGTCCAGGAATGGAATACGCGAGGTTTAATCTACGAATTTCAAAATTGAGTTCTCTAATCAGAAATGCTCTGACTAACTCATGGTCGCCTGTTGGCTGCATTTCTACAATGACTCCTTTATGTAATTCATATCTCCCGTTCTCTGGTTTCCACTCCAGAAATTCTTCAAATGTTATTGGCTCAACTAAAGGTTGAAGCATAATATTGTTTCCTTCATCTGCTTACCCTTTTTAAATCAATTGGTGAGTAGCTTACCGTTTTATTTGTAGCTCCCACCTGTATTTTACGCTGCAATCATTGGTACTAATTCCCGTTCTGCTGATACTGGCTGATACTTTAACAACCTCCGCCATTCCCCAGCCGTCAGCATCTCAAACGGTTTGTCTAACAAGTTCTCGCAAGACAGAGTTTTCACATCAGTTTCAACCATCGACAGTGACCAAACAGCATCTAACGCTGAATCACGCGGTATTCTTCCCTCATGCTCCTCTGATGCTCGTACAAACCACCACCGATTATCAGTACAACCGACTTCGCCTAGTTTTATGTCGCCGTGGTAGATGCCATCGTCCATCAGGTCAAATTCAAACTTCTCGCATTCTGCCGCAATCTGTGCCACTGTCTCATTGCCACTGGTAGTTAGGGCTTCTTGCTGCTCCTGTACTAGTAATGTACCTTGTGTATAGTGCCATGTGATGAAGCTGTGGCACTTTGCCCAGGTATTAGCACGATGGACTTCCTCACCATTTATCATGACTACCCAAGGTTGTGTTACAAAGTCTGCATGGTCATAGCTAATTTGAGCTATGAGCTTTTGACCTGCAAAAATTTCGTGATCGTAAAAGCTAATTTCAATAGTTGTAAGTTCTTCGGATGCTACAGATTGAACTTGTTTTTCAACTGCTTGCTGTGTCAGTGTTCTATAAGTCATAATGAGAATCTCCGTAAGGGGTAAAAGGCGATCGCAAACTTTCCTAGGGCAAGCGATCGCCTTTGTCATGTATGCAAACAACGTTGTGGTTTGGCACAACGCTCTCAAAAACATTAAGCGCAGCTTTGTATTTATTGCTCAAAGCCAGTGACACTTGAGCATTACCAAACAGGAGAGCAATAATCTCAGGCGACGTGTACGGCTTCAAACACTTCAAAGTCAGTCGTCGTCCTGCTGGTAATTTTTTATTCGGTGCAAATCCATTTCCCAACCTATACCCCTCACCTTCTCTGGTTGCGCCAGTGCTTCGGCTACTCATCAAGCGGTCACTCTGGATTATGCTGTCAAGGTTCTGTTGTGAGCGCTTCTTTATTTATTAGGAGGCGTTGCGCTTGTTTCCTCCTATCTATTTATAAATATACGTGAGACGCATATTTTTTGATATCTCATGCATATTATTAGTACTTGAAAGTAATTTAATAGTATTTTCATGTAAAATAAAGCTGTATATGCCAAAAGAAGATTAATCGTTTTTCCACTATGAATATTAGGATTGTGGAGTAATGACGATGGATAAAAGAGTGATTCGCTGGAAGCTTCATGAACTTATGGCCCAACAAAGAGTCAGAAACAAAGATCTGGCGGAAGGTATCGGCGTGACCGAAACTTCCGTTTACAGGCTACGAAAAACTGATGTTATGCCACGAATGTCGCCCGATCGGCTAAACGCAATTTGTCAGTTTCTTGATTGTCAGCCTGGAGACTTATTAGTTTATGTCCCAGATAAAGATGGAGAAACAGCAGGAAAAACGAAACAACAGCAAAGTGAGCAAATCTTTAGCGAAAAGCGTCAAGCTTCCCAAACTAATAGAGAAGAACCTGAGAATATAGCAGCATGAAGCGATCGCCGCCGACCAAAGCTTGCGATCGCCTGCTCAATCCGTTAACGACAAAGTGAGCTAATTATAATGCTGACATACTTTTGGTATGACTTCCATATCAGCTAAAAACTCACTTTGGTACTCATGAAACCCTGACTGTTTCCAGCATCTACCATAGTGGGCAATAAATATGCTGACACTAGAACCAGAAATAACTTCAACCCTTGATTACAGCAATCTCAACACCAGCATCCAAGAAACATTTTCTGCCATAGACCGATTCGAGTGGCAGGCATCGGATGAACTGCGATTGATGCGAGATAACGGCTATTTCCAAGATGGCGCGTACACCAGTTTTGAGGATTACTGCGAAAGCGAGTTGACCAAACACGGGGGATATCGCCGGGTCAAGGATTTATTTGCAGCAAAGCGAGTAGTTGATACTCTACCCGACGAGTTGAAAAACAAGATTACCAAGCCTTCTCAAACTCGCCCCTTGTTCCGGCTGGTCAAAACTCCCGAAAAGCTTCAACAAGCCGTAGCGATCGCAGCCCAAGAAAAGCCCTTTCCTACTGCCGCAGACTTCGCCAAAGCAGTTCAGCAAGTTGCTCCACGAAATACCAAAAAATCAAAAACGCAATTGTGTAATTCGGTCATGGTTTCATCACAATCGCATTCTCGTTTTGGGGAGTCGGGAGTGATTGAAGCAGATGCACCAAACGCTTGGCAGCAGATTGTCACCTTTGATGATGGCGAAAAGCTGCTGGTCAACAATGAGGATCTAGATGCCCCCAGTGTCCGATTTCCCAGAGAAAGAACATTTCCACCAGAATACACAGGAGCGATGTCTACGACTGGCTACGCCTACGCCCAAATTAAAGAACAACATCAGCAAGAGTTAGAGCGACTGGAGCAGGAATTGAGGATTGGGCTACAGACAGAAGCGACTACCAGAGCCGAAGCCCAGGTACAAGAGCAAATCCAATCCTTGCAAAACCTGTACAAGCAGCAGAAGGAGCAGAATATCCAGTTACAGCAACGGTTATACGAGTTGGAGGGGCTAAGGCAGCTAGAACTTGAGAACCAACGGTTACAACGACGCATTCAGGACTTAGAAAACGCTGTACAAGAACATCCTGCTCAAGAGTGGAACAATACTCTTACCAAACAGGCAACCAAAGCACTCAATAAGCAAGTCAAGAAAGCTCTGGATGAAACAATCGACCTGCGATCGCTGGCTGTTGAACCACCAAAAGAAAATGCTACTGAGTGCTTACGGCTGATGGGTATTGCATTGGGTAATCTGGCCAGTGCAATGAACAACGCCCAAGCACTTCAAGCAGCTGCAATTATCCTCGGCAGTGAACCAAACAAGAGTGCGATCGCCTACAGGATGGAACAATTACAGCTGATACCCCAAGCGGTTAGCGATATTCGGGCTGTTTTGTCTCTTCCTGGGTGTACATGGATTGACTATCGTACTATTGCCCAAGAATACGAGGCAATAAAAGGCGACTATCTAGCGGAATTGACCTCACAAGAGACAGAGTTAATTGCTGAACTCGAAAACGCATCTTGTCAACCTACCACAATTGGCGTTGGTTCTATTGTTGCTCACGCTGACCCATACCGTACTTTGTATGTCGAGAGGGGGGAAGTCGTAGAGGATTTAGGTGAGGAATTGGTGGTTGCTTGGGATTCTTGGAAAGAGCAATCGAAAAAGACTGATAGGTATTTCCGAGACGAGTTGCGCTTTTGGAAAGACGAGAACCAGTAAATAAAGACTCGCTTTGAGATAGCTAAAAGACTTAAACGCGGCATAGGTGCAATGTCGCCCACATTGTCATGGGTAAATTGAGGAGAGAATATGACTACAGCATTAAAAGCAATCAACGGTGGCAGCAAACAGCGAAACGAGCGGAAACTTGCTGACGCGGACAAATCGATTAGACCACATTGCAAAGTATCAATTGAGGATATTAACTGGGTTCGTCAACAGCCTCCATCTGTGCAGCAGCTTTGGTTAGATAGCGTGGCGGCTGAACAATTCGGGGGTTCTGCTCATAAACTCGATACTAACCTCACCTACAAATCTTTGCAAAAAGCAGGGGCGGCGTTAACTGCCCAAGGATTATTTCAGTTTGAGGAAGTGTTTGGTCGTTTACCTTCCGGTAGACCTGGGCTGATTGGGTATCGAGTTCGCAATCTTCACGGTTATTACAATCGCTTTTACTGGGAATCGTCCACGTCTGCGGAAACCAATTCTTGTGACGAGAAAGCCGTCCACACGGGGGAGAAAGTAAACCAGCCCGGACGGAATGAAAACCATCCCAAAGTGGAACAAATCCAGCCTGATTTGGAATCATTCCAAAAGAATGGTCAAAAAAGTGACCAATTGCAAGGGTTCTAAAAACCTAACAACGTTTCTAACTACCCCAAAACTACCTACCAACAACCTTAGTTGGTTGTTGGTATGGTAGTTGGTTCTGACGCGCCAAGTGAAAATTTACAAGTTGAGGAGACGGCTCACGCGCCTTTGAGGGGCGCGTCGCCTCCATGCATTGAAAGCGCGTCAGAACAAGAGGAATCGCCTACGGCGAATGACTGCACGTCGCTGACGCTCGTGGATGTTGTACCAGATGAATCTGAAGAGTTGGAGGAAGAAAACCAAGTTACTGGTGAAGAGGAGAAAGATTGTCAAGGAGGCAATTGTTCCGCCCCCTCTGTCGTCCAAAATAAAAAATGCTCAACTTTAGCGATCGCAAAAACACTAGAGCTTGTAGAACAGAGTCAACCTGCTTCTCTACGAGACGCGCAAGGGACATTGACGGTTGAAAACTCAGTTTCGGGTGGAGTGCTGCAAGCGGATCATGGAAGCACAAGTTCCGCGCCACAGGCTGATAAATGGTCGAGTGAGGCGATTGCTGTTCGGTCAAAAGCTAGGCCCTGGCGGATGGAGAAGCTTAAAATGGCAGGGATTCTTAGAGAAAAGCCTGATTTTGACTTTTTACTGGAATGTTGGCAAGATGACCCCGCTTTAGAAATTGTCATTAAAAAGCTGCTGGCGAAGTTTCCGCAGTGGGGTATCGCTTGTGTGGATGGGATGCTGGTGAAGTGGGACGAGTAGCGATCGCATCTGGTTCGGACTTGTTAAATACTCCGTATTTAACTGAATCTTGTTCCCCAAAATTGTCTCAATATTCTACCCAAATTGGATACCTTGGTAGAGGTTCGCCACAGATAGGGTAAGGAAGTACAGGATATTTTTTAGCAGCCTCCAGAATAGTTCTGTGATATTGATTAATTCCATCTCCAAAATATGAATCTATAACCATAGGATTAGCTGTTTTTCCTCGCCAATTACAAAAATTACAGATTAAAGTTTCCAAGTGAACTTTTTGAAAAAATCAGGGCTTGAAAATTCTCAAAATGACATTTTTTAAATTACATAGTATCATCCAGTTTAGTGGTATCATCGCTTTCCTCATATTCTTCTATTTCAAGTGTTAAACGTAAAAACTGATCCTTAATTAACTTAATAGTGTCGGGATGTATTTTTGCAGTTTTACGTCTTACTTTCCATTCTGCAATTGCATCATATGTGCAATGCCGAAGATAGTTGAGAACACCATCACTACCTTTAAGCTGAAGCCAATGAGGATGCAATGTATTTACAATAACAATTACTTCAGATGCTCTTGTTGCTTCAACTGTAACATACGGGTCATTTGGAGACATATCTGAGTTTATATATAATTTTATTATAATGTCACCAATCTCGGCTTTAAAAGTTTCGGTCCGCTTCTCTGCTATAGACTGTAAGATTCTGCCAACAACTTCATCAACAATATCTTGAGTTGGTACAGGCTCTATTGAGATTTTATCTATAATTTCAGGTGATAAAAGTTCTTTTTTTAACTCGTCAATAGCTATTTTAGTATCTGCTTCTGATGGGCCTCGTGAATCATCTTTTCTTTTCCTATACTCTTTAGCGAAATCACGATAATCTTTAGAAGATTTCAACAATTCTTGTTCTACTTTTTCCTCTTGATCGCGCTGCCAAAGTATGTCATCTTTTGTATGGCTGACTTCAAAACCATTTAAATTTATTTCACCTACTAAACGTTGATTGATTAAATCATTTGAACCTTGAGGTTGATCTCCATAAAGAGTTGAAGGTCGCCAGGAATCCGGCCATCCTTTAATAACACGACCATATTGAATAATTGAAAAACCAGCGTTTGCTCGACTGCCACTCTCAAGAATACCTACCCATCCATTAACATTTTTATAATCTACAACAAATTCAAAATTTTTCTTGTATGTAGAGCCATCAATAGCTTTAAGTAATTCTGGCTCTCTCCAAAACAATGGTGTTCCTTGCCAACTTAATTTTAATATTTGTTTACGTAAATCTTGACGATAAATTGAACCTAAGTATTCTTTAATCTTACCAATTGTACGCCCTTGAAACTTTTGATTATGATTAGTTATTTCAATAATCGTATAATGTTCATCTTGAGATTTACCACTAACACTTGAGTAAGAAAGTTTATTCCCATTTTGTAAAGCAAGTTTTTCGACATCAATTAAAACTGAATGCTCTACTGTATCTCCCAATTTCTTAGTCCTAATTGTCCATGTATTACCAATCCAACAAGCAGCTGTTTTTAAACCCATACCATACTTTGAACGTCCATGAGTATTATCAGGTCTGCGAGCTATATGTAAAGCGTTTCTTAAATCTTCATATGACATACCCATTGCATTATCTGTTATCCTGAACAAATCTTGATCTTGTTCATATACGATAGCGATAGCAAGAGTTACTTTTTCTTGAATAAAAATTGTATCTAAAATATTTTTATTATTAAAATATGATTGAGTTGAATTATCAACAAATTCTGCTATTGCGTACCAAGGTTTATAAGCCAGTCTCTTATAAGATGTTATAATGTCTGATCCAATAATTAATTCAAGTTCCATAAACAATTTCCTAAATACTTAAAATTAAAAGAATTAATAAAAATTATGTATTTTTTTAGCTATAGTAAATGCGCGTTACATACAACTCGGAAACCGAGAAAATCATATATGTCAAATGGTGAATAGCTGAAGCGATACGCAGAACGACAAACCAAAGAGTTATGATACCATGAGCCACCACGCAGCAGCATAGTTTGATTATTATTTCTATCTTGTCTCCACGGAATACCATTTGTCGGCGCTCCTTTATAATCTTCATGCCAATGGTCTGCACACCATTCCCAAATATTCCCATGCATATCGTATAATCCAAAAGCGTTAGCTACTCCAAAGCTACCTACTTCTGTTGTTTCTTCTCGATAAATTCCTTTTGGCCCTCGCCCATAAGAACCGGACCAATTATATCCTTCGTTATCTGTACCTCTATAATTAGCTACATCAGTAGTAATTGTTTCACCAAAATGAAATGGGGTGCTTGTTCCAGCTCTACAGGCATATTCCCATTCTGCTTCACTAGGCAGGCGGTATTGTCTTTTTGTACAAGAAGTAAGGCGATCACAAAACTCAACTGCATCATACCAAGACACTTGCTCTACAGGTCGTTTATCACCTTTGAAATGCGATGGGTCAAGGTCTAACTCTTTTTGGACTTGCGGTAGCGCTACTACTGCTTTCCACTGTTCTTGAGTAATAGGATATTTACCTATACAAAATTGTTTAATGTTTACTAAATGCTGAGGGCTTTCTGATTCCCTATGCTCTAGTTCATCTTCTGGTGAACCCATCATAAAACTGCCCCCAGGAATAAGCACTATATCTAAAGTAATTCCATTGCCCAGGTCTTCTACGTAGTATTGGGCTGTTTTCTGTGTTCGGTTTATAACTATTTTTGCCATCTGCTAACTGTTTGTCTCTAATGTATAAATTAAAATTTATTATTATCCACAACTTTTTCCATAAAACAGTCTAAGAATTCTTCCGTAATACCTGACAATTTACGGCGTTGGCATAACGAATATAATTCTTCTACTGCCGAGTATGAAAAAAACCTTGTATTCAACGAAATAAATTGCTCTTTATTTGCTTCCTGCAATACTTTTCCTCTTTCATCATCTGCTGTAACTATAATGTAGCGAGTTGGAAGTAGAGGAATTTTATTTTGTAAATTCTTCATCCGAGTTAAACCGCTATGAATTCCTATAGAGTCCTCTATTTCAATAACTCCAGACATTAATACTCCATTTTTAACCCAAATACAATCAATCGGTAATGCACATTCAACAGCTTCCTTGCAGGGAATAAAAAGTGTTTCATTTTTGAGAGAAACAAGAATACCTTCATATTCATTAAGTTTCTTATTTTGATAAATTATTGCTTGGCTATTTTGATTAACCCAAGTTTTATAGCCTAATTGTTTCCCAATCATAAATAAGGCAATTTGAATCTGTGCATGTCGCATTTTAGAATCAGAATTTAGTTCTTTATTACCTTGCTGAGGAAGAGTTAGTGACTCATAAATAGCACTTTGAGAAGGAATTTCTGATATAACCTGTTCCGTTTTTGTTTCAAAAATTTCACCTAAGTTATGAGGTTCGTTAGGCAACCATAAAAGGCATTTATGCCCTTTGCAGACTTTTATATTGGAAGTATTATTTTCAATACGTCCAGGATAGCAATAATAAAATTCTGGAGTATGGGCTAGCAAGGACTCTAGAACAGATCGTGTATTATAGCTACCACCAAACAATCTGTCTACATTGATAGGTAAGCTTGGTTTAAGAGCATTAGCAATACGCCATATCATTTGCGAAGATATAGATTCTTCGCTAGCCATAATTTCGCTTTTTCCATTAGATGGTGTCCAGCGTTTGATTCGTATTGGCCCTTCCGGGAAATCAATCCCAACAATTCGGATAAGTCCTTGATTTTTGTGATTGATATAATTATAATTTACATTTTTAGGAAGCTTATCTATAAAAGAGACAAGGTTACTTGCAGTAAGTATAGACATAATTAAATATTCAAAAATAATTTACTTTCACATTTATCAAAATAGTATTTCTTGTTATGTAAAGTATTACTATAAATGAAATTTTGTAATGTATTTGCTAGACCATAAGCAGCTAAAAATGGTACACCGTTTGCAATAGTTTTAAACATATTGGATAATGACATTGTTGATGGAAGTATAAATTCTTTAGGTAAAGATTGAATAGCTAGTGCTTCTGAGACACTTATTCTCCTAATTTTATAAGGATGTAAATGAACTTCATTATTACCGTAAGCCGCAGTGGGAGAATACCGCCATCTGTGTAGCCTTTTAAAGGATTTTCTGGAGTCATCCCCTTCTGCTACTGTCTTAAAACGGATTATTCCCTGACGTGGTTTGAAACAATGAATAAAATTAGCGTGTTCAGAAACTTTATTTTTATTAAACCAAAATTCCACAGTTAGCTCTTTTTCAATGCCTTCAGGCATATCTAATATAGAATTTTCTTTAAAATCTGTAACAGATGGCCAAGGTTTTGAATAAATATCTTTCAAAGAGTATTTAACGTGTCGTAACCAAGGAAAAGATTTGTTTATTTCAAATTCTTTTCTACCCACTATTCCTGAAGTTTGTAAAAATGAAATATTAAACCCAATAAGTATAATTCTCTCTCTATTTTGTGGGACACCATATTCAAGAGCATTAATAAGCCTCTCAGTTAATAAATAACCTGAGTTAATAAGTTGTATTTTTAAAATTTCATAAAATTGGCGATGTCGCTTTGTTCTCCATAAACCTTTTACATTTTCAAAAAGAAAAAAATCAGGAAGTGTTTCGCATATTAAATTTACATAACAACCTGATAATTGCCCATTTTCTCCTCCTTCTCCTCTATTTTTACCACCGATTGAAAAATCAGGGCAAGGTGGACCTCCAATAAATCCAACAATTCCAAATTTTTCGCGTGCTTTCTTTACATAACTATTCAATATTTCAAGCCTATTACCAATACTAATGTCTTTGATATCAGAGGTATCATAACCAAAAAGGGGTTCTTCTAATCCCATTTTTTGCCGAGAAAATTTATAAGCTTCCATAAAAGGAGGATGAAATTCATTCACAAATATAATTTTAAAAAGGTCTAAAGCTTCAAACCCTAAATCGAGAAACCCTGCACCAGAAAAAAAAGAAAATATCCCTACTTTTTGCTTTATATCCATTAATCTATTTATTAATATATTTGTATTATTTTAATATATATTATCTTGTATTGATTTTAAAATAAAATAGATATTGAAGAAGACAGAAGTTATAAGGTAATTTAGACCCATCTTGAATTGAAGCAACTCAATTGAAGAATAAGTGGGAATCTTAAACCCTTGCTCCCTCTAGTCGCCAGACTATTCGGACATTTATGAGAAGTAATTGATCTTTTGTCATAAATACCCTCTGCCTTTCTAAATGCAGCAGAATTCATGAGTCAGAATTCAAAAGTGAAACACGCTTTATAGCTTTATACCTGGCTTTGAAACTTTGAAACTCAGCTTGTGTACTTTACTTTCATTAAAATCTGCTGCTATAACTATATATCAAGAATATCTAGTAGCAAAAGCAATACGAAAGCCTTGATTAAGGGACTTGCTACCCGCAAAAGCATAGTTGCGAGATGCTGCTCGGCATTTCACCGGAGAGGAGTTCCACGAACCACCGCGTTGTAAATAATAACTATTATCACTGTTATTTAAGAAAAGACTCCCATCAATAGGTGTACCTTCATAGTTTTCATGCCATTGATCAGCACACCACTCCCAGACATTACCGTGTATATCGTATATTCCAAAGGCATTAGCTACACTGAAGTTTTCGACAGAGGTGGTCTCCCTACGATAAACTCCTTTCATCCCAGAACCGTAAGTGTAGTTAGCATCATAGTTTGCCAAATCAGGTACAATTGTCTCACCGAAGTGGAATGGAGTAGTTGTACCTGCTCGGCAGGTATATTCCCATTCAGCTTCGCTTGGTAGACGGTAAGGTTTACCAGTATGTTGCGAGAGACGAGTGCAAAACTCAATAGCATCGTACCAAGAAACGTTTTCAACAGGTCGATTTGCACCTTGAAAAGTAGATGAAAAAGGATCAAGTTCTTGGTTAATTTGTGGAAAATATGATACTGCTTGCCACTGCGCTTGTGTTACTGGGTATTTGCCTATGAAGAAGGTTTGAACAGTTACTTGATGTTGAGGACTTTCATTACTTGAACGTTCTGGTTCATCTTCTGGAGATCCCATAATAAAAGTGCCTTCAGGGATAGACACCATTTCTAACTGAACCCCATTACCTAAGTCTTCGATAAAACAATCAGCTTGGTGAAGTCGACGGTGAATGGTTAAATGAAGACGAGCTACCCACTGTTCTATTACATTTTTAACATTTTTTTTTGTAATTTTTTCACCCAACACTTCTGATAGAATTTTCCATAAATTACGCCCAATCTTATTTGCTAAGTAAGATGAAGAAGCATCTACACCTGACATTAATTCTGCCATCTTTTCATAAGTTTCGCTTGATAATGCTCCCTTTAAAACTAGCAGTTGAACACTATTTAAATGTTCTTCTGTTTTAGTGAAAACTATCTCATCCACAATTTGGAGAAGATTATCTGAATTAATTTGAGCAGATTGATTAATTTCTATACGCGCAACTTCAAATTCAAAAGGGTGTAGGTTGATATTTGGAGTTCCTTTTGTCTCAGCCTCAATCGTAACAGTTGCGACTTCAAATTCAAAAGTATTTATTTGTGGTAAACCTTCAATCCTAGTAACTTTCTGTCTAGAAGGTTTCAAAGCCTCCGCGAAAAACTCTGGCAGCAACCTTTGCGGGAATGTCAGCTCCTTCTCGTCTACCTGATAGGAACGATTTAGTTCATCTGGAGTGACAAACTCTGGTGTTCTTAAAATTCGCTGTACTAGCCTTGCGTAGTCTAGCAAATTTGGCTCTTGCTCTAACTGGGATGATAGTTCTTCGGTAATGCGGACTAATCGTGCTAATTCTGCCCGAATGCCAGACTCAGACAGAATTTTAGTATTTCTCTCACTACTGGTTTCTATAAGGCGTTGGGCAATCTCTCGTACTGCTTGTTTGCACTGGTTATCGCCCAAATATACCATTGCCGCCCAGCGTTGAGCTTCTATTTCTTGTTGCCGTCTTCCCGGATTAAGCCGACTTAAATAGCTAACATAACTGTATAAGACCTGGGCTACTTCCTGCATTCGCCGCTTGCCAAAGCGCGGGTTTTGCTGCATTTGCTCTAGCAGATATTCCCGCACATGGGTTTCCATTGCGTAAAGTTCATAACCAACTTGACTGCACAAGTCAGACAACAACAGGTCAACCTCTGCGACCCAAGGAACTTGCTCACCGCGCAAAAACTCATTGCGTAAGTAATTTACTAATTCTGGAGTCAGCACCAAAGGTAATGCCGCATGATACGCCAATAGCCGATAGGACTCATCAAAACGCCACACAAATCTATCTACTGCTTGTTTCGCCTGTTCTCGCAATTGTTCTGCATCAGCTAAATCTGTCATGAAAAAGGTGAATGTAGGTGTTGTCCACGCACAATATCAATAGCATTACTTAAGCCATTATTATCCATCTGATACATTTGCACCAAATTAGCAATAATTTCTGCTGAACTGCCAATCCAGCGTTCTTCTGGCATCGGATTTAACCAAGCAATCAAAGAAGTGTAGCGCTTGAGTTGAAATAAAAAACTGGTAGTCGTCCGAATTCGCTTTAACTCCCGATACCCCCGTGCTGCCCCAGCATCACTAACAATCAATATACTACTTTGATTATCGCAAACCGCTAATACCGTTTGTAAAGTAATTGGTTCTGTCAGAAAGAGGTCTTTGTAAACACTCGTAGCAGGTACATTATGAAAATAAAATATATCTACTTTTTCCGGTTGCAAGTCGCTTTCATAGAGTGCAGTTTCCACTAAATCACGAGTGAAGCGATGAAACGGGTTCATTGAGCCATTTTGGTCAAGCAACAGTAATAGATGGGCATTGTTTCTTTCTTGTCTGCGGTAGACTGGAGCTAAGTAAAATCCCTGCCGAATCGCTTGCTCAATGGTGGCATCAACATCTAGTACATTTAATGGCCCATCCCCAACAAGTCGCCGGAGATATCGCCAGTTATAAACCATTGAGCGACGAGAAATGGGATAATATGCTTGTAATGCAGATGTATCCTCAATTTCCGCAGGTTCAAAGGGCGCTCGAATCGGTAGTGATGATAGTTCCGGTTCAGGTTTAACCTCAGTTACAGCATTCTGGGGCGATAGGGAGGAAATTTCTGGGGGTTCCTCCATCGGTTTTTTATGAGTTTCAGGCTTTAGTTCTTTCTGAGGGGTTTGTTCAGGTTTTTTGGCAGTTGAATCGACTTGTAGAGACTCCCAGATGGGGTCAAACTGGCTTTGTTGAGATGGAGAGTGACACCATAAAATTTTCAATGTCTGCGCTAGTTTTTCTGGAGTCTCACCAAATCCCCCTTCAACTGCTTCTTTTGCTGCCAATAATTCTCCCACACCAAGTTGAAAACCACTTTGGCGTAGGCGAATAAAGGTGCGAGTAATTAAATCTTCAGGGTTAAAGGGACTCATGAGGCTTTGGCATATTTCTTCCAGTCTTGCTGAAGCTTAAATAATAACTCTCGGTAGGGAAGTAATTTGTCTTTTTTCAATTGTGCTGCATTGTATGGTTTTAGCTCAAAGGTATGGAGTGCTTTTAGCCAATCAAGAAATTCACTCGTTCCCGGTTTTTTAAATAGTCCACCCTCACTCCACACAGGTAGAAATCTGTCAATTGCATTCTCTACTAAAGCACTAGGCGGAAGTGTTTCCTCACGAATTTCATAATGCTTTTCGATAATTTCCCGCAACCGATCCTTATCATTAGGAAAATCTACATAGTAATATAAACAACGTCGCAAAAATGGCGTAGGTAAATTACCTTTTTCTTTATTACTGGTTATGATGACAATTGGCCGACAGTCGATAACATCATCTTTAGCATCTTTACCTGAGTAAGTAGCGCGAATTGTTTCCCCAGTTTCCTTAATCTTGAATTCCCAAGGCTCATCTAATACAGTCAGCAAATCATTGGGAAAATCTAAATCTGCTTTATCAATCTCATCAATTAACACAACTGCTGGACAACTTTTGAGTTTAAATGCTTTTCCTAATGCTCCAAATTTACGGTAGTGCTTAGAATTAGCAGGATTACGATTTACCCTTTCTTGGTCTTCATCCTCTTCTGTTTCTGCTGCATCTACTGGCGGTTGTTGCACTACTTTCTCTGTTTGCACATCATGCAATCTTAGAATCGCATTGTATTCATAGAGTCCATCCTGAGCTTTTGTAGTAGAACGCACATCCCAACGGTAGAGAGGTAATCCTAACTCATAGGCAACAGCCGAAGCTAGGCGAGTTTTACCACATCCCGCATCTCCTTCTAATAATAATGGTCGCCTGAGATAGATTGCTAAATTAACAGCTTGTTTTAATTCTGAAGAAATTACATAAGGTTCTGGATATTTTGGTGAATCCTTATGTGGATTATGTGGATTTTCTGGTCGGCGTTCGGGTTTGTTTTCAAAGGTTAATCTAGTACTAAAACTCATAAGCTACTCCATAAATTTGCTAACTTAGTGTACTCATTAAGGCATCACGGATATTTTTTGGAGTTCCACCCCGACTTGACTCGTAAACATCCCTAGCAATTGCAGTATTTTTTTCTTTGGATAGTCCTGAATGTTTTGTTAGCCAATCCCGAATATCTTTCTCACTCCACTCTTTTAAGGGAATTTCCAAAATTTTGTATTTATCAAATTCTATTTCGGTACAAAAACAAGAAAGTTTTGCATATTCTTTACAAATATCAGTATCTGACATAGCAAGAAATATAAATTTTACTTGCTCAATATCTTTAAATTGGCAAATCAAAGAGAGTTTTTCGACTAATGTTTTCCAAAAATTATTGACTAACCAGGAAAAGAAATCTTCTCTATTAGATAATAAATTTATTTTTCTTAATTCAATGAAAACAATACTCCCATTTCCTATAAACCCAAAAATTTTGTCAATTACTGTTGAATATTCTCTCTCGTTTTCGATTTCATCAATGCCTAGATGTCCTCCTAATCCTTGCAGAAATCCTATTTCATCTAATCTTCTACCAATCGAGAATGCTACTTCATAATGCTTGAGGTCTGTTGTTTCCTCTTCTAACATTTTTTTAAATTCTAGCCTAAATAAATCCCCTGCCATGTTTAAGCTATCGTTGATCAAAAAAAGCGCAGCCCCATCTTCTGTAAATTGCTCCAAAATATTTTTGACAGTGGTAATCTGTTTTTTAAAGTCAATTTTAGGCAGCTTATCTTCCAATGCGCGAGAGCGACGATTAGCATCTGCATTTAAATCATTACTATATAGCTGACGTTCTAACTCATCTACTTTCTTGTCTAAATTATCAAGTTTTCTTTTTAAACGAACTCGTTCAGCTTCATCTATTGTTGAACTATATTGATTGCTACAAGCCTCTTGTTCTTGCACTAAATTAGCATATTCTAATTTAATTAATTTCCGTCTATCATCATTTACCATGCCAATAAAATATTTTTTTATTTTAATATTAATTAATATCTATTGAAAAACATAATCTCTGATTTATATATTATTTACCTGACGTTCTAAGTCATCTATTTTTTTGTCGAAATCATCAAGTTTTCTTTTTAAACGAACTCGTTCAGCTTCATCTATTGCTGAACGATATTGACTGTTACAAGCCTCTCTTTCTTCTTGTAAATCTGTAAGTTCCTCTTGAATACGAAGTTTCTGACGTGGTGATTTTAGTGTTGATTGGCTTTCAGGAGAGGTTTTAGGTTCCTCCTGAAGAACTTGATTTAAAAAACTCCATGTTTGCACTAGCACTTTTGCCGGAATCATAAATGCCGCTTTCACACCTTCTCGCTTTCTCTCTGCGGCGATCGCCATTCCTGCAACTCCCTGTAATGATTCATCCCAAATAGCAGCACCACTAAACCCCGGCTCAACCTGATAGCCAGTCACTTGAATCGCTTCCATCTGTATCCATCCGCTAGCCTGTACATCACGCAGTTCACCTGTAGCCCACACACCAACATCATGTCCTTGGGGAAAGCCAAATATCCGAAACGGATGTTTCCAGTAATTTGATGCAGTGACAAGCCGTACAGAACTCACCCCATTTGGTGGAGCATCTTCTAAATGTAGTCCAGCAATATCTTCTCCAATTTGTGGCGGATTAACAGGCTGCCAAAATACTACTTTTGCTTTGAGTTTTTGTCCAGGTGCAATCAGGGGAAAGTCAAGCTCTATAATGCCAATTGGCAATTCTTCAGTATTGCTAAAAATCCCCAATGCTTCCGTAATTACATGAGCGCAGGTAAGAAGATAGCGATCGCCAATTAAAAAACCAGCACCGACAACTGTGATTCCATTTTTATGGTATATCCGAGCGATCGCCGCCTTTAATGTATGTGAGTAGCCTTCAGTTGACATAAATAAAATCGCTATCCTATTTTTTACTCCACTTCACAGTAATCTCAAAATTAACTTCTCCACCCACTGAAGTTAAAATCGCTCCTGCTTCTGCACTCAACTTTATACCAAACTTGATTTCCATTTCTTCTGGACTTAACTCTTTGAACTTATTAACTATACTTGCAATTGCTGGCTTAATCTTATCTATAGCTTCTTCAAAAGTTTTTGTAGCTTCAGATACTATGCGACCTGATGGAAGAGCAATTCTCCCAACTGATGTATTGTTAACCTGAGTTCGGGTTAAGGAAAAGGACAGGTAGTAAGCTGAAAATAACAACAAATCCAGCAGCCTGTCCTATGTTTAGTAAAGACAGCTTTGTTCTGTCATGTAGATGATTTCTGTAAAGCGTT
>JAHHHK010000022.1 GCA_019359395.1 Komarekiella atlantica HA4396-MV6
ACTAGTCAGAGACTATGAACTGTTACCCGAAACATCCGAGACTTTTGTTTATCTTGCCATGATCCGTATTATGGTAAGGCGACTAGCCTAAAATTTGACTTTTCAAAACTTTTCAAACATCCTCTTAGAGAATGTTTTAATAATACTAACTAATCATATAAAAATTTGACTATTTTGTTAATGCGTAAGTACTGACAACTTAGCATATTTCGTAAATAAATTATACCAATTCAATTAATGATTGCAACCAAGAGACGTTGCATTGTAACGTCTCTACGTGTTCTATCTAACCACTCTTTGTTTGGGGCGATCGCTACCTAATAAAAACTGCATCCGAAATAGACAATTTAAGAGTTGTATTTAAATTATGTAGCCTTAATAAATCAAAAAAGCTATATAAACTGTTGTCTTATAGCACTTTTAAGGGCAGATGTTATGAATAACACAAACATCTAGCTTAAATAGCATGATTGGTGTGTAATATTCACCAAATCTACTTAGATAATCATGCACAAAAATGAGAGTGCATATTTCAACTCCTCTAACAAAAAACCAGTATTTTGGGCATTGAAGAATCCTATATGTTTACTCTAACAAAGACATCTGCACAAATAGTAGTTAAACCAAAACAGTCAGATAATATTGACTTGCATGACTCAAAGCGAGCTTATTTCTTACAAGAAGTAATTGAAGGACTAGAAGACGGTATATTGATTTTAACCGAGGCTAGTGAACTGCTTCATGCCAATGCATCTGCACTTCGTCTTTGTTGTCAATTTAATCAAGGCAATTTCAGCCATGATTTTGTACCGTCAGCTATTTGGCATCTTTGCGACACATTACTTAACAGTTGGAGGCAATTTTCTGATCAACTCACTATTGTCTCAGATGAAATTGTACTCGACAAGTCAAATATTTTTCGCATTCGGGTGAGATTGCTGGATTTAGATTGGTTTGATCAGCCTTGTTTATTAGTAACTATAGAAAATCGGTACGAGTCTTTAAAAAATTTAGCCCACACTGAAGTTAAAAAATTTGAGATGACGCCGCGAGAAGCCGAAATTTGGTTTCTCTATAGAAGCAACTACAGCTACAAAGAAATTGCTGCCAAGCTTTACATTACTCTGAATACAGTAAAGAAGCACATGAAAAACATTCATACCAAACGACAAGCATTCGCTACAGTTGAAGATTAGTACTGCAATCAGAATTGATTTTTGAAATTTAATTATTTAGCTTAAACTAAGAAATAATTTATTATCTTTTCAGGAATCAATTAAGATTACTATAAAATTACTCAATGTAAATAACAGAGTTAATCTATATTAGTAGCTAAGACGAGTAATTAATTGTAGTACAAAAGCCAGGCGTTGTTTTTCTCCTAGTTAAGAGGATATTTGAAAAGTCCTATTGTCGGTATCAAAAGTTTTAGATCCTTCTAAATCCCCCTTAAAAAGGGGGACTTTGATTCCCGGTTTCCGTTAGGGGGGATCTAAAATTGCCTAAAGTCACAGTGAAAAACTTTTTAAACAACCTCTAAAGTATATTTTCTTCAAGAATTTTGACATCGAAATTATTCATCCGACTTAGCAATTTTTACATGTTAGCTTGTTGTAAAACTCAAGATAAATTGGCATTGTATTAGTCAATTTAAAGAGTTTGTTATTGAATTTACAATGTCAATAAAAGTGGTGATTTTAGTCTATATAATCTGTTGAAATTTGGGAATCAACAGTGTTATCTGAAACTATAGGGCGGCTACCATCTACATCTATAGTATCTTGAACTTGGAAATCATTTTTAGTGATCGGACGTTGACCATCTATGTCAAGAATTTCATCAATCTCTAAATCGTTAGGATCAATTGGGCGGTTGCCGTCTACAGCTAGCATGTCATGCTCTTGAAAATCGCTCTTCGCAATCGGGCGTTGACCATCTATATTGATTGTTTTGTCATAATGATTTTCATTTTTTACAATTGGACGCTGCCCATCGATATTAATTGTTTCCTTAACTTGAATGTTGCTAGGATCGACTGGGCGCTGACCATCTATATTAATTGTTTTATTTGTTTGTATCAGTTCGTTAGACGATGACTCAGAACATATCTCAGTTTCAGTGTCTATTCTTTGCTGACTCAAATTTTTTGCAGTACTATCAATTTTGTTTGTGTTATCCATATTTCGTATTGTTTTTCCAAGATTATTTATCTAGTAACAACATTAATTTAAAAGTTGTTTATCTTTAACAAAAGTGAATGAGAATTGAGTATGTATCGGAATTCTGACTTTTCCAATAATTTGTTTCTTGACTATAGTACTGAAGTCAGAGCAAAAAGTCCTCTACCACAGTACATAATGCATTTTCAACTTGAGAGCAATTTGTTATCTGTCAAAAGAAAGACACATTTTATCACAAGAACTAAGTCTTTCGGTGAGCGAAGAGAGCAGGGGGAGCAAATACAAGAATCAGAGATAAGCAAATGTTTATCTCTTTATCCAGTAAGTGTATTCGAGTTATTTACCAAAATTATTTTAATTCTCTTTTCTCCCCAGTTCTCTCATCTCCCCTTTTTGGTGACGCTTCATTACCTCAATCATGTGCTGGAAAGTCTGGCGCTTTACGCTCATGTATCGTTTGAATTTACGCCTAGATAATTTTCAGATTATTTGTGCAAAAGACCTAATGAGACGAAACTAAAATATTGTGTCGCCATAATTGACCATAACATTCATTGGTTATTACTAACTAAATCTTAAGTAAACGAAAGTATTCATTTTTAATGTAATAGTTTCTAAATTGTTTGTAAGTTTTGTCTATGGAAAATCAGGAGCTTTTTGCAGACGTAATAATGTATTATAAATCTGTCGTTTTAAATTATTGTTATTTTGTGCTTCCATAGTAATTTTATTAAAACGATCAATGCTCAAACCATTATCTTCAACTATTTTTTGGGAACGCGTACAATAATTCACTGCAATATCTTGAGCCTTCCTGGGAAGACCATTTATGCTATTCCCGTCGTTACAAACAATCTGAGGAATTTCTCCACCACCAATAAGCTTTTTAATTTCTTCAAAGGCGTGTTGACGAGCTGGCTCCATTGCTAACACGGCTTGGGCATAGCTATTAATTTCAGTATTGTTAACTGCTGTTTGAGCGTAAGCTTTTGAATTCAATGACACAGTGCTGGAAATCACACTAGTAGTAGTTATTAGGCCCAAAAGCAAGGATTGAGAAATAGTAGAGGCGTAACGGTGAGGTAGCGCTGCAAAGAGAAGTTTGAGCATCGGCTTGAGGCGCGATGATGAGCGCACAGATGGAGCAAATTCTTGAGCATTAGGGCTGCTCGTCAGACATCGCTTTCGGCTGGGTAGAAAAAAGAAAGAGAAAATGTTATTCATCTGGTGTGTGACGCTGAACTGTAATAGGGATGTGATAATGACTTTGAACTATTTCAGGAGTGGTAAGTTCCGGCTAAGATTCAATCCATCAGACTTTATATATTTATTGTCAACTTCCTCGACATATTTGACACAGTTCGATTACTTTAGTTTGAAGTATTGTCATTTCTGAAGCTCCCTGCTTTAGACTTATTTCTAACTCTAGTAGTAGGGGTAGACAGGAGATTAACTGTTCTACAGATAGGAACTTGATTTCTTGCTGTAAGAAGTAGATACGTTTAGGATTACCTATATCGGCAGCTGAGGCGATCGCCTGTTGGTTTCGTTCACCACTTTCTATCATGATCTTGATCCATAGCCAGGTGCGAAATTGACCAATCAGTGTTGCAACTATCCGCAAACCAGGCTCGGAAGCATTGATGAGATCTGCCAATGTTTCCAAAGCTTTAGCTGTATCCCCTGTTCTGATTGCTGCTGCTAATTGTAAACTATTTTGAGTAGTATTTCTGACTAACTGTGTAACGGTAGCTACGTCTAAAGGCTTATTGCTACCTTCGATATATAACCGTAATTTCTCGATCTCATTGTAGAGAAGTCGTGTATCGTTACCTACAGACTCCGCCAATAATTGGGCAGTCTTGGGAGTCAGTTTCACGCCTACAGCAAGAGCTGCTTGATTCACAGATTGCACCAATAATTCTGTCTTCCAGGGTGGGATGAGCGGAAATTCTCGAAACTCAGTGGCGAATTGTTTCAATAATTTCGTGGATTTGAGGCGTTCATCTGGTTTGTTACGGTTGGTGAGCAATAAAAAAGAGTTTTCAGGGATTAGTGGCAGTGTTCTTACTAATTCTGCCAACAGATTGTCTGGACAGTGCTGACAAAGAGTATTATTTATCAACCACACCAAGCGCCCACCAGCGCCAAAAGTTGGTGTCATTACTTGATTTAACCCTTGGATCGCAGCATCAGCTTGATCTGGAGGGAATGAAGTGTAGTTAAAACTTGTCCAGAGGGGATCGAGGACGCGATCGCGCAAAAGAGCAACCGCTTTTTCTATAGCAAAATCGTCTTCACCCCAATAAACACAAATTGGCATAGACAAACCTCCGAGAAAATAAAGTGAAATGGGGGTTGGAGGAGTAAAGAAGTAGGGGAATAGTTTTGAATTCTTGTCCCTATCTCTCTTCTTCATCTTTTCCTATCAGCTGCCATCAAACCAAAAAAGCTAAATACTTTTGAGATCAATACTGTTAATTTGGATAATTTTCCCTAAAATCTATCAAGTTAGAGCGAGAGGCTAAGAAGATTGGACGACAACTATCAAACTTACTTAAATCGGGTAGCAAGAATGACGCTGCCAGAAGCCTACAGATCCCAAGTCCAGCATATCCAGGAATCTTCTAAATTTCAGCCGCATTCCGGGGCGAGAATTGCAGCACCTTTTCCTGGCTATACGCTAATTACCCCATCTGCGGACGAAGAATCACAAAACTCCGCTTTCTACGCCAAGTTACAAGCTTATCAGCAGGAACTTTTGCAGTTGCCCGTAAACAGTGATTTGATTATCCCTGTACCTCCTGCTAGCTTTCATCTGACTTTGGCGGATTTGATTTGGGACAGTGCTTACCGTGACGCCTATGAAAAAAATCCTGAATTTGAACAACAGTTAAGCTCTTGCTGTGTTGAAATATTTCGGCAATATCAACAATCCATGACACGCGAGACTAATCCAATTTACTGGCAAGTGCTGGGATTGATAGTCATGCCAAGAGCTGTAGGTGTCTGTTTAGTACCCCAAGATGAACGCTGCTACGAGCAAATTATTCAATTTCGCCGCACAATCTATCAAAATCCAAAGTTAATTGCTTTGGGTATTGAACAGCATTATCACTTCACAGCCCATGTTACATTAGGCTATTTTGGTGAAATTTCACCAGATTTAGACCGTACAAATCTCAGCACAATGCTTTCTGAATTAAATCAGCAATGGCTGTTAAATTCCCCAGAATTTTTGATTCACCGAGTCGAACTGCGGAAATTTGACAATATGACGTACTATCATCGTGAACCAGATTGGCCGAGTTTAGATTTTTGAATTTAGACGTACATCAGCTAGATTTTGGTTTGAAAATTGAAAATTAGTAATAGGTAATATTTTTTAGTATTACCTATTTTTTATGAGACTAATTAGGTAGACACTATATTAAGTAATAATAGCTACTTTCCCAGTTTCGATATCGTAACAAGCGCCAACAATTTTTAGCTTACCTTCACTGATAAATTTTGCCAAAATTGTTGAGCTTTCCTGTAATTTTTCAGCCTGATATTGAATATTGGCTATTACAGCATCCTGAGTTGTATCACCCGTTGTTAACTTTGCCCTTGCTAAAGATGGTTTGATGCCCTCAATAATTAATCCGATTCTGCCAGGAAGTGGCTCGCTTTTAATGGCTTCTGTTACTGCACCACACTGTCTATGACCCAGAATCATAATCAATTGAGAACCTAATACCGCTGTAGAGTATTCCAGACTACCTATAATCGTGTCGCTAACGACATTACCAGCGACTCGTACGACAAATAAATCTCCAAGCCCCCGATCAAAAATCATTTCCGCTGGTACTCTAGAATCTGCACAGCCCAAAATAGAGGCAAAAGGATACTGAGCTTTTGCAACTAATTGCAAACGTTCAAGTGATTGGTCAGGATATTGACGTTTTTGATGTACAAATCTTTGATTACCATCTAGTAAGCGTCTGATAGCTTCGTTAGGTTTGACTGGATTGGGATTGTCTGGACGAACATCAGCAATAGCAGCTTGCTCTTTACTCCAAATACTAGGGCCAAAAGCAGTAACAGCAATGCTCAGCACACTTGCCAATTTCAAAAAATCACGACGTCCTACAAATCCATTAATTCGACTCATCAATATACCTGACAACAGCTTTGTCGTTGTTAGGAAGATACCAGATGCTTGCTAGATGCAAGAGTACCCTCTTACACGGTTTAAGAGTAATTTAATCTTCAGTTGTTATTCATAAGTAAGCAGGCAGGTATAATTACACACAAACAGGACTTACGCACAGGTAACGGAAAATCGTAGACGCGGAGCGGCTTGCCGTAGGCTACCACAGAGAAGCCAGTGCGTTGGGCGGGTTCCCCGACTTGTTCGCGCAGCGTCTCCCCCTGGGAGAAGCAACTGGCGCGACACGGAGGGCACGGTGAAACAGCGCTGCGGGAGGGTTTCCCTCCGCAGGCGACTGTAAACCCGAAGGGAGAAATAAGAGTTTCAGAGAGTTTTTGCGTAAGTCCTGACAAAATAAAATCCTAGTTCGTAGTGAGCGATTCATCGCTCAAAACAAGGATTATCAGGACTAAAGTCCTTACCCTTCCCTCCGGGACGCTGCTTTGTAGCTTGGCTTTTGCGTAGGGGTACGGGTGACGCTCGTTCGCCTTGGTGTCGTAGACAAGACTACCGCTGCGAAGACAGTTAGTCGCTCATGGGGAGCCAGTGCGTTGGAGAGCCAGCACGTTGCGGAGGTTCCCTCCGTTGTAGTGACTGGCGTCGGCTCGCCGACTTGTACCCCTGCGGGGAAGCAAGCTACAAAGCAGCGTCTCCCCCTGGGAGAAGCAACTGGCGTGGAAACCCCCTTCTCTACGAGACACTACGTGAACGCGTAGCCTCTCGCAGGGAAGACCGCGCTAACTCACTACAAACTTTAATTTATTTACACTTAACTACTTAGTATCAAATATAGTTTTATTTATGATATTGCTTGTCAAATTCCACTTTGCCATACTCTAATTTGACTATTCGGTCTGCTAAATGAAAATAGCGATCGTCGTGGCTAATCGCTAGCACTGTTTTGCCCCGCTCCCGTAATTCTGGTAGTAGCTGAGTGTAGAATATTTCTTTGAATACTGGGTCTTGGTCAGCTGCCCATTCGTCAAATAAATAAATTGGTCGGTCTTCTAAATAGGCTGTGAGTAAAGCTAGCCGTTTACGCTGTCCTTGAGAAAGAGCAGTGGTAGAAAATTGTCCATTTTCAACTTTTACCTTATGGTCTAATTGAAGTTGCTTGAGGTAGTTTTTTGCTTGAGTATCCAAGTTTGTATTTTCTAAACCTAAAAGTTCTTCAAATAAATAGAAGTCAGAAAATACCACTGAAAAATGTTGGCGATACCACTCTCGATTATGTTGGTTAATTAGTTCTCTGTCAAACCAAATTTCGCCGTTTTCTGGGATATAAAGTCCGGCTATCAGTTTAGCTAGGCTAGATTTTCCACTACCATTACCACCGACGATAAACACTAGTTCTTGAGGATATAATGTTAGGTCGATGGGGCCGAGGATAAAGTTACTGTCTTCTTGATCTGTTTGGTAAGTGTGAGTAATACCTTTAAGTTGTAAGCTGTGCCAGTCAGATTTAAAAGTAGGTGGAACTGTCGATACTTCAGCGCGACTAGCTAGAGATAAACCGAGTGATTCTATTTTTTGTAAAGCAACGTTAGCTTTGCCAAGCTGGGGAAGATTGGTAACGATGTTGTCCATCGGCAACATTAAGTAGGTAAAGGTGAGGATATAGCCAGAGAGGGTTTGGGGACTGATAGTCAGCAAGTAAGGCAGTGCAAACAGTAAAAAACCCATTGCGAAAAAAAACAAGAGTTTACCCCAGCTAGTAGTTGTGGCAAACAGTGTTAAACCATCAACATTGTGACGCCGAAATTTGGTAGCCGTTGATTGTAAGTGTTTTGTCAAAAAGACTTGACGGCGTTGATAGTTGAGCTTAAGTTCTTTAACTCCTTCAGTGATGGTACGAAAATGTTTAAATAGTACGTCTTGATCCTCACGGGCGAGGGCGAGTAATTCCCCTCCTCTATTTAATAGCCATTGGCAACTGCCTATTCCCACAACTATTAGACTGACAACTATTAGAAATACTAACCAAGATAGCCAGGTAATATACAGTAGACAACCCAAGACCATCGCCAGATCAATACACAGGAAAGGAATCACATATACAGCATTCGCAACAGCCTGTACATCTTCTGTTAGAGTTGCCAACAGTCGGGGATTTCCTAGCTGTTCTAAATGGCTTAACTCTGAAGCTAGAATCTGGCGACCTAAGCGCATTCGTAGTTGCAAGATGGCATTTTGAGATAGACGAATCAGCATCACTTGCGAAACAATGCTGGTAATAAGTGCGACTATTACCAGTCCCACAAAACCCCAAGCTATGGATGTGAGGGGCGAAGCACTGCTGCGAGTAGCGGCGCTGCTGATTAAGGCGATGAGTCCAGCACTACTGCCACCACTCAGGAATCCAGTGACGATCGCGATCGCCACCATCCCCCAAGAAGATTGCAGAAGAAAGTAAATTAGATTCATAGGGATTGGGGATTGGGGATTGAGGAATGGGGAATGGGAAAATTTAGTATAAAACCTGGCCCGACTCAGAACGGATTTTTTGCCTAGTTTCCAATCTTCTTTATTGTGTTTACTTCAAAGTGTTAATACTTCATAAATTTAGATGACAATTATTAATATCTTGCTATTAATCCTCTGTCTATCCGCTGTTTTGTTTTACTGCTATGGGATTTATGCAGCGATCGCTTTCTTGAATCACCCTCATCCCATTACTCCTGAATTCCATCCGGCTATTACCATTCTCAAACCAATTTGTGGCGTTGATAGCGATGCTTACGAAAATTTCGCCTCATTTTGTCAACAAGATTATCTAGAGTACCAGATTATCTTTGCTGTGCGCGATCGCCAAGACCCTGGTATAGAAGTTATCGAGAAAATCATCCAGCAGTTTCCAGATACGGATATTCATTTAGTGGTGAGCGATCGCATCATTGGCGCAAACTTGAAAGTCAGTAATCTGGCGAATGCTGTCACCGTCGCTAAACATGAAATTCTACTCATAGCCGATAGCGATATTCGCGTCGGGAAAGACTATTTGCAACGAGTTATCCAGCCACTAAAAGATGAGAGTGTTGGTGTTGTTACCTGTCTGTATCGTTCCTTAGCACAAGGATGGGTAACAACTTTAGAAGCGTTGGGGACTGCTACTGATTTTCATGCAGGTGTTCTAGTCAGTAATCAACTAGAAGGGATAAAATTTGCTTTTGGTTCCACTATTGTAATTCGTAAACAAGTGCTGGAATTGATTGGTGGATTTAGAGCGATCGCTGATTATCTAGCAGATGATTTCCAACTTGGCTATCTACCAGCCCAAGCTGGTTACAAGGTTGTGCTATCTGATTATGTAGTTGAACATGTTTTGGCAACTAGTACCCTAGTTGATGCCATCCAGCGCCAGATCCGCTGGGCGCGTTGTATTCGCGTTTCTCGCCCTTGGAGTTATCTGGGATTGCTGTTTACCCACGGTACAGTTACTAGCTTATTGTTGTTCATTACTACCAGAGGTTCAATAGTCGGTTGGACTGGGTTAATGGTCACTTGGATGATGCGGTTGGTAATGGGCTGGGTGGTTGGGGTAAAAGTTCTCAATGATTCAGTTGCCAAAAAGTTCTTGTGGATCATTCCTTGGCGCGATTTAATTCATTTTGCTATATGGTGCTATGGCTTTGTCGGCAGCACAATCAAGTGGCGGGGACAGCGCCTAAAGTTGCTCAAAGGCGGTAAGTTGGTGGCGATTGAGGAGGCAGGGGCAGAGGGACAGGGGAATAAATACAGACGCGATTGATCGCGTCTCTACTCTTGACTTTTGTACAGACGCGATTGATCGCGTCTCTACTCTTAACTTTTGTACAGACGCGATTAATCGCGTCTCTACTCTTAACAAATGACTCAGGACGGGCTAAACCATAGCTATCCGCGCTTCAGTATTCCTCGCTCACTACTTTGGAGGTAAGACTACACTCCGCCCGATTGATATTCTGTTTCTAATTATTCTGCTCTCTGGTTTATATACATCTATCTTCAGTCAGGTAAAACGTTAAATATACATCTGATATGGTTGCTATTGATAGTAATTAATTGCAGTATTACTACAAATCTGTTAGTAAATTATTGGAGGTTTTTATGACTTCTACAAATATCAATTTTTCAGAACAAGGTATATCAAAATTCCAGAATTTGGATGTAGACGATCGCCTGGTTGTGTTGGCATTACTTTACAACGAAATTGCTGATGAAGTTCCAGCGATCGCACTTGAAGATGTGCCAAATGACAATACAGCAAATTTGGTTGCTCAAATTCAAAATCTACCCCAAGCAGAACAACTAAATGCTTTGCGTCAGTTGCTAAAAAATGAAGGGGGAGAAACGGCAATTCCTATTAATGAATATGCTGCAATGAGCACTGACTGTAAATTGGCTTTTTGGTATCACTTAGCTCAAAATTTAGGAACTTCGATTATTGGCTTACCAGATGACTGCATACCATCCGAAAAAGCATCAGAAGTATTGGATTTACTCGAAACACCCAACCTTGAAGAAATAGTAACTTTCTTGAAGCAAGTAGTATAATTTGGATTTAAAAATAGTGGGTAGAACATAGTCACTAACCACATTTAATTTGTTTTGTCAACATTTAGCTCATGTGCGTCCAAGTTGCACATTGACTGCATATAGCGGTTCCCATTCAAATGCGGTACAACATGACATTGTCAGGTGTAGGGGCACGGCAGTGTCCATTGGTGTCAACTTAAAGTGAAAGCTTAGTCTGATAGGCATTTCAAAGTTTTTCGATGTACCACCTAGATTTGAGATCCCCCCACTTCCCCCCTTTTAAGGCTACGGTGTACACACAAGTCGGAAAAACCTGATCACCAAAGATTTGTAGTATTGCTATTTCGGCGAACCCATTTGCTATTTCGGCGAACCCATTTGCTATTTCGGCGAACCCATTTGCTATTTCGGCGAACCCATTTGCTATTTCGGCGAACCCATTTGCTATTTCGGCGAACTCATTTGCTATTTCGACGAACGCATTTGCTATTTCGACGAACTCATTTGCTATTTCGACGAACTCATTTGCTATTTCGACGAACGCATTTGCTATTTCGACGAACTCATTTGCTATTTCGGCGAACCCATTTGTGTGTACACCGTAGCTTTTTAAGGGGGAATAGAATCGAATGCTCCCTTTTAAAGGGGGTTGGGGGATCTGAAACTACGGGAAATTGAGTGTTTGAGCTGAAGTTGACACCAGTGGGCACTGCCGTGCCACTATGGGTATACCTCACTGTTATTAATCATTCGTCCGTAATGTTTCCACTATGGTTACAAGCAGGTTTTTGGGGTTTAGTTAGCGGTTCCGTAGTGGGCTACTATGCTAAAATTCCTCAACGAGCGATGTCTAGCGACAAGCCGCTTCTCTACGAGACGCTCCGCGAACGCGTCTATGCTGCAATTATGGCTTTTGGTACAGGTTGTGCTAATTTCGCCCCAGGGGGGCAGAAGGCAGAGTTTTTATGCCTGTTTACGAGCATTAAAGACTCGTTAACGGAGTTCAAAGGTGGATTCATCCAGTTCAAAGACTCATTGTCATATCCCAAAATAAAATATATTCTCTTCTACCCCTCTGCCTCCCCTGCCTCCTTCCCCCTCCCCTTCCACTATTCCAGAATTGCTTGATAACGACCCAGAGCAATTAGGGGAAAGTATTGTTGATACAAGTGATACTTGAGATAAAAATGTCCAGGGAAGCCCGTACCTGTAAAGTTTGCTTCGTACCAAGTACCATCTGGCTGTTGAGTTGCTAAAAGATAGCCAATTCCTTTATCAATGGCGTCAAGTGCTAATTTACCTGTTGCCTCACCCGCTGCTATCAGTCCAATTAAAGCCCAAGCAGTTTGGGATGCGGTACTATCTCCTTTTCCTTTAAGGCTAGGATCATCATAGCTGCGGCAAGTTTCGCCCCAACCACCATCTGAATTTTGACATCCGACTAGCCAAGCTGCTCCCTGTTTTATACTGAGTTGATGTCTTTGCGGATTAATTAAGGCTAGGGCTGACAGGACGCCACTAGTGCCGTAGATGTAATTTACACCCCAGCGACCAAACCAACAGCCTTCAGTTTCTTGCTCATCCATGAGATAACTCAGTGCTCGTTCTAGGTTGTGGATATCAATTGATAAGTCACAAACACCTAGCATTTCTAAAACTCTAGCTGTAACATCTGCGGTATTGGGATCAATCATGGCTTTTAAGTCTCCATAGGGGATGGAGTTAAGCCAATCTTGATCGTTGTCTAAATCAAAGGCAGCCCAACCACCTGGCTTACACTGCATGGATGCAATCCAATTTAATCCACGGGCGATCGCAGCCTGTTTGATTTTTTCATTAGGGAGTTTTGCCATGTGTAGAGCCATCACTACAACAGCGGAATCGTCTACATCTGGATAAAAGTTATTGTCAAACTCAAATGCCCAAGCTCCCGGTTTTCCCTGACGATTTTTTATAGCCCAATCTCCGTAGTCCAGAATTTGCTTTTGTAGCAACCACTCTCCAGCCTTCACCACAGCGGGATTATCTGGTGCAAAACCAGATTCTATTAGGGCACGCATCACCCAAGCTGTATCCCAGACAGGTGAAATACAAGGCTGTACGCTATAGGTATCCTCGGTTTCCAGGGCAAAGTTATCAATTGCTTGCAAACCTCTTTCTACAATGGGGTCGTTCACGTCGTAACCAAGACACCGCAAAGCCAGCATTGAATTTAGCATAGCGGGAATAATCCCACCCCAGTCACCCGTGGCTTCTTGCCGTTCTAAAATCCATTTTTCGGCGGCTTTGATGCCCTCTTCGCGGAAGGGTACTAAATTCAGGCTTTCTGCCAGCTTGAACCCATCATCAAGGGTGAGGAATAAATCTGTCCAATCGCCACTGCGAGGTAATTCCCAACTGACTTGCTCGACACCTTCAACATACAACTCGTCTAGGTTGATAGTTGGGTCAGTTACAAAAACAGGTTTGCGATCGCAGACAATCAACAGCGGTACAGTACTGGAGCGGGCCCAGCTAGACATCTCGTAAATATTGATGGGGAAAGCTGTGGGCAAAAGCATCACCCAAGGCGGTAGTGAGGGGATACCGCGCCAGTTGTAGCAGCCAAGTAAAGCAAGATGCAACTTGGTAAAAATCCGCGTCTTGCTGATACCACCCCGCCTGAGAATAAAGGCTCGCGCCCGAATCATCGCCGGATCATTTGCCGAGACACCCAGCAACTTCAGCGCCATGTAAGCCTCAACCGAAGTGCTGAGTTCTCCACCATCTCCATAGAAAAGCTCCCAGCCCCCATGCTGCCGTTGTTGAGAACGCAGATAGGTTTCAACTTTGTGTAATGCTCTTGTTTGGTCTGTCCCCCAAACTTTATGTAGGAGAACCACTTCAGCAGTAATAGTGACATTAGATTCTAACTCTGCCCACCAGTAACCTGCCGGATTTTGAATCGAAAGCAGATATTTTTGGCTAGCTGCGATCGCATCTGCGACTTGATTAGCTGTTACCCTGTCTTGTGTTTGCATCAAAAACTATTCAACCTCAACACTCAGTATGTAGTTATGAACACGGCAGTACGGTGTATTGTGTCTGAGTCACTGAAAATTTGCAAGAGATCATGGCGGCAATTGTATTAGGGTTAATCCTCTTATCCTTGACAATTTGGTTGGGATTACTGAGTTTTTGGGGGCAGTTTTGGCGAGCAGACCAGCAATTAGAGGTAGAGACCGTAGATGTAACGTCTTTAGAATCATTACCTGTAGTTTGTGCAGTCATTCCTGCACGTAACGAAGCTGAATTGATATCAACCACATTGCGATCGCTCCTCCTCCAAGATTATCCTGGTTCTCTGAACATCTTTTTGGTAGACGATCGCAGCACAGACCGGACAGCAAATTTTGCCGAAGGGGTTGCCTACGCCCTAAATAAACCCCAGCAATTGCATATTATCTCTGGTGAGGCATTACCTCCCGGTTGGTCGGGTAAACTTTGGGCTATTGAGCAAGGCATTCAGGCTGTAGAGACGTTACATGTAACGTCTCCACATGTAACGTCTCCACATGTAACGTCTCTACAGAAACCCGACTATTTTTTACTCACCGATGCCGATATTGAGCATGACGTTAGCAATCTCCGCCGACTGGTTGCCAAAGCTGTGCAGGAAGATTTAGACCTAGTTTCTGTGATGGTGCGACTTAGATGTGAAGATTTTTGGGAAAAACTTTTAATCCCAGCTTTCGTCTTTTTCTTCCAAAAACTCTATCCTTTCCGCTGGGTTAATAGCCCTAACAATCCCACAGCCGCCGCCGCTGGGGGCTGTATCCTAATCCGCCGAGAAGCTTTAGAGCAAATTGGCGGTATTCAAGCCATTCGCCAAACTTTAATTGATGATTGCGCCCTAGCTCGTGCTGTGAAGGAGGCGGGGAAACCAAGTAATTCCTCCCCTGCCCCGGTTGCTGAGCGGCTTGTGCCGAGCGAAGTCGAGGTAAGTCGAAGCACTGCCTCCCCCGGCCGTATCTGGCTAGGATTGAGTACTTTGACTCGCAGCTTGCGCCCATATCCAACTTTGGGAACAATTTGGGATATGGTTGCTCGTACTGCCTACACCCAGCTGGATTATTCTCCATTGCTGCTACTGGGAACTTTGTTGGGAATGACGCTAATTTATCTGGTTGCACCTATGAGTGTTATTTTAGGTTTGATTTGGGGAAATTGGGTGATCGCATTCATAGGTTTATGCACATGGCTGCTAATGACTTTGGCTTATTTACCTACAATTCGCTTTTATAAATGTCCTTTTTGGTTAGCATTTTGTTTGCCTGCGATCGCTTTTCTCTACACTTTGATGACTTTAGATTCAGCCCTACGTTACTGGCAAGGCCGCGGCGGTGCTTGGAAAGGACGCGTTTATCCAGGTTAGGGCAGAGGGAAATGGGGAGTAGTGATTCTCGGCTAAAGCCTGGCATAACAGCGATAAGATTGCAAAGTTGATTAAGGAGCAACAGTCATGAATTTAATGGTAGGAAAGGTTGCAATTGTTACTGGCGCAAGTTCTGGGATAGGTCGTGCCACTGCACTAGCTTTTGGCAAAGCTGGAGCAAAAGTAGTTGTCGTTGCTCGTCGTGAGGTTCAGGGAGAGGAAACCGTTCGCTTGATCAGTGAAGCAGGCGGTGAGGCAGTGTTTGTCAAAGCTGATGTCACGCAAGCGGTTGATATTGAAGCGATGGTTAAAAAAGCAATCGAAACTTACGGCCGCCTCGACTATGCATTTAATAATGCTGGTTCGGGAACCTCTGGCAAAATTACTGACTTATCTGAAGCAGATTGGGATCTTGAGATTAATGCCAATCTAAAATCAGTTTGGTTATCAATGAAGTACGAAATTCCTGCGATGCAGCAATCAGGAGGGGGAGCGATCGTCAACACCTCTTCTCAGGGCGCATTAATTGGTGTTGCTAATTACGGAGCCTATGGGGCTGCCAAAGCAGGTGTAATTGCCCTTTCCCGTGCGGCTGCGGCTGAGTATTCTGCGGATCAGATTCGGATTAACACGGTAAGTCCGGGCGCAGTGAAAACGGATCTATGGGCAGGTGCTCCCCCCGAAATGTTGGATCAAGTTGCAGCAGGCATTCCGTTACAGCGGATTGGAGCACCCGAAGATATAGCCTCGGCAGTTGTTTGGCTCTGTTCTGATGGTGCTGCATTCGTAACTGGACATAACTTGGTGGTTGATGGGGGGTTTACAGCCGTTCAGAAATAGCCTGATACTTTAAAAGGCATTACCTACAGAGAGGATCAGGCATGGTGGAAACGCCAGATGAAAAGGAAACCGGACGCATCGAAGCATTTAGCGATGGAGTCTTTGCGATCGCGATCACGCTACTAGTGCTGGAAATAAAAGTCCCGAACCATAGCACCGTAGAAACCTCTGGTTTAGTGTCAGCTTTACTGTCTCTCTATCCGAGTTATCTGGCGTTTCTGACAAGCTTTGCCACAATTCTTGTGATGTGGGTGAATCATCATCGAATTTTTAGTTTGGTTCGACGAAGCGATCATACCTTTCTCTATTGGAACGGACTTCTACTGCTGTTTGTTACCTTCGTGCCGTTTCCTACAGCAGTGCTAGCGGAGTACCTGCTTCATCCAGAGGCAAAAGTTGCGGCTGGCATTTATGCAGGAACGTTTTTGGCACTTGCAATTGCATTCTCAGGACTATGGAGACACGCATCGCAGGGTGGAAGGCTATTGGCTCAAGGAGCAAAACAAGAAGATGTTAAGGAAATCACAAAACAGTACCGTTTTGGATGGCCATTGTATTTGACTGCTTTGGTGTTGTCATTTGTGTCGGTATGGCTAGGTGTGGGTCTTTGTATTGTACTAGCCGTGTTTTTTGCGTTTCGAGGACTCTCGTTGAAGCAGTCCTAAACGTTAGTTCTGATATTCACTATTTTTATCTATGGGTGTACTGGTGTTCATAAAAATTGAATAAATTAGGTTTGACGATTAATCTGTGATACTCGTTGGCAAGTCTTGTAGCTTTATTAATAGAATTAGCGTATTTAAAATTATTCAAGCTTATAACCAGAAAACAGCAAATTGGTCACTTGCTCCAACACTTTTAGTCCTGTTAAGGAACCTCGAATCAGTCGAGTTGCGGCAATAGGTTGTTGAAGCAATATCATTGCTAATTTTAAAGGCTGAAGAGAACCATCAGGATTGATTGCTGGTGTAAGGTCAGGAATATCATGCCCAGAGTCGTCGCTGACTACTCGCAGCATTGCCACGGCTACCCCAGATGCATTGAAAAACTCTAAGGCAGCAAATCCTTCCATGTCAACAACATCAGTACCCAAAGTTTCGCCTAAATGAAGTTTTTCAGTCGCAGACCAAATGACGCGATCGCAACTCAAAGAATTGACTAAAGATACTTTATCTGATAAATAAGAATGCAACTGGGTTGTAAAGATGCGATCGCATTCTCGAACTTGCTTCTGATAAACACAATTCTGATAAAGTACAATATCTCCAACTACGTAGCGCTTGCTTAAGCTGCCACAAATACCCATGATTATGACTCTGGGTTGTAAATCATTCTGGAAGTATTTATCTGTTTGCAATTGCTCTAGGTATTTAGTTAAAGGTTTCATCCCAATGGGTATCGCTACCACGGTTGGCGTTGAGCTGTTGATCTGGCTTAAGCCGCGACACACAGCTTTGTACTCTGCTCCTTGAGGCACAAGAATCGTGTGGATAGGCAGTAAATTAATCATTAATCTATATTTGTAATCGTAAATATATGCAGGGGTAAGATTCTTGTCATTTGTTGCGATCGCCGTAAAGTTCGTCTTGAACCAAATGCGACCGACCAAATGTTAATTAAGAATTACGTTAGCGTTGGCGTAGCCTCTCGTAGAGAAGCGTTAGCGACGAAGGAGCGTCATTACAAATTACGAATTAGTCTAGTAGTCATTCAACACTTCCAGAAAGCAAGTGATTACTGTAGCATGGTAACTGAATTCTGAAAAAATTTGATACGCTATTACCTATAACTGCTGCCATAATCAGCAATACTGGTGAATTGGAATGAGAAATACAAAAGCTGACAGAATCAAACGGATTTGTCAGGTTTACTTCCACAAGCTCAACCAAGACAAAGTAGAAATTCTGTGTTTGCTTCTATCCCAATACCACAATTTGGCACAGTATTTTGTTGATTTTTTCTGGCAGATGAAGATTTTCCCTTTCTTATGGCAACAAGTACTTTTATCAGAGACTTCATGTTCTGCGATCGCAAAGCATGATCAGAAATTTTTCCTTCCTTCTGCGTAATTCTTAAGATAGATTTAGCAATGGCCAAGTATTTAGAAGCGGAAGTTCATGGTCTCCGTTTCTGCCCAAAGATGGAACAATGTTTGAATTAACAAAGTTCTAACTAACCATGAATAATAATTGTGTCACCGCACGATGATTTTCCCAAATGGTAAAGCCTAATAGCTCAAAATCCGCACGAGAACGCTTCAATATTTCCAAATTGGCAATTGACTTTTCGTGGCTGACGGTGAGTTTTTGGATTGCCGTGACGGTAGCTGGGCTTTTGGCTTTCAGTTCCCTCAAGTATGCTTTGTTTCCAGATATTACTTTCCCAGTGGTGGTGGTAAATGCTACAGCCCCGCTGGCAACTGCTCTGGATACAGAGGCTAAGCTCACCCAACCCATAGAGGAGCGTCTGCGCTCTCTGGAAGGACTTGAGGATATCCGCTCATCTACCTATCCTGGTCAAACTGCCGTTAGCCTGTCTTTTGTTGTCGGCACTAATCTAGAAACATCAACCCGCAACGTTGCAACTCAGATCAAACAGTTGACTCTGACTAAAGGAGCAACTTACAAAATTATTCCCCTGAATCTGAATGAGTCAGCTGCTATTAGCTATGCCATTGAGAGTCAGACGCGAAATCTCACAGAACTGACGAAGTTGGCAAATGGCCAAATCGTGAGTGCGATCGCAAAACTGCCTGGAGTTCTCAAAGTCTCACTATTGGGCGCTCCTAGCGCTCCCCCTGTGCAGCCAACTAATGCTAATGTCCTTCAAGGCGGGGCGACATTAGTCCGATTTAACGGCAAAGACGCTCTAGCATTTCAAGTAATCAAACGTGGTAATGCCAACACGTTGGAAGTGGTGAGTAGAGTTGAGCAAGAAGTCCAAAGACTGCGGTCTAGCTTAAAGGATGTCACACTCACCTTAGCTGCTACTCAAGCAGAATATATCCGTCACGCCACCCAGTCAACAATAGATGCGCTGATGGAAGCAATCTTGTTGTCTATCATTGTGATTTTCCCTTTTTTGTGGAGTTGGCGAGCCACTTTAATTTCTGCATTGGCGATTCCCACGTCTCTTTTAGCGACGTTTATCGTCATGGCGATTTACGGCTTTAACTTAGAGACAATTACACTGTTAGCTTTAGCTTTAGTGATTGGTACTGTTATTGATGATGCAATCATCGATGTCGAAAACATCATGCGGCACATTCAAGATGGCGAAAGTCCTCGTCAAGCCGCTTTCTCAGCTACAGAAGAAATTGGCTTAACAGTCATTGCTACTACAGCTACAGCAGTAGCGGTTTTTTTACCCATTGGTTTAATGGGTGGAGTGATTGGACAGTTCTTCAAGCCATTCGGGATCACCGTCTCAGCAGCCATGATTGCATCTACACTGGTTGCACGGACTTTATCCCCAGTACTGGCTATCTATTGGTTGAAACCTGCTGCTTCTGGTTCATCTCGCCGAGAAGGGAACAAATGGGTAGTCTTTACCCAGTATTATCGAGACTTGCTGCACTGGTCTTTGAAGCACCGAAAGATAGTTATCGGATTAGCTGTACTCAGTTTAATTGCGGGAATAGCACTAATTCCTTTAATTCCCAAAGGATTTATTCCCAAACTAGATCGCGGCGAGTTCAATATTACTTATACGGCTCCTTTACCGAATATCCCTGATTTAGCTGCTTTGCAAAGGCAAGCAGCACAAGCAGCACAAGCAGGAATTTCTCCTTCTGCTGCTTCAATAGCTATTCCCAATCCCTTAAATGATTCTCTTGAGGTGGCGAAGAAACTGGAGGCGGTAGTGAGACAATCTCCAGCTGTGGAAACGGTGTTTACTACTGTGGGTTCTCGTGAGGGTGAGCCGAATAAAGGTACGCTCTATGTGAAGCTGAAGGACGATCGCAACATCAAAACTGGGGAACTCCAAGACCAATTTCGTTCTTCTTTACCCAAGCTTGCTGGTGTGACTACCAGTGTCGAAGATATTCAGTTTGTTGATACTGGCGGTCAAAAACCTTTGCAAGTATCATTACGGGGCAATGACCTCCAAGCCCTCAGTCAAGCCGCTACAGCAATTAAAGAGCGCCTCCAGAAAATTCCAGGATTCGCTGATGTCACAGTGACGGGTGAAACGAATCAACAAGGCACAGTTTTTCAAATTGAGCGCTTGAACAACCAGCGGGTAGCCTATATAGGTGCTAACCTCGGTCAGAATTTATCTTTGGGTGATGCCACTGACAAAGTGGTAGCTGAAGCTAACGCGGTGTTGCCCTCTGGTGTTTCCTTGGACTTGGGAGGGGATTCGGCCCGCTTGGGTGAGGTTTTTGGTAGTTTCGGTACTACTCTGGCTCTATCGGCACTGTGCATTGTTGTGGTACTGATTTTACTATTCAAAAGCTGGGTAGACCCGGTAGTTATTGGCGTCTCTTTGCCTTTGGCGTTAGTGGGAGCAATGCTGGCACTACTTGTTACCAAAAGCGACTTCGGCATGATCTCGCTGATTGGCTTTGTCTTTTTGTTAGGGCTAGCAAATAAAAATGCCATCTTGTTGGTGGATTACATCAATCAGCTACGTAACTCTGGCTTAGACCGTACAGAGGCAATCCTCAAAGCAGGCCCGGTGCGCCTTAGACCAATCATGATGACCACAGCCTCGACTATTTTAGGGATGCTACCCATTGCCTTGGGTTTAGGCGCTGGTTCCGAGTTGCGATCGCCTATGGCTGTAGCGATCGCAGGCGGACTGGTAACTTCGACTATCCTTAGCTTGATTGTCGTCCCTGTGGTCTACGCCATTTTAGATGATTGGTTTCCCCGGTTTAAGAAGAAGGGGAGAGGAGAAGCAAGGGAGCAAAGTTGATGCAAGTGTTTGTCACAGGGGGTACAGGTTTTGTTGGCGCTCACTTAGTGCGGTTGTTGCTACAACAGGGATACACAGTCAAAGCGCTGGTACGCCCCAGCAGCAATCTGGACAATTTACGCTGTTTGGATGTAGAAATTGTCCAGGGCGATCTCAATGACCCGAATCTCTGGCAACAGATGGTAGATTGCCAATACCTGTTTCATATAGCCGCCCACTATTCTTTATGGCAGAAAGACCAAGAGTTACTCTACCGTCACAATGTTTTAGGTACGCGCAATGTACTAGCCTCAGCCCGGAAAGCTGAGATTGAGCGCACCGTTTACACCAGTTCCGTGGCAGCGATCGGCGTGGGTTCATCTGGTCAAATAGTAGATGAAACTCATCAAAGTCCCTTAGAAAAGTTGGTGGGTGACTACAAAAAATCTAAATTTCTGGCGGAACAAGAAGCTATGAAAGCCGCTGCAACAGGTCAAGAAGTAGTTGTAGTCAATCCCAGTAGCCCAATCGGGGCGTTAGATATTAAACCAACCCCAACAGGTGATATTATTCTGCGATTTTTGCGGCGACAAATGCCCGTATACTTAGATACTGGTTTGAATTTCATCGATGTGCGAGATGTGGCATGGGGACATTTACTAGCTTTGCAGCAGGGAAAGTCAGGCGATCGCTATATCTTAGGTCATCAAAACCTAACACTCAAGCAACTGTTGGAGGAACTCGCCGAGATTACAGGACTGAGCGCACCCCAACAGACTGTACCTGCTTGGTTGCCCCTCAGTGTTGCTTGGATTGATGAAAAAATTCTCGCACCGCTAGGGAAATCGCCCTCAGTGCCTTTGGATGGCGTTCGCATGGCTAAACAACCTATGTACTACGATGCCTCAAAAGCAGTACGAGAGTTAGGTCTACCTCAGTCTTCACTAAATGCAGCACTCAAAGAAGCCGTGTATTGGTTTATTTCTGGGGGATATGTCAAATGAGAAATGGCCGTAGAGACGCGATTAATCGCGTCTGTACAAAAGTCAAGAGTAGAGACGCGATTAATCGCGTCTGTATTTATTCCCCTGCCCCCCTGCTCCGCCTGCTCCCCCTGCCCCTTAACTAACAAAAGTGCAAATTAAATACACATCAGCATAACTGTAGTGTTTCTATCTATATAAACAGGAGTGATAGCCATAATGGCAATTAATCTACAACAAGCTATGGATATTGGGAAGTATTTAGTTACCCAGCGTTTGAAAGGGCGTAAACGCTTCCCCCTAGTATTAATGTTGGAACCGCTTTTTCGCTGTAACCTAGCCTGTACTGGTTGTGGCAAAATCCAGCATCCCGTAGACGTACTAAAGCAAAACCTTACCCCAGAACAGTGCTTTGCTGCTGTGGAAGAGTGCGGCGCACCTGTTGTATCGATTCCTGGGGGAGAACCTCTGTTACATCCTCAGATTGATGAGATTGTGCGGGGATTGGTTGAGCGCAAAAAATATGTTTACTTATGCACAAATGGTTTGTTGTTAGAAAAAAGTTTGGATAAGTTTCAACCTTCTCTTTACTTGACTTTCAGCGTGCATCTTGATGGAATGCGGGAGTGGCATGATCAATGTGTAGATCGCAAAGGCGTTTTTGATATTGCTGTCAAAGCTATTCGCGCCGCTAAAGCTAAAGGATTCCGTGTCGCTACAAACACCACCATCTTTGACGGCGCTGATCCTAAAGCAATGCAAGAGTTCTTTGATTTCCTGGAAACACTAAATACCGATGGGATGATGATTTCTCCTGGCTACAGCTACGAGTGGGCACCAGATCAAGATCATTTTCTTCAACGAGAACAAACACGCGCCCTTTTCCGAGAAATTCTCGCTCCCTTGAAAACGGGTGAAAAAAACTGGAACTTCAATCACAATCCCCTATTCCTAGATTTTCTCACTGGTGAAAAGGATTACGAATGCACGCCTTGGGGTAGCCCAAGTTATAGCGTTCTTGGTTGGCAAAAACCCTGTTATCTATTAAATGAAGGTCATTATGCCACCTTCAAGGAATTGCTAGGCGAAACTGACTGGAGTCAATACGGCCGCGCTAGTGGTAATCCCAAGTGTGCTGATTGCATGGTTCATTGCGGCTACGAACCAACAGCAGCTATGGATGCAATGCAACCGCAAAATATGGCGCGTGCTCTTGGTAGTGTGTTCGGCAAGAATTAGGAGGCAGGGGAGCGGAGGGGCAGGGGGGATATTTTGAACTCCATTAATGAGTCTTTGATACTCATTAATCCACCTTTGAACTCCATTAATGAGTCTTTGATACTCGTTAACAAGTATAAAAACTCTGTCCCTTGCTCCCTGCCCCTGCCCATCTTCTTAGGAGATAGTATGTCAAAGAATAACTCAGTATTAGGAGCAAAACGGCGATCGCTATGGCAACTTGCCTTACAGGGAGTGCTGGATGGTGGGCCTTCTACTTGTCAATTTGCGATTACTAGTGTATGCAATGCTCGTTGTGGATTCTGTAATTTTGCGGTGGATAAGATGCCGATGGATGAGCGGCATTCTGTAACGCTGGAGCAAGCAAAACAAGCAGCGGAGATTCTCTATCGGAATGGGGTATATTTCTTGATTTACGTGGGTGGCGAGCCAATGGCTCATCCCCAACTAAATGAGATGATTGCTCATGCATCTAGTATCGGCATGGCAACTATGCTTGTGACTAACGGCTCTCTCCTGACACCGAAGCGGATTGATGAGTTAGCTGATGCTGGGTTAATGAGTGTGATTATTTCCATTGATGCGGCTGAGGTGGAAAAACATGAACAGAACCGTGGACTTAAAGGAGTGTGCGATCGCATCCAGGATGCTAACATTCATTTTCAGCGTCGGCATATCAGTACTACTGCCTCAGTCACTATGAGCCGACTGATTGACGATTACCATCAGTTGCCACCATTCCTCAAGTCGCTGGGTTTTGACAGCGTAACTTTCTCTTATCCACTCACCACCCTGGCATCATCTTATCTTGGTTACGCTGAGTCGAACTTAGTAGACTACACTGCCGAAGAGTTGGATGAGCGCTTCGATACTTTAAAGGCGCTCAAACAAGATTTTCCGGTTGTGAATCCTACCGCTTCCATTGAGGATATGCAACGCCATTTACGAGGTGAACCGGAGCAATTCGGCTGTCTTGGTGGCTGGAAGTTATTTTATCTGGACTGGCATCTTAACCTTTACCGTTGTCACAACTGGGATAAACCCATGTGCCACATTACCGAGTTTGACAGTTCACAGCGGGTTCGTGATGGGTGTACCGCATGTATGATTGACTGCTACCGCGACTCCAGCGTTATGCAGCATATCGGTGTGTCCGTCAGTGATGGAGTGCAAGCAGCAGCCAAGGGAAAATTTAAACAAGCTTGGAAACACTGGTTCAACCACAATAACCTGGTTTCCCTCAAAGCTGTCTGGGAACAAGCAACTTGGTTACGTCGCCTCTAGTCGATTTTCCTTTGCAAACCATTTCTATAATTGTGCCATTAACGTTATTTCACGCTGTTTTGCTATAGGTCAACTCATTGAATGAAAGGCAAAAGATCGAACTCTTGACGAATCTCTGACAGTGAAAGGTCTAACATTGGTTCAAAGTCAAGAAATGGAACAAAACGCTCACGCTGACGACTCTTGCGCCACATTGAAATCAATTCTGGCAATAGCTGTGGTAACACAAAAAAGATTGAAGTATATAACCATATCACCCCATGCTCTTTCACCAAGTCATCGTACATAACTTTGATTGCAGGGCTGATGCTTGGATCTTTAAGCGTGCGTAAGTGATCTCGAAATTTGTAATTGCTTGTCCACCACGTCAGCGGCAGAATTTTTAGTTCGTCATACATATTTGTATCACAACCGTAAATGACATGCGACACATCATGAGCCAGCAAAATTTTAGCAAATTCTAATTGCAAGCTCCTTGGGTCAGTGATCCGTGCATTTACAGCATAGTACTCCTCCAATCCTTGTCGAAGAGTCTGAGTACTGCTTCTGTCTGTATAGCAAGGGCGGGGATATTTGCTCATAATTCACTTAATTACGATACGAAATAGTTTCGTAAATTATAATAGCATTTATGAACGATGCCACCAAAAAGCAACTAGGAAGACCCCGAAGTGTTCGATCTCATCAAGCTATTCTACAAGCGACCTTGGATCTGCTTGCAAAAGTCGGATTTGAGCGGATGAGCATTGATGCAATCGCATCCCATGCTGGAGTTGGCAAAACTACTATTTATCGACGCTATAACTCCAAAGACGAGCTTGTTGCGGACGCGATTGAAAGCCTAAGAGAAGAAGTTGTCATTCCTGACACGGGCACACTCTGGGGTGATATGGATGCACTGATTCAGAACGCCGCACAAATCACGCTCAACCCTTTAGGGCGGCAAACGGTTGCCATGATTATCAGCAGTGCATCCAGCAATCCTCAATTTGCTCAGATCTACTGGACAAAATACTTACAACCTCGACAGCAAGCCTTTGCGATTGTCATTGAGCGAGCAAAAGTGAGACATGAAGTTGAAGCGGATATAGATCCAGCTCTAGTATTTGATACGATGAGTGGGATTATGCTTTACGCACAAATCTTTCAACCTACTCCTGAATCATGGGAAGTATGTGTTCGCAGTGCCTTGCACTTGATTCTTAGAAAACCACTGAGTTAGCTATGACTGAGCTAAAAGTATTTTTATCGGTACATTTTAGTTGTGAGATAGTGTCTAAGCGATCGCTCTTGATATAATATCTTTCATTCAAAGTAAAGAGACAAATGGATGTATGTTTGAATTCAGACCTTACTCTTTACCTCTGAATTTTTTCCCAGCTCAAGAAAAAGGTTCTAAGTGCTTATCTGAAAAGTATTGGTTCTTAATTTAGGCGCAACTTTTTCATCCATTTCTATTGTTTTAATTTTAACTTTTTACTACGTATACCATGAATCTAGAGTACAAAATACAGCAGCTTCTAAGTTGATAAACTATTAACTTCGGTAATGTCAGTTCTGATAGAGTAATGGGAATATCTAAAATTTGGAACTATCATCGAGAATAAACACCAATTAGGGATAGGTTCATGAAAAAATTGATATGTAGCCCTCTTGTAGCTTCTTTGCTGATAGGAGTAACAAGTCAGCTAGCCATAACTCAGAGTTTAAATAACCATTCTCAAATGGGGCTAACTTACTCAAACCCGTTCACTGGATTCAATAAATATACTGATGTAAAAGTTTCTCAGACTACCCAAGAAATTGATGAAAAAACAGCTCTAAATTTAGTCTGGAAGCTGCCACAAGTGCAACGCAAAGCACGAGACATTGAACGACTGTCTAAGGGAACTATACGGGTTGCAGCAATGGTGGATGGTCAACCGACGCTAGATGAACCTTATTATAAAGTTCAAGTGTTTGAAAAACATCCAGATGAAAATGTCACGATTTACTGGTTTCATGTTTTAAAGTCAAATGGCGTTATTGAGGTTCTAGATGTAGTGACTAATCAATATATATCCTTAGAAAAATGGAAGCCCGATTGATATTAAAACTTCTCAGTTTTCATATACTTGATCATGTAATTTTGCTAATTTACAGATTGCCCAAATAAAATCAATGTCTGAACAAAAGCCCGTAAATCCCTGGAAATACAAACCTTGGTGGTGTCAACCCTGGTCTATAATTCTCACAAGTGTAACTTTGATTAGTGGTAGTTGGTTATTATTTAAAGTTATCTGGCTGACTATTCTTATCTCCATCCCTGTATTAACTTGGATGGGATTTTTTGTATTAGTCTGGCCGCAACTAATGATTCGCAGTGGTATTTTAGAATCGTATCAAAGTGATAATCTCCGTTCGTAGTGAGCGATTCATCGCTCAAAATAAGAATTATTAGGACTAAAGTCCTTACTACAAACTTTAATTTATTTACGCCTCCCTACTTAACACGCTGAAGAAACTCAATATTAAGATTTAGTTTCTCTCCTAGCCACAGACAATGTTTCATGTGGTCTGCCACATCATCGCCCGTCTCAGGATGGATTAAAACATCCAATCCCTCACGATTGAGCATTAACCACGGGACAATGTGGCCAAACTCATTGGGTGAGAAGGCAACTTGATACATCGATTTTGGATGTGGGCCAATGGGCAAGTCATGCCAACGCCCCAGCTGCACCTCAAACTTACTGCTTAATCCTTCACGTACACGCGCAGCTACATCACGACTCGCGGTATCGAAGTAGATATGAGCATGAAAACCATTAATCTCGATAGTATCTTCTTTCATAGCTTCAGGTGCTCTTTTAGAGTGTTAAAAGCATAATTTTATCAGGATCGATAAAATAACTTTCACTATTTGGTATTGTTAATTTGATACTGGAAAAATCAAGTTACCATGAGTATATGGCTAAGGTAGTGGTTATCAAACTGAATAGTGATTTGAAACACTAAGTATTATATGTACCACTGAAAAGTGGCTCAAATTTGGATTTCCTGAATATAAAAGCCTTTAGTAACTTGCCTCTCGAAGCTAACTTAACTAATTACTTACATCACTGGTTGAATAAGTATCAGCTTGTGGCAATGCTTAACTGTATTAACTGTATCAAGCACAAAGAAAATACTGTGAATGACTCGATTAATCAGCGAATTTTAGATTTTTGGCAAATAGCTCAGGTATTAAAGGTATTAAGCGATCGCCTTCTTTATTCCCTATACTTACAAAAATTTTGCAGTATTAATAATACGTTATGCGAAGAATTAAAATGCAACGACACGGTTCGAGTCTTAAATAGCACAAAGAATCATCTTAGACATCCTTATCGTTTTTGGCGACACCTAACTCAATATCATGATCGATAAACACCTTAAAAAGCTTGCAGTGTGCTGGTTGCAGCTAAGTATATTTATGTTGTTTAGCGGCATGAATTCTAAACCTCTAAAAGCGCAGATTGATAACGTACAACCATCGCAACAACTCCCACCACCGCAAGATATCCAACCGCCTTCGCCTTCCCCGCTTCCCTCGCCTCAAGTACCACAGCCACTACCCCCACCAGCAGAACTACTTCCCCCTTCTGCGCCAACCCCCACACCGGAAGAATCGCTTCCTAGTAGAATTCCTTTAACTATTACTGTTGAACGGTTTGAAGTTGTTGGTAGCACAGTCTTTAGTCCTGAAGAGTTAGCCCAGGTACTTGCTGAGTTTACCAAAAAACCGATTTCACTGGCGCAATTGTATCAAGCTCGTTCTCAAATTACCGAACTATACATTAACAAGGGTTATATTACTTCTGGCGCTTACATCCCACCGCAAACAATCAAATCTGGTGTCATCAAAATTCAGGTAGTCGAAGGTAAATTAGAGGAAATCGAGGTAACTGGTAATCAACGACTGAACTCTAATTATGTTCGCAGTCGTATAGCAATAGCGACATCGCCACCTCTGAATCGGCAACGGCTTTTGGAAGCACTGCAACTTTTGCAACTCAATCCTTTGATTCAAAACTTGTCTGCGGAACTTTCAGCAGGGTCGCGTCTGGGTACAAGTGTGCTACAAGTGCAGATTAAGGAAGCAAAAACCTTCAATACTCAAATAGTTCTTGATAATGGGCGATCGCCTAGTGTTGGCAGCTTCCGGCGGCGAGTGCAACTAGGTGAAGCGAACTTACTCGGACTAGGAGATGGTCTGAATCTAGCTTACACTAATACCGATGGTAGTAATTCATTTGATGCTAGCTACGCATTGCCTCTGAATCCCAACAACGGGACACTTATTTTCAACTATGGCACTACATCGAGTGATGTTATTGAACGTCCTTTCAACACTCTAGATATCCAATCAGCTTCTCGCTACTACGAATTGACATTTCGTCAGCCACTAATTCAAACTCCCACACAAGAATTAGCCCTTGGGTTGACAGCCTCCCGACGGGAAAGTGAAATATCTTCTCGGCTGTTTCAAGAACCAGTTGAACTTCCCCCTAATGAACTCTCGCCAGGAGCAGATGAACGAGGACGCACCAGGGTATCTGCGTTGCGATTTTTTCAAGAATGGACAAGTCGGAATAACCGTGAAGTCATCGCTTTACGTTCTCAATTTAACTTGGGCATCGGTGCGTTGAATGCCACGATTAATCAAGACCCTCCCGATAGTCGTTTTTTTGCTTGGCAAGGTCAAGCGCAGTGGGCACGTCTTTTAGCTCCTGAAACCTTACTATTACTCCGTTTGAATACACAACTAGCATCGAGAGCGCTTCTGCCTTTAGAGCAGTTTGGCTTAGGTGGTCAAGATAGTATTCGGGGCTATCGTCAAGATTTCCTATTGACAGATAATGGTACTTTTGCATCTGCTGAAGTGCAAATCCCTATACTCCGTTTACCCGAAATAGATAGCACCTTACAGGTCATCCCCTTTGCTGATTTCGGTGTCGCTTGGAATAATTCAAGTAGAGACGCTCCTAATCCTAATACTTTAGCTTCTGTTGGGTTGGGGTTACGCTGGAGACAAGGCGATCGCTTTACCGCTCGTCTTGACTGGGGAATTCCTTTAGTATCTGTTGACTCAAATGAAAGAACATGGCAAGAAAACGGGCTGTATTTTTATTTACTCTATAATCCTTTTTGAAGTCTAATATTTATTGATGTCAATCGCTTCTTCAAGAGAGAAAATAGATGACAAACACTATCTTGAAATCACTGCCGAAAGACCAATGGTTAATTAATAGTCCAGAAATACTTTTATACAGTATGGCGCTGTGTAGATAACAGTTTCTCAGAAGGTCATGCACAATTACAAGTAGTTAGTTCGACGACTTAAAAAGTCGTCGAACTAGAAGCTTCTCAAGAATCCGAAAGCGTTAAGTGGTTTCGCTTTAGATATTCTAACGCTCCCTGCAAGGAGGAAAAAAAAGAACATGTTCAAATTCGATAGACTGCAACCCCCCGTTTTTCAGCAAGTTGAAGAAGAACGCCTGCACCGCAAGCAACATCTAGCCGCTGCCTTTCGCCTGTTTGGTCGGCTTGGATTTAGTGAAGAAATAGCAGGTCATATTACAGTTCGCGATCCTGAGTTTACAGACCATTTTTGGGTGAATCCGTTTGGAAAGTACTTCGGGCACATCCGTGTCTCTGACCTGCTTTTAGTTGATAAAGAAGGTGAAGTTGTCAAAGGTGATGCTTTGATAAATCAAGCTGCCTTCGCTATTCATTCTCAAATTCATCAGGCTCGACCCGATGTTATCGCCGCCGCACATGCCCATTCAATTTACGGGAAAGCCTGGTCTAGTTTGGGTCGCCTGCTTGATCCTCTTACACAAGATTCTTGTGCTTTTTACGAAGACCATGCATTGTTTCATGAGTGCACAGATGTTCTCTTAGATACCTGCGAAGGTAAACAAATTGCTGAAGCCTTGAGCCAGAACAAAGCAATAATTCTGCGTAACCACGGCATTTTGACTGTGGGACACACAGTAGATGAAGCAGCTTGGTGGTACATTAGCTTAGAGCAATCGTGTCAAGCGCAACTCCTAGCAGAAGCCGCAGGTAGACCCAGTGTAATCAAACACGAAACAGCTCGTTTAACACATAGCCAAGTGGGAGCGCCTTCAGGTGGGTGGTTTTGTTTCCAGCCACTTTATGACAGAATTGTCCGCGAGGAACCTGATTTACTTGAGTGATGCTGTAATTCGTAATTAATACACACTCCAAAAGCTTGCTATGAGCAATTTTGATGACCTTATCCAATGTCACAAATAATACTTAATTTCTTAATTTCGGATCAAATTTAAGTTGATAGATAAGCAAGTTAGTAGTAAGCACTTTAGTCCTTAATTCTTTAAGCACTAAAGTGCTTACTACAAATCCTTAAAACAACACGGAAGCTTGGCTACACGTATAAAGCCTGCCTAGGCATCAAACCATCTCGTTGCATTTCCCAAGCAATGGTTGTGTGGATAATCTTGTCTAAATCATTGTGTTTTGCTTGCCAACCTAGCACCTTGCGAATTTTATCAGCACAAGCCACAACACAGGCAGGATCACCTGGACGGCGTGGTGCAGAAATAACAGGAAAATCAACCCCAGAAACGGCTTTGACTCTTTCAATCACTTGCCGCACGCTGTATCCTTGTCCGTAACCGCAGTTCAAAATTTGGCTTTCTCCTCCTTCCTCCAGATAATATAAAGCATCTAAATGAGCAGTCGCTAGATCCTCAACATGGATATAGTCACGAATTCCAGTTCCATCTGGTGTAGAAAAATCAGTGCCATAAATTCGCATTTCTGGCTTGCGCTTAAGTGCTGCATCACAAGCAACCTTGATTAGATGAGTTGCATTGGGTGACATTGGCCCCAATCGTCCACCAGGTTCAGCACCCGCTACATTAAAATAGCGTAGAATTACGTAGCGCAAGGAAGACGAGATGCCATAGTCTCGAATTAACCATTCGCTCATCAGCTTTGAGCGTCCGTAAGGGTTAATAGGCTGTGTTGGATTAGACTCTCTAACTGGGCTGGAGTCTGATTCTCCATAGACTGCTGCTGTACTGGAAAAAATGAATTGATTAACACCCATGACACTACAGCAACGCAGCAAGTTCAGCGTATTGCGGGTGTTATTAGCGTAGTAGTCTAGGGGATAGATTACTGATTCTGGAACAACCAGACTAGCTGCAAAGTGCAGCACTGCACTAAATTCATGCTTGGCAAAGACTTGATAAAGATGCTCGCTGTCTGCTAAATCACCGATGATGAGCTTCCCATGTAGTACAGATGTTGATGAACCTGTAGAACAATTGTCATAGACTACGACATCGTAACCAGCTAAGCCGAGCTGACGCACTACATGAGAACCGATATAACCTGCACCACCAGTTACTAAAACTGTATTTTTCATCTACCTCTGTGTACCTTTATCTACCTTTACCTAACAAAACAACTCGAATGGTTTTGAAGGCGATCGCCAAATCTAACCAGAAAGAATAATTCTTGATGTAATAAAGGTCGTAAGCTAGCTTTTCGTAAGCATCCTCAACAGATGCTCCGTAGGGATACATCACCTGGGCCCAACCAGTAATTCCCGGTTTCACTAAATAACGCACTTCATAGTAGGGAATCACTTCTTTGAGCTTGACATCAAATTCTGGTCGTTCTGGACGTGGGCCAATCAAACTCATCTCACCACACAGCACATTCCATATCTGTGGTAGTTCATCAATTCGCAACAGGCGTAGCCAACGTCCGACTCTGGTGACGCGGGGGTCATGTTTGTTTGCCCACTGTGCGCCTCGCTTTTCTGCATCCTGATACATAGAGCGGAATTTGTAAACCCTAAATGCCTTGCCGTACAATCCGTTTCGTAGCTGACTGTAGAAGATAGAACCTGGACTATCCAACTTGATTGCTAAAGCTACAAGCAGCATGAGGGGAAACAACATTACAAGTAATATCCCAGCGGAAATCAAGTCTACAAAGCGCTTCAGCTTCATATTCAAGTAGCCAGGCGTCAAGTTAAAACCAGCACTAAAAGCTAACCATTGATCCTGTAGCAGAGATGAAGGAAGTTTGTGCCACAAGGTTTCATAAAAATCTGGTAGCCAATAAATTGGTATACCTCGCAACCGCATTTGCATTAGTTGCTGCATCTGTTGCTTAGAGAACTCAATTGGGGTTGCAACTATTACCGCAGACCAAGACTGTAGACTCCAACTATGCAAGTTGTTTAAGCACCCTACACAATTTAGATTGATATTCGTATCTGCGTCAGGAGTTGTGTCTTGACTTTCAGCTAGGACAAATAGCTCTCCCAATGAATTTAGCTCTAGTAAATGTTTTGCAAATTTGATTGCGCTCTCACCTGCACCCAGCATTAATAAACGACTTTGCTGAGCACGCGATCGCACCCATTTCACCGCCAGTAGCCGTAAAGCTATTGCCCAGATTGTAAATGTTGCCAAGCTTGGTAGTAAAATACCCCGCCCGACAAGAATATGATCCCTCCACGCCCCAGACAGATAAATCAATGCAGAAGTCAGGATACTAACGCCTACACTGCTAATCAAGATTCGGGATGGTGTTCGCAAACCTGCAATTTGCGTATCTGGATGGTAAGCGTCTGCCAAATAAAGCCCTACTAGAACCAATAAGACAAAACTACAAACAAGTGGGTCAAACCCATTTAGTGATTCACCTAAACGCAACCAGAGGGCAATTTTTAAACAAATGAATAAGCCAAATATGTCTCCTAACAAAAGTAATATGGTTAAATTACGCACTCTACCCGGCAACTTAATCTTTGTCGGGGAACTAATGTAACTCGTAAGGCTCATTGATTTATCTTGCTATTCAGCTTTTGACATTACATTTGCTTGATCTAAGTTGTTTATCGCATTACATCTGCTTGATATAAGCCACCTAATTATCTTAAATCAGTAACACTGAACTCTAGCCTTTTCGTATCAATGTAAACCAAGATTTGAGAAAATCTTGGTTTGCTGTGTCTCTAAACTCTTGGAACTTGAGAGTTGTTTATATACGATTTAAATTTTGTTTTTTCAAATAGGTTCTAGTTGAAAAAATAAAAGCAATTTTGCAAAATTTTAAGGTGTTTTACACAATTGTTATGTGGTTCATTTAATTTTTGTAATGACTAAATAATAGATGATTGTCAAAACTTTAATTGTGAAGATTATGTAAATCTCTTGATTAACTTTTATACAAAGGAGAATTTAGCAACAACAAAAGTTAGCAAATATTTTATACTTTGTTATTAAGTATTATCTTGGCTGCTAATGAACCAATAATCAGTATACAAACTGAAGATAGTAGAAATAGTAAGAGTCAAAATCCAGGTAAATCATAAAAATTTAAACACTGCATTTAAAATTTTGATAGTTGATATTTTCAAACTAGATTATGTTTAAGGTATGTTTTTATACTTTATGAGTTTTGCGAAATTAGACTGTTTGTAAGAAAATATATCAGGTTATTTTAAAGTTTCAGTAAAGAATATTCAAAGTTATTAACCAAAAGGTGAGTTTTTTGCAATAAGAAGTATATATTTAACGTAAGCTATGTACTTTTTTCTGAATGCATGTTAAGATTAACCACGAAATTAACTTTAGTCAAAGAATAAAATTAAAAATACCAACATTAGTTGCATTTCGGATGACAATTTTTTGTAACACAATTCACATTGTGATTACAAAGTAAAAGTAATTGTAATAAAATCAATAATTTTAGCATTATTATTAGGTAGAGTAAAAAGGCATATTGAAAAGCATGAATAAGTTAAAAAAAGAAAACTCAAATTAATAGTGCGTTTTGAGTATAGCGAAAAATTTTATCTCTATTTATCTAAATTAATTGAGATGCCTTGGAGTGCTTTTACTCCTTTAGGCATGAAAGTTTTTGACTTTTTAGACATCCTTTAAATATTTCAAATAATAAATCTTGCTTTGCAACAATATGTCATGCCATCTAACCAAGAAGACCAAAACTATTTTGATTTACAACAGCATTTACTGACTCTAAAAAAGCGTTGGCTAGTAATAGCAGCTGTAACAGGTTGTGTATTCGGATTATCAGCTTTAGCAGCCTTTAGACAAAAACCCATTTATGAAGCAGAAGGCAAACTAGTTTTCAATAAGACTGATCGCGTCTCGTCGCTGACAAGTCCCATAGAAAAACTGGGAGAGTTAAACAGTTTAACTGAACTGGGCAATCCACTGGATACAGAGGCAGAGATAATTCGCTCTAACCCCATAGTTGCAAAAACCATTGCCAACCTCAACCTGAGAGATCAACGAGATAAGCCCCTAGAAATAGATCAGTTTCTCAAGAAACTTAAAGTTAAAAGTATCCGAGGTACGGATATTTTGGCCATTTCCTACAACAGTAGTAATCCACAAGAAGCCGCTGCCGTTGTAAATTCGTTAATGAGATACTACTTAGAGAATAATATTCACATCAATCAAGTAGAAGCAACGGCAGCAAAGAACTTTTTGAGCAAGCAATTGCCAGAAGTTGAAGTCAGGGTAGTAAGAGCAGAGACAGCTTTACGTCGGTTTAAAGAAGAAAACAGAGTAGTTGCTTTGGAGCAAGAAGCGGCCACAGGCGTGGAAAAGCTCGGTGATTTATCAGAGCAAATTACCCAAGTTCAGGCAAATTTAGTAGATGTTGAGACTCGCTTAAAACTTCTGCAACGTCAGCTGAAATTGAATTCGCAGCAGGCTATAGATATAGGCAACCTAAGTCAATCAAGAGGTGTGCAGCAGGTGCTAGCAGAATACCAGCAGGTACAGAATGAGTTAGCTGTAGCACAGACTCGTTATACCAACCGACATCCGACGATCGCTAATTTAACAACCAAACGAGAAGCCCTCAGAAAGCAGCTAGGGATACGAGTTTCTCAAAATCTGGATGAAAAGCTATCTGTATCAGAACAGAGTTTACAGATAGGAGGACTCAAACAGAACCTCGTTGCACAGTTAGTGCAATCGAATGTCGAAAGATCAGCTTTAGCTAATCGAGTTATGCTCTTAAAGAATGCCTACGCATCCTCCCAAAAACGGTTGAGTGTCTTACCCCAACTGCAACAAAAGCAGCAACAGCTAGAGCGACAGTTACAAGTAGCACAATCAACTTATGAAGAACTACTGAAGCGATTGCAAGAAGTCGAGGTAGTAAATCAGGATGTTGGTAATGCCAGAGTAGTTTCTGCTGCTTCAATTCCCAATAGGGATATTTCTCCCCGCATTTACCTAAAGTTAGCAGTCGGTGGATTGTTAGGAATAATGCTGGGAGTGGGAACGGCTCTTTTGTTAGAAGCTTTGGATAAATCTCAGAAGACTGTTAAGCAAGCTAAGCAATTACTAGGCTATCCTTTGCTAGGTACAATTCCTCACTTGGGTCAAAATAAGGGGGGTAGTAGGGAGTATTTCGCACCATTATCTGTAAGAGATAACCCTAATTCGGCAGTCAGTTCAGCCTTTGAAATGCTTCAGATGAACTTAAACCTCACCCTGTTTGATAGACCGCTGCAAGTGGTTGCTGTGGTTAGTTCAACTCCAGGCGAGGGTAGGTCATTTGTTGCAGCTAATTTAGCGATCGCCAAGGCACGCATGGGACGCCGAGTCTTGTTGCTAGATGCAGATATGCGTCACTCTTGTCAACAGGAGATTTGGAAATTACCCAACTTCATAGGACTGAGTGACATTTTAGTGGGTCAAGCAGAGTTTTCCCACACTGTTCAACAAGTACTAGTGAATTTGGATGTCCTAACTGTGGGAACAATTCCATCTCACCCTTCTGCATTACTTGACTCACAACGCATGGCTTTATTAATCCAAGAGGCTACTAAAAAATACGATTTTGTAATTATCGACACCCCTGCATTAAGTTTATTTGCTGATGCTTTGATGTTAAGTAAGCTAGCAGATGGGATATTGCTGGTTGTGCGTCCTAGTCTATTTAACTCTGCTACAGCTACCGCCACAAAGACATTGCTAGAGCAATCTACTCAACATGTATTGGGAATGGTAATAAATGGAGCCACATTTAATACCCAGTATTCTGATTACTACGCAGATAAATATTATGGAGTAAAAGAAACAGCCAAAGAGGCTGAACTCTGCAACATGCGTTTTTCCAAATCCTCTTCAGACAGCACTATGAGTACTGAATTATGACACTCAAGTCTCTACAAAATTCTCAACCGCTGAGTTTACGCCGCAATTTCTATTGGACATTTGCGGGAAACATGATTTACGCAAGTTGTCAGTGGGGGATGTTAGTAGTGCTTGCCAAATTAGGAACTCCAGAAATGGTAGGACGGTTTACGTTGGGGTTAGCAGTTACCGCGCCAATTATCCTGTTTTCAAATCTCAATTTACGGGCAGTTCAAGCAACGGATGCTAAACAGCAATATCGTTTTGGAGACTACTTATTGTTGAGGTTGATAACAATTGTACTCGCTGTTGTAGTGATTATCGGGCTAACTTTTGTGGGGGGTTATCGCGGGGAAACAGCCTTAGTAATTTTGGTGATTGGACTAGCAAAAGGTATTGAATCTATTAGTGATGTTTTTTATGGTTTATTACAGCAGCGCGAGCGCATGGATAGAATTGCCAAGTCCATGATTTTTAAGGGTTTGCTGTCATTGATTGCTTTAGGTGGTGGGGTTTTTCTGACAAAAAGTGTTGCATGGGGAGCAGTCGGACTGGCATTTGTATGGTTATTGATTTTAATTGTTTATGACATTCCCATCAGTATTAGATTGATTGGCGTCAATAATTTACGAACTTGTTTTACTCTAGTTCGGGAATTTTTCAAAGTGCAAAGTTTTGAGCGATCGCCCCTGCAAAAATTTGACACAAAAACTCTCAAAGAATTACTTTGGCTAACGCTACCTCTGGGTTTTGTCATGATGCTAATTTCGCTCCAAACTAACATTCCTCGTTACTTTATCGAGCGTTACTTAGGAGAAAGAGAGTTAGGAATTTTTGCAGCGATCGCCTATTTACAAGTAGTGGGAATAACTGTTGTACTGGCACTTGGACAATCAGCAACTCCCCGACTGGCAAAGTATTATGCATCAGGCGATCGCTCTTTATTTAAAACTTTGCTACTCAAACTTATTGGTGTAGGAGTGATACTTGGTGCTGTAGGTGTGCTGTTGGCTTGGGTTACTGGTAGAGAGATTCTTACTATTCTATATAAACCTGAATATGCTCGGTACTCTAACCTATTTATTGGGGTTATGATTGCAGCCGGAATTGGATATATAGGAAGCTACTTAAACTTTGGAATTACTGCAACTAGAGCATTTGAACGTTTTACTATACCTTATCTGCTACTGACGTTACTCACAGTTGCAACATCGTGGTTACTTATCCCAAATTTTGGTTTAGTTGGTGCTGTGTGGACTTTGTGCATTATTAGCATCGCAGGCTGTTTAACATCAACTTTCATCTTAATAAGAATCCGATAAGTTTGGACAAAGTTATACATAAAAAATTTTAAATAATCACATGTGTGCTGGTGGTTTTAATGAGGAAAATAAAGAAAAACAATGCCTAAATGTTCAGAATGTCGAATGTTAACTATCAATAAGTGTTCAGCTTATGCCAAAGCTCAGGAAATTTTGGGAAGAGAGCTTCCACCACCCCCCGTGGGAGCGTGCGAAGTTCCTATTGTAGAGGATTACCTACAATTAATTAAGGAAGGAATGACGGTTCTAGAAATCGGCTGTGGAACTTGGGATTTAATCAAAAATCACTGTGAACGTATCGGGGCGCGTTATGAAGGAATCGACACAGAGACAGAATATTTTGGCAAAAAAACAATAGCCACTCGTTTAGAAAATTTAGCAGATCTCTCTTTTCCAGATGAATCGTTTGATGTCGTAATTGGCAACCAAACAATGGAACACTGGGCAGAAAATGGCTGTTCACTCGAATGGGGGCTTTATCAGTGTTTTCGAGTTTGCAAGCCAGGTGGGCGAGTTTTAATGAATGTTCCAATTCATTTTCATGGTACACGTACATTTATGCTTGGGCAAATTGAGATTATCAAACAACTATTTGCCTCATTTTCAGGTAAAGTATTATTTGAAAAATGGGGGCATCCATCTGAGCCTTTGCCTGAGTTTTTTTCCTATCCTGGTTACTGGGTATTAGACAATTGCCCAGCCTATGTATTAGATATTCAAGCCATTAAAGATAGACCTTTACCAGAGAATTATTACAATCGCGGTGCAACTTCTGGACAGCTTGCTCAACTACAAAACTATCCTCTTTCATACAACATATACCGTGTTTTGCGAAAGACTGGTTTATTCTCAAACCCTGAAATCTCTTAATGCATAGATAATTAGGTGAAACTCAAATGACTGTTAAGCGGATTCTTCATGTTGTTGGTTGTATGGATCGAGGGGGAATTGAAACATGGTTAATGCACGTTTTGCGAAACTGCGATCGCCAACGTTTTCAAATGGATTTTTTAGTAGAAACTACAAAACAAAGTGCATACGATGATGAGATTCTAGCTTGCGGGAGCAAAATTATTCCCTGTCTGCATCCGTCTAAACCATTGCAGTACGCTCATAACTTTAAGCAACTGTATTGTGAACATGGGCCTTACGATATTATTCACAGTCATATTCATAACTATAGTGGTTATGTTTTGCGATTAGCCAAACAAGTTGGTATTCCGATCCGTATTGCTCATAGTCACAACGACACTTCAGCAATCGACGCAAAAGCCAGATTATCTCGGCGTTTATATTTAGGTTTGACAAACCATTGGATCAAACAATATGCAACTACGGGATTAGCTTGTTCTAGTGCTGCTGCTGCTGCACTTTATGGCTCAGAATGGAAAGAAGATTCTCGCTGGCAGCTGCTTTATTATGGGATTGACCTTTCTGCTTTTGATTTTGAAAATGATCCAATTGTCAGGCGATCGCAGTTTAACATCCCAAGAGATGCTTTGGTAATTGGTCATGTTGGTAGATTCGATCCACAAAAAAATCACGATTTTCTGATCGACATTGCAGCTGAGGTTATTAAACGCGAACCCAAAGCATATTTTGTATTAATTGGAGATGGCCCCCTGCGTTCCAATGCGGAAAAAAAAGTACAACAATTAGGATTAAGTCAGCAAATTATTTTTGCAGGATTGCGTTCAGATGTGCCGCAGCTAATGAAAACTTTAATGGATGTATTTCTTCTACCATCACTTCATGAAGGCTTACCTTTAGTATTACTTGAAGCACAGTCAGCAGGACTTCCCTGCATTTTTTCTGATACAGTTACCGAGGAAGCAAACATAGCCAATACTTTAATGCAGAGAGTTTCTTTATCTCAACCTGCTGATCAATGGGCTGAGATAATCCTTACCGCTAACCATGCAAAGCCAAAAATTACTCAAAAAGAATCTTTAGCTTTAGTCAAAGAAAGTCCTTTTAATATTCACATAAGCGTTCAAAAATTACAAAGTCTCTATAATCTAAATTCTCCTAAGCATAAACTAGTGAAAGTATAGAGTGAATTAGGTATTAACAATTAGCATCCTCAATTTATTTTGCAGAACTTGAATACATTTTCAACTATTAGCCAAAATAAAATTAAACAACCGAGCAACGTTGCAGTTATATCAACTTTATCGGTGAAAAATACTCAATGGCAATTTATCGCTCTGTGCTTATATTTGCTATCTCAAAGTTTTACAATTCCGATTTTAGCTATTGGTTCTTGGGCAACCTGGCTGACTCTTCCAGATTTAGCAACAGTTCTGCTTGTTTTGACATTTATACTAAATTATTGGCACAAAAAATCAGCAGTAGTATCAAGTGCAAATAAAAAAATGTTTGTCGTGCTAATATTTGTGTTTTTATGCTGCATAATGTCATATTTAATTTATTTTAGTAACTTGATAGATCTAAATGCTAACGGTGTCAGACTTGGCATTTATCAAATTTATCGCTTAATTGAATTCTTATGCGTTTTTGCAGTAACAGCACAGATTCCTTTAACTCCCAAAAGAATCGATGTTTTAAAGCAAATTACTAACTTTCTTTTAATATTTGTTTGCTTATCAATTATATTAACCTTTTTTGCCATCGTACCTTTAAATGCGCTGACAGCACATTTACCGCAAGGTAAGGATGTGGCTGGTGCATGGAGCGAGTATGCACGGTTAGGAAAAATTGGCGGAAGAGGCTGGGGAACTATCAGTTACAACCACGGTTGTGTAGCAGCGCATGTAACTATGATTGCGGCTTTAAGAATATATTTAGGACTCGGTAAACAAGTAAAAATTGACTTTTTACTATTATTTTTATCGCTAATTGCTTGTTTTATTACTGAGTCACGCACTGGATTTTTAGGGATCCTACTTTTTGTAATAGTATATATGCTAACAAAACCAAGAAATACAGTAATAGCTATTAGCTTGGCTGCGTTATTATTAGGTATTGTTGCTTTAACAAGTATAGGTAATTTAGATTCAGTGAATTTAGTCTCAGTTCAAGGATCAGTATTAGAACGACAAACAACTTTATTAGATGCAGGTAATGCCGAAAACTTGAGCGGTAGAGATAGTATTTGGGAAGAAAAAATCAAATTTTTAAATCAAGAGCCTTGGCGATGGGTAGTTGGTACAGGTTTCGGTTCAGCTTGGGATAATGGTGTAGATAGTGGCAGCGCTCATCTACTTTTTCTCCATATAATTATAGAAAATGGCATTATAGGATTGCTAGTTTTTGCTGTTTTATTTTACAAGATACTGTCTCTGTTATATCAAAATGAGTTATATATAAAACCTATATTCTGGGTAACAATAATCTTTTTATTCACTTCATTTACTCAAGAAATATTTTATCCAATACCAGCAATGGGAAGCTTTATCGGTTTTTATTTATGCTCTGTTGCTATAGCACTTCGCAAAGACATCAAAGTAATTAAGTAAATTAAGACATGTATAAAATTATTTTTAAAACTTAAAATATGAGAATCATCAATAATAAAATTACCAATTTATTTTTAATATTTATCAGTACTTTATTAGTTGCGATCGCCTGCTTCTATTTTATTCCAAGCAAGAATGACATGCAAGATATTGGTTATATATCCAATAGTAATAATATTTTATCAAACAGCAAACCTTTTTTCCCATTTGGTTTATATTATGTTGATTATAATGTTCCCAAAAATATTAAAGCAGAATTAAAAATAAAAGCTTTAAATAATATGGCTCATGCCGGATTCAATATAATTCACACATCTAATAGTGAAAAACCAGATGATGATAGAATCATGTTAGACCAAGCTAAAAAACTAGGGGTTCATGTCATCATCGAGGGGCCTGCTGAAACCGACGTAATGGATGCATTTAAAGGTAAATCTGCGCTGCTTGGTTGGAATATCGCTGATGATGCTAATTCAAGATACAAACGTGATACAGTATTAAATAGACATAAGCAAGTCAAAAAAATTAATCCTAATTATTTGACATATATTAGTATGTTTTCTTTAAAGCCAGAAGTAGTTATGCGTTTCTTACATACTTCTGACTTAATAGGTTTTCAAAGTTATCCTATTTCTGATAGACCTTTGAATTCAACTTTTTATGATATGAAACTTCTTGTTGATATATCAAAAAAATATAATGCTGCTCCAGCTATAGCTAATTTACAAACTTTTAAATGGAATGAGCCTGATAGTATTGGCAATCCCCAGCGAAAACCAAGATTTAGCGAAATTCGCAACATGACATATCAAGCACTGCTGGGTGGTGTCAAAGGAATTATTTATTTCAGCTACCTTTATGAGGATTGGTATTTGCCAGAACATCAAGAATTATGGAATGGTTTGAAATCTTTGGTTCCTGAAATCAAGGTTATTAGCCCAATATTACTGGATGGAAGTTTAAATCAAATTGATACGGGATTCAAAAATATATTGGCTGGAATTTGGATAAATCAAAACCAAGTTTTAGCCGTTATTATTAACACATCTTATACTGACACAACAAAAGTTGCAATTAAAGTTCCTGCAAATCTCAGTCAAGCAAAATCTATATTTGTAAACCGTGCTTCAGGTTTAGTTATTAGAGGTGGCAAGCTTTCTGGCTTAATTAAGCCTCTAGATGTTCATGTCTACAGTTTAAGTTAGGAGGCTATTTAATGAACGTTGTTGTATCAATTGACCATCGTTATTTTGGTACACCTGATGGTGCTGTTTGGACTTCAACAAATTGTGGATATCCGTTCTGGTTGCGTTACTTAGAAGTATTCGATAGTGTACGTATTGTGGCACGAGTACGTCCAGTTACCTCAGTACCAGCCCATTGGCAACGTGTTGACGGCGAAAACGTTTCGGTTGCAGCTGTTCCTTTCTATGTTGGCCCAGTACAGTACTTGCTAAAAGCTGCACAAGTCCAACAGGCTGTTAGGAATGCTGTTAATTTAACTGATGCTGTTATTTTGAGAGTTCCCTCAAACGTAGCTAATTGCATTTACGATTGGGTACGTCATACTAATCAGCCTTATGCTTTAGAAGTAGTAGGCGACCCTTACAATTTCTTTGCACCTGGTTCAGTTAAACATCCTTTACGCCCCTTTTTTCGTAGGTGGTTTACACATAAGTTAAAAAATAAATGTATCGAAGCTGCGGCTGTTTCTTATGTTACGAAACAAGCTCTGCAACAACGGTATCCTTCCAGTAAACAAGCTTATTCAACTTATTATTCAGATGTTGAATTATCTGATGAAGCTTTTGTCTCTACTCCTCGTTTACCTAAACTTAAATCAGGCAAACTCACCTTAATTACTGTTGGAACTCTAGAGAACTTTTGTAAAGCTATTGATGTATTAATAGATGCTGTTTCTATGTGCATTCAAGAGGGGTTAAATCTGGAGTTAGTTATTGTTGGAGATGGTGAATATAGACCAGATTTAGAAGCTCAAGCCAAAAAACTAGGAATTCAAGAGCGTGTGTTTTTCCGAGGTCAACTACCATCTGGTAAAGCTGTATTAGAACAGTTAGATATGGCAGATATGTTTGTACTGCCCTCCCGTCAAGAGAGTTTACCTAGAGCTTTGATTGAAGCTATGGCAAGAGGATTGCCTTGTATTGGTTCTAATATAGGAGGCATTCCTGAATTACTATTAGCTGAAGATTTAGTAATTCCAGGCGATACAGTTGGATTAGCAACCAAAATTCAGGAAGTATTTGCCGAACCCGAAAGGATTCTACGAATGTCAACTCGGAATCTAAAAGTAGCAAAAGAGTATAATGAAAAACTACTTAAACAACGTAGACTAGAATTTTATAAATATATAAAAGAAGTAACGGAAATTAGCTTTAAAAATCAAACTTAAAATTGCTTTAGACAAAAGTCTACAGTTAAAACTATCTCAATAAAATTTACGTTTAATGAAAATATTTTACATAATTACCCGTGCTGTGAGCGGCGGCGCTCAAACTAACGTCTTAGAACTTATTCGCGGTTTTCGAGATAAATTTGAGATTATACTATGCACAGGAGAAGAAGGATTTCTGACTGAATCAGCATTAAAATTGGGAGCTAAGGTACATGTATTACCTAACTTAATGCGTTCTGTCAATTTATTCCAAGATATCCAAGCAGTAGGAAATATTTTAAGCCTAATTCGTCAATACAAACCAGATTTGATTCATGCCCATTCATCAAAGGCTGGGATATTAGGACGACTTGCAGCAAAATTGGCTGGTGTACCTGCTGTTTTTACGGATCATGGTTGGGCTTTTGCTGCCAAACTTCCCTGGTACTGGAAACTTTTAGCGATTCCCAGCGAGCAACTTGCAGCTCATTGGTGTTCAAAGATTATCACAGTATCTAAATATGATTTGTCTTTAGCTATTCAGTATCGTATTGCTTCCCGAAATAAACTAGTTAGAATATATCTTGGTATACCCGATACTGTTTATCGTGCCGAACCTGGCAAAACAGATGTGGTAAAAATTGTCATGGTAGCTCGCTTTTCACCGCAAAAAGACCAAAGCCTGCTTTTAAAAGCATTAGCTGGTATTGATAAACCTTTCGAGTTACTTTTTGTTGGTGATGGCTCTACACGGGAGCAAGTAGAGTCTTTAACTCAAAACTTAGGCTTGAAAAAACAGGTTAAGTTTTTGGGTTCTCGTTCTGATGTAGAACAAATTCTTCAAGACACACACATTTTTGTTTTATCAACAAATTGGGAATCATTTGGATTAGTTTCAGTTGAAGCAATGCGTGCTGGATTACCAGTTGTAGTTACTAACGTTGGAGGGGTTAGTGAAGTAGTTGTAGAGGGAGAAACTGGTTTTTTAGTCCCAAAAGCAGATGTAGTAGCTATGCAAGAAAGGTTAACTCAACTCATAGCTAACGCTGATTTAAGAATTCGCATGGGGAACGCTGGACGCAGACGCTATGAAACACACTTTACTGTTGAACGAATGCTAAATGAAACTTTGGAGGTGTACATGGAATGTAAGATAAAGTCTAAATAGTAGTTCACTAATCTAAAAATGATAGGTTTAGGTTGGCAAAAGGGCAAAGGGGAAAGGGGAAAGGAAATAAACCTTTCTTCCTAAAGAGTCAACTTTCTTTGGCAAACTACTAAGTAGGTAGACGTAATTAAATGTAAGATAAAACTTTTGTTCATAGTGAGCCATTTATTGCTCTAGATAAGGTGTTCAAAAGCTAGAACCGCTTACTATGAGCTTTGATTTAATTAAACCCTTCTACTTAGAATAAGACTTAGGCAATGACTCTTCCTTATAGCAAATCTCATTTGAGTAAACTTCTTGCTAAAATCTGAATAAAATCAAAAATAACTATAGATTTGCACCGATATTTATTTGTGTTCATCTGTTTTGGAAAGTTTCCTAGGTTGGGAAACTCCGTTCGCATGATTGCGTCTCATGCCACTTGCTCCACTTGGGGAGCCAGCGCCGTGCAAAGAGAAGTTGCCAGGAGGGTTTCCCTCCAAGCAAACTTCGGGAGGTTCCCTGCGTTGAGGCGACTGGCGTGAGACCCCAGACGCTCGCGGACTCGCTAACGCTGCGCTATCGCCTTACAGCCCTTTGGGCATCCTACGGCGGGCGTCTCCCTTTGGGAGAAGACCGCAGTGGCTCCCCTTCTCTACGTTCGCCTTGGTGTCGCAGATAGACACTCGCGTTGGGAGAAATTCTGATGCCTGTCTTGAAAAGTTTTGCGCTCCTGTTACCCGGAGCTTCGCTTATTTTTCGCTGTCTGTGTCTGTGGTTCGATTGAACCAATCTCAACTTATGTAATAAGTCTAATGATGAGTAGGGACATGGCATTGCCATGTCCCTACGAGTAATTGCAACGTAATCTCCTGAAACGATTTTTAGCTTAACCTATTTTTTCTTATTCTTATGACTCTTACGTCCTGCCTCGGCATGTTGCTCTGGTGTACCACCACGGGTACTCTTTTCTTCACTATTGGCATCATCATCCTCATTTCGACTACCACTGTAGGAACTTTTGCCACCCTCGCGGCCGATTTCAGCCATGTGTTCTCTATCCTGACTTACGGCTTCACCACCCTTGTGCCCAGCTTCACGAGCTTCCTCAGACGTAAACTCGTGGGCAGTGCCTTTTTCATGAGCAGCCTGTCCGCCTTTGCTAGCAATTTCGCGCTGCTTGTCTTCATCCATAGAAGCAAAGCCACGTTTGCTTGTATCTGCCATGATATTACTCCTTGTAATTAACTAAAGCTTTCACTTTTTTAAGCAGTAAAAACTTTTGTTGGTTTTGCATTTGATCAATTCATGAATTTCTTCAAGTTAGCTACCCAATTAGCTGTATTCATGGCCCTTTAGAGAGAACAATTATGTACTGTTACTCTACTTAAGAGATACAACTCAAGTTGAATGGGTAGAGAGAAGTTTATAGACTTACAAAACATCTTCGATATTAAGCGTTAGGTTTTTTATATTTTTACTTTTGATACCTCAACAAAGTTAGGGTAAAACCTAACTAGTAACTGATATTAGAAGGAGCGCTATTCTTCTCCTGCTTATTTCCCGAAAAGATCAAGAATAGCGCAACATGTTGAAAAGTTCAGGCAGAATTAGTTACTAGTATTAATGAGATTTAGCGGCCACAGTGAATCAAGCTCTGATGAAGATTGCAGATCGTTAATAGTAATGCTGCAATCTTTAGTAACATGAGTTACTTTCTTGGTATCGCTAATCTTTCGAGTGGAAAGTCCCATCTCCTTGAGCAGGCGGTTAATATGACAATTGCTAACTTTAATCCCTAATTCTTTTGCTAGATGCTTGCTTAACCATTGCGCTGTCCAGCGTTCAAAGGGATAGCCATACTCACGCGGACTATGGCTTGCTAGCTCTTTTAAGCGAGCGAGATATTGTTTATTAACTGCTTTGGGGCGTCCCATGCGGCGATCGCACCAGTTGTGAGCATTACCTGTCTGTGCCATAGTAATCCAATGGCGTGCTGTCTCTTGAGAACACCCCAAGGCTTTACAGATTTGAGCCTGAGATTGACCAATATCCGCAAGCAGCATAATTTCAATCCGACGGCGGTATTCTGGACGTAAATCTGTTTCTAGACTTTTGAGCAAAAACTTGCGTTGAAAGGGTGTTAAGCAGTTACCTTGAATTTCCACAGCAATTCCTCCTGGTGAAACTTGCAATATGCACCTTGTTTTTCTTCTGCTTACTTCTCTGAAGCAAAAGTCTAGTAATTTCACACTCGTTACAAAAGTTTAGAGTAATCTTGGAAACAATCATCAGTCTGGGTTTTCAGGCATTGGTGCTGTAACAAAACACTAATCACAATCTGTGACAAAATACATAGCCTGAGTTACAAATTGCATAATTTGCTTTATTGAGAGCGCATTACGGCATTTTAGTTTATCAGAGAAAAACAACTTTATTATTTAATATGTAATATTCAAAAAATCAAAACATAACTACTTGAGTTATGCATAGAAAATAAGTTTAAACCACTTGCAATACTAGATTAATTATCAGAATATTGAAATGGGATTAGGCAACACACAGCTAACCCCGCTCCAGTAAACTTGATCTCAGAGAAAAAATGGCTAGTATCAAGATATAAGCCTCTATTGCACTCTCATTAACGTTTAACACTAGTGAGAATAAAATAAATAATTTCCTGAGTTTATCCATCTAGCACAGAGTAATAGATAGGAGACCAAATCAACATGGAGAAAATGACAGATGCAGTATATCTATCTGTTAACTTTTTGCAAAATCGTAGTGGGTTGTTTATTTACGATATCGTTTATATCCAAAGTTAAAAGTTTCTCGCAATATGTGAATACTGTGCGTAGCTTTCGACTATTGCCTGATTTATTCATCCGGTTTACTGCCATATTGATTTTAATTAGTGAGCTACTTGTCGTACTCTTGTTGTTTAAATGGCAGGTAATTGCTTTCTGGTTAGCTTCGGGTCTGTTAGTTATTTTTTCAGTTGCCTTAGCTTCCGTTTTATTTCGCAATATTCAAACCGCGTGCAATTGCTTTGGGCTGAGCCAGCATCCTATCTCACAAGCAGATTTATTACGTAATTTTGGTTTCTTGCTCTGTTCCTGTGGCGGTGGCTGGTTAGCTACAAACTCTGAATTTACTGAACCGATTGCACCGTTAAATTTAGGAATTACAGGTTTCATCGCTTTTGTATTTGTTCTCATTTGGGCACAATTAGGTGAAATTTACCGCCTATTTCAGCACAACTGACAACTAAACAAAATTACTAGGGGGTGTAAGAAGTTATGCAATCAATTTGGGTTACTAATTCGGTTTTACTATGGATTGTTGTGTTGTTGAATTTGTTGTTAACCATTGCTCTGATTCGTCGATTCAACCGTATATCAACACATCTATCAGCTTTTACTGATATTGATGTGGGGCTGGAAAAAGGCAGCCAAGCACCAGATTTTCAGGCACAGACGTTAACAGGTGAAACTGTGACACTGGCTGACTACGCTCGTAAGGCAGTTTCATTTATCTTTATTTCGCCTCACTGTGGCCCATGCCTAGATAAAATATCGGCGTTGAATGCTCTTGCTCCCAAAGCCAAGCAAGCTGGTGTGGAAATAGTGCTTGTCAATACTGATGGAGACAAAGCAGAAACAGCAGAGTTTGTGAAAAAGCATAATGTAACACTGCCTATTCTGATTCCTTCCAACGAGCATAATTCGTTTGCCAGTGATTATAAAGCCAATGCCACTCCCTCTTACTGCACACTCAACCAGGATAGCCATGTAGAAGCTGCCGGTATGTTTGAACCTGGATGGGAAAAGCAACTTACCAGTGCATGGGCAACTGCCTAATCCAGTACATGAAAGGAGGTGATGCTTACTGAACGGTTTACTTAGCAGTGCTAATGCCAAATTGTGGAGTCAATTCCTGCTTTACATTTATCACTTGACTTATCAAAGTTGAAAAGGAGCCAAAAATCATGAACAATCTAATCAATAAAATTCTGACGAATGTAGCTGATAAACTACTGAGTGGTATTCTTCCAGAAGATAACGCAGCAGCTTTTTGCTGGCGAACCTGTTTTTCATGTGTAAACGGCTGGAAAGATTGTAAAGAGCGCTGTTGCGGCTGGCTTGGCTGTAGAACTACTCCCCTGCGGCAACGCTGCTAGTAGAAACCTCTAAGAGTATTCAGCACAACCTCTTAACCACCGGAAGTTGAGAGATGCTGTCTCACTCCTAACGGGAATTGACTCTACAACTGTGCATTAGCGTAGTGCTAGCAAACATTTTTTGGGATATCCCCTTTCAGGCCTCTGGGGCTTTGTGAACCTCAGAGGTCTTCCTCAAAAAAGGAGCATACTCATGTGGATACAGCTAACAATCGTTTTACTTGTTATGTGTTTGGGGATAATTGCTTTTCTACGATTTTATTTCACCATCACTACTGTACATGGTGACAGCATGTATCCGACACTGATGGAAGGCGATCGCTTACTCAGCTTAAATCTCTTATCACGTCTTTGGCTGCGTAAAGGACAAATTGTAACTGGCAACATTAACCAACTAAATTTACCGTCTCCTGAAGTATTCGCAGACATTCATACCATTATCGATCCAGACTCTACAATCGGTGATGTCTCTGCATTTGAGAGTTTCAACGAGTCTGACAATGAAATTATCACATTTGAGTCAGAATATTCCAAATTTGTTAAACGCATCGTTGGTTTACCTGGAGACACGGTGTGTATTTCCATATCGAGCTTACATGAGTTTATGCAAACAGTACTGCGATCTGCCGAAAGTAGCAGCGCTTCGCGATCGCGCTGTGATGCTGATGGCAATTTAATTTGGATAGTGCCAGAAAATCATTGCTTTGTACGCGGAGATGGCCTAGTTAGTATGGACTCTCTAATAGTGGGGCCCATACCTCTGTCTGCATTAACGGGCATAGCTTTAATGAAATTACCGCGTCGCTTGGATATAGATACCGTACACCTACTTAAGGAAGCAAGTGATGTTTAATAAGTTTAAATATGGGCAGCGGTTTTTGCAATCTATATTTTACATGCTTGAGCTAGTTTGGCAAGCGTATCCGGCGGCTTGTATAGGGACTTTTATCATCACAATTTTTCAAGGACTAATCCCACTAGCAAATGCCTGGATAATTAAAGTACTACTTGATTGGTTAGCACAATTACTGATTGGTGGGAGGGCGACAAAAGAGCAGCTGATCTGGTTGCTTGTGGCACAGGCGGTATTGATGGTTGGTACGGCAATGCTACCGCACCTGAGTCGTTACCTGAATGCCGAGTTAGGACGGCGGTTAACAGTGCTAATTCAGTCAATTGTTTACCAAAAAATCAATAGTTTTGAGGGGATTGCACATTTTGAAAATCCGAAAGTTTACGACACGATTCGCCTTGCTCAACAAGGTGCAGAGCAAAGTTCTAGTCAAACACTAGAAATTCTCACTGAATTTATCCAGAACCTAGTTACTCTATTGAGTTTTGTCGGTGTCTTGTTCTCATTCAATCTCTTTTTGGCTAATTTGGTTCTGTTGGCGGCCTTGCCTCAACTATATGTGCAGTTGAAACTGGGACAGCAACGATTTGGATTGGCGTTTGAACTCAGCCCCGTTGAACGGCGTAAATTTTATTACAGCTTTTTACTAACCAGTGTACAAGCGGCGAAGGAAGTGCGCCTTTTTGGACTGGGATTACATTTTCTTCATAAACTGCTTGATTTATACAAACGGGTTCATTGGGCAGAACGAAAACAACAACAGCGCGAGTTACGCTGGGAGTTGGGCTTGAGCATTTTGTCTAGTGTGGTAGCGAGTGTCGCCTTTATTCTTGTTGTGCTTGCCGCATTTGGCAAAAAGCTCACATTAGGCGATATTACGCTGTATGTGAATGCTGTTAGCTCAGTTCAAGATGCCTTAGCTAGATTCATTTCGGCAATTGCTGGTCTGAATGAAAGTGTGCTTTTTCATTCTTATTTCCGAAAATTACTGGCATTAACACCTGCATTACCAATTCAAACAGTTACACATTCAGTACCAAAGCTGTCATCTGGATTAGAATTGCGCCATGTTTCATTTCGCTATAGCAAACAACATCCTTGGATATTACGCGATGTCAATTTGAAGATTCCCGCAGGTAGTTGTTTAGCTTTGGTTGGACTCAATGGTGCTGGAAAGACGACCTTAGTTAAGTTACTAACTCGGCTATACGACCCATCTGACGGGCAGATTTTGTGGGATGGGATTGATATTCGGGAATTTAATCCCGCCGAGTTTCGCCAACGAATTGGCACTATTTTCCAAGATTTTATGCGGTACGATTTGACTGTGGGTGAGAACATTGGTTTAGGGAATCTAGCGAAAATTGATGATAATAACTGGATACAACAAGCAGCCCACCAAGCTAGTATTCATGATGATATTATGCGTTTGCCGCAAGGTTATGAGACAGAATTAAGCCGGATGTTTGCAGAGGAAGAAGAGGGTATTGATTTATCGGGTGGTCAATGGCAGAGGGTAGCAACTGCGCGGATGTTTGCACGTGAGGCAGATTTACTTATCCTAGATGAACCAACTGCGGCGCTAGATGCACAGGCTGAGTATGAATTGTACAGTCATTTTGCCGAATTAATGTTTGATCGCACCAGCGTTTTAATTTCACACCGCTTTAGTACAGTACGAATGGCTGATGCGATCGCAGTGTTGGAAAATGGACGAATTATAGAATATGGCATCCATGACACGCTACTAAAATTAGACGGCACATACGCTAAATTGTACAAGATGCAAGCAGAATTCTATCTAGAATCACCATGTAAAAAAGCTTAAAACACATTTTTTAATCATCATTTTAGTAGAAATTCTGTTAATAGCCTATGCAACTTTTAATAATTCGCAGAATCAAAAAAACTACTCCTTGGCTAATAGGATTAGTGGCATCTGGATTGTTAGGAATTGCCGCTACTGTAACTATTGCACTCCGAGATGCCAGCCCCAACTCAGATATTACACAACAGACAGTAGCAGTAGTATCTAAAGATTTGATTGTTCGTATCAAAACTACTGGCGTTGTTCAAGCTGTCCGCAAAATCAATCTTAGTCCTAAAGCTGAAGGACGGATAGTACAATTATCTATAGAAGAAGGAAAACTGGTACGGCAAGGTGAGTTATTGGCTCGCATGGATTCCCAAAGACTACAAGCACAGATTAATCAATACAAAAGCACTTTAGCCAAGGCTCAAGCTGAATTGGCACAAAAGCAGACTGGAAATCGCCCAGAAGATATTGCCGAAGCCAAAGCCAGGGTAGCTACAGCAGAAGCTAGCATTGCTGAAGCCCAAGCCAAATTTAATCATGCTCGTGAGGAACTCAAACGCTATCAAAGCTTAGTAGAGAAAGGGGCAGTTTCTCGAAATCAATTCGGCGAATATCTCAGTAAAGAGGGTGAGGCGAGGGCTATTCTTCAAGCAGCCCAAACTCGCTTACAAGAACAAAAAGAAGGTTTAACCAAACTTCGTAATGGCACACGTCCAGAGGAAATTGCTCAAGCCCAAGCGAGTGTTGCTGAAGCGAGAGGACAGCTACAATACTACGAAATTCAGTTGCAAGATACCCAAATTCAAGCACCTTTTTCTGGTACAGTGACGCGATTATTTGTCCAAGAGGGAGATTTTGTCACACCCACAACTTCCGCTTCCTCCGGCGATGGCGCAACTTCAGCTTCCATCGCTGAACTTTCTAGCGGTTTGGAAATTGAAGCCAAAGTACCAGAAGCAAGTATTGCTCAAATAAAGATAGGTCAACGTGTTGAGATTAAAGTCGATGCCTATCCTGATGATGTATTTACAGGTCGTGTCCGGTTGATTGCACCTAGAGCGGTGAAGGAAAACAATATCACATCCTTCAAAGTCAAGGTAGCTATGCAAACAGGTCAAGACAAGCTGAAGTTTGGCATGAATGTACAATTGGCTTTCCTTGCTCAAGAAATCCGTCAGGCTTTAGTTGTTCCTTTGGCAACAATTGTCACTCGCCCAAGTGGTGAGACTGGCGTACTGTTACCTAATGGAGATAACCAAGCCCAATTTAGATCTGTGACTGTTGGTGCTACTGTTGGCGATCAAATTCAGATTATTCAGGGGGTGTCTGAGGGGGAACAGGTATTTATTAGCCCTCCTAAAGAACAGAAAGAAGAAGGGGTTAAATTTTAGTAGTCTGTCGCAAAAGTTTTGAGATGTTTGTAGTAAGCACTTTAGTCGCTAACTCACTACAAACACGTATGACCATCAAAATAACAGAAACAAGCTGACATCAATCTTTTGAAAACATCGATATAACTTTAGGCAACGAGATAAATGAACTTTATTGAAAGCATTAAGATGGCTGTTAAAACTTTAGCAGCTAACAAGTTGCGTAGTAGTCTCACTATGTTGGGAATAATCATTGGCAATAGTTCGGTAATTGCGATGATTGGTATTGGTCAAAGTGTCCAAAATTATAGCCTTGCACAGATTGAGTCTTATGGATCTAATTTGTTAAGCGTGTTTGCAGGCAGTGAAGAAGCTGAGGGTATGATTGCCGAAGAACCAAAGTTGGTATTATCGGATGCTGAGGCGATTATTACTCAAGCTCCGGCGGTGAAGAAAGTAGCCCCCCAAATTTCCGCTAGACAATTGATCGCCTACCGCAATCAGACTACACAAGCCAACATCACAGGCACAACACCAGATTTTCTCTATGTACGGAATGCTACGGTAGCCAGCGGGCGGTTTTTTAACTCATCCGAACAGCGGCAGAATGCTTTAGTAGTTGCCCTTGGCTCAGTTCCGGCGCGTAAGTTGTTTGGCAGTGCTAACCCCATCGGTAAAGAGGTACAAATCAACAATATTAGCTTTCAAGTCATTGGGGTGATGAAAACCAAAGGTTCTTTTGGCGGAGTTAATCAAGATGATATTGCTTATGTGCCCATCACCACCATGGCCAGCCAAATAGATGGACGCCAGTCTCCCTATGGCATCCCGATTGACTCGATTGAGGTTTCTGCCGAGAATGAACAGAGTATTTGGGCGGCGTCGTTTCAGATTACTAATCTACTAACACGCAGACATGGCAAGAAAGATATTTCTGTTGTTGCCAATAAGTCTTTCCAGGATCTTATCAGTCAAGTAACAGGCGCTTTAAGCTTGATGTTAGCTGCGATCGCCAGCATCTCGCTTTTGGTAGGCGGCATTGGCATCATGAATATCATGCTTGTCTCGGTGACAGAGCGCACCCAAGAAATCGGGCTGCGAAAGGCAATTGGTGCTACACAGCAAGCTATCCTGACTCAGTTTTTAATCGAGGCGGTGATTCTGTCGGTAGCTGGAGGCTTAATAGGAACTGGCGTTGGTGTCGGCGGCACAATGATTGTGGGTGTGCTAACTCCCTTGAAACCAGGTGTATCATTGCCTGCGATCGCTTTGGCTGTGAGTGTTTCTGGTAGTATTGGTCTAATTTTTGGTGTTGTCCCAGCCCGCCGCGCCGCCCGACTCGATCCAATTGTTGCTCTGCGAAGCGCCTAAGATGAATAACCAAGTAAATCCTCTGTCTATCTTACGGGAAGCAACTCACTCTCAACTTCCTAGTCCTTTCAAACCAGTTATTGTTCGCTTAGAAAATATTTCCAAGATATACGGCTCTGGCGAAACAGAAGTTCGAGCGCTTGCGGATGTCAACCTGATTGTGGAGCAAGGCGAGTATTGCGCCATCATGGGGGCGTCTGGCTCTGGTAAGTCTACTGTGATGAATATTATCGGCTGTCTAGACCAACCAACAAAAGGACACTATTATCTGGATAAAGCGAATGTAGCTGTGCTGAGTGACGCAGACTTAGCCCAGATTCGTAACTTGAAGATTGGGTTTGTGTTCCAACAGTTTCACTTGTTACCTCAACTGAGTGCGGTAGAAAACGTGATGCTGCCGATGGTTTATGCAGATATCCACACTAGCGAACAACGCGATCGCGCCATATCAGCTTTAAAGCGAGTCGGGTTAAAAAACAGGTTAAACAACAAACCAAATCAGCTATCTGGAGGACAACAGCAACGAGTAGCGATCGCTCGTGCTATTGTCAATCAACCAGTCTTACTTCTAGCCGATGAACCTACTGGCGCCCTTGATTCGCGTACAACACAAGAAGTAATGGATATCTTCTCTGACTTAAATAACAGTGGAATTACGATTGTCATGGTAACGCATGAGCCAGATGTGGCACGTAAAACAAGGCGTATCGTCTGGTTCAAGGATGGCGAGGTTATACACTCCCACCTCACCCCGTCAGAGATTAGTCAAGTACAAAACAGTAAACAGTAAACAGTAAACAGTAAACAGTGGTTAGAAAAAAATTGATGACTGTTAAACAACGCCTGCTACTAATTGATATTGGCTTATTAGTTTTCAGTTAGAAGTGAGCACCAAGATAGTGATTCCCCTCAAACCCAATTATCTGAAGGGGTGACAGTGAGGCTATAATGCTGACTGAATAAGCGTCATGGCGCGTAGACCTTTCTGAAAATGAGGTAGCTTATTGGGCTTAAGTCGCATAAGAGCGATCGCCAAATCTGACCAAAATTCCATTGCACCTACCCATAAATAACCGTATAAACCAATCCAAAATGCGCTATGCCGCCGTATAGAACGGTTTAATTCTTTAAGGCGACCAACATACTTTTGCAAACCAATTTGTCGTGATTTACGTCCATTAAAGACTGCACAACTGTAAGCGATTGCTACCAATAAAATCAGTGCCATTAAACGTTTACTAGTCGCATAAGTGGATTCTAAATTGTAACCACCTGTTTGACAATCCTTAAACATTGCTTCAATACCACTACGATATTTAAAGCTTTTAATAGCTGCTGAGAACCTGTCTAAATTTGTGAGTAAATACCATCCAGAGGTTTCAACCTTGTTCCGATACTTACGTGGATAGTATCCAGCTAGATTGAATCTTCCAAAACCTTTTTGCTTTGTCAATTGAGCATCATGGATAAAGAAAGAGACTCCAGGTTTTAACCCTAAATCTTGTAATCGTTGATATGATTGATTACAAGAGCGAATATATGTAAAGATGTTTTTGCCGCAAAACAAAGTTGATTTCCTTGCTGTGTAAACAATTGGCGAATCTAATACTATGAAATTCCCGGTCGCCTAATATCAATATTTGATAGCCTTTAAACAAGCGTAATACCGGACGAATTAATGCTTTTTGTTCTCCCAGATTGCGACAACCTCTTTTGTTTAAGGTTAACCAGTAAATTGGAATGGCTCGTTTGTCTTCAATTATGCTGATGATAAATATATTTTGCTGTCGCCATTGCGTCCTATCAATCGCAAATATTAATTGTTTCCCTTTTGGAATCTGACGATTTTTTACCCAATACTTCACTACAGGAAACCAAAGAAACTGAATCGACAGTTGTGGTAGCAGTAAAAATCTTTGAATACTTTTACGTCTGCTTTCAAAGAGTATTGGTTGTGGAAATAATGTTGCCAGTTTTTCAATCGTGACTGTTTGATGAAATTGTAATAGCATTACCAAGATTTGCAGCATCATGTACTGCGTGGCCGTTAGTAAATTTTGAAAGCAATTTTGGTAGAATTCAGGCAGCATTTTCATGAGATAGGTCTTGTTGACAATACTTGACCTATCTTTTTCTACCGTACAACCGTCACATCTCGATATACCAGTCCTTCCAGACTCCTTGTCACCCCGTCAGCCCAATTATCTTGACTGATAACTGTTTACTGTTTACTGTTAAAAACCGTACTGTTGAACTTGCATGTTCCACAGCGTGGCATATTCACCCCCACGCTGTAAAAGTTCTTTGTGAGTACCCGACTCGATGAGATGCCCCGCTTTCAAAACTAAGATCCGGTCAGCCATTTGCACTGAGGCTAACCGATGGGTGATCAAAAGCGTGGTTTTGCCTTGAGCTAGTTCAACAAAGCGACGATAGACCTCGGACTCACTACGGGGGTCAAGTGCAGCGGTAGGCTCATCGAGAATTAGTAGCTGGGCTTCTTCTCGCACAAAGGCGCGGGCTAAAGATAACTTTTGCCACTCTCCTCCAGAAAGCTCTGTCCCACCAAACTGCTTTCCCAAGGGTGTGGCTTCTTTTTTCGGGAAACTCTCAACCATTTCAGCTATACCAGCCTTTTGAACTGCACTTATCAAACGTTTTGAGTCATCCAGCGCTCTCATGTCTCCCAAAGCAATGTTTTCTCCTAGGGTGAGCGCGTAGCGGCCAAAGTCTTGAAACACCGCAGCAATTTGCTGTCGCCATGTATCTAAGTTCAATTCTCTAAGATCTACACCATCTATTAAAATAGCTCCCGCTGTCGGGTCATATAGTCGGGTTAGTAGCTTGACTAACGTGGTCTTGCCTGCTCCATTTTCTCCTACTAAGGCTACTGTTTCACCAGGTTGAAGAGTAAAGGACACGTCTACTAAAGCAGGCCGATTGTCTGGATAGCAAAAGTGTACTCGATCAAAAGTGATACCTGAACTCAGGCGATCGCGCATGGGTTTGCCAGGAAGGCACAGTGTCATTGTTGGTTGGCTTTCTAGAAAACCGAAAAACTGTTGCATATAAAGCACAGTTTCGTAAAGCATAAGCGAGATACTGACAAACTGTTCTAGATTCTGCTGGAAGTAAGCCAACGATTGCACAAAAAGCAATACACTTCCTGGGCTAATTTCGCCTTTAAAAGCCTGCTGTACCACCCAGTAGAAGGCAAAGCCATTCCCTAGAGTGCTCATTATCGCCAAACCCGCAGACCACAAGGCTTGTTTTTTGCGGAGATGACGCATAGTTTGATGTAAAGATTGAAATGCTTCCAGATAACCATTGATAAAGAAGGAACCAAGCTTAAACAGCCGAACTTCCTTAGCGTAGGTATCAGTGAGCATAACTGAGTTGCAGTATTGCATCCGCCGGGCTTGTGGACTTTTCTCAAATGTTGTCTCCCAAATTGTCATTTCATATTGAAAGGAAACATATATCTGCGGTAGAGTTGCGATCGCAATCACAAATGGAATTCCCAAGCCAAGTGGAGCTAGTAGCCCTACCATCGCTAGCAATGTCAAAAAAGTGCGGCCTCCCTCAGCTAAATTTGCAATCAAGCTCAATGGCTGATAGTTTACTTGTTGCTGGAGCATTTGTAGCTCGTCATAGAACTTTGGATCTTCAAAACGGTTCAGATCAGCAAAACTATCTGCTTTATGCAACAAAAGCAAGTTGATATGAGCCGTTAGTTTTTCACCGAGGTTCCCCTGAACTGCTCTCACCCAAGGACTCAAAAAAGCCTCTAGCAGCAAAGCTCCAATCCATGCTGCCACTAAACTAGCTAAAAGCGTAGAGCTTAGTTCTCTTCCTTGAGTTAAACCTGTTGCAACTGTATCTACCACCTGTTTGGTAATCCAGATACTTAACGCCGGAACAATCCCTTGCAACAAAACAGCAGTGACCATAAAGACCGTTTCTTTTGACGCGGCTGTCCATAAAAATGGTAAAGAACGAAAGAGAGCGCCACTGTAGCTACGCACAACTTCTAGTAGCTCTCTAAATATATTAGTGAATTCAGTTCCCTTTTTATTGGTTTTGATATCCATAAGACCACTATAAATCTCATAATTAGACTTTTTACTTAAGTCATTCAGTATAACTGTTCTGTTTTTAATTATTGAACTGTAAACAAAAACAAAAAACACATAATTTAGACAATTATGTTTTTCCAAAAATCTTTAAAGTCTTGTATTTTAAGTTCTAATATTTTAGATTTATAGTCATGAATAAAAAAACTTAGTTAAAGGATATAAATAACGTACGTCTTTCAGCTAGTCAATATTACAGCATGGCTGAAAACTCCTAAGATTTCAATTTAAGCAATTACTTAAAACAACAAACTTCTTTCAGATAGGAAAAATATATGAAACGCTGGTTTTGTGGATTTTCAGCAATAGATGATCGTTCTTTAGCAACCCTTCCTAAACCGCTTGATGGGGAAATGCTCTGGGAGGGATCAAAGCCCTTTTGGGTATGCGGAACTTGGGGAAAACAGCAAATAATCACGATTTTTGAAGGCTCTGTTCGGCTGGCTATAGTTGGTACTTGCCTTGCACCTTATAAGACTTTAGTTGAATTATTTCAAAATGCTGTCAGAAATAAAGACTATAGCCGACTGATGCGATCGCCTGGTAGTTATAACCTAATTGTTCAAGACGAAATTGACACATATATCTTTGTAGATGTAGCTGGTCTTAAACCTGTGTTTTACACAGAGTATGAGTCTTCTATTGTTTACTCTTCGTTAGGTGTCCCTTTACAACAATTGATTAAGGCAGAAGTAGATCCATGTTGGCTTGCTAATTCTTTAGTAGGTCTTACAGCAACAAACTTAGTACAAAACCGCTCTCCTTTTCGGAATATACAAACTGTTCCTTCTGGTCACTACTTACAAATATCTTCAGGTAAACCAACGTGTAAAAAGTATTGGAATGCACCACAAGAATACATTAGTTTTTCTGACGCAGCCGAACAGTTGCGTGAACAGCTATTAACTGCTGTTGAAGGAAGAGTTCGCTTATACAGCAATGTAACTAGCGACTTGAGTGGTGGTTTTGATTCAACTAGTTTGGCTTTAATAGCAGCAAAAGACTTAGCAAAACGAGGTCATAACTTACATACAATCACTATTAAAGACACTTCGTCTACTGAATCCGAAGACGTTAAATGGGCGAAACATGCAGCTAGTCTTTACCCAAACATTTCATCCATAATGATTGAGAGCCATGAATATCCTGCGGAGTTGAGTAATCTGGAATCAATCCCTCTAACAGATGCACCAGACCCAGTCGTATTTTCTCTAGGTTTAATTAACTACTCGATGGGAATTGTTAAGTCAAAAGGATCGAAACTTCATCTGAGTGGAGAGGGTGGAGATCCCGTTCTTGCATCACATCCTTCGTATTTAGTAGATTTACTAAGACGCGCACAGGTAGGAGCATTTTTTCAACACACTTATGGCTCGTCCCGAGTCAACAACTTGCCGCCGATAGCATTAATGAGTAGTGCCGTAAAACTAAGTATGACTTCATATCGTCAGTGGCTAATTCAACAAGCTAAAAAACTTATGGCTGGACAATTGTACCAGCCGTTTAGAACCAAGCAACCTATAAGTACAGTCATAGGATGGCATTATGCTTCAAGTCCTGCTACATGGTATACAAAAAGTTCTATAGATTTAGTTGTAACAGAGCTACAGAGGTGGGCAACAGTCGCAACTCCTTTAGCTAAATCTCCTGGGCAACATAACTCTATAGCTTTAATACAAGGTACTGGATTCACCAGCTTAGTTCAGCAGCAGCTAGCTAAAACCTATGATGTCAATTTAGAATTTCCCTATTTTGATTCGTTAGTAATTGATGCCTGTCTTAGTGCAAAACCAGAGGAGCGGACAACTCCATCCACGTACAAACCACTTCTCTCCAAAGCACTTGAGCACGATTTACCGAATAGTATTTTTAAAAGGACTACTAAAGGTGATTATACGGATGGGGAATTTATCGGACTCCAGAAAAATTTACCCATAATTAGTGAACTGTTTCAGACCTCACTTTTAGCCGACATGGGCCTGATTGATATTAGTAATCTCCGTGCTTATATGATGCAGCTTAGTATGGGACTTGATGCTGGTTCGTTCCATTTTCATCAGACGCTAGCAATTGAGCTTTGGTTACGTCGCGTGGTTGATACTAAAAATAGCTTCTGGGAACATTCGACCTTTGCAAATATACTGCCAAAGAGCAATTTGCAGATAGCATCATAATAGGAAAATATGACGGCACACTAATACAAACTAAGCTAATAAATTGTAGTTTCAAAGACACAGTAGCAGCATAAAATACCATGGAAAAAATTTGCATTCCTCCGCACGTTTCTACAACTTTTTTTAAGGATAGTGCTGTAATCTTAGATGCACGAACAAACATTTACCACGCATTAAATAACACTGCCGCTGATTTTTGGAAATCCCTCATGCAGAAGGGTTCATTTGAGAGTGCGCTCAATGAGGTATTGGAATTGTATGACTATTCTTCGGATCTTATTAGAGAAGATATTGAAGAGTTGGTTCGCTCACTTATTCATGCCGGATTACTTAAAACAGTGCAAAGTGAGCCGTAAATAAACAGGAAAATATGATCCAATTCCAAGTTATTAGAATTTAATTTCATCATCAAATTAAGAGAAATATCATGAACACTGAGATGACACTACAAACAATGAGTTTTAATCTAAGTTTGATAGAACGTTTGAAAGGAATATCATCTGTAATTATTGCTTATATAGCTTTACGTTGTTTGTCACTTTCAATGATTGGCAGAATTGTCAGTGTAGTAAAACATCGCTGCTCGCGTGAGATAGGTATTGATGAAGCGAATATCGCGTGGGGAGCAGTGCGTCAGTCCAGCTTTTTCTTTTTAGGAAGAGTAGCTTGCTTAGAATTATCATTGGCATTCGTTCTTTTTGCCTTCACTAAAGGACTGTCAGCGACCTGGTGTGTGGGTGTTGCCAATAAGCCATTTCGAGCACATTCATGGATTGAGCTTGGTGGAAAGCCCTTCCGTGAGTCTGATTATGTAGAACAAGATTTCAGTAAGTTGTTTGCAATATAACTAGTTTAAAAAGATTAAACATAATACTTACTAACTTAAAAACCCAGTTTATAGAATAAACTAGGTTTTTCCTTTTTAGCTCTTTTTGAAGTTTATATACTTATAAAAAATGTAAACAATTTAAATATAATCATGGGCTGTTAAGTCAATTAACAGCCCATGATTATAGTACTACATTCTCCTAATTAAAAGTCACAAATTAGAAGAAAACTCTCCACCGTCCGAGAAAAACCTCGCGGCTTCGACCGTATGGCCACGCCAACGTCGTCTTAATTGCATCACCCAACTCAATTACTTGAGGTTTAGAGTATTGTTTCTTGGTGGTCATTTTTTTTCTCCTTAGTTATTGGTAGTTTTGAATCGGCTTTCGTTATCAAGAGCCGTTGATTAGCTCAACAGCCCATGATTACAGTGCTACATTCTTAAAAGTCACAAATTAGAAGAAGATTCTCTTCCGTCCGAGAAAAACCTCGCGGCTTCGACCGTATGGCCACGCCAACGTCGTCTTAACTGCATCACCCAACTCAACTACTTGAGGTTTAGAGTATTGTTTCTTGGTGGTCATTTTTTTTCCTAGTTATTGGTAGTTTGAACTGTTTTTGGTTGAAAAGCTAAATTTGTGAATCTATAAACTAGATTTCTTAGCTAATTCAAATTTATTAAATTCAACTTAGTAACACAAGATGTTTAGGCTTTTACAAAACACATAAATTAGACAATTATGTTTTAAAAAATTTAAATTTAATTATGAATAACAAAGCAAAAAAGAGTTATATTAGATAATTTCACTAATAAATCTAATAAAACTACTGTAAAACAAAGTATGAAAATGCCTCATTTTTTAATCAATCTTTTCGAGACAAGTAAGTTAGCTTTATTTTATTTAATTAAAATATAGTTTTTCATTCTTAAAAATCCAGGACTTTTGTTTTTAGTATTTTTAAATATATAAATGTAGGAAAGACAAGGGCGTTTTTTAGTACTCTCTTCTGCTTACAGATGCAAACTTTAGTCCTGAATTCTTCCACTTTAAGGAGTAAATTCGTTTTTCCATTGCATAAAAATTAATTATAGCTATTGATGAACTAGACTATTGGAAAGTGCTGCAATTGGTAGTAAGGTCATGTAGGAGCAATGCGATCGCTGACGACAAACCGCTGCGCGTCTACACTCCATTAAAAATGAACAAACACAGTTGCTTTATGCCTACATCACGGCTTCATGCATACACAATTATCTTGCTCAGTAATGGTTTGTAGTTCACTCAACTACTACTTTATTAGGGGGTGTAATGTCTGAAATTTTATGCAGACAGCGTTTGGGCTGGCAATTAGGGTTAGTGATTGGTGGTGCGATCGCTTCAACTGCAAATTGTACCAACGCCCAAATTATCCCTGATGGTACTTTACCCAATAATTCTAATGTCGCACCCTCAGATAATACCAGGATTATTGAAGGAGGAACCCAAGCAGGAAGCAACCTGTTCCACAGCTTTCAACAGTTTTCTATACCGACTGGTGGCACAGCTTACTTTAATAATGCTTTAGATATTCAAAACATCATTAGTCGGGTAACGGGTAAATCTATTTCTAATATTGATGGCTTAATTCAAGCTAACGGCACAGCCAATCTATTTCTAATTAATCCCAATGGAATTATCTTTGGCAAAAATGCAAGTTTGAATATTGGTGGGTCATTTGTAACAACAACTGCTAATGCAATTGAGTTTGGTAATCAAGGTTTTTTCAGTGCTGACAATCCAAATACTCCTGCATTACTAACAGTTAATCCTTCAGCTTTTTTATTCAATCAAATTGCTGCACCCATTCAAAACAACTCAATAGCACCAGCCGGAATCGCTCCATCTGGCTATAAATATTTTGGTTTACGTGTTAAAGATGGTCAAAGTTTATTGTTAGTTGGTGGCAATATCATCATGGATAGAGGGGTATTGAATGCCTTTGGTGGGCATATAGAGTTAGGAGGATTAGCAGGACAAGGGACAGTAAAACTAAACACTGACAACAACTTAAGTTTGAGTTTTCCCAATAATGTAGAGCAAGCTGATGTATTGTTTACTAATGCTGCTGAAGCTAATGTTCGCGCTAATAACGGTGGCAGTATTACCATCACTGCTCGGAACATAGACATTAACGATTTTAGTAAACTTGATGGTGGTTTAGAGAGAAATTTAGGATTTCCTGGTGCTCAAGCCGGAGATATTAAACTTCATGCTCAGGGAATAATTACACTTACAAATGGTTTTATTAGCAACACGGTAGATGCTGGAGCAGTGGGCAATAGTGGTGATATCAATATCACAGCTGACTCACTCTTTTTGAATGATGGCGCTCAATTAGATACTAGTATTTTGAAACAAAGTTCACTATTAAACCCTTTGACACGGGGCAATGCCGGAAACGTGAATGTAAATGTCCGCGATACAGTTTCCTTTGATAGCGAAGTTGGCGGCATAAGATTCACTACTACTGGCGCATTCAGTCGTGTAGAAGATAGAGCCGTAGGCAATGGCGGTGAAATCAATATTACAGCGAGAGCGCTTTTGGTGAAAAATGGAGCTGTTCTAGATGCCAGTAACTCTGAAAGTGGCAGTGCCGGGACTATAAATTTAAATGCCCGTGATACAGTCTCTATTGATGGGGATGATAGCAGTGTAAAACTTGGAACTGTTGATAAGAGTAGTGTAATTGAAATTTTCAGCAAGGAAAATAACATTAATATTACAACTAATTCACTATCAATAACTAATGGTGCTCAAGTAAGTACCAGCACTGATGGAAAAAGAGATGCTGGCGACATCATAATTACTGCCTCTAATGTAGAGGTAAGTGGCGCATCGAAAAACGGTAACTTTTTTAGTCGCTTGACAACTAGCACTGGGGGCGATGGCGCTGGGGGAGATTTAAGAATTACCACAGGAAAGTTAGTAATTCGTGATGCAGGACAAGTATCTAGTGGTACTTCATTTGGTAGTACTGGGAATGGGGGAACTCTGATTATAAACGCTGCTGACTCTGTAGAAGTGAGTGGATTCATCATCAGAAAAAACGGTACAGTAGTTAGCCGTTTAACAACTCGGACTGAGGGTACTGGAAATGCTAATAATTTAGCGATTAAAACCAGAAAGTTAGTCATCCGCGATGGGGGACAAGTATCTAGTGGGAATATATTTGGTAGTACAGGTAATGGAGGGGATTTAAATGTAGATGCCTCTGATTCTGTAGAGGTGATTGGAAAAGTAAATGGCCCAGGTGGTGAAATTAGAAGCCGTTTAACAAATCGGACTGAGGATGGTATAACTGGAAACTTGAGCATTAATACTAGAGATTTGATTATCCGGGATAGAGGTGAAGTAGGTGTTAATAGTCTGGGAAAGTCTGCTAGGGCAGGAAACCTAAAAGTTACGGCTCGTTCTATTAAACTGGACAACGAAGGAAGACTAAATGCTAGAGCTACATCGGCGGTTGACGGCGGAAACATTACACTGAATGTGCAGGATTTCTTGCTGTTACGTCGCAATAGTCAGATATCTGCCACTGCGGACAGAGAAGGTGGTAGTGGAAACGGCGGTAACATCACAATTTATGCTCCTAATGGTTTCATTGTTGCCGTCCCTAATGAAAATAGCGATATCGCTGCTAATGCTTCCACAGGCAAAGGCGGTAGAGTCGAAATCACAGCCCAAAGTATTTTTGGATTAACACCGCGTAGCCGGCAAGAACTTCAAACTTTATTGGAAACTAATGATCCCACAGAACTAAACCCTGCAAATCTTTCTAGTAGTGACATTACCGCGATTTCGCAAACAAATCCCTCCCTTAGTGGTCAGCTACGTCTCAACGCCCCAGATGTTAACCTCAGTCGTAGTTTAGTCAACTTGCCAGCCGTACTAGTTGATACTGAAGTAGCACAAGCTTGTACTGCGGGTGGAAATGTCGCAAAAAGCGAATTTATGATTACTGGTCGCGGCGGCTTGCCTCCAAATCCAGGAGAAGCCCTCAGCACGGATGCTGTGCAGGTAAATTTAGTTACTCTTAAGCGAGAAGTTCAACCTCCAACAGCAGTCTTTATTAATCCGACTAGTTCAAAACCCGCTCCCCTTGTAGAAGCTCAGGGTTTAGTAATTAATGCCAATGGCAACATGGTTCTCACCGCAAATACTCCCACTGTCACACCTTATACATCGTGGCAAAATGCTAATTGTCAAAAGCTAAAAAATTAAACCTCTCTGTCACCCCTTAATCTCTTATCTTTGCGTCTTTGCGCCTTTGCGCGAAACAAAATTCATCCTATTAATCAGCAACACCAGATTTTTTAGTTTAGTAAAGATGCGGTATGAATGAGGGCAAAACATGGTGAGAAAATCTAAGTTCCGCAGAATCAAACGCTTTTTAAGTTTACTGCTACTTTTGGGTATGTTCTTGGGTGCAGGGTTATTGCCGCCTACTTTCGCTTATATGACTGCGGAAAACTCAGTTATTAGCTTGCCTAATGCCCAAAATTTACTAGAACAGGGAAGAAAATTCTATGAAGCTGAGCGGTTTGCTGAGGCGGCTGAAATATGGCAACAGGCGGTGACTGCACTGAAAGCTAATGGGGATGAACTTACACAAGCCATGACACTGGGCAATCTATCATTAGCTTATCAGCAACTTGGACAGTGGACTGAAGCAGAAGGTGCGATCGCTCAAAGTCTTAATCTCTTAGATAATCAAAATATCAACACTAAAGAACGTCCCCAAATCCTTGCTCAAGTCTTAGATATTCAAGGTCGCCTGCAACTAGCTCAAAGTCAAGCAGAAAATGCCCTGAATACTTGGCAACAGGCAGTTGACATTTATACTAAAATTGGTAATGAACAAGCAATTCTTCAAAATCGCATCAACCAAGCGCAAGCCTTACAAGCTTTGGGGTTTTATCGTCAAGCCGAAAAAACGTTAGAAGAAAGTACCAAAATCCTCCAAAGTCAACCCAACTCGCCTGTTAAAGTTACAGGATTGCGTAGTCTCGGCAACGTTCTGCAAGTCACGGGTGATTTAGAACAATCTCGGCAGAAATTGCAGCAGAGTTTAGAGGTAGCTTTATCTTTGCCAGATAAACAAGCAACAGGTGATATTTTGCTGAGTTTAGGCAATACAGCCCGCGCTTTAGGGCAAACTCAACAAGCTATAGATTATTATCAAAAAGCTACTAGCACTGCCTTTTCACCCATCACGCGTATCCAAGCTCAAGTCAATCAACTCAAACTACTGCTGAAAACTCAGCAATTCAAAGATTTTCAAGCGTTATTGTCTCCAATCCAGAATCAGTTTACTGACTTACCCCCCAGTCGCACAGCAATTTCTGCTCGTATCAACTTTGCCGAAAGTCTAACGCAATTCAAAAAAGATACCACCGCAGATATTCCTTCATGGTTGGATATTGCCCAAATACTCTCAACTGCTGTTAAGCAAGCAAAAAGTCTGCAAGATAGACGCACAGAATCTTATGCTCTTGGTGTCTTGGGAAAAGTGTACGAACAAACCCAGCAGAAGTCTGATGCCCAAAACCTTACTCAGCAAGCTTTGTTCATAGCTCAAGCTATTGATGCTAAAGATATTAGCTATCGATGGCAATGGCAATTGGGGCGTTTGTTAAAAGCTAATGGAGATATGGAAGGAGCTACTGTTGCTTATACCGAAGCAGTTAACAATCTCCAAGCCTTACGTAATGATTTAGTTGCTGTTAATCCTGAAGTTAAATTTTCCTTTCGGGATGAAGTCGAACCTGTATATCGAGAATTAGTACAGTTGCTTTTGCAACCAGTGGGAAATTCCCAACCTAGTCAAAAAAATATTAAGCAAGCTAGCGAAACAATCGAATTGTTGCAAGTGGCAGAACTTGACAACTTTTTTCGCAACACCTGTTTAAATGCTCAGATTCCAGATAAAAAACAAGACCAAACAACAGCAGCAGTCATCTATCCATTTATTTTACCAGACAGATTAGAGGTGATTTTGCAGTTACCACAAAAAGGTTGGCTGCACTATGCTACTCCTGTAGGCGAAAAGGAAGTACAAAGTACTTTAAAACAACTACAACAAAATTTAGCAAAGCCTCACACAATCAAACAAGTTCAGTCTTTATCACAAAAGGTTTACAACTGGCTGATTAAACCTGCTGAAGCTGACTTAGCTGATAGTAAAATCCCAACTTTGGTGTTTGTGCTGGATGGGTTTTTGCGGAATGTGCCGATGGCGGTTCTCTATGACGGCAACCACTATCTAATTGAGAAGTATGGCATTGCTCTAACCCCTGGTTTGCAAATAATTGAACCCAAACCATTGCAGAAAGAATTAAAAGCAATAGTCGCAGGATTGTCTGAACCAAGTTCTGGATTTTCTGCACTACCCAACGTCAAGCGCGAATTAGAAGAAATCCGCTCTCAAATACCCAGCAGTATACTTCTTAATCAAGAATTTACCAGATCAGCTTTGCAGAATCGCATAAATTCTCTACCTTTCCCAGTTGTTCATCTTGCAACTCATGGTCAATTTAGCTCCAAGGCAGAAGAGACATTTATTGTCGCTTGGCAAGACCGTATTTATGTTAAGCAGTTTAATCAATTAGTCCGAACTATAGAGCAAAACAAACCCGAAGCTATTGAACTGCTCATCTTGAGTGCCTGTCAAACCGCTGCTGGCGATGAGCGGGCCGGACTGGGAATTGCTGGTGTTGCTTTCCAAGCAGGAGCGCGGAGTACTATCGCTTCTCTGTGGAATTTAGATGATGAGTCTACCGCCGTGTTGATGAGTCAATTTTACCAAGAGTTAGCTAACCAAAAACTCACTAAAGCCGAAGCACTACGTCGCGCTCAGTTAACACTTTTGCAGAGTCCCAAATACAAACGTCCTATGTATTGGGCCCCTTATGTTTTGCTAGGTAATTGGCTATAAGAGGGAAAAGGTTAAAGGGGAAGAGGGAAAGAGGAATCTCATGCTTAAAAGCTTGTCATTACCCACATTTTTGTGACAGTGATGTCGCGTTGAGTGACATCCCGCCCAGAACTTAAGTTCTGGGATAATAGCTCAAGTCCACGCTTAGTGGACTGAAATTTTCCCTTTGACAGAGTTTAGTCATCGATATTGCCTAAAATCTTATATCTAGTTCTCTTGAGAGGACTTTAGCTATTAGCCTGGGAATAAATTCCAAGGCGGGTTAGCAACAAAGCGGAAGATTTAAAAGATGTGGGTAATGACAAGTGCTTAAAAGCAGGGGTTTTAACAAGGACGAATTAAAACAGGCGTGTAAGCACTCTCGATTTAAATTTCTATTTCTTTTCCATAAATAACTTCAGGGGCTTTAGACCTCTTGGGGAAGGCATTTCACGTTCTTTTCTTTCTTCGGTAATTATGATATCCAGTTGAATATCCGTGGATTGAAGCGGCGTGAACACCAGTATTAAATTTCGCATCTATTCGGCAATATATTGATGATTTTTGTAAAGAAAATAGAAAGTTTTGCGTAAAACTAGCGCCATTAAAACAGAGAAATGGGCAGAGGTTATTTCAACCACCAGTCAGTGACAAACCAAAATTCTGCAACTGTTGTTTGCTTAGGAGGATATAATGTCTGAGATGAGTAATCGTTGGGGCTGGTTTATAGGGATTGCGATCGCTAGCGTACTTCCTTTCTCTACAAATGACGCTAATGCCCAAATCACCCCAGATGGGACTCTTCCAAATAATTCCATTGTTACACCAGATGGCAGCACCCTCAATATTACTGAAGGAACCCAAGCAGGAACTAACCTGTTCCACAGTTTTGCGGAGTTTTCTGTCCCTACTGGCGGCACTGCTTTCTTTAATAATGCTGGAGATATCCAGAATATAATTAGTCGCGTAACAGGTGGGTCAGTTTCTAACATTGATGGGTTAATCCGCGCTAATGGTACAGCTAACCTGTTTTTGATTAATCCCAATGGGATTATTTTTGGGCGTAATGCTTCATTGAATATTGGTGGCTCTTTTGTAACAAGTACAGCTAATGCAATTGGCTTTGGTAATCAAGGTTTTTTCAGTGCTGACAATCCCAACACTCCTGAACTGTTAACGGTCAATCCTTCAGCTTTACTATTTAATCAGATCAAAACCGCATATATCGAAAATAACTCAGTTGCAAACTCCGGTCTAAACCCATCTTCTGCGTTTACTGCTAGGGGCTTACGTGTACCAGATGGCAAAAATTTACTATTGGTAGGCGGTAATATCAATATGAATGGTGGAGGTTTATATGCTTTTGGTGGGCGAGTAGAGTTAGGTGGGTTAGCAGGTGCGGGAACAGTTGGATTGAAGGGGGATGGTAATAATCTGAGCTTGAGTTTTCCCGATAGTGTAGAAAAAAGTGATGTTTTCCTTAGCAATGGAGCTGGGGTAGCGGTGATTGCTGGTGATGGTGGAAGTATTGCAATTAATGCCCAAAACTTATATATAACAGGAAGGAGTTTCCTGTATGCAGGAATAGAGAGTGGGCTGGGTTCTAATAATAGTAAGGCGGGAAATATTGAGATTAATGCGACTGGAGCAATAAACCTTAACAATAGGAGTTTAATTGCTATTCTGGTGCAACCAGAAGCAAAAGGACAGGGGGGTAATATAAATCTAAGTGCTAATACGTTGCAAGTTGAGGGTGGTGCATCGGTAAATAGTAGTACATCCGGTTCCGGCAAAGCGGGAAACTTGACTGTTGATGCCAAAGACGTACAACTAATTGGTAGAAGCGCTGATGGTCAGGTTACTAGCTTGTTTGCTTCCACAGGGCAAAACTCAACAGGGGATGCGGGAGATTTGACGATTAAAACTGATACCTTGCTAGTGCGAGATGGGGCACAGGTGGGTAATGGTACACGTGGTTCGGGCAAGGGGGGAAATTTGACCGTTGATGCCAAAGACGTGCAACTGATTGGTAGAAGTGTCGATGGTCAGGCTAGTGGCTTGTTTGCCTCCGCAGAGCCAAACTCAACAGGGAATGCGGGAGATGTGACGCTTAAAACTAATACCTTGCTAGTGCGAGATGGAGCACAGGTGAGTGCTGTTACGTTTGGTTTAGGCAAGGGAGGGAATTTGACCGTTGATGCCCAAAATGTGCAACTAATTGGGACTGCCAGTGGCTTGGGTGCCGACGCACAGCCAAACTCAACAGGAAATGCGGGAGATTTGACGATTAAAACTAATACCTTGCTAGTGCGAGATGGGGCAGTGGTGGGTGCTGGTACATTTGGTAAAGGCAAGGGGGGAAATTTGACCGTTGATGCCCAAGATGTGCAACTAATTGGTATAGGTGCTAATGGGTTTTTCAGTGTCTTGACTGCTTCCGCAGAGCCAAACTCAACAGGAAATGCGGGAAATTTGACGATTAAAACTAATACCTTGCTAGTGCGAGATGGAGCACAAGTAGGTGCTCGTACATTTGGTAAAGGCAAGGGGGGAAATTTGACCGTTGATGCCCAAGATGTGCAACTAATTTCTAAATCAGCCGATAGTCGGTTTACCAGTGGCTTATTTGCTTCCGCAGACCAAAACTCAACAGGAGATGCGGGAGATTTAACGATTAAAACTAATACCTTGCTAGTGCGAAATGGAGCTGGAGTATTTGTGAGCAGTTTAGGAACAGGAACCGCAGGCAACATGACAGTAAACGCTCGTTCTATCCGTTTAAACAACAATGCTTTACTTAGCGCTAGTACACGCAGTGCTAAAGTTGACCCCAACAGGGAACAGGCGACAGTTAACATTAACTCAGAAAATCTGATAATGAGTCGCAATAGCAACATCTTCACCAACGCAATAGGGGAAAACGTTATCGGCGGCGACATCAATATTAATACCGATATCCTTGTTGGGTTTGACAATAGTGATATCAGCGCCAATTCTGCTAACTTCCGTGGTGGGAATGTGCGAATCAATGCCCAAGGTATCTTTGGTATACAGTTCCGAGATGTGGCATCTGATAAAACAAGTGACATTACCGCGACTGGGGTAAATCCTGAGTCCAGCGGTAATGTAGAAATAAATATACCTGATATTGAGCCTAATAGTGGCTTAGTCAACTTGCCAGTAATATCAGTTGACACGGAAGTAGCACAGACCTGTCAGGCTGGCGGAACTGTAGCTAAGAGCCAATTTATGATTACTGGACGCGGTGGCTTGCCCCCTAACCCAGGTGAAGCCCTCAGTACTGATGCAGTGCAGGTAGATTTGGTGAGTCTCAAGCCAAGTGGTGATAACCGCAGTAGTCCATCTGTTACCAGCAAAGCAATTACCACTGCACCAAAACGTATTGTGGAAGCTACTGGTTTGGTGCTAAACAAAAAAGGGGAAGTCGTCCTGACTGCAAATCTTCCCACTACGCCCCATAGTCTTTGGTTAAATGCATCTTGCTAAGCAAGTTAGCATTAGACTTCACTAGGCTGACAATGCGATCGCATCGAGTCACAATTCGATTGTATCGCCTGACAATGCGATTGTATCGAGTCACAATTCGATTGTATCGAGTCACAATTCGATTGTATCGCCTGACAATGCGATTGTATCGAGTCACAATGCGATTGTATCGCCTGACAATGCGATTGTATCGCCTGACAATGCGATCGCATTGACCCACATAAATGAGCTTACCCTTTCTTTAACCTTAACCTTGTCTTGTTTAAAAACCTCGCCTTACCGTTAGCTTTAGAGTGGCAATGGGCACATTAAATATATAGTTTATTACGGTATAGATATATGCCTGCCCAAGACAAAACACGCCGTTTGCCTCCTCAAACAATTAGTCAAGATATTAGTTCATTGCATGGTTTGCAAACCATTAGCACCTACGATACAAGCCGGGCTAATACTTCTGTTGCAGACTTACAGCAAGTTTATCAGGCTATGTTGACGCAGCAACAAGCCGAAACCGAAAAACTAACTTTATACCGTGCGGCTGCTGATGCTGCCCGATTAGCGGAATGGGAATTTCATAATGCTATATTAGCTATGAAAGAAGTCGTGCGCGGGCAATATGGTTCAGATAGCGACCAAGCTCAGGCGGTTGGATTGAAGAAAAAATCAGACCGCAAGCGTCCCAACCGCAAGAAGTCAGTTGCAGTTGCAAGTTAGCACGCGTAAGGGCACAATATATTGTGCCTCTGCTGTATTTCACACCGCAGTCACGCCTCACGGTTTATGGCATCCGCTATGTTTGGTTTGCAAGAACCGCAAACCAATGAGCAATACTCTGTCCCTACAACATGTGTGGTTCAATTAATAATTAGAAACTGCTCTCAGATAACTTTTCTAGGTTACAGCACTCAACTTTTGGTTCAGTTGCCATATTATTTAAACCAACAGCTTGCAAGAGTTCCGTCCAAGAAGTATCTTGCAAATTGGTGCGACGCAGTTCACTAGCTGTGCTTAGCGCTTCATACCAAATACCATTAGCTGCATAAAGGTTTAGCCGTTGGTGTGGTGTTACTTTTTCTAACTGAGTTTTCAAAGCAAAGTTCAGTGGCTCCCGTTTGATATATCCTTCAACGTTACCAATAAGTTGGTTATCTTTTTTACAGTAAATGTTAAAATACCAGCGATATTGCTTACCAATCTCTAAAGGTGTCGCTTTTGATGGCAAGCGAAGGTTTACTACTCCTGATGTCGCTGCTAAAGGAGTTTTATAAACAGACTGATTTTGTGCCTCATCTTCTAAAACAAACTCGCCATAGGTAAAGGATGACAAATAGGGAACATAAAACCAGAAATTAGGATACTCAGCAATCGTTGCTCCAAATACGGCTTCTGGGTTTGAATAAACAGGTACTAAGGCTGTGAGCCGCTTTTGAGAAGAAGTCAGGGGTTTGTTGATGTTCTGACTACAGCCACGGCTACCTGCTTCGGCTCGTTTACCTGGTTCCCCGATATCTGATGGCGGGGGTGGTGCAGCGAAAACCAACGTTTTGTTTAAAGTTGGGTTTTGTCCAAGAAGTAAGGAGTTGACAGGCTGTGCTTGCACAGGTGTAAAACTAAGTACTGCCCAACTGATAGCGAGGGTAAGTTGAATCTTTCGCACAGGTAATTTCATCTGAGTTGGGGTGCTTCTCACTTTTGTAGGAACACAGCAAACTACAAACTACAGTTCAAGTATTTCGGATTATTAAGTAAAAGAGTAAAGGTAAAAGAATGATAATAGTTGCCTACAATTCCACTCGATTTTTAGCTTTAAGTAGGTAGGTATAATTAAATATAAAATAAAATTTTAGTTCGTAAGTGAGATTCATCGCTCAAAACAAGGATTATTAGGACTAAAGTCCTTACTACAAACTTTAATTTATTTACGCCTAGCTACTTACTCCTTCTGTTTTCCCTTTTTTTGATAAATTGCCACAGCGCCACCAGTAACCACTAATACTAAGGCTGAAGGGACAAGAGGAACCCAACGACCTTGATTCAAAAGGACTAAGCAAAGAACATATAAAACTAAAAGTGTGCTTCCACTGGCTAGTATTAGATATAGTGCTGAGCGATCGCGCCGAGCGATCGCCTGCAACACAACTACACTAATCGCACCTCCAACCACTGACCAACTCCACACCCACAACACTTCACCCCAAACAGGTAATACTGATATCAAAGGTCGCTCATCCATAACTGCACTCACTAGTTGGCTCACCATTTGTGCTTGCAGAATCACCCCTGGTATTTCTTGATTAAAACCCTCTTCAATCATGTAGGGGGTCAGATTATAATCACGGAAGCTTTGGGCAGTAGTACCAATGAGAACAATTCGGTCTTTGACTTGATCAGGGTTAATTTTACCTCTAAGAACATCTTGGAGTGTGACTTTAGGAGCAATTTCTAAAGGAGAACCTTGATAAGAGCGGTAATTGAGTAATATTTGATATCCTTCTGTATCCGCTTGTTGATAGCCACCCATCTGCGATCGCAACCGCTTAAAAACAACGTTACCTAGCTGCAAATCCCCCTTGGCATATTTGGCAGCAATTCCCTCTTTTTCCAAGTAGTGGAATGCTAGTTGAGCACTCAACGCGTAGGGTGCTGTACAAGGCGATGTAGGATCTGCTGGTTGCATTGCTAATAAATGACGACGCAAAATCCCATCTGAATCTAAAACAATATCACTAAATCCTTGACGTTTTAGTGGAACTCCCAAGGGCGGAGAAACTCCTAGATGGTCTTTAGTACGGTCTTTTACTTTACAAATTGCAAATAATTTGTCGTCTGTCAGCAAACGAGTGACTTGATATGCTTGATTCGGTTCTAATGGCTTGTCACGATAGATATCTAAGCCAATGGTTCGCGGTTGAAACTGTGCAAGTTTTTCTAATAGCTGCTTCAGTGCTACGTCTGAGAGCGATCCTTTTGCTTGTTGCTGTTCTGGAAGCTGCAAATCATCTTCGGTGACAGTGACTAGCAACAAGCGCGAATCTTGTTTTTCTTGGGGACGCGATCGCATTAATTGGTCAAAAGCTTGCAGTTCCCATGTCTGCAATCCTCCTTGATGTCGCACTCCTAGAATGCCGGCGGTGATTAGTATACTTGAAAGCAGCAAGGTTTTAAAGTTGCGACTGTAGTCAATTCGAGATCTAGGCCAAGTCATTGGTGCTACAGTAGGATTTTGGCAAATCACTGGCAACCAGCTCGCAGATGGATATTCACTTTCTAATCCTTGCAGCCTCTCTCTAGCAGAGCGAACCGCAGCATATAAAGACTGTCCTGAAGAAAAAGCTACTAGGAAGTGTTTTAAAAATTGTTGAGCTACTATGTCTGGTACTGGCTCCCGCATAACAATTATTTGCGGAATTTGTAAATCTTGTAGTTCTCGCGCTAATCCTAACCCATCACAGGAGTTAAAAATTGCTAATTTTAACCCATTAGCAACAGCATTTCTCAGAGCATATTTGAGTTCTGCGATGGTTAAACTATCTGTTTGATTAATATAGATGCGCCCAGTGTTTCCCTCAGTCTTGCTATGACCAGCAAAAAATAGAATATCCCAAGGTTTGCTCCACAAATGATCATTGATTTTTTGACGTTGGGGTTGCTCTACAAAGGTCGTGGTGGCATTAGATAATTTTTCTAGCAATTGGCGGTCTTGCGTTACTTCAATATCTGTGCTGTCTCCCAAAATCGCTAATATTCTGACTTTACCTCTAGAGGTAGATGTCTGCGATGCAATTACTTGTTCTGACTCTGGAACACTCAAGGCTACTTCGGCTTTGGGATAATCTCGGTCAACCAAATCCCACAAATGCCAAGGAAGTTTCTCTAGCTGCATTGAAGCTGTGCGAATCAGTATTCGTACTTCGTCGGAGGGCATTAAGTGTTTAAGCCACTTTTCTCTAATTGGGAGAAAAGACTTTGACGATAGCCAGTTATTCAGGTGCGATCGCAATTCATCAGCTTTATTGTGGCAGTCTTCGCGTCGCTTGGAAATTGATCCATCGTAAACAATTTTTTTGACTTTGATGCGGGCATTTCCCAAACTGCAATAAGTTGACCGCCACTCGTTAATTGCTCTGGCCATGTCTGGATTTGGCGGTAACTGACCAGAAATTTCTGTACTGGGACGAGAGTTTTCTTGTCCAATTTCTAGCGTTACCTTTACTCCCATCTCTAAATTACCATCTAGCTTTAGAACAACTAATTTTTTCATTTGCAGCACTCCGGCTGGTTGTAATTCGCTCTGGGGCTACGCTGTACTGCGTTAAGGTAATTAAGAAAGTTTAGATGTAAGCTAGATAGACCATAAATTTAGAATGCACCGAGTTGCGAGTCTGTAGTTAGCTTATGGAAACCAGCTTCTTCCATCGTTGTAAAACTGAAGCCGTCCAAAGCCAAGAAATTGACCGTGAGATTTTTCACCTACAGGGAACGCTGTGACGCCCAATAAATAAACACCGGAAAAGCTAGGATTTTTCAATGGGCGTAGAGCAATTGTGATTGTTTTTCCTGGAGTCACAGGCGGATTAAAGTTTACAGAAATAGTACGTGTTTCACGTTCTCTTGTCACCGAGCCTAGTGTTAGTTGCGCTCCTTTGCGATCGCCTGTTTCTACAAATGCGCGGGTATCATCAAGATCATAACGGATATTTTCTACTCCCTCTCGTTGAGTAATCGTTACCCTCTGGAGGGGTTCGCCGGCATTTTCCGGCAGGTTAATAGTAAAATAGTAAGTCCCTCCCCAGACATTTACACCTTTATATGTAGTCACTACATTAACTAAGTTTGGCGGTTGAACAAAGTAGACTTTGCCATCTCTAAGTTGCACTGCTTGAGTAACTTGAGTTGCAACTCCCAAAATACCTAGCGCTAACGAGAGTGTTGTTCCAAATGTTGTAAGGCGCATGGTTAAATATTAAATAAAAAAAATGTACTCATTCTAATTCCAATTCTTTAGGAATCAACGACTTTGGAATTAGAGAAGCTTGTTGTTCTCGATTTGAAGGTTTTGTATACCACCAAGCCCAAGCAATTAAAACTGCTTGTAAGGGAAGTCTGATTACATGAACCCAAGGTGAATTTGGTATATGATCAACCTTAATAAGATTAACTGCCATGTTGATATTAGCAGGGTAAACAGCAATAAAAAGAGCAATTAATCCCCAAGCAGCTGCTTGACTCACAGGTGGCACTAATAATCCAATACCACCTAAGATTTCGTAAAAGCCACTGAGATAGACTAATTCTAAAGGGTAGGGAAGTTGTGGAGGGACGATTCTGACATACTGGTCTGGTACAATAAAGTGTGTCACTCCAACTACAATAATCGATACCGCCAGAATAACGCGTAATAATTCCTTATATTTACTCATAAGTTTTGCCTGATTCTATACTTGTCTAGTTTGATTGACTAAATGTCAGTCTGACTTCGACCGATAGTAAGAAAATTGGCAAACTTTTTTTAAAATACTACTTACGATTTTTAAGTATTTTAGTTAGTTAAAAATTGGGGTTGTTGAATGGATTTATCTCACGCAGAGGAGCCAGTGCGTTGCGGAGAGAAGTCTGAGCGGAGGCTTCCTCCGTTGGCGCAGCCCGCCGTAGGCATCAGAACTTCTCCTAGCGGAGACGCTGCGCGAACGGCGGGTTCCCCGCGTTGTAGCAACTGGCGTCGCGCGAAGGCGCAGAGAGAGAGATTGAGTTTTCATACTTTTACTCAGCAACACTTTCACTTAAGGGGGTCATGTCCCCAATTTTTTAAAGAGTAGCGCCAGCGTGTATGTTCAATATCGCCTGATGGCTGCTGTGCTGTGTGGCGGTGAACGTAACTAATAACTTTCTTCATGTGCGATATGTCATCTTCAGTATAGTCATCCTTTTGCAACAACTGAATGATATACCGCCCGGACTTGTGACCGATAGACTCGTCGTCTTCATTCTTTTGTCCCACTGTTTTAGAATCATCTGTATCTAACCAGGAGTCTAATTCTTTGGGAGTCATATTGACGACTTTATGAAATTCGGCAATCACTGTTTTAGCATCGTTACTCATGACTGAGTGTTACTCCTCTATTTTCTTAAGAGCATCAGGTTTGTGAGCAGCTTGATTTCCTGTGTTATCACTTTCGACTAAGTATTCTGGGTTATCTTCCGATGCTGCAACGTGATGTCCTTTAATATCTGTGGGGGACGTAAGTTTTTTTACGACTTTACCAGTTGTCTTGCCTTGTGCAGTGTTCCATTCAACCTTGTCGCCTTTTTTGAATTGCTCAGTCACGATTGTTTCCTAATTTTCTGTTAGCGTAGCCCGTGATGAGTACCGAGCTCTGAGAAGAAGCATTTAACTTACTTAGTACTCAGCATTAATGAAATTATGGTTGCAGTTTTAAAAATAGCCATCGTTCTGGTGATAGAGAAAACACCCTTTATTTGCTGATAAATTCTAGCCTTGAGGAAGTCTGCTAGCGGTCGTTATCAAAGTACAGTGATAGTCGATATTATATTCACTCCAGCAAAACTTGCGCGGATTGATGAGGTGTCACCCAAGAGTGTGGCAGTAAGCGATCGCTACGCTGATATGAGCACCGTCAACCGTTAAAATCTATCTGCTAAGATGTAATTAATAATGAAGATATTTCGACTCCCTTACTTAAAACGCTTAGCTAAAGCAATTTTTCTCAGTGTGTCAGTTTTGCTCTTACTGTGGTTGAGTTCACCACTGCTACCAACCCTAGCAAAACCAGAAACTCAAGTTTTTGAGCAAGTTTGGCAAACCGTAAATGACAACTTTTACGACCCCAAGTTGAATGGAGTAGACTGGAAAGCCATTCGCGAAAAGTATAAACCTCAAGCAGAACAAGCCAAGTCTAAAGAAGAGTTTGCTGCTGTAGTCAATCAGATGCTTTCGCAATTGCGGACTTCTCACACTCGCTTCTACACTCAAGATGAACCAGCCTACTATCAACTTTTAGGGATTTTTCTGCCCAACAATCCAGAATTACAGAAGCAGTTAAAAAAGTTTTTTCCTCAAGGCATTGAATATAGTGGCATTGGCATATTCACCAAAAACATCAATAGCAAGACCTTTGTCAGTGCCATTTTAGATGGAAGTCCAGCAGCGAAAGCTGGTTTAAAGGTGGGCGACCAAATTTTGAGTGTAGATGGTAAACCTTATCAGCCGATACAATCTTTTGTTGGTAAAGCGGATCAAAAAGTCAAGCTGTTGATTCAGCGCACGCCCAATGCTAGTAATCAGCAAGAAATTGCGATCGCCCCAAAGATACTCGATGCCACTACAATGTTTCTAGACGCTCAAGAAGCCAGTACCCAGGTCATTGAACGAGAAGGCAAGAAAATAGGCTATGTTCATATCTGGTCTTATGCAGGCGAGCAATACCAGCAACAACTTGAGGCAAACTTAATCTATGGTCGTCTTAAAAACGCAGATGCGTTAGTTTTAGATTTGAGAGAGGGATGGGGTGGTGCGTCTCCCAGTTATCTCAATATTTATACTGCTGATGGCCCAAGTTTGACTAGTATTCGACGCAATGGTAGGCAAAATACCTATAACTATCAATGGAAAAAGCCAGTGGTTATGTTAGTAAATGAGGGTAGCCGGAGTGGTAAGGAAATACTAGCGTTTGGCTTTCAGCAAAATAAAATTGGGCCAGTAATTGGCTCTCAGACTCCAGGAGCAGTCGTTGCTGGCAGTCCTTTTATAATGCAAGATGGCAGCGTGCTTTACTTAGCAGTTGCAGACGTGTTTCTCAACGGCAACCAAAGGTTGGAGGGTAAAGGCATCACACCGGATATTAGCGTTCCATTCTCCTTAGAATACGCAGAAGGAGCAGACCCTCAAAAACAGCAGGCCATAGAGACTGTGCTCAAGGCACTCTAATTCTATAATTATTGAATAATTTTACCAGGCGATCGCTAGCTCCTGATTGAAGAGTCGCTAGAATCTGGGGCGCTTACCAAATACCTAAAGCGATCGCATTTTTTATTAATTTCTGGTAAAATGAATTCCAATAGCAAAACCCGGCTCTATGTCTGGAAAACATCCGGGTTCTGCTTAACCATTACTAGCCAGATGAGTAATCATCTCGGCCGATTTCTTATGACTACTTTAGCAGCTCCAGGCGTAAATGATCAACAAGAATTTGCAAATCAGTTTCTTGAGCAAGCAGATGACTTCTTCCCCAACATCCAAAAGCAGGCAACAACATTAACTCGTGCATTCCTGAGTTTCTGCCAAGGTATATACGCTGCCAAGATTACAAGCCAACGCAAACAGTGGCGGCAAACGAAGGAATCATTGGGATGGGACAGTACTACAGAAACGCCCTACGCCAAAATTGGTGAGTGGTTTATGGGGATTGAGCCGTCTAACCTAGAACTGTTAGACATTAACACCCTTAAGACATTGTGCAATGAGAAATATCGCCCAATCATCGAGCGACTTCAGGTGGAACGTTTGACGGTCAAGGAGGTACGCGGCGAGATGACAGCGACAAACAAAGCATTGAAAAAGCCAGCATCATCTCCACCCGTGCTGGAGTGGAGGAGGACGAAGGGGGGATCGCGCTCATTGATTGCTCGGTTAGACGCAGAAGCAGGTGCAGAATTTGAGGCTAAATACAAAGCTTCAGGACAACCACTACCTTTGTTTGTTCGCAGCTTATTGCAACGAGAATCCCGGCAAACGGCTGCCCAAACATTGCACAAAGCGCAACAGGAGTTTGACGCTTATATTCAGCAACAAAGCGAACAAGTCAGTAATGTGGAGTGGTTAGTAGGCGAAGTTCAGCGGTTTGATAGGTTAATCACCGAGTATCAAGATTCTCAAAACCCATCAGAGAGAATGGTTGCGCGAGTTGCTCAAGAAGACAAAACCCAAATCCAGCAACAGCTGATGCAGCTTCAGGTGGTGGCGTGAAAACTTTTCGCTATTTTCACAGTAATTTCGTAATCTATAGCTAGTTACTAGGCGCGATCGCCCCTTAGCGTAAATCATACAAAGAACTGCTAAAACGTTTAGGCCACGGAAAATCAAAGCTAATTATTAATCTTGACTGGAGCTTTAACTCCATCTGGCTGTTTGTAACATTATTTCATAAAAGCTTAATTAAAATTCAAGTAATTTAAGTGTGATAGCTAACACTACCTGATTTTTGCTTAAACTAATGAGCTTTTGGTTTTATCTATTTGTTGGAAGTGCAGTTGTTTCCTCTGCTCTATCTTTCAGGTGTAGTAGTCGGCAGGACAAACTACGACGACGAAACTTAAATCGTTCAGCAAGTTGTGGGTTGACTGGTTATGAAGTTGCAACGCTGATCTTAAGAGAGAATAATCTGGGTGCGATATCTGTACAAAATGATCAAACCTCCCAAAAAGCCGCTTTCAGACCAAAAGAGGGAAAGCGAGGAACCATACGTCTTCCCCCAGATATTTTTGCAGATTCCTCTCTACGTGCCATAGCAATCAGCGCTCATGAGTGCGGACATGCCTTGCAGTATTATTTTGGCCGCTCTTACTTTTCCATTTCTAAGCTGACATTTTTTCTATTTTGGAGTTTCATCGGCAGCGGATTTTTTCTTTTGAATTTCAGCTTTATTTTTTTAAGTTTTATGGGAAGTGAATTTTTTCTTATTCCTTTTTTGATTGTCCTTTTGGCAGCTGTTCCTGGAATATGTTACGTAGTGGGTACTCTCCAGTCCGAATCTGATGCCACTCATCGCGGTATTACGATGTTAGAGCTAAAAAAGTTAATAGACTATCACGAAACTAGTTTTGTAAAACAGTGGCTAGAAGCTTCTTTTCTCAACTACGTGTCTAATTCCTGGTTATTTGCTACTGTTTGGAGCTTTGCAATGGCTGGTATTATTATGTGTTATGCTCGGTCATCTTGAATTGAATAGGATTTACGCCACAACTCTATCAAATTCTTACCGCTCAGACTTTTCGCTGTGCCTTAGTGGTTTAAAAACTAACTTTGAAACCACTAAGACACAAAGACACTAAGAAAAATACATTACACCGTAGTTATCTAATCTCTACCTTCCTGAACTACGTACCAGTTGCCCTTCCTTGTAAGCTTGCCGCAAGGCAATTGCCTCTGCCACAATGTGCTGAGCGCTAAATCCTTCTTCATCCATCATTTTTTGCAAGGTAATTCCAGTAGATTCTGAAGCTTCGTGAATCGGCGGAATTTGACAATACCTCCCGCCATTCTTGAGCCGCCGCCAGATACTTGGTTTTTCAGGTCTTGCTTCTTTAGAAGTACGTTGTTTTTTAGTGAGAGAACGTATAGCTTCTTGGGTAATTGCACTTAAATCAAGTAGTCTATCTATTACTTGTTGATACTTCTTACTGTTCTCTGCTAACTGATATATGGTTCTTGGCTCGACTTGTGCCAAATCTTGCGGCGAAAATTTACCAAATGCTGCTGCAATTTTGAGATACCGTTTTTCTTCACCTTTCCAGCCCTGATCAAGCAGTAGTTGTTTATACTCTTTGACGGAGAGATTTTGTTGTTGTTCTGCTAACCAAAAGGCATGATGCAATATTGTTTTGGTAACTTCGGCAAGGGTTTGAAAAGAAAAATTTTCGGTACTAAGGCTTTTGCTTGTATTAGCTCTTTCTTCAACGAATTGCTCAAAATTGGGTCTGTTAACTTGGGCTGCAACTACACCCTGTGCATGTGTCATCATAGTATTAGATCTCATCTAGGGTATTTCTAAAAGGCGATGTTTAACGACAACCTGCTTCCGAAGTTTTGATGATCACAAGCCAACTCGCAGATAACTCCGGGTATCTACGTACTTCGTTGGCGGAAGTTTGAAAATTAGATTTTGTTCGGATCTGTTGCCGGATAAAAGGCGATCGCTAAAATTAAAAGATTCTACTAGAACAATTGTACTACTATAAATAGAAGAAAAAACCCTAAACATACCCAAATTTTTGGGAAAATGATGAAAGCTTTATACAAAAGAGCTTTTACAAGACTGCGAGTAAAGTTTTAATGTATCGCCGCACAAGGTATCGCTGCTGATCTGGATGAAACTGTTCAGGATTAATAACAAACCCTGTGCCAATACCATCGACGAGTGCTATTAGGGCATTTGCTTCAAGCGTTAAGTCAATATCTTCTCGAATCAGCTTTGCTGTTTGCAAATTAGTCAACTCTTGGCAAATGGACTGATGCAGTAATTCGTAGCGTTTTCGATGTTCCTGAATTAGCTTTTCACGTCCAATTGCATACCCTAGAAAAGCAATCCAAATCTGCCAACCTTGTCCGCCACTGGGTTCAAAAGGCAGCACTGCGAAAATCATTTGCTCAAACCGCTCAATTCCGTACAATCCTTCTGTACAGGCTTTTATATCCCTAAATAGGTTTTCAAAGACTCGTTCTAGTACAAATAGCGTCAGTTCGTCTTTATCTCGAAAATAGTGGGTAAGAACACCTGTAGTACAGCCAAGTTCTTGAGCGATCGCCCGCATACTGGCGCGATCAAGTCCTTCACGAATAATCACGCGCCATGTTGCTTCAGTCACTTCGAGACGGCGATCACTGTAACTCATTGTTTTAATGGTGTTCTAATTAAATCTGTTGACATCTTATCACAACAGTTGTTATCTTAATTTGCATAACAACTGTTGTCATCTAAAGACACTGTCACGAGCATGAGAGGAGAAGTAAATTAGAATGCTTGAACTCTACTACTTTCCGGGTTCACTCTGCTCTCAAAAGGTAAAGCTAGTTTTGGCAGAGAAAAATCTCAAATGGAGCGATCGCCTGATTAATCTTCTGACCTTTGAAAACTTGCAACCTAGCTACATCTATCTCAATCCTAAAGGTGTTGTTCCAACTCTAGTTCATGATGGCAAAATCATTTGTGATTCAGCCACGATTATTCGTTACTTGGATGAACAATTTCCGAATCCGAGTTTGATTCCGAATGAATTAGTGTTGCAAAAAAGCATGGATGCATGGGTTGATCTCCAAAATCATTTTCCTATGCGAGAAGTGATGTACGGCAACTACAAAGGAATTGATGGCATCGTATTGCAACGCTCAGTTCAAATTAAAGAAAAGCTTATTCCTCAACTCATGCAAGCAAATCCTGAATTGAAAGAAAGATATGCTGCTAAATTGGAGGATGTGAAACAGTGGAACCAAACAATTCGGGATTCTAAGAAAATTGCTGATATCAATGCACGAATTGAGCCGTTATTAGAGCAACTAGAACAACAATTGAGTCAAACTAAATGGTTGTGCGGTGAAACGTATTCCCTAGCTGATGTTGTATGGACAGCAGTTCTAAATCGCTTAAATGAATTGAATTTTGGCTATTTATGGAAAGACAATTCAAAATCTGCAATTGCAAGATATTTTCAATGTCTAAAAGAACGCCCTAGTTTTCAGGCAGCAATTCAGCAGGACAAGATGCCATTGTTCATGATTACAGCTGGTTTAAGACGAATTTTTCTAGATTTTTGATGTTATTCAAGTGGTAGACAGATCCCTGACTTTTTTTTAAAGTTGGGGATCTTATTTGTCACTTAAACTGAAAGAGTTCGATTTAGATCAATTTCAGTACAGACAATCTATGGCATTTGTGATCCCAACCAAGTATGACTTCTTGCCTCGCTTTTACCGACTAGCAAGCGTCAGTGTGCTTTCTAACATGATGGTTCCTTTAGCGGGTCTGGTTGACATTGCCTTCTTGGGACATTTAGCAGACATCCGTCACTTGGCTGGAGTCATCTTAGCAACTATTCTTTTTGATTATCTTTATCGTGTGTTGAAATTTCTGCGCTCAAGTACTAATGCGATCGCTGCACAAGCTGTGGGACTCGATGACCCCAAAGCCGTTTTATTAGCAGGACTGCGAAGTGGTTTGATTGCGTTAGGAATCGGTTTACTGATCCTGCTGCTGCAATACCCCCTGCAAAAAATTGGATTTACAATTTTGAGTGGTTCCCCTGAGATTGAAGCCTCTGGGGCTAATTATTTCAGCGCTCGGATTTGGGGCGCTCCTGCTGTTTTGCTCAACTTTGTTTTGATTGGTTGGTTTCTGGGCAGGGAAATGAATGGCGTAGTGCTGCTTATGTCTATTGTTGGCAATGCTTCTAATGTGGCGCTGGATTATCTGATGATTGTCAGGTTAGGTTGGGAAAGTATGGGAGCTGGACTAGCAACAGCGGTGAGTCAGTATTTAGCGCTATTGATTGGTTTGGTTTGGGTCTGCTTTAGTATACCGTGGCAAGTGTTACCAGCCGCTATGCAAGAGGTTTTTGATTGGACAGCCCTTAAAGATACTATTGCGCTCAAAAGTAACATTCTGATTAGATTTTTAGCCCTAATTTCCACCTACGCTATCTTCACAAATCTGAGTGCAGCAATGGGAACGACTGTCTTGACAGAAAACGGTCTGCTTCTCCAAATTGCTCTGCTAAGTCAATTCACTGTTCAAGGAGTAGGGATGACAACCCAAACGCTGACTGGAAACTTCAAGGGCAAAGGAGCTACAGAACAGATGAGTCCACTGCTGACTGTTTCTATCGTGACTAGTTTATTAATTGCACTGGCTTTTGCAACAATTTCTGTTCTGTTCCCAGACAAGTTATTTAGGCTGTTAACTAATCACGCAGAGATCAATAATCATATTAATAACTACACAATTTGGTTATTGCCTCTTTTAGGATTTACTGCCATTGCTTTCATGCTGGAAGGCTACTTCATTGGTTTAAAGGAAAGTGCAAAACTACGTGATGCCGTTCTACTCGCTTTTGGCTTGGGTTTTATCCCCCTAGCTGTTACGGCACGGTATTTTCACAATAACCACCTGCTATGGATATCTCTTGTATCATATATGGCAACTATTATAATCGTACTTGGGTTACAGCTACCCCGGACGTTTAACACTCAAAACTTGCTCAACCAAAGAGCGTTTCCTACCTCTTGATGTGATTTAAACTCAGCAAAAAGGAAGGCCCAGAGAGTTAGGGGAGAAAAGAGAATGATTTTAATTCTGGTCAAATAGCTCAAATTATTACTGGATAAAGAGTATAAGCGTTTGTTATTTCTTATTCTTGTATTTGCTTCCCCAGCCTCCCCAACTTCCTCCGCTCCCTCTGCTTTCTTCGCTGACATTTCTGTTTCCCTTTTAGGGATCATAATGGCAACTGGTTCACCCGATTGGGTGAATGCGATGCTAGCAGATGGAATATACCCTGAAAGAAGAAGCTAGTTTAATCCGTTTAGTGGTTATTCCTACAGAATAAAAACTGCCAAACTGTCTATTGTGGCTTCAAATCAGACAACAGTAGCTCGTGTATCAAAGGGTCAAAGAGTGGATGAAACCTTAAAATCACTGCAAACATCAAATTGTCAGCAAGATTATATTAACCTGCTTTCAAGAGTTGCTGTAAATTTACCAGGAATGATTTTCCAAGTTCTGCAACGGCGGGATGGTTCTCTTTGTGTCCTTTACGTGAGTTCTGGCTGTCAAGATTTGTGTGGATTAGAACCAGAGATTATCCAAGCAGACTTTCAGGGATTGCTCAAGCTGATTCATCCGCAAGATATAAAAATATTTACAAAATCTATATCTGTTTCTACTGATGCATTTTCACCTTGGTGTTGGGAAGGTCGCATTATTACGCCCAGTGGCATGAAGTGGATTCAATGTACTTGCCAACCTCAAAGACAAGCTAACGGCGATTGTCTTTGGGATGGTTTGGTCATGGATATTACAGACCGAAAGCAAGCAGAAGAGAAATTGCGAGAGAGTGAGGCTCGTTATAAAGCAATTTTAGATGCTATCCCTGATTTAATGTTTCGCATCAGCCGCGATGGCAAGTATCTAGACTTGAAAAGCGAGGGAGCAAATATAACTCTTTCTAAAAAAGAAATAGTTGGTAAAAATTTGTGGGAGTTATTACCAAGCGATGTGGCGGCGATTACCCAAGAAGCGATCGCAAAAACTTTGGATTCTGGAACTTTGCAAACTTATGAATATCAGCTACCTACGCCTCTAGGAGTGCGAGACTATGAAGCGCGATTGGTAGTAAGCGCTCCAGACGAAGTATTAGCAATTGTCCGAGATATTACAGAACGCAAGCAGGTGGAAGCACAATTACACCTCTCGGCACAGCGCGATCGCTTGTTAACAGAAACCCTAGCGCGAATTCGGTCTTCGCTGAAGTTAGACCAAATTCTCCAAACCACCGTGACTGAAGTCAGGCAATTTCTACAAGCAGATCGGGTGTTTATTGGTCTAAATAATGCCAAGCTAAAAGGTAGAACTCTTGCCGAATCAGTAGATCCAAACTATCCATCAGTCTCAGGTTGGTCTACAAACGACGAAGCCTACCTGCAAGAATTGCAAAATTTATTAAAGACGAATCTTGTGCGTGTTATTGAAGATATAACGCAAACAACAATATCTGCAAAAGTCAAGGCACACTTTCAAAAATTTCAAACTAGGGCTAGCTTAACTGTACCAATTATGCTAGGCGACAAATTATTTGGGGCGTTGATTGCTAACCAATGCTCTGGGCCACGTAATTGGCAGCCAATGGAAATTGATTTACTACAGCAGATGTCTGAACAGGTAGCGATCGCCATTCAGCAAAGCCTGATCCACCAAGAACTGGCAGAACTCAATACTAATTTAGAACACCAGGTGCAAGAACGTACAGCCCAGTTACAGCAGAAAATGCAAGAAATCGAAGAATTGCACCGGGTAAAAGATGTTGTTTTACATACGGTTGCCCACGATTTACGAACTTCAGTTATGGGTAACTTGATGGTGCTACAGAATTTGCTCAAACGGGGACTAGAGGCTGGGGACTGTGGGCTGGAGACTGGGGACGGGGACACTTCTGTTCTCTACGAGACGCTCCGCGAACGAGACGCTCCGCGTAGCTTGCTTAAGCGCGGGGGTACAACAAGCTCAGTGCATCGCTGGGAACTAGGGAAAGAATCTGCTCAATCCCCAATCTCCGTATCTCCCTCGATTATCGAGCGGATGATTCAAGGCAATGACCGCCAACTAACGATGATTAACTCATTATTGGAAATACATTCCTGTGAAAAAGAAGGAATTTCTATCAAGCGGGAACTAGTGCAATTGAATACCCTAATGGAAGGAATGATCGCTGATTTGCAACCAATACTGACACAAAATCAAGCGACTCTAAAGAACTTGGTTCCTAAAGATTTACCATTAGTAATGGTGGATGCAAATCGGTTACAAAAAGTTTTGGCAAGTTTGTTGACTCATAGCTTGCAACACAATCCACCAGGCTTAAATTTTACGATGAAAGCTACTTTTGAAGCAGGAATTATTCGCACTCAGATCCAACATAACGGTATGGCGATGAGTAAACTAGAGTGCGATCGCCTTTTTGATTTGTATGTACGCGATCCTCAAGATTGTTGTTCTACAAGCATTGGCTTAAAAATGTATCTTTGCCGGAAAGTTATTAAAGCGCATGGTGGTGAAATCGGTGTCACTACTAACCATAAACGCGGGTTAACTTTCTGGTTCACATTACCAATTAACTAGAAAAAACGTTACAAATTAACGATAAAACTATCTCGCTTGTGAAAGTCAGCCTCCGCTCCTCGATGAGTCAGCGCCCAGTAAGTCACCTCATTATTTCTGTATTTGATGACACTGGTGATTGCTATTTCCCAGGTTTGTACCGAAATTTTACCTAAATCGACATCTAGAGCAACTGCTAAACCGTCGGCTTGATTCTGGACACTAAACGGGAGTGTTATGAAAGCTGTCTCCTCTTGCATTCCTTGACGATACCCATCGAAACGATAGACATTCCAGTGTCCGGCGGGAGAGAGGTTAAATTCCCAATACTGTTCAGAATCTTTTATACCCAGGAAAAATTCAAAGCATGTATCTTTCCACAGTTCGTGCTTTCGAGCTGGTTTATCTGATACTGGGGCGATGATAACTTCCTTGAGCTCGTCGAAAAGTGTGTAGCGGATGGCTAGTTGATTAGCGTGTCGAGTAATACTAACTGTGATTTTCAGATCAGACAGCGGTTTAGTAGAGGGGAAAGGTTTTAGAGAGAATATTTGATCGTTCATTTCATGTCCTGAATAATATTGCGAATCTGTGTTTCTTGGGATTCGATACTCTCAGTGAGCTTAAACTGAACGAGTGCCCTTGCGAGGTTGTGTTCTGAGTGCTTGACTTTAAAGTAGACATTCCCTGCTAAATAGTCAGCAAAAAATCTCAGTCCTAATTCAAAGGCGATTAGACGAATGGCATCGTACATGTATGTATAGTCATTCTCCGTCAGAAACGCTTTGGCTACAGGGAGATAACCCTGGAGGATTCCCTGACACAATTCGGTGTCGAAATAAACACTTTCCCATTGCTCGGTTTCTTCTCCTGCGGGATTACAACCCGATCGCAGACAATCGCCAATGTCGTAATGTACCAGACCAGGTTTAACGGTGTCGAGGTCTACGACGCTAACAGCTTGCTGGGTAGCAGTATCAAACATGACGTTGTTAATTTTGGGATCGCCATGCATCAGGCGTAGCGGCAGGTTGCCTGTGTCTTTAGCATTTTCTAGGATATGTGCAAAGGTTTGGCGATCGCTAACAAACTGCAAACAATAATTTACTTCCGAAGATAGATGCGGGATAGTTTGAGCCAGAACTTCCTCGTAGTGCTGGAGGTAAAGCGGCGTAATATGAAAACCTTCGAGAGTGTCAGCGAGTTTCTCTGGTGGTAGGTCGCTAATCAAATTGTGGAACATCCCCAGAGCATAGCCGATTTCTGTAGCGTGTGAGCGATCGCGCATGGTGTCGAAAGACTGCGAGCCTTTAATAAAGCTGATTGCCCGCCAGAACGACCCATCAGCATCCCTCCAATGGTCTTGAGCATCCTTAGTCAATAACACACGGGGTACTTCCCAGCGCCTATTCAATGAAGAATTTTGTAATTTTTGATAAACATGCTCAGTGAAGATACGCATGTTTTGCATCACAAGCTGGGGTTGACGAAATACCTTTGTATTGATGCGTTGTAAGACAAAATGCTGTTCTTCAGCAGAATCTAGGTTAACTAGAAATGTGTCATTTATATTACCACTTCCAAATGCTTGGACACCTGTAACCTGCCCCAGTCGTGCGAATTGGTCAGCAGCAATAGTAACCAGATTCTCCCCGCTCTGTATTTTAATATTTTCTGTCATATTCGTGTACCTACACTACTCCCCACGTGATTGCACAAAGGCAATAGGGGATATCGTAGCGTAAGTATTGCGATCTTCGGTTGGGTGCAATGAGGTTTTAGATAGATTAGCTTACGACTTGGAACGTAATTCAAATGTCATTTGGGAACGGTAGAAGCAGACATCAAATTCCAGAATAAAAGTTCATACGTCCTAAAAGTCTTAGAGCATTAACCATAGGACTTATGCATTGGGAGTATCTCACCTTTGCAAATATACCCGGCGATTTCTAAGATATTATTGGCGAATTGATGAGTGGTAAAACTCATATAGCCACAGTAGGCGATCGTAAATTAGCATAAATGAGTGGGAGCAAGAGCAGCAAAGCGAGCTCAGCGAGTAGAGTCCCTTGGTATCTGCTGCCACCAAGCCCACATTTGTGCAAGGTTAATTGCTGCGGCCGTTGCCAGATGTTGAAGACGTGTATTTGCTAGACCAATATAACGAGAATGTCGTAGTTGGTAAGCACGAATGCCTTGGGATAAAGTGCCTTCAACACCAGTTCGTTGAGCATAGCGTTGTTTAAAAGACTCAGTTTATCCCGGAACTTCCAGGGGTTCTAATACTGTCCAGACCGCCTTAGTCTTCTTACCGGATACCTGCCACCGCATACCATCTAATTCTACCCAACCTTGCTCTTGGGCTTGGGATGCTAGCTTGTTGTAGTCTCCATCACTCATAGCATACCGCTCAATCAGATCTACTCGGCTCAACTGAGTAGGCTTAGGAGCTATCTCTTTTTCATCTTTGATTAACTGGTCTGCCTCAATAATTGCTGAAGAATTTAAATCCTTATCTTGATGTTTACTATCATCAGTATCTTTCAAGCTATCCTGAACTACTTCCTTTAAAGTACTTTGCTTGTCTTTTAGTATCTCTGTTAGGCTGGCTATTGTTTCCTGTTGGGATTTGATGATATCCACCAAGGCGCTTGGTGGGGTACTCTCAGTCAGTATCTTAGAAACTATGTATTCCTGCTGAGTTGACGCAGAAGCAACCACTTGTGCCTTAAATTGAGCTAACTGTTTATCATTTAAGAGAAACTTCACTTGGTTCTTAGACATAACTCTTAGATACCTCTGGTACATGGTACTTATTCATAGTACCATGTGAAAGCTATTCTATTAAAGAACCCTGAGTTTTTAAGTACCTAGTACCTAGTACTTGACCTAATTTGACGGATAAGCGGGTGCTAATTTACCACTTGGTTTCCATGACTGCGGGGGTCATCTTGACTAGCTGTTGGTGCTACTGGAGTTGAGAATTTGGAAACTTGCCCACTAGCTTGAGCATAGGGGAGAGATGAACCAGTAACCAAAGCCTCTAAGTTGCTAGACATAATAGTGCGGGGTTGGTCGCCGATCGCTTGGGCTATGGTTTCTCCATTCTGGCTCAAAAATACAAAGTGGGGAATCCCATCTACCCGATATTTCAGCATTTCTGGTAGCCATTTGTTGTTATCTACATTCAGCATGACAAAATTCAGCTTGTCAGCATACTGTGTTTCTAGTTGGGCAATATCTGGTGCCATTTTTTGGCAGACAGTACACCAATCAGCATAAAATTCTACTAACGATGGTTTACCATTGCTAACAGCTACTTCTAAAGGTGTAGAACCCTGATCTAACTTGGCGAGGGAAACTGAGGTTGTTTGAGTTCGCAGTCCCAAGAATAAGGCAATGCTGAGAGCGATCGCTACAATTGCTATTAAGAAATTTCTCACACGCGTTCCCAACATGGATTCAGACTTTGCGGGAGAATTAACAGGTGAATCCGTACTCATAACAGAATTATTAAAACTTATTAAGTACTCGCATCTTTAGTTTAACTGACCTCAACTCCGTTTCCGCGCAGAAACATTAAAGGGCAAAGGATAACCCTTTACCCGTGACCTTGCCAAGTTCTGTGAGCAGACTACTAAAGCTTTGTACTTTGACTGTAAAGAATCTCTGTAGCTTTCTGGACAGTAAGCGGTCGATAGAATAAAAAGCCCTGTACATCTTCGCAATTGATAGATTTCAAAAATTCTAATTCTTCTTCCTTCTCTACTCCTTCAGCGGTCAGCCTCAGCCCCAAACTCTGCCCCAAGCTAACTATCGCCTTGATAATATGAGCTACTTTGACATCTGTCGTTAAATCTCGAATGAAAGACCGATCAATTTTTAGATTGTGGAGTGGCAACACTTGTAGGCGTGAGAGTGAAGAGTGACCTGTACCAAAGTCATCTATGGAGATGTAAACGCCCATCTGCTCTAGTTCCTGTAGCACAGTTCTGGTGAAGTTTAGATCCTCGATCGCAGTCGTTTCTGTAATCTCTAACTCTAAAAACCGGGCTTCTAGTCCCGTCTGTTTTAAAATTATGGCTATAGTCTCGACTAAATTGGGTTGACGGAACTGCTTAAGAGAAAGATTGACGGCCATTGTCAGAGGTGGCAATCCGGCATCTTGCCAAGCCTTATTTTGATTACAGGCTGTCTGTAGTACCCATTCACCGATGGGGAGAATTAATCCACTTTCTTCAGCAAGGGGAATGAAGACATTGGGTGCAACTAATCCCATCTCAGGATGCTGCCAACGCAACAGAGCCTCCATGCCAGTAATTTGTCCTGTAGTAATGTTTACCCTGGGCTGGTAATACACTGTTAATTCTGCTCGTTCTAAGGCATAGCGCAAATTTTTCTCTAAAGTCAGAAGTTCGGGATTCTTGGCACTCAGAGATACGCTGTAGAATTGGTAGTTATTCCTGCCTTTGTCTTTAGCATGATATAGAGCGGCATCTGCGTGCTGGATTAAAGTTTCGGCATCAGGGCTGTTTTGATCAAGCAATGCAATACCAAGGCTGGCACTGACGTAAAGTTCGTGTCCTTGGAGAGGAAAGACATTCTCTAAAGCTTGTAACATTCTTTGAGCAACCTGGGACACCTCTTCAATATGATTCACTCGCGGCAGTAGAATAGTGAATTCGTCCCCTCCCCAACGGGCAAGGGTATCTCCGCCTCTAAGGGAATCTTTCAATCTTTGAGCCACACGTCGTAACAATTGATCCCCTAGTGTGTGCCCAAGAGTATCATTAATCACCTTGAAGCGATCCAAGTCGAGAAATATTACAGCTAAACTGTCCTCATTCCGCCGCGCGTTGGGTAATGCGGTGGCTAGCATCTCGTTAAATAATAGGCGATTGGGCAAGCCTGTAAGTAGATCATGAAGGGCTTGATAGCGAATCTTCTCCTCCACCTGTTGACGTTGCCGTGCACCAATTATACTGGCAGCCATCGTCAAGAGGGTGGATTCTTCGTGTCTTGACCAATGACGTTCACAAGTACAGTCTGCCAAGCCAATATAACCCCAAAACTCGTCATCTAACCGCAGAGGAACCAAGAGCAGAGATTGTATCCCATCGCGGGTAAGATGTTCTCGTTCGGCTGCGGGAAATTCTTGGCTGAGTCCGCTAATGGACTGTCCGCTAGAGAGAGCAGTGTACCAGCGAGCTAGTCCAGAAACCTGATAAGGCTGATTTTGCCAATGATGGCGAGAAGGTTCAAGCGATAGACGTGTCCATTCAAATCGCAGGCTTACTGATATCTCCTTTGTATCAGGATGGGGATGGTTCTGGAAAAAGTAGGCACGATCCACCTTGGCAGCTTCACCCAAAGTGGCGAGAGCTTTATCAATAGCTATCTCGTAATTCATTTCCATCAGCAAATAATTAGCGGCTTCTGCAACTGCCTGTAGCAAGCGATCGCGCTGATGTAGTTCTGCTTCAGCTTGCTTTTGCTCAGTAATATCCCTAACAATAAAAGTCCTAATTAAATCACTTTCAGGAAGGTAGTGAACAGATTGTTCAAAAACTTCTGTGCCAACTTCTACCTCCCGAACAAAAGAATTTTTTTCTAGATTCTTAACCGCACTCAAGAGCCCTGCCAAAATCGGGTGCTGCTTACCAGTTTCCCTAAGTTGGGGGAACTTGAGAGACGCTGCTGGATTGAGATAAGTGACTGTTCCCTCTAAATCTGTCTCGATAATCGCATTGGGGATAAGTTCAGGAAAGGATGCTAAGCGAGCTAAGGCTGTATCGCTAGCTCCTTCAAAGCTAGGATCGACAACTAGGGTTTGAAAAGGATTAACGGGATTGGCTTGCTCCGACAGAAAACCAGATAGGTCATCAACTTGACAAGATTCAGAAAATGCTTTTTCTGACAGGTTAGAAATTGCATAATATTTGGCCTGAGCTTGATTATCGCCAAATACAATAACATCTCCATGTTTGAGGTCATGGTAAGAGCATTTAGAGCCATTCACGAATAAGCCATTAGTACTCCCTTTGCCGTTGAAGTTGCCATCAATAACCCGAAAGCCATATTGGTCAGTCTGTGGAAGAGTTACCCGCAATAAAATGGCATGTTGCTTAGATACTGACCGGGAACGGAGGACGATCGCATTCCCACTATGCCGCCCAAGAGAATAAGTAGCCTCTTTCAAGGGGATAGTTCGCTCCCCTTGCGGGTCTTGGACGACCAACAGGTGGCGTATTTTTTCCCGCTCATTTCCTGACATGCCTGTTCCTTAAATCCTCTATATGCCCAATTAGCAAGCTAGTCTTTTTAATAGAAATCCTAACCGTTCACTTAACTCAAGAATCAGATTTCTCGACTTTATCCATACAATCAGTAAACTTCTTGCAAAAGTCCGAAAATTATGAGTGTCATTCTGACCATAACGTAGTGGAGGGAAGAATCTCCGAGATGTTTCGCTCCGCTCAACATGACAATTTAAGCATTTATGCAAGAGGTCTACTGTTCTTCACTTTTTCCTTTCTTAAATAACCAGAATAAAATTAAATACCCAATAGAACACATGGTATATTTGCGGATTTTTGTTTAGAGCTAGCATAAACCTACGATGAGAGGAAAACTAACGCCATTAAACTTATTCAGTATAGTGAACTTAAAAAAATGCTTATTGCAATTACACACATTAAAATAAATAATATTTAAAAGTAAGATTGTACCATTTTTTAATGGTTACACAAAACTTGTTGCAACAACTATCCCAACTACTGCCAAATTCATGAATGATGCTGGCTTGGTACATTCTCTACTCTCTAAACGAGAGGTGAATGACTCTGAATCAGAATACTAGTTTTAGATAATTCAGGCTGAGAAATTACTAAAATTGGTGTACCTCACTCATGCGAGAACCGCTATATTAAATTGATCGTTGAAGAATGATCCAAATTTCTAACTTGCTTATTTTGTGTATAAATATCTAATAACTATTTGCCATAAATCGCTTGCTCTCAAAGTCGCAATTATGCTCATCAATGATGTTAAAGATAAAGCCTGCAACTGGCAAACTGTTAGCTTGGAGACAGAGAAACATTTAGTCAAAAGCCAGACAAGACCTCAACTATTGCAACAGAGGTTACTACGTGCCATCCAGCGACAATTGTTTCAACACATGAATAATAAATAACTGTTGATTAAGTATACGGGAGTTCTGAACGACAGTTTTTACATTTATTTAATCTGTATGATGCTAAAATCCACCTGCACTGTCTACGTGAGGTAGCTTTGAAGGTATCATATTATATAGCTGTGAAATTATTTGAGATGCCAATGGTAATTTGGCTAAAATAAATAGTTATGAAGTTAGAGAACTAATTGGCAAGAGGTTTTAAAACTTGTTGTTTTAAAATCACAAGATTTATTTAGAAACAATATACTTTCCGGTTATGAAAAACCCTATGAAGTAATTGTAGTTAGAAAAGATTGTTCTACTTTTCCTGTAGAGCTACAAGGCAAAATTATTTCTTCCCAGGGGCAACCAATGCAAATGGTAGCGGTTAGAGATATTATAGAGCGCAAGCAAGCCCAAGAGGCTTTACAAGTAAGAGAAAATGGTCGGAGTCGGCGAAAACAAAGCCAGACGCTAGTGCAACTTGCAAAGAGCAAGACGTTTCAACAAGGCAATTTGAATGCGGCGTTAAGAGAAATCACAGAAACCGCTGCTCAGACACTTTTAGTGGAGCGGGTTGGTGTGTGGTTATATAACGAAGACCGCTCAAAAATTGAATGCATTGATTTGTATGATATGTCTACTAAAGAGCATACCTCTGGTATGTCGCTCTTGAAAGCAAGTTATCCTGCTTATTTCCAGGCTTTGGAAGAAGAATGTAATATTGCTGTGTATGATATTAAAAACGATATCAGAACTCAAGAATTATCTAAATCTAATCTTTCTGTGTTAGGCATCACATCCCTACTAGATGCGCCGATTTGGTTAGGTGATAGTTTGGTGGGTGTATTGTGCCATGAACATGTTGGCGACTTTCGTCAGTGGACTTTGCAGGAAGAGAATTTTGCTAGCTCGATTGCAGATTTCGTGACGCTGGCTATAGAAGCGAGCGAGCAAAAGACTGTACACGAATCACTGCGACAGAGTGAGGCACAATTTCGAGCAATTTTTGAGCGCTCCTCTATCGGCATTGCACTTATAGATATGAAAGCACAGATAGTTGATAACAATCCGGCGCTGTGTGAGATTCTAGGATATAGCCAAGAAGAACTATATGGTAAAAGCTTTACAGATTACATTGCAATCCAAAGGGGAGATTTAGAACTTTACAAACAACTGGTTTCAGAAATTCGTGTAGATACAGAGAAAAGTACAAGGGTTGGCTTCCAAGCATCGGAACTTCTTCCAAGGGGAGACGCCAAGGGTGATGAGGAGCAGCTTGTTACTAAACATCGTATTGAGATGAAAAGACGCTGCTTGCATAAAGATGGTAACTTAGTTTTGGCTCATATTTCTGTTTCTGTCATTCCAGGCACAAGTGGTGAACCGGAGTTGTTTCTGGCGATGATTGAGGATATTACTGAGCGCAAGCAAACAGAATTGCAACTACGTACTTCTCAAGAAGCAGCAGAAGCCGGTAGTCGGGCAAAAAGTGAATTTTTAGCAACTATGAGCCACGAACTACGGACGCCTCTCAATGCAATTATGGGCTTGTCGCAGTTGTTGCAACAAGAAATGGTTGGCTCTCTCAATGAAAAGCAGCAAGAATATATAAGTTGTATATATAGTAGTGGTGAACACCTGTTAGCACTGATCAACGATATTCTTGACTTATCTAAGGTGGAGGCAGGTAAAGAAGACCTGTTGCTGCTACCTTTGTCAGTACCAGAGTTATGTAATTATGCCATATTAACAGTAAGCGATCGCGCCTCTGAAAAAGGATTGCAACTCACAAGCGAAGTTGACCCAGAAGCCGATATTTGTATTGCCGATGAGCGGCGCATCAAGCAAATGCTACTCAATTTGCTCACAAATGCCATTAAATTCACCTCAGTAGGTCACGTGTCGCTGGTAGTGAAAAAAGTAGCCGAAGGGATGACGTTTACAATTTCAGATACCGGAATTGGTATTGACTCAAGTCAGTTTCAATTTTTATTTGAACCGTTTAAACAGCTTGATAGCCAGTTAAATCGTCAGTATGAAGGGACTGGTTTGGGTTTAGCCTTAACACGCAAATTAGCACGTTTGCATGGTGGGGATGTGACAGTAACATCGACTTTGGGAGAAGGTAGTCAGTTCAGTTTATTTCTGCCAAATCTAACGCCTTTGGAAGAAGAGGAAGGCATTAACGGATAAAAAGCATCTATCCCAAACCAAGTTTTTATTTTTTAATTAAAAAAAATGTGACAGATAAACCATGTAGAGACGTTGCAATATGTAGAGACGTTGCATTGCAACGTCTCTACACGTACCGCGATGTCTTTATCAAAATTAAAATAAATAGTGTCAAAATTTCAGTCTAAAGACACTGTTATCTGTTGTAAAAAACATGGTAGCTATTTCTAGGTTACTAAAATTTTATATTTTTGAATTAGCAAAATTATCGATTGTGATCATTTCTATTTAATTCTTCCTTCTATATCTATTCAAATGTCAGCACTTCAGTTTCTCTTGCTCGAAGCCAATCTACCTGATGCAGAAGTGGTGCAAGCTGCGCTGAGAGAGGGCGGTATTGACTATAAACTACTGCGGGTAGAGACTCGCGCTGATTTTATCAAGGCATTGGAAACCGACGAGATCGACCTGATTTTGGCAGACTATGCTTTGTCTGGGTTTGATGACATTGCAGCGCTGACGATCGCCCATCGCCTACGTCCTGAGATACCGTTTATTTTCATCTCTGGCAGTTTGGGCGAAGAATTGGCGATCGCAGCGATCAAACAGGGCGCGACAGATTATGTACTCAAGCAACGCTTAGGGCGGTTAGTGCCATCTGTACAACGGGCATTGCAGGAAGCGCAGGAACTTGACAAAAACACAACCGAGTGCAAGTCCGAAGCAGCCATTGAGTCAGACCTGAAAGATACGCAACTGCTGCACGAACTGAGCGCGAGGCTTGTAACCGAAGGCGACATTCAGACGCTTTACCAGGAGATTATAGCTGTTGCGATCGCCCTCACACGAGCCGATGCCGGAACGGTACAACTTCTGGATGAAACGACGCAAGATTTGCTGCTGCTGGCAACTCAGGGCTTTGAGCAAAATCTAATCGAGCATTTCTATCGCGTCAACGCCAGCTCTAACACGCCTTGCAGTATAGCATTGACAATGGGCAAGCGCGCCTTCGTTGATTTCGATGTGCCCCAGAGCGAAGATCCGCATGGCTCGATGCGACTGCACCGTGAGGCGGGGTATCTCTCGGCGCAGTCCACACCGCTAATTACCCGTTCGGGTAAAGCGATCGGCATGGTTTCGACCCACTGGTGCAAACACCATCGACCGAGCGATCGCGAACTGCGCTTTCTCGATTTACTGGGCCGCCAAGCCGCTGATTTGATTGAGCAGCGACATGCCAAAGATGCCTTGCGCGAATCGGAAGAAAAATTCCGCGCTTTTGTCAGTGCAGCTTCGGACATTATTTATGAAATGAGCGCAGATTGGCGGGAAATGCGTTCTCTTGAAGGCAAAGAGTTTATCGCCACGACTGAAGATCCGCGCCGCGATTGGATAGAGGCGTACATTCCCGAAACCGACAAACCGCGAGTTAGGGCGGCGATCAACCGCGCGATCGCAACCGGCAGCAATTTTGAATTGGAACACCGCGTTATTCGGTTAGACGGCACTGTGGGCTGGACGTTCTCCCGCGCCATTCCGCTGATCAACGAAACGGGCGAAATCGTCAAATGGTTTGGTGCGGCGAGCGACATCACCGAGCGGGTAGAAGCCGAAGCAGCCTTACGCGCATCGGAGGAAAAATATCGCTCGCTGTTCGATTCGATTGACGAAGGCTTCTGTATTTTCGAGATGATTTATGGCGAAACCCCAAAGGCGGTTGATTACCGTTTTTTGGAAGTGAATCGAGTCTTCGAGCAGCAGACGGGACTCGAAAACGTGGTGGGCAAGTTGGGAAGCGAGATTGTCCCGAACACTGAAAGCTACTGGCTTGAAGCCTATGACGATGTGGTAAAGACGGGAAAACCCCAGCGTATTGAAAATTACAACCAATCTACCGAGCGTTGGTATCAGGCTTACGCTTCGCGCGTCGGCAAAGCGGGCAGTCGTCAAATCTGCGCTGTCTTTAATGACATCACCGATCGCAAACGGCACGATGCAAATCTCGCCTTTTTAGCCGAAGTCAGCCATGACCTGGCGCGTCTGACGAACATTGACGAGACGATGAATGCGCTGGGCGAAAAAATCGGCAGACATTTCGACTTGTCGGCATGCGCCTTTGCCGAACTTTATGAGGCGGCTGAAATTGCAGTCATCGACCACAACTGGCATCGCAGCGACGTGCCGAGCCTGCTTGGCACGTATCGCACGCAAGAGTTTTTTACACCCGAAGTTCGGCGGCTTTGTCTCGCCGGAGAAGATGTCGTCATCCGCGACGTGTTCGACGACCCCCTGATCGATGGCGAGCAGTTTGCGGCTCTGAACATCGGCTCCTTCCTCAGCATACCGCTCGTGCGTAATGGCGAGTGGCGCTTCCTGCTCGTCATCTATCGTACCGAACCCTATGACTGGCGCGACGACGAAATCGAACTGACCCGTGAACTCGCCAACCGCATCTGGACGCGGCTTGAACGCGCCCGTGCTGAAGCCGCCCTGCGCGAATCGGAAGAAAAATATCGATCACTATTCACGACGATGGCTCAAGGCTTCTGCATCATCGAAAAGATCGAGACGGCGGCAGGTCAACCGAGCGACTTCCGATACCTGACGGCAAACCAAGCATTTGAGCATCATACTGGAATGCACAATGTCGTCGGCAGGACGATCCGCGAGTTCGTGCCCAATGTTGAGCAATCAATCATAGACATCTACGACGAAGTGGTGCGAACAAGACAGCATCGGCAATTCGAGGACTATGTTTCAGAACTCGACGTGTGGATAGAAGCGGAGGTTTTTCCATCTCAGATGCCAGGACAGATCGCTGTCCTATTCAGCAATGTCTCGGAGCGCAAACGCTCAGAAGCACAATTGCGCCGTGCTGCCGAGATGGATGCGTTTCGGGTCAAGTTATCGGATGGGCTGCGATCGCTTTCCGATGCGGTTGAAATTCAGGCAACCGTGACGCGCACCACCATGAACTTCTTTGAAGCGGACAGATGTTACTACTGCGAAATTATTGACGGCAGCGCCATCATTCGGCGGGATGCCTCACAAGCAGATTTGCCTTCGGTGGTGGGGGCATACCCTCTAGAAAACTCCCCCATCTTCAGAACCATGCTCGATGCCGGTCAGCCTTTTGTCTTTCAGGATGTACACACAACGAACTTGCTGGATGGAAACTTGAGAGAGACCTGCTTGCAGTTGCAGATTATTTCCGGTCTGATGGTGCCTGTGATCAAGCAGGGAGATCCTGTCGGCATCCTCACTATCACCCAGACCACACCGAGGAACTGGACAGAGTTTGAGATGGATCTGGCAGACGAAATTGCCGATCGTACCTGGGCAACCATTGAACGCACCCGCGTCGAAGTTGCCTTGCGCGAGTCGGAAGAGAAATATCGATCGCTGTTTGAGTCGATGAACGAGGGTCTTGCGATCAACGAGCTTGTCCGCGACGAGAGTGGTCGCGCTGTGGATACCCGATATCTTGAACTCAACCCAGCCTTTGAGAAGCAGACAGGACTTGACCGGAGCAGCGCCCTCGGCCGGTTAGCGAGTGAAGTCTTTCCATACTATCGCTCCTGGTTGGAGATTGTTGAGCGCGTCATTAGAACCGGACAGCCGGAACGCTTTGAACGTTTCATGCCGGACAATGAGAGGTGGTTTGCTTTCCACGTTACTCCTTTTGGCGGAGCAGACGGCTTCACAGTGCTTTACGACGACATCACCGAGCGCAAGCGGCAAGAACAACGACAGGACTTTCTCTTACAACTCTCCGACGCATTGCGACCGCTCGTCGATGCTATCGAAATCCAGAAAACCGCGATGGACTATGTGGCCGAGCATTACGGCGTAGACAGCGCGGTCTATCACGAGTTCGATGCGGACGGTGACTACGTAGTGACGCGGGAGGGACGCACGAACTCGCGCATCGCCATGCCGCCCGTGTGGCGGCTGCGGGACTTCGGGTTTTATGATGATTTGATTGCTGGACGGACGATCTATTACGACGACACGGAAACCGACCCACGGTTGCAAGCCAGCCGCGAGGTCTATCGCGCGACGAGAATCCGATCGGGCGTGGGTGTCGCCTTGATGAAGCGCGGCCGGCTGGCTGCTATGCTCGGAATAACTCACAGCGAGCCGCGCCATTGGATCGACTCCGACTTGCGGCTGCTCGAAGAGGTGGCCGAGCGTACCTGGGATGCGGTGGAGCGCTCCCGCGCCGAAGCTGCCCTGCGCGAATCGGAACTTCAACGAATTCGAGAACAATCTGCCCGCGAACAAGAACGCCAACGCGCCGAGTCACTAGCAGAACTTGATCGCGCCAAAACCCTCTTCTTCAGCAACGTCAGCCACGAATTTCGCACTCCGCTAACGTTGATACTCGCTCCGGTGCAAGATGCCTTGAGCGATTCGGTAAATCCCTTAACTTCTTCACAACGGGAACAGCTAGAACTAGCACATCGCAACAGCTTGCGTTTACTGAAACTGGTCAATACCCTGCTCGACTTCTCTCGCATCGAAGCCGATCGCCTGAAGGCAAACTACGAACCCACCGACTTATCCACCTACACGGCTGAACTAGCAAGTGTTTTCCGCTCGGCGATTGAGAATGCTAATTTGCAGTTAGTCGTCGATTGTCCCCCCCTGCCCGATCCCATTTACGTTGATCGCGAGATGTGGGAAAAGATTGTGTTGAATCTGCTCTCCAATGCCTTAAAATTTACCTTCGAGGGTATCATTTCTGTCTCGCTCAAACCCAAAGCAAACACGGTGGAATTGATAGTCAGCGACACTGGCGTAGGTATTTCCGCTTACGAACTGCCTCATCTCTTTGAGAGGTTCTATCAAGTCAAAGGCGCGAAAGGGCGCACCTATGAAGGCTCAGGCATTGGCTTGTCTCTGGTGCAGGAACTCGTCAAGCAGCATGGCGGCGCGATCGCGGTTACGAGCGCAGTAGACCAAGGCACAACCTTCACCGTCACTATCCCCACCGGCATCGCCCATCTACCCGCCGACCAAATTGAGGTTGCCTCGACACTGGCATCGACGGCTGTAAATGCAAACGCTTTTGTTGATGAAGCCTTACGCTGGCTATCTGAAGAAAGCACAGAATTTCAGAACTCGGAGGTTCAAGCTCAGAACTCGGAAGTTGGTGTTCAGAACTCGAAAGTTGGTGTTCAGAACTCGGAGGTTCAAGCTCAAAGCTCGGAAGTTGGTGTTCAGAACTCGGAAGTTGGTGTTCAGAACTCGGAAGTTGGTGTTCAGAACTCGGAAGTTGGTGCTCAGAACTCGAAAGTTCAAGTTCAGAACTCGGAGGTTCAAGCTCAAAGCTCGGAAGTTGATGCTCAGAACTCGGAAGTTGATGCTCAGAACTCGGAAGTTCAAGTTCAGAACTCCAAGAGGGCGCGTATTCTCCTAGTAGATGACAACGCCGATATGCGCGGCTATCTCAGGCGGTTGTTAAACCAGTACTACGAGGTGGAAGCTGTAAATGACGGGTTAGCGGCACTGACTGCGATTCGCTCTGGCAAAAGTACCATCTATGACTTGGTGTTAGCAGATGTGATGATGCCCAGAATGGATGGATTTGAGTTGCTGCGATCGCTACGGGCTTCACCAAATACCCAGACAATCCCGATTATTTTGCTCTCTGCCCGTGCTGGTGAAGAATCACGGGTGCAAGGTTTAGAAACTGGGGCAGATGACTACTTAATTAAACCATTCTCGGCACGAGAACTGTTAGCGCGAGTTGATGTGAACCTAAAATTGGCACAACTGCGCCGTGAAGCGGTCTACCGCGAACAGGTGATGCAAGCGGTACAAACACTCAATGAACGCTTAGAGCAACAAGTGAAAGCCCGGACAGCTCAACTAGAAGCAATCAACCAAGAACTAGAGGCGTTTTCTTCCACAGTATCCCACGACTTGCGAACGCCGCTACGCTACATCAGCAGCTTTGCCGAACGGTTGCAAGGTAAGCTCAATCCAACTCTCGTCGATGCATCTAGTTTCCAGATTCTCAACATTATCGCGAAATCTGCTCTTGAGGCAGAAAAAATGGTAGACGACTTGCTGGAATTTTCCCGCCTGGGGAAGACAGAAATGCATTTGACTACTGTTAATATCAGTCAATTGGTGCAGCAGGTACAAGCACAGTTGCAATCAGAACTGGTTGGGCGATCGCTTTACTGGCAAATAGAGCCATTAGCAACGGTAGAGGGCGACCCAACGCTGCTACGGTTAGTAGTGCAAAATTTGTTGTCGAATGCCGTCAAGTACACCCGCAATAACACTGAAGCTGCAATCACGATTGGTAGTATTGAACAGGAGCAGGAAGTGATTTTCTTTGTTAAAGATAATGGTGCAGGGTTCGACATGAAATACTGCGATCGACTATTTAGCATGTTTCAACGGCTGCATCCCCAGGAGGAGTTTCCTGGCACGGGAGTCGGGCTTGCCACTGTCCGGCGGATCATTCATCGACATGGCGGACGCATCTGGGCACAAGGTGCAATCGACCAAGGTGCAACGTTCTACTTCTCGCTGCCAAAGCATGAGGTGTAGTTATGACAGCACTGCGGTTTCTTTTGCTCGAAGACAATTCCCTTGACGCAGAGGTGATACATCTTTGCCTGACCGATGGCGGCGCTGATTGTGAACTGTTCCGGGTGGAAACTCGCGCTGAGTTTGTGAAGGCATTAGAAACCAATGCGTTTGACTTGATTTTGGCAGACTATGCCTTGCCCGGTTTTGATGGCATTTCCGCCTTGAGAATTGCCCAAAACCTGTGTCCTGACACGCCCTTTATTTTCGTCTCTGGCAGTATGGGCGAAGAATTGGCGATTGAAGCGCTGAAACTGGGAGCCACCGACTATGTGCTCAAGCGCAACTTACGGCGGTTGGTTCCTTGTGTCCAACGAGCGCTGCGAGAAGCCAAAGAAAAGCGCGATCGCCAACATGCCGAAGCCCGCCTGCGTCAAGTTGCGGCCAAACTGCCTCATGGCGCTGTGTTCATTGTGGATCGAGATTTGCGCTACCAGTTGGCAGAAGGCGAAGCCCTGGAGCAAGCCGGCATGACTACTGAAAACTTTATCGGCAAAACACTCTGGGAAGCCCTCGACCCAACCCTGGCAGACAGCTACGAACCCTACTTCCGTCAAGCTCTCAATGGTGAATCATTTACCTTAGAACACAACAGCCACAATCGCTACTATATCTCTCATGGCACACCCTTACACAATGCTCTTGGTGAAGTTGATGCTGTGCTGGCAATGTCCTACGACATTACCAATCGCAAACAAACCGAAATTGCCCTTAAACAAAGTGAAGCTCGCTTTCGGTTAATGGTGGCAAGTGCAAAAGAATATGCTATTTTCACCCTTGATCTCAACGGTGTGATTACAAGCTGGAATCCCGGTGCCGAAAACTTGTTGGAGTATTCAGCAGCAGAAATAATTGGTTGTGACAGTCGCAGCCTATACACTCCTGAAGATAACGCCCAAGACCGCGCTGGGAGAGAATTGCAGACCGCCCAAACTCAAGGACAGGCAGAAAATGAGTGCTGGCATGTCCGAAAGGGCGGTAGCCGCCTTTGGGGTAGTGGCTTTGTAATGCCCTTACGCGATGAAGCCGACGACGTGCAAGGATTTATCAAAATCATGCGCGACGTCACCTCACAGCGGCAAGCCGATGAACGCTTGCGGTTGCTCTATGACATCACCAGCGATCTCCTGGAGGTCGAGCAACCAATGACGCTAATGCACAACCTATTCAGCAAACTCGCACCCCAGCTAGGGTTGGACTTTTACTACAACTACATCGTCGAGTCAAAAGACAACCGCCTCATCCTACATTTGAAAAACCATCAGGGCATTCCTCAAGAGATCGTAGAGGCGATCGAGTGGCTTGAGTTCGGTGAAGACCTCTGTGGATTAGTGGCTCAAGAACGCCAGCAAATCGTTCTCGACCACGCCCAAATTGCCACTCATCCTCGTGCCCAAACCGTCCGCGACTTGAGTGGCACCACTTATGTCGGTCAACCGTTAATTGTCCAAGAACGGTTATTGGGAACCATCTGCTTTGGTAGCCGCACTCGCACTCGCTTTACCTCAAAAGAAATCGATTTGCTGCAATTGATTTCTGAGCAGATAGCGATCGCTCTTGACCGAGCCAACCTAATTGTTTCGATTCAGCAACAGGCAGAACAGTTGCAACGAGCCAACCAGATTAAAGACGAGTTTTTAGCAGTGCTGTCTCATGAGTTGCGATCGCCCCTCAACCCCATCTTGGGCTGGGCACAACTGCTGCAAAAAGGCAAGCTCAACGCTGCCCGTCAACGCGAAGCACTACTAACGATTGAGCGCAACGCCAAACTGCAATCACAATTAATTGAAGACTTACTTGACATTTCGCGGATTATGCGGGGCAAGCTGTCCTTAACAGTGGCTTCCCTTAATTTAATCCCTGTTATTTCTGCTGCCCTGGAAACGGTGCGTTTAGCAGCCCAAGCAAAGAATATTAACTTACATATCGATCTCGATCCGACTGCACCTATCTCTGGTGACGCTGCCCGCTTGCAGCAAGTGGTGTGGAACTTGCTTACCAATGCCGTCAAATTTACACCAGATGACGGACAAGTAATCATCGAATTAAGGCAAATTGACGGGCTGGCTCAGATTCGGGTGATTGATACTGGCATTGGCATTCAACCGAAATTTCTGCCGCATGTATTTGATTATTTCCGGCAAGAAGATAGCTCGACGACACGCAGATTTGGGGGGTTGGGGCTAGGCCTGGCGATCGTCCGCCAAATTGTGGAAATGCACGGTGGCACAGTCAAAGCAGAAAGCTTAGGTAAGAATCAAGGCGCAACCTTTACAGTTCAAATACCGATCTTGAACCAGGAATCACCAATTGTACTTGAGCCAGCCCACGCTAAAGCAAAAAGCGTAGAGATTCCCCTAAGCAATCTGCAAATTTTGCTCGTGGATGATGATACTGATACTCGCGAGTATCAAGCATTTTTGCTAGAACAAAATGGTGCAAAGGTGACAACTGTAGCTTCTGGGCTAGAAGCATTGCAAGTACTTGATTGTTTTATTCCTGATGTAATTGTCAGTGATGTAGGCATGGCCCAGATGGATGGCTACATGCTGATCCAGCAGATTCGTTCACGTCCACCCAATCAGGGGGGAACAATTCCAGTGATCGCATTAACTGCTTATGCCGCAGATCTTGACCAGCAAAAAGCACTAACTGCGGGGTTTCAAGCTCACATTGCCAAGCCATTGGAACCAGAGGTATTAGTAAAGATGATTGTCTATCTTTTGAAGGAAAGTACAGCAAAAAAACTCTAGAGACATTGCAATGCAACGTCTCTACGAAATAATCGGTTTTTCTCGCCCCTATCTTGAATACTAGACCTCTTGCATAAGTCGAGATTTGTTAAATCGAACCACCGATGAACACAGATAAATATCGGTGTTCATCGGTGTTCATCTGTCTTGAAAAGTTTCCTGCCCAGGGTTGCCCTCCCCGTTCGCGCAGCGTCTCCCCTTGGGAGAAGTTTGCTTGGAAGGAAACCCTCTTGGCAACTTCTCTCCGCAGAACTTTTCGCTCTCTTACCCCTTCGGGGTTCGCCAGTCCACTCGGCGGCAGAGCCGCACGTGTGGCTGGTCTCACAAAGTTCAGATCCGATAGCGCAGCGAAGCGCGAGTCTGCGTACCCCTACGGAGAAGCAAGCTACGCGAAGCATCTCGTAGAGAGCGTCGGAAGCCTCTCTACGAGACGCACTCGCGTTCGGCAAGAGACGCCAGTCGCCTGGCTGTCGGGAGACCCTACCAAGAGCGCTGGCTCGACTTTGCGCTCTCTTGTTGACCACTAAATTAAAAATTTAGTGGGCGCTTGAACCTATTTAATTATGAATTACGTTTAATGTGGATTAGATGCTAAAACCCTGTATTTCTCGTAGAGACGTAGCAATGCTACGTCTCTACAGTACGCAGAATTTTTGATATGTCGTTGATTTTCATAATTCACATCAGGCGTGAATTATGAATTATGAATTACGAATTATTTAATCAACGCCTTCAATTGGTGCAAAACCTTGACGCTGAATGTTTTCTGTCAAAGTGCGCGGTTCGAGGAATTGTAGCAGGTAATCAGGGCCTCCTGCCTTAGAACCAACACCAGAAAGTTTGAATCCACCAAAGGGTTGCCGTGCAACTATAGCACCTGTGATCGTGCGGTTAATGTACAAATTCCCGACTTCAAACTCTGTCTGCGCTTGCTGAATGTGCGAAGGTGTGCGTGAGTAAAGTCCCCCAGTTAAAGCATAGTTTGTACCGTTGGCGACTGCTAAAGCTTCTGGGAAATCCTGCACCCGAATTACTGCAACAACAGGCCCAAATATCTCTTGTTGGGAAATTACGGCATTTGGCGGTACTTCCGTAAAGATGACAGGCCCGATAAAATATCCTTGATTTGGTGCTGGTAACTCCAGTGCTAATTGCGCTTCTGTCTTACCTTTGTCAATATACTCGCAGATGCGATCGCGGGCATTAGCATCAATCACCGGGCCAACTTGCGTGCTAGGTAACTCTGCTTCTCCAATGTTCAAGGATTTTGTCGCTTCTACTAACCGCCGCACAAAAGCATCATAAATCGGTTGCAGCACAACTACCCGCGAACAGGCAGAACATTTTTGTCCGCTATAACCGAACGCTGACTGCACTACACCCACAACCGCCTGGTCTAAATCAGCACTTTCATCCACAATAATGGTGTTTTTGCCACCCATTTCAGCAATCACCCGTTTCATGTGCTTTTGACCAGGTTTGACTATTGCTGCTTCTGCATAAATTTTACAGCCCACTTCCTGAGAACCTGTAAAAGCAATCACATGAGTATCAGGGTGATTTACCAAGTAAGCACCAACTTTGGAACCCTTACCAGGCACGTATTGAAATACACCTTTCGGGATACCAGCCTCTATTAAAATTTCTGTGAGTTTAGCAGTAATCACAGAAGATGTTTCAGCAGGCTTAAGGAGAGTACAATTGCCTGCAACCAAGGCTGCAACAGTCATTCCACAGGCGATCGCTAGCGGAAAATTCCAGGGAGAAATCACCACAGCAATTCCCCGTGGCTGGTATATATAACGATTAGTTTCACCAGGAATGTCATAATTAACACCCTTGTCCAGCCGCTCCATCTCATCCGCGTAGTAGCGACAAAAATCTATCGCTTCAGAAACCTCCGCATCTGCTTCCTTAACAGGTTTTCCAACTTCCAAAACTATCCAAGCCGAAAGTTCATTCCGGCGTTGTTCCATCAAATCAGCCGCCTTCCGCAAAACATCCGCGCGTTGTTTAGCTGGCGTCTTCCTCCACCCAGGAAACGCTGCTTTAGCAGCCTGCATTGCCTGTTCCGCTTGTTCAACACTAATCAATCCAACTTTCCCAATTACCTCACTAAAATTAGAAGGATTCAGAGAATCCACAACTGACGCCGTATCAACATACTCCCCATTAATCAACGGCAAATAAGTTCTACCAAGTTCTTGACGAACCCCTTGAAAAGCTTGCGCCGCCATCCTTCTCCCCTCCTCCTCCGCATAATCCGTATCCACTGCCCCCACAAAACTCACACCTTCCTCTCTGCGCCTCTGTCTTGAAAAGTTCTGATCGCCGGAAGCCGGCGCTCCGACGCCAGTCGCCTGCGGAGGGAAACCCTCCCGCAGCGCTGGCTCGACTTTTCGCTGCGCCTCTGTCTTGGAAAGTTCTGATCGCCGGGAGCCGGCGCTCCGACTTTCCGCTGCGTGAGAAATATCCACCATCGGCGCCGCCAACAATTCTTCAATCGGTCGGTTTTCCAAATTTTGCCGTAAAAAAGAACTATTAGCCGTATTTTCCAACAACCGCCGAATCAGATAAGCCATCCCCGGTAGTAACTCACCATAAGGACAGTAAACCCTTACCCGATAACCCCTATCAACCAATGCCTTTGCAACTTTATCACCCATACCGTAGAGGACTTGCATCTCAAAGCGACGACGGGGGACATTTAAACTTTCAGCTATGGCAATAGCACGAGCGTGCGATCGCACATTATGGCTACCAATGGCAGAATACACATATTGATGATTCTCCAGCAATAACTGAGTAATCGTTTCAAAGTTAGCATCTGTTGCAGCTTTGTCATTGTAAACTGGCTGTGGCCAATGTTTCTGTGCTGCTTTGATAGTTTCTTGATCCCAATATGCGCCTTTTACCAAGCGAATTGTCAGGGGATAACCACGCTCTTTCAGCCAATTAATCAAATCTTCGGCATCTTGCTCGCTATCACGCAGATATGCTTGGATTGTGATGCCAATATCTGTACGTTGCCTAAACTCTGCTTCCAGCAACAGTTTTTTTAGAATACTGAGAGTTATATCTTTGTAGGCATACTGTTCCATATCAAAATGTACAGCTGTGCCTAATTCTTGAGCACGACGTAACAGGGTACGGATGCGATCGCTAACTTTTTCCTCACTACCCTTAGCATCTAATGGGTCAAATTGAGAATAAAACGCCGTTAACTTCACAGAAACCTGGACTTTTGGTAGCAGTTCGCCATCTGCTTCATCAATAGCCGGGATAGTTGCCCAATTCTTTGATGCTTCCACTAATTGTTGCATCAATTCTATATAGCGTTCTAAATAAGACTGCGCTTCTACTTCAGTAATCACCGCTTCACCAAGCAAGTCAATGGTAAAAGCCATTTTCTCTTTTCGCAGTCGTTCAACTGTCTTGATGACTTGTTTAATATTTTCCCCAGCAATATATTTATGAGCAAGAGTCTCAACCGCTGTACCAACAGTTGTAGCCGCAACTTGCCCCGGCATAGAGTCCGGGTTAGCAAAGTTTAGCATTCCCTTCAGGGCTGTCGGTAATTCTACAGATTCATCTCCCAAATATTCTTGTAAATGTGAGGCAATTTCTGATTTACTATGCAAAGCAGGCAGTGTGTCTATAAAACGAAATAGCTGCACCCGCAACCCAGGATTGCTCATCGCCCAGCCTAGTAATTTATCATCCCAGCGCATTTGATCGCGTAGAGAAGCAAAAAATGAGCGATTTTCTTGTGTTACTGCTAGAAGTTGTTTAGCAATTTCTTGAGTTTTAGCTTCGTAGGTGCTTGTTTGTACTTGTAATACCACTGATAGTAAACTCCTTAATTTTGGGGGCTGGGAATTGGGTAAGTAGTCTTTCGCGCTTAAAAACCGCAATGAGGGACAAGGGGAAGATGAAGGAATAACAGACGCGATTAATCGTGTCTCTACTCTTGACCCTTGTACAGACGCAATTAATCGCGTCTCTACTCTTGACTTTTGTACAGCCGCGATTAATCGCGTCTCTACTCTTGACCAATACCCAGTCTTTATTAAAGGCTGTGTCTTCTATTTTGACGCGTTCATTTGGCAGTTACGACTTTGAGATGACTAATCATGCCCATGTTTTACCACCTTATAGTCGATTTTTGCTTGGCACTACAATCATTGAGAAATAAGGTACTGCTGCTGGATCAACTTCATCTAGGGGTACAATTCTTTGTTGTGTCATTGTCGCCCGCTCAATGTATCTTGCCCGTGATGCTAATCCTAACTGATGTAGGATTTCCCGTACTTTCGGAAAATGGCGACCCAACTTCATAATCGCCGCTGCGTCGGTTGCTAGTAAATGTGTAATTAACTCTTCTGCTGGCAGTGGGGCAGGTAGAACTGTCAAAATATCAGTGTAATAAGTGAAGGGTACGCCCAAGGCAACCGGACAAGCCATTAGAGAGGAAACTCCGGGGACAACTTCCGTTTCGTAATGCTCAGATAAACGTGTGAACACGTACATAAAGGAACCGTAAAAAAACGGGTCTCCTTCGCACAGCACCACCACATCTCGCCCGGCTGCCAGATGTTCAGCGATTGGTTCAACTTCTTTATCGTAAATGGACTGTGCCTTTTCTGGCTCTAAGGCACGGGGTAGGTGAAATGCTACCTCAGTTTGATCGCCAGTTAAATACTGCGAGACGATCGCCCGCGCTATACTCTCTTTGTCTGTTGCTGATTGATATGCGACCACAGGAGCAGCCTGTAATAGCCGTAGCGCTTTCAGGGTCAATAATTCTGGATCACCCGGCCCCACACCAATTCCATAGAGACGACCTTTGCTTTTCATTTTTATTCTTCCTCTGTTGCCAAGGCGTTAACTGCTGCTGCTGCGATCGCACTACCGCCGCGCCGACCATGTAATGTTAAAAATGGTACATTTCTGCTGTCTGCTGCCAATGCTGCTTTCGATTCTGCTGCACCGACAAATCCAACTGGAAAGCCCAAGATTACAGCAGGTTTAGTCACGACTGTATCCAGCATTTCTAACAGCCGGAATAGTGCTGTGGGCGCATTCCCAATTGCTATCACTGCTCCTTCTAGGTGCTTACGCCATAATTCCAGGGCAGCCGCCGACCTCGTTGTACCCATACGCTGAGCAAGTTCGGGTACTTCAGGATAGTTTAGGGTACAGATAACTTGGTTGTTTGCAGGCAGCCGTCGCCTAGTAACGCCTTCGGCAACCATCCGGCAATCGCACAAAATTGGCGCTCCCATAGCCAGTGCTGCCCGCCCAGACTGTACTGCTGTTGGCGAATATCCCAAGTCGGTAACAATATCCGTCATTCCACAGGCATGAATTAGACGCACTGCAACTTTTGCTACATCTGTTGGTAGCACATCTAGACTCGCTTCTGACCGGATAATGGCAAAGGAATTACGGTAGATTTCATTGGCATCTCGGATGTAGTCGGGCATTGGATTTGAGAATTAAAATTTGGGCTAGCAAAGAACTGCTTTAATTGAGCGATCGCATACCGATTGGCAAATTCCCCAAAGGACTCATCGGAATTCCTGCGTTGGATTTTATACGTCTTTAGCATCCGCTCTAACAGTGCAGGCAGTTCCTCAAAAGTCACATGCTGGTAAAGTTGATGACCAAATTTCTGGTTATTATCACTGTCACCAACATAAACGTCATAACCCTCCACAGTTCCATTATCCATCTCAACGTTGACACCGAGCAGGGTAATATCACTCTTGGTGTGCTGGGCGCAGGATTTTTCGCAACCGCTGAAGTGGATATTGACTGGGCGATCTAGAGTCAGGCTTGTTTCGAGATACTCTGCTAATGCTAAGGCGTGTCTTTTAGTGTCAGTGGCAGAAGCGGCACAGCCTTTGTTGCCAGAACAAGCAACTAATGAACTCTTAATATTAGTTACCGAGGAATCTAATCCTAATAAAGCAAGTTCACTCTGTACATTGACAACCAATTGCTGAGGAATATCAGTTAGGAGCAAATTTTGCCAGGGAGTTAGCCTGATTCCATTACTGTATTTTTCTGCCAAATTAGCCAAACCCCGCATTTGGGTGCTTTCTAGCCGTCCAAGTGGCAGCACGACACCGATATAGAATAAACCTTGCTGACGCTGGGGATGGATGCCGATATGTTGATATTTGGCAGTTGCGATTTGAGTTTGACACTCTTGAGTACGGAAAAGAGGAAAACGTAGACGTTGCTCAACTTCCTGGAGATAATTTTCACAACCTAAAGTATTCAACAACTCTCGCAGACGTAGCTTGCGCTTACTTGTAGTGTCAATATGAGCTAGATAAACATCAGCCAAAGCTGCCAAAATTTGCAAGCATTGTGATGGCAACAAAATTCCGACATCGCTTAGCGCTCCCTTTGCACCTACACTGAGATAGAGGCGGAAGTAAACATCACCGTCAACTAAGACAGCAGCAAAGGTGATATCATTCAGGCGATCGCGTACTGAAACTATGCCACCACCATCGAAGCAAACGCTAAATTTTGCAGATAGTCCCGATAGGGCAGGATGTGCAGCAATATAATTATCCCAGGCTTGAACAAAAGGGCAGGTGTCGATCAATTCTTGTGGATCAATACCAGCGGTGGGACTAGTCATTATATTGCGGATGTGGTCTACAGCACTATTACTAGAACCCAATCCTATATCCTGTAAATGCTTAAGAACTTGAGCGTTGATTTTCGTGTGGATTTCGCGGACTTGTAGATTGGCGCGATTAGTTACATCTACATAACCACCGCCGTGATGGTCTGCTATATCTGCGATCGCCCGGCACTGTAAACTATCAAGAATCCCGCCTGGTATTCTGATTCGAGATAATATACCATCTTCGGCAGGTGTCGAGTAAAACAAGCCAGGACAAGTGGCACTGGATAACAAGACTATAACTCCTTCCCCGTGCGACGCAGGGAGTAGACAATGAGTATGAATTTAGAACATCCCTAGAGTTGGCATTCTGACTTGGGCAATCCCATCACAGCTGCGGCACAGTCCCGGAATTTCACCGGAGTTTCCCAACACCAGGCTTTAGTAATCTAGCACGAGAAGGTAATCAGAATGTTGAACACTTTATAGGATTTAGGACTAGCCATTTCAAGGTGCAATCCTAAACAATAAGTTTTCTTCGTGTCTTGGTGCCTTTGTGGTTAAATAAAATTTATCTTTTCACCACAAAGACACAAAGACACCAAGTTGAATCATGAAAAACCAGGTAATGAAAGCAGATTTTTCACTTACCTTGAAAGGGCTGGTTTTAGGTTTCTCTAACAGGGACATTCGCCCGTTTACTATGACCGAACCATGACTTTTTTTTGTTTCCATTTCCGAACAACCCTAGACCCTAGGAAGACACCAGATGCTAGCTGAGCCAAGACAAGTGAAGGTTCAGGAACAGGTTCAGACTGATTCGTTAGGGTTTCAAAAGCTAGGTTTCCAAGAGCTTTATGTGCAGCACTTGTCGGGTGAAGATCATCCCAGAACAAGTATTCATCTGGATTATTACAAACTGTGATTGGGTTGTCTGCTGAGATGGGATTAAATAGAGGAGAGTTGACTAAGCAAGGGGAAGTTACATTCGTAAAACCAAAAGTTGCAGGCTTTTTGATAGCTGTATTGAACAGGGAACCTACATCCAGGGTTTTTAAGTTAATTCCGGGTAAGTTACTCAGTTGTCCAAAAGCCTGAGAAAAAACTAAATTGTGCCCCGCACTCAATTGGTTAAGTTGATTAGAAATTTGATCGCCCCGACGCAGACCAATTGGCGTAGCACCTAAAGATGGCAGATTTGCGACTAAGAAATTGCGAGCACCTGCGTCAAAAAGTGTTGTGACTGCATTAGACAAATTTGTAACCGGCTGGGTTGGATCTGTTACACCACCACCCAAATAATCGTTTGCACCAGCCCACAAAACGTAAAGCGCTTCGGGATCTACGGTAGTGTTGTCTTGTTTAAATTGAGCAACCTGCTCTTGTAAACCTACGAAACCATCTAGGGGAAGAGGGAAAGTGTTTTCATCTCCTGTGGTTGCGGCATTGGTAGCAAAGTTAACGCCTGTAGGACTAGCTCCTCCCACAGAGCGAGATATTGGGGGTAACGGAATTTCTAATTTAGCTGCTAGAGTATCTAACCATATAGGGCCATTAGCAAACCGCCCCTTAAAATATCCCAGTTCGCTGGGAGGAATAGCAATTGGTATGGTCTTCTCGGTAATATCAAAGGAATTACCTGTGTCAGAAAGACTATCACCGAAGGCATATATGCGGCTAAAGATTGCCGCTTGTGCTGCTGACGGAATCAAAGCTACAAGTGTAAGGGGCAGCGAAGTTAAGAACACAGCGCGGCACACTTGAGTAAAGACTTGTCGAAGGTGCATTCTCAATTTTCTCCACAAATTTAACAGGGACGGGTTTGATGTCAAATACTACATTATTTTTTGGTTAAGCTAAATTCTGATAAGTTTTACCGATGATATACGTTAAGCTTGTCTATTTTCAGATTTTGGGAAAGTGTGCTGATTATGACACGAAAATGGCTCTCTATTGTAGGGATTGGCGAAGACGGGTTACAGGGGTTGAGCGCGATCGCTCATTCTCTAATTGCTCAAGCTGAAATCCTCGTAGGAGGCGATCGCCATTTAGCAATGTTGCCCACAAATGACCAACGTCATAAAATAGTTTGGACTTCGCCAATTAGCGCCTCGGTAGATGAAATCATCCGCCGTCGGGGTCAGTCCATCTGCGTACTTGCAAGCGGTGATCCTATGTGCTACGGCATCGGTGTCACCTTAATGCGGCGAATTCCTGTGTCTGAAATGACGATTATTCCTGCACCTTCAACCTTTAGCCTCGCCTGCGCCAGATTAGGATGGTCTTTAACTGAGGTGGAAACCTTAAGTTTGAATGGTCGTCCACCTTCTTTGCTCCAGTCATACATTTATCCCGGCGCACGGCTATTGATTTTGAGTGAAGGCAAGGATACACCCGCAATTGTTGCTCAACTCTTGACAAATCGCGGCTATGGTAGTAGTGAAATTACTGTCTTGGAACATATGGGCGGTAGTCAGGAACGGATTGTCGAAGGTACGGCTGTATCCTGGAGTGAAACAGAAATCGCGGTCTTGAATGCGATCGCAGTTAATTGTATTGCCGATGCTGGGGTTGTCCCTTTGCCGAGACTGCCAGGACTACCAGACAGTGCTTACCACCACGATGGACAGCTAACTAAGCACGAAGTTAGGGCAATCACCTTAGCAACTCTAGCTCCCACACCCGGAAAACTACTGTGGGATGTCGGTGCGGGTTGCGGCTCTATTTCTATCGAATGGATGCGGACTCATCCCCGGTGTCGGGCGATCGCCATCGAACAAAACTCGTCCAGAATACGCTACATTGCTGATAACGCCGCAGCTTTAGGTACTCCAAATCTGCAAATCATTGAAGGTACAGCCCCTAATGCTCTCAAAGACTTGCCTGCACCCGATGCCATCTTCATTGGTGGTGGGGTGACAGCAGCGGGACTTTTCGATGTCTGCTGGCAAGCACTGCGATCGGGTGGACGTTTGGTAGCAAATGTTGTGACAGTAGAAGGCGAGCAAACGTTATTTAAATGGCATGAACAAGTTGGAGGCAATTTAACCCGTATTGCCATTCAAAGAGCAGAACCTATTGGTAAATTTTTGGGCTGGCGAGCAATGACACCTGTTACGCAATGGATAACGGTAAAACAGTGACCTAGGAGCAATTCATGAATTGCCCTTACAGCGCGGGTCTGTTGACAATCAAAGAATAATTAATAAAAACCTGAAACGACTATAAAAACAGATTTATGTATATCTTGCGCCGAGTTTTGACTTGAATAATACAAATTTCTTTACAAAGTTAAAACAACATTAAGAATCTTTTCAAAATTAGAGAACTTTAAGAGTGTAAACAGTTACTCATGGGAAAATAAAGTTAAACATCAACAAATACTTTTTGTAAATTTCTGTTTTGTATTCAACAAGAAAATGCGTGTATGGAAACGCGTTTTCCATTATGACATTGGTTTAAATATTTGTTGCTTGATTTTGGGGTGTGAGTCGAAATAAATCAACTCGTGGCTACAAGAAATAAGGTTGCGATCGCGTTATGTGTAGCTTACTACGAGGGTTTTTAGACTCAAGTAGCCTATAGTCTCAAAAATTAACTCTACTTTACTTAGTGCAGGCTTGATTAATCAAGTCTTGTACAAACTTACTAAAAATTGGAGGTTATAAAATGGCAGTACGAAATAACTTAGTTAGCAATTTATGGCAGAGAGTGCAACAAGATTCTGTGAGTTGGGGATCGTTAGCTCTTTGGGTTAGTTCATTAATTGTAGTTTTAGTAATGCTTTTCATGTTTGCTAACGCTTAATCTCAGCAAGATTATGCTAGTTCCTGGGCAGCAGCCTAGGAACTAAATTAGAATGAACTGTCGTCTCTAGAAAATTAAACTTGAGACATATCAACTTATGAACTGCAAAATTCTGGCAACAGTCATAATTTTAGCTACTAGTAGCTTAGTTTCTCCTGTTAAAGCTCAAGAATCTACTAACAACACTCCCGTAAAATCAGATCAAGTTGCAAATGCTTGCGTTCAAAACCAAGCCCAGACATTACCAAATCCCTTTAGCGATGTGCCATCAGACCATTGGGCTTTCAAAGCGGTCATGACTATGCACTACTGTGGAGCCTTTCGCCAAGCCACACCACCTGCTTTATTTGAGAAACTTCGACCCACCGAAAACCAGCAGCAACCACAGAGAGAACAGCAGTTTCAAAAATAGAAAACAGGGTCAGGTTAAAAGTATTGAATTTTCCTTTTCCCCTTAACCTTTACCCTTATCCCGACTTTTGCCATAAGTCTATTACGCAACTATCAACTCAGAATCGTTTTCTGAAGGCGCACCATCCTGAACTAAAGAACGGGTTTCGCCGTTACGCTGGAGAAGACCGCCAACCATTGCCAATAAGGCATCTACCTTACGGGTACGCCACTCATCCACCAATTTTTGCACTTGGTTAGCAGACATCCGCCGCATCATTGCTTCGTAGAGATAAGCTGCATGACCAGTTTCATCTTGAGCAACACTCAACATTCCCATCTTGAGGTTGCGAGTGGTTGGCTCATCGTCGGGTAACACATTCGCCATCCGAGCAAAGTCTTTACTAGCATCCAACTCCAGAATGTAAGTGCTAGCCATAAAAACATCCCAGTCAATGGCGGCAGGTTTTAGCTGTTCTGGGGTATAACCTTCAAAGAATGCTGCAAAAAATGGACTGCGCTGCTGTTGTGATTTATTTGCAGATGTGGTTTGGGGCTGACGCTTGAAATCTATAACTTGTTTATTTAGCTGTTTTAAAGCGTGGGCAAAAATTTGACCATGCCTAGTTTCATCGGATGCATGTTTTGTTAGTTTCTCTGCTAGCCATGTATCGCCTTCTGCGGCGGCGCGATCGCTAAGTGCAGACAAAAACGGCACAGAACCAGATTCCGCCAACTGAAACCCCGCCAGAACGTTAGGGCGAGTTTTAGAGTCACGGATCTGAGCAGCTGAGTAATAAGCCACAGCACCCGAACCTGCTAAATGCATGACATAAGTCAAGAAGTTCATGAGAGATTCCCGCTGACTGTTGGAAGTTTACATTTCTTATACTATTCTGCCTTTTCTATTCGTTAAATTCGGTTATTAGTGACGAGATTGTATTTGAATTAGATCTTAAGTAAAACTTTCTGCTTATACAGGTAAAGAACTCTGGCTGACTGTTTCCTAATTATCGGTGGCAGTTTGTCAACACCTAACAAAAAGATATTTTCATTTTGCTACTATCATCCATCAGAGGTAGTTTGGTGAGTTTGGATGGAGAAATCAACTAAGCAAGTACAACTTTGGCTTTGTGCAACTATCATCCTGTTGGGTTTGATAAGCTGTGATCGCCTTATTGGTAACTCTGGAAACGTGGTTGAGCGAGTTAGTGATGGCGATACTTTAGTAGTGAGAGACACCAATGGTCAAAATGTCACTGTGCGCTTTGCTTGTGTTGACGCGCCGGAAGTAGCCCATTCTAATAGAGAAAAACAAAGTAGACGTAGCAGCGATCGCAATCAGTTTACTTGGGGTGTAAGAGCGCAAGAACGGGTGAGGGAACTGGTGAGACAAGGAGGCGATCGCGTTAACTTGAATATTACCGATAGCGATCGTTATGGCAGGCAAGTTGCAGAAGTCCGCCTGAGAGATGGGACTCTTGTGCAAGAAGTGTTAGTGCAAGAAGGTTTAGCAAAGGTGTATCGTCCTTATTTAAATAAATGTCCCAGTAGAAACTTAGTCCAACAAGCGGAGGCTGAGGCCAGACAACAACGGCTTGGCGTTTGGAGTGATTCTAGGTTTGTTAATCCCTGGGAGTACCGCAGTTTTAATAAGATACAAAAGTAAGATGCGTAATGCTTACCATTATTAGACCTCTTGCGAAATTCCAAAAATCAGGAATGTCATTCTGAGTGTAACGCAGTGGAGAGAAGAATCTCACTCAGATGTTTCGCTCCGCTCAACATGACAATTTAAGCATTTATGCAAGAGGTCTATTGTTTGTAGTAGGTATTATTCAGATCATACTTATTCTGGGCGTTACATTTTCTGATGATTTGTAGCTATGGTTTTGATGCTGATTTAGAGGCATTACTAAATAACCAAGACAAAAGATTAGCAACTGTAGCAGCTCCAAAAGAGAATAGCGCAATAATTGCATCACGAGGTAAAACACTATCTAACCAGCTACCCTGGATTCTGGAAACTGGAAAATCTTGATCTAGACCGATTTGAATCTGTTTCGTTATACCAGAAAAACGGGCTTCTATTCCCTTTTTAGGAACAATTTGTAAATGGCGGATAAGTTTAATATCTAGAGGAGCATCAGGACTTTCTCCCATAAGAAATTGATTTTGTTTAATTTCTTGTTCCTGTCCTATCATGCGGATTTTGCCTTCTACAATAGTAGAAATATCTAAGTCATCTCTGAGGTCACTGCCATTTCTATCTACATCTATAAATTGAACATTTTTGGTTTCTATCTTGCCTCTAAACCATTGTTCAGATTCATATTTGGCAGGTTTAGCTAAGGTAATATAAATACTAGTGTTTTGTATTAATTCTAAATTTAATTCTTTATTATCTGGGTTTAAAATAAATTCTAGCGGTGTTTGATCATCTGATTGATTTTGTAAATTTAAATATGGTAATTCGTAACCTTCTATTGTAACTTTGATTGGTTGTTCACCTAAATAGAGTTTTAATATATTCGGGTTGTTTTTTAGGTTTAGTTTGGGGTTTGGCTGTAGAGAAAAAGCCAGTTGATTACGATAAAAGTCATAATTGATTCTAGCTACTTTGGTATTCGGTTGCAACCGCAATTCATTCAAATCAATTTCACTCGTTCCATTGGGATTAGCTGGAGCGATAATCCATTTACTTTCGCGCTCTTTAAGCTTGATTTTTAAAGAGTTTAACTGATTAAGTTGGGGTAATGATTCACTTTGAAAATTGCCTGTAAAAGTTAAGGTTTGGATACCTTCATTTTCTAGTTCTTTGATGCCACGAATATTTTCAATAAAGCGTTTGGGTTGCTGTCCATTATAGATAAAGCTCATTTTTTGAGAAATGATGTTACCTTCAAATGTATGAGTGCTAGGTAAAATCGCGGCAAAGGTAACGATAGTCAAAACGAAAAGTAACAACAATACCAAAAACGAACTTTGCTGTTTTGAAATAGTTCGTAGTAAGCGCTTCAGCGCTGAAGCGCCGACTACAAACAAAGCAATAAGATATCTTTTCAAATAATTAAAACATTGGCGAATATTGATAAATTTGGAAAAACTTTGTTTGGCTTTTTGCCGAGATGCCATGCTTTATTTCAACCAATTTGGGTTATGTTCAAATGTAATTCGCCTTTCGATGCGATCGCTAGGTTCATTTCTGCGTTCAATATTAGCAACATAGCGCAGTTCATAGCGCCCTGCTGGGGCGTTGCGTCCATCCCAGGTAAAAATAGTTTCACCTTTTTTCGGGTTAGGGCGGGTAGTACTATAGATTGATTTTTCACCTTGGGGCAGAATTTCAAAGGTGGTAAATCTCACTCGATCGTCGGAATAAAAGACGAATTCATACTTGCCAGAAGTTTGTCCTAGAATGACTGGAACATATACAGGCTGGGAATCAAGGCTATAGGATGCCACAGCGCGGAGTTTGCTTACTGGTACTTTTGCTTGCCTGAGAACGTAAGTATCCCAGCTAAAGCTGAAACGCGAACCACTGTTAGACAGTAACAAGTCATCCATTTGATAGTGATAATTATCGCCCAATGATTTCACTATTACTTGAGGGTTTTTTCCACCATTTATTTGCGGAACTTGTACTGTGAGAGTTTTGCCGAAATTGGCAAGGTTGCGGGTGGCAATGGAAATTAGGCTCAAGCTGTTACCGCTTAAGGGTTCGAGTTTGATACCTTCGCAACGGTTGGGTGGCTTGCGGCGGATATAATCTGTAGATTGGGGGTTTCCTTCTGGGCAAGCAGCATTAGCCGGAAGATGGCTGACGCTAAGGATTAATAGGCTAGCAAGAATAATTTTATAATTCATAGCTTGTTTAACGAATGCTCCAGGTAAGCAGTTGTTTTTGAATTTCAGACATGGGATAAGCAAAATTTTGTTCTTCACCTTTTTTTCGGGCAAACACAATGCCTAAAAGCCGATTTTGCGAATCAATTACAGGACTGCCAGAAAAACCAGGTTTGAGTGCAGCTTGAGATATTTCTAATTGCTGGTTTTGATAGCTAATTTGTCCTGATTCCATAGACCAAGATTTATCTTCTCCCCTTTGAGCAGAATGACCAATAATCCGAATGGGCATTTTCGGGGTGATTGCAGTTGAGGAGATAGGTAAGGGCTGGATATCTTCTGGCAGATTATCGGTAACTTCCAAAACGGCTAAATCGAGTTGTTTGTCAACGGAAGTCATTTGGAACAGCTTGGCATCTCGCCGCATTCGCACTCGGTTTGATGGTGGTGAACTGAAAAATTCAACTTGGATATTTTGACCTTGTTCATAGTCATCAAAAATGACATGACGATTAGTGAGAATTAATGTCTGGTTGCCTTTTCGCTTAATTACTACACCAGTGCCAATCTCTATTCCCTGGCGTTCGCGGCTAGAAAACTCGGCAGTGATGCGTACCACAGAACGCTTTACAGGTATAGTTGGATCATTCTTAGGCAACCATTGGCGATCGTCTACTACGCCCTTAGCTTCGGTATCGTCTTTCGTTTTCCATAACTGCCTTGCTTCTATATTGTTGTTACTCGCATAGACAAAATTGGGGTCAATTGCTTCTGCTTTGTCAAACTGTTCAATGGCTTCTTTTAGTTTTCCTTGTTGTTGGAATGCTAAACCTAAGCCATTATTAGCGAGAGTATGAGCGCTGGCTGGGGTTCCAGAATTATTTTCTGGCAATATTAGGGCTTTTTGGTAGGCGGCAACTGCTTCATCTAATTTCTTCTGCTTTGTCAGGGCATTGCCGAGACTGATATAAGCATTAGCTAAGTTGGGGTTGAGTTGAATTGCTTTTTGGTAAGCGGCAACTGCTGCATCTAGTTTCTTCTGCTCTCTCAAGGCAATGCCGAGACTGATATAAGCATTAGCTAAGTTGGGGTTGAGTTGAATTGCTTTTTGGTAAGCGGCAACTGCTGCATCTAATTTCTTCTGCTTTCTCAAGGCAATGCCGAGATTGTTGTAAGCAATAGCATAGTTAGGGTTGAGTTGAATTGCTTTTTGGTAAGCGGCAACTGCTGCATCTAATTTCTTCTGCTTTGTCAGCGCATTGCCGAGATTAATGTAAGCAAAAGCATAGTTGGGGTTGAATTGAATTGCTTTTTGGAAGGCGGCAACTGCTGCATCTAATTTCTTCTGCTTTGTCAGGGCAATGCCGAGATTGTAGTAAGCATCAGCATCGTTGGGGTTGAGTTGAATTGCTTTTTGGTAAGCGGCAACTGCTGCATCTAATTTCTTCTGCTTTGTCAGCGCATTGCCGAGATTAATGTAAGCAAAAGCATAGTTGGGGTTGAGTTTAATTGCTTTTTGGAAGGCGGCAACTGCTGCATCTAATTTCTTCTGGTCACTCAGCGCATTGCCAAGATTGTTGTAAGCAGTAGCAAAGCTGGGGTTGAGTTGAATAACTTTTTGGAAGGCGGCGACGGCAGCATCTAATTTCCTCTGCTCTCCCAGGGCAATGCCGAGATTATAGTAAGCAAAAGCAAAGTTGGGGTTGAGTTGAATCGCTTTTTGAAAGGCGGCGACGGCGGCATCTAATTTCTTCTGAGCATTCAAGGCATTGCCCAGACCGTTGTAAGCAATAGCCAAGCCGGGATTAAGTTGCAAGGCTTTCTTATGAGATGCCAATGCCTCCTCTAATTTCCCTTGAGCATTTAGCACATTCCCTATACCAACGTAAGCTTCCGCATCATTAGGGTTCAGTTGTAAAGCCTTTTGGTGAAATGCTAATGCTTCCTCTAGTTTCCCCTGTCGCCGCAAAACATTACCCAAATTGTTATAAGCTTTGCCATTATTGGGATCAACTTGTAAAACTTTACGCCAAATTGTTTCTGCTTGGGAATTATTACCGAGTGTTTCGGCAGCTTCGCCTTGTTGAAATAGCTGTTCAGTATTATTTTGAGCGACTACAAACTGGGGTGTCGTAGCTAGAGATAGAGTTAAAAATAAAGTAGTAAATATACGGTTGTGCATAATAATGCTCATAAGTTCTCAGATTTTACCAAGACTCACCCGAAAATCGTCAAAAACCGGATGAATTTTTGATACATACTCGTGAATGAACCTCAAAGCTTCGTCGATGAACCTCAGAGCATTGTGAATGAACCTCAGAGCTTCGTGAACGAGTCTTTGATATTTGTGAATGAGTCCTTGATACTCGTAAATGAACTTCAGAGCTTCGTTGGTAAACTTCAGAGCTTTGTGAATGAGTCTTTGATATTCGCGGACGAGTCTTTGATATTCGTGAATGAACCTCAGAGCTTCGTGAATGAGTCTTTGATATTCGCGGACGAGTCTTTGATATTCGTGAATGAGAATCGTAACTTGCTTGCACCAAGCGACTGGAAGTCGCGGCTACACAGGCAAAACCCGCCTACGCGGGTTGAAAACTTTGACTTTCCCTTAGTCCGCGCAGGCTGACTTTGTTTGTATAGCCACGATTTCTAATCGCCAAGGCTAGAACACCGATTCAGTATTCAATAATAGGGGCTAAAAAACCGATTCTTTCGTAGAGACGTTGCATTGCAACGTCTCTACAGTCAACGAGAATTGGTCGTTTTACCAAAAATAAATCGGGTTTTTGCGATTACTAAATCGATGCTCTAAGTTGTAACAGGATTTTTAGCACATTTTGCAGTGCGTTTATCGTTTCTGTTGGGGTAAACTCATTTATCAAACAGTTGATTTTCAACTTCTGCTATTTGTTCATCAACGTAATTACATATTTTAATAAATTCGAGTGTACCGTCAATTCTTATCTTTATAAATATTACTACGATGTCCAATTTCTACAATAATTATCAATAGAATATCATCTAAAATGTTGTATATAACACGATAATTACCTACTCTAATGCGATAACCGTCTCTATTTTTCAGCTTTTTAACCCCGTCTGGACGTGGTTCTATAGCTAAATCATCAATTTTTAATTGTATGCGTTCCTGAAGTTCTGGCGATAGTTTTTTAAGTTGTTTTAATGCACCCTTTGAAATTTCAATTTGATAAATCACGCCACTTCCTTATTTATTTCTTTTTTAACTTCTTCCCAAGCTACTGTACCGTTAATACGTATATCTTCTTTACCTTCATCATAGGCTTTTAATTCTTCTTCTTCTTCTTCCTCTTCAATCCGTTGTAATAATGCGAGAATTTCATCTAAAGTGCTATCGTAAGCTTGGTTTAGCAATACGTTGATAGCCTTGATAATTTCTTCTCTTTCGATTTCGGTTTTCATATTTAGACCATAAATATTGAATGTAGTTACATTCTATTGTAGTGATAGTAGTCTGGGAGCAGGGCGATCGCTACAATTACAATTGAGTACGAATTACGCTTTACGCTTAACGGGATTCATCCACGCTTCTAACTTGCTAAATGCTTGAGAAGAAAGCAGCGTTAAGCACAAATACACCAAAGCTACACCCGTGTAAATTTCAAAGGCGCGATAGTTATCAGCGACAATTAACTGTCCTTTGCGGAACAATTCTTCAAACCCAATGACTGCAACTAAGCTAGTATCCTTCAACAAACTGATAAACTCATTACCCAATGGTGGAATCATCCGCCGGAAAGCTTGAGGAAAAATTACGTAGCGCATAGTTTGCACAGAACTCAAACCTAGTGATTGTGAAGCTTCTGCTTGTCCTGGTTCAATTGATTGAATCCCTGCGCGGACAACTTCAGCAATATATGCAGCGCTATTCAAACTTAAAGCAATTACCCCAGCAGCTAAACGATCAAAAGTAAATGTCAAACCAAGTTCTTGTAAAATTGCCGGGAAACCAAAGTAAATCATAAAAATCTGCACCAGTAGAGGCGTTCCCCGGAAAAAATCGACATACCCTCGCGCCAACCAACGCACAGGTGCGACATGAGAAAGGCGGACAATTCCAATTAAAGAACCTCCAACCAAACCCAGCACCACAGAAAGTATTGTCAATTGCAACGTCACCAACACTCCCTGCAATAAAGCCGGAAAAGCCTGCACAATCACGCCAATTGAGGTAAATATTCTAGGTACATCAGCGTCAGCTTGATTCTCAAATGGTGATTTGGCTGGTAATGATGGCGGCTCAGCTTTAAACCATTTTTGGTAAATTTGGGAATAAGTGCCATTTTCTAGCACCCTATCCAAACCATTATTTATCAGTGCCAAATAAGGCGAGTCTTGAGCTGTAGCAATCCCGTAAAACTCCTCAGTCAGTAGTTGCTCTACTACTTTAATTCCCTGAAGATTACCTGTATTAATTGCATATAAAGTAACTGGTGCATCATTAATTACCGCATCCACATTACCATTGAGCAACTCTTGCAGGGCTAGAGGTGCAGAATCAAAGCTCCGAATTTGCACCCCTGGAATACTCTTAGCTTTTGCAGCACCAGTTGTGCCAATTTGTACTGCAATTTTTTGATTTTTGAGACTGTCAAAGCCAGTAATATTTTGATTATCTGCGCGGATAGCGATCGCCAACCCAGCCTTAAAATAAGGACGAGAAAAAGAAATAGTCTTCGCCCTCTCCTCAGTAATCGTGATCGAACTAATCGCCGCATCTACCGTCTTACCTTGCAAAGCTGGGATAATGCCATCAAAAGGCAGACTTTGAAAATTCACTTTAAAGTTAGCAGCAGTTCCTATTGCATTCATCAAATCAAAAGAAAAACCCTGCAACTCACCATCTTTACCTTGAAACTCAAAAGGTGGAAACGCCGGTTCTGTAGCAACCCGCAGAGTTTTACCCGTACTCGAATTTACACCACAGCCAGTCACTAACAAACAGCTAAAACTTATAACCATACATAAGCGCAGCCAACGAATAAAGCCCAATTTAGCCATATTGTGTTCTCTCCCCTCTGCGTCTCTGCGCCTCTGCGGTAGCCTGTCTTGAAAAGTTTCCTAGGTTGGGAAACCCCGAAGTTCTGATCGCCGGACGCCGGCGCTCAGACTTCTCTCCGCCTACAGAACTTTTCGCTCCGGCAAGCCGCTCCGCGTCTACGTTAAAAACACTACAATCAACTCTAGAGCAGCTTGACAGATGCAATGAACAATACCACCCCCGCCATTATTTTTGACAATATCGAAAAAAACTTTGGTTCCCTAAAAGTCCTCAAAAGAATCACAGGCGAAATCAACCGGGGAGAAGTCATTGCAGTTATTGGTTCCTCCGGCTGTGGTAAAAGTACTCTACTACGCTGCTTCAACCGCCTAGAAACCATTGACAACGGGCGTTTAATAATCAACGGTATCAACGTATCCCGACCGACTGTAGACTATAGCCAACTGCGGCAACTGCGAACACAAGTAGGCATGGTTTTCCAGCAATTCAACCTATTTCCTCATCTCAGCGTACTGGAAAATATGACACTTGCTCCGCGTAAAGTTCTGGGAAAAACACCGAAAGAAAGCGCCCAACTTGCAGGCTTATATCTCGAAAAAGTGGGTTTATTTGATAAAGCCTCAGCTTATCCCGAACAACTTTCTGGAGGACAAAAGCAACGAGTAGCCATAGCCCGTAGCCTATGTATGAACCCCCAAATCATCCTATTTGACGAACCCACCAGCGCCCTAGATCCAGAACTCGTCGGCGAAGTTTTGCAAGTGATGCAACAATTAGCAGCCGAAGGTATGACAATGGTGATTGTCACCCATGAAATGCAATTTGCGCGGGAAGTAGCCCATCGGGTGATATTTTTAGATAAAGGCGTTGTAGCAGAACAAGGTTCAGCTAATGAAGTTCTGAGCAATCCGCAGAGCGATCGCCTACGTCTTTTCCTTAGTCGCCTCAATGTTAGGTAAGGGAGCAGGGGGCAGGGGGAGCAGGAAAAGAAAAATTACAATTGACTAATGACTCTTAACTCAGGACTCATCACTGATTCAAAGATATTCGCGCAAGAAATCAAAGGGGTCGTCTTCCCAACATGGTTCAGGTGTCAGCCATAGCAAATTGCTGTTGATGTCGGCTTCAATTTCATCACCGTCGTCCCTGTCAAACAGATCTGTCAAAGCTTTCCAATCACGATCATTCAGGGACATTAACGATGGGGCATATACCTGTAGATTATTTGGGTAATTCACGCGCGAAATTATAGTTGACTGCCGCAAAAGATTAGTCTCACGGTTTGTAAATCATCATATTCTAGCCTTGGCTAAGAAGTAGTCATACCATTTCACGAAAACCTTGATACATATAGATTTCTCGTAGGGGCATGGCATTGCCCATTGGTGTCAACTTAAGAAGGTAAAGCCCAAATTTGTTGAGTGTAAGCGTCAATCTCTCGATGGCGCTTACGCCTAGTTTTGACTA
>JAHHHK010000062.1 GCA_019359395.1 Komarekiella atlantica HA4396-MV6
GTATCGCTCTTGGTGGGTACTTCGTGCCATCTCTCAATCTCAGTAATAGTTATTATTTCATCTTTTCTTGTTGCGATCGCCTAAACTAATATCCCCAATCAAGATCACCAAAAGTTGCCAAGACCCTCTTTTTTGTTAGGCACTATTTAAAAGCTATATTGCTAGGATTGAAACATAGAACCTATTTCAGCTAATTAAGGAATTGCACATTATTTGATAATTAAAACAATCTGTAAGTGGCATACAAAATAAAACCTCTAGAAGTGTTATCTAGAGGTGATTCTGTGGTTGTTGAATAAGTCATTGAATAACTTTTGAAATATAGGTAGACATAGCCTTGCCTGAATTTTGAATTAAGTGAGGGATGGTAAAGCAAAAATTATCCCAGAGTCGTCTGTAATTACAGTTAGTGGTCGAGAACTGCTATAAAGCCGGTCTGAGGATTGCACACCACCCTCAACACCCCTTAAATGACCTTCTAGACCCAAATTAGCTTTTACTTCAAAACACAAAAAACCCCTATTTCTAGGGGTGGTTGCTATATAAGTTACTGAATGAGTTTAAGTATCTTCTCTCCCTTGCAGTAGTTTGTTGATTAATTCTTGCTGTTGGCGTAACTGTTCCTTGAGTGAGTCTAACTCTGACTTAGTTCTTTGTTTATCTTTTATTTCATATCCTGGGATGACACGCAAGTCTAATTGTCTATAATGTTCCTTGCTTATTTCTTCACTATGTTCACACCAGGCATTTACGACATGAGGTGCTATTCCTACATCATTAATCTGATGATTAACAAAAGTATGACGTGTATTGTAGGGAGGTAGGCACTTTGACAGTTTGCCATTTTCTATCAATGCAGTGATAATTCCAGACTGCCTTAATTTTCTGCCTATCCATGCATTGTAGAAAACTGTTTCATTGATTATTTTCCCTGCTTTGCTTTTAAAGACACACTCATTAGGCTCACCCTGAGGAATCGATTTTAAAAGATTCCACAATTCACCACCTTTAGGCATAGGAAACAGTCTTACTGTTTCATTTTTTGTAGGTTTAAAAAGCTTGCTTTTTAAACTATATGAACGATTGATAATTATGTGTTCATCAGCCCATTTTATATCTTTCCACCAAAAGGCTATTGCCTCCCCTGTTCTGCAACCAGTAAGGAATTTAAATTTTACGAAATTATACCAGTGAGAAAATTTATTGCTATTTTTTAAAAAATCCATTATCTCGTTAGCCTCAAGCCAACTAAAAGCTTTATTGCTATCCAGTATTTTGCTATCTTCATTATCCTCATTTTGATTAATAATCTTTTTTCTTTCTCTAATGTCTATTCCTTCAGACAGTCCGTCGAATGGGTTATTAGTCAATAGCTTTTGACGGACTGCCATTTTATGAGCATGAGACAAGTGAGACAATACCAATTTAGCTATCTTTCTACATCTATTGGTTAGCAACCAATTATGTATCTCTAGGGGAGACTCTCCTACGTCTTTGATGCTTTGCTCGATAGCTCGTCGATAAGTGCCTTTAAAATCATTCATGTAGCTAGTTACCGCTAAGTCCTTGTCTTTCTTGTACTCACAATACATATCCCAGACTTCAAGGATGGACAACTCAGGCTTAGGCGGTAACTGTCCATCTGAGGTTGTAGCATCTCTGACTACTCTTAATCTTGCGCTTAACCCGTACTCTCCTAAAATCTCCTGATACCGTCCTAGGTCAAAATTCCCGTTACCGTCGTCTAGCCTTCCATCTTCTAGCTCTATCTGTAGTCTTCTCTGTAGCTGACTAGCTTTACTTTCCCAGTTATCAGGATTGATTCCAGTAGCTAACTTAATCTGCTTACCTTCACTGCAATAGTTCCTAGGGAAACAAGCCTTAATCGATCCTGAGTCCAGTCTGACCGCTACCTGTCCTTTTCTTGTCTTGCCTGACGGTGTTTTAGCGCTGTTTGTCATAATGCTCATTCAATGCTCAAAGTTGGTTAATCAGTTATTGGATAACTACTATATAAGCATTGTACAGCCTTACAATGATGACACGAGTCATCTATCTTGCCCTCCTCTATCTAAAGGACTAATTTTACTGCAAAATGTCTGCACAATTATTTAATAGATAGATTTGGGATTTGAAAAAGGGACTGGGGACTGGGAAAACTTGGAAGGGGATTCAGCCCCAACCATTTAGAGGACTTGCGCTATGAGACTCGGAATTTATTCCGAGGCGGGACAGATACACTGTGCCAGGATTTCTGTGTACACCCTAGCCTAGTGGGAGACGCCCACCGTAGGATAACCGTTCGCCTCCATTCTCCTTTAGGAGAAGGGCTGTAGGGCGATCGCTAACTCGGCACGCTCGTATGGTCAACCTGTATGCCTAATTACTCATTGTCCAGATCCAACTGCAATCGCATTCCTTGATTTTCGTCGCCCGATTCAACTGGTACTAAAAAAACAGAACTATCTGGCAGTGGTTGTGATTGGTTGAGACGTAATTTAACTGGAGTAGTATTGTTTCTTCGGTTATTGATGGAGTTACTTCCTAGATTATTTGGCTCGAAAAATATCAGGAAGTCATCCTGAGTTGTTTTACTCTCAATTCCGTTTAGAGAATTACCAGTTGTTTTGTATTGTACGGGGTTTGAGTATGACTCTGGTGACTGTGCATACACCGATTTTCCTAGGCTTGAAAAGATCAGTATCATTCCAAAGGAAGCAATAATTTTGGCGTTCATTTGTTGTATCCAAATTCTATTTATAGTGCTCGGCTTTATTCTTTAAACGAATTATTTTGCTAAACTCTGTCATCAGGCTCTATGTAAAAACGATTGTATTTCGTATATACATAGGTTGTCAACGATAGCTGTTTTAGGTTAAATAAATTAACTAGACAAAATACCCTTGCAAAAATGTAACGAATAATGCAAAAACGCCATACTTTGTTAATAAAATCTTAAGAAAATTGAATTCGACTTGTAGAGATAATCTAACAGTTGCTCAATATTCAATCAGACAACAAATAGGATAGTTCTACTACAACTAAAACGCATAATCTTGAGCATTCTCTTTGTTTGCGCCTTTGCTCTGCTAGCGATCGCTTATTGAAACGATTTGTATCGATCCGAAGCAGTCAGCACGGTTATTCTTGCTCTTACGAACCGTGAATATCTAGAGGCGACACCCTCCTCAAACAAGTGATTGCCTAATTTATATAGTTAAAAACCGCAAGTCATCTTTGTTACAGTACGTAATAACTATTAACTTACTGAATTACCTAAAGTTAACCTTATCCATACCTGGATGTAATCTATCCTTACTTAAACTATTCGTTAATCTTCTACATAGTTGCAATCTAACAAGAGTTTGCAGAAATACTTGTCCATAACCCAGATCTAGAATCGGAGGTCAATTTAATGGTGTCAATTCGAGTACAGCAAATCTCATTTGTAATTGCTGCTGTGCTTTTGAACTGGGGAGTGGGAATTTCAGCCGTAGCGGCCTCAAAAACATTGACGATTTATTCAGGGCGAGAAGAGGACATTATGGCTCCCCTGATTGAAAAAGCTCAGAAAGATTTGGGGATAAATATTCAGGTACGCTATGGTGACTCCACTGAGTTAGTGATCGCCCTCCTCGAAGAAGGTAAAAATAGCCGCGCTGATGTATTTTATGCTCAAGATGCTGGTTCCTTGGGAGCTATAGCTAAAGAAGGGCGAACCTTATCTATCCCTACCCAATTGTTGAACAAAGTCGCTCAGCAATTTCGCTCTCCCGCCGGACAATGGATTGGCATCTCTGGACGCGCACGCGTGATAGACTACAACACCAAGCTTGTGAAAGCTAGCGAACTCCCCACAAGTGTGATGCAACTGAGTGATCCGAAGTGGCGAGGTAAAGTCGGTTGGGCACCTACCAATGGTTCTTTTCTATCATTCGTCACTGCAATGCGACTCATAGAAGGAGATCAAAAAACTTTGCAGTGGTTGAAGGCGATGAAAGCCAATGGAGCCAGGGACTATAGCAAAAATTCTGCAATTGTTGAAGCCTTGGGACGGGGAGAAATCGCTTTGGGGCTAGTAAATAACTATTATTTGTATCGGTTTATCACAAAAAATCCTAACTTCCCCGTTGCTATCCATCATACACGTGGTGATGCAGGAGCGTTGATCAACGTGGCAGGTTTGGCAGTACTAAATACAACCGATCAAAAAAGTGATGCAGAAAAGTTTGTTGCTTACATGCTCAGCCCAGAGGTGCAAAAGTACCTGACTCAAAAGTTTTACGAATATCCGTTGGTAACAGGCATCCCTGTATCACACAAACAAGTTCCGCTCAATCAGCTACAGTCTCCCCAGCTTGATCTGAGTAAATTATCCGATTTGAAGGGAACTATCTCATTACTTCAAGAGGCAGGTTTATTGTAACTAGATTGGGGGCTGGGGACTGGAGATTGGGGAACTCGGGGCCCCCTCTGGGGATAAGGGGCAATGGGGACTGGGACTAAGTACAGTTTATTCCCTATTAGCTATCATCTCTCATCTCTTAAGCCTGCCAATTTTTATTAGAAGCTATGCAAGTTAGAGGCTTTAGAGGTATAAAAGCTCATCATCCACCTTTGTTTCTTGTAGTTATAGCTGGACTGACGGCTATAGCCATCGCGCTGCCTTTAACTTACTTAGTCATACGTATGGCTGGTGTCGGTGGAGAACAGTTGTTGGCTTTGATATTACGTCCCCGCATACTCGAAGTGCTGTTAAACAGTGTTGGGCTAGCCGTGGTTAGTACTTTACTTTCAGCTGCGATCGCAGTACCACTGGCGTTTCTCACAATGCGGACGGATTTACTTTGGCGGCGATTTTGGCTGATTGTTACCACATTACCCCTAGCTGTACCTGACTATGTGGGTGGTTTTGCCTTAATTGCTGCTTTTGGGCCCAAGGGCAGCTGGTTACAACTCTGGCTAGAACCGTTAGGAGTGCAGGAGTTACCAGAAATCTATGGCTGGACTGGAGCTATTCTAGGGCTAACTCTGTTTTCCTATCCATATTTACTGCTGAGTATTCAGGCTGGATGGCAAGGTATTGACCCAACAATGGAGGAAGCTGCCAGGAGTTTAGGTTATAGTCAACGGGAAACCTTTTTTCGGCTCACCTTGCCGACTCTACGTCCGTCAATTGTAGCAGGAGGTTTGTTAGTCGCGCTGAATGCCTTGCAGGATTTTGGCACAACTTCAGTGATGCGGTTTGATACATTTACACGCGCGATTTTTCTGCAATACAGATATACATTTGATCGCAATCAGGCAGCGGCGCTAGCTTTAATGCTAGTGGGTTTAGTTTTGCTAGTGTTGTGGTTAGAATATAAAGCGCGATCGCAAGCTGCCTACTACAGTCGTGCCACCAAATCCTACCGTTTGCCTGCATTGGTTCATCTCGGTGTTTGGCAAGTGCCTGCAATTTTATTTTGCCTCGTCATCGCTAGCTTGGGTCTAGCATTACCAATAGGTGTCACTTTGTTTTGGCTATTCAGAGGATTAACAAGCACAGACGTAGGTGAAATTATCTCTTTACTGAAACTGATGCAATTAGCTTGGCACTCAATAGTAGCCGCAGGATTGGCCGCCATAGTAGCCACTCTCTGCGCTTTGCCAATCGCAATTCTTGCAGTCCGGTTTCCCAGTCGCATTACCGTCGCCATTGAACGCTGTAGCTATGTTGGCTTTGGTTTACCTGGAATTGTAGTCGCCCTATCTCTGGTATTTTGGGGAGCAAATTACTTGCCTTGGTTATATCAAACTTTGCCAATGCTGATATTTGCATATTTAGTATTATTTGTTTCCCAGTCAGTTGGCACAGTGCGGAGTTCCCTGCTTCAAGTCAATCCCCAATTAGAAGAATCTGCCCAGAGTTTGGGCAGAACCCCTTGGCAAAGTTTAAGAGAAATTACATTGCCCCTAGTGAGTCCAGGGGTGCTGGGTGGAGCAGCGCTGGTATTTCTGACTGCAATTAAGGAGTTACCAGTGACATTGCTATTGGCTCCCATTGGCTTTAGTACCTTAGCAACGCATATTTGGAAAGCAACTGAGAGTGTTTCCTATAGTGATGCAGCAGCGGCGGTACTAGTAATGCTAGTGATTTCAATTAGTTCCACATTGTTAGTGTTATCTCAAAATCGCTTTAAAGGACTTTCTCTAGAGGCATACCGTAGTCTACAAAGAGAGGTTGATTAAGAGTCAAGTCTCTTCGAGTGAACGTTTTGCTATCCGCAAAGAGCAATATGGAGCCGAAGAACTAGAACACCGATTCAGTATTCAAAATCGGGGCAAAAAAACCGATTCTTTCGTAAAAACGTTGCAATGCAACGTCTCTAATGGTTTACAGGTATCGGGTCAGGCAAATTAATAGCTGGATTGCGGCTAAAGAATCCTTTAGGAACGAGTTTAAAACCAACTCGGTGAACAGGCATCACAGGCCAATCCTCTGATCGCGGAATATGAGTCACGCCCATTGTGTACCACAACACAATATCTTCACCCATTAAAGACTCATCGTCTGCAATATATTGAGGTAAACCCTGTCCCGGCTGTCCTTGGTTGGGATAATCTCCGCCAGCATAAAGTTCATCTGGCTCATATTTCGTTACCCAGACATGATGAGTAGCAAAGCTAGCCTTTTGGCGGATCTTTGAGCCTTCCACAGGGAAAAATATTGAATTACCTCCAGGCATCAGCATATATCCAGGAGCAGCCCCCAGAGCATTCTTTTTGTCTGCACTAACAATCATCCATTCCCGACTGTGTTTCATATCTAGATCGCGGACAGCAGCCATTTCTTTTGCTAGTGGGGTTTCTGCAAGTGCGTAGTTTACCGCCGTAGGCATCGCATTTCCTAAAGGATTTTTCTCATCTATTGGCAAGGCTTTCACATTCATTTCCATCACAGAATTAGCCTGACCATCTACATCCATATCTAGGCGGTAGTTGAAAAAGTGCTGGTGATTCACCCCAATGATGTTTTTTGCGATCAACCGACCATAGGAATTATCCTCAGACTGTTTTTCAGCAGCCGTTCCCTGTGCTAGCACAATACCCGTTAATTCGTTCTCGACCTCCAGCGTCCCATCCTGGCGAAAGATCCAATTGACAGTGTAATCATAGTTGTCAATCGCCGCCGTCATTTTCATCACCAGTTCACGACTGCGACGGACATGATTGTGCTGAGTGCTGAATTCATAGTGCTTCCAAAGTATTCCGTTATCTCGTTCGTAGATACCGATAACCCCTGGCATTGTATAAGGTTCTCCATTACCACCAGCAAGCACAGCGTCCAGCAACAAACCATTCTCTGGAATTTCCTTACCTAATTCCATTGTGGTTGCTAGAGAACCAAAGTTGTATTCCCCAACATCAAAGGCATTCCTGAACGCCCAAGTTGGGTTGGGGTCGCCATAAGGTACTACCATTTCAGATAGGCTAGCGCGGTATAACACTGGTCTAATGTTTTCCCCGTCTTTGTAAGTCACAAGGTACAATACCAAACCGTTACGGGGATGCATCATGTAGCGAAACTTCCAACCTTGCCAGCTAATTTCGTTGCCATTTATCTGAAAACTCTTACCATTAGGCTGGAGAATTTTTAAGGCTTTAGCTGGTGAAAGTAATTTACCTAAAGACTTTACATCGTAGTTCCAGTTCTCCTTAGAAAAAGGAACTATTCCGTTATCTACAAAACTGGCGATTTTGCCCGTATTCAAATTAACTGTAGCTAGCACTCCTTCAATTGGACTACCGTAAAAATTCCAGCGATCATCGCCTTTGTAGTAAGATAGAGCACGACAAAGACGGTTACTTGCAGTTTCTTCTTGTTTACTCAGGATTCCTGGTGCCCAGCAACTAATTTGTACTTGATCTAAATCTGTAATCCCCCGTTTTTGCATCGCTTTTTGCCATTGGGGATCGGCTTTGACCACCTGCCTTGCTAGCTCATATTCTGAAGCAAGGATCGCAGGTTGCACATTAGGTATCTCTTTCCAAGAACTTAGAGTCTGAGTTGGCAGGTCAACAATTCCCTCGTAGGTTTTGTTTTGCGAACGCTCATAGACTACCAAAAACACTCTTCGCTGAAAAGGTTTACCAGGTGTAAATTTTATAACTTCGTTTTTATCTGGCTCTTGCAAAGTAATAAGTGGAAAAGCTGCCATTTCGCTCAAAGCTTTTTCTTTTTTGATGACCGAAACAGCTGTGCTAATTTCTACTTCCGTTAACGAAGTAAGAGGATGGGAAATCGAGGGCTGCTGAGCAGACAAGATTTCCATAAACCCTAGTGAGATAGCAATGAAGACAGTGATGGTAATAGCTATCCAAAAAAAACGCAGCCTCTTTATCATTCGTTTACATTCTTTCAACAAACGTATACTTATCTATTTCCAAGCACAAGCCTGAAAACCGATAGATTAAGAGACTAACGCCAAATTAATTTGCTAACAGTTACACAGAAACCAAACGGCGTAAAGATTCAGCGCGGCGTTTAGCAGTAGAGTTGTTGGGAGAATATTTTAGGGCTTCTTCGTAAGTTTGTAATGCCTGAGCAGTTAATTTTTTTCGCTCGTAAGCATGACCGAGATTATTCAGCCCTGTCACGTAGTTGGGTTTATTTTTGAGGGCTTCTTTGTACTGGCGAATCGCTAAGTCATATTGCTCTTGAGTAAAGTAAACATAGCCCAGACCATTGTAAATGGGGGCGACATTTTCTTCTCCCTCTTCTTGGGCGGCTTTAAGAGCTTTTTGAAATAGCGCGATCGCTTGTGAGAACAATTTCTTTTCTGAATAAATACTGGCTAACTCGTAATATTCTTGAGCCGTACCCTTTTCTTTCTCTAACTTCTTTCGCAATCGTGACAGAGAGCTTTCAAGCTTGCGAGTTTTCAAAATCTGGCGAGAAACACCTACAAGTGTAAATGCGAGCAGACCCACCAATATCGAGAGATAAACAACGGCTAGATTGTTATCCATTATCTGCAAATACAATTATTAAAAGTTACTTCTGTGTCTATTATCAGCTTTTTGTCAAGGGTCAGGAGATAGAAGATAAGAGTTGCTCTCCTTACTCCCCTGCCCCTCTGCTCCCCGGTCACTGAGCGTAGCCGTAAAGCCTGCGGCATAGCTATGCGCTTAGGGCGCAGCCTCAAAGTAGAGAAGTGCTGCTCCCCCTCAGCACTAAATTACGGTAAACCCCAATATTTAGCGCGTTCTTTAAGCCAGCCTTCTGCTAAGTAACGAGCGATCGCTTCATTCACTCCTCGTCTTAGTTCATCGTACTGCAATCCCTTGGGCATAACGACAGACAAGGGTTCAGTAGATAGTTTGGTTGGCAGTAACCGATATTGAGGATATTGTTTTAACCAACCACTTAGAACGCTAGCGTCTGCGGCAAAAGCTGTAACGGTATTGCTTTCTATTTGCTCTCTTGCTTCTTCGTAAGAATTTACTCCTACTAACTTGGCATTTGGCACATAGTATCGCACTTGGGCGATGGTACTAGAGTTGTTAAGTACGGCAATCTTTCGTTTTGCTAAATCGCTTAGTTGCTGTACAGAGGCATCTTTTGTAACCAACACTGCGCCATCAAAGTAGTAGGGAACACTGAAATTAACTAGGCGTGAGCGTGACTCGGTTGCCGTGACTCTGGCGATCGCAAAATCAACTTTCTGATCTAAGACTACAGCTAGGCGATCGCGATTTGCTACTGGTTTGAACTTGACGGCATCTGGTTTGCCTAGCAAGTCACCTGCTAAACGCTTGGCCAAATCAATTTCTAAGCCTTGCAAATTGCCGCTGGCATCTCTAAATCCCAAGGGACGTAAGTTATCTTTAATGGCAATAATTAAATAGCCCCGTTGCTTAATTTCAGGTATTGGGGCAGCAGATGCAATGAATCCCGTCGCTAAAATGGAGCAGCAGAGAATACAAACAACGGTAGCGGATAATACCAGATGTAACCGATTAATTGTTAGCCATCTGTTACATCGGTTATTCATCCGTTACCACCTTTATCCTTTAGCTTGACTTGCCAATTCAGCAACTTTGCCGAAGCTTGCTGGATCGAGAACTGCCAATTGTGCCAACATCTTGCGATTTAGTTGGATATCGGCTTTTTTTAGGTTGCCGATCAATTGGCTGTAACTTAAGCCGTGTAGCCTAGCAGCAGCGTTGATGCGGGTGATCCAGAGGCGACGGAAATCGCGCTTTTTGTTTTTGCGATCGCGGTAGGCACTGCGTAGTGCCTTCATCACTTGTTGATTAGCGGTTCTAAATAGAGTTGAGTGGGAACCGCGAAAACCTTTAGCTAGTTTGAGAATTTTATTGCGGCGTTTCCGAGCTACATTACCGCGTTTTACCCGTGTCATAACTTAATATTCCTGAAGGACTTACAAATATGGGAGCATCAAGCGTACATTATCTTCATCGCGTTCATGTACAAGTGCTGTCTTGGACAAGCTACGCTTCTTGTTAGAAGTTTTATGCTCTAAGAGGTGGTTTTTAAAGGCTTTGCGACGGACGATTTTACCTGTGCCAGTGGCACGGAATCGCTTCGCCGCTGCTTTACGGGTCTTTAATTTAGGCATGGGCTGGCTTTAATTCGACACAATCTATCATTATATATTAAGAGAATTCAATTTAGTGAATCGCTAAGGTCAGAGGTTTTATGAAAGTCGCAATTAAAAAGCTGACTTTTGAGAAGTTTCTTGTTAACTTCACTTATGGATGAAGTAAATATAGTCGAATATAACCCGCGATGGCAGATCTTGTTTGAAGAAGAAGCCGAACGTATTTGGCAATTGCTGGGCAATAAGTTGGTTGTGGAAATTGAGCACATAGGTAGTACTGCCGTACCGGGGATGGCAGCTAAACCAATTATTGACATTAGACCTCTTGCATAAATGCTTAAATTGTCATGTTGAGCGGAGCGAAACATCTCGGAGATTCTTTCCTGCGGAACGCTACGCGAACCCTTCACTACGTTTTGGTCAGAATGACACTAATAGTTTTCTGACTTTTGCAAGAGGTCTATTATGGTAGGAGTGCATTCTTTACTAGATGCAAAATCTACTATTCCAGCATTAGAATCGTTGGGATATGTTTATTGGCGTGAAAACCCGCATCCGGGAAGGATGTTTTTTGTCAAAGGAATGCCGCCATACGGTAAACAACGTACTCATCATGTTCACATAGTTGAGGTTGACGGCGAATTTTGGGAGCGTAAGCTATTTCGTGACTACTTAAAGGCGCATCCTGAAGAGGCTAAACAATATGAAGCTTTAAAGCGCGATTTGGCGGCAAGTTTTCAGAGCGATCGCGAGGCTTATACCAATGGTAAAAATGACTATATCCGTGCTGTGATGGCAAAAGCACGGAGTGAGTAAATTGAGAAAAACCAAAGCCAGTAATAATTTAACTTTGACTAGTGGCACTAATTTTTGGATCTAAAACGATTTGTGAGCCAGATTTATTCACATGGTAAGTCCAAGATTGCTGTTTAACTTGGACAATCACTTCCCAGCCTTCAACTGGGTTAAACTCCCTGGTACAGATTTCGCCAAAGTTGAATTCGCAGGGATTGCCAAAGGTTTTTGGTGTAGCTTGAGTGATTTTTAAATCAGCGATTTCTACCCCAGAACGCTTTGAGGCATCAGCCAAAATTGTATCTGCGATCGCTTTTGGTAATTGAGTAGCACTTGATACATTGGCTTTGGGATCTAAAACGATTTGCGAGCCAGATTGATTCACATGATAAGTCCAAGATTGCTGCTGAACTCTTACAATTACTTGCCAGCCTTTGATTGGGTTATATTCCCTAGTACAAATTTCGCCAAACTTGAAAATACAGGGATTCCCAAAAGTTTGTGATTTGAATTGAGTGATTTTTAAATTAGCAATTGCTACCCCAGAACGCTTTGATGCATCGCGTAACACCGCTCTGGCAACGGCTCTAGGTAATTTATTTGACCTATTTTGGGGGCTTTGTGATTGTATCTGTTCTGCATTAGGAATAGCCTCAGCCACATAATTCGCACTAAGTCCGAATCCACAAAAGAGCGAACTCGTTAATATTAGGGTCAAGACAACATTTTTAGAAAAATTGCTCGTGTTGTTGGTAAAAGAACATAGCTTGAAGATAGATTTCATAAAGATACCTTGAACATTGAACAGGAAATATAGCTACTGTGGGCAATAGTTCTTTTGACGCCATACTCTACATCCAGTTTCCGTTCAATTATTTCAAGAGCGTACTAGCAAATTTAATACCTAACAGCTTACTTAGATGCCAACAGATTGATTACAGATTTAGGAAACTGGCGTTTTAATGCTCCAAACACAGGACAAGCTGCTTGTTCTTGTAAATTCTCTGGTTTACTCCAAGTAAAAGGCGCTTTCTGTGCTGCCGACATCCACAATAGGCGCTTTGCTCGTGTCATGGCAACGTAGAGTAAACGATATTCTTCAGCAGTTTTTAAGTGTTTTGCTTGTTCCCACGCTTGTGTCACATCTGGTATGCCAGATTCTCCGTGGAGAGCGGCGCGAATTTGGGCGCGAGCCACTTCTGATAAAGTAAAGTCGCCTAAAAACTGGCTTTGAGGTGGAACCCAAAACCTACCAGGAATCAAGTTTTCGTGCAGAAAGGGAAGAAACACATAGTCCCAGTCCAATCCTTTGGCTTTGTGCATGGTAATAATTGTCAGTTGACCAGTACGGGTATAACGTGCTTCCGAATCATCAGTTTCCACGGGTTCAAACCGTTCGGAACTGACGATTTCACTTAAGGCTGCTAGCATCGTCCCCATTGAACTATTACCAGCTATTTGCTGATTTACCCTTTCTGCAAGTTTGTCAGCAGTCGCTAGTTCTGCTTGGTCGTAGTTTAATGTTAAGGCAAGGAAGGAAATTAGCTGATACAGAGGCAGTTCCAAACGAGCGCGGAGTAAACTGCGACACAAGCGTGAGGCTTTTTGTACTGCTTCTGGTTGAGGTGGAGCCAGAGGGCCAGGATACAAAAACTCTTCTGGGAGACTAGCAAGAGCGTTGAGGTCTTGAGTGGGAATTAACTGGCGCTGCACTAAGGCTTCTAAAGCAGCTTTGAGATAATCAGGAGAGTGAGGGCGATCGCAAAATTGCAATAGTGCCAAAATTTCTTGCGGGACATGAGAGCGGCGATCGCGTTCACCCACATCGTAAAGTGTAATTTGATGCTCCTTGCACACAGGTGTCAGAGCCTCTGCTAGCCAACGTCCTTGGCGATTTTCTCGCACTAAAACCGCTGCACTGACTTGTGTTGAGTCTTGAGCAAATAATTCAATTACCCTCTGGGATAGCAATTCACTTGTGTGATGAATATCACGAGGAGTATACAGTTCCAATCCTTCTCCCAATGGTGCTGGATTGGCATTTTTTTGCGGATCACCAATGTCAACAGTACGGATTTTTTGAGGACGAAAAGGAAGTGAGGGAGTAGAAGCAGAAAGATCATAATAACTCCTATCTCCCGTTTCCCGTCTCCCGTCTTTTGACTGTTGACTGTTTACTGTTGACTGTTTACTGTTGACTGTTGACTGTTGACCCTTGGCTCCATAAAAGCTGTTCACCCATTCCAAAGCAAAGTTAGCAGCTTCGATAATAATTCTAGTACTGCGACCAGCTTGATCCATCGTTGCCAATCGTTCAGCGCGATCGCACTCTTCGCAAAATTGCCGGAAATAAATTGGATCAGCTGGAGTAAATGTAGAGTTAATCGCTTGGTTAGGATCACCAACACGCACCAAATTGAGTCCTGAGTGCTGAGTAGAGACGCGATTAATCGCATCTGTACAAGTGAGTGGTGAGTTATTATTCTCCGCCAGCTCCCCTGCTCCCCCCAAAGAGTCACTTGCCAAAATCTCTAACAGCTGTGTCTGTAGAGGACTAGAATCTTGGGCTTCGTCTTCAAAGACGGCGAAAACTTGGTTTTGCTCAATGCGACGGGCGCTCTCGTTTTCCAGAACGCGCAATGCGGCTAAAATCATATCGTCGTAGTCAATGAAGTCACGCGATCGCATTAAATTTTGATATTGCTCGTACAAACCAGATGCAACCCGCAAAATTGCATATTCATCTGTGGTTTGTTGACTCCATTCCCGTAACTTTTCTGGCGATATACCCGAACTTTTTGCTTCATGAATTACCGTAATCGCCAATTCCGGCAATACTTCTGTCCGTAGCACCGACTGGCGGCGCAATCTTTCTGTCTCTTCACCGTCAAATTGATGACCTTCCAGCAATCGAGAATAACGTCCTGGATTATTAGCAATCCACTGTTCTACAGCAGTGCGGATGAAGCGATGGCTTTGGCTTGGGGTGATTAATGTGACATTTTCTAGCTGCAAACCTGACAAGTCAGAATGACGGCTGGCAATATTTAATGCCAGACCATGCAGGGTATAGACAAAAAAGCCTGTCTGAGGTAGAGATAAATCATCTCGTAAGTATTTGCGGATCTTTGCTTTAATATTGGCAGCAGCGGAGCGAGTAAAGGTCACGACCACTAACTGACGACGGGAAAATGAGCGTGAAGTAGCAGAACTTTCGTACTGACGTGCGATCGCGATCGCCGCAGCCGCCGCCATCCCCGTGGATTTACCAGCACCAGGAACGGCGGAAATAGCCAGTGGCCCAGATTTCCAGTCAGCCATTTGCTGCTGTCCGGGACGCAGACTGTTGCGGATCGCTAAAGTTTTCTCTCGCAGCAAAGTAACAGGCGATGACTGAGATAATTGTGATTGGAGAGATTCTTGAGCCACAGTAGCGGTAAAATTAGCGTCTGACATATAAAGTTTTAGATTTTGAATGTAATTTACAAACCGCAGAAATCAGTTATCAATTGTCATTGTTCACTGATAACTGTTCACTGTTTTTATAGATTGCTAATAGTTAAATAATGACAAATCACAGACTTTATCTACATTATCTGGGTTTGGCTGGGGTAATTGTAATTGGTACGATCTTGCGTTTTTGGCATTTAGGTTTGAAACCTTTATGGATGGATGAGGTGATTACTGCCATTTTCAGCTTGGGTAAAAATTACAATGATTTACCTTTGGATGTTGTGTTTCCTCTGGAGCGCGTGCAGGAGATTTTTACCTTCCAGCCTGGGGTGAGTTGTTCTCAAATTGCCGAAAATGTTACTACCCAGTCTACGCATCCGCCGCTATTTTTTTGCAGTATGTATAGCTGGTTAGGGTGGATGACTCCTTTAGGATCAGAGTGGGTAGAAAAATTGCGATCGCTACCAGCTTTATTTGGTGTGTGTGCGATCGCGGCAATTTATGCTGTCAATCGTATTGCTTTTTCCAAAACATCTGCAATCATAGCAGCAGCGATCATGGCTGTTTCTCCCTTTGCTGTTTACCTTTCCCAAGAAGCCCGTCATTATACCATGCCTATGCTCCTCATAACTTTAGCGTTATTAGGGCTAGTCCAAATTCAGCGAGATATATTTGAGCGAGAACGTATTAGATTTTGGGTTTGGCTGTTATGGGCAATTATTAATAGCATTGGTCTTTACGTTCACTACTTTTTTGCTCTGGCTTTCATCGCTGAAATTGCAACACTACTTGTGTTGATGTACTGGGGTAAGGCAAAAATAATTAACAAACACAAAGTTTGGTTAGCCTTAATTTTTTCCACTATTGGTATTGTAACTAGCTTCATTCCCTGGTTACTAGTTATATTGAGCCATGTTCAGCGTTCTGAAACCAGTTGGTTGCCTTCTCCAAATCACATTGCACCCTTGTATCAAACTCTCATTAGCTGGGTGTTAATGGTGATTGCTCTCCCTGTAGAAAATCAGTCTTTGCCAATTACAGTTATTTATGGCTTTTTAATGGTGATATTTGCTATCTGGGTAGGTTTGCAAGTTTTCAAAGGTTTAAAGCTGTTATGGTTACAAAATACAACTTATTTAACAACATTAACACTTCTAAGTTTTACTATTTTCGTCTTATTACAGTTTTTTATTATTGTTTACTTTTTAGGTAAAGATATCACCATTATTCCACGCTACAATTTTGTCTACTATCCCAGCTTTTGCGCCCTCATAGCAGCTAGCTTTGGAATTAAAAATCACCGAAATTATATATTTATATTTTTACTTGTTGGTTTAATTAGTTGTATTTTTGTTGTTTCTAATTTAGTGTTTCAAAAGCCCTTCCAGCCTGAGCAAGTTGCCCAAAATATGAACCTGGAACCTTCTGTACCAATCATGCTAGTGGTGGGATATAGCAATTATCAGGATGTGGCGTTGGGATTAAGTTTTGCTACAGCATTAGAACAACTCAGGAGTCAAAATCCGAGGGATAAATCCAAAGTCTTGAATTCAGATATTAACTCTGATCGTTTTGTATTTTTACAAAAATACCCTGATTTATCTGCTGTTTGGAAAAACCTTTCTCAACTACCTATACCAGCATCTAAGCTAAATTTATGGGTTGTTGGGCCTGGAATAAGAAAACGGGACTATCCACAGCGTCTAGAACTTTCTGAGCAAACTTGCATCATAGATTCCGCGCAGCACTATCGCATAGGTGTTCCCTATCAGCTTTATCGATGCGGTAATGTTGGATTGCAGTAGATTAGACCTTTTGCATAAGTTGAGATTTATTAAATCGAACCACAGATGAACACTGAGAAACACTGATATTTATCTGTGTTCATCTGTGGTTATTTTTGGTTTAAATCTGATTTTTGTAAGAAGTCTATTCATCAAGAAAAACATTTTCCAAAAGCTTGAAGCAATCGCAGCGACCCCTTAATCCGAATTTTCCTTTGCACTAACGCCCAAACAATATTCTCTTCCTTAGCTAGAAAACGCAGCCAAGTATTAGTATCAGCAGTAACATGAATATTGGCTGTTCCAACATGATTATCCAACACTTGAATTGTCTTATTCTTAATTATGACCGTTGCCTGACATTCTTCTGCACCAGTAAATGTAAAGTGGTAGGTAATATCCAAACCTTTTGATTGATTACGTTGGAATAATAGCGGCAACCCAAATAGAAACCCGCGAATAGAATTAGGGTGAATACCATTACCAACTTGCTTAACTTTCTTGTGAGGAAACCGACGTTCTACAAAAGCTTCAGCGTCAGAGCCGGGAACAACATAAATAGTTTCCTCTTTATCCTGCAAAGGTTTAACTACTTCTTGAACAAACTCTTTTTTATTTATCAAAAATTGACCAATCACATCTTCCCCTGCGGGACAAGCAGCCACGCAATAAGCTGCTTTGTAATTAGCTTTAAAAGTCAGACTTTGCCACATTGATGCTGATTCGGAATCACTCACTTTTTGGCGGTAGTTACGGGCATTTTTACTCTCAGCAATATCTTCAACCCAATCTGTGAATCCTCCCATAAACTCTCGATAATTGTGGGTGTAACAAGCTGAGAAATTAAAGTGACCATCTGCACTAATGGCTCCGACTGGACAGGCTACTACACATAATTTGCATTCCAAACAAGGATTGTAGTCAATTGGTTTGTTATATGCTGTTACTTCAGCATCTATCAAAATCGTCCCTAGTAAAATGAAGTTGCCAAATTTAGGATGAATGACGTTGCGGTGAATTCCCATGTGTCCTAAACCTGCTGCAACCGCTACAGGTTTGTGAGAAACAACCCAAATTTTCCCAGGGAAGCGATCCATTTCCATCGGAAAACCCATTGCTGGGTTTAAGGCGCGAATGCCTTTTTGCTCAAGGGTAGCAACAATCTCACGTCCAATCTGGTTGACTTCATCGCCTGTGGTATGAAATTCCACGTTGGCTACTGATCGCGCTGGACTACGGACATTTTCGCGGTTCATCCGACACACAAAACTAATCAGTGTTTTCGTCGGCGGGAAAGCAACAAGAATGTCTTGACGTTGATCGGCAATCTCTTGGCGGTCAATCTCAACAAAACCAACATCATCCGCCCCCATCTCTAAACACAAACGGCGCAGCCAATCAACATCTAAAGGAGAAACTGGCGTGGAATTATCAACTGGGTTTTGCTCACGAAATTTTCTCACAGTTTGGTGATTATCGAATTTAGACATACAGGTTTTCCTAATTGATTAAATATGTGTATATACACTTTTTACGCAAAAAAATTTAACTGTCGCGTAGCAATGAAACGGTGTCAGATAAACCAGATAACAACGTATTCCACCGCTGTTGCCCTAATTGCTCAACAATTCGAGTCTGTGCAACCTCCCACAAGGGCAATGCCTTCGCCAAAGCTTCCTGTCCTTGAGGTGTTAGACTTACAACCCGCACCCGTTGATCTTGTCCCGGTTGAATTTGAATAAACCCTTGTCTTTCTAGTGGTTTGAGGTTGCGTGTCAGCGTGGTTCGATCCAGGACTAATTCCTGGGCTAGGTGCGTGATCGTCATCGAGCCAACTAAGCTAATTGCAACCATAAGGGTAAACTGATTCACCAATAATCCGCTTGGTTGCAATACCTCATCAAAGAGGTGTGTGATTACACGAGATGCTTTGCGTAAATTAAAACAGGTACAGGTAGTCCCAACTTTTCTGAGTTGGGCTAATTGAGTAACTTGGTCTTCCATACAATAAGTGTATATGCACTTATTTATTAAGTCAAGAAATTTGGCTGCCATGTAACGACAGCTAAAAAAACTGTTGAGTGCTATTCGTCAATCTGCCAAGAATCCTTAGTTAGTTCTTCATCAAGGATTCTCTTAGCACGCACAATGATGATGATTTTGCCCAACAAAGGAATTTCTGGCTCAGTTTCAAACCACTGAAAATCTAATTCGCCAGAGTTCTCAACAACAAAGTAACTGGATTCATCCCATTGCCGTTGGGCACGATCTATAACTACCAGCACTGGTTGCGGCTGGCTTTGTGTTTGGTTGGGTAGGCGATCGCCATTTGCTAAAATCACTACTGGATCTTCTGCTCTCAATAGCACTTGCCAACCCGGTATAGGAACCCAAGCTTGCTCTCCAGCAAACTTGACCATCCGAAATGGTTCAATTTCTGTCACCAAAGGTACAGCTTGTAAGTCTTGTGCTGTCAAAGGTAACTCACCCACTACGGGCACTATCCGGGGTAATTCTTCTTCAGATTCCAGGCGGTAAAAGGGTAAAATGGGTGCTGGACGCTTGGGAACAACACTAAAATCAGTTAATAATTGTTCGATTTGTTGCCTTGCTGTTGGCGTATGAGCGAAACGTAAGCCTTTAGCAATTAGACGCGATCGCTGTTGTAAATCTGTATTTTGGCGTGCTAGTTTCCAAGCTTGGTAAGCAACGGCATCTCCCGGATGGGCAGAAAACCCTTCTGGCAAAGTGCGAAAATAGGAGAACTCTTTGATTGATTTTGCCACTTCCCGCGCTTCATCAGCGTCAATTTTGTGGATGAAGGCAAGTTCGGCGGCGGCGGCGCGTTCCTCTTGATTAAGCAAACGTAGTTCGTACAAAATATCACTACCGCGTGCAGTGTAGTGCGATCGCGTTGCTGCCGATGCCCCGAACTTTTCTAAAGAATTGTAAACTTGGGAACCAACAACCACCTGATTTTGTTGAATCGGTTCAAATCCCGTCGCTTCAAAAATTTCTTGGGGATTGTAACCGTTTTTTTGCAAGTAGGCGATCGCTACTCCCCATTCCACCCAGCTGCCTTGTTTTTGCCTCAGCTTTCGCAAAAACTCTTGTGCTACATCATTAGCATCATCAGGATTTTGATTATTGGGTGGTAGGTCAGTCATAATCACAGTGCGAACTTTAACTTAAGAGGAGAACTCATCACCTCATCAGCAAATCTTATTCTAATCTTTAACTGTCTACACGAAACTACCATACCGTCAAATTAAATCAGTAAACAGTAAAGAGTAAACAGTAAACAGTTGGGGGATTAAATCCGCCAGATAGCGCCTCGTCCTAATTGGCTTTAGGTTATGAGTTTTCAGTCGCAAGTACTCGCCCCGCAGTAGTTCCCCTTAAACCCAATTATGTTTACTGTTTACCGTTTACTGTTTACTGTCAAC
>JAHHHK010000028.1 GCA_019359395.1 Komarekiella atlantica HA4396-MV6
CCCGCCAGATAGCGCCTCGTCCTAATTGGCTTTAGGTTATGAGTTTTCAGTCGCAAGTACTCGCCCCGCAGTAGTTCCCCTTAAACCCAATTATGTTTACTGTTTACCGTTTACTGTTTACTGTCAACAAACCCGCCAGATAGCGCCTCGTCCTAATTGGCTTTAGGTTATGAGTTTTCAGTCGCAAGTACTCGCCCCGCAGTAGTTCCCCTTAAACCCAATTATGTTTACTGTTTACCGTTTACTGTTTACTGTCAAATGGGCATGAATAAACGTAACAGCTAGTTATAACTGCCAATTGTCTGTTTTAATCAATACTAAATGCGAACATTTATTTATTGTCAACTTGCCTAATTATGTTTATTTACACCCGGTTATTTGGTTCTATTGGTTATATTTGCCTAAATTTCTTTTAGCAAAGATAGTTTGAACAAGTAAATTTCATCTATAGCATTTACAAAGAGAAGATTTAACAAACCTTGACCTATATCCGCAAATACTCGCAAGGCTTATGGATTGTTCTCAACTACGCTTGGTATGGAATATAACAAAATAGCGAATATTTTAAAGGAATCATCTTATGGATAATCCCACTCTTGAACTTGATAAAGTCCACCATCAATTGATGACTCTGGAACGACCGAAAAAACTTAAAATCCTGGTAGTTGACGATGAGCCAGATAATCTCGATCTGCTTTATCGTACTTTTCGGCGCGACTTTAATGTCCTGAAAGCCGATAGTGGGATGAACGCTCTCCAAGTATTGGCGGCAGAAGGAGAAGTTGCGGTTATTATCTCCGATCAACGAATGCCAGAAATGAAAGGAACTGAGTTTCTCAGTAAGACTGTACCTCAGTTTCCTGATACGGTCAGGATAATTCTCACTGGATTTACTGATATTGAAGACTTAGTAGAAGCAATTAATGCTGGACAAGTCTACAAATATATCACCAAGCCTTGGGATCCAGGGGAACTCAAGGCAGTAGTGCAAAGAGCAGCAGAAACCTACGACTTGCTTAAACAACGCACAGAAGAATTGCGCCGTGCTCATGCTCAAATGGCACTGCTGACTGTGTTGGTGCAAGTAACCCAAGCTGCTTCTAGCTTAGAGGAAACTCTCACGCCAATCGCTAGAGCTGTTAATGAAACTCTTGCGGCGGATGGCTGCATTTTGCAACTTACACAGGGAAATACTTTAGTTGCGACTCAAGGAAGTTACAGCGATACAGGTACAATAGAAAATTGGCTAGTACAAGACCCACTGACTAGCGAGGCGATCGCCACTGGACAAATGCAAGTTTCCTTAAATGTACCTAAAGACACCAAATTAAATAGTATTAACCACTACCAAAACACGGGTGTGCAAGCACATTTAGTCATCCCGATTAATTATCGAAATGAACTCTTAGGAGTGTTATCACTACAGTGGAAACAGCCCTGCACTTTGCGAGAAGATGAATTAAAGCTAATTGATTTATCAGCACAACTAGTGGCGATCGCTCTTACTAGTAGTCGCTTTCATAAAACCACTGTGTAGTTGTCCTTTGTCCTCTCTTACCCCTTCGGGGTGATGCCTCCGGCACGCCTGCCGTAGGATGCCCAAAGGGCTGTAAGGCGAACGCCAGTCCACAAGGGCGGCAGAGCCGCACGTGTGGCTGGTCTCACAAAGTTGAGCCATTCTTTAAGCGGGTTAAGAGACTTGTGCGTTAGCGTAGTGGTAGCGACGCAGGAGCGTCACTGGTGTCTGAGCGCTGGAAGCCGACGAGCAGACTTTGCGCTTTGTCCTCTGTCCTTGGCAAATGACCAATGACTAATGACCAATGACTAATGACCCATGACTAACGAAATTCGTGCCATTTTTAACCGTATTGCTCCAGTCTATGACCAATTGAACGATTGGTTGAGTCTGGGACAACACCGAATATGGAAGGAAATGGCAGTTAAATGGAGCGCAGCTAAACCAGGAGATACTTGCCTTGATTTGTGTTGCGGTAGTGGGGATTTAGCCTTACGTTTGGCGCGACGTGTGGGAACAATGGGACATGTGTACGGAGTAGACTTTTCCCCAAACTTGTTGGAAACTGCCAAACAACGCTCCCAAAGTCAGTATCCCCAACCTGCGATCACTTGGGTAGAAGCCGATGTCTTAGATTTACCCTTTGACGATAACCAATTTGACGCTGCGACAATGGGCTATGGTTTAAGAAATGTTAAAGATATTTCTCGCAGTCTCAAAGAGTTATATCGTGTCTTGAAACCAGGTGCTAAAGCTGCGATTTTAGACTTTCACCGACCGAGCAATCCTCAGCTACGCACTTTTCAGCAGTGGTATCTGGACGGTTTTGTCGTGCCAGTTGCCAATCATTTAGGTTTAAAGGAAGAATATGCTTATATCAGTCCCAGCTTAGACCGCTTTCCCATTGGAACAGAGCAAGTAGAGTTAGCTCGTCAAGTTGGTTTTGCAGTTGCCACACACTACCCCATTGTGAACGGTATGATGGGAGTGCTGGTAGTAAGCAAATTTTAGATTTTAGATTCTAGATTTGGGATTGGGGTCTACTGGTAAATAACCAAAGACTCTTGAATCCACAAATCAACATTTCATCTAAAATCTAAAGTCCAAAATCCGAAATCCAAAATCCTGTGGATTGGTCTCATCTTTGGCTTTATGTGTCTCCCCCGATATTGGGCGGAGTTATTGGCTATTTCACAAACGATATAGCCATCAAAATGTTATTTCGTCCCTACAGAGCGATTTATATTGGTGGACGAAGAGTACCGTTTACGCCTGGGTTGATTCCCCGCAACCAGGAACGTTTGGCTCTAAACATTTCCAATACAATCATGGGGTCGCTGCTGACGCCAGAAGAATTACAAAATTTGGCACGGCGGCTGTTACAAACAGAACGCGTACAAGCAGCAATTCTCTGGTTGTTACAACTGGCAATTGAACAGATCAAAACGGATAAAAACGAGAAGAGTGCCAAAATTGTGGCAGGTATTTTGCGGGATTTGTTAGGAGAATCCTTGCCACGTTTGCTCAAGGTTTTGGCGCGACGCGAAGACTTCTTAGAAGCGCAGATCAATCAAATTTTTGACCAAATCTTACTGGAGTTTCAACTGAGTGAAGAACAATCTACACGGCTTGCTGATTGGCTATTGCAGGTAGTTTTGCCGCCGGATGTGTTGCGACAGGTAATAGTTGATTTTTTAACAGATCGCACGATTCAAATTATTGATGAAGGCTTTCGAGAAAAAACCAGTGGTACGTATTGGGTTGTGGCAAATCTGTTTGGTTTACGCAATACTCTTACGAGGCTACGGACGTTTTGCTTGGATGAGAAAGAGACTACCAATGAGCGTTTGCAGGAGTTGATTCAAGAGTTGCAAATGCGCGATCGCCTTAAGAAGTTTCTGCAAAGCTTATCTTTACAAAACTTGCCAATTGGAACGGTACGCCAATTACGCAAGACGACACGCGAAAGTGTCCGTCATTACCTACAAACCAGTGGCAGCGATTTTCTGCAAGGATTAACTGATTCTGTTGATTGGGAAAATATTGCTGTATTGCTGCTGAATCGGCTTAGTACTTCACCTGTTGTCAGTGCTTCTTTAGAAGTTGTAAGTCAAGAGTTGGCCATAATTTTAGATAGGTATTTAGAAAAAGATTTAGAAGCGATTATGGCGCAGGCAATTCCGATTTTGTCGATAGATCAAGTGATTGTTGACCGTGTAAAATCAACTTCACCCGCTGATTTAGAAGCTGCAATTGAGGGAATTGTGAAAAATGAATTGCAGGCTATTGTAACTTTAGGCGGTGTTTTGGGCTTTGTTGTGGGGTCGTTTCAAGCAGCGTTTCTCTTGTTTAGTCAATGGTAATTTTTATCCAAATTATGGTTGTAAATTGCACATATACATAAATAAGTGAAGTTGAGCGATCGCCTAATTCAAAATCTGTGCTAAATCCAGCACAAACCCAGGCAATACATCCTCTCCTGACAAGCTAGTAGAGGATTCCAAAACTTCAACATCCTGTCCTAGGCAGTAAATTTCTACTCTTTGGTTCTGAGGATCAATTAGCCAGCCTAAGCGCACACCGTTGTCTATGTACTCCTGCATTTTTTGTTTTACAGTTTTTAAGCTATCTGAAGCAGAGCGTAATTCTACCGCAAAATTGGGAGCCATCGGTAGGAATCTTGTAGGGTCTGGATTTAAGGCTTCTAATCGCCCCCGGCTCACCCAAGATGCATCAGGCGTAGACACAGAGTGGCTTGTCGTCAGACATCGATTCGCACCATTAGGGAGCTTGAAGCCCGTTGAGGATTCAAAAGCTAGCCCTGTACCATCAGCATCAGCCCAATTTCCTAAGCGCTGTGTCAGTCTACTATTCCGATTTCCGCTTCCCCATCCAGTTGGTGGCATGATAATTAATTCTCCCTCTGCCGTGCGCTCAAGTCGCAAATCTCGATTATTCTGACACAGTTGGAAGAACTGTTCATCTGTTAACTCAATGGCGGGACTTAAGTTGAGGATAAGTGCAGTCATTGTTGCCTGGTGAATATCGCTAAATGTAGCCTAGCACTTACCAATCACGGTAGAGTTTTTCGGCATAGAACATAATTTCTTCATTTGGTAGTCTAATTTTTGGTTTTTGCCGAGGATACAAGCTTTCAACTGCACCCGTGTCTTGCTCAATCACTGTGGCTGCTGCTTGTAAAACTGAGTTTTTAAACAGAAACTTCATTAAATGATTGATGTTTTTGGCATACATCAAAATAAATGTTTTAGTTCTTGTTTCTGTTTCAGGATAGAGAATGTGAATTTGAGCAATATTACCAATAGGTGTTTTAGCCAAGAAGGCTGTAGTTGAGGGAAAAGCATATTCTAGTGTGTTACTAAGAGTTTTTGGAAATATACCTAAAATAGGATTTTTAACAATTTCTCCTATGGTATTGTCAGATCTTGTAAGCTCTTGTTTTACTTTGGCGTAGTATCCTTGTTCTTCAAAAGAACTGACGTTACATGATGAAATTTTAAACAGTTCTTTATGAGTACCATTTTGGTGATTATAGTCATAGTTAACCATTAAGTTACTCAAGAAGTCACCTTGAATACTTTTTTCGCCAGCTACTCCGATGAATTGATATTCATCTACAATTCTTTGATGCAAATCTGGGGTAGGTAATCTTGGTTCAAATCCAGCATAAGTCCAGATGCAATCATTACTAACAATTAGCTCTAATGGCTTGGTAATTGGCTGAGTATCTTTTTTATCTTCTTGGTAGAGTCTACCTTGTCCATCAAATTCCAGTGCATGAAAAGGGCAAGTAATAGTATCTCTTTCTTGACAAACCCACCCATCTGATAAGGATGCTTGCATATGTGGACAGATATTATCAAGAGCAAACACTTCGCCTTTTTGGTTTTGCCAAATGACATAATCGTGTCCGTTTAAAGTAATTTTATTGGGTTGATTAACTCCTAGCATCGACTTATGAGCAATCAACCAAGGTGCGCCAGGTAAAATTGGTTCCATTTTTCCTCCAATAAAATCTAAACTTTTTTATTTGTGATAGGATTAGCCCTTTCAAAATGTATTTTTGTTAGTGTCTTAGTGGTTAAAAAACTAACTTTTGAACCACCAAGGCACTAAGACACGAAGGTAAAAATCCCAAAACTTAGTAAATTTTTTTGGGCTTTTTACCCACCTTGAAAAGGCTAATGAAATGAGCAAAGCTACCAAGCTTATGCTCGGCTGACTTCGGATATTGCATTATTGAGTTACGAGAGTCTAGTTAACTAATTTTTTAGTTAGTTATTAATTTAATCAATCTCATGTTGTATGTCAACTACTAACCAATTTTTTAGTTAAGATATTTCCGTCAGTATGATGAAAAAATGTGAGTCGTTCAACACAGTCAAAACTCTCATCTAAAAAACCGCGTCAGGTGCGCGATGCAGAGGCTACGAAAAAGCAGATTCTCGATGCAGCGGAAGCAGAGTTCGCCAGATATGGACTCAGTGGGGCGCGGACAGAAGCGATCGCCAAAAGTGCCGGTGTAACCACAGCGATGATTTATTACTACTTCGAGAGCAAGGAAGGACTATATAAAGCTGTTTTGCAACGTCCTGCTGTGGAAATGCATGAAGGGTTCCAGCAGCTAAATCTGGATCAGTTACCACCAGAGGAAGCCTTGAAGGTGCTAGTCAAAGAGGCGATCGCTTACGAAGCTGCTCACCCGCACCGAGGGATGCTTTGGTTCCAAGAAGCAAACCAAAATCAGGGAAAGTATTTTAAACAAGGTAATTGGCAAGAAAATTTCGGGTATCTCATCAGGATTTTAGAACGGGGGATGACAGAGGGTTGTTTCCGTCAGATCGATCCATTTCTTACCACCCTGCATATTGTTGGAGTTTGTAACTTATACTTCAATGCTTACGAAAATATCAAGCATACTAGACCCGATTTGCAACTGCTGAGTCCTGAAATGATTGAGCAGCATACCCAGGGAGCGGTTAATTTTGTTTTGGCTGGTGTGCAAGCAATCAAAGTTAAAAGCGAGGAGTGAGGATAACTATAATTTTTTGTGCAATGTTCCTATCGGTATATAGACAAAATGTTAATCTTTTTAACTTTCTAGCATAGCGCGAATATCTTTTAGCATCAGAAATAAATGTAATGGATCTGTTGGGCTAGGTTCAAAGTCAAATTGTTGATACCAGCTACGGGCTTTCTCATCTTTCGCGTGAACTAATAATGCACGAATACCAATCAGATCAGCTGCTTGGTTTATGCGAATTAAGCAGTTTTTTAGTAAGCCTCTCCCTATACCTTTGTTTTGAAATTCTTTGCTTACCGCTAACCGAGCTAATAAAGCTACAGGGATAGGATATTTTGGTAAACCTTTAGATATACGAGGCGGTGCATTCTCATGAATAACAGACGCTACAGTGATAGTGTAATAACCAATTACATCACTTTCTAAGCAAGCGACATAGGTTGTTGAACTATCAGATTGCTGATTTTTTAAAGCATATTTGTTTAAATGATTGTTTAAATCGGAATTCCCACAATCAAAGTTTTTTAGATCGTGGGATTTTGATAATTTAGTGATATATAAATTGTTAGATGCCACAAGACTACTCAAATACGCTAGGCTCAGTTAACAAACGACGTAAACGTGGTTTTTCAACACATGGAGCATCAAGAGCGTCTTGAAAAGCTTGCCATTGTTCATCGTTTAGCGCAAAAAGCTTTCGATTTGTTAAAGTGTCTTGTGCAGCTTGCAAGCCATGTTCAAGCAGAAATTCACTAACATTTTTATGACTTGCTGCTGCTGCTTGCTGTAAAAGCTTTTTAACGCTAGAGCTAGTACGGATATCAATTCGTTCAGTCCTAGATTCACTTAGGTGACTCATACTTTTAATTAGGCTATCCTCTCTAAACCAAAGTTAACATACACACATTGTCCTGACAATAAGTAGGTCAACAGGTGCAATAAGCCGTATTTTTACACAATCTTTCTTTAGACATAAATTTTTTTCATTTGTACTTTTGTTACAATTATTGATATTTTTCCCTAAAAATAACACTATGGCTTTATATGCTGAATTACATCGACACTTGGGTGGCTCCGTTGTACCCCGTGTTTTATGGCGATATTTTGAGCGACATTCTTCTGAGTTGATTTCCCGTTTTGCTGACTATTCAGAATTTGAAGATTTTTACACACGACCACGCAATACCCTAGATGAGTATCTTGAATTGCACACCTTGGTAGAGAGTGTGCAAACTGTGGAAACTTTGCCTTACTTTATCTATCGCTTGGTGCGGGGTGCTTATATTTTTGAAAATTTGGCTTATCTAGAACTGCGCTACACTCCATATTTACGGACACCTGAGCATCTGAGTCAATCACAAAGAATTGACAAGATGGCAGAAATTGTGGAAGTAGTAGGAAAAGCTAGTCATCCGCCAGAATATCCGATTGTCACTAGCCAAATTCTCTGTATGCACTCGCGTTTACCCTATGAGGTGAATAAGGCGATTGTTGATTTAGCAGTGCAAAACAAACATTATGTTTGTGCGGTAGATATAGCGGGTGGTGATAGCTACTATGCCGATCGCTTAGAAGAATGGATTAGTCTATATGATTATGCGCGATCGCAGGGCGTCAACACCACCGGACACCTCTATGAAACCACAGCAGGTTGTTACCCACAACTATTACCCTATCTAATGCGGATTGGTCACGGTATCCAAATTCCCCTACTATATCCAGAGTTACTCAAGGATGTAGCTAAACGCAGACAATGTTTAGAAGTTTGTCCAACAACTTACATCAAAACTGGTACTTTACAGGATATACGTCAACTCAAATTAGTTTTTGACCGTTGTTTTGATGCTGGGGTAGACATCGCTATTTGTACAGATAACGCCGGTTTGCACAATGTGCGTCTACCTTTTGAGTATGAAAATCTTTTAACTTACGACATTATTAACTTTGAACAGCTGCAAGCTTGTCAAGATGCAGCTTTTCGTCATGCTTTTGCTTGGCCCTACAGTCAACGTCCCGCATCTATGTTGAGTGGGTTGCTAAAACCTGAAATTTCCAAAGTTTTAGTTATGGGGGATATTAATTAGCAGTCAACAGTCAACAGTAAACAGTAAACAGTTCACACTGAGCGTACTCCTAGGTCGAAGCGAGCTACGCGTAGCGTTTCGTAGAGAAGCCAAAGTGTTAACAGTTAACAGTTCACACTGAGCGTACTCCTAGGTCGAAGCAAGCTACGCGTAGCGTCTCGTAGAGAAATCGAAGTGTTAACAGTCAAGATAATTGGGTTTATGGGGAACCGCTAAGGGAGCGAGTACTCGCAACTGAACACTAATAACCCAAAACCGATTAGTAGCAGACGCTATCTAGCAGGTTTAAATCCCCCAACTGTTTACTGTTTACTGTTTACTGTTCACTGATTTAATTATGCGCCAACACCTTCTGTAGCACCACCAGCAGTTTTCCAGGCAGAAAGACCACCTTGAATTTCAGCTACTTCAACAAATCCAGATGCTCTTAATACTTGTGCAGCTTGGGCTGATTGCTCATCATTTTCGCCATAAATATAGATATGGCGTTTTGTGTGCAGAGAAGATTTGGCTTTAGATGCCAAGTCATCTAATGGGATAGGAATTGCCCCAGTGATATGACCATGATTGTAGGTGTAGCGATCGCGCACATCAACAATTGTAAAACCTGGTTGACCCCATTCCAAACGGGTCTTGAGATCATGAACATCAGCTACTAAATTATTACTCATAAGCTTTTCCCGCTTATAACCTCACAAGCAATTTATCAAACATCCCCTTTGAATCGAGTTTTCTTTACAATTAATAAAAATTTCTCAGGGGAAAGGGTAAGGGGTAAATTTCAGCCTTTTCCCTTTCCCCCTTAACCGAAAGGCATTGAGAGGACAGGGGGATAAAGAATTCAAAAATACTTCCCCACTCCCCTTGCTCTCAGAAGCTATAAACTATTATTTATGGCATCTACTATTCAGGCTTTACCAACAGAAGTCGTATATCTCATTACAGCTGGAGAGGTAATCGACTCTTTCGCTTCTGTGGTGAGGGAATTGGTAGAAAATTCCCTTGATGCAGGTGCAACGCGCATTGTGGTTTCTTTATGGCCACAGCAGTGGCGAATCCACGTCGCAGACAATGGTTGTGGAATGAACCTAGATGACTTGCAACAAGCAGCTACAGCCCACAGCACCAGCAAAATTCGCTCTAGTGCCGATTTGTGGAAAATTAACAGTTTGGGATTTCGGGGTGAGGCGTTGCATAGTTTGACAACGCTAGCAGATTTAGAGATTTTAAGTCGTTCTGCGGGTGGAAATTTAGGATGGCGAGTTATCTACGGCAATAGCGGGAAAGTTGTTCAAGTAGAAGCGACTGCGATCGCTCCTGGTACAGTTGTTATAGTTTCTAATCTCTTTGGTAATTGCTCTCGTCGTCAGGGATTGCCATCAGCAGCACAGCAAATGAAAGCTGTGCAAGCAACAATTCACCAAATCGCTCTGTGTCATCCTCACGTTACTTGGCAAGTTTGCCAAAATGACCGTCAATGGTTCACTATTTGTCCTGCGACCACAACGGGAAAATTACTACCGCAGATTTTACCCCAAGTCCGACAGGGTGATTTACACGAGGTAAAACTCGAAGTCCCCAACCCTCCAAACTCAGAACTGGCTCAACGCCCCGCTACCGCTAACAGCACTCAGCACTCCTGTACAGACGCGATTAATCGCGTCTCTCCTCCAAATTCAGCACTCTCATTAGTGGTAGGATTACCAGATCGCTGTCATCGCCATCGTCCAGATTGGGTGCGTGTAGCTATTAACGGACGGATGGTTAAATCGCCGGAACTAGAGCAAACGATTCTGGGGGCATTTCATAAAACATTACCACGCGATCGCTATCCAATTTGTTTTCTGCATCTTGCCGTTTCTCCTGACCAAATCAACTGGAATCGCAATCCAGCCAAAACTCAAATTTACCTCAACGAACTGAGTTATTGGCAAGAGCAAATCACCCAAGCAATTAACCAAGCACTCCGCATCAGTTCTGCAAATCTTAAAGAAGCTGTTCACACAACACGAGTTGGTAAATTACTCAAAGCCGCAGAAGCAAAAGGCGGTTACAACTTTAATCCTCAAAATTCAAACAAAGTCAACGACACTCAGCACTTCTTAAAAGCTATTGCTCAAGTTAGCAACACCTATATCGTGGCTGAGCATCCTGGTGGTATGTGGTTAGTAGAACAACACATAGCCCATGAGCGAGTTTTATATGAGCAATTGTGCGATAGCTGGCAACTTGTCCCTATCGAACCGCCAATTATTCTTTATCAATTGTCGTCGGCGCAAGTGTCGCAACTGCAACGCATCGATTTGGATATAGAATCCTTTGGCGAACAACTTTGGGCAGTCCGCACCTTACCCACACTTTTGCAGCAGCGAGAAGATTGTGCAGACGCAATTTTAGAACTTAGTTGGGGAGGCGACTTACAAACGGCTCAAGTAGCTGTTGCCTGTCGAAGCGCCATTCGTAATGGTACACCCATGAACCTGCAAGAAATGCAGACACTTTTAGATCAATGGCAACGCACTCGCAACCCCCGCACATGTCCCCACGGACGCCCCATCTATTTATCGTTAGAAGAGTCAGCTTTAGCGCGGTTTTTCCGACGTAATTGGGTGATTGGTAAAAGTCATGGGATTTGATATTTAAATCGAAAGCTTTTTATTATCGCTGAAACTTTTTGAAGGTTCTTGAGATACTTTTAAATCGGTATCCTCACTAAAGTAGTAGTAGCTATGGGGTTCATTTTGAATAATCACACCATTCACTACCTGTCCCAGGACATTCTGACCAGATTTTTCCAAAAGTTCTTTAGCAAAAGCCGCATCAACTGAATTCACTACCCCTGGACGAACTACGAACAAAACACCGTCAGCCATTTGACCCAGAGTAGCAGCATCAGCAGCAACGTTCAATGAGGGAGCATCAATAATTATAAAATCGTAGTTGGCAGCAAAAGTTTTCATCAATGTAGCCATTCGTTTTGAGTCGAGCAGAGATGCTGGACTAGGAGGTAATACTCCAGAAGTTAGGACATCCAAGTTATCCATAACTTTTTTGATAGCCATTCTGATTTCAGCCTGCTCAACAATCAAATTGCTTAGACCTTCATTATTAGTCAGTTCCCAAATTTTATGTTGAACTGGACGGTGTAAATCTCCATCTATCAGTAAGACTTTACGCTCCGTCTGAGCCATTGCTACAGCCAAATTGGCGGCTACTGTTGACTTACCTTCTTTAGGTACAGAACTAGTAACAACAATAACTTTTAGCTCTTTATCGGCACTCATAAACTTCAGATTTGCCCTGAGCATTCGGTAAGCTTCACTCATTGGGGAGCGAGGAGTATCTCTAACAACAATCTGGCTATACGACTCCGGTTCTTCATGACCAAGAATAAATTTTTTCGATTTGCTAGCGGTAGGAATTACCCCTAACAAAGTTAGTCCCAGCAATTCTTTTGCCTCATCAACAGTCTTGATAGATTTATCCTTTGCTTCCAAAAGATATATAGTCGCCAGAGATGCCAGACTAGCCAACAAAGCTGCACTCAAATAAGTAATTATCCGAGAAGAACTTGGTTCTTCTGGAACTTCAGCTTCAGATATAATGCTGGCATTACCGATACTTTGATTTTCGGCTATTCGGCTTTCTTGAAGCTTTTGTAGCAAAAGTGAGTAGGTAGATTGAGCACCTTGTACTTTACGTTCTAACTGGCGCTGTTGTTGTTCCAATCTCGGCAAATTGTTCAAGCGTTGCTTATAAACAAGTTGTAACCTAGATAAGGTAGCAACCTGGTTTTCAAAACCCAAACGGTTTGACTCTAATTCTATAAGCCTTGCAGAGAGTTGCTGTTGCAACTGTCCTAGTTGAAAGTTTTTGTTTAGTTGTGGTTTATTCGTTCCTGAAACCATTACTATCCGTTGTTGCAACAGCATATTTAAAGACTGTAATTTGTCCTCTAAATCTAAGATTTGCGGATGGTTGTCTTGCAAAACAGTTCGTCTAGCTGCCAATTGCGATTCTATCTGTTGGGTTTCTTTGAGAATGTCTTGCACTCCTGAAATCTGGCTGAGGGAAGACATTATTACTGCTTGCTGGGAGTTCATACCCAATAACTTGCGAACTTCTTTAGACTGTGCATTGACATCAGCAAGCCTAGATTGAGTTTCGCTTTGTTGTTTTTGTAATTCTCCAATGACTTCCACTGACTTAGTTACTTCTTCTTGTAAAGAAACAACTTGGTACTTTTCTTTAAATCTTGCTAGTTCTGCTTCTGCTTTTCTAACAATCAATTCCGCATTTGGTAGTTGTTTTTCGATAAACTTGCGTGCCGATGCTGTTTCGGCTCTGAGTGAAGATACGTTTTGCTCTAAATAAACTTCCATCAAAACATTAACAATACTTGCAGCTTTGTCTGGCTCTAAATCTTGATAAGATACTTTCAAAACGTCTGTTTTGCTAATAGCATTTACTGATAAATTTTCTAAAAAATCTTTAGGCTTTAAAGGCAATTTTTTACTATTTTTAATGTCAAGCTTTTTTATGGTTTTTTGCACAACGGGAAGAGAACGTATTACTTCTGCTTCGGTATTGAGGGGATTAGTTTGATTGTCTTCTGCTACTGGTTGGAGTTTTCCAATTTCTGCCCCTAATCCTGTTAATGCTGAAGTCACATTTGTTCTTTGAAACCTTAATTTACCTTCTGCTGTATATAAAGGTTTTTTGAGAAAATATGAAGCTATAATTGTCAGAAATAAAACTGAGAAAAAGATGGTTAATGCAGGTGTGAAACGACGCTTGAAAACTTGGATGGTTTTTTCAAGATTTAAAGAGTTTTCTGGAGTTTCCATAATAAGTTTTTGATTGATGTTTACTATTAATGGGGTTGATATAGCTGTTATCACTTGAGTGAGGTACACATAAGTTGTAATTAACCACCGATAAACACCGATAAACACCGATAATTTTGTACCTCAGCCAACTAAAAAACGCTAGGTTTCTAATTGTTATGGTGAATTGTTGTAATTCCATCAACAACTCTCTCTAAATCTTTATGTGTGAGATTTGAACCAGAAGGCAAGCAAAGACCGTGTGCAAATAAATCTTCTGCTACTACACCACCAAAACATTTACACTCAGCAAACACAGGTTGGAGATGTAAAGGTTTCCACACAGGACGAGATTCAATTTGCTGTTTGGCAAGTGCAATGCGTACTTGTTCTCGATCTGCACCAAAAGCTTTGTGATTTATTGTCAAACAGGTTAGCCAGCGAGTCGCGCGTCCATAATGAGCTTCTGGCATGAATTCTATACCTGGCAGATTTTTTAAAGCAGAGGCATAAATTTCAAAGTTGCGACGTCTGGCTGCTACTCGCTCATGCAAAACATGCAATTGACCACGACCAATACCAGCCAAGACATTACTAAGGCGGTAGTTGTAGCCAATTTCCGAGTGTTGATAATGGGGAGATGGATCGCGTGCTTGAGTTGCTAAGAAACGGGCTTTTGCGACCAATTGTGTATCTTCGGAAACTAACATCCCGCCGCCAGAGGTAGTGATGATTTTATTGCCATTAAAAGAGTAAATACCAATACGCCCGAAAGTTCCAGGTGAATGTCCTTTGTATGTAGCACCTAAAGCTTCAGCAGCGTCTTCAATTAAGGGAATGTCATATTGATCACAAGCTTTGAGAATTGGCTCGATGTCTGCACTTTGACCATATAGATGTACAAGTACAACCGCTTTGGGTAATTTACCAATCCGATCGCAGTATTCTAATGCTTCCTGCAACAATTCAGGATTCATGTTCCAAGAAGTGCGATCGCTATCAATAAATACTGGTTTGGCTCTTTGATAAATTATCGGGTTGGCAGTAGCCACAAACGTCAAGGTAGAACACAAAACTTCATCCCCAGACTCAACCCCCACTAATCGCAAAGCCAAATGCAAAGCAGCTGTTCCAGAACTGACAGCAGCAGCATAACCAGCTCCTACTACTTGACAAAATTCCTGCTCAAAAGCATCGACATGAGGGCCAACAGGAGCGATCCAGTTCGTCTCAAAAGCTTCTTGAACGAATTTTAATTCGCGATCGCCCATGTGAGGTGTGGAAAGCAGAATAGGTTTAATCACTTTGGGTAAATGACGGTGTCATAATTAGGACTTATGCACAAGTTACGGAATAACGTAGACGCGGAGCGGCTTGCCGCAGCGAAAAGTTCTGTAGGCGGGTTTCCCGCCGTAGGAAACTTTTCAAGACAGGCTACCGCAGAGGCACAGAGGTAACAGAGGAATGAGAGTTTGAGAGGTATTTTGCGTAAGTCCTGATAATTTAGAAAAATTATGGTTTTTGGTGTTGTCAGATTGAACAGTTTATTCTGCATAATCTAAATCCGTGTGCTATCGAGTAACTTACATTTCCCGTTCAAGCATTTTCCAGTCTCAAGGTCGAACTCATAGTGATGACTAAGACACCGCAGAATTCCCCCCGGTAAAATCTCGCCCACTTCTTGCAAATCAACACCAGCATGAGGACAGTAGCGCTGTATTTTATAAGTTTGTCCCTCAGAGTGAATCGTAATTTGCTCTTGGGAATCCATGGAATTTTCATAATCTTCTACAGCTTGTAAAGATTGAGGACAAGCAAATTTCAATAGTCCCAGAAGATGGTCGTTATAAATATCTGGATCGCGCCAAGCCACAAATCGCAGTGATAGAAAGAAGTCTTCCCAAGGCAATCCATGCAATAAAGCTGGTAGCCATTTTGATGCAAAACGATAACCGTAGCTGCACTCTTTGATCGCGTTATATACGCCTTCATAACCAGGTCGAAAATCTACCGCCCATTTGCCTCCACCTGCTCCTGTAATATCGAATCCAACCCTCATCCCGATTTTGTGGTTGAAGTAAGAATTCATTGCCAAAAGACCTTGGAAATACTCGCGGAATGGTTCCCAAAGAGATTCTGTAGGTTCTGGATAACGAGCTTTGAGGGCAGTAATATGAGTGGCTTTTTGCTGGCTATAGTTTTTGATGTAAGAGTCGCGATCGCTAAATGAAAAGTCACCCCAAAAGGGATCAGGTTGTTTAGATTGTTGGATCACATCAAATACATCACCTGGCAGCAAAATCATGGTGTTATTCACGCCCTGCTGATGCAACCAGTTTACTACTTGCTGTTGGTCTGGAAAAATCCCATCTTCTATTTCGGAATTTGCCCAAGCCAGTTCTGGATCGAGAAAACAAGGTGGCCCAGCAAAAGGGATGGCGGTTACTGGCTTTACAGATGCGATCGCTCGCTCTAGATAGCTGAATTTAGCCATTCGCTTGCGATCGGAAAGTTCTTGTTTGCGCTCTTGGGAATACTCATAGCATACGGGATACCAAGAAGCGCCCGCGCCTTGTAGTGTTAGAACATCAATGACTCCACCAACTTTAGTACGAATACTGCAAAGTTGTGCTAACGACAAGCGAGCGTCGTTGAGGTTCAGCAATGTCTTTCCATCACCCACAATTATCACAGCCGCATCGTGATTCATGGGTGAATCTTCGGTTACGAAAAATACACTTACACCCTCCGCTAGCTGTACTGGTTGCCACTGTGGTATTTCAACGATATTCTTTAAACCTGCGTTGGCAATTTTTTTCTTTAATACAGGCGAAGGGTAGCGCGGAATGATTACTGGTGTATCTGGTGGGAGTTGGGCCAAAAACCAAGGATCAACATGGTCTAAATGTTCATGGGAAAGAGCGATCGCAGTTGGTTGCAGTAATGAGGGTGTTATTAAGTGTTGGTTACTTGGATACTGAAACCATGACCCAAGAAATGCCCCTTCTGGAGATAGCCAAGGATCGATCAGAACTGTAGCGTTATTAGTTTCTACCTTTAAACCTGCGTGACCCAGAGAGGTAACTTTCATAGTTTTTTACCCAGTAATCAATAGGTTAAATTTGCAGAAGTTAGGCATTTTTTAACCATGCTTTTACATCAGACCTCTTGCATGAATCAGATTATCAACTACTAAACAGAGAAATTTCTCGTTCCTCTCTGCGCCTCTGTCTTGAAAAGTTGAGCCACTGCGTTGGACGGGTTTCCCGGCTTGTAGCAAGTGGCGTTCCTGCGGTTCGCGTTAGCGTCTCGTAAGAGAGGGAAACCCTCCTTCTCCTGATGGAGACGCTATGCGAACAGAACTTTTCGCTGTCTTGAAAAGTTTCCTACGGCGGGAAACCCGCCTACAGAACTTTTCGCTGCGCCTCTGCGTGAACCTCAAATTTCTTATTTTCAAATATTCGTACAAGAGGTTTATCAGTTTCTTTAAAGACTTTTAGCAAACTTCTTCTTTTTGTTATATAACTTATTCCTAACAAAATTGTGAATACTGAATCGTAATACACTATTAATATCCGATAACAAGTATTTAATATTTGTATCAGATAAATCGTATTCTAAAGTGCCATTCAAGGCATCTTTGAAAAATCGTGGTAATTTAGCATAATACTTTTCCTGATAGGAAACAGTATCAAAACTAATTTCGCTTGTTAATAAATATAGAAGATAGGGAAAATTCACATCAACTGAAAGAGAACCCATCAGAGATTGCCAAAATCTGGGATTGATTTCAATCACCTTAAAATTTCCATTTTTAGAATCAAATCTCAGGTCTAAATGGGCGACACCACTCCATTTGAGTGCATTCATAGTTCTACTGACTATATCAATAACAGAAGAGTTATGGACAAATCTTAATTTATCAATCTTGGGAGAGAATCCTCCTTCTACTCCTAAAGGCTGTTGTATTGTGTAAGCAATTACCTGCCCCTCAAGACACAGAACATTACAATCTATATCGTAGCCATCTATATATTCTTGAACGATATAGACTTCGCTTTTATTGTCAATAATACTTTGAAAATCATCTTGTGAAAAAGCATCAAACTTTTGGATATTTTTACCACCACTACCATTAGTTGGCTTGATGATTACAGGATACTTAAGACTGCTGGCATCTTCAATTGAATTGAGTAAAACAGTTTCAGGCATTGGGATATTATTCTGCTTAAGTACTAGGCTTAGCTTCCATTTATCAAAAGCTATATCTAAAGCATCATAGCTGGGTAATGCTACTACCTTACAAAACTTTGATAACTTATCTCTATATTTGGAAACAAACTTAAATCCTGCTTCCGAAGCCGGAACCACAATCTCTACTTCTGCGTTTTCTATGATTTGAATCACTTCATTTAAATACCCAGATGAGTTCATTTCATATTTTGAGAAAAACAAATTATCAATGAAATTGGTATTATTGTAAAAAACACTCCAAGAATCATTATTAGATACTTGATCTGAAGCAACAATCATGTTGATCTTAAATTCATGCTTACCTTCCTTCAAACATCTGACAACATAGTAAGCCAGAGGGTTGTTGGACTGATCAGGAATTAAAACTGAGATTTGTTTAGTTTTCATTTACTATAATTCTCCTGAAAAACTTGTAAATCTTGATTGTTTGACTAAGAATAAAATTCGCAGTCAATATGAGAATTAGAGAGCATAATTTATTGCGTTATGAGTATTTAGCGTGAACGATAAGCAGGAAAAAAGCCTGACTCTAGCAATGCTGACGCTGTTACCTCCAAAAATTTCGCTCTTAACTGTACCAAGTGATGATATTTCTCCTCATCAGCTATCAGGCGTAATGTCATAAATGGGTGAGAAAGTTCAGAAAAACCTGCTTTGAAAATATACAATTTATCTTCCATAGAGCCACCCAATCCACCGCCCAAGTGCAAAAATTCATTCCCGCGTTCCTGGGCCCAGGTTCTTGCATAGTCTGTCTCTAAGCTACTTGGTGAAAGGTGAACAAACTGATTTCTTGTGCCACCTAGTGCGCTCTGGACAATTCCACAACATTCTGTATACAAACCAGCACAAGCAACCTGATTTTCATATTCAACAATACATAGATGAAGACTCTCGCCTAACAAATCATTCATCTGAGTGAAGTATTCAGAATTAAACGAGTAGAATCCTGTTGTAGCGCTAACACGTCCCATCGTTTCTTTATAGATGGCAACAAACTCATCCAAATAATCTGAAAATGGAACCATCTTGGCAATCATTCCCATACGCTTACACTTATTAATAGTGCTGCGATGCCCTTTTCTTGTTTGGCTCCATAAGTTAGAAATCCTCAAATCAACTGAGACTGTTTTCCCATTTATTGTTAAAGTTCCTGCCTTAAAAGCTGTGGTGAAATTTTCATTGAGAATCGGATGCAAACGAAAGAAAGCAGAGCATATTCCCCTAGAGCGAAATTCCTGTTTAATATTATCTAGAGCCGCATCTGGAAATCCTGGTGTATTAATAGCTGCTTCATTCAGCAAGATTCCTGCATAGGCGTAGGGTGATAGAACGTCAAAAATTTCCTGTCCATCTGTCCCATCAGGTACTACATCCTCGCAACTCCTTAGCAAGTAGGGTACAAAGAGTATCTTCTCTCCATCGGATATCAAAATAGCCTCAGCAATTGTGCGAAGTCGGTTCGCTTCTAAATACAGGTATTCAGGTAAGTGATAAATATCATGCCGTAACTTTTTTAAAGAGTCTGACCACAGAGGATCTGATAAGCTGATAACTTGAATATCCATAGATTTCTCAAGTGTTTAAGTACGGACTATATAAACCAATACGGTTTAGTTAAGGCTAAAACTCTGTCACCAAAGTCAATCTTTTAACGTAGACGCGTAGCGTCTCGTAGAGAAGGGGAGACGCAATCATGCGAACGGGGTTTCCCAACCTAGGAACGCCACTTGCTACAAGCCGGGAAACCCGTCCAACGCAGTGGCTCAACTTTTCAAGACAGGCTACCGCTAAGGCGCAGAGGACGCAGAGAGAAGAAAGAGATGCTTGACTGAACCGTATTGCTATATAAACAGTTACATTAACCGTCATCCCATTAACCTAATTCATAATTTTGAATATCTTCCTCTGACCACAAAACAGGAAATACTGCTGGATCATTGTAATCAGGATTGCCGTTAGGTAGCTTTCGACATACACGGTCAAGAAAGTGATGAATTTGCTCCTTTTTATCATTCCAAAAGGGTTGATAATGGTTGTCATAGTCTTGTAAATATAAAGCAAATGCCAAGCGGGCTGAATTACTGTGGTTAGGATAGCTGCCGTGAATAGTCCAACTATGATGAAAGCTAATCTGACCTTTCTTCATGATCATCGGGACTTCAAAAATCTCTCGCTTTTCTTGAGCAAATTTTTTTTCTATCTCTTTGAGATTCTGGTTATTAAAGCAGCGCATATGTTCATTACCTGACCACTTATGACTGCCATCGATCACAATTAATGGTGCTCTATCAGCAGTAGAGTTGTGTAAAGGAATCCAAGCAGAAAGCATTTTATTAGAGGTGCAGTTAGAAGAGTAAGCATGATCGGTATGCCAGCCAACTACTCCCCCACTTTCATTGGTTATAGGTGCTTTATAGACTAACGTATCTTCAAACAGCCGAATTCCTTTAGTTCTAGCTAACGTAGCAGCGATCGCTCCAATAATAGGCTGAAGGGCAAGCTTGCGTAGTTCTTTATTTCGATAAGAAACATGTTGATTATTACGCACAGCGTCACCATCTCCAGGCTGCCAATCGCTGTAACCAGTGCTATAAGGAAGATTGTTATCTCGCTCTCCACTATAGAACCTTTTGCTACCTAAAATTGCTTCGTCAATAATCTCATCAGGAATGACTTTTTTGGAAATATACCAGCCATGTTCTTCATAAAAAGCGACATCTTCCTCGGTTGGTAAAAGTGCTAACTGTTCTTCTACCAAACGCCGGGTGAGAATTTTTGTCATCTTAGTTTGTGGGAATTGTGTAGGCATCATTTGAGCATGAATCATATATTTTGAGATTTCTAATGTCACTTAAGTTGTCCGATAAATTCTTCTGAAGAAATATTGCCTTCTTGGTCAATTCCCTCTTGTTGTAAGACTTTAAAAATCGTTAAAAATAAAATTTTCAAGTCCAGCCATAAGCTCCAATTATCGATATACAAGATATCTAGTTGGAATTTTTTTTCCCAACTAATATTATTACGACCTTTGATCTGAGCTAAACCTGTGATCCCTGGTTTCACTTTATGGCGACGTGCTTGTTCAGGGGTATAACGGTCAAGATACTTGACTAATAAAGGACGTGGCCCCACGAAGCTCATGTCTCCTTTAAGAATGTTCCAGAGTTGTGGGAGTTCATCAAGACTTGTTTGACGTAGGAATTGACCGAAGGCTGTGAGGCGTTGTTCATCAGAAAGCAGATGTCCTTCGGCATTGCGTTCATTTGTCATCGTACGGAACTTATAGAAGTTGAAAATACGAGCATTCTGACCAGGACGGGCTTGAGTGAATAGAATTGGCTGCCCCATACGGAAATAAATAGCGATCGCCACACTTAGCAGTAGAGGAGAAAGAACAATTAAGGCGATCGCTGCTAAAACTCTATCTAATACAGCCTTGATCAATCTGCTATTCTTTGTTAGGCCATTGCCCTGAAAATATCTAGCTCTCATAGATCCACTCTTTTCTCAAAAAATCAAAACAATAGGAAACGCGATATTTTGTACATCTGGATTTATGTTTCAAAAAAGCTCTTGCTCTTTATCAATTCAAAGGATTTCTACGAATGGTAAATAATAATTTAAGCTCTATTTGAGCTTATAGCGGTTATCGCTTGAGTGAGTACACCCGTAGGGGCACGGCAGTGCCATGCCCCTACACATAGCGATGTAATGTTGTACCGCATCTGAATGGGAACCGCTATATAGTGGTTATCGCTTGAGTGAGGTATACAGAATAAGTAATTAACCACAGATAAACACCGATAAATTTGTACATCAGCCGACTGGAAAACACTATATTCAAATTATTAACTATCAACAAAATAACTAATTTTAAATATGTAGTCTTGCCATTTTGGCACTTGTTTTATTAATACTTGTAACTCATTAAGTTTTTCTATAAATTATCGAAAGTCATCATTAATTTTCCCGCATTTACAGGAAATGTGGGCAATATTATCAATTGCAAAAAATATCTTTTTATGCCTTAGATTCTATTTTTCACTCATTATTAAAGGTTGATTAGCTATTTTTTGTTTCATGGAAAATTTGATAAAAATCTAGTGTTGAATTAACTAGAAATCAGCAGAAATTATTTATTACTACTAACTAGTAGATGATGCCAACATAGCCTCGCTATATAAAGCCTCGTGTTGTTTCAGAATGTGTGAAAGCTCATAATTCGCGATCCGCTTTCGTCCCTGCTTGCCCATGGTTCGAGCTTGTTGAGGATTATCCAGCGTCCATGCCATCGCCCCTGCAAGTGCTTCTACATCACCCACTTTGACCAGAAGACCGCACCCTTCTGCTAGCAAATCTCTTGTCCCGCGAATATTTGTGCCAATCACAGGAGTCTCCAAGCACATAGATTCCATCACACATCTAGGCAAACCCTCTTGTTCGGAAGCAAGTACAGTAGCTACTGCTGCACGTATTAAGGTGGGAATATCCTGGCGCAGTCCCAAAAAGCGCACTTGATTTTGCACCCCTAGTTGGGATGCTAACTTTTGCATCTGGTTGATTAGCGGCCCATCTCCGGCAAAAGCCAAGCAGGCTTCAGGTCGGGCTAGGCGAGCAAATGCTCTTAAAACATCTTGAGGATGCTTTCGGGGGATGAACTCAGCCACCGATAAAAATAGTGGGGTTCCTGATGCTAACCCTAATTCCTGGCGTAGCCGCTCAACTTCAGTTTCCGAAGTAGCATTAGGACTATAATACTGTAAATCTACTCCGATTCCCGGCATATACCGAATGTATTCGGCTGATAGCAGCCCTTGGCGTTTTGCTGCTGCTTCATCCTCACGATTAATCACTACTAAATAGTCTGTCCAACTTCCAGCTAACTTTTCTAGAGTAAGGAACAGAGCATTTTTTATTGGCTTTCCACCACGATAGAAGTGAAAACCGTGAGCTGTATAAATCATCTGGAGTTTTTTCTGCTTTTGCCAATTCTTGAGGGCGTATCGGGTAACAAAAGCTGCTACTGGCGTGTGAACATGAACTATGTCATATTTTCCCTGCTGTATCACCTCTTGGATGATGCGCGGAGCAACTACTAGATTAAATGGCGCTAAGGGATTACGTGACCATTCTACGTCCCAGACGTGATCAAAAGCCTGCAAGCATTCAGTACTAGCGGAAATTCCACAAGCCATTGCATCCACCCGCCAGCCCTGAGCTCGAAAGTGATAAGTAAAGGGAAGGAGAAAGGCTTTTAGGGTATCTGGGATGGTTGTTACCATTAAGAGTTTGTTCATCTTTGTTGTTTCAACCACACTTCTGTTTTCTCACGCACGTAGCGATAAAATGCCAAGCGTTGTCCGCGCAAAACTGCTTTGGTATATTCTTTTGCCTTTTCTAAATTACGAGCAGACATCTGAGCCATGCGCTGTGGATCGGTTACAACTTCCCGAATTTTGTTTGCTAAGGCAGCCACATCACCTGGAGACACCATATCTTCTGGAGGTAGGAGTTCTGGGATGCCGCCTACTGTGGAACCAATTACAGGCAATGCTCGCCCCATAGCCTCCACCATTGCTTTTGGCAAGCCTTCTTGATGAGAAGGTAGAACAAAAAGATCTGCTTGGTCTAATTGATCTCGCACTGCATCACGGCTGGATAATTGACCGCAAAAATGAATGCGATCGCTAATTCCCAAATTTTTTGCTTGTTGCTCCAATTGAGGGCGATATTTACCGTCTCCAATCAAAACGAGTTTGAGGTCTAAACCGTTTTGCACGCAAACAGCGATCGCAGCAATCAATACATCTGGTGCTTTATAGAGTTGAGCTAGTGTCCCCACCTGAATCAGCGTAAACTTGCATAATCCTGACTTAACTGGGCGAGACGTAGAAACCAGCATCTCTTGAGGAAGCTCTGCATCAGATACACCCACTGAATAGTGAGGACAGGGATAACGTCTCTGCAAAGCCTCTTTAGTAACGTAGAGTGCTGCGGTTGCATCAGCACATTTACGGCGCAGTTGCCGAGGAAACCACCAACGAAATAAAGGTCTGAGAGGGTGTTTGACAGAACCAGGGGCAAAGCTATCGTAAGGATCAGCGATGACTTCAATCCCAAACGGTCTTTGGGGTGTTAAGCAATCATAAACTGCTGCGCCAATGGTACAAGGTATGCGTAGCTGAAACGCTTCTGCCTCCGCTACCGCCTTTTCGGCTACATTTTTTACCCCCCGATAATTTTTGATATACTCCCAAGGGCCAACAAAGTAAGGAACTGGCACGGCTTTAACTCCCGGCCCCGTAGTTTTTACCCATCCTAGTGGTGGGTTGGAGTGCAATTTGGCACGACCCATTAAATACACCTCATCGTATACTTCCAAGTAGCCAGCCCATTGGTGATAATCCAGAGTTGCCTTAGCACTCCACAGATGACCATCTTTGGTGATCGCAAAGCGTTCGCTAGCCGTGACTAATACCTTCATAAGTGTTTGCTCAATAGTAATTACATCAAAGATTTGTAAGCCTCTAAGAGTTGATGGGCACTGGTTGCAGTTGAATACTGATTTTTTACCCACCTTTGCCCTGCTTGACCAAGCTGCTCGTTATAGGTGCGATCGCTAATCAACTTCACTAGGGACTGTGCCATACCTGCAATATCGTCTATATCATGCAGTAGAGCGGTTTCGCCATCTCGAACTGCTTCCAGCAAACCAGGAATCTTGGAGCCGACGATGGGGAGACTGGCGGCACTAGCTTCAAGTGCCACGACTGGCAAACCTTCGTGCAGCGAAGGCAAGAAAAAAACATCAGAGTTACTCATCAGTGATGGTACATCGTCACGCTCACCAAGTAGCAAAACTGACTTAGTAAGTCCCCAGTTGGCGATCGCATCTTCAATTAAAGAACGAAGTGGGCCTTCCCCTACTAAAAGTAGTTTTGTTGTGGGAATATGCTCCAAAACTCTCTTAAATACAGACAACAGACCTAAATGATTTTTCTGTTCAATCAAACGTCCAACATGAAGAACAATAGGAGTTTCATCTGACCATCCAAAGGAATTACGAAAAGCTGTGTATTCTTGTGATGTTGCTAATGGTGGCTGACTAACGCCATAGTAAAGCACTTGAGGAAGCTGCTTGATTTTTGTTGCCTGACAATTGAGACTATGAATTACCCCCTGAGAACAACCAGTTAATAGATCGGAATGACGCAGTGCATAACCAATGCTTAATACCCCATAAATGGAACGCAATCGTCGAATTATAGGCAGACGGGTTATAGTTGTCTGCGGAGAAAAGCTGGTGTTATGAAAGGAAGTGATAACTGGAATGCCTAGCTGCTGCGCTACCCATACAGCTATTCCGCTGTAGGTTTCCGAATGATTATGGAGGATATGATACTGCCCTTCAACTAATGTTCGTTTCAATCCTTGTACAAAACCAAAGTGACCAAAACCTAAAGGACAGTGAAATAATTTTGCATCGGATTCTTGAGCGATCGCAGCTAGTGTTCCGATATCTTCTCCCTTGCAACAGAAATCCATTTCGCATTTATTTCTAGGTATCTCCTGAAGCATAGAAAGCAACCATTTTTCAATGCCACCTCTGTTAAAACTGTGTATTAAATGAAGAATTTTTGGCATAATGCAACGTCTGAAATTAAATTACTAGTTTTACTATTTATCCTTTTGTAATCATCATTAGACTTTTTAATCGGAATAAGACGTAAATAAACCACAGATGAACACAGATAAACACCGATATTTACTGTGTTCATCTGTGGTTCGATTTAACAAATCTCGACTTATGTAAGAGATCTATTTTTTGCTTCTTTAAAAGCGAACTTAAGCAATTATTTGAGAGTATTTTCTTAAATAAAGAAGTCTGAAAACTTCTTTGTCTTAGCGGCCCATCTTGCCAGCACTTATCCATATTTTCGATTGGCCCCCACTTTTCGAGCGCTTTTTCAGTAGCAGTGTCAATATTGAACCCAAGCGGCTCACCTTTTTGAATCTTTGCCTTGGCACGCCGAATAGCATTCTCTGCGCCTCTAGGAATGCGGTTCTGCCACCAATCCATTGCCTCGCTATAAACCCACACATACTTATCTGCGGTGCGAAGTCCGTGGTAGATGTTGTGCTCTAACAACCGTAGTCGGTCATTTGACGATAGGAAGTGCGGCATTCTGACACCGTACCAATCGTTCTTGACATTGTTGTCAGGCTTTTTAAAGAGGTCGAGCAAAAGATCCATATATATCGCTTGACCAATCTGCACTTGGCTGTCGTACTTGGTGTGGTTCACCAAATCGACAAGCGCCCGCGCGTCTTTCTGAATCATCTTGCGGATAGTTGCAAACCAAGCAGCACAGTAAGAGTAATATGCTCGTTCGTTTCCATCGATGATGATAGAGTCTGAGTGAACCGCATCGAGCATACCGTTAATGAAGGCCGGCCATAACCCATGACCATCGCTGACGAGCCGCTTTTGCAACTCATCTGTGTCAGTGGTTTCTTCTAGTAAATACTTCATCCAACTCAACAGACCAAGGTTGAAAACCTCTGTACGAGGTTGCGTTGCTTGCAAGACTTCCATAAATTGAGCACCGCGCTTTCGCACTTGCTTTTGATATTCTTCAAAAGTTTTGCTGTCGTGCTGGCGTTGTGTCTCATAATTCCACGGATTGTTGGTGTATGGCTCCGGGTCGAAAGCAATACCTTTGAAACGACCAGCTTTGGCAGTCTTAGCAAAGTTGCGAACGTTCTTTTCAGTAGCGCTCCAGTCAGTGTCGTTAAACCAGTCCCACCCATGCTCCATAGAAGACCACATCAACACGAAGTTATCGGTGAGCTTGGAGGAAGTCGTAGCAGCCAGGTCTTTGCGGTCTTGCATAAAAGCTGTATCGGGGTAGGATGATTTTATAAAGACTTCTTGACCCACATTAAGCTTGACAATTACGCCATCAAACGGACGCTGCTCCATCTGTTTGATATGCTGCCGGAAAAAATCAGGAGTTGGGACATCCCAGCCATACTCAAGCAATTTCTTGCTAGTTCGTTGGGGTTCTGCTGAACCTATTAGCAGGTGCATCATCAGTGACACCATCAGAAGTATGCAACCTATAAGGAGTTTTGAACGCATTACAGTTCTAGAAATGCGGGGAAATATGTTGCGAGCAAATATCCGAGCTATGCGCTGTATATGGGCTGCGATCGCCTGAATTTTGTTTGCCAGAATAGCTACGTTGCTAAGTGTTAACATATACTCACATAGATAAATTTAAAATTAATATCAGCGTTTATTGTGGTGTATAACTACTCCCATAGACATCATATAAGCCTGGGTCAATGCATTCCCTAAAACGCCAAACATACTCTCAGTCATAGCTATAACCCAAAAGCAAGTTGTAATCAAAAATGGTGCGATCGCATAAGCATCATCTTTTGCATATTTCTTAAAATAAGAATAAGTATAATAAAAGCTACTTATTGCAAAACAAGTCAGAAAAAATGCTGCAAATATACCATAAACACCAAGGATATCAATAATAGAATTATGTCCCCCCATACCAAAATTTAAGTCGAAGTAATTACTGTGATTACCTAGTAATTGCATATCTTTTATTGTTTGAAGCCAAATTTGATCTCTACCACTGATAGATTCCTTATTTTGAATTCTACTAATTTGCTCTAATAACAAGGGATTTTGTTGAACAAGATTTAAAACAATTGTCATAGTTGCAGTGATTATCAAAGAAATACTAAATAAATAATTTGGTTTTTGTAATAGTTGCAAACATAAAATTGCAAACATGATCAAGAATGCAATCAAAGATGTACGAGCATTAGATAAAAGAATAATAATCAAACTTGAAAATAAAATAAAATTTAGAATTAATATATAAAATACATTCTTTTTCTTTGATATAGCACCAATTAACAAAATAAAGATGCTAGCCGAAATTGCTGCGCCTGTAGTTCCTAACTGATTTGAATTATAAAATACACCTCGATATGATTGTGGAGATTGCCAGATAGGATGGAGCCATAAGGAAGTAAAAATATAGGGTAATAGTCCCAAAAAAAGCCCTACTGCAATCAGGAAGTTTGCAGATTTGTTCATCAGCTTAGGTAGCACAGAGAAAAAAATAACTGGTATAGCAATCATTAGCCACATACTATCTCTTATTATTGTTAAATCATCATGAAAAAAACCAGATAAGAAAAAAGCAAAAGAGAATAAATACCAGAAACAAGTCAGCATTAAAGGCTTACTAGGAAAATGCCAGATTTTAAAATGAGACATCATTAAAAAAATTAGCAAAGTTATGCCATTCATCAGATGACGTAATTTTAAAATAGATGGGTCGATAGAAGAATCTGGATCACCTAAGTCCATAAGAGATACCCCGCCAAATAAAACGGCAAGAAGAATAACTATAAAAGTTTCTCGGATAATAGGTTTATACATTTTATTTCCTTAATATAACTAACAAATTTATTATTAGATATTTTGCAAAACTATAGCTTTTCTTAGGATACAAATTAGACTCCTTGCAAAAATGCGAATAAGTTAAAAATGAACCACAGATAAACACCGATGAACACCGATGAATTATCTGTGTTCATCGGTGTCTATCTGTAGTTAATACTTCTTCCTGTACCTTACTCAATCGAGAACCGCTATATAAAGCTTTATTCAATTGTTCAACATAGTGAGATTTCAATTGATTTGTGCTTTTACGAATATCAAATTTACTTTTTTGTATAATGGCAAGAGCTTCTGGTTGAGTAATCATCAATTTGTTCTGCTTGGTAGTAGTTATTACTGCTTCAGCCCAGATAGAGGCAGGTTGCAACAAGGAAATTCGCTGTACCAAAGGCTGGATCGCATCTGCTTCCTGCGGAACAACATCTGAAAAGATACAGGGTAGCCCTGCTGCTTGTGCTTCGATTAACACTAAGCCTAAGCCTTCATAGAGGGATGGAAACAGAAACGCATCCATAGCTCCCAACATAATTCGGGCTACGTCAGGACGAACACCTGCGAAGATGACGCGACCTGTTAAGCCCACCTGCATAGCTTTTTGCTCAATATCTGGACGTAGAGAACCATCACCTACAAGTAAGAGGTACATCGTTGGTTCTCGCTTAATAACTTCTACGGCAATTTCTAAAAGAAACTGATGGTTTTTTGCTTGCTCAAATCTGCCAACATGACCAATTACAAAGGCGTCTTTAGGTATATCAAATTCTGCACGAACTGTAACTGGATCAATAAAAGTTTGGAAGGGTTTTAGATCAACGCCACAGTAAAGTATTTGCCAACGTGGATCGGTTTTCCAAGGTACTCCAAACAAAGCCTCCGCTGCTTTGTAACTACATGCCAGACCTGCCGTTGCATGGAAAGTAATCCATTGTTCCATCAAAGCTAGATACAAACGCTTATGCCATCGGGCCTTAGCAGTAAGTGAGGAGGAATCAAAGTGACTATGAGCAATGCGAACAGGTACACCAGCTTGCCGTGCTAGACGGAGGATATAGCCGCTAAAGTGATGAACATGACTGTGAACAATGTCATAAGGGCCATATTCAGCCAAAATATGTCGGAAGTTGCGAGCGTATAACAAAGGTTGCGATGGCTTCAGACAAGGAATAATTTGCCCGCCGAGAGTGCGAATTTCTTGATCGTAAGCGCAGGGCTTGGTTGTGTGAACCAAAAAATCAATTTGGAAGCGATCGCGGTCAATATGGCGGAGGATATGCATCAGCCAAGTTTCTGTTCCAGCCCGGTTCATCCCACCAACAACTTGCAGGATGCGGATCAAAGGTTTGCTACTCAAAGTCATGATTCTACTCCTTTTATATATTTGTGTGGTTTATGCAGTGCATGGAGAATAACTGCAAAACTTAAACCTGCTTGGATAATTGCTGCAATCAATAGTGCGATCGCAGCTCCTAACAATCCCCACTTGGGCAGCAACCATAAACAAGCTATGGCTGAGATACTTGCCACAACGGCAGACAAAGGCATTTGAATGCGGAAGTACCGGGCTGCTGTCATTCCATAGCCGAGGAATGACGATATGTAGTTAATCCCAGACGCAACCATCAACCAGATAAACAAATTTGTGTGCTCGGCATATTCAGATCGATACACAATAGTTAGGATGTGCCGCCCAGCTATAACAGCCACTAGAACACCTGTTGCGCCCAATAGAGCAGCAATTCCTATCAGCTTGAGCAGGAGCGTGCGGAAAGCTATGCGATCGCCCTCTGCATAATATTTGGACAGGCGAGGAATGGCTGACTCCCCTAGGGCATTTACTACCATGCCTCCTACCACCATTAGATAGGCTATGGCTGCAAAAATGCCCAATTCTCGCTCACCTAAATATCGCTCAATAAAATAGCGGGGAATATTGCTATTAAGTGAAATTAACATCATCACAAACCCCAAAGGCAAACAGAGCCACATCAGATGTGCTAAAGTTTTCCAACGCCAACGAGGTTGCAATTGTGATCTCTGCTTCAGCATCAAGATCCCACTACGAATGTCGTAGCCAAATAACACCACAGCCCAAGCAAAAATTAACCCAACTACACCCCACAAAATACGGCCGGATATATATACTCCAATGCCCAGTAGTAGCAGTGCTAGAGGCCCTTTAATCATCAACGATGTCGCAATCCGATCCATGCGCTCATGCTGCTGAATTAGCCCATAAAATACATCGCTAATAGACTCAAACGCCTTTGCCAAACCAATCAAAAAGATAACTAGGGATATTTCCCAGCGATATCCTCCTGACAGACTAATGACTGCAATCACCAGAAGTGCCAACGTTATCGAAATTAGCCTCAGCCCCAAGTAATCGATAAAACAATACTGTTTTTTAGCGTCTGTTGCTTGGACAATTCGTAGTTGCAGATTTGTCAACATAATTACGGGTGCTGTTACTGCCAGTCCCAAAGTAAACTGACCTACCATTTCTGGACTACCGAGTTTAGCTAGCATCACCAGCATTCCCCATTGGCAAGCTGCATAAACAAAATTGCCAGTGAAAGTCCAGGAGAAATTGCGGCGTAGTGTTAGTAACTTTGTTTGTTGCATCTGGTCAAAGTGATATTAGCTTTTGCAGTTCTACACCGAGCACAAAAACTATTTGATATCCATCCACACAGGCTATCCATTTATCTTTTGTAATCTGGTGAGGATCGATATTATGCATACCAGTTTTATTCCAACCAAAGCCGCTAGGTTTTAAAATAGGATTCTCTCTAACTTCTTTTTCTTCATAAGTTGTTGTTGTCAGGTGGGTTATTTCAAATGCTCGCACTTGATTACCATATAAATGCTCATCATCCTGGGTATATCGGAAAATTTGACCATCATATACTACTACTCTTCCTCCTGGTCTTGCTATGTTTAAATTGTTTCTTATAACAGGGCTTTGAGGATGTTCAATCCAATGCCCCATCAGGTCATCAGCATAGTAGAGACGCAAAATATTGCTTTGTGATGATGATGTGAACATCCACCACCTTTCATGAAAATTAAAAACAGAACTATCTACATAATCTCTGCCATCTATTAAAGTTTTTACAAATGTCCATTTAGTTGGAAAATCAATTGCTTTGTATAAGCGAATAGAATTAGCTTCATAACTCTCTGGAATCATGTAGTATTCATTTTGGAGTTTGAATACATAAGGATAAGACAAATGGAACGGTTCTTTAATTACTATTTGTTGATAATCCCAATTGAATCCATCATTGCTAATTGCTAGTCCTATTTCTCCTCTATTGTTAAGACTATTCAACACTTCAAAAAACATATACCAAGTGTCGTTATGACGAACCATAAATGGGTCGGCAACAAAGTCGGCCGTTACATCTGTTACATCCTTTGCAGTCAAAACTGGATTTTTGATATTTTCTGTCGAAGTAAGGTCAAGAAGAGATTCGCCTGTGTAAATTCCAATTGACCATTCACATCTTCTTCTGACAAAAGCTCTTGCCATTCTTTTGAAATAAGAAAAATATCTCGAATTTATAACAGAGCCGCTATCTAAACTATGACGGTTATGAATTACTTTCATATTGGACTTGTTGAATGAACACTACATAAAGACAAAGCTCAAATTCTCTAGTTGATCAAGCACCTCATGGTTCTGCTTTCGCCAGCATATTTCCATTGGAATTGTTGACTAGAGCACTATTTCTTGAATTGCTTATTGATAAATTATTTTCCAAGTATTTTGGTTTGTATCCTGATATCAATTGTTCGAGCAAAAACAGGATAGAATTAACATTATTTTTAGCTGCTGCTATACACAATGCTTCCACCACAAAATCTATATTTTTTGGAATAACCCGACTAGCATTTTTGACAACAAATAGTTTCTCATGCTGAGTCGGTTCATATTCTTCTCCTTTTATAAACAGTTCTTCAAATAACTTTTCCCCTGGTCGTAATCCTGTAAATACAATATCAATGTCTTTGTTTACCTCATACCCTGAAAGGCGAATTAGTTCCTTTGCTAAATCAACAATTTTGACAGGTTCACCCATATTCAGCATTAAAACTTCACCACCACGACCAAGTACCCCAGCCTGTAAAACAAGTTGCACTGCCTCTGGAATGGTCATGAAATAACGACAGATATCGGGATGAGTAACGGTTATCGGGCCACCTGTAGCAATTTGTTTTTTAAAAGTGGGAACCACACTACCACGACTACCTAAAACATTGCCAAAACGCACGGTAACATAATGCTTTCCACTTTCTCTTGCAGCTTGCAGTACCAACATTTCAGCAACTCTTTTACTAGCTCCCATAACATTGGTGGGATTAACTGCTTTATCTGTAGAGATCATCACAAAATGTTTTACATCATTTTTTAGCGCCACTTCTAATAAATTTTTTGTACCGATCACGTTGTTGGTGATTGCTTCTGGTGGATTTAATTCCATCAGGGGGACATGCTTATGAGCCGCAGCGTGGAAAATTACATCAGGTTGGAATCGCTCAAAAGCATGTTCTAATCGAAATCGAAATCGAAGATCAGCAATAAAAGTGTAAATATGAGGGGTATTTATTGGCGATTTGCCATCGTTTTTAAGTAATTGAATAAGTTGTTCTAATTCTTGTTGGATATTGAACACAGAATTTTCTCCATGTCCAATAAGTATCATTCTGCTAGGCTGGCATTTAAAAATTTGACGGCAAAGTTCACTACCAATTGATCCACCTGAGCCTGTAATTAATACTGTCTTACCTTTGATAAATTTAGACACTCGCTCAATATCTGTTTGTACGGGTTCTCGTCTGAGTAAATCCTCAATTCTGACATCTCGAATACTATCTACTCGCACACGCTCATTGAGGATTTCATGTATTCCAGGTAAGGTACTAGTCTGGATTCCGGTAGCTTTGCAAATATCTACAATTTCCCGAATGACTTTTCCGGCAACAGTAGGCATGGCAATGATTACTTTATGGATTTGCAGAGATTTTAAAGTATCAGGAATTTGATGGCGATCGCCAACTACTGGAATGCCGCTAATATGTGCATTTAACTTTCGAGGATCATCGTCAATGAAGGCAACAGCTTGAAAACCCAGTTGGGGATTACGTTGCATATCTTGCACAAGGGAAACTCCGGCACTACCAGCACCAATAATTAGCACCCGTTCCCGTGGGTTAAATACTGTTTGTCGTTGGCTAAATCTTTCCACAATCCGAACACTAAAACGCAATGCTCCAATGAAAATACACGACAATAACCCATCAATAAATGGTAGCGATCGCGGCAGGTTATTTATAATAAAAGGCTCTGTGTCATGAAGAATATCAAATGACATTGTTTGGACAATTACTGCACCCACCATCAACATGGCTATATATGTCAGTTCCTCAACACTGGCATAACGCCAGTAACGTCTATAAAAACCAAAACTCCAAAATACAGTTAGTTTGACTGCTAAAAATAGTATTGTTGTAATTCCTAGTTCTGATATATGTGTTTTATCTAAATAGCCATCTAAACGCAGAAGCAGAGCTAACAAAGGAGTGATTGAAAAAACAATGATATCGAAAATTAACAAGTGGGTATTTCTCAGCTTCAGCAAACTTTTTAATGACCTGTTAATTAACTTTTGGAAGATTCTGAATAAGAAATTCATGTTGGCAAAACCTCCAGAGCAATTTACCAAATCATCTTCTTCGTGTATTGATATCCAATTCAGAAGATGTTCAATATTATCAATTAACCTAAATAATGATGTTGGGATAATTAGATCCAGTGATTAAATACTCACTTCTAGGGAATTTATATAAATATTTTGTTTAAGCAACCCTAGAAATTACTGGAAATTACATACAGACAACAATTGGCTAGTCTATAAATAGGTATAGCTGATAATCGAGAATCAAAAATTAGCCATGCCTAAAAGTATTTGGCACTCAACCAATAATTTAGTTAAAGCTGTACGCAACCGCCATGTAAAACAGATACCAGCTTCTCGTTGCATGTGTCACGCCAAATTGGCATGATTTTTCTCTGAGCTGAGAAATATTTGCGTAGTAACAAGTTTTATCTAGTTATGTTTATTCTTACTGATCTAATCAAAAGCTAGCCATTAGCTCATAAATAGGTGAGCTAGGATGTAGAAAAACGATAGTAAGTTTAAAGGAATTAATAATTAAGTGGAGAACTTACAACAGTAGACCTAACTTGGAAACAAGCCAATAACCAATAAGAAGATCCAAATTTCCCGAAAAAGCTTAGGCGGTCTTTGTTTCTTTAGCTGCGATTCCAGTCACCAGGCATAATTTACAAACCAATAGACTTCTTGCAAAAATCGCAATAAGACGAAAATAAACCACAGATGAACACACCGAAAAGTTTCCCGCCGTATTCATCTGTGGTTAGATTTAACAAATCTCGACTTATACAAGAGATTTAATGTCTTAGAAGGAGCAAGCGATCGCTAACTCTGCATGTTGCAGTAAAGTATTTTTATCTAAAGCATGGACTATATATTGCGGAGTTACCGCGAGTAGTTTCTCAATTCTGCTTTTGGCGGCTTCTACTACTGATTCATCTAGGCTGTCGTTACTCAAAGCATCAGCAAAATCTTCAGCAATCTGATAAGTACGTTCTAGAGATGATGAATTGATATTACGCGAAACGATAAATAAATCGCAGCCAGCACCAAATGCTCGTGCTATAGTACCTTTTTTCATAAACATATCTGAGACAGCTTTCATATCCAAGTCATCAGATACTACAACTCCCTCGAAGCCAAGTTCCTCCCGGAGTATGCTCTTGAGAATAGCTTGAGAGAGCGTTGCTGGCACATCAGCATCTATCTTAGGAAATAAGATATGAGCTGTCATAATTAAAGGAACCTGTGCTTCAATTAGCGCTTTGAAGGGTATAAGTTCTCGAATTCGTAGGTCTTCTTTAGTCAAATTGAGGATTGGTAGCTCAATGTGAGAGTCTTTGCTAGTGTCTCCATGTCCAGGGAAGTGCTTAGCACATCCCAAGATTCCTGACTCCTGAAGTCCAAGGTAGTAATTACAAGCACCTTGAGCCGCAGTTTCAGGAGTATTCCCAAAGGCGCGAGGGCCAATGACAGGATTTTGAAGATGAGAAAAAATATCTGCTACAGGCGCAAAGGATAAATTGATTCCTAGTGATTTTAGTTCAATGGCTGTTGCTTTTGCTACCTCACGTGAGTTAGCTTGTAACAGTAAGGCATGAGGAAATCGTGTAATTGGTAATGGTGTCCGAACAACACGACCTCCTTCATGATCAAGGGTCATAAATATTGAGTCACGTTCAGCATATTGTCTAATCTGGTCGTTCAAATCCTTGAAACTTTCTAGCCAAACCTCGTAGGGGGTAGCATCTAAAAAGTTCTTACCAAAAAAAATTACCCCAACTGGTTTCAATTCACTGAGTGCGCGTTTATCTTCATCACTTAACGTAGTACCAGAAATACCAAGAATCAGGTGATGTCCAAAGCGCTGGAGCGTCTGCGATACTGCCATAATCCTTTACCTGTTGTGTAACAAACAACTGGGATTTTTAACTTAGAAAAGCTTAGCCCTTATCCTACACCCTTATGGGGAATGGGGACTGAGGATAAGAAGAATACCATGAACAAAGTCAAGCTGCTCAAATTTTCCACTACGATATGGATGATTATTGCTTTCTAAAATTTTTATTTTATTTGACTAGTGTAGATGAATATAGTAGCCTCATGTATGTATGAATCGTGTCAAAAAATGTATAGAAATTAGAAAAGATACTTTCTCCATTCAATATTGCACTACTCGCAGTTAAGCAATGATGAAAATAAGAAATGTATTAAAAAGATAAACTAGAAAAATTTGCCTTAGAGCGACATAAAAATATGCATACATCTTCTAATTCACTACAGTTATAATACTTAAAACAAAATATACTTTGTCTTAGATTTTACATTAATGATGCATTCGGCAATACAAAATATACCAGAAATCTACTAGCAGTTTTTCTCAATACCGGATAAATTTTTTCAGGGCAAATTCGGTGAATTGCCAAAGAAATCAACTATCTTAAGTCAGCATTTATGACTTACCTAAAGGCGAAATCCAGCAGTTAGGGAATTACTTTTATTTCTTTGTATCTGCTACACGTAAATCTGTATGAGAAGAAGCAAGCTGCAAACCTATTGCCAACAATGGTATTAGCAATTTGCCTTGGCAGGTGTATTTGGGTAAAATTCCCTTTTGCGAAAGTTTTTTGGGGAAGAAATCGCACAAAACCTGCTAGATGTAACGGATTGCAACGTATAATGAGAACGGCAAAACGATGTAGAAATTAGGTTTAAATGCGAGTAGCGATCGCGGGAGCGGGACTAGCAGGACTTTCCTGCGCGAAATATCTCACGGACGCAGGTCACACCCCCATTATCTTGGAAAGCCGGGATGTATTGGGCGGTCTTGTTGCTGCGTGGAAAGACTCTGACGGCGACTGGTACGAAACTGGGTTACACGCCTTCTTCGGGGCATATCCCAATATGCTCCAGTTACTCAAGGAGTTGAACATTGAAGATCGACTCCAATGGAAAGAGCATACGCTGATTTTCAATCAACCGGAGAAGCCAGGAACACTCTCACGTTTTGATGTTCCAGATATTCCATCTCCTTTCAACGTGATTGCATCGATTCTTCGCAACAAAGACATGTTGACTTGGGAGCAGAAGATTCGGTTTGCCATTGGCCTACTTCCAGCAGTGGTTCGAGGTCAGAAGTATGTCGAGGATATGGACAAGTACAGCTTCTTAGAGTGGTTGGAAAGGCAAGGTGTTGGCGAACGGGTAACAAGTGACGTTTTTATCGCGGCATGTAAGGCGCTTACCTTTATCAATCCTGATGAAGTTTCCGCAACGATTCTATTAACTGCACTAAATCGTTTTTTGCAAGAACGATATGGTTCCAAAATTGCATTTTTGGATGGTTCTCCTACAGAACGACTATGCAGCCCGATCGTAAATTACATCACAGAACGTGGTGGCGAAGTTCGCCTGAATGCCCCTCTCAAAGAAATCGTGCTGAATGACGATGGGAGAGTGAAGCACTTTGTAATCCGGGGGTTAAACGACGCCCAAGACTACATTGAAACTGCCGACTTGTACGTTTCGGCAATGTCAGTAGATGTCCTGAAAGCGATGTTACCAAAGCCTTGGAAACAAATGGAATATTTCCAAAAGTTAGATGGCTTAGAAGGTGTGCCAGTGATCAACTTACATCTGTGGTTTGACCGTAAACTTACAGAGATTGACCAATTGCTGTTTTCGCGATCGCCCCTTCTCAGCGTTTATGCTGATATGAGCAATACTTGCCGCGAGTACGCTAACCCTCATCGCTCAATGTTAGAACTAGTTCTAGCTCCAGCCAAAGATTGGATTAGTAAATCTGATGAGGAAATTATTGCCGCCACAATTGCCGAACTAGAAAAACTTTTCCCAGACCACTTTGGGGGAGATAATCCAGCAAAATTGCTGAAATATCATGTGGTGAAGACACCGCGTTCAGTTTATAAAGCTACCCCTGGTCGTCAACAATACCGTCCTGCACAAATTACGCCCATTGGCAACTTTTTTCTGGCGGGGAGTTACACCATGCAACGCTACTTAGGAAGTATGGAAGGTGCCGTACTTTCTGGTAAGCTGACAGCGCAGGCGATCGCTGAAGCTGAAGCCAACCCAGCGGCAAATTCTTCCAGCCTGCAAACGCTAACCCGACCGCCTGCAACGAATGCTGCAACTGCCTGATTCCAAAGCGCGCATGAAAACGCTGGTCTCTGTAGACGAGTCCTACAAACTTTGTCGTCACCTCATAGCCAAGTATTCGACGACTTTTTACCTCAGTACTTTGCTCCTGAGCGAAGAAAAGCGTCCCGCTATTTGGGCAATTTACGCTTGGTGTCGCCGTTTAGATGAACTGGTGGATGGCCCTGCATCTGCTATTACTACACCAGAAACCCTAGACTTATGGGAGCAGCAGCTAGAATCAATTTTTGCTGGATACCCATTGGATAATTTTGACGTAGCTTTGGTAGACACCACCCAACGCTTTCCGATGGACATCCAGCCCTTTCGGGATATGATTGCTGGTCAGCGCATGGACTTATACCGCAGTCGCTATGAAACGTTTGAGGAGTTATACCTCTACTGTTACCGTGTCGCTGGCACTGTAGGCTTGATGTCAACAGCAGTTATGGGGTTGGATAATACTAAAAATCCAGTTCCGTGGAACTGTGAAAAACAGCCATATGTTCCCACTGAAGAAGAAATTGCCTTGGGAATTGCCAAGCAACTAACCAACATCCTCAGAGATGTAGGAGAAGATGCGCGGCGTGGACGAATTTATATTCCTCTAGAAGATTTGGCACGATTCAACTACACCGAACAAGATTTATTCAAAGGTGTAGTAGATGAGCGCTGGCGCTCCCTAATGCGCTTTCAAATCACACGGGCACGACAGTTTTATACTAAAGCAGAAAGGGGTATTACTTATCTTTCTGCTGATGCCCGTTGGCCAGTGTGGGCTGCTCTAATGCATTACAGTGGAATTTTAAACGTAATTGAACGCAACGATTATAATGCTTTTACTCGACGTGCCTATGTACCCCAGTGGCAAAAGTTACGTTCTTTACCCGTAGCTTGGCTGCGATCGCAAGTGCTCTAAAAAATTAGTCATTTGTCCTTTGTAGGTCAGCCAGGAAGTCCAGTTTTATTCGCATAGCGTGGCGCGTTTCCTGCCACTGGTAACTAGCCTTAGCAACGCTCTTGAGCGTCACCCGCTACTAATGACATGCAAATGACGACAAATGACTATTGACTCAACATTATAAATCTGATAACATTAATCTTCGTGACCGTGGAGAGGTGGCTGAGTGGTCGAAAGCGGCAGATTGCTAATCTGTTGTACGGCAGGCAACTCCGTACCGAGGGTTCGAATCCCTCCCTCTCCGTTTTCCCAACTCAATACACGCATAAAATTACAAATTATAAAGCCATGCCCTTACGGGTGTGGTTTTTGAGTATGGAGAATAGGGAAGATTCACAAATGCCCAATGCCCCAAGTGGTGAGGCGCGTCGCTTTCAATAAATCCTACTCTAGGGGTAAATATATCTACCTCTTGAAGGGGATGATATTATTTATCCTTTGGAGTCTGTTAAGATCAAGCTAACCAAAAATCTAGTTTGAGTCTTGCTTTCAGACTCCTGACTATTCAGAGGAGTGAAAGTAATTTATGCAAAGAATTAGTACTGCTTTAGCCTTAAGCTTAACTACCATAGCAACTGGGTTTTTCCTGGGAGCTTGTGATAATCCCAGTACCACTAATAACACAGCCAACAACGGGGGTAATGCCAGCCCAGCTGCAAACTCAACTACCACAAGCAGTGGTGCTCAAGGACTAAAAATTGGTTCCCTACTCCCAACAACGGGTGATTTGGCATCAATCGGACAGCAGATGGCACTTTCTGTTCCCTTGTTAGTTGAAACCGTTAACACTTGTGGTGGTGTGAATGGCCAACCTGTTAGCCTTGTTGCTGTAGACGACCAAACAGACCCGAAAGCTGGTGCTGCTGGTATGACTAAACTGTCAACTGTAGATAAAGTTGCAGGTGTCGTTGGTTCCTTTGCCAGTAGTGTTTCCACCGCTGCTGTCTCAATTGCCGCTCAAAATAAAGTCATGTTGATTTCACCTGGTAGTACCAGTCCTGTATTTACCGAAAAGGCGCAAAAAGGTGACTTCAAAGGCTTTTGGGCGCGTACAGTTCCCCCCGATAGCTACCAAGGGCCAGCTTTAGCCGAACTCGCCAATAAAAGAGGTTACAAGCGAGTATCCACTGTTGTCATTAACAACGACTATGGCGTGGGGTTTGAAAAAGCATTTGTCCAAGCTTTTGAAAAATTGGGGGGAACCGTAGTTAATAAAAATAATCCTGTCCGCTACGACCCCAAAGCAACTACTTTTGAAACTGAAGCTACAGCTGCTTTTGCTGGTAAACCAGATGCAGTCCTTGGCGTTTTTTATGTAGAGACAGGTAGCCTACTACTAAAGTCGGCATATCAGCAAGGTCTGAGTAAAGGTGTGCAAGTCATGCTGACAGACGGCATGAAGTCAGACGAATTTCCTGGTCAAGTTGGCAAAGGCAATGATGGCAAATATATCGCTACTGGAGTAATCGGCACAGTACCCGGTTCTGATGGTAAAGCATTAGAAACTTTTAGAAAACTCTGGCAATCTAAGAGGGGTGGTTCACCAGGGGAATTTGCTCCCCAAGCCTGGGATGCCTCGGCTTTATTGGTACTAGCAGCTCAAGCGGCTAAGCAAAATACAGGTGTTGGTATCTCTAACAAAATACGTGAAGTTGCCAACGCCCCTGGTACAGAAGTTACTGATGTCTGCGAGGGACTAAAGTTGCTTAAAGAAGGTCAAGATATTAATTACCAGGGAGCTAGCGGTAACGTAGATGTTGATGCTAACGGAGATGTCATCGGTGTTTACGATGTCTGGACAGTAGGAGATGATGGCAAAATCAAGGCAATTGACAAAGTTACCCCCAAGTAATGGCCAAGAAAGTCACAAATAAATAGTCAAAAGGGTCAGATCCCCAACTTATTTAAGAAGTCGGGGATCTAATAATGAAACAGACCACTAGTTTAATTAGAAGCCAGTGAAGTTGTAACCAACTCCTAATGACAAACCGATATCAGTTTCATCGAAAAATCCGGCATTCACAGCAGCCGTTGCCGTAAATTGAGGGTTTAGCGGCACATCAATACCACCAGTTACTAAAACGGCAACTTCCGAGTTATCACCAGTTTGCAGGGCTGCACCAACTCCTACATAAGGTGCAATCGCTAGCGGTTCGCTAAATGGGTCTGCTTGCTGCAAGGTAAAGTCGTAGGTAACGGGAATTAGAACTGTAGTATTGTCCCCAAAGACTGCCGATGGTCGTACCGAGATGGCATTAGCCAGACCGACTTTGCTGATGACCGCGAAGTTGCCATCGCCCAAAGATGATGTACCACCACTGATGCCAATGTTGCCAGCAACACCTATATAGCTTCTACCGCCACGGGTAGGTCTGCCTATATCAATATCTGATTGCGCCACCCTGGAATCAGATGGTTGAGAAGTAAGCTCAGAGACAGGTTCTACATATTCAGAAGTTAGCGCTACAGATGTAGCTGTTACTGTCCCTGGAACGGGTGTAAGTATTCTAGTAGCGGTTTCCTGTGTGGCAGCGTTAGGAAATTGCTGTACTTCGGTAAAATTAGTTACTAAAGGTTTTTCGGTTGTCTCTGTAGAGAGGTTTTGGCTGTTAGTCTCTAATTCAGCATCTAACTGGTTGCGAGACATTGCAGCTGAAGGCTCGGTTAAGGACTGATTGCTCACTATGTCCACTGTTTGAGCAACTGCTGGTAAGCCATTACCTAAGACTGCGATCGCAGCTAAACTTGGCAACCAAAAAACACTTTTACGAAGAATAGTATTCACGTTCACTCCTAAAAGAATATTGCCACAATAGATAAAGGGTTTTGTTGATTCTAGTCAACAAATTTGGGCAATATTCAAAATTTAACACCAAAAAATATATTTTTACATGCCGACTTTAACTTAAGCTATTTAAGATTTGCCAGCAAAAAATTAAATATTATATCCTGCATTTGATAGATGACAAAGCTATTTTGATTTTGTAAACTATTAGGTTTTTATACTAGAACGCAAAGCCTTTATTTATTAGGAAGGTAATTAGGATATTCCGTAATCTTTTATTATGGTAGCTGCACATATTTCAACCTTCAACAATTACAAAATCTCTAAGTTTGTTTTTAATACCTGATTAGCGATTGGGAAAAAGCGATAAAAAGGTAAAGGGGACAGGACTTACGCATAAGTTACGGAATAATCGAACCACAGAGGCACAGCGAAAAGTTTGCGCGTCCGGGTTTCCCGGCGCAAAACTTTTCAAGACAGAGTTCACGGAGGAATGAGGGTTAGAGATGTATTTTGCGTAAGTCCTGGGGGAAACGGAAAGAATTATTCTCTTGCCCCCCAATCCCCAATCCCCAATCCAAAGAGGATTATAAAGTAGTTATTGCTTCGGCAACTAGCTGAGAAACCAAGGGCAAAATAGCGCGGCTCTTAGCGTGTGCTTTGCCTTCAGTAAATACCACTAAGAGGTAGGGGCGTTGATCTGGTAACTCAATATACGCTGCGTCATGGCGAACTTGACTTGTCCAACCTGCCTTTGACCAAATTTGGGCACTTTGGGGAAGACCACCACCCAAAAAGCCTGTTATCTGATCTTCTTCTACATCAGTGGGCAAATCATCAGCTTTGAGACTACGTTTGAGCAAAGCCATCATCGTTTGCGATCGCCCGCTAGACACTGCCACCCCACCAACAATACTATGTAGCAACCTGGCGATCGCGTTTGTTGTCACCATATTGCGATTTTCCAGCATTTCCCCATAAAATGCTCTCTCACGACCATAAGGCCCATCACACCAAGTTTTTTGACAGACGTTAATTGTCTGCATTTCTTCCCATCCCAAAGACTGATAATAGCGGTTAACAATATTACGTTGATATTTCCAAGTTTCAAATGGGCCTGTTGGTAATTCCGGCCCAGAAGTAGTACCACTTAAAATGTCTATAACTAAGCTGGTAGCATCATTGCTAGAGTCTACAATCATATCTTGCATGGCCCGCTCCAACTCCTTAGAAGTTTGCTGGATCATGCCTTTCTCTAGCCATTCATTTACTGCCACTAGGTAAAGCAGCTTAACTACACTCGCAGGATAAATCCGCTCAACACCGCGATAAGTGAAACCACGGACTGAGTGGTTCCAAAAAGCGTTAGGAGTCAGAGCACCACCAGTATTCACTGATACTGGTGGATCGTAAACAATCCAAGTCAGAGCAATTTGATTACGGGCTAACGTCGGAAAAGCTGCCCAAGTTGCCTCTAAAATGCCATTACCAAGATTTTCGAGTTGTTCGTCTTTACTAAAAAAAATCATTCTCGAATGATGTCCTTTAATCTAAAATCCCAAATCCCAAATTCCAAATCAGGAGAGTATCAGTGTATAGCTGACCTGAACTTATATGATTCTCCTGAATGTAGACGTTTGGCAACTCAAGCCGCATCTGGGCGACATTTGCGGGTAACATCAAATCAACAGGATTCAGCAGTTGAGGTGAATTTAAGTGAGGATGACTATCCGGGATGGGTATCTTTTTCAGATTTGGGTTTATTACAACCTGCTACTGTACCTTATCAGGCTGCAATATTTTCGGAATCTGAGATTAAAAAACTGCTAACAGAGGTCATCGATTTTACTCAAAAAGCGATGCAACAATCAAATTATTACCTTTGGGGTGGTACAGTCGCGCCAAATTACGACTGTTCTGGACTAATGCAAGCGGCGTTTGCTTCAGTAGGTGTTTGGTTGCCTAGAGATGCATATCAACAAGAAGATTTTACCCAGGTAGTTACTGTTGCCCAATTAGAGCCGGGTGATCTAGTGTTTTTTGGAACTCTCCAAAAAGCGACTCATGTAGGGCTTTATTTGGCGGATGGATACTATATCCATAGTTCTGGCAAAGATCAGGGAAGAAATGGAATTGGGATTGATATTCTTTCAAAAAAGGGAGACATGGTGAGTCAGTCATATTATCGTCAGCTGCGAGGTGCTGGCAGAGTTATTAAAAGTTACAAACCACAAAAACGTTAAGGACGCTGAAAACATGAGGAGTGGATTGATTTCTGGAGAGATTAACCAGGAAAATCAAGCAATTGCTGGAATTGCTCCAGATGTGTCGGTGGTAGTGCCGGTTCATGACGAAGTAGAAAGTTTGCCGCTTTTACTAGAGGCGATCGCATCTACCTTATCTGCAAGTCAGTTAAGTTATGAAATCATTTGTGTGGACGATGGTTCTAAAGATGGTTCAGCAGAATTTCTCAAAAAGGAAGCGCAAACACGCAATGATTTAAAAGCAGTGATTTTGCGTCGCAACTACGGTCAAACTGCGGCGATGTCAGCGGGGTTTAACTATGCACTAGGTAAAGCGATCGTCACTTTGGATGCTGACCTCCAGAATGACCCTGCTGATATCCCCATGCTATTGGCAAAGCTAGACGAAGGTTACGATTTGGTAAGTGGTTGGCGACAACAACGACAAGATGGTGCTGTGAATCGGTTACTTCCCTCCAAAATTGCCAACTGGTTAATTCGGCGTACCACTAGCGTCAATATTCATGACTATGGCTGTTCGCTGAAAGCCTACCGTGCGGAACTAGTGGCAGATATGCACCTTTATGGGGAATTGCACAGATTTTTACCTGCTTTAGCATACATTGAAGGGGCAAGAATTACAGAAATGCCTGTGCGTCACCACGCCCGTCGCTTCGGTCGCAGCAAATATGGACTGTCGCGGACGTTCCGGGTGTTAATGGATTTGTTAACCATTTTGTTTATGAAAAAGTTCCTCACACGCCCGATGCACGTTTTTGGGCTGTTGGGCTTGATTTCGATGGTTTCAGGAGGGTTAATCGGAATTTACTTGACTTTCATCAAATTGGCTTTAGGCCAAATGATTGGTAATCGCCCTTTACTGATTTTGGCAGTTCTTCTTTTAGTGACTGGAGTGCAGTTATTTTGCTTCGGTCTTTTGGCAGAATTACTCATGCGTACTTATCATGAATCCCAAGGACGCCCCATCTATCGTGTGCGGGAGGTGGTAGCAAAAAATGTTAACTAACGTAACAATAGTAATCACTAGTCATTAGTCATTAGTCATTAGTCATTAGTAAATATTGGTTGACTCCAGACAAATAACAAGGGACAAGGGACAAATGACAAATAACAATAAACTCAATTAAATTGCCTCTACCTTGAAAGCTCTTAATACTTTTGATACCCGGTTGCGGTACAACCTGCTGATTTTATTTACAGCAGGTTTATTATTCTGGTCTAGCTTGGCTTCGCTTTTACCAACTTTACCGCTCTACATTCAAGATGTAGGCGCAAGCAAGCAACAAATTGGGATTGTCATGGGCAGTTTTGCCATTGGCTTATTGCTATTTCGCTCAATGCTGGGAAGATTAGCGGATGAACGCAGTCGAAAAATTGTCTTGTTGATTGGCACGATAGTAGTTGCGATCGCACCTTTTGGGTACTTAGCATTCAAATCGATTCCGTTGTTAATACTGGTGCGAATTTTTCACGGTATTAGCCTCGCCGCTTTTACCACTGGATACAGTGCTTTGGTGGCAGATTTAGCTCCCGCTGAGAATCGTGGTGAAATTATTAGTTATATGAGTTTGACATCTCCCATTGGTTTAGCAATTGGGCCTGCTTTGGGAGGATATTTAGAGGCTACATCTGGTTATGCAGCCTTATTTCTGGTTTCCGCTGAATTGGGTTTTGCCGCTTTTTTGTGTACTTTACAAATTCCCAATCCACCAGTACATAAAGAGCAAGTTGAGAGCAATAACAGCAAATTTTGGCAAATTTTGGGCAGTCCACGAGTGAGAGTTCCAGCTGTAGTGATGTTGCTGGTTGGTTTAGTAATTGGTGCTGTGCATACCTTTGTGTCATTATTTATCAAATCAACTGGGGTAGATTTGAATGCTGGGTTATTTTTTACAGCTGCGGCGCTTTCTAGTTTTATTCTCAGGCTGTTTGCCGGTCGGGCAAGCGATCGCTTAGGACGTGGTTTATTTATTACTTTTGGTATATTCTGTTATGGTTTGTCATCACTAATGCTATGGCAAGCCAACAGTGCGATCGCGTTCTTATTAGCTGCGATCGTTGAGGGCTGTGGTGGTGGAACAATGTTCTCTATGATTACCACGATGATGGCAGACCGCTCACTACCACAAGAACGGGGACGAATTTTTGCTATATGTATAGCCGGATTTGATCTTGGCATTGCGATCGCAGCGCCTCTTCTAGGTTCTATCGCCGAACAAGTCGGCTACCGCAATATGTTTGGCTACTGTGCAGTTTTAACTTTTGTGGCACTTCTTATCTTCCTTACCCAGTCCAGCAAAGACTTACGAAACTCCTTGCGCTTTGCTCTAGGTCGTGCTCCAGATGCTTACGCCCTGAAAAAAATTTAGATTGTAAAAACGCGCTTAAACGGATCTCTACAATCTTTATAATAAACGGGCGAGGAGGGATTCGAACCCCCGACACCGTGGTCCGTAGCCACGTGCTCTAGTCCACTGAGCTACACGCCCTTACCAAGAGATCATACTAACATGTCTTAACCAAATGACGCAAGAAAATTTTCTATTTAATTCTGCTGGTTTAAACCATCTAGATCGCCAGGGACAAGCACAGATGGTTGATGTGTCTGCCAAAGCACCCACTATCCGCCAAGCAGTAGCAGTAGCCAAAGTGCGGATGCTGCCAGCAACCTTCGCCGCTATTCAAGCTGGAAATGTTCCCAAGGGAGATGTGTTAGCAACTGCAAGAATAGCTGGGATTATGGCAGCTAAACAGACAGCTACTTTGATTCCTCTGTGTCATCCATTGCCTTTGCAAAAAATTGCAGTTGATGTTAAGCCTGATCCACAGCTACCTGGTTATCAAATTTACGCTACAGTCAAGACCAAAGCTGAAACTGGTGTGGAGATGGAAGCTTTAACCGCTGTTTCTATTGCAGCTTTAACTCTATACGATATGGCAAAAGCTTTAGAAAAGTCGATTCAAATTGAATCAATTCACTTGGTTAGTAAGAGTGGCGGGAAATCAGGGGATTATTCCCCGCCAGCAAAATAACTTAGTCGATCTCACCTATCGCTTTATTAAGATCAGTTGGGCTTTCGTACTCTTTTTCTTCTGGCAATTGCTCTAACAAAGAGAGAATTGCCTGATCAGCGCCTTGCTTTTTAGCGTGTTTCATCAATGTTTGCTTATTAGCTGGATAGTCAACACCTTTCAAGTGTTTTTGTATTGCAACTGGGTTTGCTTTAGCCATTTTCATCTACCTATAAAGGTCATTTCCATATTTACTAGTAGATGTATTTGCTCCCTCTATCAAAAAGATGAATCATTTTTAACTAATAAAGATTTAAAGGTCATCCACTCGATTGATGAACCGATTGTTTGCCTTAGATAGTTTTTCTATTGGCAAGAGTTATCTGGATAGTTAATAGTTTTAAGGAAAAAATAAGGTATGAATTAATTGACAATTTTCCATAAAATGACCGTCTGTTATAACAGATAATCTGTCAGTCAAATGAGCTAACTGTAGTTGAGCTATGACTTATAAAAGGCATATAACTATCGTTAACCTCTGTTTTTATGACAAACTCGGCTTTTTTTCCATAAAATAACGTGAGTCTCCAACTAGGGCAAACGCATCTAAATGTTGACAAAGTGGTAAGTAGAGGTGTGGAAAATGTAGTACAGGGAAACTAAATGGGGGCTAAGGGAGCGATTGCTCCCGATATGGGGATAAGCAATCGGACTTTGATGTTAAAGTCCGTCGCTAAAGTAGAATAAAGCCCCAAACAAGCGTGAAACTTAAGCTGCTAACGACAAGCCGCAAGCGTCTACTCACTTCGTTACAGTGAAGTCTACCAGTGCGATCGCCTTAGTTGGCACAAGAAATATGCTCACTTAGCAACCATATTAAAATGCGCTCGCCAATAGGGTAGAGTATATATCGCTATTTGGAACAGTGGCGATATTTGACGTGATTGCGTTTGCTTTCATCATCAATACCTGGACAGTTTTTTAAGCTTTGGACTGTTGAAACACTTTAAATTTACGCTTTAGGAGCCAACCAATACTGCCAGCCATAACTGTGCCACCGATAGTAATGGGTTCGGGAACAGTCTCAACAGTTGCATAAAACCTACGATTATTTCTACCACTATTAGAGTAAAAATCAGCATCAGATACGGCGCTTGCATTTTCTACATCCAAATAATTACGTGCAGAAGAATTAACAAATAAAACCATATCGAAATTATATGTTTTTCCTACTTGTAACAAGCCAGGAACACTAATTTCATCATTAACTGAAAGAGAAGTAATGAACTTTGAGGTTTTGGTAGAGTCTATAATATATGCAGGCGAAGACCATGATGCAAATTCTGCGTCTACTCTGGCTGCAACTGATGCATAATAACTTCCTGTATTGTTAAGGTTCTGATACGTTGGTTTTCTACCAGTAAGTAGTCCAAAAAGTCCTACCTTAAGAACTCCTTTAACTTTCTGTCCAATTTTCTCATTGCCACTTGGATTAACCGTAAAAGTACTATTTTGTCTTATTTTTATTTCTGATCGACTTGTTGTAAATATATCTATATTGTCCGAATCATAAGAGTTTGCTCTTGCTTTTAGTACATTTGGAGAAAAAGTATTTGCCGATTCAGTCCAAGAAGAGAAATTTTCAATGGGCTTTGAATAAGTAGGCGCAGTAAAACTAATAGTAGCTGCTTTGGCAGAACAAACTGGCAAACTAATTACACTAATAAGTGTGATAGTAAAACAAGAGATATTTTTCATTTAATTAATGAGTTGTTTGAAAAACAAAATTTTCTACAGCGACAAAATTTATAATTGTCAAAGCAAGAGCATCAAAAATAGGAATTATAGTATTCTGAAAATTTTATTTTTGAGCAGTAATTATTTAATTATCATAAGCAAAAGACCAAGTAAACTTATTTACCAAATCTTTAATATATAGATAAATAGCAATATCTAATACATTCAAAAATGTTTGCAAAGTTTAATTAAGTATTTTCTAAAAACTTATGTTTTTTTCGTGTAGTAGGGTGATATTTCTTGCATTTGATTTTCAGTATTAGAAAATTTTAATAAAAAATTTTTTTCTACCAATAAAGAGTAAATTTTTAAAGGAAAGCAGTAAATACATGCATCAAGACTATAAGTTAAATTTATAACATCGCTGTATAAATCTGGGATTATATCTTTACATAATGCTCAAAAGTTTAGGGAGTAGGTTCGTAGCCATTGGGGAATAGAAAACTCCTTAAAATAGCTGAGCTGGGTTAAATTTGCTTATGGGAGATTATCGGGGTCAATGCCAATACCACGCAAGTATGCTGCTAGCTGTTCTGCCCGTTGACGTTCTTGTTCTGCGCGTTGGCGTTCTTGTTTTACTAATAACTCAGCCTGTTCTGCCCGTTGATTGAGTTCTAACGAGTTCAAAAATCTCTGTCCATCTGGACGGTAAATTACTAACTCTTTCTGTTCAGTTTCAAATCTAATTCCCAGACGAGGACTAACCTAACTATCCATTTGCCATAGCTTACTCAAATGGTTGTTTTGCCGCAACCAGCCATCTGGTTGAAAACTTTCAGGGTCGTATAAGTAGTATTCTTCAACACCGTAGGTATCGTAAAACTCTAGCTTGCGATCCATTTCTTTGGCATTGTTACTAGGGGAGAGAATTTCAAAGACTACTTACGGTGGGATATTGTTTTCTTGCCACTGACGATAGGAACGCCGTTTGCCCTTTGGTCTATCAAAGGCAACCATCACGTCAGGTGCAGTCGGTGCAATCAATTGAGAACGAACGGGATACCAAAGCAAATCTCCTGCAATCAAAACATTTCATTGTTAGCAAATAGAATTTCCAAATTCTCCTTAATTAGGACAATCCAACATACTGCTCCGTGTCGTCTGCCATTGGTTTGCCGTCACTGTCGGGATAAAGGAGGTCGGGGTCTGTTTGCTCAAAAATAGTCATAAGATTTAACCCAACTGCTCTTGACTTTCAATTTGATTATGACTGGTTGTAAAGTTTTAATAGCAAGCACACACCCAAAAACCTTAGAATAATTAAGGTGTATTCAACTTTGTAACAAATATTTATGCCTCCTCGTTGGCCTCGCAAACCCGATCGCAATGACCCAGAGTTCCGCAAATTAGATGACCGGATGAATTTTGCCATACATGTGGCGATCGCTGCTGCTATTAATTCCGGGTTATGGTTTGTCCACAACTTGAAAGCAACTACCTGGGAGTGGTTGCCCTGGTTAACAGCCAGCTGGACAATAGTATTATTGGTGCATCTCATTTATATTGCTGCGATCGCCAACTACACCGAAACACCATCCAAATCCACCTGAAGACGGATTACTAATACTAGGGCGATTGTAACCTGTGGCAGTAGAATCAGCCTGGTTTATTGAGCGATAATGTGAAAAAGCCTGAGAGTTAACACTCTTTCTTAATTTAGGGTTATTTTTATGGCTAAGACTAACACCACAGAAATGCTAGAAGCCCTAGCATCTGAAATTGGCGAAAATGTCTACATAGATATTGCCAAGTGGCATCTTTATTTATCTGATGCCAAACTGCATACAGTGGTTGCCGAACAACTGTATCCTTTAATCACTTCCAATGCTATAAATGAAGACCGAGTTGTAAAAGTCTTGGAATCTATTCCAGTAAAAATTGGTGGTGGAAGACGTGAACTTCCTCTAATCGATTTACTACCACTACAATGTCAAGTCACCCTAGTAGATATTTTAGAGAAATATCAACGCGAAATCTAATCACTAAATCAAGGGTATATCTTAGTTAAACAATTTGCTAAGTAAGCATTTCTTAATTAAACTGGGATTTGAATTTTTCATTTGCCAATTTTTTTAAATACAATTAAAAATTTTGCAACTCGCTTTTATAAAAAAACACAGATGCAAATAGATCACTATTGTGAATCTGTATATATATTTGGTAACAATTTTCCTTAAATATTAGGGAATTTTAGTTTTCCAAACTGAGTCAAATGTGAGCAAGTTTATCTTGAAACTCACATATAATTTTCATGCAAACTTATTGAGGATAGTTACATGCTTTTACAAATTAAAGAGTCTGGTGAATTGGTAGAAATTGAAGAAATTCAAGAATTAATTGACCCAAATAATGATGTCATTCACGGACGGGAACAACAAGGAGAAGAAGAACAACCACCTGAATCTTATAAAAAAGAAAACCTCGTTTTTCCTTCTGGTGAAGATTTACCACGCTGTTGGTTAGATGCCGACTATAGAAAAGCCTAAGCTTCGTGATTTTAAAATCAGGTAATAAGTAATTGAAGAAATTCAATTACCTATCACCAAAATACTTGAGTTTGTCTCTTTCTTTAATTACGTGCTAGTTGGCGACGCGGTTTTTTCTGCTGTAGTCGCCTCTTTATTTGGCTGTAATTTTGGGAAAAATATCTGCGAAATCCAGTTAGTCAAAATATGAGACAGTAATCCCAAAGGGCCAGCAAACAAACACAATGCTAGAGAGTGAAACGTCCAAACACCTGTTTTCTGCCCTTCCCAATATATCCAACGACCAACAAACAAATCCATTACCAAAAAATGAATCCAACCCGCTGCTGCAACTTTTTCATCAGCAAAAAGTCGTGCAACATCAGTTAACTGAATATTTGAAAAATCTTGAGCATTTTCTGGTGTAATGCTGTTGATAAACAAATATAAATATACTCCAGCTAACAGCACAAAAGGCAAATATGATTCCATTACTCGCCGTGTAACTTTCCAGTTTGGTAATAAAATCATCAAGGCCCAAAAGGGCAAAACAAAAAGATTGGCAATGTTAAACAGTTGAGATATCGACATAAAAATGAGGACAGGAGATGGAGGAATAGAAGATTACTTAACTCAGCACTCACAAAGCTACTAATTGTGATTCTATTTCTGAAGATTTCAAATCACGGCCGATGAACACTAAGCGAGTTTGTCTGACTTCTTCTGGTAGCCAGGGGCGATCGTAAAATTTATCAAATCGTGTTCCCACGCCTTGCATCACTAAACGCATAGGTTTATTAGGCACAGCCACAAAGCCTTTAATCCGATAAATTTCTTGTTGGTGCACCAGTGTTTGTAACTGATTTTGCAGCTTTTCTGGGTCAAAGGCACGGTCTAAAATGAGGTGAGTTGAGGTAATTTCTTCGTCGTGGGTGTGGTCTTCTTCAGTGTCGTGATGACTGGGACGAGAATCTAAGTTGTCTTCGACTGCGGCTTGGAATCCTAATAATATAGATGGGTCTAGTTGAGAGCAATTGCTCTCTACAATCTTCACAACTCTGGGCAACTCTTGTTTAATCAACTCTTCAACTTGAGCCAATGTCTCGGCATCAACCAAATCAGTTTTATTTAACACCACTAAGTCTGCACAAGCAAGTTGGTCTTCAAACAATTCTTGCAAGGGTGTTTCGTGTTCTAAACTATCATCTGCTTGCCGTTGGGCTGCTACTGCCTCTGGGTCGCTGGCAAATGTCCCTGTTGCTACTGCTGCACAATCTACTACGGTAATCACGGCGTCTACAGTCGCAGCGTTACGAATTTCCTGCCAGCGAAAAGCTTTCACTAAAGGTTTTGGTAAGGCTAAACCAGAGGTTTCAATCAAAATGCAATCAATGCTATCTCGCCGCTTGATTAACTCTTGCATTGTGGGGAAAAATTCTTCCTGCACAGTGCAACATAAGCAACCGTTTGTTAATTCAAAAATATTACTGCCACCCTCAGCATCTTCGGGGCAAATTTGACAAGATTTCAACAATTCGCCATCAATACCGAGTTCACCAAATTCATTGACTAAAACAGCAATGCGGCGTCCTTGGTTGTTTTGTAGTAGGTGGCGAATTAGGCTAGTTTTACCACTACCTAAGAAGCCTGTAATTACTGTAACAGGAATTTTTGCAGCCATATTTTTGCGTTGTTTTATCAGTATGATAAGTTGTAAAAATTACAAACCTAAATACTGAGAATTAGCTTAGCTTAAGTTTGACTTAGTTATTCTAAGCTGATTATCGGGAAGCTCTGCAAATAGATCCCAACAAAACACCCTGAAGGATTTAGCTTAGTAGGCATAATTGAGGGGCAATCTCCCTATGGTTGCTTTCATCAATGTAAAGCAGTCACAGGGCTATTGCCCCTAAATATTTTGAGCATTTTTAGCGCTCATTCTTTCTCTAAAGACAGCTATAAATTATCTTTCGTTAGGCTGTCTGGACTTATGACTCCACACTCCACACCCTGTACTGGTAACTCATTATTCAGCAGTAGCGAGTTCAGTGCTGCCGCGTGCGCGTCGCCGTGTGAGGCTATTGTATAGCATCAAACCGATCGCTTTAATCAAATTACCTTCTAATTCTTGGAACATCTTCATGTTCATGCCAAAGGCGGCATTAGCTTCATCAACTATGCGATCGCTTGTAGCATCATCAAGTGGTAATTCATCCAAAGCTTGACGATATTTGGCTTTAAATGCCTTCTCGTCAGAAATCTCATCAAATTCATAGAAGGCAGTACCTTGTCCATCAGACAGATTCATCGCCGTTTGGGCAATGCCTTTGAGAATTTGTCCTCCAGATAAATCGCCTAAGTAACGTGTGTAGGAATGTGCAATTAGCAGTTCCGGTTCTGTTGCAGATATTTCCCGGATGCGCTGTACATAAGCTTCACCTGCGGAAGACAGTTGGATTTGCTCCCGCCAGTTGTTACCAAAGTAAAAACTCAGGTCTTTCTCTAAAGTCTGCTTACGGTTTAGCTGGGGAAAGTTAATTTTAGAAACAATCGGATGCTGACGATGCTTTTCCATCTCCTCTTCCATCGCTGAGTAGATGAAGTAGAAGTTAGCAACTAGCTTTCGGTAGGAGTGTTTTTCCACCACTCCTTTTAAAAAGCACTTGACAAAACCCACATTTTCCGCCATCGTGTGGGCTTTTTTAGTACCTACACGTAATTTGGTTGCTAAATTGCTGCTCATGCTAAATTTCTCAACTTTAAAAAGTTAACTGTCGGAGTTTTGATTTTACGAACGGCCAAAAAAGCCATTAAAACGTTACCTTAAAACTTTTTGATGAGAATTTATATTAAAATTTTTTAAGCTATGATATTTTTGAGTTTTTAACACAGCAACGGCTATAAAGCAATACAAGCGCTGTCCAAGAGTTTTAATTTTTTGTTTTTATTAGCTAAATTTCGCTTTCATTCTTAGCTTCGCTGAGAAATACTTGCGATTACTCTAAAAGTAGGATTATCATAGCTTGTTTTGGATCTGTGGCATTGTTAAAGTGTGAACTAATACTTATATAAAGCTAAGACTGAAGTTGGAATTATATAAAGTAATAATTAGCTAAAATTATGTAAAACTTGCTCTTAACGTTAAAATCAATACTTAAATTCATGAAAAATTTACATAAGATAGACATATTTTTACGTGTTTTTGCGGAAAAATAGTTTTATTAGAATAATTTTTTAAAAACTAAGAACAATTATAGATAAGGTATTCTGTCGAAGTGGAATAAAGTTTCAAGTACTATTTTTCAGTGTGATTGTGTGGAGTGTTTAAACTTATGGTTTCATCTATAACTCGGACTTCGGGGATTCCTGGGGGTTCTGCTTCCGAAATTAACGGATTAGGTAAAGGTATTGAAGGCAGTTTTGCACTGAATTTAATCCCACTACCAGCGAGTCCTCTATTTGGTACAGATGGCATTCGCGGACGGGTGGGAGAATTGTTGAATGCGCCCTTAGCATTGCAAGTTGGTTTTTGGGCAGGTATTGTTTTACGTACCCATGCCGCTAAAGTAGGGCCAGTGATTCTCGGACAGGACTCTAGAAATTCCAGCGATATGTTGGCAATGGCTTTGAGTGCAGGGTTAACGGCCGCAGGAATAGAGGTTTGGTATTTGGGCTTGTGTCCCACTCCTTGCGTTGCTTATCTCACCAGCATTAGTGATGCCATCGGCGGAGTGATGATTTCTGCTAGCCACAATCCACCAGAGGATAATGGAATTAAGATTTTTGGCGCAGATGGGGCGAAGTTACCCCAAGTATTGCAGGCTGAAATCGAGGCGGGACTACGTGGCAAAATATCATCTATTACTAGTATCAGTAATTGGGGACGGCATTACTCACGCTTCGAGTTAGTAGAGCATTATGGTGAGGCATTGAAAAAACCCTTGCACAGTGTTGTAAATCTTCAGGGGATGAAGATTGTTTTAGATTTGGCGTGGGGTGCAGCAGTCGGGTTAGCACCATCCGTTTTTCAAGAAATGGGGACAGAAGTGATCTGCTTGCATAATGAAGCAGATGGCGATCGCATCAATGTCAACTGCGGTTCTACTCACCTAGAAATTCTGCAAGCTGTTGTTAAAGAACATAATGCTAACTTGGGTTTTGCCTTTGATGGCGATGCCGATCGCGTCTTAGCTGTAGATAATACAGGACGGCAAGTTAATGGCGATTACATTCTCTATCTCTGGGGACGCCAGTTACAACAAAAGCAACAATTGCCAGACAACCTGATTGTATCCACAGTCATGGCCAACTTAGGCTTTGAGAGAGCTTGGCAGCAACAAGGTGGAAACTTAATTCGCACCGCAGTTGGCGACCAATATGTGCAAGCAGAAATGCTCAGAACTGGGGGAATGCTGGGCGGCGAACAATCAGGTCACATTCTTTGCCGTCATTATGGCGTGACTGGTGATGGTTTGTTAACAGCCTTGCATTTAGCAGCTTTGGTAAAAGAGGCGGGTGTTTCCTTAGCAGAGTTAGTAGACCAAAGCTTTCAGACTTATCCGCAACTCTTGCACAACGTGCGAGCAAGCGATCGCGATCGCCGTTTAGGATGGAAAGATTGCCAATCTCTGCAACAAGCGATCACCCTTGCCGAAACAGCAATGGGTGATTCTGGTAGAATCTTGGTTCGCGCTTCTGGTACAGAACCAGTAATCAGGGTTATGGTGGAAGCCGTCAACGCTGAACTTGCCAACCACTGGACAAGTGAATTAGTCTCAAAAGTCCAGCAATATCTAATGAGTTAAGTTAGCACTATCCTAGCTTTTAACAAGCGCCAATTTTCCCTTACAGCTTTTGCAAACCTAAATCATTCGTGAATAAGATTTCCGAATTCTCAAAGAATTCGGGAATCTGAGCCTTTCGATTTTCACAAATCAAATAGGATTGCTACATAATGCTGGTTTTCATTATTCCACTCAAAAGCCCCCAAGTTTCCAATTCATGGGAGCGTGTTACACAGTTATTTGAAAGATGCATTAAATCAGTCTGCAATCAAACCTCACCCAACTTTCGCGTTATTGTTGTTTGTCACGAAAAGCCAAAAATAGAATTTAATCATTCCCATATTACATACATTACTGTTGATTTTTCACCTGCAAACGAGACTAACCCTGTAGCTAAAGGAGACACAGATAAAGGACGTAAAATCTTGAAAGGATTGATTTATGCTCGTCAATTTTGTCCTACTCATACTATGGCAGTTGATGCTGACGATTGTGTCAGTAAAAAGTTAGCCAAATTTATTCAACAACATCCTGATTCTGATGGATGGGTTATAAATAAAGGTTATAAATATCAAGAAGGAAGTAAATATATATATATTAAAAGAAACAATTTTTATAAAATGTGCGGTACTTGTAACATTACTCGATATGATTTGAATTATCTACCAGAAGCTCCAGAATATAATCGTGGCTACGGATACTACAGATATTATATAGACCACGGCAAAGTTAGAGATATTCTCAAAAACAAAGCGAAAGCCATTAAATCATTACCATTCCCCGGTGCAATTTATATTCTGGAAACAGGAGAAAATCTTTTTGATAATTCCAAAAGATTAAGATTCAGCATTTTTAATCGCAAACTATTAAATCAATCAATTAGGGATGAATTCGGACTGTACAAATTACAGTAATTCTCATAAATTTATCAACTATAATATATTATTTTCCGAGGCTGATAGGCTACAGTGCCACTATGCCAAAATTCAAAACAAAATCTCAATCATCTAAAAATTCAAAAAAGCAGGCTAAAAAGGAAACTCCTACCCTTAGCCTCAAAGAAAGGTTAGCTCAAAAGCGCAAAGCAGCCCAAGCCCGTAAAGAACTCATTAGCTTGCTTACCACCGCCACCTTTGGCGGTGTCTTTGTTGGCATTCTGCTCTTTTTCGTAGGTGGAATGAAAATGGCGGCTCCTGCGGTCTTGGGGATACTTGTCATGTCCTTTTCCTTCAAATACCCCCGCCAAGCGCTATTTGCTTTCATCATTTATGTACCTATTGGGGGTACTATTACCTACTATTTGGGCAATAGTCCCATACTCCAATTAGCTAAAGATTCCTTTTACGTTCCAGCATTAATTGGATTTTGGCAAACTTGCCGTAAGCAAGGACTACCCCTAATTATTCCCCAAGGCATTAAAATCCCGCTGTATATTGTCTTGGGTTGTAGTCTGTTAACACTGTTATTTATCAATGGTGGACAGCAGTTCAACCCGCCTAGCGTCGGACTATTAGAAAATGCACCGAAAGAAATACCCATAGGTATGGGAATTTTGGGACTGAAAGTATTTTTAGGCTACGTACCTTTGATTGGTTGTGCTTACTATCTAATTCGCAACAAGCAGGATTTTCTATTTTTATCGCGCTTACAGATTGTTCTCATCATCCTCTGCTGTGTACTAGGACTTATTCAGTACTTGTTACTCCTAACTGGTGTATGCCAAGGCACTAGAGGACTCGAAGGAGATGCCTTATTTAGAGCTACACTCGAAGCTCGGTGTTATTTTGGTGGAGCGCTAGTATATAGTCCCGAAGAAGGGATTATTCGCCTACCAGGAACTTTTGTGGCTCCTTGGCAATGGGCGTGGTTCTTGATTGCCAGCACCTTTTTTACGTTTGCTACAGGCTTCACTGACCCATCAGTAATATGGCGGATGCTCGGTTTAGGTTCTTTAGCATTGGTCTTTATTAATGCTGTAGTCTCTGGGCAGAGAATTGCTTTAGCTTTAGTACCAACCTGCTTCATTATTTTGTTATTGCTTACTGGTCAAATTGCTAACCTCAAACGGTTTATCCCCATTGGTATAGGACTTGCCTTGATTCTGGGAATTGCGATGGTAACTAACCCTGCTGTCGTGCAAGAGAGAACCGAGAGTTTTACAAGCCGCTGGGACGCTTCACCACCTCAAGATTTTATCGTCCAGCAATTTGAAGAGAATTGGAAAAATGTAGACGGGCCCTTGGGAAGTGGCTTAGGTCGAGCAACTAACTCTGCACGTGCAATGGGTTCAACTAAGTTAGTGGAAACCTACTACCCCAAAGTACTTTTTGAAGTGGGAATTGTTGGATTATTAGCGTTCTTGGCTTTGGTGACAACTTTAACAATCATTGCCTTCAAAACGTATCGCTCTATAAAAAACCGTAATTTCCGCAGTTACGGAGCTGCTTTATGGGTGTTTATATTGTTTATTAGTTACAACACCTATTACTACCCTCTGGATGTAGACCCGGTTGCTGTCTATTATTGGTTTTTTGCGGGAGTTCTTTTCAAATTGCCAGTCTTGGAGAAACAAGAGAAGGAAGATACTGACCCTCAACAAAAAACCAAGCGAAAACGGTTACAAACATAAATTTGAGTGAGACAAAAATGGTAAAAGTTATTATAGGAGGTCAAAAACACCTCAGTATTCCTAATCTACCTCGTAATTCCAGACATACACTAATCCGCCCCAAGCCTTTTCCCGCAGGTAGATATCCAATAGAAAAAATTTGGTATCCTTTAGCTAGCTTCATTGCTTGGCAACCTTTATGGGGAAGATATCAAGCTATTCATTCTTTTAATAGAATTTTATATACGAATAAACCTTGGTTTCTTACATTTGAAGATCATCGGGTTTTGTATAGAAATCCTCAAAATCAACGAGAAGCTGTAATTTATGAGTTATTAAATAATCGCTTAGCGCTCGATAATTGCCAGAAAATTATAGCTATCTCAGATTACGCCAAGCTGAGATTAGCCAAGCGGATAGAAGGCTGGAAGATAGAAAGAAAAATTAGCAGCAAATTAGTTGTTATCCATCCAAATTTCCCTGTCAGAGTTCATTCATTTAAACGTTATCAAGAACAACAAAATCTTCAGCTTGTCTTTATAGGAAACCACTTTGCTAGAAAAGGTGGGATTGTCGCTTTAAGGTTAGCAAAAAAAGCCGAAAAACTAGGTTTACCTATTACTATACACATCATATCTGGACTGGAATATGGTTCAGGAGTACCTACTGATTTCCCTGAGCGCGACAGATATATAGATGATTTAAAATTACTTAATTTAAATAACGTTTTTTTTCACAAAAATATTCCTAACGAACAAGTTATTGAATTATTATCGCAAAGCCATTTTCAATTAATGGCTACATTACATGATACATACGGCTATAGTATCATCGAAGGATTTTCGGTCGCTACTCCTGCAATTACAACTAATGTCTGCGCTTTGCCAGAGTTTATTCGTCATGGTGAAAATGGATATATTTTAAAATTACCAGTTAATGATATTAGGCACTGGAGCAATTGGTTGCACGGAGAAAAAACCAAAACTGATGAATATTGGGATATTCTAAATAGCACCTATGATTATTTAGCAGAGCAAGCATTACAACAAATAATCAAATTTATTGATAGACCAGATAAACCAGAACATTACGAATATTTAAGTGCAGGAGCGTTAGCTCAAGCTCAAAATTTGCACAACTCAGAAAAACAAAACGAGTTATTTGACAATTTATATGCAGCAGCAGCGGGAGTATACTGAAGTTTCCTAAAACTAATTATTACTTGGTTATCATCTAATTATCAAAATAGCAAAACTATCCTAGTATAAAAACTTATGGATTATTGGCCTTTAATTTCAGTGATTATCCCGACCTATAGTCGAGAGGAGCCGCTACGGGATAGTATTGTTGATGTCCTCAAGCAGGACTATCCGAACTTTGAAGTTTTGGTTGTAGACCAAACCCCAAAACACCAACCAGAAATCCAAGCTTATCTAGAGGAACAGGCGGGAGCAGGTAAAATTAAATGGTTGCGTTTAGATTGGGCGAGTTTACCAGGGGCGCGAAATTATGCCGTGCGGCGGTCATCTGGTGAAATAGTATTGTTTATTGATGATGATGTTCAGTTAACCCCTGGATTTTTAGCAGCCCATGCAAAAAACTATGTACAAAATCCAGAAGTTGGGGCGATCGCAGGGCGAGTATTTGACAGAATGAAATTGGGTGACTCTGGGGGTGATATGCAGATTGAATATTTGCCTCCCCAGGCAATGGATCCAGGAATTGCTTGGTATCATATTGATTTAGTACATACAACTAAACCCCAGCAGGTATTGACAGCCAGGGGTTGCAATATGTCTTTTCGCCGCGAAATTTTTACTAAGCACGGACTGAGGTTTGATGAAAGGTTTCGCGGTAGCGCAGTGCGAGAAGAATCAGATTTTTGTTTACGAGTTCGCCAGACGGGATATAAGATTTGGTACGACCCAGAGGCCCATTTAGTGCATTTAGGTGAAGAAACGGGGGGTTGTCATGATATTAGTATGCGATCGCTCAAATATCAACTCACCTTTTACCACAACCATTTCTTACTGGGGCTAAAAAACCTCACCGCTACCCAAGCCTTACGCTTATACGCCCGTTTGTTTGACTGTCACGTCTTGGGACGCCCACCCTGTCACAAAAGCGGTTCCCCCATCAAAATTGCAACTCGCGCCGTTTTCTACACTTTAGGTTTTTTCAAAGCCCTGAGTACTGTCATCCAATCATTATGGAATGATGGTCAAATTTACAGTCGATTAGATCAACTTTAATTTATTTAACTATAGATGCAACCGTTAAACACAGGTAAATTTCTTATTTATTCATCTGTGTTTATTTATGTTTATCTGTGGTTTCAACTCTCCAAATTATAATCGAAAATACCAATGAAAATTTTAATTGCTAGCCATACTTATATTGTAGACCTCAACTGTGAAAAATTACGCGCTTTATCACGACTAAAACCAGGAATTGAAGTCACAGTTGTTGTCCCAAAGCGCTGGAAACCCGGTGGCGTGCAAAACAAAATTATTGAAACTGAATACCGCGATGAAGGTGCATTTAAAATAGTTCCTATTTCTAATTTTAGTCAAAATCATCAGGGACTTCTTACTTTCGGTGCTGATTTAATCACATTATTACGGCAGTTTCGTCCCCAAATCATCCAGGTAGAACAAGGTTCTAGGGGACTAGCTTATAGTCAGATGATTGCCTTAAATCAGCTATTAGGACTCAAGGCAAAAAATGTATTTTTTACCTGGTGGAATCTACCATACGAGCTAAAATTACCAGTTGCTTTATTAGAAAAATATAACCTGAATCATAGCCACGGCATAATTTCTGGTAATCAGGATGGAGCAGAAGTTTTACGCCAACGGGGATATCAAGGCCCGATTAAAGTTATGCCACAACTGGGTGTAGACGAAAGTCTGTTTACTCCCCAAACTCAACCAGAGTTAGCATCAAAACTGGGTATTGAAACAGGAGATTTTGTAGTAGGTTTTGTTGGACGCTTTGTGCAAGAAAAGGGATTATTAACACTTTTACAAGCATTATTCAGTTTAAAAAATAAACCTTGGAAACTACTACTATTAGGGCGAGGAGAACTGCAATTTGAATTGATAAAGTTAGTAGCAGAAAATAATCTTCAAGAGCGTGTGATACTTGTAGAAAGTGTGGCTCATAACGAAGTAGCTAATTATATCAATTTAATGAGTACTTTAATCTTACCTTCGGAAACAACTTACAAGTTTAAAACCTTAACTTCAGTTGGCTGGAAAGAACAATTTGGTCACGTATTAATTGAGGCAATGGCTTGCCAAGTACCTGTAATTGGTTCTAATTCTGGTGAAATTCCGCATGTAATTGGCGATGCTGGTTTAGTATTTCCCGAAGGTGATATTCAAGCTCTCGTTAATTGCTTAGTTCAATTAATGGATAAACCAGATTTTGCCCGCACTCTCGGTGAAATGGGTTATCAAGAAGCCATGATTAAATACACGAATAAAGCTTTAGCTAAGCAGCAATTAGAGTTTTATCAAGAATTAGTTAATAGTCATTAGTCACTCGACTTTCTCAAAACTTAATTTTATGAAAATAGAACCACAGATAAACACAGATAATTTATCGGTGTGCATTTGTGTTTATCTGTGGTTTCAAATACTCATAACTTAGATTTTTACAATAAGTCTAAAGGACAAATAACAAAAAAATGAAAATCCTACAAATTGTCCCCTCAATTTCTCTAATTTATGGCGGCCCAAGTCAAATGGTATTAGGACTAGCTCCAGCATTGGCACAAGAGGGAGTAGAAGTTACAATTCTCACAACTGATAGTAATGGCGATATTGGTCAAAAATCCTTGGATGTTCCCTTAAATCGTCCAATAAAACAAGATGGCTATGAAATAATTTACTTTCGTTGTGCACCGTTTCGTCGCTACAAATTTTCGTTGGATTTACTAAAGTGGCTGAAAATTCATGCTCATGAGTTTGACTTAGCGCATATTCATGCTCTATTCTCTCCCGTAAGTAGTGCCGCTGCAACTGTGTGTCGTCAACAAAAGCTACCTTATATTTTGCGCCCTTTGGGTACTCTCGATCCAGCCGATTTACGTAAGAAAAAGCAATTAAAACAGCTTTATGCCGCAATTATAGAACGTCAAAATTTAGCTGGTGCGGCAGCAATTCATTTTACCAGCAATCAAGAAGCCAAAATATCAGAACGATTTGGAGTGTCTACGCCAGATTTGGTTATTCCCTTGGGTGTTAAAGAAAAAGTGGGGAAAGGGGGAGAAGATATCTTGCTTAAGCAATTTAGTATTCCTGCTGAAATCCCCTTGGTGTTGTTTATGTCACGAATTGACCCGAAAAAGGGATTAAATCTGTTGATTCCGGCACTAGAAAAGCTGCTATCAATTGGTTATAAGTTTCACTTTGTCTTAGCTGGAACAAATCCCCAAGATCCAAATTATGAACAAAAAATAATATCTCAAATTCAAAATTCACCATTGCGATCGCACACTACAATCACTGGCTTTGTCACTGGTGAATTAAAGGTTAGTTTACTACAAGCTGCTGATTTATTCGTCTTGCCTTCGTACTATGAAAATTTTGGAATTGCTGTAGCTGAGGCGATGGTTGCAGGCATACCTGTGGTAATTTCTGATCAAGTGCATATTTGTCAACAGGTACGCGATAGTGAATCTGGCTGGGTGGGTACAACAGATGTACAAGCACTTTTTGAGTTACTGCAAGAGGCTTTGCAAAATCCCGAAGAACGCCAGCGACGGGGATTAAATGCCCGACAATATGCATTGCAACATTTTAGTTGGGATGCGATCGCTCGTCAAACAATCCAAGCCTACCAAGGAATTTTGGTCAAGCAGTCCTAACCCAAAAAATACAACAGTACTTATCGCTAAACAGGTGCTAGAACTGCTTTGACGACAATATCTGTAATGACAAAACTAATCCCAATTAACGTATAGAACCCATTTGGGATCTTGGTAAAAGAGTATAATTAGGGTCTTACTGGATAGGGCAATATTCAGTCAATAACGGTGAAGTTGTGCAGCGGCAGATAACCTTTAACGCCCACCGATACCTCTATTCCGTCCACACTAACGCAGTGTTAGCCGTCGCCATTACGATTGATTTCACGCTCAATAATTTCTTTAACAAACTCTGGCAGTTCTTTTTCTATACTGATGGCTCTTTGCTTGAGCCTTTCATAAATCTCAATATCGTTACCTTCCCAAAGAAGGTCTATTCTTCTAATTTGTCGCATTGCAATATGCTCATAGTTTTCAGGGTATGCCCAGTAGCACGACAAGCAAATCAATTTATCTTTGATGTTATTCCAATTTTCACAATGTTCGCATGACCAGGATTTAGCCCGGTTAGCAGAGCCACAAAGCAGCATAAAGTTTTCTGGATCTAGTAGATCTGGCTCACCATCAACTTCAAAAGGAACACGATGATCAATTTGCAACTGGCGTTCATCTACCTCTTCAAGATAAATAAAACACTTACATCCGTATCTGCTGAGCAGCGTCTCTTTAATCTGCTTGGATAAACCTGTTCTTCCAGAAAGACGAGTGAATCTTGCCTTGCTAATGTCTCCAAACCGATATGCAGCTATTTTTCTACCGTCACTTCCAGTAACACGGAAAGTCTCCAACGGAATACCATTTTCTCTAACGTCTCTAGCTGCTCTTGGAGGATGGTTATAACCGTAGGTTTCTTTCAAATCCTCAGTCGTGATAAATCCGTGTTGCAAAATGTGCTCAATAACCGCCCTCGGTCTCTTTGCCGTTATTAAGCGGCAGAGTTCCAAGAAGTCATCTGGTAGCTGCTGCGAATTCTCCATGTTTTTCCAGGAGGGCTAGTTGCTTTGGTTTCTTGCCAATATAACTGAAATCGTTGATTTGAGTATTCACCAGGCTTCTAGATAAACTTGGCGATAAGTACAATGATTCAGTTGTGATTTCTTCTTTGCCGAGCAGTGTAGACTGTGACGATCTTCCAACTTCGATTTCGATTCTTTCAAGACTTAAGCTTAGAGGAAGAACCTTGCCGAAAGCCTTATCACCTAACTTACCATCGTAACTGATAGCAAATGCCGCTTCTTTTCGATTTAGCTGTTCAAGAGCTAATACAAAATCATCGAAACCTATCCCGGATAAATATCTTGAATCTCTATTTTCACATACCCCTTGATATGGGGGATCCATATAGATGAAATCACTATCTTGAATTTGCTGTAATACTTCTCGATAATCCAAACTTGTAAACTTACATTTGCCTTTTAGAAGACTGGATACACCTGCTATATTTTTTCTCATTGTCTCAGGTCGCGTTCCTTTCCGCCTTTTGTCCGGGCTTTGGTTGAATAAACCCTCGGAATTATAACGGACTGAACCTTTAACACATCTTGCTAGTAAGTAAAGGAACAATTTTGGATCATTAGTCTTATTAAATTTTGATCTGATCTCAAAATAGTGAGCTATGGAATCGGTATGTTGTTCATTCCATAGTTCTGAATAGAAATCTGCTATTTCATGCGGGTTTTCTATCGCTAGTTCTACTAGCTCAATTAGAGGTTTATTCAGATCATTTAGCCAAAAACTGCGGGCAATCTGATTTGCAGACGTAGCAACGCTAATTGCGGCAGTTCCAGCAAAAGGCTCTACTAACCTATTGATATTTTTGGGAAGAAACTGGAGGATGTGCTTTGCTAAATTCCTCTTGCTACCTTGATATTGAATGAAATGAGGTAGATTCGCCATCGCCACACAAGAACAAATGATCTTAAAGCAGTTTATCACGATAGATTGAGCTTGCCGCTTAACTCAGCATTTTTTCAAGTTGGAGGGGTCAGGATAGGGGCTGAAGCCTGAGACGGCTAACTATTTATCTGGGGAGAATCATAGAAAAGTTTGGTGTTATTGGTTGCTTTAAGGCGCTCGCTTAATTCTGTTAAGATTTCTCTATTGACTTGGCACGTCGGCAAAGCAGCTTTACCATGGGTTGCGGTAATTTGGCTTGGCTACGGCTGGGAGGTTTAGCATCGTAGAAAGCCAAGACTGCTTGCTCAGAGTAAAACCAGGTTCCAAAATTAAACAAAGCTGCGATCACTAAACCGATAATAGCTCCCATCGTCTATAACTTCTGGTTTAGGTAGTCTCAATGAATTGTATTTCGCTTATTGGTCAACCCCAAATTCTCTAGAAGACTTTAAGCCTAGTGCAATTCCTGGTGTACCTAGGCGCAAACCTAAGTCTGTAGCAACTTTTTAAGTTTGGGGCAACCACAAGTAAGTGATAAATTTTTCCGCTGCTGCCTTCTCATCTACACTCACTCAAGGTGCAGTCGGCAAAATTGCCCGCATACTTGGAAGTAAAAGTCGCCTTCGGTTGTTAAAGCTATCAGCTTATTTGCTATTTATCTCTGCATTCTTGAAAACTAAAAACTTAAAATTTTGTTTCAAACAGCTCAACTCCGATTGGGGAATCGGGGTTTTGTGTCATGATGGCAAAGTAGAACACACATGCCTTTTTAACTACAGGGAATCTCTCATGGCTCTCCGTCTAGGTGATACAGTACCCAACTTTACGCAAGCCTCTACACACGGCGACATTGATTTTTACGAATGGGCAGGTGACAGCTGGGTTGTGCTGTTCTCTCACCCCGCTGATTTTACACCTGTTTGCACTACAGAACTAGGCACAGTTGCCAAGCTGAAACCAGAATTTGACAAGCGCAGCGTCAAAGCGATCGCACTCAGTGTTGATGATGTAGAATCCCACAAAGGATGGGTGGGAGATATCGAAGAAACTCAAAGCACCACTCTCAACTACCCAATTTTGGCAGATGCAGATCGTAAGGTTTCTGATCTTTACGATATGATCCACCCCAATGCTAATGCAGCTGTGACAGTGCGATCGGTTTTCGTTATTGACCCCAATAAGAAACTGCGCCTGAGTTTCACATACCCCCCCAGCACTGGACGCAACTTTGATGAACTTTTGCGAGTGATTGATTCGCTGCAATTGACTGATAATTATAGCGTGGCTACACCCGCTGACTGGAAAGATGGCGAGGATGTCGTAATTGTCCCCTCACTCAAAGATCCAGAAGTACTCAAACAAAAATTCCCCAAAGGCTACGAGGAAGTTAAACCCTATCTGCGGATGACTCCTCAGCCTAACAAGTAAATCTGCAAATGATTTCTTGCATTAGACGCAAAGACGCCAAGCTATATGGCGTCTTTGCGTTTTTAAGTATGAAAATGTCAAAGTAGCAATATTCCTTTATCTTGGTTTTAGCACCCTCAAAACCAAGATAAAGGAATATGAAAAAGCTGATTAATAAGCCAGAAGACTTTGTGCGAGAAAGTCTAGAAGGTATGGCGGCGGCTCATTCTGATTTAATCAGGGTGAACTATGACCCTACCTTTGTCTACCGAGCCACTGCACCTATACCGGGAAAAGTAGCAATTATTTCTGGTGGTGGTAGCGGTCACGAACCGATGCACGCTGGTTTTGTAGGCAAAGGAATGCTTGATGCTGCTTGTCCTGGCGAAGTTTTCACCTCACCCACACCTGATCAAATGCTGGAAGCCGCTAAGCAAGTAGATGGTGGGGCTGGTATCCTTTATATCGTCAAAAATTATAGCGGCGATGTCATGAATTTTGAAATGGCAACAGAGTTAGCTCGTGCTGAAGGCAACCGGGTGCTGAATATTTTAATTGATGACGATGTGGCAGTGAAGGACAGCTTATATACACAAGGACGCCGGGGTGTAGGAACAACGATATTGGCAGAAAAAATTTGTGGAGCAGCAGCCGAGCAGGGGTATGATTTGACACAAATAGCAGATTTATGCCGTCGAGTAAATCTGCACGGGCGGAGCATGGGAATTGCTTTGACTTCATGTACAGTGCCCGCTAAAGGTACACCGACATTTGAATTGAGCGATCGCGAAATCGAATTGGGTATCGGTATTCACGGGGAGCCAGGTAGGCAGCGTACAGAAATAAAACCAGTAGATGAGATTACAGAGATTTTAACGCGTTCAATAATTGAGGATGCAGCCTACAGCCGCACAGTGCGCGAGTGGCATGAAGATAAAGGAGAATGGGTAGATGTGGAACTGATTAATCCGCCATTGCAAAAAGGCGATCGCCTATTGGCTTTTATCAACAGTATGGGTGGGACTCCCCTTTCTGAACTGTATATTGTCTACCGCAAACTAGCCGAAATCTGCGAACAGCAAGGATTGCAAATTGTCCGAAACTTAGTTGGGCCTTACATTACGTCTCTGGAAATGCAAGGTTGCTCAATTACCCTGCTGAAGTTGGATGATGAGATGATCCGGCTGTGGGATGCACCAGTAAAAACGCCGAGTTGGCACTGGGGGGCTTAACATGGTGAATCAGGCGCAAATATTACAATGGTTGCAGGTCTTTGCAACCGAGATAGAGCAGAATAAACAATATTTGACAGAATTAGATGCTGCGATCGGTGATGCTGATCATGGGATTAATATGGATCGCGGTTTTAAAAAGGTAAGCAGTCAGTTACCGAGTCTTGCAGATCAAGACATCAGCAGCATTTTGAAAACAGTCAGCATGACTTTGATTTCCTCTATTGGTGGTGCTAGTGGCCCTCTCTATGGCACTTGGTTTTTGCGTGCAAGTACAGCAGTAGCGGGTAAACAAGAATTGACAGAGCAAGATGTGCTAAAACTACTCCAAGCTGGGTTAGACGGTGTGCTAGGGCGTGGCAAAGCCCAACTGGGAGACAAAACAATGGTGGATGTGCTATCTCCCGCTGTGGTGGCTTTTGAGCAAGCTATAAAAGAGAGTAAGAAGACAACGGAGGCTTTGAATACGGCTGTAGTAGCCGCTGAACAAGGGTTGCATAACACCACACCAATGCTAGCAAAGAAGGGACGGGCCAGCTATCTTGGCGATCGCAGTATCGGTCATCAAGACCCAGGAGGAACTTCTGCTTATTTGATGTTGAAAAGTTTTTTGGAAGTACTGGAAGGTTCTGAAGGGTTCTAATATTACTAATTATACCAATTTAAAAAAAGAATGTGACACATAGACCATGTAGAGACGTTGCAATGCAACGTCTCTACCAAAGGATTTGTTGCAATCATTAATTGAATCGGTATTATTTATGCCTACCTGCTTACAATTCACTTTTAGGTTTTTCTATGGTGTCGGGACTTTCTGGAGTTAAAAATTTGTCAGTATTGAAGAATTCCCGTTGAGAATTATTTTGATTATCAACTTTAGATCGTTCCTGTTGAGAATTCTCTTGATTATCGACTTTAGGGAGTGCCTGTTTAACTAGATTGACAGCAGCTTGTTTAAACATTGGTTCTAATTTATTTCGCCAGTATTGAGTATTAGGTAACTTTTCTGGATGGTTTTTATAATCTAAAACTTTATCCCATTGACCATCTTCTAGTGCTCTGTTGATGTCATTAAATAACGCGTCTGCCTTAGCCCAGTCTTCTTGCCACTGGGTAATCATTTTGCCTGTTTCTTTGATATTAGAAACCGTATTTTCTGGAATAGACCGCAGAAGTGCGATCGCACCTTGCAAGTCTCCAGATTCATACTTCTGTCTTGCTTGTTCTATAATCTTGGTACTGTTAGCACTAGGCTGTGATTGCTCTGATGTCTCATCGGCAGTTGATTCGTCCAATTTTTCTGGCAATGGCGTTACTACATTACGAGATTTTGGTTTTGGTTTGGGAATCGGTCGAGTAGCAATCAGAGTATTATCATCTATTGTCTTAATTGCAATCCCTTTATCGCGTAGGCAAGAAACCCATTGGTCATTATTGGCTATTACATCCGAGTGCGCCCAAGCCAAACGCCCAGAATTAAGTTTAACTTCTATCCATCCCCGTTTTGTCCGCTTGCCAGTAACCTCAAACTTGGCGTCTTGAGTAACAGTTCGCACAATCTTGTCAGAATTAATTGAACTAGGTTCAGAACGAATATTAGAGTTTTCCACGACAACAGCCAAGCAATTTTGTGCTGAGGCGGTATCATCACCCATAAAATTGGCAGCTAAATTTTTCACATTTGGATACACATTTGCTACCAAAGCCGCTGCACCACCTGCCAAGAATACGCCAATTAATAGCGGCCATGGGTCAGGTGAATCTTTGCGGACAGGTTTAGCGGGTGTAGGATTTGCGGGTGCAACTGCAACCGTTTGCTGACGAGATATTTGAGGTAAAGATTTGGTTTCTTGGTAACTAGAATTTTTAACGGATGCTTGAGGTATGGAAAGTGCAGGCATAGGATTAATCACCTCTTGACATGCTTGCAGCGCTTCCGTTGCACTTTGGTAGCGGTCTTTGAAGTGATAACGCACCATCTTGTTTAACACTGCTGCCAAACGGTAGTTTACAGGTACTAAATGCTGCCAGAGGATTTCACCCGTTTCAGGATCTTCTTGCAATTCTGTCGCCGATAATCCTGTTAATGCTTGAATAGCGATGATGCCAAGAGAATAGATATCACTGTTGGGGCGGGGTTTGCCTTGCCCTTGTTCCGTAGGCATATAGCCAGGAGTGCCAATAACTACTGTGGCAGTAGGTTGCCCACCAGGCGCAACTATTGATGTACGCAGTTGCTTGACTGCGCCAAAGTCTACTAAAACTAATTTCTGATCAGAGGCGCGACGGATGATATTATCTGGTTTGATGTCGCGGTGAATCACGCCTTGGCGGTGGACAAAATCCAGAATGCTCAGAACTTCCTGCAACAGTTGAATGACTTGGCTTTCACTCCAGCGCTTACCAGGTATAAGTTCCTCAGTTAGGGTATGTCCTTCAATATATTCTTGGACTAAATAGAATTCTTGATTTTCGTCAAAGTAAGCTAGCAGCCTGGGTATCTGATCGTGATTGCCCAGATGTTCTAAGGATTCGGCTTCACTGTTGAACAGACGCTTAGCAGTTTCAAAAACTCTGGGGTCGGAACTTGCAGGTTTAAGATGCTTAACAACACAGATAGGATTACCTGGCCGCCTAGTATCTTGGGCAATGTAGGTTTGACCAAATCCTCCCGTCGCCAGGACTCGAATTACTTGGTAACGATGGTCTAGTAGCTTGCCTATCATATTCCTCTCCCCAGAGTTATTACCTAATTTTCCAGCTGGTAATAAATATCTCCAAATTTTCTTCAATGAAATCCGCTATCTTGAGAAAAGATTTAGATTAAAAACGCAGCTTTTTAATAAACGCAGACTAGATTATTTTTCTTTTAGTGCCCCTGTTTATTACCAATGCCACCCAGAATCACAAACTCAGTTGCATGGCAGCAGGCTGAAATCCTCATGCAACCCGCTTTCATTCGCGTTGTCGATAATCTTCGCAAGCTGCTTGATGCATCTAACTGGACAGGAACCTACCACGATGTACTGATTTGGCCGCCTAACACCACTGATGAGCTAAAAGCACTGGTGACTCGCCTGTTGCAAGAGATGGAAACTGCAACACCGGAAGAAGCAGAAAACATTAGAGAAACTCTTGCTCGTCTACCAATGCCCCATCCAGGATATCATTTACGTTTGCAGCGTCAAGGGCAAGAGGTCAGTATCGATTTGTGGGAACTGTGCTATCAAGTGTGTTTTCTTGAGTACGACCCTGAAAATGAAGCAGTTAATATCGATACTGGTTTAATGGATGAGTTTGGTGAAGTGGATTGGCAGCGTTTGGATGCTAAGGCTAAGGAGTTAGTTGAGCAAGCGTTTGCAAGTTTACCAGAAAGTTAAAGCTCTCAGAATAGAATTCTGGGACTATACGAACAAAGCCCACCTTTGTGGGCTTTGAGATAAAGGTAGGCGATTTTTTAGCTTATCTAAATTCGTGAAGTTGTCTAGTTACCTAGCTGACTGTTTAAGCTGGCTTCCAATTACTCAGGGATACTCGAATAGCTGTCAATTCACACAGATATTTATTCAACTTGTCTTTGTGAATATTAAGGATTTCACGAATCTGATCAGCCTCAGCTTCTCTCATTTTCCGTTCTTTCAGCAAACGGTCAAAATCATCTTGAAATGTTTTAATATAGTCGTTGATTTGTTGCTCTGCACTTCTGAAATCTTCCTCAACTTGTTTTTCAATAACTCGCTGTAACAGTTGTTCATTCCTTGACACTTGCTCATCTATCTTTTGCTTAATTAGTTTTATTGTTTGGCGTAAGTCAATTTCGTAAAATTCATGTTTATCTTCGTATGAAACATCTACATAATAGACTTTATCCGATTTACAGCAACCACTGTCTCTTTTAGCTTCTTTTCGTGTGCGAGTAAATACTTCTTGCTGATACTGAATTTTGGCGTCGATTCCTGAAAACTCGAAGCTAGGAAACTGAATATCGTTTACATTTATATGAACATGCAAAGATTGTCCAAGATATTCAGAAAGTTCATTTGATATTTGTTGAATATCTTCTTGTATTTTATTAACTAGAGCTTCTCTTATTTTTGTACCATCCCTAACTAGCTTATCTTGAGTGTCTAGCCACCAACTTTGAATATGAGGAGCGCAAAAATCATTGATGGTACTGCCAATTTTTTGAGCTTCTGCTTTAGTTTTTGCTCTAATGATGTATGAGTCTGATATATCTGGCAGATTATCATACTCAGAATCAGAAATATTTAATGAGTCTGGAACAGATTGCCTCATACTGTCTAGCAAAGAGTTGGATGTTTTCAGCACTGTTTTAAGCCCTTTTCCTAAAACTTTGCCTATACCAGGAATCAACTCTAGCAATGTTCCGCCTATTTCTCCAGCAATACCAAACCAGTCAACATCTTGATGTACCTGGCTTTGCAAATTATTAGACTGTTTAATATTATGTTTTGTGGATTTACCCACTCTAGATTGAGCAATCTGATCAATTTCATGTTGGATTTTATCTTTTGCTTCATAAGCAAATATACTAACTCCTTGAATAAAACCTTTTATTAGTATCTGTTTTTGCTTTTCTACAGACTTTTTTACAGTTTCAACCTTAGTTTTAGCAAATTCTGAATGTCTACGGTAATTTTCTACTTGGATTTTGAGGGATTCGATTGTTATATCCCAACCACTGAATTGAGTGTTTAAAGAATTTTCAATCGTCTTTGCTGCTTTATCAATTTTTGCCAAAGCGTCACTCAAAAGATTCCAACCAGCATTTTGAGTGATGGTTTCAATGACTGTTTCTTGAATAGTAGGTAAGCCACTATCCTTTAAAGCTTTTGGCGCAATTTCTGATGGCAAAGGTATTACCTTTCTACCTCTAGCATCTCTTTCAGCATATTTTGCACTAAAAAAATCTTCAAAATCACTTATCTGGCTTTCTGTTGCGTTTTCTTTTTGAATTAATTTCGCCAAAAGTCCTTGTCTAGAACTTGCAGGATAGATAATGGGATTTGGAAAACCAAAGCTAGTTAACTCTAACTTCAAGTCCTTTATGACATCAGCTATTTCTTTATCTTTTTCTGTTTTCTGATCAACTTTATTAAGGATGAAGTAAATCTTACCCGTATTTTCAGTTAAAATTTCCTTACGATTTTCTATAACATCTTTAAACAAATCTGAAATAGCATTATCTTTGTAAGAAGCATAATTTAAAACAAACAAAATTGCATTACAGTTTCGTAGCGCTTCCAGTGTAGTTTGTTTTAGTTTTACGTCGAAATTGGCAGACTCCCACTCATTGGGCCCAGGAGTATCAACTAAGGTGAAGCCAGCAAGTGATGAAAGTGTGCCAATAGCTTCAATAGGATGCTCTATCTTAAAGCTAATAGTGTTGTCAGAATTGCCTTTCTCTCGAATCTCGCGGGTACGTTCCAAAAATTTTTGCTGAATTTTTCCAGCATCACCCTCAGCAATAAGAAAAGGTTGTCTTTGTCCATCTCGGTATTCCAGAAGTCTTGAAATTTGCCCAGATGGAATATGTCGAACCTCTGTACGGCAGATTGTACATGCTGCTGTTTCACTTGCCAGAATATCAGCACCAATCACGGCATTCAAAAAGGTACTTTTGCCAGCTTTCATCGCTGCAATTACAGCCACCTGATACTCTTTCTCTTTCAATGCGTGTAGGGCTTTGTTGATTTCAACCTCGACACCCTGCAAACCTTTAGTTTCGTCTCCTTCACTGAGACGACTTTGGCGAATTTCTTGAAGGTACTGTAAGAGATTTGTGCCAGCGTTGTAGATACTGTCATGTGCTGCCTGAAATTGTTCAGAAGACATAATTACGTAAGTGTTGAGGGAAAGATTAGCTAAAGCACGTATAGCTTAAATGACTAATCAAAAGATTGGCGTCAGTGATTGCACTGCTACGTAAAAGGCGATCGCCTCTCATCCTCTAATCAACAAACCTTCTAGCTACTCGCATCAAACAAATCTGAAAATATTGTGACGTGGGTTAGTGAAAAGATGATGGAAAATTAGAAAGAGCAATTAATCCAAAAGTCAAATTCCTACATGGATATTGTTTATCGCCTACAAGGTGTTGAATTTGAATGGAATCAAAATAAAGCACAAAGCAACATCGAAAAACATAGTGTTACATTTGAAGAAGCTACAGAGGTATTCCTTGACCCTTTCTACCAAGTGGGTGATGCTACTGCTAATAATCAACAGCGTGATTTCATCTTGGGCTATTCTCTTTCTCAACGCTTATTACTCGTAGTTTATCTAGAACGTGGTAGTAAAACACGCATTATATCCGCTCGTCCAGCTACTCGCACAGAAAGAAAGCTATATGAACAAGCCTGATGAAAAACTCGAACTACATTTAAGACCTCGTGATACAGAAACAGTATCAATAAAGATACCAACAGATACATTGGAATCACTCAAAAAAGTCGCAGCTAATCGAGATATGTCACTTGAAGCACTACTCAAATTTTACATTGGGCAGAATTTGCGGCAGGACTTAGCTAAATTATTCTCTGAGCGCGTGCTTGAATCAACCGCTCAAGTATTAGCACGGCATATTCAATCAGAAGAAGAAATTTTAACAATCATTCAAGAAATTCAAGCCGAAACAATTCTTTAGTTAACTTACAGTAAAAAGCGATCGCACTTACAAACTGTCAAATTCTTCTACACTTATGCCAGTTTGTCTTAAAATACTGCTAAGTGTACAATCGTGACTTCTCGATGACGAGGCACAATTGCAGTACGGGTTCCTTCATCGGTAGATTTGGCAAACTTTACGTGACTACCTTTTTGGCTAACTTCTTCAAAGCCTGCTGCCTCTAATCTACGCTTCACTTCACGATAAGGTAATGGTTTAAGCGACACCTATTTCTACTTGAAGTGTCTTGATTTGAGGAATAATAGTAGCTACTGGTGATTCAAAATGCAGTGACAAAGCTTCCTCAAGATTAGCCAATGCCTCAGTTTCAGTCTCGCCTTGGCTAGCAATATCAATCTCTAAACACTGTGCCACAAACCAATTACCTTCTTGCCATACACTCGCACTAAAAGTTCTTTTCATAACTTTTTTAACTTTTGCCATTATCTTTTGATTTTATTACATATGTGGAAGTTGAAATAATACGTACGCTACTATCAAGCAAAATTAAGTAACTAAAGTATATATGGCTGAAATTAACTTAGACGAGATTGAACTTAATGAACTATTGAAAATAGCAATTGTTGAGGTACTTCAAAAGCAAAAAGAGGTATTTTCTGATTTATTGACAGAAATTATGGAAGATATAGCTTTAGAAAGAGCTATCAAGGAAGGTGAAAATACTGAAGCTGTCAGCCGCGAAGCTATTTTCAATTTTTTGGACACGAAAGGATGCACTTAGAGTTTACAAAAAGTTTTGAGAAAGATTTAAGGAATATTTGGGACGAAGCTTTGCTTCAAAGGATTAAGACGACTATTGAAGCTGCAAACGCTTATTTGCTAAGATTTCCAGTGCGACAACATTGAAACAGGGCAACTCTTCATCACCATGCCAACATCTACAATTGACGGTAAAGACGCAGCAGCTATCGAAGCCGCAAGAGTTGGGGTTGCTGTATGCGATCGCTCTCACTGGGGACGCATCAAAGTAGCAGGCGATGATCGCCTCAACTTCTTACATAATCAAAGTACTAACAATTTCCAAATACTCAAGCCAGGACAAGGTTGTGATACTGTTTTCGTCACTTCCACAGCTAGGACAATTGATCTAGTAACCGCCTACGTTCGAGAAGATGCGGTAATTTTGCTAGTTTCACCTAACCGTCGCCAGTTTTTGATGGAATGGCTGGATAAATATATTTTCTTTGCCGATAAAGTGGAATTATCTGATATTACGCAATACACCAACACTTTTAGTCTCATCGGCCCAGGAAGCGATGCTGTTATGGAAAAGTTGGGTATTAGTGAACTAATTGGGCAACCGTACGCTAATCACCAAGTATATACAATTCCTCCTGCCGAGGGTGTGCGAATCGCTGTGGGTAGTGGGTTAGCGGCTCCTGGATATACCTTTACTTTCCCCTATACTGATAAAGCCACGGTATGGAACAAACTGTTAGAGGTGGGGGCGGTAGAGATGAGCGATCGCGCCTGGGATGCGTTGCGAATCTTAGAAGGACGCCCATCCCCCGATTCGGAATTGACTGATGATTACAACCCCTTGGAAGTTGGCTTGTGGCAGACTATTTCTTTTAACAAGGGTTGCTATATCGGCCAAGAAACCATCGCTAGGTTAAACACATACAAAGGTGTAAAACAACACCTTTGGGGTATCCACCTCAATGCCCCTGCTGAAGTTGGAAATGCGATCGCCGTTGGAGATGAAAAAGTTGGCAAACTTACCAGTTACACAGAAACTCCTGATGGTTACTTTGGACTGGGTTACATCCGCACCAAAGCCGGTGGCGTTGGCTTAAAAGTTCAAGTGGGAGAAACTGAGGGGGAAATAGTAGCAATCCCCTTTGTTTCTCACGAATACCCATAGTTTGCACAGTAAACGGTAAACAGTAAATAGTAAACGGTAAACGGTGATCAAGGTGTATGGTGGGGGATTTAAACCAGCCAGATAGCGCCTGCTACTAATCGGCTTTGGGTTATTAGTTTTCAGTCGAAAGTAAGCACCCCTTAGTGGTTCCCCTTAAACCCAATTGTCTTGACTAATAACTGTTTACCGTTTACTGATAACTGTTTACTGTTTACCGTTTACTGTTTACCGTTTACTGATAACTGTTTACTGTTTACCGTTTACTGTTTACTGCAATCCCTTCCAGTGCCTTGGCAAAATTCATCTACCCACGAAGCTAGACTACGGGCACTAGTATTGAGTGATAAATTGAGTTTTTTCTTAACGTCTTGTAGTTGTATATTTACATGTTTGCCATTGCGAGGAATCTCGGTGGTAATTGCTAGTGATGCTACTGAAGGGATCTGCCCAAGGGGTCGCACTGTGCTATTACCGGAACCCTCAGTAGCCAATGCTAAAGAGGGCATGGTTTTGGCTTTGCTGGGAACCTCAGTGGTAATTGTTAGGGATGTTGCTGAAGAGAGTCGCTCAAGTTGCGATCGCGCTTGTTTTTCACGTAGTAAAGCGGCTGGTGACTTGGCAGGAGGCTCAGGTGTAGTTTTAGTAGCAGTTGCGATCGCTGGTACAGGTTTGTGTGTGCGAGCCACTTCCGTAGTAACTGTAAACAATGGTATTAACTTGTGTGTATGTAGCAGATCTGAGGGCAGCTTTTGGGAGTCTAACGTCTTGGCAATAGGCTGAGGAGCTACCTTAGTAGCAGTTGCCACAAATGGCATAGCTTTGCTCTCCTCTAAACTTATATCCTCTGAAGATGTCCGCTCAACCTGATTTGCAGCCACAGAATGCTCTAATTTTATTAAACTTAACTCTTCATCGGGATTGAAGTTGAGGCCTAAAGCTGCAACTATTTTATCAGGATTATTACTTAGCTCAGCGATAAAGGTAAGTAACTCATCAAACTGAGGCTCCAAAACAGACAACGTTGCCAAAATAAAACCAGATAAAGGACGCCGCACACCATCGTAAGTGCCCCAAATTCGCATTTTGACAAGCCAGGGGCAATTTTGTTCGTAGTAACTTAGCCATTTCTGTTTTAAGGATTGACGCAGCAGTTGGATGTTCATTGGATGCCTCGCTTCAGTCAACAAGAGTGCAGACCTGTATGATTTTAATTAGGTTTATCCTTGTGGATGAAATCGATAATAAAGCATCTGTTTGACTCTTTTACCACTTCGTAAATGTTGTTCTACCAGTAAAGGTACTTCATTGGGTTGAACGCCGCTATACCAAACCATGTCGGGTAATGTCAGTACCATCGGGCCGTTACCGCATTGTCCCAAACAACTGCTAGCAGTTACCGTCACTTCCGGGACTGGTAAAGCCGCAAAAGCTTCTAATACCTTGGCTGCGCCTTGCTTTTTACAAGTGCGATTTTGGCACACCCGCACGCATTTAGGAGAAGAGGGTTGGTCTATTATGGGGAAGTTTGATGGTTGAGTTGTGTTTGTCATTTTTGAACGAACCGCAGAGGACGCAGCGAAAAGTTCTGTTCGCCTCCGGTCTCCGTCAGGAGAAGGAGGGTTAGCCCGACCTAGGAAACTTTTCAAGACAGAGGACGCAGAGGAGGGGACAAAGAGAGCAGGAAAAGCTGGGGAGGCTGAGGGAGAATAATTAATAACTCTTGACTCTTGTACAGACGCGATTAATCGCGTCTCTTTTGACTAATCTACTGACAATCCTTTTGATGCAAGCCATTCGCGGTTAAATATCCGTGACTGATATCGGGAACCACTATCACATAAGATGGTAACGATGGTATGTCCTGGGCCCAATTGCTTAGCTAGGGCAACAGCTGCACCGACATTAATACCTGTGGAACCACCCATTAACAGCCCATCTTTTCGTAGTAGCTGGTAAACTACCCGCAATGCTTCTGTATCATCAATCTGGATGGCATCATCAGCAGGTGCGCCTTCCATATTGGCTGTAACACGACTGTTACCAATGCCTTCAGTAATAGAACTTCCTTCGATGTTGATTTCACCAGTTTTGATATAGCTATAAAGTCCGCTACCCAGCGGATCGGCAACAATGCATTTAATCGCCGGATTTTGTTCTTTCAAGTACAACGCTACACCAGCAAAAGTACCGCCTGTACCAGTTGCAGCTACCCACCCATCAATTTTACCATCTGTCTGCGCCCAAATTTCCGTCCCTGTGGTTTCGTAGTGGGCGCGGCGGTTGGCTAAATTATCAAACTGATTTGCCCAAATAGCATTTTCCAACTCAGCAGCTATTCTGCCAGATAGCCTGACGTAGTTGTTGGGGTCTTTGTAAGGTACAGCAGGGACAGGACGAACTTCTGCCCCTAAGGCTGTCAGTGCGTCTATCTTTTCTTGTGATTGGGTATCAGGAATAATAATTAGGCATTTGTAGCCTTTGGCGTTGCAAATATGTGCTAGTCCAATGCCAGTATTACCAGCAGTTCCTTCTACGACAGTACCACCAGGTTTGAGTAGACCTTTCTCTTCTGCATCTTTGATAATGTAAAGTGCGGCCCGGTCTTTGACAGAACCACCAGGATTTAGAAATTCTGCTTTACCAAGGATTTCGCAACCTGTTTCTTCGCTGAAGCTGTTTAAGCGAATCAGGGGCGTGTTGCCAATAGTGCCTACAAAGCCATTTTTGATATCCATTTTGAATTTACCTAACGTGAGTATCTATAAAAATTTTGGCTTATAGCGGTGGCATGATTTACAACTTCTTTGCCTAAAATCCTATGATGCCTCTTAAACAAGCTAGGCCTAGCGTTTCGTTAGAGAAGCCTCTGTCTGCTACACCAAAGGCGATCGCACAGAAGGCAACACCTATTTCTATTTTGAACACAAATGCGTAGCAGTTTGTTGTACAAAATTGCTACCACATCTTACTCAAAATAAACCCAGGCAATAGCGATTCAGCGCTGACAGTTGTCGGATTTTCTAAACATTCCTCTAGCACACCAAGACGATAAGACTCGGCGATGCTTAGGGTCAATTAGCAAGCCTAGCTGTACTCCTGGCTCTCTCATATATTCCTCCATTTTCGCCTTTAAGGGTTGGAGATTAGGAAAATAAAAATAATCAAAGACGCGATTAATAGCGTCTCTACAAGGGGTAATGGGGTGGTTGTTCGCGATCGCGTTCCCAATTGATTGGGTTATTAATAATATATTGTCTAATTTGATCGAGGGCAAATTCATTACGAATGATGTTGTCATAAAACCTTTCTTGCCATCCAAAACCTTGATAGATTTGATTAATTTCAAATGTACATCGTCCTTTATACCACCTAATAATTTTAGAAAGGGAATTTTTAGACAACATCGGGTTAAATAGCCCAGTAACCCCACCCCGTTCACCATCCCCCCTTGTAGAGACGCGATTCATCGCGTCTTCTTCTTGTGTTTGATTAATAATCAAAATCCCATGAATATGATTAGGCATGACGCAAAACGAATCTATCTGGCAATTAGAAAAATGATTAGGAATCTCGTACCACAATTTCTGAGCAATTTCTCCAATTGGTGATAACTGCATTTCACTCTGCACAACCTCACCAAAAAAGCATTTTTTACCGTCCGTGCAAATAGTAACGAAATATCCACCATCACTAGCATAATTCCACGCTGGCAAACGCGTTGAATCAATTCGATATTTACCTTTGTATTTAGGTTTGTTATTTTTTGGTTGAGGATCGTAATAATTCATGTTTACATCTTTGATTTATACAAAAATTTATGCAATTATTGCTTTGCATTGATGTAATTGCCAACCCAAAAAACTCGGAATTATTCTCACTATGTAAATATCGGATGAATCGCACGGTAAAGAAAGACGCGATGAATCGTACGGTAAAGAAAGACGCGATGAATCGCGTCTCTACAAGGGGCGATCGCAAAAATGATCGCATTCCCGTTCTGTTCACAATTAATGATTGCAACACATCCTTTGGTAGAGACGTTGCATTGCAACGTCTCTACATGGTTTATTTGTTACATTCTTTTTTCTGGTATAAACCCTCTTTTGTTACTATGAGGAGAGACAAATATTATTCCTAGCCTGAGCCTTAGATCTCATTATGAATTAGGCGATCGCAAGTGAGTATTATCATTTAAATTCTTTTGTTGACAAGTGACGTAAAAATAGAGATTTTGGATTATTTTGTGCCAAAGGTAAACAAAATAGCGATAAATATAGCGTTTCTCGAATGCGTGTAATACGGTTCGGATAAGGTTTTTTGATAAAAATTATAAATGGCAAAAACGCCTTGTAGAGACGGCGATTTATCGCGTCTCTCTTATAGAGACGAGGATTTATCCCGTCTCTCGTGTAGAGACGGCAATTTATCGCGTCTCTCTCTAATATAGGTATATTTCAAAATTCAAATATGAGTTTTATATATTCGTTCACAACGCAAGTCTGTTAGTTCACAAAACAAGCCCATTCGTTCACAACGCAAGTCCATTCGTTCACAACGCAAGTCCATTCATCAACAACACAAGTCCATTCGTTCACAACGCAAGTCTGTTGGTTCACAACACAAGTCTATTCTCAACGATTTGTTATCTAACGTTGTATAATTACTGAGCTAGCAATCCAATCTTATTTAAAAAAACACCTTTTTTTGCAAGTTTTACTGAACCACTACATTGTCCCATTGAGACACTCTAGAAAGGTAAGTTTAGTAAAAGGTGTGATTGATGCCACGCAAAAAAAGAAGCTCTACCGTGCTAGAAAAAACTGAACAGAAAGTAATCGGATTTAAATCGATTAATTCCAGCCTTGACTTTGGTGATTCTATCAGTTTAAACCATTTAACTGACTTAACCGAGCAACTACGCAACGAGATTGACCAGTATAATATGATGCTAACCTCCCTTGACTCGGCAAAGGCAAAAATAGAAACCCTTGAAAAGACCATCCGCGAAACTTCAGAACGCTTAGTCAGTGGTGTGGTATTGAAGTATGGCAAAGACAGCCGGGAATACGAGATGACAGGCGGGGTACGTAAGAGCGATCGCATTCGTAAAGCCACCATTACCCGGTTAAAATCGACCGCAGACTCCAAAGCGGCTTCTAAACAGACGGCGTAAAGGGCAACAAGTAGGCATCATTTACGGTGAATGATGCCCATGCTTTGTGATAGCACGTTAGTAGTTAGGCGCTTAGCTTTGGTTCTGGGAAGCAGTACTAGCGCAGCCTGTGATTTACCCACCGACTGAAGCGATGTCTACGACGGGCTACGCCTACGCACTAAAGGTTAACACCAAAAAGCCAACATTTTTTCGGAAAGCGAGTGCATTTTATGGTATCTAACTTCCAGCTGAAATATGGCAGGCAATAAAGAGTAAAAAAGTAATTTTACTGGATATGTTAAATATTTACGTAAGTTCTATACAACCTAATTAACTGAATAAATGCTGACATCTTTTCATTGTCCTAGACGGGGTGGATACTGATGACATCTCAAGACGATCGCTATAAAGAACTTGAACAGCGGGAACGCACACTACGAGAACGAGAAATGCAAGTCAGACTCCGGGAGATGGAAGCTGACATTAATGCTTCTGATGCGCCTTTTCATAAAACTGTTAAGCATAAGCATCAGCTGGAAAATACTTCCAAACCGTCGATGAAAAAACTTATTCTCGCTGGAAAACTGTTTGCTTTGGGTGTTGCGGTGCTAGTTGCAGTAAGAATAGCCTCAGTGGTTGCCGGAATTGTTATTGTTGCAACACTGACATGGATATCTTACAAACTATTTTTTGAATCCCCAAAAAACAAACTTTAATTTAGATGTAATTCTCGTGACAGATTTAGAGCGCTTTGCTTAAATGCACTCAGAGATTTCGGGTACGAATAAAATTTTTTTTACATTTATAGGACTTACGCATAGGTAACGGAAGACAGAGAGCACGGAGAAATAAGAGTTTCAGAGAGTTTTTGCGTAAGTCCTAATTTAATTACGTCTACCTACTTATTACCTATCACCGTTTTTCAGCCTGGGTTGACACCGTTAATACTTGCGGTGGTGTAGCATCGGGTGGATAGAGAAAGTCTACTTCTACTAAAGAGCGATCGCCTGGTTTCATATTTAATAAAACTAACGGTTCTCCTGGTTGACCTCTCTTTTGCACTAAATGTACAAACTTAGTTTGTGACTGACCTTGGTCATTCTTGTAACGTACCCGCACTGTACCTCGAAAGAACACTTGACGGGCTGGTGTACTAAAAAAGCGTAAACCTGGTTTTACCAACTGATCCTCCTTAAGTGGTGTTTGCATAGACACACTCACAGTTTGAGGATTTTGATTATTGTTATATAGCGGTAACTTGAGACTATATTGAATCCCATAGTTTCCGTGAGCGCGATATGCGGTGTCAGGATAGCGCACTAGCATGGTTGCACTCTGAATTTGACCAGTCCCTAGAGTCCCGCCATGCAGGGTACTTAGAGCGTAAGAAAACACTTGGCCAGGCTGCGGAATAGTGAGATACCTAGCTTTAGGGCCATCCACTAAAAAGGTTCTCCATTGGGAACCTCCAGCCACTCCAGCAACACGTCCATAAATTCTCGGCTTGCCAATATCTTCTAAAGGTGTAGGGGTTTTATCACGTGGGCCAGATAAGTCACCATTATCTAGTAAATTTTGCCACTCTGCTAACGTAGGCGATCGCTCACTACCATCAGGATTCGTACGTGCAAACATAGCTAGGCTAGCTGCATAGACAGTACTATTACTCCACAGTCGCATTAACGTAGACCGACCATTCAAAGGCGGTGTTAATCCTTGCACAGGAATTGGCAGATTTAATAACATCTGACTTTGCCCCGCTGGAATCTCAATTTGGGCAGGGAAGATTTCTTGTCGCCTTCCTCTTAACACATCAGACATGACGCGATCGCCCGGCCCTGCAAAAACTGTACCCAAAAGATTTTGACTCAAAGATGGTAATTGAATAAATGGCGCATCGGGTTGACTCAAATAACTCGCAGCTTGCCAAATATTTACTTTTGCTGGTTGTGAACCAGGATTGTGCAAAATTATCCCCAGATATAGCGATTGCAAATTCTCTGGTGGATCAGCCTTAGCAACGTGGTGGGCAAAAATATCAAATCGCCCCCGAAAGGGAAAATTCAGATGTGCCGTTGGCACTTTTTTACCATCTGGTGGAAAGGTAGAGAGTAAAATCCCTTCTTTCAAAACTAATTCGGGACTATTGCTGTTAAACGTTGGTACTGTATCTAGCTTGCCTGGTAAAGGACGCACTTCTTGCGGTTGTACCACTTCTTCAGGCGGTGGCGTAGGAGGAGTTAATTGGGCGATCGGAAAAAATAGTAACAATGACCACATATTTTTAGATGTTTTGTCCTCCAAAAAGACGCTGACAACTTTATACAAGTGCCAGATTGTTAATAATTAATACGAAATTTCCCAGAATACCGAGCAAATTTTCTTGATTTATAACCTGAACGTGGACAAAAATACAACACGTTGTGAGTTGATTTTGACACAGGTAGTTCAGAACTAAATAATCAAGGCTATTACAAACAAATTTCCCGCAGTCTTGGCTAATCTCAATTGCCGCTGCTCCCACCACTAATTTTTATAAATCAACTCCTGTATTTAAAATGCGTTCTCCACAGCTAGCACCGACTTCCACACTTAATTGTCTACGGCTTACGACCATGCCACAACAGATGATGCAATCAAGTTGCATTTCATTGATTTTTTCAATTACCTGAGAACTGGCAAGCTGAACATCTACGGATAACTGGCGCAGAAAAGTTAAATCATGGGGGAGCAAGTCAACTTTGGTAACTTCTAGTAATAAATCATCAGCAGAATTTGACTGTTGATCCCTTAGCCAAGTGGCAAAAGAAATTAATAGTATTCTTTTCTTCATAACAAATATTATTTAGAATAGAAAAACCCTCCATAATAAATTTACAAGGAGCAGGTAAATGCCAGTAATTGCGGTCGTAGATTATGAGATGGGAAATTTGCACTCAGTCTGCAAAGGGTTGGAAAAAGCTGGGGCAACTCCTAATATTACTTATTCTCCCAAGGAATTAGAACAGGCAGATGCAGTTATTTTGCCCGGAGTAGGTTCATTTGATCCCGCAGTGAAACACCTGCGAGGCCGTGGTTTGGAGCAACCCATTAAAGATGCGATCGCATCTGGTAAACCTTTTTTGGGAATTTGTTTGGGACTGCAAATTCTCTTTGAATCGAGTTCAGAAGGTACTCAACCAGGACTGGGAATTGTTAAGGGAAAAGTGCGGCGGTTTCTTCCCGAACCTGACATTGCTATACCTCACATGGGTTGGAATCAGCTGCAAGTGACTCAGCCAAAAAGTATTTTGTGGGAGCATTTGCCATCAGATCCTTGGGTATATTTTGTCCATTCTTACTATGTTGACCCAATTGACCCGCAAATCCGTGCAGCAACCGTTACCCACGGTACTCAAACTGTAACAGCTGCGATCGCCCGTGAAAACCTCATGGCAGTTCAATTTCACCCGGAAAAATCCTCTAATATTGGATTGCAAATCTTGTCTAATTTTGTTGCTCAAGTCCGCGAAAAAATTGCTGCATAATCCCATTTTTAATTTTATTTTCTGTTTTCTCTTACAAAGCTCTGCTCGCCGGAAGCAAGCTACAGACTTTGTGCTTTGTCATTTGTCTTTTGTCCTTTGTTAATATCCAATGACCAATGACCAATGACTAATTAATCATGAGCCTGAGAATTTACGGGAATCGTCAGCTAAAAACTTTACCGGGAAAAGACACTAGACCCACCAGTGGGCGGGTAAGGGAGGCAGTGTTTAATATTTGGCAAGGAGGAATAGCAGGTTGTCGCTGGTTAGATGTGTGCGCTGGTACTGGTTCAATGGGCGCAGAGGCTTTGTGTAGAGGAGCCAGCTTAGTAGTGGGAATTGAACAATCGAGCCGAGCCTGTGTAATTATTCAAGAAAACTGGCAGGCGGTGGCTAATGGTGAACAAAAATGGAAGGTATTGCGGGGAGATGCAATCCAACAGTTAAAGACTTTATCAGGAAAGCAGTTTAACAGAATTTACTTTGATCCGCCTTATGCTAGTGGTTTGTACCAACCAGTCATAGAAGCGATCGCTTACTATCAACTTTTAGATCCTAGCGGCGAAATTGCAGTTGAACATAACCCCCAAGGTTGGACACCGCCACTGATTCCTACTTGGGAAATTTGCCGCGAGAAAGTCTATGGCAATACAGCTCTTACTTTCTACAGAATTGAGAAACCAGGAGAATCTGGGGATGAGGGAGATTAGGGGAGCAGAGGGGCGGAGGGGCAGGGGGAGCAGGGGAAGAAGAGGGAGAAATAAATACTGTCTCCTATCTCCTGTCTCCCGTCTCCTAACTCAGCACGGGCTAAACCTTAGCTATCCGCTAACAGCACTCACTTGTACAGACGCGATTAATCGCGTCTCTCTCTATGGACGCGATTAATCGCGTCTCTCTCTTCTCTCTCTATAGACGCGATGAATCGCGTCTCTACTTTTGTAAATTCAACCCCCTCCCAACTGGTTGTCGCGCTTATATTGCTTATAAGCAGCGTAAAACAGTCCAGCGAGTGTGACGACAATCAAACCAAGGACAATGCCTGAGAGCAGGGGTTCAACCACTGTAAATCTCCTCTTTGCAATTATTAAATATTCGTTTCCTGTTTTTGATTTTACCAAATCCGGCACAAATCCGCGCCCTACAGCGTTTTTAGACACCAACTACCGACAACAAAATTATCTTTTGTGCTTGCAGACACAATCAAGAACTTTTAAGCTATGTGTAGGAAATGATAACTTTTTAGTACACCTAGACTTTCACGGCAAACCTTTTGGATAACCAGATTACCAAACCTGAAATTCTGATTCAGCGGATCGCTTTGTTGGCTCTGGCGATACTGCTAGCAGTCCCTTTGGGCTTTTTTGGTGTTCAGTTGGTTCGAGCCTCTGATCCATACGTCAAAAGTGTTCTATCTTTGACAGGAAACCCAGTTCAAGGACATGCTATCTTTCAAATCAACTGTGCTGGTTGTCATGGAATACAAGCAGACGGGCGAGTCGGGCCGAGTTTGCAAGCTGTCTCAAAACACAAGTCTCGGTATGGATTGATTCACCAAGTGATTAGTGGTGAAACGCCGCCAATGCCAAAATTCCAGCCTAGCGTCCAAGAAATGGCGGATCTTTTGAGTTATTTAGAGTCGTTGTAGTGTGTATCATTAATTTTGATGGTCATACGTGTTTGTAGTCAGGACTTTAGTCTTTGATTTTTTAAGCACTAAAGTGCTTACTACGAACCTTTCACGATATGTAGCTGGGAGTACGGCTTAAAAGAAGTGGCAAACCGTCGCCCCTTTGGGTGATCTAAGATTGTTGGGTATCTGATAATTTGCGATCGCCACAAGATAGATGATTGAAGTTGAACATCTGAGTAAAATATACGGATCTACCCCAGCCATTACTGATGTCACTTTTAGCGTTGAGCCAGGGGAGATTTTGGGATTTTTGGGGCCAAATGGTGCTGGTAAAACCACAACCATGAGAATTTTGGCTGGTTACTTACCTGCAACAAATGGTAAAGCCAAGATTGCTGGTTATGATGTCAATGAAAATTCCCTAGCTGTACGCCAGCGGATTGGCTATTTACCCGAAACACCGCCGTTATATCCAGAGATGACGGTGGAGGGGTTTTTACATTTTGTAGCGCGAATTAAAGGAGTATCAGCAGGCGATCGCTCTAATAAGGTGACAGCAGCAATAAAACGTTGCAATTTAGAAGAAAAGCGTCGAGTAATTATTCGCAAACTCTCTAAAGGATATCGCCAAAGAGTCGGCATTGCTCAAGCGATCGTCCATGATCCACCGGCAATTATTCTAGATGAACCCACAGTCGGACTAGACCCCCGACAAATCATTGAGGTGCGGAATTTAATTAAGAGTCTTGCAGGGACTCATACAATTATTCTTTCCACGCACATTCTGCCAGAAGTGAGCATGACTTGTAGCCGCGTAGCTATCATCAATCGGGGTAAAATCGTTGCAACGAATACACCAGAAAACTTGATGATGCAGTTGACAGGTGGCTCTGGATATGAACTAGAGATAGAAGGAGAAGCCGCCTTAGCCAAACAAGTACTGCAAAATCTTGCGGGTGTAGCTCTAGTAGAATCGTTTCCGACAGTAGGAATGCATAATCAAACCCCTCTGCAAGGTAAACGCGCTTACTTGCGGGTGATATCGCAACCAGGAAAAGAACCAGGACGAGATATTGCCACAACATTAGTGCGTGCAGGATTTGGTTTACATGAAATGCGGCGTGTCAACGCTACTCTGGAAGATGTGTTCTTGCAACTGACCACAGAAGAAAAGAATTTAGAGATTGAGGTAGATTCAACCGCAGCCAATGAAGGAGAAGCAGCATAAATGGGTGTAGTACTAGGTAATATCATTGCCATTTATCGTCGAGAGTTACAGAGTTATTTTGTATCACCTTTGGCTTATGCGATCGCTGGCGTGTTTTGGTTCATTGCGGGGTTGTTCTTCGTCATGATTTTGTTGGGGCCAGATGGGATCTTGCCAACAGTTGCGGCAATCGATTTACAAGGGCAACAAATAGGAGTACCAGTACCGCCAATAGATGTCCCTGGCGAATTTATCCGGGCATTTTTGGATCGGATGGGGTGGCTATTGCTATTTGTGTTGCCAATTCTCTCAATGGGACTTTATGCCGAAGAACGCAAACGAGGCACTTTAGAACTGTTAGCCACGTCACCAGTCACCAACTGGGCGGTAGCTATAGGTAAATTATTAGGAGTGCTAACATTTTTTACAGCGATGATCGCGCCGATGCTAGTTTTTGAAGCGATCGCAATCAGTGGAGCAAATCCACCAATGTCACCTTCAATACCCTTGCTAGGTCATTTTGGATTAATCTTGCTAGCAGCAGCAATTTTATCTTTAGGAATGTTTATTTCCTCTTTAACAGAAAGCACAATTCTGTCTGCTGTTCTCACCTTTGCAGTCATCTTATTGCTATTATTCATTGATTTAATCGCCAAACTTATCCCTGGCCCTATAGGCGAGGCCCTGGGTCATCTGTCGTTGCTAAAACATTACAACACCTTAATCCAAGGCATTTTTGATACTAGTAGCTTAATTTTATTTGCCAGTTACATTTTTTTAGGCATCTTTCTCACAGCTCAATCAATTGATGCACTACGCTTTCAGCGTCAGTAGCCTCGACTCTTGTACAGACGCGATTAATCGCGTCTCTACTCTTGACAAATAACATGAAGAAAATCGCAAAAAAGACACTTTGGCAATATCTGTTTTGGCTGGGCCCGTTTTTATTTATTGTTGGCTTAACAGCTGGGTTAGTGTCTGAACAGTGGGGAGCAATCCCATTAGCCTTCCTGATTTCAGGAATTGTGATCACCGGGTTGTGGCTAATATGGCAAAGCCAGCAGAGTAACTGGTGGAAGCGTCGTTCTACCCAAGCTGGAACTAATGCCTTAGTGGCGACTTTCGCAATCTTGGCGATTTTGGGGTTAATTAACTTTTTAGGCGATCGCTACCATTTGCGGGCAGACTTAACAGAGACTCAGTTATTTACCCTTGCCCCCCAGTCACGAGAATTGGTAAGTACCTTGCCACAACCAGTTAAGGTGTGGGTATTTGATGTAACTCAAAATCCTCAAGACCGAGAATTGTTGAATAATTATCAGCGACAAAGTTCAAAATTTAAATTTGAGTATATTGATCCCCAAGCTAGGCCTGGACTAGCAGACAAGTTTGGCGTCAAAGATTACGGAGAAGTTTATCTGGAATCTGGGGATAAACGGCAATTAGTACAGGTGGTAAATGAAAATGAACGTCTATCGGAAGTCAGATTAACTAGCCGCTTGCAACAAATCACTAGTGCAACCACCGCTAAAGTTTACCTACTCCAGGGTCATGGCGAACGCCAACTCTCAGCCGCTAAAGGTGCAATATCACAAGCGATTCAGGGATTAGGCGATAAAAATTACACAACATCACCGCTGAATCTAGCAGACAACCCCAAAGTTCCTGAAGATGCTGCTGTTGTGGTAGTAGCTGGGCCCAAGCGAGGATTGCTTGAGGGCGAAGTCAAAGCCTTGCAAGAGTATCTCAATCGCGGCGGTAACTTACTGCTGATGATTGATCCCAATACAGATCCCAAACTTGACGGCTTATTGCAAGCATGGGGCGTTCGCCTAGATAATCGTTTAGCTGTGGATGTCTCCGGTGAAAAAGTCGGACTTGGCCCTGCTGCTCCCCTAGTGACAGAATACGGACAACATCCAATTACTAAAGATTTTGGCAACGGTATTTCTTTTTATCCACTTGCAAGACCTATAGAAATTACCCCGGTAGCTGGTGTTGAAGCTACTCCCCTGCTGCAAACTAAACCTTATCCCAACAGCTGGGCTGAAAGCGACCTGCAAAGCGAAAAATTAGAGTTTAATCCCGATACAGACCTCAAAGGGCCTCTCACCTTGGGTGCGGCTTTAACGAAGAAGCTACCAGCTAAATCTACTTCCACTCCTCAAGTACCAACACCTTCACCCCTACCATCACCAACCACCCAAAGTAAAACTCCCCCCTCTCCCCTTCCTTCTCCCACTCCCTCATCTCAAACAACCACCGAATCACGGTTAGTGGTTTTAGGAAACTCAGATTTCGTTACCGATGGCTTATTTCAACAGCAATTAAATGGAGATGTGTTTCTCAACTCAGTTACCTGGCTGAGTCAACAAGATCAGCAACCCCTTTCCATTCGCCCCAAAGAAGCCAAAAACCGCCGCATAAATCTAACAACCATGCAAGCCAATCTTTTAATACTGTCGTCTCTATTGTTTTTACCTCTAATTGGCTTGATTGGCGCAGCTGTTATCTGGTGGAAACGACGGTAAGGGGAAGATGAGGAGATGGAAAAGCAGGGGGAGCAGGGGGAGAAAATAATAACTCTTGACCCTTGTACAGCGCGATTAATCGCGTCTCCTTGTACAGACGCGATTAATCGCGTCTCTACTCCTAACAAACGACAAATGACTAAAAAATGAAATTGCCGCGAACGACTTTAATTTTAATATTGCTAGCACTGGGTTTAGGTGGTTTTGTTTACTTCTATGAAATTCAAGGTGCGACTCAGCGAGAAGAAATCAAGGAGAAAAATCAGCAAATTTTCTCTTTTGGAGAAGATGATGTGCAGTCTTTGATAGTAAAGACTAAAAATATTACCCTGAACCTGGAACGTAACACACAATCTAGCAATCCTAAGTGGTTGCTAAAATCTCCTACATCGGGCCCAGCAAATGATGCTATTGTTTCTTACTTGATGGATTTGTTGGTAAAAGGTAAGAGCGATGCCTACGGCGGTAAACTACGCACTTTATCAATCCCAGCAAACCAACGGGGAGAATTTGCTTTAGATCAACCCCAAGCAACTATTAATATCACCCTGAAGAATCAGCAAAACCATCAGTTGATTTTGGGAAAACCTGACTTTAGCGATCGCTTCTTGTATGCTCAAACTGACTCCGCTGCTAAACCAGATGGAAATATAGATGTATTGTTGGTATCTAAAGATTTTGCAAATGCGGTGAATCGGGAACTATCAGAATGGAGACAACCCGTAGATAATAGTCAGAAACTACCTCCACTAAATATTCCTCTTCCGACTCCGACAAAGAGCAACTAAGCAACATTTCCATGACTAACCCAACCGCAACACTGCTAATTTCTTGCCCCGATCAACGGGGACTGGTGGCGAAAATTGCTAATTTTATCTATGCAAATGGCGGTAATATTATCCATGCAGATCAGCATACAGACTTTGCTGCTGGATTGTTTCTCACCCGTATTGAATGGCAGTTAAATGGATTTAATTTGCCACGAGAGTTAATTGCACCGGCATTTAATGCTATCGCTCAACCTTTAAATGCCAAATGGGAAATACGCTTTTCTGATACTGTACCACGCATTGCCATTTGGGTAAGTCGGCAAGACCACTGTCTATTTGACTTGATTTGGCGACAACGTGCCAAAGAATTTATTGCAGAGATTCCTTTAGTTATCAGCAACCATCCTAATTTAAAGGTAGTTGCAGAGCAATTTGGCATCGATTATCAGTACCTTCTTATTACCAGAGACAACAAATTAGAACAGGAAGCCCAACAACTAGAATTACTCCAAAAATACAAAATTGATTTAGTTGTATTAGCAAAATATATGCAGATTGTTAGTGGAGATTTTATTACTAAATTTCCACAAATTATTAATATTCATCATTCATTTTTACCAGCCTTTGTAGGTGCAAATCCTTATCACAGAGCTTTTGAACGTGGTGTCAAAATTATTGGTGCTACCGCTCATTATGCCACTGCTGATTTAGATGCCGGCCCCATTATTGAACAGGATGTAGTACGAGTTAGCCACCGTGATGAAGTTGAGGACTTGGTAAGAAAAGGCAAAGATTTAGAGCGAGTCGTATTAGCTAGAGCAGTGCGTTTACACTTGCAAAATCGGGTGTTAGTCTATGGCAATCGCACAGTAGTGTTTGAGTGATTTTATTTCTTGGTGATTGGAAGTCGCGGCTATACAAACATAGTTTCGGTTTGCAAAGTAAGGGAGGTAGTATCTTTTTAGATTGGATTGCTGGTTTATCTCTTCAAGACTGCGATCGCATCGCCTATTACGTAGCAGTATATTTAGGCTGATAGTTCTAATAGTGGCACGCTTTGCTTGTTAAACAATATCGGTTGCAAATTGAAGCATAAGGGGTAGTTTTGGGAATAATAAATCTATTGCCAAACTTAATAGGAAGGGGTCAATGCCGAGAGACTCATGGAATAATAGCTCGAAAAATACTGTTCCCTTGCAATTACCTACAACATATTTCAAACCAGTGAAGCGTAATACAATTACCCATGAATTTGACTCAACACAACCAGAAATACTAGTTCCACAGGAATATGATGACCACTTATCAGAAGCATCTAAGCTCATGCATCAAGGAATTCAACAGCAACAGGCTGGTGAATTCATAGGAGCGATGACGGCATTACAGCAATCTCTAGAGATGTTTCAGGCAGTTGGGGATTTGCAAAAACAGGCACAGGTGCTTTCTTTTTTGGGATTGGTAACTTACACCGCAGGAGACTATAAAAGTACTATCTCGTACTCTCATCAGTGTCTATCCTTAATCAAGGATACCTCAGACTTGGCAGTGCAGATGCAAGCGCTTTCCCATTTGGGTAATGCTTATCGTCACCTGAATGACCATAAAAAAGCCACTGAGTTTCTGCAAAAGTGTTTGGAAATAACGCAGCAGTTGCAAGACAGGCGGAGTCAAGTGGCGGCACTGAATAATTTGGGATTGGTTTATAAAGCTTTAGGAAACTTTACACAAGCAATTGAGTATCAGCAGCAAAGTCTAGAAATTGTGCGGGAACTCAAAGACAACTGGGGTGAGGAACAGGTATTAAAGAATTTAGGCAATGCTTGGTATGCTTTGGACAATTACCCAAAAGCGATCGCCTACTATGAGCAGTGTGTAATATTAGCACGATCCTTAAAAAATGTTCGCAGTGCTTCTCAGGTGCTAAAAAATTTGGGCAATGCTTGCTATGCTTTAGGGGATTATGCCAAAGCTATTAAATATTACGAAGAACGTTTGCAATTAGCTAGAGAAGTTCAAGACAAGCGCAGCGAAGAACAATCTTTAGGTAGTTTAGGAGTTGCTTGTGAAGCTTTAGGTGACTATACCAAAGCGATTTCATATTATGAAGAACGTTTACTGTTAGCTAGAACTATTAAAGATCGTCGCAGTGAAGAACAAGCCCTTGCCAGTCTAAGAGTCGCTTGCTACGCTTTAGGCGATTATGCTAAAGCAATGCAATACCAGCAGGGGACATCTGCAAATAGTTAAATCTGGGGAGAGGGAAAAGGAGGAGAAAGAGATGAGAATTAAAGTGCAAAATTTAAAATTAAAATTATCACTCCTCCGTGTTCTTTTGTTGCTGGAGATATACCATAACCTCTGATGTGTCTACTTGGGGAAATTCTATATAAAAATTACTCACACTCCAGAAGAGTTCCGGTGTTTCCAAAACAATTAGGCGATCGCACCACTGACTCAACCAAGGTAGTAATTTCTGGGGTGCTACTGGAGTGCATAGCCAAACTGCTGCTGGAGAAAGCGCTTTGATGGCAGTTGCCGCTACCGCGATTGTCATCCCTGTAGCAATACCATCATCAACTAAAATCAGTATAGCTCCCTCTGGATTCACCTGGGGACACGCAGAAATTAATTGAGCCTCAAGAGACTTAGCTTGGTTAATCGCTTGATTTAAAGCTACTTCTCGCCACCGCAAATTATCTCTGGGGCGAAATAGCTTTTGCTGAGTCCAGAGAACATTCCCTGAAGTCGTTACTGCACCAATTGCTAACTCTGGATTATCTGGATGGCTAATTTTTTTCGCTACAACTATTGTCAACGGACAACCCAAAAGGCTAGCTATTGGTGCTGCGACTGGCACACCACCTCTTGGCAAAGCATAGACAATTGGTACAGGCTTTAACCCTGATTCAATAGTTTGCTGAGCCAAAACCTCATGGATCACTCGCGCTAATTCCTCACCTGCATGGGTGCGATCGGCAAAAAGCGGGGTATATGACATGGTTTCCCCCAGCATCTTAGGACGGCATTGCTTTTATCATGACTGAATTTTGGCTCAAATTAACTGATACAATAGGACTTGTGCAAATAGTAAGTATTTAGCAAAAGTCTATTTCTGAGAAATCTCCAACCAGAGCCATATTTAACTCAGATTGAACAGCTGATGCTGACGCCAACATCCTAATTTTCATGAGCAGCGAAACCCAACTCAGCCTCTTCGACGACTCAACCTTTAACCAACAAGAGCTGATTCCCACAGACGCTAAAATTCCTATCCCTCCTGGAACCTATTCCAGCATGACCGAGTTGGCCCAGCATTGTAATCAGTGCCATCGTTGTGCATTAGGAGACACTCGGACTCATGCTGTTGTCGGACGCGGCAATCTTCAAGCATCAATCATGATTGTGGGAGAAGCACCAGGTCAAAACGAAGACGAAACGGGTCTACCATTTGTAGGCAAATCAGGACAATTGCTAGAAAAAATCCTGGCATCTGTAAATCTGTCTACTGAGAATGATGTATACATTGCCAATATTAACAAATGCCGCCCACCAAATAACCGAGTTCCGACTACAGATGAAATGGTGGCTTGCAAACCCTACTTACTAGAACAAATTCGTTTAGTTGACCCAAAAATAATTCTGTTAACAGGTGCAAGTGCACTCAAAGGATTAACTGGGGAGAAACGAGCAATTACAAAAATCCGCGGTCAATGGCTGGAGTGGGAAGGACGTTTGTGTATGCCAATTTTCCACCCCTCGTACTTGCTGCGTAACCCTTCGCGTGAAGTTGGTGCGCCTAAATGGTTGATGTGGCAAGATATCCAAGCAGTACGTGCCAAATTTGATGAAATCCAGAAAAATACATGAGAAGTTGAATAATACATTAACTTCAGAGGAAAAATGTAAACAATGCAGACTGATGACAGCTTGAAGCAAAAGCTAGTTGAAAAAATTAGCCGAATGTCTGCTGAGCAAATTTTGTCACTCAGTTAAGGTATTTTATATTTGATGCAAATTAATAACTGCTATCGATTCTCAGGAAATATCGCTAACTCAGTTTCCGGGTCAAAAAAGTGAATTTTATCGGGACTCAGCGATAACCACAATTGCTCACCCGTACGGACTAATCGGTCTGGTGGTACTCGCACTTGTAGGTAATTACCTGTATTGGCACTAGAACTTGGTTCGGCAAGTCTGACGGTAAGAAAACTATCGTTGCCAAGGTTCTCCACCACGTCTACTTGTGCTGGTAGATTCTTGGTAGCAGCTGCACTCAAGCTCAAGTGTTCTGGGCGAATACCTAAAATTAAGGTTTGCCCATCGTATTTTTGCAGAACTCTTCCCCAGACTTCTGGGAGTGTCAAACGAAACTGAGAATGAGTAATTAAGAGGGGAGCATGAAATTCCACGGGGATAAAATTCATTGGCGGTGAGCCAATAAACTCTGCCACAAAACGGTTAGCAGGATAGTTGTAAAGTTCCAAAGGTGCGGCAACTTGCTGAATTTTACCCTCAGACATAATGGCAATGCGATCGCCCATTGTCATCGCTTCTGTTTGGTCGTGGGTAACGTAAATCGTCGTTGTCCCTAAATGGCGTTGTAATTTGACAATTTGGGTGCGGGTTTCCGCACGCAGTTTGGCATCTAAGTTTGAAAGCGGTTCATCCATTAAAAACACTTGGGGATTACGCGCGATCGCTCGTCCTAATGCAACTCGTTGTCTTTGTCCTCCAGAGAGCTGTTTGGGTAAGCGATTCAACAAAGTTTCGATTTGCAACAATTGAGCAACACTACGCACTTGCTCATTCACCACTCGTTCTTTGTCAGAAATGTAGCGCAGTCCTTTAGGTAACTTTCTTGTCACACCCACAAGTAAATTTTCTGCCCATCTGGCAATTCCTTCCTCCCTTGCTCCCCCTACTCCCCCTGCTATCCCAAAGCGTCGGCGCAACCCAAAAGCAATATTGTCATACACCGTCATGTGCGGATAGAGGGCGTAATTTTGAAACACCATTGCGATGTCTCGTTCCTTGGGTGGTAAGTCATTGATTAAGCGATCGCCTACCCAGATATTGCCGCCTGTCATTACCTCCAAGCCAGCGATTAACCGTAAAAGGGTGCTTTTACCACAACCAGAAGGCCCCACCAGCACCATAAACTCACCATCTGCGATCGTCAGGTTAATCCGCCGCAAGACATTGACGCTCTCTGCACGTTCTCGCGCTGCATCAGTTTCCTCTCCAGATTGGAGTGAGAGTTGGTTTTGTGAGACAACATTTTCCCCTTTACGCGAGGGGAAACTTTTATAAACGTTTTCTAAAACAACTTGCGTCACGAGTATTACTTTTTGTCAATAGTCAATAGTCAAGAGCCAATAGTCAAGAATCAATAGTTAAGAGTCAAAATTACTTTGGACTCTGGACTTTTAATCCTAGACTCCGCGCAGCGGTGGATACAAGACGAAGGACAGTTTAGCGCCTATAATAATACACATTCTTTTTAGTCTTGATTATTCTTTTTATAGCGCGAAGTCACCCATAACTGACGCGTTAACCATCACAAAAGCCTCTATCGCAGTCGTGAAGCAGTAAAAGGTTTGTGTAGTGTGACAAGTTTAATTAAGATATATTTTTTCATTCTGTTAGTGTAGCGAACTTCCCTGTAGGGGTACAAAACAAGTCCTAAACTGCGACAACAGCTTTGCTAAACACAGTAGCCTACGGCAAGCCGCTACCAGTTCAAGTTTTTTTCATAATATTGCGTAAGTTCTGTAAAATCAGATTATGTAATAATATAGATTATTCTTGTAGTACAAAAGTAGGAAGAACTATGACTGAGTTTCTAGCAGTCCGGGTTACTTTGACCATCCCAACCCAACGGCCACAAGGTGCAGAGATTCTTGTTCAGTCCTCCTTCTTGCAGGAATGAAAACCAGATACAGACACTTTCACACCAATTACTAGACTTCAAGAAGCCGCTTTGCCTCTACTAGACGTCTACAAATTTGCATAGTCAGAACCAGTCATCTGGGTCAGAAAAACCTGTTGTAGCGCTGGCTTCTCAACGCTGGAAAAGTATGAAAGTGTTCTCCTCTGTGCAACCTTGTGCAAAACAAGCAGTACACATCGAGGAAACATCAATGAATTTGGATTACTTAGGCTGGAGTGACGTTTTTGCTCACAGCTTTGAACCCTATCGTCAACAAGGATTTCACGTTGGTAGGGTTGCTATTGAATACAGAAATACTTACATCCTCTATACTGAAAACGGAGAACTTTCAGCAGAAGTTACAGGAAAACTGCGGCATCGCGCTTCTCAAGCTCAAGACTTTCCAGCAGTAGGAGATTGGGTTGTTATTAGTGTGAGAGAGTCTGAAAGACAAGCCACTATCCACAAGATTTTGCCTAGAAAAAGCAAATTTTCTCGTAAGACGGTGGGTAGTAAAATCGAAGAACAAATTGTTGCAACTAACATTGATACTGTCTTCTTAGTCTCAGGGCTAGATGGCGACTTTAACCCCAGAAGAATTGAGCGCTATCTAATTCTGGCTTGGGAAAGTGGTGCAAATCCGGTCATTGTCTTAAACAAATTAGATTCAAGGGGCGACAAACGAGCTAAAGTGCTTGCTGTATAAGTTTCCTAGCCCTTAAACCTCGCTGATAATATGCCTGCTTATTGCGAATGGAACTGACCATTTCCTCAACCCATACTTGGCACTCAT
>JAHHHK010000024.1 GCA_019359395.1 Komarekiella atlantica HA4396-MV6
CGCTTCCCACAGAAGAATCTACTACCCTTATACACTTCATTCTCAATAAGTACACAAATTTTTCAAGGGGTCTTTATCCCCCAAACCTTTATCTGCCTCGGTTTAGAGGCGATTGTCGCCCCTTGAAATCTGGCTGTTCATCCTCATACCTTGCCCATGCCATTAATAGCAATTTTAATCCATCTAAAGAATTAACTAGCCGAGAACGTAAGGTATCTATATCTGCTTTATCTACATCCTCTTCTAAGATTTCTACTAAATTTTGATAAGCAGGATGATTGGTATTTAATGTCACAATAATTGCGCCTCCTCTGGGTTTAACGGAGAAGAAAGCAGGAGTATCAAGAGGAGATTCGACAAAGGTATATTTTAAGCCATCATCTACTGTAGTGGCTGCTAATAATTCGGCTTTGGTTTCAGTTACTCCTTCTTCTTTTAAAGTTTCTTTAATGACTTGTTTGCGTTCTTCTTTGGGTAATTGTTCATCTACATCACTTTTACCTTTATAACCCTGCGATTTACGTTCTTGAGTAACAGCAGTGGCTACTTTCTCAGGTTTATAAGGGTCATGGCGTTTTTCAGATGTACGAGTACCTTTAGTTTGTGCCTTAATTAAACCACGAATAATACTTAGTTGAGTATGTATTTTATGAGCTATATCTAAAAGAGGACTTTTGGGATCTCCGTCTTCTTTGAGTTCTTCTTTTAATTGGGTAATTGTTTTACCCTCCTCTAATAAAGATTGAATGTTGACTCGTAAAAGTTCACTAAAATTACGAGCAGATTGTTTATTATTGGTAACTCCAAAAATCTCATCAAGGGAAGGAGGAAATTCTACTTCTACACCCCACCAACGTTCTGTAGGATCATAACCATTGACTACTCCCGTATCTAGTTCTAGTTCTCTCCCTGCACGAACAATAGAAACTCCAATGTTTCGCTTAGCGTGTTGTCCATGAGGTGTACTTCCTGGATTATTCACTCCTTCTATTAGACGCGCTTCTTCTTTAGCATAAGAAAAGCGAACTTTGACTTCATGTTCTTGTTCACGAAAGTTAATCGTAAAAGTAGCTTCATAAGATATATCACCCTGCCAAGGTTGAAACATTGCCTGATTATTGAATGGTGGCTCACAAGAGGTTTTTTCTATTAGATAACCTGGATCGTTGGGTAGGGCAGATTTTTCTAAAATCAGGTTATATAAGGCATCTAAATCAAACGCCACCATACGGATTTTGACTTCGCCGCTATTGATAAATTTGCGATACATTCTACCAATCACAAATTCAGAATTATCAATAATCGCTTTTCCGGTTCGCCATATACAACGGTCGATTTTTGACCAAACTACTAATGTGCCACTGTCACCAAATTTTTGACCGATTTTTGTCCAAATCATCGGAATTGGTTTAGCAGTAGGTTCAGGTACTTCGGTGATCCGCCGATTTTTAATTTCATCTAAATCAAGGTAACTATGCAGTACATTTTCTATGCCATTTTGCCATGACCACACATCAACCCGTTGACATTGGGAAATAGAGGAAGATGGTAAACCCATACCAAAACGACCGATTCCGGTATGTTTATTTTCATCTAAATAAGTACCGTTGCCAAATTGCAGAGCTAGACGTAAAACGTTAGCATCCATACCACGACCATTATCTAATACTGCGATTTGTTCAATACGCGATCGCCTCTTCCCCTCTACCTGTTGTTTGCGTTCGCCACACAGTAACTCTACCTGGGATGCACCGGCTTGAATGGCATTATCCATTAATTCGGCTAAAGCATAAGCGGCATTTTTATAACCGTTATCTCGCATGGCTTGGACTGCGAGGTGAGTCGGCACGATATCATGGGCGTTATTCATGGGTTTTTCCTCCAAACGTCTTCCCAATTGTGAAAGGCTGATGCGACTGAACCAAAACCGGGGAGTTGACTATCGACAACCGTGACAATTTCGGCGGTAGCATTACCCCCAGCTTTGAGTCCGCGAATGGCGCGTCCTACCATTTGGCTGTAGAGGACAAGGGATTTGGTGGGACGGGCGATAACGGCTGCACTGGTCTTTGGTGCGTCGAAGCCAGTGGTTAAAACGCCGTAGTTACATAAAATCTTGGTTTGGGGCTGTTCGTCTTTAAAGCTGTGAATCAGCTTTTCTCTTTCTGATTTGGGGGTTTCGCCTGTCACCGCATCAGCATTAAACCCCCGCAAACGCAAAATTGCGGCGATGAGTCGCGCGTGTTCGACGGAGGTATTAAAAACGATGATCCGTTGATGATGTTGGGCGAGTGCTTCGAGTTCGAGGATGATGCGGAGGTTGCGTTGTTCGTCTGCTGCTAACCGATTAAGGATATATGGGGGTATGTCTAATTCTGTATTAATCCGCTTCAAGTCTTGGGGAGTTAGTTCAATACCCGTTTCGTAAAATAAGGAACGATAGTTAACTTTAGCTAGGTATTGTTGATTAACGAGATAATCAATCGGGTTGTCATAACCTGGGATTTCTAAAGTAACTTTCTGTTGGGCAAAGAATTTAGCTAGTTGTGCATCGGTGTTAATATCAGCCCAAGTCCTTCCGGGTGTAGCGGTTAAACCTAATAAGGCGGTTTTTTCGTAAGGAACAACTAAGGCATCTAAGACGAGTTTATAGGTTTGGGCGATCGCTTGATGCGCTTCGTCGATAATTACCAATGAACAACGTACACCCAGTTGATTAATAAAGCGAATACTCTTTTTGGCGGCGCTGTAGACTTTCGCTAATCCGGCTACTACTAAGCCATCTGACGCTTGTGCTAAGTCTAACTCATGGTTGCCCCAGAAGCGGTAAGTGGTGGTGGGGCGTTAGCGAAGCTTAACGAAGTTATCGCCTAAACTGTCCCAGGCTTTTTGAAATTCTGTAACTGCTTGTTCACAAAGTTCTTCACTATATGCCAACCAAATTACTAAAGTGGGTTCATTGTTTCTCAGGCGTAAACCCAATTAGGGCTAAAACCTTGCAGAGTCGCTAAAGAAATTAAAGGTAAGGTTGTTATTTGATAAGCCTTACTCAAAATTGTTAAACATAATAAATCATCAGCTTGACTAACTTTCAAATCAGATACAAATGACTCCGTATATTTTAGCCATTGACCCTTAGAAAGATTTTCATAGGCAATAGTCAAACCGATATGCTGCAATTCTACAAAACGTATAAAATATTCTTCAGATGGTAAATTATTAGACTTAGAAGAATTAACGTATTTTGTAGTGGGAATTAAATTCCATAATTGATCATGAGCTACAAATGACCAAGGCAGATAATGATCTAATGAAATTTCTTTCTGATCCAATTTAATTCTAGAATAAATACATTCAATATCTCGATGTTCTAAAATAGTTTTCCAATATTTAGTTTGATTACTTAGAGAATCTCTTTCTTGTGGCATAAATAATTTATTAACCACATTGGGGGTGCTGGGGTTTCTTTGCTGCATATAATTTAACCATTCCCAATATACCCAACCCCTAATTATTGGGTAATTTTCTTCTAAATATTGAATCCAATCTGGATGTAAAATAATAGCGTTACAATTTTTATGGTCTTCAGCATTAAAGCAATATAAGGGCTTTTTATTATCAAATTGATTGTTGGCTAAATTAATGATAATTGGATTAACATCATAATCTTTTAACCCTCTGGTTTCTTGAGCAAAGAAAGGGCGAATTAAACGATAAGATACATAGCGATTAATAGAAATAACAACATCATCAAGATTTTGATTATTAATAGCTGTACGTAAAAGCTTTTTATCTGTATCTCTAAATTTTAAAATTGGTTCTGTAATTTCTAGCTTAAGAGCATCTAATTTATTAGCTATTTGGTCTTGTGTTCCAAAAGATAATTTGAAATAGTTGTGAGGATACCAAGCATTAGCTAACATTTCAACAATAATTTCTCGAAAGCTAATAGGCGATAAAGTATCAAAATTTCTTCTTTTTACAATATCTAATAATGATAAAAAATAAAGGTATTTATAAGAGTTAGTTGTATCATTAAATATTTGTACCAAAACTGTAACATTAACTTTGTCGGAAAGTGGTAATTCCTGATTCATGATTGGATTTTTGAATAATGTTAAATGTCCTAAATATACTTGAATGAAATCATTTGCGGCTGATTGATTAATTTTATTTAATGCCTTAACAATTTCTGCAACCGTGTCAGCTGTAGGGTCAATTTTTTCGTGATACCAACGGAAGACAATTGGACGCTCAACACCTAAACCTGTCGCCAGTTGGCTTTGGCTGATGTTGTAAGACTCTAAAACCTGTCTGAGTGCTTGTCCTGCTTTTCCCATGATTTCCATTATCACAAGACAGGGAGTAGAAAACTGTTAACTTTTATGTTAACTTAATTTCTTGTTTTGTTATCATATATGATAACAAAACTTGTAGAAAACATTAAATACTATGGAAGTAGACAATTGGGCGATGTTCGATGATGAGGGTAATCTAGCCGTTTCTCAGATGATGCAAGAGATAAAACAGACTCTTTCCTGCCAACCTTTACCAAAAGTACGTGAGCAACTTCATCAAAAAATTCAAGAAGTTTCAAAGAGATATGGCGAAGTTTATGACACCGAAGTTAGATATAGAATCTCATCTCGATTGACTGCTTGGGCTTCTGAAGTTCATGATCTTAAATCTGTGTTTGGTTTTAATTCTCAATACTGGAATTTGTAAGATGATGCGTCAAGAGTTAGAACAGAAGCATTTATGACAGTGATGCTACATACATTTGTACTAAAAAGATTACTTATCTTTTAACCTACGCTTCATTTCTAAATATTTCTGGAACTTGGGATCAGATATGCACTGATCAATGAACTTCTCTAGTTCATCCTTCATAGTACTGTCAATAAATTGACAGTACTCCTTAAACAGCTCCTTCTTACCCTCTGGAAGATAGAAACCAAGATACTCTTGTCCTTGACGCTTCTCTGTCACAAACAACTCTTGCATATCATCAAGACTCATCATAAATCGTTAAGTTTCAATATCCCACTTGTCTAGTACGTATAGTATGTACGGTACAATAGACATGAAAGAGATTAATCCCACTTTGCAACATTAAACAGGTGCGTTATGGCAGAAGAATTTGTGAAATTAGAAGATAACAGCAGCAATCAAATGCAGGTAAGCAGAGAAAAGATCAAACACGTACTAGTCGGTAGTCCTAATGTAGTGAAGAGGACTATCCATCGCTTGCATACTATGGGTTATGCAGAAGTAAATTCTTGGTCTAAACCTGTAATAGCAGGTAATTTAGGCGAATCAGGCGATGTAGTGAGTGTATTAATCAGACAGCAAATCTAGGAAATAAAAGGTGTAGGAAGTTGGGGCGAATTGCACCAACTTTTGATGATTTCAACAATTAGAGGACACCTAATTAAATGACGCGCTTCATCCATGACAAATTTGCCAAGGACTATCTAGAGGAATTACTAAAAAATTACGGAGAATTCAAAGCATCAGAGAAAGTTTCAGGAGAAATTAAAGAAATAGATGTCTTATTCACTCCTTTTCAACAACAAAACTCTAATTTACAAATCCTGGGTTTACTAGGAAGATTTGCCGAAAATCCGGCGCTCATAGAACCCTTCCGCAATCCAGCTTCTACCGATGAAATCTGCGACTGTATTCTCAAATTATTGGAAGTAAAAGCTCTCCTACGACGAGAAGCAAAAGCAAATAAAACCAAACTTCAAGACTCAGAAATTCCTCAATTGTGGGTTCTGACTCCAACGGTATCGGAAACTAGATTGTCTAGCTTTGGAACAATACAAAAATCAGGTTGGTTATCAGGGGTACATTTTCTTCCAGATGCCTTAAGGACAGCAATTGTCGGTATACACCAACTACCACAAATACCAGAAACTTTATGGTTGAGGCTTTTGGGTAGAGGAAATGTGCAGTCACAAGCGATTATCGAGTTGCAAGCGTTACCATTAAATCATCCATATCAACAAGCAACCCTCGAATTAGTTTACAACTTGCGCGAAAATTTGAGAGTCAATCAAGAATTAGAAACAGACGATAGGGAGTTAGTTATGCGATTAGAACCACTTTATCAAAGAGACAGAGAACAAGCCAAACAAGAGGGACGACAAGAGGGACGACAAGAGGGACGACAAGAGGGACGACGAGAAGGAGAACAAGACTTAATAGTACGTCTACTCAATCGCCGACTTGGGGAAATCAACCAATCATTAATTGAGCAAATTCAAGGATTATCAATTGAACAATTAGAAAATCTAGGAGAAGCATTACTAGACTTTTCTAATGTTGCTGATTTAGAAGCTTGGTTAAACCCACAATAAGGATAAATTATCATGAGAATTACACCTTAAATAGTAGGGTGTGCGAAAGCAACTCGTAACACACCTTACTGGACTGATACAGCTAAAATAGTTCATTAGACGTAGGTTGAGTTGAGGAACGTAGACCCGTTCGCAGAGCGTTACCGCAGGCTAGGGGCTTCCCGCAACCCAACATCCTCAAGACTTTGTTGGGGTTCACTCCGTACACCTCCGGGGAAGCAAACTACAACCCAACCTAATCTAATAAATACCCAAAGTCCCATACCTAATGATTTGCATTTAACTTACGCTCATCACGCAGTTCCTGCGCTAGTTCCGCAAACTCTTCATCTCCCTCAAATATCCCAATAAAATCTGTCCAGGGATTATTTGCTACTTCTAGCGTCAGCACTTCCATATTTGCCAGTTTAGCTTTAACTTGCTCCTGTACAACCGCGATCGCAATTTCACGGGTTTCAGCTTCCACCATACAATCAGGTAACTCTGGAACTGACGCGATAAAATTTCCCGAATCAGCCTGTTCAACTAGAATATGAAGAGACAGCTTATGTAAACTTGTGACGGCTAGAGGATTCATAACTACTGTTGCTAGTATCTCTTTCCTCATCATGATACTTGTTTTAACCAGCATTTTTCCCCGCTATTTCATCATTTCCCTTATCCCCAATCTGCATCACTGTCTTTGGTAAATCAGCATTTAAAATCCTTTCACTCAGCTTTGCTAAAATCGCTTGTCGTAACTGCTGGTCATCAGGTAATTTGGATAGAAATTCGTCAACAATCTTCTCAACCTGTGATTCTCTCCCATGATCTACCCATACCATTTGATGGATTTCCTGACCATCGGGACGAGTCATAGTAATGCGTCGCGCTTCAAAACCTTCCCCTTTGGCGGCTACTTCCTTTTGCAAAGCTTCCAAATTCTTAAACCGTCGCACCAAATCCGCTAATTTCATCTCAAATGCAGTTGCATCATCATCAGTCCACGATTCCGCAGGTTTATCTGCCACAATCATCACCAAAGCTTCCAACCACTGAGAATCACTTTTGGTTTCATCCGATGCTGCGCGAATAAAGCGTTTTAGTAAGGATTCAATACATTTTCCCGCTAAATAATTTGCTCTTACCCGTAAATCTTCTCTGAGTTTTGTTTCTTGACTTCTGACACCAAAGCCTTCATAAATCAGTTTTTGACAATCACTCAATAAGCGATCATCATCTTCCTGACGATGAATCCCTGTTTTTTCTAACAGAGAATAATACATACTAACTTCGGGGCCATAACCTTCTAATCCTAATCTCTCTTCATGTTGGTGTTCCAACATTGCTTGAATTAACTCTCGTCTAGCTTTTGCTCCTTGAGAAGTTAAATCTCGTCGGTTAATTAATTCATTCCACAAAATTGCACTGCGATGATACACGCGATCGCAAATCTCAGAAAGCTTACTATTAAAATCAGTGATGTTATTGAGGATTTCGATTTGTCCTTGAATCCAACATTGCTGATTTACCCCTATACTAAACGACTGATTGAGGGTTTCATCTAAAAATTCTTCAGCTTCTTGTAAACGATAATTTACCTCTTTTCTGGCTACACCATCGGTTTGTAGTTCTTTCGCTGTTTTTTTGATGTTATTTAAATCCGCAAATTCTAGGGTACGAATTCGCAAAATATCTTAAGTTACTAAATCTCGAAACACATTAAAAATATAATACCAAGCAGCAGCTTCGCAAGTAGGTTTTAACAGATTCCAATGTAATAACCATAATGATGCTGGATCTTCTAAATAAGAGTCCCATCCATTGTTTACTAAAAGCTTTTTCCCTAATGCTGTTGGTGAATTCTTTTTATCAATGATTTTGAAAGCACTACACCAATAGCGAATAGCGCGTACCATATTTTTACCAACACCTAAACGGACAGGAGCATCATCCTGTAAGAAAATATCTGGATTTCTCGTAACTGCATCAAATCCTTTTTTTAGCCAACCAAAACGAGGGTGAAAAGTTTCATGGTTGGCAAATACTGGATTTACTGGATTGTCAAGATGTTTGAAGTTCAGACTAGTTTGGATCATGATAGAATAAATCTGGTAGTAACTATTTTAGTTATTATGGCTCAAAAATAGATAATAGTTTTTATTTAATTAAAAACTTTCTAAACTTAAATGATATTAATAAATGTATTTTCCATTAAATTTGAATGCTGATATAAAATTTTACATGCATAGCTAAACTAATTCTAAAAGGTCTAAACTAGTCACAATAACATCATTTTCTTAAACCAATGAACATAACTGTTTTTTTTGATACACACAACATATAGCAGTCCTATCTGATTTGTGAGAGAATACGTAAAGGGTTAAAAGGTATAATTAGTAGCAAAATTGGGATGATATCAATGTGGATGCGCTCGCTAGATGAGTTTATCGAAAATAGCCAAGACAAGCGAGAAATTCAACGGGCACTAGCAGTGAAGATGCTGCTAGAAGGATACACTCATGTTGCTATTCAATCGATATTGGATGTTTCATCAGGATTTATAAGTAAGTGGAAAAAGGCATTTTTCACTTTTGGAGCAGAAGGCTTAAAGCTCAGATACAAAGGAAGTCAAGGATTTTTGAATCCACAACAGCGCGGTTGTGTAATTGAATGGCTCAAAACCAAGGAGAAGTGGAATTTGAGCGAACTAGAATACGAGATAGCATCTTCGTATGAGGTAGTGTTTGAGTCGAAACAGAGCTACTACGACTTATTTGATGCAGCGGGGATTAGTTGGAAGAAAACTCAAGCTCACAATCCCAAGTGTGACGAAGAACTAGTAGCATCAAAAAAAAAGAAATCTGTGAGTTACTGGAAGCGAGACGTTCTGAAATCGAGTCAGGAAAGTTAGTGGTATTCATGGTTGATGAATGTCATCTGTTGTGGGGTGATATCTGTGGATATGTTTGGGGAAAAACTAGCGAACGCATATCAGTTCCAGTTGTAAACGCTCGTGAAAAGCAAACATATTTTGGTGCTATAGACTACAAAACCCACGAATTTATAACTTACGCAGCTAAAAAAGGAGACTCCCAAAACACAATAAATTTCTTAGAATATCTTCAATCACAGCGTCCAGGAGCTAATCTTTTAATAATTTGGGATGGAGCTTCTTATCATCGTTCCAATGCAATTCAAGACTATTTAGACTCTTTGAATCGTCAGCTTGAGCAGGAACAATGGTTGATAACTTGTAAACGGTTTGCCCCAAATGCTCCACAACAAAATCCCGTAGAAGATATTTGGTTACAGGCGAAAAAATTGATTAGAGAGTTTTATTTTTTCTGCCATTCTTTTTCTGTAGTTAAGGCATTATTTGAGCTAGCCATCAATAGTCAAATTTTTGACTTTCATAAGCTGAATGAGTACGGTAATTTCTCACAAATGATTTAGGATTGCTATATCATATAGCGTTTCTCTGTTGGATAAGGTACATACAGGAGGGATGATAAGCTAAGTTTGTCAATCAAGGATTTGGGTGTACCTCACGCGAGTAGTAACTTCTTTAGATAGCATAATTTATCTAATAGCGTGTATCCTTAGTGTGCAGTAATAGAGCTAAAGTAATTTTCTACGAGTATCTTTGACAAGTATGGGAAATGTATTTATAAGTATTATTAAACAAATATATTTTAATGTTTGAATAGAAAAATAACATATTTTGGGCTATTTTTATCAGTTGTTTATTAAAAGACCAATACTTTTTCTTCAGGAGAAAAGACAATGGAAAGTTTTAATGAGTATCATCTGAATCCACAAAAATTTTCTTTTCTTGAAAGCTTTCAAGATAACTGGCAAATGATTAAAGATGAGTTTACACAATTTCTTAAGCAGGCATCTGATGAAGAATTAAAATTCACTTACGAGATTTTGGGGCCTAAAAGTAAAACGATCAAAACCAAGGGTAATTCAAAATACAGTGCTTTTGGTATTTTATTTCAAGGATTATTTATTGAAAAATATATCCAATTGCATCAAATACAATACCCTGATTATGAATCAGATGATGCATCAAAAAAAGCACTTACGTTGAGAGATAAATATTTCTCAAATTTGGCTAAGGTGATCGAAAAAGTCAACTTTAGTAATGATGGTATCATCAGAAATGTGTATTTTGGTACATTCCATCCAGGTTTAGATATTAAGCTACATGTGAACAATAATCCTCACATGAATCGGGGCTATCTCGGTTTAATTGTGCCAGAGGGAGATGTGGCTATGAAAATATGCCATGAGCAGCTTTATTGGTATGAAGGAAAATTTCTGATTTTAGACCACAGCTATCCACACTGTCCGCATAATTACACCAATTATGACAGAACTGTTTTGGTTGTAGACTTTTTTAAACCGGATAAACCTAGAGAGGAAGTGATACGGTTTGAACAAGAGCAAGTCACACAACGTATGCAAGATAATCCTTATAGTTTAGGTGTTTTTGGTAAAAGCGATAAGGCTAATGAAGAAGATTTTATCAAGTATGGTTTAGCTCATCAGTTAGAGTGGGATAAAGCTTTATAAGGTTAGGCTACACAATAAAAACTCGCTGACGCGGGTTGAAAATCAAGAATCTGTTTTTGCAAGTTTGTTATTTTTTTAACGTTCGCGTAGCGTGCCGGAGGCATACCGCAGAGACGCGGAGAACGCAGAGAAATTGAGGAGTAAGGTCAATACACGTTTTGGAAATGAATGCAAAAACTTACAGAAAGCTAATAGTAAAGCAACTGAATCAAGATTTTAAATCTGCTGTTGAAGTTGTCGAGATTCCTATTCCCAAGCCTGCTGCTAGTCAACTTTTAATTCAAAACAAATTTGCTGGGATTAACGGTGGTTTTGATACTTTACTTTGTCGTGGTGATGTTCCTTATGTTAACTTGATTCCTCCTTTTGATTTGGGTGTGGAAGCGGTGGGAGAGGTTGTCGCTAGGGGTGAAAATGTTAAAGATTTTCAAATTGGTGATGCTGTAGTAACCACTGTGCGTGGTGGCGGTTATCGAGAATATCAGGTTATTGATGCAAACTTAGCGGTGAAGGTGCGTCAAGCAACACCAGAGTTGCTCACACTAATGCCTACAGGTGTATCAGCTTTAGTTGCATTGGAACAAGTGGGGGAGATGAAAAGTAATGAAGTTGTCTTAGTGACAGCAGCAGCAGGCGGAACTGGTCATATTGCGGTGCAATTGGCAAAGTTAGCAGGTAATCATGTCATTGGTACTTGTAGTTCTGAGGCGAAGGCGGAGTTACTTAAAGAATTAGGTTGCGATCGCATTATCAATTATCATACAGAAAATCTCAATCAAGTCCTCAAGCAAGAATACCCCAATGGGATTAATTTAATTTTTGAGTGTGTGGGTAAACAGGTTTTCGATACTTGCGTTGCTAACTTGGCTGTGCGGGGACGTTTAGTAGTAGTAGGTTTTATTTCTGAATATGCGAAGAACTTAGAACAAGTTACCCAACCTCGCATTTATCACCAGCTATTCTGGAAGGCTGCTTCTGTTCGAGGCTTTCTCATGCCTCATTATCAAGAATATATGGTCGAGGCACGCGATCGCCTGATTGACCTCTTCTATTCCGGTAAACTCAAAGTTGCCGTTGACTCAACCCAGTTTAACGGTATAGAATCCATTCCTGCTGCTGTGGAATACCTGCTGAGTGGGCAAAATTGTGGCAAAGTAGTTGTCAGGTTTTAGCTATCAATAATTTTAGATATTAAAGGGCAATGAAAATGACACAATCAGAAAATACTTTAAAAGTTGCTCAGCAGGCATTTGAGCATCTGACGCATGGTATGGCTACAGGAGAATGGGAAGCATTATTAAACATGCTTACAGAAGATTTTACCCTTTGGTTTCCAATGGGTAAATTTCACGGTTTGAATGTGGGAAAAGAACGAGCTAGAGAATTTTTTCAATACGTGTCTGACTCCTTCAGTCCTGGGTTGAAGTTGAAGTCTTTAGACTGCGTTACTAGCAATGAAACGACTGCTGTATTTGAGTTTCGGGATGAGGGAGTTTTATTTGAACAGCCTTATAAAAATCGGGTAGCAGTATCTTTTGATGTGCGTGGCGACAAAATTTGTGGCTATCGGGAATACTTTGGTAGTGATGGTAAATCGTATTAAATAATTCGTAATTCGTAATGGGCTTCTCTGCGAGACGCTGCGCGTAGCTTGCTTCCCCGTAGGGGTACGCTCCGCTACGAAGCGCGTAATTCGTAATTAGGAATTATTTAATTTCGTTAGTTTCTCTCAGGGTTTAGTTGGTTGATTTCTTTGCACTTAGCTTCTGCGGCTTGATATGCTGCTAAGTAGTCTTGACCACCTAACATTACATCACCATAATACTCATAAGGTGGATCACCATAAATTGGTAGAGGATCGTCTTCTGGATAATCTTCTTTTGATTCTTCGATTATTGCTTTCAGTTTTTTGACGCTCAAGCTTTGTGCTGCAAAATACCAAAGTTCTTGAGGATTTTTGTTCAGGTGCGGTAGTGTGGGATCAATTATGATTACTTCAGAGTCGTTGCCTAGCTCAATCCAACTATGTTCAATTGGTCTGTATGGCTTGCCAGCAAAAGCTAAAAATCCCTGAACATATTTTGCTCCCTCCGTTACTAATGCTGCTTTGTAAGCATTCTCAAACGGGGTGTTAGCTTTGCTGTTTATGCGTTCAGCAGTTTTGATTGACAGCGTTTCATCCAATGGTTTGTTCATCAATAGCGAGGATTAGAGCAGCCATTAGCATATTTTATCACTTTGACTCATTGTCTTGCAGGGGAATGGGGGCAGCACTTCTCTACTTTGAGGCTGCGCCCTAAGCGCAGCTATGCCGCAGGCTTTACGGCTTCTCTACGAGACACTACGCGTAGCTTGCTTTCCCGTAGGGGTACGCTCAGCAACCGGGGCGGAGGGGCAGGGGGAGAGAATAATTAATGACAAATGACTCCTGATTCCTATCTCCTACCTCCTATTTTGCATTAATAACCATCTGTAAATTTCTCAATAAGTCATTTGATGTGTAAGGCTTGGACAAAAAAGTTTTAACGTTATTACCAAGAGTTTTAATCATTTCATGGTTGGAGATTAGCCCACTGACACCAATAATCTTAATGTTTGGGTTAATTTTTCTTAACACATTGATGGCTGTTGGCCCATCCATAGATGGCATCATCATATCAATCAACACAACATTAATTTCTTGTTGATATCGTGTATATAGTGCGATCGCTTCAATACCATCACAAGCTAACAAAACTTTGTAAGCATTTTTTTCTAAACAGGTTTTAGTAATTTCACGAATTGGATCTTCATCATCAACCACAAGAATTAACTCTCCATTTCCTGCGAGTAATTCGTGATTTACAGCTAATTTATTAGCTGTCTCAATTGTCTCAGTGATGGGTAAACACACTTGAAACTCTGTGCCTCCCACCTCACTAACTACATTTACAAAACCGCCGTGGCTTTTAACGATACCAAGAACTGTTGAAAGACCTAAGCCTGTGCCTTTTCCTAGTTCTTTTGTGGTGAAAAATGGCTCAAAAATTCTATCTATTATTTCTCTAGGAATTCCTGTGCCTGTATCGGAGACGGTAATCATCACGTAGGAACCTACCTTAGCATCAAGATTCATCCGAGCATAGTTGTTGTCAACCAAGAAAGTCTTAGCAGAAATTTTTAAGATGCCGCCATCAGGCATGGCATCACGAGCATTAATGCAGAGGTTCATCAGTACTTGGTGGAGCTGAGTAGCATCGCCGGAGATATTCCACAGGTTTTGTTTAGGAATATCAATGCGGATTTCAATCGCTCTAGAAAATGTTTGTTTAAGAATTTTTTCAATTTCTAAAATTAAAACACGTACCTGTAAAGTTTTAAAATTGCCTTCAGCCCCTCGTGAAAACCACAATACTTGTTTAACTAAATCTGCCGCACGTTTAATGTTTGTTTCGAGAATTGTTAGCCATTGCTGACTTTTTTGATCAGAAAGTTTTGCTTCTAAGAGTTGCACTGTCATCATCATTGGTGTCAGTGTATTGTTTAAATCATGGGCGATACCACTTGCTAGAGTGCCAAGACTTTCCATGCGCTGGGCCCGGAGAAACTGCGCTTCGAGTTGTTTTTTCTCTGTAATATCGGAATTGACAATTAGAATGGATTTGGGTTGTGCTTCATTATCGTGTACCAGTGTCCAACGACTGGCAACGATAATCTCTTTGCCTTGTTTGGTGACTTGATGTAATTCACCTTGCCACGAACCATTTTTAGCTAGTGTTTTCTGAATGTTTTTCCGTTGTGCTAAAGTTTGCTTTTTATATAGAAGCTGATTGGCATTCTTATTTAATACTTCTTCTGACATCCATTCGTAGAGATGTTCAGCTCCTTTATTCCAAAATTGAATTTGGTTGTCTAAATCTTGAACGATAATTGCATCTGTGGTAATGTCTAGTAAAGCGGCTTGTTCACGAATTTTCTGTTCTGCAAGCTTACGATCGCGCAGCGCGGCAAGCCGATCGCTAATGTCAAGAACAAAGCCGACAGTAGTCTGTTGAGACTTTTCCACAAGCGCACGACCGACTACCACTGGAACACGGCTACCATCTTTGCGAATGTATTCTTTCTCGAAAGGAGTGGAAACTCCAGCACAGATTAATTCTGCGATCGCTCTTTCATCTAAACTGTGATATTCTGGCGGCGTCATATTTTGCCAACACAGTTTGCCTGAAAGTAGTGCTTCTCGATCATATCCCAGCATGTTGAGAAAGGCATCATTAGCTTCTGTAATGTTGCCACGCAAATCTGTCAAAGTAATGCCAATGATATTCGATTCTACCAAGCGGCGAAAACGGGCTTCACTTTGCTGGAGTGCTACAAAAGTTTGCTCTCTTTCGGCTTGTGCTTGTTTGCGTTCGTTTAGCGCGGCTTGCCGTTCATTAATATCAATTATGAAGCCTGCCATGCGAGCAACTTCACCTGTACAGTCTAAAAAGAAATACCCATTATATTCAACTGTAATGTAAGTACCATCTTTGCGACATACACGAAATTCTAAATGCAATCGCTCTTTTGTAGATAAAGCCCGCTTAATCTGTTGATTAAATACATTTCTATCTTCAGGATGAATCAACTCTAGACAACGCTTCAAACCTCCTGACATCTCAGCCATAGAGTAACCTAATATCTCTTCAACGTTACCACCATATTTAATCTCATTGGTATGTAGGTTCCAGTCATAGAGAATCTGACCACTCGCTTGAATTAATGCTTGATAGCGATTATTCCACTCAGATAATGCAGCTGAATGACGGCGTAATTCTTCCTCTACGCGTTTACGCTCAAAGATTTCCATCTCCAAACGCTCATTCTGCTCTATGAGTTTTTTTGTGAGGTTTCGTAGACGTAGATGGATGTTTACTCTAGCTAAAACCTCATCATGTTCTAGGGGTTTGGTAATGTAATCTACTGCGCCAAGATTCAACCCTTTGACTTTATCCACATTCTCAGTAAAAGCAGTCATAAAAATTACAGGAATGTCTTTAGTAGCTAAATTGGCTTTCAGGCGTTGGCAAGTTTCAAAACCATCAATTCCTGGCATCAACACATCCAGCAAAATCAGATCTGGGAAGGTATTTTCTGCTATTTCAACTGCACTTTCTCCATTTTTAGCCACTACAACTTTAAAGTTTGAATCCTCTAACAAATCGAATAAAACTTCTAAATTCGCGGGAATATCATCGACTATTAAGATGATATCTTTGTAATTTTTATTAAAATTCATTGCTTACCTCTTATTAAAATGTTTTTAAAAGGTTTTAAATTTGTTTGCTTTTAAAATTTTGAACAAGTAAAAACATTCTTGGCGAAGGTTATTTGTGACAGTAAACGGTAAACAGTAAACAGTAAACAGTAAACAGTAAACGGTAAACAGTAAACAGTAAACGGTAAACAGTAAACGGTAAAGAGTGATGTATTTATCCGCATTGTCAGAGTTCGCCGCGAATATAAGTGGTAGTTTACTCTGCGAGTTCGCGTAGCATTCCGTAGGGTGCGCCGACGTCCGGTGTAAAGCCCTTTGGGCATGGCTTCTCTACGAGACGCTTTGCGTAGCTTGCTTCCCCGTAGGGGTACGCTTACGGCATAGCCCAACCTAGGGAACTTTTCAACACAACAGTAAACAGTAAACAGTTAACCGTTTACTGTTTACTGTTTACTGTTTACTGATTTAATTCATCCTATCTTATCCGTCCAAGCCAGAGTGCGGTTAACTGCCTTTTGCCAAGTAGCGAAGTTCGACACGCTCTTGCTTTTTGGCTCAAATACGCATTCAATCTGCCGCTGGCGCACTAATGCTTCATAGCTATGCCAAAATCCTACAGCTAGACCTGCTGCAAATGCTGCTCCTTGAACAGTGGTATCACGCATTACCGAGCGTTCAACTGGAATATTTAATACATCAGCCTGGAACTGCATTAAGAAATTGTTCTCACAAGCACCACCGTCTACAATTAATCGCCCCATTGGGGTGCTGCTAGATGCATTAATTGCCTGTACGACTTCGACAACTTGATAGGCGATCGCTTCCAAGACGGCGCGGACTAGATGCTGTGGTTGTACACTGGCGGTAATGCCGAAAAAGGCTCCCCTAGCACTCATATCCCAGTAGGGTGCGCCTAGTCCGCTCAATGCAGGCACAAAGTATACCCCGCCATTATCCGCAACCTGATTTGCCATCGCTTCAGTTTCAGCAGCATTTTTAATCAGCTTGATGCCATCACGCAACCATTGGATACAAGCTCCAGTAGTAAACATACTGCCTTCTAAGGCATAGCCTACATCCATGCCGTTTTGGTTTGCTTGTGTCCATGCCACAGTGGAGATTAATTGATGTTGCGAGCGCACTATTTGAGAGCCAGTATGAGCTACTAAAAAGCTACCAGTGCCATAGGTGCATTTCATTAAACCGGGGCGATCGCAGCCATGACCAAACAAAGATGCTTGCTGATCTCCTAAAATAGCAGAGATGGGAATTTCAGCGCCAAGTATTGCTGGATTGGTAACTCCAAATACTCCCAAGCTGGGATGAATTTGAGGCAGGATATGAGCCGGAATTTGGAATATATCGAGTAATTTCTGATCCCACTCACAAGTTTGGAGATTCATCAGCATTGTACGGCTAGCATTGCTGTGGTCGGTAGCATGGATTCCACCTGTCAGGTTCCACAGCACCCAACTATCAATAGTGCCGGCTAAAACATTTTTGAGGTCAACGTCTGTAAAATGGTCTAGTAGCCACCTGAGTTTAGTAGCAGAAAAATAGGCATCAATGACTAATCCGGTGCGATCGTAAATTTCTTGAGCATACCCTTGTTGTAACTGCTGGCAAAGAGGAGCAGTACGCCGATCTTGCCAAACAATCGCCCTATGTAATGGTTTACCTGTAGTTTTGTCCCAAATCAAGCAGGTTTCTCGCTGCACCGTCAGCCCCAGCGCCGCAATTGCCGATGGTGCAATCTGGGCATTCTCAATTGCGGTTTGCATAACCCAGCAGGTGTCCCGCCAAATTTCTAAAGGGTCATGCTCTAGCCATCCGGGCTGAGGGTAATACTGTGTCAGTTCTTTGTATGCCTGCCCAACAATCTCGCAGTCTGCGTTAAACACAAAGGCACGGTTGCCTGTCGTACCCAAGTCCAGCGCTAAGATGTAGCCTAATGATGTTGTGCCAAGTGTCTGCATAACCGCCTTGAATGCCATGATAGCGATTGTACAGGTATGGGGATTGTAATCCTAGTCCCGTCAAGGTGTAATATATTCTTCAAGCCTGCGGTATGGCTACGCTAAGTAAGAGCGACGTAGGAGCGTCACCCGGAGGGTGGTTCAAAAATCAAATTTTTAACCCCAAAATACAAAATATAAGTTCAGCAGAAAAATATACAACTTAGAATCCTTAATTTATTTCACTTTATTTTATTAACAATATCTTTCAAAATTATATGTTTTGTTGAGTCGAAACTGAGTATACCTTGTTGTTGTAATTTACCCATTAATCGGGTAATTGTAACTCTGGTAGTGCAGCAAGCATTGGCAATATCTTCATGAGTAAAGCGAACACTGAAGCGAGTTCCCTCCGACACAGTTTCACCAACTTCTTGTTTTAAAAGTTGTAATAGATGGTGCAAACGCTCTTGTACCCGTCGCCTTCCAGCAATCACTAAAAAAGATTCTGTCTGCTGTAACCGCTGATTGATTTTTGGTAAAATTGCATGGCTGAGCGTTGGTTGAGCAGCTATCTCTACTACATTAATTGACACTAACTCAATATCACAGAGGGCTGTTGCTTGGTAAATACTTAGAGAGGTCATACTAGAGCTAAAAACCATTCCTGCTGTTGCCAGCCCGATTACTATTTCTTCGCCAGTTTCACAGAAGGTACTTAATTTGACCCAACCCTGACAAACATACAAAATTTCTAACGGGTTGACGGGAATATTTTCTCCTTTGGAATATTTTTGCACGGAGCGATCGCCGATGAGGTCACTGTCATTGTTAACTAAAGTTGGTTCTGCTCGTCGGCACTCATTAATGTTACGCAACGTCCAGCGCAGAGAGATTGACTTGCCCCGCTGATTGCGGACAACTGCTACTGTCAAAGCTGCCTTAAAATACTCGCCATGACGTTGCTGTAAGCGTACTATTAATTCTTTAACTTTGTCCGATTGGCATAGCTCAATTAGTTGACTCCGAACGTGGTGACGTTCTTCTAGAAGGATAAAGTTAACTATTGGTTTGCCCACAATAAAATGTTTTGAAACATTAAGTAATGTTGCAGCAGCTAAGTTAGCTTCTTGGATTATGCCTTCTGCATTAGTTACTAAATAGCCCTCTGGCGCAAACTCAAATAAATCTTGGTAGCGTTTGCGTTCTAGTTCTAGTAAATTTCGTGTTTGTACTAATTCCTCATTTTGCTGATACAGTTCCTCCACTGCTAACTGCACTACCTTGGAGGTGCTATAAAGTTCCTTAAAAGCTTGCGGCAAAAGGTCTGGTGGAATCCAGGGTAATACTGTTGCAGTTTGGTATAAATCTGCTAAACGCTTATGCAATGCTTCTGTACGTTGGAGAAATAGTTCTATGTTCACCTTAACTTCCTGCTACTTGCTTGCAAAGGTTGGGCAAAAAAATCAACTACATAAAAATACTGTTGGTAAATCAGGGTTAATAGGCGCATTTGCTTTGAATTATACCGACTGATTACTTTCTGTTCGCGGTTGCTGCTCACCTGACAGCAAATTCATTTCTAGGGACACTTTTGCTTGTGGTATTTTACCTATCATTCGCAAACAGTAAGCATAAATATCGGATTAAAGTATAATATTTAGCAATTTGCTGAGTAACGAAATTAACCTTTACTAAGTGGAATGTGGGGCTAATTGAACTCTAGAACGGTGTATTCATTCTGGCTTTTTGAAAATTACTATCATCCTGCAATACGGATAAGCTAGTAATTTAAATCACATAGTATTGCGAACGTCAAGGCTTAAGTAGAATGCATTGAAAGAATCTATAGTCAAGATTGATAAGTTTGACACACCTCCTAGACAAATATTTTACAGCTTGCTATTACCAAATGATAAAGCTATAGCCAATCAGAGTAATAAAAAAATTTGTCTGTTGCGTGAATTTGAATCAAACTAAGTTTGGCAGTAGTTTGGATATAGGTAAATCAATCTTTACTAAAATTGCTCTTTATTTTTGAATAATGCTTCTGTTTTTGAATCATAATTTTTATTCCTCGATAATTTAGTCTTTATGTTTTTTACTGCTATTAACCATCACAATAACCGTTAATATTTTCTACAACTTCCACCACAGGATCAAGCTACTATTACTGAAGGGATATAGTTTAGTTAACTTTGTATGTGTTGATGAATACGATTAAATTTTATATATTTTACATATTTTTAACGTAAACTAGCAGGTGGGTAAGAGGGACGGTTTTGCCTAGTAAAAGCTAATACAAGTCAGTTAGTTTAATCACCAAAAAAATTGTATAGAGCAATACACAGTTATTTAACAATGATCCGTCTCTTTAGTTAGAGATAAGCGAAAGAGTAACTTGCTGTAATTGAAGAATGCGTAACAGCTTATCAATGCGCGAGATCTCAGGAGTGATAGGTGAGGTGTAAATGCTATCAAGTCTTATCACTCCTCTTTTTTAACTATGCAATGTTAAGTAATTTCGCCATAGCTAGCCGTTGCAATTTGCCAGTGGCTCCACGAGGTAGTTGATCCAGAATGTAAATTTGCTTGGGGATTTTGAAGTCTGCCAACATAGTTGAGCAGTGTGCTAAAAGTTCTTCTTTGCTGGTTTCTGCTTTGAGGACTACAGCGGCGTGGATATCTTCTCCTAGGGTTTTGTGAGGAACGGCAAAGGCCAGAGCTTCGACAACTTGAGGATGGCGTAGCAAGACATCATCCACCTCTAAGGGAGAAATTTTTTCCCCACCCCGGTTAATCAACTCTTTAATGCGTCCAGTCAGACAAAGATAGCCATCTTCGTCCAGTGTGCCTTGATCGCCCGTACGGAACCAACCGTTGACAAAAGCAACGGCATTAGCTTCTGGGTTATTTTCGTAGCCGTCAATAACATTGGGTGCTTTAATTACTACCTCGCCTAAGCTTCCTTGTGGGAGCAGATTGCCTTCATCCATGATGCCGACTTCTACACCAAAGCCATAGCCAACAGTTCCGGGTTTCCGCACTTTTGGCGGTAAGGGGTTAGTCGTCATTAAGTGAGATGCTTCGGTCATACTGTAAGATTCCAGCACAGGAGCATTCAGGGTTGCTTCTAGCTGTTCGATGATAATTGGGGGTAGAGGAGCACTACTTGAGCGAATAAAGCGGAAGGGGTTGGCTTGGACAATTTCTGTGTTGCGGCTGGCGCGTGCCAAGATTGTCTGGTGCATGGTGGGCGCAGCGGAGTACCAGGTAGGTTTGAAGGTTGCTACCAGTTTCCAAAATTCTAAGGCATTAAAACCATTGGGACAAACTAGTGTACCGCCAGATGCCAAGGTTGCTAGCAAACACCCCACTAGTCCGTGTATGTGGAACAGTGGCATTAAACAAAGTGTAGTGTCAGATGCCGTTAGGGAGTAAGCACCGATAATGTTATTGGCTGAGGCGATTAGGTTTCGATGCCGAATGGGGACACGTTTAGGGCGACTAGTAGTCCCGCTGGTATGCAGAATCATCGCTACATCATCGGCATTCGGGGCTGCGGGATTGAGGGATTCTCTTGGTGCTGAGCCTGTTTTGACTAATTCAAAGCTTAATGTGCCGTCAGTGTTGACTTTGGCATTGATTAGCATCATGTCAGACGTGGTGGCGGACATTGCTGCTTCTGGTTCCTCAGACAGAGTAATCAACGCTTTTGCCTGGGTATCTTCGTAGTAGAAGGCAAATTCTTCTTGCTTATATTTGGGATTTAGGGGTGCAGCAGTGCCACACAAAGAAGCAGCAATAAAGGTAATTGCCATCGGTGAACCGTTAGTCATCGCAATGGCAATGCGTTCACCGGAGGTGTTGGCGGAGCCATCGCCTTTTTTCAACCCAAAACTGTTAAGTTGAGACACTAATTCAATAACATTTTCACGCAATTGTTTATAGCTCAGTGACGCTCCATTAGGTGTTACCAAGGCTGGATGATTGTCTTCCCCTGCTAAAAGCTCAAATAAATTCATTAAGTAACCTCCAAAAAACCCCATCTCTTTATAGGAATAATTATTAAGTAAAAACCTGTATTCTAATATACGCTTTATTAAAAAATATTGTGATTTTGTATAATATCAACCATTATTTGCTTTCTTTTACATGTAAGTTAACGGCAAAAATCCAAAGCTAAAATTAAGTAAGTACTGTGTTTTTCGCTACTTAGACTCAGAAAAATCTGTTCCAGCAACTAAACCAAAACAATAAATATGGATCGTCGGAATTTTCTAAAGTATGCCACTTTAGCAGGATCTAGTTTTGCCTTGGCTAGCTGTATTCAGGGTAGATCCAATTCACAGAGTGAGGTATTTCCCTCAGCGTCGCCTGTGGTAGGAAATGAACCCTTAAAGGTGGGATTTATTTATGTAGGGTCTGTGAGCGATTTTGGCTGGACTTATGCCCATGATTTAGGGCGCAGAGAAATGGAAGCCAATCTTCAAGATAAGGTAAAAACTACTTTTATCGAAAATGTTAACGAGGGTGCTGATGCCGAAAAGGTGATACGTCAACTGGCATTAGATGGCAACAAGTTGATTTTCACGACTTCCTTTGGCTACATGAACCCTACAATTAAAGTCGCCAAAGATTTTCCCAATGTGGTTTTTGAACACTGCACCGGATACAAACGCATTGCCAATGTCGGCACTTATTTAGGACGCTCTGAAGAACCGCGATACTTAATCGGCATGATTGCTGGGAAGATGACAAAATCTAATATAGTTGGTTTTATCGGAGCCTACCCCATTCCAGAGGTGATTCGAGGGATAGGTGCATTCGCCCAAGGACTGCGGGCAACAAATCCCCAAGCAAAAGTTAGAGTATCTTGGGTGCAAAGTTGGTACGATTCAGCTAAAGAGAGGGAAGCAGCTCAAGCTTTGATCAATTTAGGTGCGGATATTATGACGCAGCATACTGGCTCAGGTGCTATTGTGCAACTAGCTGAGGAAAAGGGCATTTATGCTTTTGGCTACAACACTGACATGAGTAAGTTTGGTCAAAAAGCACACCTGACATCTGCAATTAATAAATGGGGCAAATTTTATACAGATAAAGCTTTGGCTGTGATGAGTGGCACATGGCAATCACAAGCGGTTTGGGATGGCATTGGTGATGAGATGGTAGATATTTCCCCAATGAATCAAGTGATTCCGGCTGATGTGCAACAATTAGTAAACACAAAGCGCGATGAGTTTATTCAAGGTACTGCTCATCCTTTTGATGGCCCAGTGACAGACCAAAAGGGAGTAGTGCGAGTACCAAAAGGGAAGGTGTTGGATGATCAGGGACAACTAGCGATGGATTGGTATGTTGAGGGAATTGAAGGGTTTGTTCGTCGGTGACTTTGTGAGTTTGGGTAGATTGATGGGTGATGATTGCGTCTACCCAAGTCTCAGCGGCTCTCTTGTCCCCTGTTCGGGTTACGCCGAGGTCAGCAGCGATTCTTTTGAGTCGGGGGAGGGTGTAGCGGGAGAGGGCTTGCTGTGTGTATTGCGGATGGGTCATAATAATAAGGGTTTCAGTCCTGTCATTTGCATACTACAAACCTCTTTTTAGGTAAATTTGTACTATTTTGCCCCTAGTGTCAGCTACGCTATATCTACGCCAAATTTTGTCCCCACTGTTGGACTCCCGGAACAACCCTTGAAGAAATTTGGTTGTCACCGCGATCGCAGTTTTGTTTCTTGTGTGGTATGGCTTTACGTAATAGTTGTACTAATTGCAACGAACCGATTACGTCATTGAAGTTTCGTTTTTGTCCTTATTGTGGCTTTCCGTACTAAGATTATCACCTCCCACAAGGGAGTTAATCATGGCGTGTTCATGGTCATAGCCGGAACCAATATGACGTGAAGCCGAGATACGGATACCGTTGGCAAAACATTACCTAACGTAAAAATGCCGATTTTACCGCGTATTACATGGAAAAGATGGTTCACCTTTTCGTGTAATACACGGGTGGATATCGTCATTTCTAGCTAAATTTACGATGTAATACACAGTTAAGTTTATGTTGAAACGGGATATTCAGGGGAAGTTTGCGCTAAAGGGTCAATTTGGTTTTCAATAATCTCCAGAGTTTCCAAACCAAAGTGAGCAACAATCCGTCTTGCTGTGACGGGGCCCACGCCTTTGATTAGACCACTGCCCAAATATTTCTCAATTCCGGTGATAGTGGCGGGTTTAGTTTCTTTGTAATTAACAACTTGGAACTGGGAGCCAAATTGGGGATGATCACGCCAAAAACCAGTTAGTTGCAGAGTTTGCCCTGGTTGAATATTTGCGAAACTGCCGATGATGGTGGTTAAATTTTTGGACTTGGGATGTACTAGACGCGCCACAGTATACTCCGACTCTTCTGAATGAAAGGTCAAGCGTTCTATTACTCCAGTAATGATTTCATACTGAGGAGTAGGGTTAACTTGTTGCTGAGTAGGAGTAGGAGAAGTAGACATTAGTTTGTGCAAAAATGCCTTGTGTTGTCGTTACGGCAAAATATTTACAGTACAAGCATTAATGAGCCATTATTGTAGTACATATATACTAAAATATCATTGTTTGTTTTAGGAACAAGGAGATACGAGTCATCACCAAGATATTTTGGAGGAAATTTGGAAGTTGAACGCCGTATCAAATAAGTCTTTGGGGTGCGATCGCACCCCAAAGCTTCCGCTTCGGAGTTACAATAATGCGATTAATTAGTTTTAATTAATTCGCCTCTACATTGTTAGTGGAGGCTTCTCGCCAAGATAAATGAAAACATTATAATACACTATTTTCCATTAATTTGTTTTCACATTGTTAGTATAAACGGTCTTATGAAACTTGTCTTCAGAGCTAGCTCGACTTCATAAGAATGATGTTGCATAACTGATTCATATAACTATTTTGTTTCAATACTCATTTGCTACTATTAAGCCATCAAATCAGAGGTTTGATAGGGATCTTAAACCTGTTTATTCAGACGCTCTCTACGAGACCTGCGGTAGCTTGGCTTTTGAGTAGAGGTACGCACTCGCTTTGCGTGGCGCTATCCGCCAATCGCTAACATTACATCTGAATTCTGGCGAAGTAGCGCATGTATTCTTTCTTAATAACGTCACAACTTAATTGCCTAATTATGATGATTTATCTATTCATTCAACCAATAATTACTAAATATGAATAAATTATTAACTCTTGCTATACCTACTTATAATCGTGCAAATTTACTTAATAAACAATTAGCATGGCTGGCTCAATCTACCCAAGGTTTAGAATCTGATTGCGAAATTTTTATTTCTGACAACTGTTCTACAGATCATACCCAAGAAGTAATTAAAAAGTGGCAACTAATTTTTAGTAAGACAACATTTAAATCAAATAAAAATAATGAAAATATAGGCGTAATGGCTAATATTGCTTGTTGCTTAAAAGCCGCAACTAGCAAATACGTTTGGACAATTGGTGATGATGACCCAATTCAGGAGAGTACTCTAGATTATCTGTTAACAACCTTGAAAAAACATTCAGATTTAGCACTAATATTTTTGAACTTCTCTGGACGCGATAAACTAACAGATCAAATAGTTGTAGAACGCTGGTTGAATAGTGATAACGACGAACCAAAAATTGATGGTAAAACAGTATTCCAAGGTTATCTGAACAATAATTTTGGTGGCATAATTTTTATCTCAGCAGCAATTTATCGAACAAATCTGGTGCAACGCGCTCTACAAACGTGGCCGTCTGCCATTCTTAACTGGGCATCTCAAGCATATTGGGCTGGGTTTTGTGCTGCTCATGGCAGTGTAATTGTCACTAAAGACATTTATTTAGAATGCATTATGGGTGCTAGTCTTTTGGATCTTGACCCAACATGGAGCTTGAAAATGCGATACGCTTATATACCTGAAGTTTACATAAAACTACTAGTAATAGGATATTCTAATAAATTTTGTCGGCAAATGATTTGGCAAAATTTCACACAGAAAACTGACTGGAAAATACTCTTAGGTGCTTTGAAACGGTGGCCTCTCTTAACAGTAAAGATATTTATTCATTACCTCGGTTTATCAAGTATATCTCTGTTTAATCACTCTTGGAAAAGAAAAATGATAGCCAATTTTAAACTGTAGACAGGACAGGAATTTGAGCGCTTATTTTCTAACAGAATGCCTGAAATCAAGGGTTTTAGTAAAATCTTTACAACATAAAGATTCTAGATTATTCTCTTCTAAGAGGGATATCCTCCTTCATTAGTCTTAGAAAAATTCACGAATTTTAGGCATTTTAGCCAACGAAAAATCAAGGTTTTACCCCAGAGTGATGGAAGATCCATATCAGCTTAGTTGTGTTAATTGCTTACTTCTAAACTTATTAAGAGCTTTTCAGGAGTTGACAGTTAAAACACCAACTCTAACATTACTCCTATCTGTACCTGTGACTTGCACTTTTAATGGCGATCGCTCTGATCACGGTGCTGCCAATTCGATAACAATCACCCTACCTTGCCCTCATCACTCTTATAAGTCATCGCTCTTGGTTTCCTTCTCTCTTGAGAGAGACTGCCGATTTCTTAGGTGGTTGGGGACGACGCAGGGCGAACGCATCTAAAATATTAAAGATTGATGTTGAAAGTAGAATTCCCAAACACCCCATCACACAGGACTTTCAGTAAATTAGGTACGAAATTAAATAATAATGATAATCGTTATAGAGTGGGATGAGTTTGTGGCAACCGTCGGCTGCCAAGCAATACGGGTTCCTTTTTGTAGTAAATTCGATGGCGGTAAACAAGAACAACCAGATTATAGTTGAATGAAGCTTAAGCCCAAAATCACGATTGCTGACCACTTTGCAGTGATACAAGATCCACGAATAAATATTGTGGTGCTGAAGTTCATTATCAAATAGAAAGTGGTACTGTCTGCCAGGACAAGCAATTAATTCTTCAAGCTAGTGGTACTGCTAGCGCTTTGCATAGTGGCTGGAGAGTTGCTTTGAATTTGATGGAATATGCTTCTGGCATTGCTTCGCGTACCAGAGTATTGGTAGATACTGCTAAAACAGTAAATCAGTCTGTTTCGATTGTCACTACTCGCAAGTGTTTTCCAGGTACTAGAGCGCTTTCCATCAAAGCAGTTCTAGCTGGAGTGGGCTTTTTTCATCGCTTAAGATTATCTGAAACAGTTTTAATATTTAACCAATACCTGATATTCTTAGGAGGTATAGTTGGGCTAATTGAGCGCATCAATGAACTGCGACAACAGTTTCCAAAACAACGTATTTGCGTTGAAGTCGATACACCAACAGATGCCTGGATGGTTGCTCAAGCAGGTGTAGATTTAATTCAATTTGATAAAATTTCGATCTCAGACCTTGAGCCTCTGGTTTTGAAGTTGAAGCAGCAGTATCCAAACTTAAAACTAGCAGCGACTGGTGGCATTAACTCTGAAAATATAAAAGATTATACTAACACTGGTGTAGATATCTTAGTGACAAGTTCACCATACTTTGGTAAACCATGTGATATTGCAGTCAAAATGACGAAGGCACAGTAGTACATTTTGTCTAGTCGCTGGATGATTTTGCTCCAACTATAGTATTGGTAAAACTAAAACCTTTCTCCACAACTCAGACAGTTTTCTAACTTCCAAGTGAGTCTTACTTATCAATAGTTTATTAGCTTGATAATAACCTATTTATTAAGGTAAATAACGACAGAATTTTACTTTACAACATTAAGTTTAAATATTTTAAAAAGAAACAAAAATTCATCTTGTCAGCATATGATTACTATTTTGTTTGGTAACTTACTTAATAAGTTGGTATTATTTTGGTATATTAAATAGATACACTTAATCTATTTTGAAAACCGTTAACCTCTTCTGAGATTTGCGGCTAACTTTGGCTTTTAATTCATTAGTTTCTAATAGCTCATGCTGAAAACTAGCTATTCTGTATCTTGTGGCAAGGAGTTGAAAGTAAATAATTTAAAGTTTTTGTTTTGCTCAAATAAATTTTCCTATCAACTTGCTCAAATGTGGTGATAAAGATACTAATTTTTATTGAGCAAACAGCTTTGAGAAAAGCTATCTAATTTTTTCAATATTCCATAGTAAACGGAGAAATGTTTGATGCGTTTTACCTGCAAGATATCCATTGCGTCTTTAGTACTATCGATGCTGGTTTTATGGCAGCCTACTTTAGCGAACTCAAGCAATGATGTTCCTCCCTGGCACCGAGAAGAAATATCATCTATTTGGAATAAAAATAAGTGTCTTGGAGGTTATTCGCAAAATTTTCGCTTGGGTGGAGAAGTCAATAATCCAACTACTTATAACTTGCAAAAGCTGAAAAATTTGCAAGATACTTTAAAAAAAGAAAATCCAGCATTAATTACCGAAGTTACTGTCACGTTTAAAACTGGCTCAGGTGAACGAACAGAAACATACTATGGAATCCCTCTATGGGAATTGATTAATAATCCAAAAGCCGGAGGTGGTCTGAAACCTGGAAATTCTGGGGTGAATAATAAAAACTCTTTTCTGAGGCAATATGTTCTAGTTGAAGCCACAGATTGCTATGGTGCAGTTGTAGCTATTGGTGAAATTCAACCTAACTTTGAAGGTAAAACAGTGCTAGTTGCATTTGAAAAAAAAGGTAGTGATGATACAGTCGTGCCTTTAATAGATGAAGGATTTGCTCGTTTAGTAGTTTTAGGTGACAAAGCTGGAGGTCGTTACGTTAGTAATGTGACAAATATTCTCATATTATCTGCTCCCCCTTCTCCTTTAAAACCAAGATATCTCTGAAAATCTTTCTTACCTTCAAGCTGCACATTCTGAACTTTTCAAGACAGATATCACTCACTTTTTCGCAATTTTACCAAAATAGTTGGATATTTGACGGAAACATCAGAGTTACTGGCTACCTTTGGGTAAGTATTAAAAGCATCTACAACAGCCAAAGAAACTCAGGATAATGCTGTTTTTGGAGAACAGGTACAATCAATTTTGGATGAACATGGTGGTACAGAATTGTTGCTGCAAAAGCTGGATGAGATTGCGGCGTATAACACCAACAATCATTTACCGTTGATGTGGCGATTTTATTCTGCTAATCGGAAAGTACTTTTTAGTTTGGTACGTTCTCTAGATATTCTCTCAACTTCTGAGGATGCATTGCGAATCGTCAAACATCAAATTCAACGCATTCCTAACCGAGATATCGGCTATGGTATTCTTCGTTATCTGACTTCAGATATTCAAGTTGCTGAAAAATTAAGGTCTCTACCTCAACCTGAAGTTGCTTTCAACTACTTTGGTCAAGTAGATTTTTCTCAAGCTTCTTTATTTCAATTTGCCCCAGAATCTCCCGAAACAATTAGGCAAAAACAAGGAAATCGACCGCATTTACTAGATGTTATCGGGGTAATATCTGAGGACAGACTGGAGATGGATTTCATCTATAGCCAGAATGTTCAGCTACAGTCCACTATTGAGAGCCTAGCTAAATATTTTATAAAGTTGTTCTGGTGTTGAAGTTATAAAGACTTTCGAGTGAACTACTACAGAATCATCTGTGTCTTTTTGATGCAATGTCTATTGTTGCTCTTGAATCTCTTTGAGTAACATTTCATCAGTATAAGCAGTTTTCCATTCTCCTTGTAGCTTTAACCGAACTGACTGAGCACCACCACTAGGTGTACAAACCACCCAGTAAGCATCTGGTTCTCCTTTGACTTGAGCTGCATCCTTGGCTTTTTCGTTGTCAGAAATACCTGAAAAGGCCTGAATACATGTCCAAGTTATTCCGTCTTGATCTATGACTTCTCGTTCCATAATCTTGTCTTTGAAATTATCCTTACTTAGTATTAGCTTACAAATAACCTTTTATAAGCTCATCGCCACTACCCTAAGGTGAAGCGATCGCCTCTATCGATATTACCTCTCTCACAAACAACCTAATCGCCGTTTCACTACAGTGAGGGCATTCTACTTTCACAGGTATTTCACAGGGGCGCTCTTTGTATTCTCCCATTGTTGCCTTACCTGTATACTCGCTAACCAATCCTTAAAAACATTGATAGCACTCGTACACCACGCGTTCTACTGGTTTGTCGCAATCAAGGATTTTTATGCGCTGGCACGGCTACGACTGATTGTAACTACGAATTACGTTAGCGTTGGCGTAGCCTCTCGTAGAGAAGCGGTAGCGAAGAATGAGCGTCATTATCAATTACGAATTATGTTGACCTGTAAAGTATGGATTTTGACTCACAGCAAATATTATTGAACTAAAGAGGTGGAATGATGGCTAAACCATCCTCTAAGCGCAAAAAAGCCACCTCTGCCGCATCCGGTGACAGCACACCACCAGATAACCTTGCCTAATAGAATATCTCGCAAGAACAAAACCCAGCCATAGCAACAATTACCGTTACTGCTGTTGAAATTCCAGAGTTGACCCAGGAGGAGCAAAGCGATCGCCTTTACCTAGAGCACCGTGTGGAGAGAGCGGTTTTTGAAGCTGGCAAGGCGCTGATGGAACTGCGCCATCGCAGACTGTACCGTTCAACCCACCGCACATTTGAGGAGTATTGCAAGGACAGGTTTAGTTATACTCACCGCCGTGTGAATTATCTAATAGCTGGTTCTTTGATAGTTGACAACATAATTCAATAAAGGTAGTGCCATTCGATGATGAAACCCCCAAGAAGTTACTACGATGCTGAGTTTGGACAAATAAGAATCGAAGATAATCACTGGACTTTAGCACAATGTGCTGTTTTGGGCGATCGCTGTGTGCCGATTTACGTGGATTTTGAACAGGGGCAGATTGGGGAACTTTCATTGCTCCAGCGTGAAGCTATTCGGCAAGCTCTAACCTTGCCACCCGATGTGTTACGCATCACTGCTCCTGTTGTGCTGCAAAATTATGATATATATCGTGAGATGATAGGGGATGAGTCAATGCCGCCGCTGGCTAATCCCATTCAGGTCTGGGATCAGGTCAGTTTCTCATATATCTATGTGCCGCCCCACGTTGAGTATGACCTAAATATTCCTACTTTTAAGTTGATAGCTGAGTGTGACTGGGAGCCAGAACACGGCTTAGAAGTGCGCTTTCGCAATGGAGTAGCAGATGATGCAGATCAGATAGGTGAAACAGGATGGTAACAACTATCTTGTCTTGCGAACTTATGCATGTATAAAGGCAGCACAGTAAACTACTCCCACCTGCCTAACGGCTGAGGTGGGAGCTTTCAAAAGCCCTAGAAACATCAAATAAGCTTAGTTGCACATACTCAGAATTCTTCCTAACACGCACATCTAACTTACAAGATAGTCCCGAACCACGAGGCTGGTTTACAACAGCCCCAATTGCAGAAATATTCTTAGCCCCGTTCAAATCAGCGTCACCATCCCAACCACAATGGCCACAAGCAAACTTCTTACCACTACGATACGATTCACCCCTAACCGGATGAATATGCAAACAGTTGTGGCAGGTTTGGCTGGTGTATCGCGGGTCTACAACGCTATTCCTCCCCACCCTACCAAGGGTTGAGGGTGGGGACTCCCGCGATACCGTTGAAGAAATAACAAAGGTAAAGGTGGGTGCTGGTGTATCGTCAGTCATGTGGGTGAATTCAGTTGTACTGTGAGAACCTGGGATGGAGAACTAACGGTTAGGCTGAAGCATATTAAGTCTTACGATTACTTGCCTGATGAGTGTCAGCAGATGCAGGAGATATGCGATGGCGTAACCGCCCACCGTAGGCGATCGCATATCACGGTTGCGGAAAAATGAGAATTTAGAAGAAGCTGCCCATGCTGTGCTGAAGTACTTGGGGGAAGTAAAGCGACCGTATTTGACTATGGTGGAGGAGAAGTTATTGGGTTTGATTGAGCGTGAATATGGGGTTAAAAACTGATCAATAATTTCTCAACCAGTAAAATTAGAAAAACACAGTGTCAGGCTATAAAAATTTCCCTTAAGGAATTGACCAATCCACAATTTTCAAATTAGGGACTTTTTGAAAATCTTTAAAGTTGCACGTGACATTTACAAGGTAGCCTGCGATCGCAGTTTGCCATTTTTGGATATCTTCATCACTCGCCAAGTTGCGAACATCTTCTAAAATTGCTACCTCCTCTAGCATCATCAAAACTTTCATCTTTTCAACAGGTACTACTATAGAGTTCTGCTCCTCCCTCCCCAGTATTGTCAAACTGATGTGAACTATGTGGTCTAAAAGTCTGGGGTATTGCTGGTTCTATCAAATCGTCTAAATCAAGCAGCATTGTGGTTTGCACCAACCCAGCAAAGATATCGCTACTAATAATTGGCCCCAGCGGTAGCGATGACATCAACCAGCACTCGTGCTTTGAATAGCCTCCGTTCTCCTATTTTTCACTGTGCGGTAGTACCAACGACGAAACCGCAGAGAGGGTTCATCAGTAGGCACGTTACATCCTTCACTTACATTGGGGACTTCACCGATTTGTGACTCAACCATCGTGCGATCGTCGAGAGATGCTGCAAAAAACTCATCAAAGTCAAAGTTACTCCGATCAATCCCAGAGTTGGGCAGAACAACCTGCATAAATCGCATTTGTTGGGTATTGATCGGAATGGCAAACAAATGGGGACGCAAGGGCATCCCGCCTAGATCTAACTTGAGAACAACGTTATTGGGCTGATGCCAATCAATCTCAATTCCATAAGGTAAAGTATTGAGTTGATTCGTGAGTGCCATTCCATCTGTTGTTGAAGTAACGCTGATTTGTGCGCTCGCATTTTGGTGTACTGGGTCATGGAATTCGCCACCAAATGAATTGCGATGGACAAAAGGAATATGTAGATAATCCAGCGAAATATCGATTGCTCTTGTCCAATGTGCATTCCAAATTTCGTGGTGAATCACGTAGCGATCGCTTGGTTTCAATAAGCTTAACGGCAACTGCGGTTCTGGCACGTTTGCGATTCCCGTAAAGACCCACAATATCCCTGCAATCACCCTTGTCGGCAACCTCACGACTGACAGTTTTGAGCGTTGAGCCGGATTAAGTGAGTTGAAAGGAACATAAGTACAAGCACCATCTGGTGCAAAACGCCAACCATGATAGGGACATTCAAGGCAACCGTCTTCTGTGACTTGTCCGCGTGAGAGAGGAACACCGCGATGAGGACAACGATCAAGGAATGCCGCAAACTGATCGGCTGAATGACGAAATAGGACTAGCGATTCGCTAGCTAATTCAACCGCAATGGGAGCCAGTCCAATTTCAGCAACGGGCAATACTGGAGTCCAGAAGTTAGGAAACGTCTCAAACACAGGGAAATTGACTCCTTAACAAATTCTTAGGCGTTACTCAGCATAAAGCCTTACTCCTGACAGCATCCTGTCAGTGGAAGCCAGATGCTTTTATTCGCTCAAGCTGAAACTTTGTGTATAGGTCAAGACTGATCTCTTGGTCTGGAGATTCAACATCTGAAGCAAAATCGAGATTTTGGATGCGATCAACACGAAAATCTCTGTAAGCGTTTCTGAGGATGCACCATGTTCCAACTGTCCATTTTCCACTCCAGTAAAAAAGCCCCAACGGGAACACAACCCTTTGAGACAGTTGCTTATTCAAGCTCAAATACACAATTTTGACGGCTTGTTGCTGTTGAATGCTCCGATAAAGGTCGTTCCAATGTCTTAAACTTTGGTCGTTCGGAATCTCACCAAGCGCCCGAACAGGTGTGCAAGTCGGATCAAAGCTGCGTGGCGGTAACACCGCTCCAATTTTACTCAACAGCGTTTTTGCCGCTGCTGCTAAGTCAGCCCCGGTTGATCGCGACAGCATCTCGACCCCCAACATCAAAGCGGCGATTTCATCAGAAGTTAAAGTTAGGGGCGGTAACTCGAAGTTTTCATCCAAGGCGTAACCAACACCAGGCTCACCATAAACTGGAATGCCACTCAATGAAAGATCATCGATATATCGGTAAATTGTACGCACGCAAACACCAATCCGTTCAGCTAATTGCTCTGCTGTAATGGGTTGGTGAGATCTGATGAGATTCACTAATTGGAAAAGACGGTCAGCTTTTCTCATTCTCTACGTTGAGTGAATTTAAATCTTCCAGGACTTACGCAACTGTCATAAGCGAGGGTGCAACAGCACGGCTTTGAACTTCATTGTTGGTCTCGGATGGCAGTATATGGGATATGAGTAGCATTCGCGCAGAAAACCGGGTTAATATGAAGCTGATAAATGACAAGTTGCTCAGAATCGGTCACTGAGTCATCTTACCGCATTGCCAGTCCCATCTTCCTCGAAAAAAAATCGCTCTCGTAGAACGGCTGCATCAAATCACATAAGACATTCATAGCTCCTAACTCTGACCACACCCCCAAGTCAAGATCACCCAACGATATATGATAGTAGCCACAAGGTAAGCGATCGCTCCGGTCAGATCATCACTGTTTTCACCGCTCTTACCCGCTTTTGCTGTGTGGGCTTGGCTAAAGTTAGCACACACCGAGGAGGCGTGGAGATAATCAGGACTTTGGGGAAAGCCAATAAATCCTGATTGCGCTACAACTTGCACTGTTCGCTGGATGACTTTGCAACCATACTCGCTGAAATTGTGGTGATGAACCGAAGCGATCGCCTGACTCAGTTCTGGTTTGCTTGGGTCAAATTCCACCGCGATGACAGGACGAATACCAGCTTGTACCATCCCAGCTTCAATCCCACCACCCGCGAACAATACTACAGCTACAGGTGCATCATCTGGCAGGACTGGTTTAGTATTTGTGTTCTCAAACTTTTTGCAGACATCTAAAATTTTGGGAGAATACTTTTTAGTTTTCGCTTTTTTGATGAAAGCGATAATATCTTCCCTTGTTGCCCTCGCTGCTGCAAAGAGCGAATCATGCAGTTGAGATTGTTTGTTGGGTACAAGGCAAGTATCGCTGGTGTGCCAGTCGTGCTTGTCCCACCCGCATACACTTCTCAGACTTGCTCTAGATGTCGGCACATCCACCCCGTCAAAGGCAAGTCTTATCGCTCTGGAAAGTCGTTTAAGTGTGGGCATTGTGGTTTTGAGCATGATGCTGATATTAATGCTGCAATGAATATTGCAGCTTTGGGGTTGTCTGTAATCCAGCCCGAAAGCCCAGGGATTAGTTGCCAATTGGAAGGACAGTTAAATCTGTTTTCAACGAGCTACTTTGAACTGGGCTGAAGCCCCGTGTCTTTAGATCGGGGTTGCTTACCAGTTGTCTTTTCATCGTGACAATGTCGATGTAATATCTGGAGATTTTTATATTCGTCTTTGCCTCCCAAGCTTTTGGGGGTTATGTGGTCAATTCCCAGTACATCCTCCTCTTGAAAGTACATTCCGCAGTGTGTACACTTCCCTTTTTGTTTCTTTAAGAGTGTTGCCACTCTCGTAGTCGTTTCGGGGTGTTCTCCCATTCTTGAACTCCAGTAAATTAGGTTGCCATCGTAAGGACTGACATCGCCTTTGACTTTCACATGATGGATAACTTATTTCTTGGAAGTCTCTAGAGGTTAAAGGCGGTTGTTGTACAATTGTCAGCCAAGTAAATGACTTTAGTTGCACTGTGAGAACTTGGGGTGGAGAACTGACGGTTTGATTGAAGCATCTTAAGTCGTTCAATTATCTGCCGCAGGAGTATCAGCAGGTGCAGATGATCTGCGATGGCGTAACCGCCCACCGTAGGTGATCGCACATAATTCCGAAATTGCTTAATGCACTGCTGTAGTAATTATCAGACAAGCAACATACCTCAACTCGAACCCGGTGATAATGGCTAGGTTTTTGAGTTTTAACGGTAGCGTAATTGTGCTTCTTGCTTGACTGATGTTGCTATGCGATCGCTTGTCTTTCGCCACCATTTATAGTACGTTTATATTGATAAAACGGCTTAGAGAAAGGCACAGTCCGCGCCGATTAACTACGGGGATTCTGTTTTATTAGTAGGGATAATGAAGTGCGTAGAGATATAAGCTAATCGTCATTCAAGCTGCAACATAGTTTATATTTCCCTTATTTTTTATTTTCCGATGCCACTTAATCACTAACTCACCTTGATTCAATAACTTATCTAATCAAGATTTCAATTCATCAGCAGTAAATTTTACTATAAAAACACATTTTAAGCATATTCACTGTTATAAAGCCCTATTTTGCATAGTTAATATGTAGCAAATAATATAGCAATATGGAGGCGATCTTGGAAAAGATGGGCGCTCAAGGGCAGGATTTGTTGGTTAAGTATTTGTCGAATTAGTTTCTGGCTCAGTTTTGGTATGAGTGTTTGCTGGCTCAAAATCTGTGTAGGCAAATATCTAATTTTCCTATTCCTGGGTACAAAAACAATGAAAATTATTAGGGGAGAGTAGTTATGAATAAACATCGATTCCTCGAAATTTCAGAATATATATCAATCTTTACTGTTCTAGCTGGCTCTACCATAGTGATTGCGAGCAGACAAATAATCTATGCTACCGTACCAATGGCTTTAGCAATTCTGCTTAATTTAATTAGACGCTCTCAATTTGAAGAACAGCTATACCAGCGAGTTAAGAAAAATAACAACGAAACATATCAGCAAATATTAAATGATATTCAATTTCTAACAACATTAGCAATATCCTCGCTAGAAGCACGGGGTTTTAAACTCAATTTTTCGACAAATGCATCTCTGACGAGACTCTCATAAAATGGCTTTAAATTTCCAGGTACAATCTCTAAGAAATACTTATAAATCCCTTAAAAACTCTATCTTAGAAAAATATCCACTTTTTCCTGGGATGCTGACTACATTCTTATCAGTTAGTTTATGGCAAGTAAGTGCTTGGAATAGTTTGGAATTATTAGGATTTAATTTAATATTCCGCACCCGTAACTATCTACCGCATTCTAGTTGGGATCAACGCATAGCAGTAATTGGTATTGATGATCGTACATTACAACAATATGGGCAGTTCCCTTTGTCACGAGATCGTTATACACAATTATTAGAAACACTAGAAGCTACCCCTCCCGCAGCGATCGGCTTTGATATTCTTTTTGCTGAACCCACAAATTATGATGCTGAACTAGCAGAAGCAATGGCAATTAACGGTACAGTTGTCTTAGCAGTTGCCCCTAGTCCACAGCAACAAACCCTGCATCCTGTGGCAATTTTAGATCGTGTCACTAGCAAAGGACATATAGTCAATAATACTGATTTTGACGGTATCACTAGACAATTTTTTCTCTACATCAATCAAGTCCCTTCTCTGGGTATTAAGTTACTAGAAACATACAACAATACTGTGCAGCATACCTTCACAGCAAACACAAATAAAAACCAAAAATCCCTAATTACCATTCCATCTCTGCAATCAGGAATGAGCAAAAAATCCGTTTGGATTAACTGGGTAGCACCAACAGAGAAAATTCCCACCTACTCCTTTGCTGATGTTTTACAGAAAAAAATAGATATAGCCAAACTTAAAAACAAAATTGTCTTAGTTGGGTTAACAGCTACTGGTACAAACGATCCTCTCAAAACTCCCTTCCAGCAAACAGTACCCACTTCTGGTATTTATGTACACGCCGCAGTCCTGGATAATCTACTCAACCAGCGATTTCTGCGAAGATTACCTTGGCAATTTGAACTTTTGCTATTACTTACTGTCAGTATTACTATAACCATAATACTAACTCCCCAAAAATTTTACCAACGAATTCTGCTACTAGGACTACTACCCCTAATTTGGTTTAATTTATCAGTATTAATCCTGGCAACCACTAATCTTTTGTTACCTAGTGCTGCACCCATTGGCACTATTCTCTTAGCTGGGTTAAGTGTACAGTGGCAAGAACAGAGAGAAAAACAACAATTGATGAGTTTATTTGCTAGTCACGTTTCTCAGGATACAGCAAGATTAATCTGGCAAAATCGCACCGAAATTTTCCAAAATGGCCAACTAGATGCCAAGGAAATGGTAGTGACGGTTTTATTTAGCGATATCCGCAGCTTTACCACAATTTCTGAAGGTATGAAACCACGAGAGTTACTCAACTGGTTAAACACCTATTTGGGGGCAATGGCTGAATGTGTTCACAAGCATCATGGAGTAATTGATAAATACATTGGTGATGCCGTTATGGCTGTTTTTGGCATTCCCTTTCCCCACACCCAAGCCGAAGAAATTCAGCAAGATGCGATTAATGCCGTCTCTGCGGCCATAGCTATGCAGGAAAGATTAATACTATTAAATAAAGAGCTCGAACAGCTTGGTCAACATCCTATTCAAATTGGTATCGGTATTCATACAGGCTTAGTAGTTGCTGGTAGTATTGGCGGATATCAACGATTAGACTATTCTGTATTAGGAGATGCTGTCAATATTGCTGCTCGTTTAGAACAACTTAATAAAAATACGCAAGAAGGTAATCCTAATAACATCTTAGTTAGTGAGACAACATACCAGCTAGTCAAAGATAATTTTTATACACAAAAATTAAAAGAATTAATATTGCAAGGAAGGCGAAAACTGACGGTGATTTATTCTGTGACTAAGATTAAAAGCTCAGTCAATTCAATAGATAAGTATTAAAAAGCGATACTAAAAACTAGAAACTTGAAATATTAGTCATATGTAGCGGTTCTTCGTTGGGTGCAATATAGTAAAAGCAGTGAGTACAAATATCTCAATAATGTCTTTTTTAATGACTGCATTGAGGGCATTTGTAATAGCTTGTCTAACTGTTGATATGTTCTAAGAGCGAGCATTCGCAAAAGCTCTTTGACCTTCAACTTACAGTTTTTAATTGGTGAAAAATTAGGAAAATAAAGATATAAGTCTACCCTAACTATCTAAAAGTAAGTGAATAGATATCTAATTGCAGCAATAGTCACAACTATATTATGGAACACCTTGTTATGTAAGGGTTGGACACAACCATCCCCATGTATTTCTCAAAGCTTGCCAGAAGTTAGCAATTCTGTTAATAGTTTCCGACAGAGTGATGTTATCGTCATTGGGAAAGTACCAAATCATCCTTATGTAGTTGTTGTTCCCGGTCAATCAGAGCAGTTATTAAATGTTGTCAGACGCTATGTTACCGATGCATTTTTAGCACAGCATAAGCTTGGTACTTATGTCTATGCTGGAGGATCTGCAAATAGGTATGAAGCGGAATGTTTATCTTCTGTGTTGAGATCCCACGGTTTAGATGCAAGAGTCGTCTATTTCCATTGAGTAAAGGTAGAAAGTTTTATGAAAGCTTGGTGGCCAGGTTTGATAGTGGTTATGGTAGGGTTAGTTATTGCTTTTCATGCTTTAGCGGCTGATCCACTGAGGGTAAAGAGCGATCAGTGGCTAGAAGTACGCCGCCCCATGGGACAAGTTATTTATTCCCGTGGACAAACATCTCAACCAGTTCACAATGGAATGCGATTAAAATCAGTCGGTGATACCATCACCACTAAACAAGCTTCTAGTGTAGTCTTAGGAATTGATACAGGTACGGGTTTCGTTAAAGTTGCTGAAAACACAACTATAACCGTACAAAAGCTGGAAACACGTAATAAAGGCCAACGCATTACAGAATTACAAGTCCTATCTGGTCAAGTAAACTTACAAGTTCGTCCCCTAACTCATAATGCCTCTCGTGTAGAAATAAAAACCCCGGCTGGAGTTGCTGGAGTCCGAGGAACTGAGTTTGGCGTGAGCGTTCAAAATGACGGAAAAATGGGTGTTGGAACTAAGAAAGGAGCAGTAGCTACCTCTGCTCAAGGACAAACAGTGCTGGTAAAAGCTGGATTTCAAAATCTGACTATCCCTGGACAACCACCCTCACCAGTAGTTCCTTTGCGAGAAGATACTCGTTTGAATGTTACTCAACTTCTAGCTAAAGATAGACAAGCCCAGATTGTTGGTACTATTGATCCGGTAAATCTACTATTAATTAATCAACAGCCTCAAAATGTTAATTCAAATGGCAGATTTAATATTACTGTTTCTTTACCTTCTAACCGCAAATTAGAAGCTACAGTGTTAACACCGTTAGGGACAAAACAATTATACCAACTGGTAGTTCCTTAAACTGAAGTACAAACTAAAGGAGCGATTTTTTTCGGGGGAGATGGGCAAGAATTAACCAAGGGGTAATTTGCCGAAAGATGTTCTATGTATAATTGTCCGTTTATCTTTATGCAATAACTTCTTGCCACAATGTGAGCATAATTATTGCTGTTTTTGATATAGAGTTATCTCTTGATTAACTATGCTCCGTTGTGTCTGAAGCAATAATTGTTTGCCTTGGGCTAGGGTAAGCCCTAAATTTTCCGGTTGTAGATCACCCTTTTCAATTTGTAAAACTTCTTGAATTAATTGGGTTTCTCCTGATTCTGATTCAACAACTACTTGGATTTTAAATTTCACACTATTCCCTTCAAAAATTACAGCGACTCTCTGTCTCCGGTAGCGTATTTTAGTAGATTTTGGTTGACTTTTTGACGGTCAAAACGGTTTTGATACACTAATAGCCAAGTTAGTAGCTCGCTTGCTTCTTCTCTATCCATGTCAAATTTTTTGTTCCTCAACATGGAAGCAAAACGCCATAACATGTCAGAAATAAAAAATTCTTTCCTTGCTTTCATGAAGCCCCAAGGGCCACCACAGCTCTCTGGGGGACAAACACCTTTACCACCAGTGCAGATTGGGTAAGTTTGCTTGGGATCTGGAGTAAGTATTGCTTCTACTCTGATTTGATGCCGCCACCAATAACGCCATGCACCCATTAATGGGCAAATACTGAAGTCATATTCGTATAAAAACTTTTCTTTCTCTCTCAACCCAAGGGACGAGAGTTTTGCTTCATAGGCGCGATCGCTAAATACTGTTCCCCCTAGTTGGGTAATCCCGTATTGCTTACCGTGAATGATGAAATGATGGAGGTGAATATCTTCCCATCCCATTGCCAACTGGATCGTATAATGCAAATCTTCTATCGTGCTGTCGCTGCTGACTTTTATGCGCCGCCAAATCATGGGGCTGATGCCCAACAGCACCACTTTTAATTGATATATGACTCTAAGAAGCTGTTTGTAAACGATGATTTCTGTAAGCAATGGGAAAATCTTTGGCAGCAAGTACCACAATTGCCATCAACAACAGGAGAACGGCGTAGCACTTCCCGGATGCATTGATCAGAAGTAATGACAATAGTCATCGGATTTCATGGCAGTGGACATCCACACTAAGTAATGTTTGTCATAACTGTAGGGCACATTCTCATAAGGTGTTTAAAGGATTAGTGAAATGGGGCAAAAATTCTGTGGGCTGGCACTTTGGATTTAAGCTTCATTTGATTATTAATGATTGTGGAGAATTACTAGCATTTTCACTAACTCCAGCAAATGTAGATGCCCGAAAACCAGTCCCAGATATGACTCGTGACTTAATTGGTAACGCCAGTTGCTTCTCTCAAGGGAAAACGCTGCGCGTAGCTTGCTTAAGCGCAGGGGTACAAGTCGGCACAGCCGCCCAACGCACTGGCTCCCCTTTTTTTAGCACCCGTCTTAACCTATCGGCACTTAGTTTCACGTTGCGATCGCTCTCTAATTTTTGGGTTAATTGAAGACTGTTGGATGTACATGGTTCATTTTTGAGGCATTCTTCCAAAAAAACGATGTCTTGTTCGGTATACTTCGTTTTTCCTCCTCGACCTGCCAACCCCCAAAGACCCTCTAACCCAAGTTTTCGCCATTTATGTAAGACTTCTCTTACAGTTTGAGCAGTCCAGTTAAAGTCAGCAGCTATTTTTTCTACGTACCACCCATGTGCGTTTAACCTAATTATCTCTGCTCTGTCTTTAACCTTCTGTGGTACATCGGCAGTTCTTAACTTTAACAGGGCTTTGTCTTGTTCACGAGTTAGGAATACTCTTATACAAGCGCCCATATTTCACTTACCTCGGTAGATACATTCTACGTATTTATTTATCTTTACATAGTTTGGTTTTTTCACGTCGTTCTACTTAGGCGATCGCCTCATCTGAAAAGAAAATACTCATTTTAGTTTTGCGACGAGCGCATAAAGTTATTTTATTCCTGGCAAGTGCCGAGAATGGCTAACCGAACGATTTACACTTATGCTGTACGTAAACGTTGAATATCCTTAATCGGCGGTGCACCGAACATACGGGAATATTCGCGGCTGAACTGTGAGGGACTTTCATAACCCACTTGATAGGCAGCATTGGCCGCATCGAAGTTTTCAGCAAGCAACAGGCGACGCGCTGCCAATAGTCTTAATTGTTTTTGATATTGAAGCGGACTCATAGATGTTACCGACTTGAAGTGTTGATGGAAAGATGAAGCAGACATACTGGCCTGTCTCGCCAGTTCTTCAACCCGCATCGGCTTTGTAAAATTAGCCTTGATTAGTTTGATCGCTTTGGCAATTCGCTGCATATTGCTGCCAGAAGTGGCAATTTGGCGGACAGCCTCACCTTGTTCGCCTATCAAAAGCCTGTAATAAATCTCTCGGATAATTAATGGCGCAAGTATTGGAATATCCTGTGGTGTATCCAAAAGTTGTGTCAGTCTAATGGCACAATCGAGCAACTGTAGCGAGGCATCGCTAACGAACAAGCCTCGCACGGAATTTTCTTTCTTCGGCGTATTTAGGTTTGTTTGAGCAATAATATCACTCAGTATAAGTGACTCTAAATTCAGCTTAAATCCTAAATATGGCTTATCTGGTGTGGCTTCTACAACAAATCCGTTTAAAGGCAAATCAATTGAGACAACAAGATATTGAGCTGCGCCATAACTATAGGTTTCCTCACCCAGCAATACTTCTTTTTTGCCTTGAACGATGATAGCGAGGATAGGTTCACAGACATCGTGTAGTGCAGTAGAAACAGAAGATTCTCGCGTAAATTCCAGCTGATTTATATCTGTTTGATAAATACCGTTCCCTTTGCCGTCGGTGTACCTCTGTAGTAATGTCACCAGTTGTTTACATTCATTGGCGATCGCAGTGTAGTTAAGTATTTCAATCGCCATACTGATTTGTTGACTAATTTAATCTTTTTTCAGATTATAGAGCATCTTTGTCAGTTCCAAAACTCACTTTTTGTAGGATTAGGCAATAAACTGCGAGTTATGTGTATTCCAAGACGTTATTTCCACTCATATGATGAACATATACGAATCAGGCAGTAAAAGAATAAAGCAATCATCAAAAACAAGAAAATCTGTGAAACTTTACAACTCAAACAGTAAAAACCATGAACAAGGCAATCTGTGTAGCGCGCAGTTGCTTTGCAATTAATATCCTTTGGTTCGGTGTCACTTTACTGATTATAGGCTTACCAACTCTGGTGAGGGCGCAAAAAGTAGCGGGCAACGAGGTAATCCAGGTGAGGACACAAAAAGTAGTGGGTAACGAGGCACAAAATAAAAAGCTGATCCAGCAGACATTTGAGCAATGGGCCAAGGGCAACGGTAATTTTTTTGATTTGTTAACCGACAATGTACAGTGGACTATTGCGGGAAGTTCGCCTTTATCTAAAACCTACATTGGTAAGCAGCAGTTCATCAATCAAACGGTCACGCCCCTAACTAGTCGTCTGGCTACACCAATTGTTCCGAAAATACGGGAGGTGTATGCCGATGGTGATGTCGTGATTGCCTTATGGAATGGTATAGCCACGGCAAAAGATGGTAAGCCGTACCGCAACACTTATTGCTGGGTCATGACTCTGAAAAACGGCCGTATCACTCACGTCGTTGCCTTTTTGGATCTTATGGAGTATATGAATGTTTTGAAGCGTATTCCGGCTGGCAACTAACTTAATAGATAATTTTTGTCTGCATAAATCGGGCGACGGAGTATTGCCAGTTGTGGCGTGTTAGCAATACTTACCGTACCCCTACGAAGAAACAAGCTATGCATAGCGTTTTGCACTCAAAGGTATCGCTAAGTATTGGGGTAAACTTCTCGTTCGAGAAGCGTGCGTTTGCGTTCGACGCCCCATCGATAGCCTGACAATGCCCCGTCATGACGCACAACACGATGGCAAGGAATCGCTACCGCTAAGGCATTTGCACCGCAAGCTTGGGCAACCGCCCGTACCGATTTCGGCAAACCGATGCACTTGGCAATGTCAGTATAGCTCGCCGTCGAGCCAACTGGAATCTTCTGCAACGCTTGCCACACGCGCTGCTGGAAAGCAGTGCCGCGGATATCGAGAGGCAAATCTAGCCCCAATGCTGGCGCTTCGACAAAGCCCACTACTTTCGAGACAATTTGCTCAAACTCAGCGTCCCCGCCGATTAGATTGGACTGTGAGAATCGGTCTTGCAAATCGCGTGTGAGTGCGTCTGGATCGTCGCCTAGAAAAATGGCGCAAATCCCGCGATCGCTTTTAGCAACGAGAATCGATCCCAAAGAGCATTCGCCGACAGCGAAGTATATATCTGTATGAGCGCCACTGGCGCGATAGTTTGAAGGTGTCATACCCAATACCCGATCTGATGTTTCGTAGAACCGTGCGTTGGAGTTGTATCCGGCATTGTAAATTGCTTGCGTCACCGTGCCACTCTTGTTGAGTGTGTTCCGCACACACTTCTGGCGATGAGCCGCAGCGTATTGTTTTGGCGTCAGTCCAGCGATCGCTTTAAATACACGATGAAAGTGATAGGTGCTCAATCCCACATGCTTCGACAGTTGTTCGAGACTTGGTATTTCTTGGGAATTCTCAATGAGTCGGCAAGCGATCGCAATTTTCGCGGTATGCTGTTCGAGCAGCGAGGCTTGATCGGGCTTGCAGCGCTTGCACGGGCGGAACCCAGCTTCCTCGGCATCCTTACAGGTCGCATGGAATCGCACATTTTCCGGTCGCGCCAGACGCGCAGCGCACGAGGGACGGCAGTACACGCCAGTAGTTTTGACCGAGTAGTAGAATTTGTTATCTGCTTTAAGATCGCGGTTTATAACGGATACCCAGCGAACATCGTTCTGCGTTACCGCTGCAAGCTGGGCGTTTTTCGCTGACATTTTCATAGTGTTCCTTTCAACGATTCGCGTTATGAATACAAATTTAACAGTGCTGCTTGTCCCTGGCACTCCGGTTCTTGCTTTCAAATTCCTGTGGGTTTGGAGTGTCTAAATATCTATTTTTTGGTGTTGTAGAGAAAGCGGGATGATTTATCGGGCTACGCCCCGCTACGCTAACACGCAGAGGCGCGGAGGCGCAGAGAGGATGAGGAGGTTGAACCTTCTTTTCTTCCTTGTCCCCAGTCCCCTAGCCCAAAAACAGCTTGTACGCAGGATTCTGGTTTTCATCCCAATAACGATAGCCCAGCGTATCGAGAAAAGCTTGCCACTCCTCCATCTCCTGGGGAGGAACCTGGATACCAACGACAATTCGTCCGTAATCTGCTCCATTGTTGCGGTAGTGGAACATACTAATATTCCAGTTGGGACTCATGGAAGTGACGAATTTCATCAACGCGCCGGGACGTTCGGGAAATTCAAAACGATAGAGTAACTCATTGTGAGCAAGAGGAGAATGCCCACCAACCATGTGGCGCAGGTGTAATTTTGTCAGTTCATCATCAGTTAAGTCAATGGTTTTAAACCCGCAGGCTTCAAAAGTTTCTGCCATTTTTACCGCGTCAGCACGATTTTGAATCTGTACACCCACAAAAATATGGGCTTCTGTTTTATCGGCAATGCGATAGTTAAACTCAGTCAGATTACGTCTACCAATACATTCACAAAACTGGCGAATACTGCCTCGTTCTTCGGGAATTGTAACTGCAAAAATTGCTTCGCGGCGTTCGCCAAATTCTGCTCGTTCTGCGACAAAACGCAAGCGATCAAAGTTCATGTTAGCGCCGCAGGCTACAGCAATTAACGTTTGTCCCTGGATTTGCTCCCGTTCTGCATAGGCTTTAGCAGCTGCGATCGCCAATGCACCCGCTGGCTCTAAAATTGAGCGTGTATCCTCAAACACATCTTTAATTGCAGCACAAATATCATCCGTGTCCACCAAAATGATGTCATCTACATACTGCTGACACAGACGAAAAGTTTCTTCACCCACTTCCCGCACTGCTACCCCGTCGGCAAATAATCCTACTTGCGGCAATCGTACCCGATGTCCAGCTTTTAGCGATTGATACATCGCATTAGCATCCACTGGCTCAACGCCAATAATCTTGATATCGGGACGCAACCGTTTGACATACGCCGCAATCCCAGAAATCAATCCACCACCGCCAATTGCTACAAAAATTGCATGGATGGGTTGCTGACATTGGCGCAGAATTTCCATGCCAATTGTTCCCTGTCCGGCAATTACATACGGATCATCAAAGGGGTGAATGAAAGTCAAACCCTTCTCTGCTTCCAGTTGACGGGCATAAGTGTACGCATCATCGTAGGTATCTCCATGTAATACCACCTCTCCCCCGCGTGCTCTGACTGCATCTACTTTGACCTGGGGCGTTGTTACTGGCATAACGATCATCGCTCGTGTTCCTAACTGACGAGCACCAAGAGCAACCCCTTGGGCATGGTTTCCAGCAGACGCAGCAATTACACCCTGCGCCAGCAAATAGGTTGACAGGTTTGCCATTTTGTTGTACGCACCCCGCAGTTTAAAGGAAAATACTGACTGCATATCCTCTCGCTTGAGCAGGAGTTTATTCTTTAGTCGTGCAGAGAGATTTGGGGCGTATTCCAGTGGTGTTTCCTGGGCAACATCATACACACGGGCAGTCAGGATTTGTACCAGGTAGTCGCAATACATGGGCGTCAAGGGGTAGCAGATGACGGATGGATGATAATTTTACCGCTACTTGTGTACTTGTTTTGCAGAGGTTATTTGCGATCGCCATTACTAGCCCAGTTCTAAGACAACCAAAAACTACGTAATAAAAAATAAAATTTTAATTTTGACAGAGTAATTTTTCCTTAAAACAACTTTTGTAATAAATTATCCTATTATATTTAATTCTAGCAGCGTTATGGTACATTACCATTTGATATGTGCTGCACTATCGCGTCCATTGAATTAAATTAAAATTCATTATGGCTGAAACTTACTACTTTATTAAAGATCTAATCAATGATTTAGAAAGGGGTAGAATCCGAATACCCTCTTTTCAAAGAGGCTTTGTCTGGGATCCAGAAAGAGTTTCCTATTTTATAGATAGCATATACAAAGGTTTCCCGTTTGGTTCTATATTACTTTGGAGAACGAAAAATCCTTTGCGAACAGAAAGAAATCTGGGGCCATATAAGCTTCCCAATAATGACCCAGAGTATCCAATAGACTATGTTCTTGATGGTCAGCAAAGAATAACTTCTATTTTCGGCATTTTTCAAAATTCTCTCGCTGCTGAAGAAAATGAAGAAACTAACTGGACAAACCTATTTTTTGAACTTAACAGTAGAGAGTCCGTGCCATTTCGATACTTGGAGGATCCTGTCAATTATGATACGAATAAGTTTTTTCCATTAAAATATGTTTTTGATTCTCCTAGATATAGACAAATAACTAGAAAATTAGATGAAAAATTAGCAATACAAATAGATAGCTTAGTTGATAGATTTACACAGGCAACAATACCTATAGAGCGATTTGAAACTGAAGAAAAAAAATATGTTGCAACCGTTTTTGAAAGAATAAATCGGCAAAAAGTAGATTTAGGGATATTTGACTTATTATCAGTTTGGAACTGGAGCGAAGAATTTGATTTGCAAGAGAAATTCCAAGAAATTTCTGAAGAGTTAGATCAGTTTGGTTTCAAAGATATAGGTGATGACTTACTTTTAAAGTGTTGTTCTGCTGTTATCATGAACAGTTCTAAACCAGAAGCTTTTATGGAACTACCAGGTAGTGAAGTACGACAAAAATTTGACGATATCAAGACAGGAATATTTAGAGCTATAGACTTATTGAAAACGGACTTGAATATCTTTTCTCTAAAACTTCTACCTATGGAAAATATTTTGGTTGTCCTTACAGCTTTCTTGGCTTCTCCACAAAAACAACCCCCTCCAATACCTCAAGAGCAACATCAGATAATCAAGAAATGGTTCTGGCGTTCATGTTTCTCTCAAAGGTATGCCAGAGGAGGAGCTAAAATTACTGACATAGATCTAGAAGAAGTAAGCAAACTCAAGAATGGTATGTCTAGCAAATTAGGAGAATTTAATCTTTCCATAGACTCTGACTATTTCCTTAAAAATAGCTTTAATATGTCTTCTATTGCAACTAAAACATTTATTCTTTTATTAGCTCAAAGTAAACCATTGAATTTTATACAAGGCAATAATATATCTCTAGAAAATGTTTTATCTCTAGGTAATAGTAAGGAATTTCACCATATTTTCCCTAAAGCTTATTTAAAAAGTCTTGGTGATAAATATACAGATGATCAAATAAAGTGTCTAGCTAATTTCTCAATACTATCAAGAACCGACAATAATAAAATCAAAGACAATCCACCCAGTGAATATCGTATTAAAATGCCTAAAGATAGCCAAGTACTGGAAAATATATTGACAAAACATTTCTGCTTTACTGATATGTTCAGTGATGATTATGATAGCTTTTTAAAGGCAAGATCGGAATTACTTCTTAAAAAAGCAGAAGATCTATCAAAATAGTTTAATAGTATTGAGACTATTCAAATGCGATTTGGTTAACCTCACAATTAACTTTTATTTGCCGTTAACTTCAATAAGTTTTCGAGTCTCCCAGTACCAATTTCCTAGAAAGGAAGTTTGCAAAGTTTTTACAGTCGGGCTTTGCAACATTATGTGGGTGTCATGTCAATGACTCAGGCAAGGTCACGAAGTTATGACAGACAAAAGCAGCCGCTCAGACTTCTTTTTGCCTCCCTTCTCAAGCGAAAGGTTAGCTGCCAATTCCTCTAATGTCACTACTCGTTGTCGAATATCGCTAGGCAATTTTTTAACTTGCTTGACCGCAGCTGGAGCAAGTTCTACTTGGTAACTCACAAACCCAATTCTCTTTTGAGTTGATTTAAGGATATCGTACCTACCGCTACGGCTTCTTCTAAGGCTGCTTTTGCATCCTCTAGATCCTCTTTGTCCTCCTTGGCTTTTAGAAATAATAAAAAGTTCAACACTTCAGAAAGAACTTCCTCTGACGTATTCTCTATTTCATCGACGATTCTCTGTTTTGTGTTCATGAATATTTGCATCTTCACCAAATTTGCTACTAACGCTAACCGCACGCTTAAAGCTTTAGTAATAGATAATTGTTGCTAGAGTGTAAAATTGTAGTCACGCTCTTAAAATTAAGAATTATCTCTTCTGAGATAAATCCATCAAATTCGCTAGCTTGTAGACTATCCGTGCACCTACATTGCCATCCCATTCAGCATCACCAACTTCGCAGATATCAAAGCCAATGATTTTGCGATCACTATTTACTAATTCCCGGAACAGACAAAATGTTTGCTCTAATTCCAACCCACCAGGAACAGGAGTACCTGTACTCGGACAGAGTTTTGGATCAAGACCGTCTACGTCAAAGCTAATGTGGACGTATTCCGGCAAATGACTGATAATTTCGCGGCACAAATCAATCCAAGTCGTTCCAGAGTAAAGCTTTTGTTTAATGGCTGGGTCGTAATAAGCAATAATGCGATCGCTATGATCAATTATTTGCACTTCATCATGACAAATATCGCGCAAGCCTACCTGTACTAATTTGGAAATTTGCGGTAATTTCATCGCATTAAACATGATGGACGCATGGGAGAATTCAAATCCCTCATAGGCATCGCGTAAATCTGCGTGTGCGTCAATGTGCAAAATTCCAAAGTTGGCATATTTAGCTGCTAATGCTTGGTAATAACCTAAAGGTGAACTGTGATCACCTCCAATTACTGCAACTCGCTTCCCATTATTAATTGCTTGTTTGCACTGTGCAAACAGCCATTGATTTACCTGTTGGCCAGCTTGATTAATTTCTGTCAGCACAGGTGTTAAATCTGGTGAATCTGCAAGTTGTTTACCTTGTGCTAATCGTTCGATAATTTTTGCAGCTTCGGCGCGATAGTATTTGTTTTTCTCTAAAATATCTTGGGAAATTTCCGGCATAAAAATTCCCTGTTTCCAGCCATCAGGATGATCGAAATCAAACAAATCCAGTTGAGTCGAGGCATCTAAAATTTGCTGTGGGCCGTTGGCAGTGCCAGCACCATAGGAAACCGTGACTTCCCACGGTACGCCAAAGACAATCAGATTTGCTGATTCGTAGTCGAATGGCAAACCCAAGAGATTGCCATTGATTTCACCGACGCCGCTGGGATTGTAATCCTGGAGTTGATTAATCATAGAGGATTTTCTGAATTTACGTGGGTAGACAGCACGCTGACCGATGAACACCTGGATTGCAACAGCACAGGTTATATTCTTTGGCAAATTGCACTGCTTTATTGTAATCAAAAATCAAAATTTGATAGCGCAGCGAAGCGCGAGTCTTCGCCCTTCTCTACGAGACACTACGTGAACGCGTAGCGTCTCGTAGAGAAGGGGTGACGCTAAGAGCGAACGAGTGTCGGAAACCTCTCTTACAAAGTTCTGTTCGCCTTGGCGTTGGCGGAGCCATCGCTATGCGGGTCTTACTGCCCAACCGTTCTTTTAGAACGGTTGCCTTGTGTCCAGAGGACACAAGGGAGAGGCGCAAGGCTTTGCGCCTCTCGGCAGTGAACAGACCATCGGAGGAAACCTCCGCTCAGACTTTGCGCTCCGCTCAGACTTCTCGCTGTGGTTAAATAAATGACTTTTGAACCACAGAGGGCGCGGAGGACACAGGGAGAAAAGACAGGTTTTACGAGTCACCTTGAAAGGGCTAGTTCTAGTGATTTACCTAGTGGGTTCAAAAAAATGTGCCAAATTGGCTGAAGTGACTATCAAAAGATAGTATTCTGTATATCAAGTAACTATTTTTCTGCAAATTTCCTCACCAAAATATTGGCGGTTGAAGCTAAACTACTATGAATTTTCATAGCGTTTGTTTGCAAGATGTCTAATTATCAAACTACCAGATTTAAAGCTGTTCAAATAACCACTCCCAAAATTATCATCTGTGACTCCCGTATTGCAAACATTTTGCCCGCTTCTATTTAGTGACTATGAGAGGGTGGGTTTAATTTAGCAATTTCAATTTAGGCAAGTCATATTAGGGTTAGTTATGAACTACCAAATTCCTTCTTCTCAGGCAAATTACTATAAAGCCATTAGTCCAGAACAATTGAATCAGGTCATCGAAGCTATTGTCGATGGTCGATATTCCTGGGCTTGTGTACTAATTTTGCGTTTCGTTGGTTACAATCCACTCCACTTTATTCCCCAACGAACTTACAGTCGTTTAATAAAAGAAAATAGCCAAGTTCAGCCTCCAAGCAGATCTAGCCATCAAGTACAAGTAGCCATGAATTCTAACTTAAGTAATCCTGGTAGGCAAGATTTATCTAAAGTTTCAGGTAATAATAACCTGGATTTAGAAACTTTAGACAAAAAACAGTGCGATCGCCAAGACGGTAATATACCACTTTATTCAGACACAAAGATTACAGAATTATCTTCGTTCAGACTGCATAAACTGCATAATCATAACTAGTTACGCTTTGATCCAAGACGTACACATGGCTTACCTCTTTGCAGAAATACGCAAAATTAAAAGTGTCAAATAATATGTGTTTTGAGTTTCTGCCATGATGTACTAGTTACAGAATCTTTGTACTTCTTGTTCTTAGTAATTTTAATTCCGTTTATTAAAAATTCACGTTTTTACAGGCATTCTCTTTGCTTAGCTTGCTTTCCCATATGGGTATGCAGCAGAATGTAGCCCCAGAGCAAATTATGAACTTGTATTGAGTTTCGACTACGCTCAACTGCTGCGGCTTGCCTTGACTTATGGTGAGCGTAGCTGAAGTAAAGGAGCCGAAATATTACGTAAAGCCTGCGGCATAGCTGCGCTTAGAGCGTAGCCTGGCGTAGCCCCAGAGCGAATTACGAATTACAATCCTAACCAAACCAATCAGATGGAACATGAGATGGATCAACTGCGTCTGGAATATGCCGAGTTATCTCCTCTGCTTTATCAGATAAAATTTGTTCAATTCCTTGATGAATGATGGCTTCTATATGTACGGTTTGTTCGAGACAGTAACGTACGGAGTCTGAACTTATCAAATGCTCTTTTTCTTGCTCGTCAACTGTTAGATAATGATTAGGAATTCTGTTTAAAGTATAAGCAATCAAATTTTGCCTAAAATCAGGGTTTGCAAAAGCTTCTTGATAAGGATGATGAGGATATTGTTCTAAAATATCCTCAATTTCTTGAACAACAAACGGCATTGTTAAATTGACAATGGTTTTAGACATTTTTCAATACCTATTTTGCATTTTAGATTGTTACATTTTTTAAAATTAAGGTCTGATATTCTCCTGATAAAGTATAAATGAGAAATTTTTGAGGTTTATAATGATCATCAGCTATTTGTTGTAACTGTTCTAGGGTCATTTGTCCAGCGATCGCTAAATCATCAATCTTCCTAACAATATTCATCAGGCTCGAATTCCCAGTAATGAAAAGGAAAAGCTTTGTTCACTCACTGCAATACCTTTCGGTTAAGGGGGAATGGGGAATGGGGAAAGGGGCAAGGCTGAAATTTATCTAGGTAAGCGGGGTAGCTGGGGGAGTTGTATTAGGATTTTTGTGAAATGGTATTACAGTCTAAATTTAGGAAAACAATTTGAGGAACTTGTGAGGGAATCATCTAATTAAGAACTTATGCATCTTAAGATTCAGTCAACAGTCAGTATTTATTCTCCCCCTGCTCCTCTAACTTTAATCTCGAAGTATCTGATGTAAGCTTGTCAATAACTCTCTGGTTGTGTAAGGTTTTGATAAAAATACTTGTACATCAGGGTCAGTAGCTTGAGTAAAGAACTCAGTTGAGTGTAGTCCGCTACAGGCAATGATTTGAACTTGTGGGTTCATTTTTTGCAAGGTGCGGATGGCGGTGATGCCATCCATCTCTGGCATCATCATATCCATCAGTACAGTATTAATTTTATGCTTGTGTTGGGCATAGAGTGCGATCGCCTCGATTCCGTTACTGGCAGTAAGACTCTTGTAGTTGTGGTTTTCTAGGATGATTGTGGCAATCTCACGAATTTGAGCTTCATCATCTACAACTAAAATCAATTCTCCTTGCCCTTGAGGCATATCTAAATTGTCTGTACTTAAGGTTTGGGTTGCTTGCACCGCTGGTAAGAACAGCCGAAATTGGCTACCCTGCTCAATTCCTGGACTAGACACCTTGACAAAACCGCCGTGGTTTTTAACAATGCCGAGCGTAGTTGAAAGGCCTAGTCCCGTACCTGTGCTGACATCTTTTGTGGTGAAAAATGGCTCAAAAATTCTATCTAATATTTCTGGCGGCATCCCAATTCCAGTATCCGCAACAGTAATTACAATATAAGGCCCAACTGTGGCTTCAAGATTCATTTTGGCATAGGCATTATCAATAAACTTATTCTGTGCAGAAATTGTGATATTACCGCCATCTGGCATAGCATCACGGGCATTTACTACCAGATTCATTAGCACTTGATGCAGTTGTGTAATGTCTCCAGAAATAGTCCAAAGGTCTTCTGGTATGTTTATGGAAAATTCAATACATTTGGGAAATGTCTGCCGAGCAATCTGGGTAATTTCTGAAATCAGGTGTTTTGGTTGGACAATTGTGTGCTCTCCTTTAACTCCTCGCGCAAAAGACAAGACTTGTTTCACTAAAGCTGCGCCGCGTTTAGCATTGCTTTCTACAAGCGCTAGTAGTTGCCCAGAACGCTCCTCATCCTGGGCAAATCTTCCTTGTAATAATTGAGCTGCTGCCAAAATTGGTGTCAGTATATTGTTCAAGTCGTGGGCAATGCCACCTGCAAGAGTTCCAAGGTTTTCTAATCGCTGAGTGCGAAAAGATTGGGCTTGGTGTTGTTTCTTTTCTGTGATGTCAGTGTCAACGCTGAGAATTGATTTGGGTTCTCCAGCAGCATCGCGCATTAATGTCCAGCGACTTTCTACAATAATTTCCTGACCAGATTTCGTAACTTTATTTAACTCACCGTGCCACGAACCAAATTCAACTACATTTGTTAAAGCTATTTCCAATTCCGGCGAAGTTTTTTTGTATAAAAGCTCTTGGGGATTCTTTCCCACAGCCTCCGTTGCTTGCCAACCGTACAGACGCTCTGCACTTTTATTCCAGAATAAAATTTGGCTTTTGAAATCTCGAACTAAAATTGCATCAGTGGCAATATCAAGCAGAGCTGCTTGTTCGTAGATTTTCTGTTCTGCTTGCTTGCGATCGCTAATGTCAGAAAATGAAGCAACTACTGCATAGGGGATTGGGTTATTATCTTGAAACAGGGGTTGGGAATTAATCGAAATCCAGGCTAGTTGTCCATTGGGCTTGTAGATTCCCATAACTACATTTGAACAAGGTTTGCCTGTACGTAAGCTCACTAATGATGGATAATTTTCACTAGGGAAGGGCGAGCCGTCTTCACAAATCACTTGCCAATGGGGATCTTCAGGGGTTCGTCCGATCATCTCGTCGGCGGTAAGCCCCAAAATGTGCTCAGCGCTTGTATTACAGGCAATTATTCTGCCATTATCAGCGTCTTTTAGCACAACACCTTCTTGCATGGCTGTCACGACTGAACGATAGCGTTCTTCGCTTTTTATGAGCGCTTTCTCAGCCTGCTTGCGATCTGTAATATCCCTACTTGTGCCGATCATCCGTATCGGCTGACCGATTTCATCATAGTGTACCTGACCTTTGCAATTTAACCAGTGTAGGCTGCCGTTGGGCCAGACTACTCGATAATCCACACATCCGCTTCCTTCTTCAATGGCGTGAGCTAAAGCCTCTTGCCTCGATTTTCGGTCTTCAGGATAGATTAAATTGAGATAGTTCTCATCATTTGGGCACAAAGTACCGCTTGGCAAGCCATGTAGTGGCCCCATATTGTCAGACCAAAGAGTGTGGTTGGTGAGCAGGTTCCAGTCCCATATACCCATCTGGGCAGCTTCCAGGGCTAAACTCAATCGCGCCTCACTCTGGCGCAGTGACTCTTCTGCTTGCTTGCGTTCTGTGATATCTTCGGCGACGCCACCATAGGAATAAACATACCCTTGTTCATCTTGCATGGCAAAGCCACGATCCCAGATCCAACGCATCGATCCATTAGGTTGTAAAATACGATATTCTTCACTAGTGGCTTCACCACGCTTCTGTCGCTCCAATTTTGCCATTAAGCGATCGCGATCATCTAGATGAACCCCGTCTATCCAAGAATTCGGCTGTTCACGCAGACTTTCACAAGAGCGACCCCAAATTCTCTCATAAGCAGGATTAACATACTGATTTTCTCCCGTTTCTGGGTTAGCAATCCAGATGAGTGCGTGGGTGTTTTCGGCAAAATGACGAAATTTTTCCTCGCTCTCTCGCAGTGCTTCCTCCATCTGCTTGCGCTCAGTAATATCTCTTCCAACTCCTTGAACTTCAAACACCTCTCCTGTTTCATCCTGAATTGCCGACAGATTCCATTCAAACCAGCGAAGACCGCTGACTGTGAATGTGCGTTGCTCTCTAATATTTAAGCAATGAGGTGGCAATAGGATGGCTGTCATATATTCCATCGCTTGAGGCAATTCATCTGGATGGAAAAACTGAGATAACGACTGACCACGCAATTCATTCAATTGCCAGCCTAATGCTTTACATGCCGCTGTATTAGCAAAAGTAATCTTCCCTTGCAAATCTATGCGGATAATCATATCGGTTTGGCTCTCAACTAGCTGGCGATAGAGTTTCTCACTTTGCCGCAATGCTTCCTCGGTGCGTTGGCGCTCGCTGATTTCTTCTTGCAACAGCATGTTAGATACAACAAGTTCAGCCGTGCGTTCAGCCACGTGTCTTTCTAACTCCTCAGTGGCTCGGCGCAGTACTTCCTTTGCCTGTTTACGTACGGTGATATCGCAGAGCAACCAGCGCCAACCAACTCGCCGGCCCCGTGAGTCATACACGGCAGCTAACCTGATACTTGCCGGAAATGGTGTACCTCTTCGCGGCTGTAGATAAATTTCCCAGTCCTGTGTCTGTTGAAAACTATTCAGTTGGGCGATAAAGGTCGGATGGTCTGGCTGAGCAATAAACAAAATTAATGGTTTGCCTACCAGATATTTTTGCTGCACACAAAGCAAGGTTGCTGCTGCATGGTTAGCCTCTATGATGATCCCGGTTGTATCAGTTACCAAGTAACCATCTGGAGCAAATTCAAACAAATCCTGGTAACGCTGACGCTGTGATTCTACTTTTTCACGAGCCGCAGACAGTTCTTCGTTTTGTTGGCGCAGTTCCTCTTCTACTACCTTGAGTTCTTCGAGGGTTTGCTGAAGTTCCTCGTTGACTTGTATGACTTGGGGTAATTGTCGTCCCTCAAACAATCGTTTCAAATTATTGTGAGTTTGACAGCATACTTCCTCTACTTGCTGATCAGTGTGATTTGATTCATCTGTGGGTTTTTGTAAAGATTGCTGTAATCCTCCAACAACCCCAATTATTTTCACGAGATCAAATGCACGCAGCAAGGTAGTTTCACTGACGATTCCTACTAATTGCTCCTGTGAGTCCAAAATGGGTAGATAGCGAATTCCATGCTGACGCAATAACGACCAGGCTGTGAAGATATCCTGAGAATCTGATTGTGTGAGGGTAATAACTTGCTGCCTCATCACCTCAGCCATTGTCACTTTTGATAAATCTTGATGACAATTCGTAATTTTTACTACATCTTCTTCCGTTAATATTCCCAATAACTGCGATCGCTCCACGACTAAGACACAGCCATTTACTTGCTGACTCCAGCTTGAATCACATAACGAATTTAAATTATTCAGCTGATAATTGCTACTTCGTTCCTGACTCATCAACGCAATGGCTTCGACTACACATCTATCAGGGCTAATCGTCAATGGAGAACGATCAATAACATGATATAAAGTAGGCAAATCAATAAGCTGATCTGTTAATCGCATAGTTAATTCGTCAATTCTAATTATGTTATTGATATGAAAACGATATGGTGCAAGCTAGCGTGAGCAAACTGAAGAATAACAGTGTTGATCACGCTGTAAGAGAATATTGATTAAATTTATTGATAAATATGCCATGTCAATATTAAAAAGCTGTGTGCAAGGGTTATGGCTCAAGTTAATATCTCAGCTAGAAAGAGGATGGAATTTTGTAGTGGTCAAACTAATTCTATTGTTAAATCACCAATAGATGAGCTGTTATCTAAAGAAATTATTCTATTTAGATAGTACAAATAGTACTGTTGAAGTGACATCTGTGCAATTAATTGCTTAAAAGACGAGATATTATTCCTCCCGTGGGGGATATGCGATGAGTATCAATCAGTTTCACAGCATTGCTACTACCATCCGGGCAGAGGGGCCTAATACCATTTCACGAAAACCTTGATACACATAGATTTATCGTAGGGGCATGGCAATGCCATACCCCTACCAAGCATTGCTATGCCCCTACCAAGGTATTTGTATCATTATTAAAGTGAAATGGTATGAGAGGATGTCTGAGAAGTCAAAATTGTCATGCTGAATGAAGCGATAGCGTAATGTACCCCTGCGGGGAAGCAAGCTACGCGGAGCGTCTCGTAGAGAAGCATCTCAGAAATTAACGGATAATAGAGATTCTTCCTTCCGCTCTGCTCCAGTCAGAATGACAAAATATACCATTACCTAGCTTTTCAGACATCCTCTGATAGCTTTGCCGATTATAAACGGCACTAAAAAGGGAACTCCATTCCATTGAGATATGAATGAAGTTCCCTCTCGTTATGTCCTCAACATGGCTACCTTTCAATACAGACAGAATTCACCCTCATCTAACTGCTGCCAAAGGCTGAGGTGTTTCAGATTTCTGCCACACTGATTGCCCTGTTAGGAGTTCTGCTACATCCATACCATTGCCAATTACACCAGGTACGCTAGGATAACCGGCACTCGCTCCTACAAAAAAGAGATTAGGCAGCTCCGTAGTATATCCTAGGCGATTTAAACCAACCTGTTTGGGCACTAATTTTGCACCATAAATATTACCCTGCGGTTGACCTAAATAAAATTCGCTGGTAGTGGGTGTGCCATAAACTTTCATCCGGGCGTAGTTGTCTACGTCTGGAATCAAATCCCGGACGCTAGTCATTATCTGCTGATAAATTTCCCGCTTTTTGGCTTTATAACCTTTCGGGTTAGTTTTGTGCAGCTGTTCAAAAGGTTCATAAGGGCAAACGGTGGCAATTTCTAGGACATGATGCCCCTCTGGCCCCATCCCTGGTTCGCTAGATTTCATCGTCGGACAAGAAAGGAAAATCCACGGGTGGCTGAGATCACCTTGCAATTGTTGTTGATATTCTCTGTTTAAGTCACCTGTCGGGTAGTACCAGATATTCCAGTTACCGATGCCATAGCGTTGGGGATCGAAGCGGTTATCTAAACCTAGGTATATATTGAAAGCACTGGCTGAATATTCGTATTTAGTGAGACGTTGACGCTCTTTGTAACTTAAAGCTTCTGGATCATGCATCAACTCTACTGTTAATTTGGGGTCGAGATCGCTGATATAAGCTTTGCTGGCGCGGTAGATTGTGCTGTCGGCAAGTACGCTGTGAACAGTGTGGTTGCTAACTTGTATATGGTTAACTGCTGTTGAGTACTTAACAACACCTCCACCTGATGTAATTGCCTCAACAATACTGTCAACAAAGTGTTTGAAGTGATGTTTTGGATAGTAAGCACCTTCTGAGTAGTCCCAAACAAGGGAAGTGTGGGTGAGTAGCGCAATTTCCTGTGGTGGTAATGCATAATCGCCACTTTGTCCCGCCAGAACTGCTTGCAGTTTGGGCGACAATCCAACATAGTTATACAAATCTTGTAAAGTCCAAGTCCGCTTCCAAAATAAATTTAAATATTTCGGCAACTTCAACCAGTCAGAAAACTTCTGATCAAACCAGCGTACTTCTCTTACTAAGCTGTGAATTTCTTGATGAAGTTGCTGAATTTCGTTACAGTATCGATTGATAGCATCAGTCTCTTCTGGAAATGTAGAGAGTAAACGCGATCGCAGATTTTCCCATCCCAAAGGAATTTTAAAATCTGCCTCTAGTGTGATGACTCGATCAATGCAGTCTGGATCGAGACTATTAAAGGGAACATCCTGGTGAATATAGTCGAGAAATTGCCCTATGGTTTGATGAGCACCACATTGAGAAATATAATGCACATCAGCACAAAAGCTGTATTCGCCATAATCAAAAGTGTGACAGCATCCACCAGGTAAGTAATGTTGCTCTAGAACCGCTACCCGGTAGCCTTGTTGAGTTAAACAGGCCGCGGCCGAAAGTCCGCCTAGTCCGGCTCCCAGAATCACATAATCGAAGATTTCCATCTCAGCCTCCTCTTGCAATGTTGATTTCTGTTCATCGGTGATATGGTTTTTCATCACCGTTTTTTATGCGTATAAATCACCTAGAACACCGATTCAGCGAAAAACCAATTATTTCGTAGAGACGTTGCATTGCAACGTCTCTACAGCAATGCAACGTCTCTACAGTCAACGAAAATTGGTCGTTTTACCGAAAATAAATCGGATTTTGCGATTACTGAATCGATGCTCTAGCTTGGAATTTTTCAATCAATGAAAATCAAGCAGACCAACCTGAAGGAGAAAGTGTAAGGATTTTCATCGGTATCAAGGCAATTCTGCCAAAACCGAATTTTTTAATAATTTAGCTACGGCAATTTTTTGCCAACAAATTGGCTAATATTTAGATGCCCAGAAGGATGTTTAAGTTTACTGCTAACTAACTGCAATTCTTGATAAAATGCAGCTAGATTAATCGGACATAACTTATGACTTTAAGTCCTTTATCTTCACCCTTTATTTATTTAGCTTATCGAAGCTGGAAAAGTTTGTTTGCCAATATTTGCTTTTTTTAACATGAACGATCGCAAGATCCCCGACTTCTCAAAGAAGTTGGGGATCTAAGAAGTCGGGGATCTGAGAATTTAAGCTGCAATACGTGGCCGGCTCTTGGGTATTGGTGCGGTGTGAGCTAGCAGATGAGTGTATAGCTGAGTCAGTCTAGATGCCACACTATACCAACTAAAGGCAATTTCTGTGCGTTGCCGAGCAGCTTCACCTAACTGATCTCGCCAAGCTGGGTTAAGGAGAATACGATCTATAGCAGCGGCAAAAGCTACTTCATCTTTGGGGGGCGCAAGTAAACCTGTGATTTCAGGTACGACTGTAAATTGTAACCCGCCAACATTACTAGCTACAACTGGTGTCTTACTAGCCATTGCTTCAATAGTGACTAGACCAAAAGGTTCATAATGGCTGGGTACTACGCAGACATCAGCAGCAGCGTAGTAAAAGGGAAGAATATTATCATCTAGGCGACCAGAAAAGGTTGTGCAATCTTCTAGCCCAAGTTCTGCGACAATACTGGCAATGCGATCGCGTTCAATTCCATCACTCTGACCTGGACGGCTACCACCACCAATGACTAATTGGAGGTTAGCCTCACCCCTTAAACTAGATTTGGCAATGGCTCTTACTAAAGTTTCAATCCCTTTACGCCGATCAAAACGACCAACATAAAGAACCATTTTGGCATCCTGTGCAATTGCTAGTTTTTCCCGTGCAGCAGACCGCTGAATTCCTCCAAATTTATCAATATCGGTACCACAGGGAATCATTTCAATTTGTCCCTTAGCGGAAACGAGTATTTGCATGTCCTTCTGCTCTTGTGGACTAGTCGCAACCACCCGGTCTACAGTCTCCAAACAGGCTTGTTCTACAGCTAATCGCTGGGTAGCAATTAAGGGGACATCGCTAATAATTCTATATTTTACCGCTCCTAGAGAGTGGTAAGTATGTACTTGAATCAGCGGTTGCAGCTTTTTCAATTCCATACCTACCCAAGATGATAACCAGTAGTTGGTATGAATTAGGGAGTAACAAAATCCTTCGCGCTGCTGGAATTGTTGAAATTCTTCGATGAATTCAGGTAGATAGTCAAACAGGTTATCTCGTCCGATGAATTGAGCTGGGCCAGCTTTCAAGCGAATAGTACGACAGTTGGAGCTATGTTGAACGATCGCAGCTTGCTCAGGACTACTGCGACGCGTGAACATATCTACTTGCCAACCTTGCTGGGCTAGTGCATAACCGACTTGACGCACATACACATTTTGTCCCCCAGCTTCTTCCTGTCCGATTTCAGCAGCAGGATCACCATCAACAGAAATGAAGGCAATGCGGTGTTTTTTTGGAAACATAGTCAAGTTTTACCTCAAGGCAACTAATCCTGTCTCTGACGTCATAAATCAAGCTAAACATTAGCTTTTCTTTAAAGCCGAGCGCAGATATAACGAAGCGTAAAGTTACCAGCCAAGGACACTAACGAGAACAAAGCATTACTCTTGAGAATGCTGCTCGTTCAGTCTCCTCTCAATGCCTACGAAGTTAGCTGACGGGCTAGGACTGAGAGATGTCCTTCTGGTAAAGAATGAGGTCTGAAGTTTGAAGTTTGTGCCTCTTACTTTAGTCCTGATCTTTATTTGCAGATATGCCCCAAACTTGGTTCCTCCGTTCCAACTGACTCTCGTAAACAATTGTTTACTGGGGAAGAGAGCGGATTAGGCAGACTGATTTACATTTCTTCAGACTCTAACTTGTAACTAGAACTACGTCAACAGTGTGAAAAGAAATAGTGTAATTGCGATTACTTCTATTTCCATTGGTAAAATACTTTCTGCTTTGGTCAGCAAGGGTTTGGTAGGTCGCTAAGGTAGGCTTTATTACTTGATCTTTTAGTTGAGAGAAGCGATCGCTTAATCCCTAAAAGTAGGTTCAAGTATCAGTTAGGATTGTAAAGCTGTCTGTCATCGGTAAACTTTTCACTTGCGGTCAGTATTTGTTTTATAGCGATGCAGCTACGCCAGAGGAAAAAAATATGCAGTGGATAGAATTAAGTCTTGATACAACAAACGAGGCGGTTGATTGGGTCTGTACACTAGTTGCTGAAACTATCAATATTGATGATGTTCAAATCACAAAATATGCTGAATTAAACAAAGCTCAGTGGACGTTTATAATTCGCTTATATCTGCCTTATGATGCCCATTCACGAACACGTGTAGAAAAAATCATTAATTTACTCTCGCCTTTGCACCGTACGGGATTAACGACGGCAATACAAACTACTGTAGTTGATCAAAAGCCCACAAACGCAGACATACTAAATCCTCTTGTGCATCGGATTGGGAAACGATTCGTGGTGCTAACTCCTGATGTACCTTATCAATCTCAAGCAACAGACGAAATAACTTTGAGATTGAAGACAAGCCTGTCCTTTGGCAGTGGTTTACATCCAGCAACCATTGTTAGCTTGCAAATGCTTGAACGCTACGTCTTACCGACGATGAATGTTCTTGATTTGGGATCAGGTTCAGGTATTTTAAGTGTTGCGATCGCCAAGCTCGGAGCAAATGTCTTAGCATTAGACAACGACAGTATTGCTGTGGAAGCAACTCAGGACGCTGTGCATCTTAACGGCGTAGAGCAACAGGTAACAGTGATGCAAGGAAGTCTGGGATGTGGAAGCGACTTAGGGCATTGGATGGGTGGAGATACCATCGACAATGTACCAAGAATCGAAGCTAGAGATAAATTTGACCTCATCGTTGCCAATATCCTAGCGCGGATGCATATCGCCCTCACTAATGATTTTCAGCGAGCGTTGCGTCAGACTGATGCACACACAGGACTACTGATTACAGCCGGTTTTACTACGGATAATGAGGACAATGTTGCTAAGGCATTGACAGAGGTTGGATTTGAGTTAGTCGGTTGTGAACGATTAAACGAATGGGTTGCACTTGCCCATCGCTTGAAAGTATAGCGACTTATAGCGGTTTTCATCGTATCCTACTGTTGAGCAACGGATCATAAAGTGTCTCACGACTCAATTAGGATTGCTATATGCTAACTCTCCTCACCTTTTCTCAGAATCGCCTGGATTTATTCACCAGTTGGGATGTTGATACGGTACTGAAAAGGATTGATGGCTATCAAAATATCTGGTTGCGCTGTATTCACTTTCGCGATCGCACTGGAACAGCTAAAATTATCAAGCACTTTGGACTCAATCCATCTCGTGTTGACATGATTTTCAACCATTCCTCTATAGGAATTGATGAAGATACAGAAGATTGTTTATTTGACAGCTATGAAATCCTAACTCATCAAATAAAAAATCGGGAGTTTGAGGTAGCACGTGGCAGTATTATGCTTGGTAGCAATTTTCTTATCACATTTGAAACCACTGAAGTAAAAATCTTAACTACACTAACTAATAATCTGCAAAAGCGAACTCTAGATATACAAAAGTGGGGAATTGACTATGTTTTTTATCTCATTTTCAAAGATATTTTGAATAATTACCATACTGTATTTGACTATATTTCTATACAACTTGATGATTTAGAAGATGAAGTTTTAGATAATTCTGGTGATGAATCAACTTACCAAAAAATTGCCGCGATGAGGCAATCGACTCGTTTCGGACGCCGTAATTTTCAAAACATCAAGTCATTGCTAGCTATGATGGATTACGAAGATTTCCAATGGATCAGCCAGCCAGTAAAGGTACTATTCAATCAAGAATTTGTTCAGAACGTCGATAATCTCTGGCAAGAATATCAATCTCTAAGAGTTTGGATGTCAGAATTAATGGAAATTCAACGCGATAATATTGCTAGCAAAACCAGCGAACGAATTAATCGCCTAACTATGCTTTCGACTGTATTTTTACCAATCACCTTTATTGCTGGCGTCTATGGAATGAACTTTAAATATATGCCGGAATTAGATCAACCTTGGGCTTATCCTACTGTGATGATCGTGATGGCATTAATTGTGATTGGTAGTATTCTATACGTTAAACAACAACGTTGGTTATAGCCTCATGTCTAACCCTGTCAAAATAATTCATAATTAATAATTACGCCTGATGTGAATTATGAAAATCAACGACATATCAAAAATTCTGCGTACTGTAGAGACGTAGCATTGCTACGTCTCTACGAGAGATACAGGGTTTTAGCATCTAATCCACATTAAACGTTAATTACTAATTCATAATTGCAATTAGTCTGAGCTAATCATTTATTAATCGCACCGATAAAGCAGATTTTTCACCATCTTGACAGGGATGACCTCATGCCCTGCCGCCATGACAAATGCATCGTTAGCGATCGCAGTAGTCTAAAACTAACCATAGATTAAAACTAATGGTTATCGTAAATTTATTGTAATGCATCAATGATAAAACTATGAAACTAGAAAATACATAAACTTTTCTCTATGATTGCAATTCAATAACGATAAAAGCATAATTAACAATATTGGCTTGAAAAGCTGTAAGCTAATTTAAACATCCCAATGAATGATGGTTATAAATAACGCTTGCAATTTAGATAAGTATTTATAACCAAAATTTTCATTTGTACTTTGCCCTCGCCTTCTGTACTTGAGATTTGTCCTATGGCACACCATGTATCAAGGTGCGATCGCCTTTGACACTGCAAGAATCTTATATTTTTTTGCAGAAATTTTAATACAGATAAAAAGCGAAATTAACTCAAAGTAGATCGCATTTTTTATAAGTCAATATGTTTGCGTTTTTGTTTGTAAATACTCCAATATGTCACTGACCAATACTATCCATTTTAGAAACCTGCGAGGCGATTTATTTGGTGGTTTAACTGCTGCGATCGTTTCCTTACCCCTGGCGCTGGCGTTCGGTGTTGCTTCTGGTGCTGGCCCTGTAGCAGGTCTTTACGGTGCTGTTTGTGTTGGCTTTTTTGCCGCACTATTTGGTGGAACACCAACCCTAATTTCTGAGCCAACTGGGCCGATGACCGTAGTTATGACTGCAATTGTCAGTTCAATGACTGCAAATAACCCAGAAAATGGCTTAGCGATGGCATTTACTGTAGTCATGCTCGCCGGAATATTTCAAATTTTCTTTGGAATATTTAAGCTGGGTAAATATATTACCCTCATGCCCTACAGCGTGATTTCTGGATTTATGTCTGGGATTGGTGTAATTCTAATCATCCTACAAATTGCGCCTTTTGTCGGGCAGCCAAATCCTAAAGGTGGCGTACTTGGAATGGTACAAAATCTGCCCAATCTGTTAGCAAATATAAATCCTGCCGAAACAGTTTTGGGACTGCTGACCTTGGCAATTATTTTCTTAATGCCATCGAAAATTAAACGCTTCGCTCCACCGCAATTAGTAGCATTAATCGTAGTAACTGTAGTTTCTCTTGTTTTCTTCGGAAATATTGAAATCAGACGAATTGGCGAAATCCCAATGGGGCTGCCAAAATTGCAAATGCCCACCTTCAGTGCATCCCAAATCACTGTGATGATTGTTGATGGCGCGATGTTGGGGCTGTTGGGTTGTATTGATACCTTGCTAACAGCAGTGATTGCCGATAGTTTGACTCGCACCGAACATAAATCTGATAAAGAATTAATTGGTCAAGGTATCGGTAACTTAGTATCTGGTTTGTGTGGTGGACTACCTGGTGCTGGTGCAACAATGGGAACGGTGGTTAATATCCAGACTGGTGCTAAAACGGCTTTATCTGGACTAACTCGTGCCTTAATCTTACTAATTGTAGTGTTGTGGGCTGCGGGTCTAACTCGAAGCATTCCCATGGCAGTTTTGGCTGGTATTGCCCTCAAAGTTGGGATTGACATTCTGGACTGGAGCTTTTTGAAACGCGCTCATAAAGTATCCTTGAAGGGCGCAATTATTATGTACGGTGTATTGTTCCTCACCGTATTTGTTGATTTGATTGTTGCCGTCGGTGTGGGAGTTTTCATTGCCAACATCTTGACTATCGAACGTCTTTCCCAGTTACAGTCTCATGACGTGAAGACGATTACCGATGCTGATGATGCAATTGTCTTGAACAATGAAGAGAAACAATTGCTAGATCAAGCTAATGGACGTATCCTGCTATTTTACTTGAGTGGGCCGATGATCTTTGGAGTTTCCAAAGCGATCGCTCGTGAACATTCAGCAATGGCAGATTCCGACGTGCTAATTTTGGATCTGAGCGATGTACCCATGTTGGGTGTGACTGCTTCGCTAGCGATCGAAAATGCCATCAAGGATGCTTATGATCAAGGTCGTCAGATATTGATAGTCGGTGCAGCTGGGAAGGTAAAACAACGCTTAGAAAAGTTTGGAATTTCAAAATTCGTACCCCAACATCATTTCTTTATGAATCGTGTAGATGCACTTAAACAAGCTGTTGCTTTAGTTAATCCTTATGCAGCCAGTGCAAATACTGCTAACGCTGGCGAATATCCCTCTCAAGTAAATGATGCTGACACCTACGGCTATCAAGCTTAATTAGATCACTGTTAAAGTCTGAGAATAATGTTGAAAAATAAGGGGTAAAGGGGGAAAACAAGCATTTTCCCTTTACCCCTTTAACCTTTAACCCAATAGCATTTTCAATTCTAAATAATTAGGTATTGATTGATAAACTTTATCATCCATAACAAAAGGAGTTAGTAAAAATAACGCCTTTAGGTAGTAGATAATTTTAGATCGATTATGGAAGAGGTTGACATATAAAAATCACGTTCTCCCCAACCAAAACTTAAATAATTGTAATTATCTTATCTATCTAAATATTTCTATAATATTAGAATGAATATCAGTATTAGAAATACAAATATTTAAATTACAGTTTTTTGGTGAGTAATTACCCCATTTTCTAGGTATTAACACGCCGATAGCTAATAAAGCTAAACTAGAGAAAACAAAACTTAAAAAGAAGTAGCCACAAAATAACAAGCCTTGACGGACTAAATTATTGTTAACTCGCATAACAGCCTAAACACTTTTTTATAGTAAACTCCAAGCAGAGTCTATGGATGCAGATAATTGGACATTTAAACTACAAAGGGCACTACCCATGAGTTCCCGCGCACTGCTGTTAGTAAATCGTCACGCCCGCCAAGGACAAAAGAGTTTGTCAGAAGCGATCAATTATCTTAAGACACTCGGTTTTAGTGTAATTGAGGAGTCTATAGAAGACCCAAAACATCTTTCTGAAGTTATAGTTCGATATCAGCAACAAGTTGACTTGGTAATTATTGGTGGCGGGGATGGTACTCTTAATGCCGCAGTAGATGCTTTAGTTGATACCCAATTACCCTTGGGAATCTTGCCTTTGGGAACTGCAAACGACCTAGCGAGGACTTTGGGAATCCCTAACTCTCTACTTGAAGCTTGCAAGATTATTGCCTATGGAGATTTGCGACGTATCGATTTAGGATGGGTAAACGGCAAGCACTTTTTCAACGTTGCCAGTTTAGGGCTAAGTGTGAAAATTACCCAGCGACTTACCAAAGAAGTCAAACGCCGTTGGGGAATATTCGCTTACGCCGCCACTGCATTGCAGGTAATTTGGGAAGCACGACCTTTTAGTGCGGAGATTGTGCTCAATGGGAAATCGCTTCGTGTCAAAACTGTACAAATTGCCGTGGGTAATGGTCGTTATTACGGTGGTGGGATGACAGTAGTTCATGATGCCACAATAGACGACCAAAGGCTAGATCTTTATAGCTTGGAGATTAAGCATTGGTGGCAGATTATACTATTACTACCTGCGATGCGACAAGGGCGACATATACATCGGCAGGGTGTCCGCGCCCTACATGGACAGGAAATAGAGGTTTATACACGTAAACCTCGTCCGATAAATACTGATGGCGAAATTACTACTTACACTCCCGCTCATTTCCGAGTTATACCTAAAGCGGTAGCTGTTCTAGTGCCTCCAGAAGAAACTAATATAGTTAATGGTCAGTAGTCAAGTCAATTGCTTGTTCGATACGCTATATAGCCAATTGCTGACGGCTAGTGGTAAAAAACAATTAGTGATTGGCAATTAGCACTATGACCAATTTTCTGCAACCGCCACGCCTACGGATTGGTGAAAACAGCGAAGAAGAACGACGCGCCACTTGGCTGGAACTTTTTTATGATTTGGTATTTGTGGTTGCAGTCTCTCAACTTGCCCACAATTTAACTGAGGATATCTCTCTATCAGGACTATTTGGATTTGTAGCTCTATTTATACCCGTTTGGTGGTCATGGATTGGCACGACATTTTACGCCAACCGCTTTGATAGCGATGATATAATCCACCGATTGCTTGTTGGTTTGCACATGCTGACGGCTGCGGCGATGGCTATCAACATCCACCACGGCTTAGGCGAGAGTTCCGCTGGTTTTGCCCTTTCTTATGCTCTTGGTCGTGTTGTGCTGATTGTCGAATATATTCGTGCGGGAATGCACATACCTTCAGCGCGTCCTTTAACTACTCGCTATGCTACGGGTTTTGCGATCGCAGCCTTCTTCTGGCTAGTATCAGTATTGTTACCCATTCCTTGGCGATTCGCACTCTGGACACTAGGAGTCATCATTGACTTTGCTACACCCCTGACAGCACGTAAGTTTCAAATAGGGTTACTTCCCCACGCCTCCCACTTACCAGAACGTTTTGGGTTGTTTACCATGATTGTCTTAGGTGAAGCAATTATTGCGGTAGTTAAAGGTGTATCTGAGCAGAAATGGGATTTTTTAACGGTAATTTCTGCTGTATTTGGTCTAATTATCGCTTTTAGCTTGTGGTGGGTTTATTTTGATAACTTAGGTGGCACACCCATTCAAATAGCGCGAGAAAATGGACGAGTTGGTGTTGTCAATCTCTGGCTATACACCCATTTACCGCTAGTGATTGGAATTGCTGCTGCTGGAGTCGGCGTAGAACAAATCTTGTTAAGTAAGTCGGGATTAGCACTACCTGATCCTCAGCGATGGCTTATCTGTGGTGCAGTTGCATTATGCTCGCTAGCCCTTGGCATTCTCCACAGATTTGGGGTAATCCGCTATTGCAAAATCCGTTCCCAGTATAGACTTGGGGGGGCAGTTTTGCTAGTTGCGATCGCCATCTTTGGCAAAGGTTTGTTACCCGTTACAGTCATCGCCCTGGTAGCTGTAGTTACTGTTGTGCAAGTCGTTCAAGATTTATATCAGAGTCGTCCCACTACTCGCTTAGTTGATCCAGAAATTTAGTTTCCCTATTAGAAAATCCTTTGTAACTTATAGTTGGCGTTATCTTCGCTAAAACGCCAACGTTTGGGCTATTAGATCCCCGACTTCTTAAAGAAGTCGGGCATTAGACCACCACCGACCACTAGTCTATAAGTTGTTAAATAAATTAGGTTTTATAGAGGAAGGTATTCTAAGAAAATTCGGTTAATAGAAAGTTAATTTTCATGACTTAAAGATGCGAAAAGATTATTAGCTATAAAGCCCATCTTTGTAAAAGTCTTCAAGCCAAATTATTTATTTTGTAATAAGTATAGTATTTTTGCTTACCTTGAAAAGAATACTTAAGTATACTAGATAGTATGAGGTATTATATGACATCTCTTCCTGACTACAAAAATGATCCTGAAGCTTACGAAATTGAAGAACGCTCTCGTCCAGATGAAATGCTCATGCTTGAGGTTGCTGGCGAAATGGCAGTAGAATCACTTGAAAATACTTACAATGTCGCTGTACTTGATTTGTGTTGTGGTACAGGACTTTCTTTGGAACGTATTATTAATCACCCCAATATCTCATGTGCTGTAGGCGTGGATATCTGCCAACCATATCTAGACTTTGCCAAAAGAAAATACGAACAATGTAGATTAAAACCAACTTTTATCCTTGGCGATGCCGTATCAGTTAAACTTCCACGTGAGCAATGGGATGTAATCATGTTGGCATCAGCTTATCATCATATCGAACATGAAAGAAAGGTTGAATTCTTAAATCGTGTACACTACCTTCTTAATAATTCTGGCTATGCAATCATTGCAGAAAATATTTTGCCGGAATATGAAGAAAGTAACACTAAAGAATATGCTCATGCTGTTAAACTGTTTTACACTGAAGTTTTGACTACTGCAAAACAAAAAAATCCTAACCTTCCTGATTATGTAGCGAGTTTAATCCAAAGAGTGGCTCAGTATGGTTATGATGGAGACTATGAATATAAGGTTTCTTTGTCGTTGCTACTAAGAGATTTAGCTAAAGCTAGACTTCAAATTGTTACACAAAAGCGTGTTTGGCCTAAAGATGAATCCAAATTGGGTAAAGGCGGTAATTATGTTTTTAAAGTATGCTGCTTGTGAAACGTATACTAGTTTACTACACATAACAATACCATAAAGTCAGACTTTAACTGAAGACTCTCAAAGGATAAAAAATGGACAGTTCCTTAAAAAGAAACATTGCTTTTGCTTTTATTGGTGCATTGTTTTCTTTTATTTTAACGTTAAGTAGTACAGCATCAATAGCACCTTCTGAACAACTCCACAAAATTATCTTACCTGCTATTATCTCAATTCCTCCGGGTTTAATTGCTGGATTGCTTTTTGCTTTCATTCAAACTTATCAAGAAACGCTAATAGAATATAAACAAGAAGTTAGGGGATTAACTAAAATTCTTGATAAGAATGAAAAACATCTTGAACAAATTTATGATTTTCTTGATGCAGCAAAATCTAGCTTAAATCATTATGCTACTGTCAGGGGATTGCTGATTGCGAGTAAAACTCACAGATATTTAGTAGAAAGCTTTATTGAAAAAGCGGTAGGACATCCTTGCTATATCCCAAGAGCTTCTGAAGATGACTTCTACGAAATACTAACCTTGGGTATTAGAGCATCATCTAGAAGCTGGTGTGCAATTCACCAAGGACAGATTAGCAAGTTAGGTTTCAACCCTATTGACAACGAGGGTGAATTTTACTTTTCTTCCTTAAGAAATTCTGATTCTCATATTGATAAAAAAAGAATAATTATTCTTAATAAAGATGAACAAAAAGAGCTAACCAATCCCGATATTATGAAGGCATTTTGGGATAAGACAGGTAGAGACATCCCATCTTACTGGATTAGCGATGATTATTTCTACAATTTAACTAGGCTGAGTCGGGATATCAGAGTAGATGATTGTGCTCTGCATGATGATGAGGTACTTCTTCATTATCATCGGGAAAATAAGTTAATTATGTTAGCTTTTGAAGATAGTAGAGATCCTATTTGGAGCGCGGTGAAGAAACTTTTTCAAAGGTTGGATACCTTAGAGAATAGAAAAAGTTCAGAATTTAATCACATTACTCAACAGCAAATTGATAATTTAATAAATCAACAAAATTCTCCCTAAAAAAATTCTAATTAAGGTAGTGTAAATCACCGCATCTCAATTTTTTTGAGAATATATACTACTGCTAGGCTATAAATATAGCTATAAATCATAACATTAGGTTTAAGAATTTATTCAAAGTGTCATCTCATTTAGATTATCGTGTTTTCGGCTACAGTTATCTTGAAGGAGAGTGAGCAACAATATTTATAAATAACTAGAAAGGCAGCCCTTTCTGTAAACAATGCTGCTTCATGAAACCTCGAATTATTGTTTGTGGCTTAGGACGTACTGGATATAAAATCTTTCGTTTGCTGAGACAGCAAGGAGCGTTTGTCGTTGGCATTCACAACAAACCTATTCTTGGCGAAGACACAAAAGACGTGATTGTTGGTGATTTACAAGCAGCTGCTACGCTGAAAGCAGCGGAAATTGAGCAGGCACAGACTTTAGTGATCGCTGGGCCTGACGATGCTGTAAATTTGTCAATTATGATGCAGGCGCGGGTGCTAAATCCTCAAATTCGGATTATCAACCGCTTTTACAATACAAATTTAGGGGAGCGCTTAGATCATACTTTACCGGATCATTTGAGTATGAGTGTTGTCAGTTTGGCAGCACCCGTGTTTACTTTTGCAGCATTAGGAAACCAAGCAATCGGACAAATCAAATTATTTAAGCAAACTTGGCCGATTCATGAAGAACACATTGATGAAAACCATCCGTGGAAGGGGCGACAATTAAGTGAATTGTGGGAAGACCGATCGCGGATGCTAATTTATTACTTACCAGTGGAAGGTGAGATGAATTTGGTATCTGCGGTGCTATCGGGACAAGAAATCAAAATAGGCGATCGCTTAATCATTGGCACTCAACCTTACGTCCGTTCCAAACGCAGATCAATGATTAGAAAACTGCTGAAAGTCATGAGCAATTTTAGGCAGTTTCAAAAACACGGGCGATCTGTAGTAGTTGGTGCTATTGTTTTGCTCGCGGTTATTATGGTTGCCACACTCACCTACATGTCTGCTGAACTAAGCTTGTCTGTTGTAGATGCTTTATATTTTTCTGTAGGCATGATTACAGGAGCAGGTGGTAATGACAAAGTTGTAGAAAAAGCTCCCGACAGTATTAAATTATTTACCGTTGTCATGATGCTAGTTGGGGCAGTGGTGATTGGTATTTGGTACGCCATGCTCACCGATTTTGTCCTAGGAAGCCGCTTTAAACAATTTTGGGATGCTGCTCGCATTCCCCAGCGACATCACTATATTGTCTGTGGCTTAAGTGGCATCGGTTTAAGGATTGTCCAGCAACTTCACGCTAGCGGCAATGAGGTAGTAGTAATTGAAACTGACTCCAATAACAAATATGTCAACACTGCCAGGGGGCTGGGTATTCCAGTAATTCAGGGTGATGCCAGTTTTCGCGCAACACTCAAAGCTAGCAATGTAGACTCTGCTGCCGCAGTGCTTGCCGTTACCAGCAATGATGCCACTAACCTAGAAATTGCCCTCAAGGCTAAAGGACTAACATCTAGCATTCCGGTGATTGTCCATTATGCTGATCCCGATTTTGCTGGTATGGCGCAACAAGTCTTTGATTTCGAGGCTGTACTGAGTCCGGCTGAACTAGCCGCTCCAGCTTTTGCGGCGGCTGCACTTGGGGGGCAAATCCTTGGTAATGGCATCACAGCCGATAGTCTTTGGGTGGCTTTTGCTACGGTGATTACACCCTTGCATCCCTTGTATGATCAGCGTGTCAAAGATGTAGCAATGTCTGCTGACTTTGTTCCTCTGTATCTAGAAACGAATTACCAAACCCTTCACGGGTGGGATTTGCTAGAAACTAACCTCAGTGTTGGGGATGTTTTATATATAACTATGCCAGCCAATCGGTTATATCAATTGTGGCGTGACGAGCGATCGCAAGTCATGATCAGTTGATTATCTCATTGCTAAGCTATTACCTTGTGAACTGATTGCACGGGAGTCAGGAATAGAGACGCGATTAATCGCGTCTGTACAAAAGTCAAGGGATTGGGGATTGGGAAGAAATTCTTTTATGAAAAAAGTAAGGGTTGAAAACCGTACTTCGTCCCGCTACGCTAACGCCCCTGGTGGGCGAAAAAATCCTTGTCTCTCAAGGTAGGTAGAAACCCCAACGCCAGTTCTCTCAAGTCGGGAAACCCGCCCACGAGACTGGCTCCCCCAGGTGTCTGGCTTAGTTTAATTGCGAATTGATTTCATTTTCCCCTTTAATTCTGAGCTTGGACGATGGAGTTCTGATCTTGGAGTTCCGAGTTCTGAGCTTGAACGATGGAGTTCTGATCTTGGAGTTCCGAGTTCTGAGCTTGAACGATGGAGTTCTGATCTCGGAGTTCCGAGTTCTGAGCTTGGACGATGGAGTTCTGATCTCGGAGTTCCGAGTTCTGAGCTTGGACGATGGAGTTCTGATCTCGGAGTTCCGAGTTCTGAGCTTGGACGATGGAGTTTTGATCTCGGAGTTCCGAGTTCTGAGCTTGAACGATGGAGTTCTGATCTCGGAGTTCCGAGTTCTGAGCTTGAAGAATAGACTTCTTGCAAAAGTCCGAAAATTATTAGTGTCATTCTGACCAGAACGTAGTGGAGGGAGGAATCTCCGAGATGTTTCGCTCCGCTCAACATGACAATTTAAGCATTTATGCAAGAGGTCTAATGAAATGCGATCGCTTACAGTGGGTACGCCATCGCAAAGTTTCATTCAGATTTTGACAGTCTACTTAAGTTCAGCAATTTCCAATAGCAGTAATTTACTCTAAAGATTCCATCAACTCAATACACTTGTGCATTTGCTGGCGCATGGTATCAGTACTAGCATGAAATCTCCGACCATGACCCGGTAATACCCACTCAAAAGAATAATTAGCCAATTGACGCATCGATTTAATTTGTTCTGACCAAGAATACCAACAGACATCGTAAAATGCAGCCAACTGGTGATATCTTTCTGACCAAGCGAGATGGTCGCCAGTGAAGAGAAACTTGTTTTTGTAGAGTAAAACAGTATGTCCTTTGGTGTGGCCGGGAACTGGGATAATCAATAAATCTGGAGTTAAGTTAAATGTTTCAGAACCAGTTAGCTGAATTTCTACATTGCGAGTACCCGCCGAAATTTCATCAGTGTGGAGAATGCGATCGCACTGAAAATGTTCAGCAAATTTTTGATGATCTGCTACATCATCCCTATGAGTTAGATACAGATAACGAATTCCCCCCATCTCTTCTAAACGCTTAACCAAAGGCGGCGTAAACCGAGGAGAATCCACCAAAATATTACCTTCTGGTAGTTGAATTAAATAGCTAGCAGCACCGTAGGATTTTTCGGAATGATAGCCGCAGTGGTAAACATTTTCCTCTACTAAAATTGGAAAACTCTGCTGAGCAACTTTAATATCTTGCGGCTTTTCAACTGTACCAATGGAACTGGTAGGACAAGATAACAGTGCTTCTAGCGCCGCTAATCTTTCTGCTTCATTTTTTGGTTGGTGATAAACTACTGACTGTTGATCAACACGAGAAAATACTTCAGAAGCCATCCAGCGACAGGTATCACAATCAATACAAGTAGTATCTACATAAAAATCGCCGTTGACATTTTGGCTATGACGCAGATTTAAATGAGCCATATTAATCCTCTAGTTTTCAGTCACTTATTAGGGAGCGATTAAACCTCATATCACTACGCTAGCAAAAATGACTTCAGACGGTTGTGTCGCAAAAAATATCAATCTTGCAAAAATCCTAGTTTTTTATTTACAACCACAGATATAGACGCGCAGCGGTGAGGCAGCGCTGCGGGAGGGTTTCCCGACAGCCAGGCGACTGCTGAACCCGAAGGGCTTCCCGCAGGGTACACTGATAAACACCGATAATTTATCTGTCTTGAAAAGTTTTGCGCTCCTGTTACCCGGACGCGCAAATTTTTTGCTGTCTTGAAAAGTTTCCTACGGCGGGAAACCCGCCTACAGAACTTTTCGCTGTGTTCATCTGTGTTCATCTGTGGTTTAACTTCATAAAATCGACTTTTGCAAAAAGTCTTTTGTTCTTAGATGATTGTTGTAATAGAACCGAATTTATTCTGTATCTTGAGCAAATGGTTTCAAGCGAGCTGTAACTCTTAATTTACTCAGCCTTCGCACTAGATACAAAGCTTGTTGTTTATATAGTGCTATTGGTAGCTGTCCAGGCAAATTATTCATCAACTTTCTAGCTGTGCTCATCTTACATCCTGAAATTAAACTTATTTCATTTGCGCCGTCAAAAATAGCATCTTGAGCTAAAACTTTCTCCACTTGTATTTGCCAAGTTCGAGGAAACATTTCACCTCGTTCAATCCGCTGGAGACTATTACTATTAGCCAGAACAATCAGGCGATCGCCAACAGCAAGCCGCGTATCATCAGTAGGCATTAACTTAACAGGTCGCTGGGATTTTTGGTATAAAATCGGCACAACACCATAACCATACGCGACTTCAGCTAAGAGTAATTCATTCAGTGTATCTCCAACTTCAATCATGTACTCAACTACCAAAATAGTTTTAGTATCAAAGTGAAAGACACTGAGAATATTTTCCCCAAAAGCAGCAGCAGCAAAGACTTCTGCTGAAATAGCAGAAGTGCAAAGAACTTGAGCGTAGGGAAACAATCGTGCTACGTTATCACTAAAGTATCGGTCGTAAGTACGAATAACCACATGAGTATTAGGACTTTGAACATGAGCCATCAAAGCTATTTCTAGATTCTCCATGTCATCGTCCGTAACTACAACAATACTTTTAGTATTAGCGAGATTGATTTTACCTAAAGCATCAGAAATATTCCCAATAATTAGCGGTATTTTATTGAGAAAATCTGCGTTGATTGCTGTGCTACTAATACCTACCAAAGGTTGCTTAAATTCTTGTAACAAAGCCGCGACTCGCTGACCAACTCTATTTAATCCAATAAGTACAACATAGTTATTTTTGGGTATTGATGGCTGATAATTATTGAAAAATTGGAATCTTGAGCTTAACAAAGCATTTGTTAGCAATGCATATAAAACCCCAACAAAACCTATACCAATTACCGTTAATCCTAGGCTAAACAATCGTAACCACCCTGGCATCCGTTCAGCTAGCTCTGGTGGTGTTTTAAAATTAATACCACCAAATAAATCCCCATATCCTCCCAAAAGCAACATTGCAGTAGCATAAAATGCTTCTATTATGTTAGTTTCAGGATAATTTAAGCTATAAATAACTGTTCCAAAACACCAGAGAAAAAAGACTGTAATGCCACAGATAATTGCCACTCGCAAACTCTGATAACGATCTGATGTTTGCCAAAGATTTACTATTTTCTGTTTTAAATTATTCCATGTGCCTAATACAATCTCTTGCCGTAATTGCTGCCAGTTGTATCTAGGTTGATTATTAAGTTGTTTGATTTTAAGCTGTTCTGTAACTTCAAGATATATAACAATATCCCCTGACTGTAATCTGGCTTCTGGTTCCCACTGATGGAATTCTTGAGGCAAGCAAGATGGATTGTTAGTATGATTTAATACCCGGCGATATAAAGTGTTCAGTTCACATACACGCCATTTATTGCTCCATTGATCACTCGGTTTAATCTGATGCTTTACCACCCGAAGTTGATGTCCTTCAAGTTGAAAGCATCCGAGATTCTCATCTCCAAGGGCTGCAATAGCAAAGCCAGAAGCGGAAATTTGATTCGGCTCAAAAGCAATAAAATTACCAAGATTCTGGCTTAAAAGTTCATTAAGATTTTGTTTATCAGAACGGACAACAAGACGAACTTGGGGATTTAAAAGCCGTGCTGCAAAAGCAGCTTCTATATTCACCCGTTCATTGCCAGTGACTAAAAGTATAGTTCGGCACTGACTAATATTGGCTTGTTCTAAAATACTGGACTGACGGCAATCACCAATTAGTAATTGTTCTAATAGATCTAATAAATTCGGTACCTGCCAGTTTTTGGGTTCTTCTTGATCAATCGCATTGACAACAACACCATATTCCTTCAGTATTGCAACACAATGCTGACCCAAACTTCCTAGCCCACAAACTAAAAACCGATCTAGTTTTGTCTGAGAATTTTTAACAGGCTGGTAATTACTTTCTGATGATGGCAGCATACAATAAATACCGCCAATGGTATACATTATTTACCTAATATTATTTATATTGTACATTTTGATAAGCTTTTTACTGAACTCAACTGCCAATACCAAAGATATCAATCAACAGCAAAAATGGTATTGTTGAATTAAAGACGATTAATGGCGATGGAGCTCGCCAAAACCGCTATCCCAGTTTGATCTGGGAGGCTGATGGCTCCTACTTTCCTGAGTTACAGCGGGAGAGTAGGGCTTGGCTCAAAGCATCACCTAACTCCCCTGTAGAAGGTATCTGTCTACAAATTGCACTTCAAGGAGTTATGGGATGTTAGCCAGTGTGTTGTGGATTTTGATGATGGGCTTTTTTGTGGGTCAACTTGCCCGTCGTTTGGGTGCTCCGCCCTTAATTGGCATGATTTTAGTCGGGATTATTCTTGGGCCGCAAGTGCGTAATGTCATTAGTCAGGATGTGCTAGATGCTGCTGATGAATTAAGGACTTTAGCAGTGATGATTATCTTGATGAAAGCTGGACTAGGGCTAGATCAAGAAAAACTAGCTCAACAGGGAACTGTGGCGATACGCTTAGGATTTTTGCCAGCGACAACAGAAGCGATCGCAATTGCGATCGCTTCTATGCTAATTTTCCGTTTAAACTTTCCCACTGCATTGCTCTTAGGCTGCGTGATTGGCGCTGAATCTCCCGCTGTCATCGTTCCTGGAATGCTCAGACTTAAAAGTTTAGGCTGGGGTGTCACAAAAGGTATTCCTGATGCAATTTTAACTGGGAGTGCCTTATCGGATGTTTTGCTATTACTAGTTTTCAGCCTCTTGCTGAGTTTCTTGGGTGACGGAGGTGTTGAGCAGATTTCTCTACCTGGGGGATTCACTTTAACTGCTCTACAATTACTTCCGTTACAAATTATGATGCAAATTTTGTTAGGTGTTTTGTTTGGCTATTTAGCAGCCCGGTTGCTAGTTTTGCTATTAACAAAACAAAACTGGACGCAGAATGCAGTTCAAGATACTGTGATTGCCGCAGGTTTGGCCTTATTGCTAGTAATTTTGGCTCACGCTGTACCTTACTTTTCTGGTTACTTAGCAGCAATGGCTATGGGGTTTTTCTTAATTGAATTAGATGCTCCTTTAGCTCGAAGATTGCGTGTTGGATTTGACAGCTTATGGATAGTAGCCGAGATTTTTTTATTTGTCTTATTAGGAGCAACTATTCAACTGCAAGTATTGGAGAAAATTCTGTTACCTGGCATTTTAATTCTGGCGATTGGTTTATTCATCGGTCGAATGGTGGGCTGGTATCTTTCGACTTTAGGTAGTAATTGGAATTGGCGCGAAAGACTATTTTTGTTACCAGGAAACTCTGCTAAAGCTACAGTCCAAGCTGCCATTGGTGCAATTCCCCTCTCCCAAGGTATTGCAGGAGGAGAGATAATTTTAGCGATCGCAGCTTTATCAATTTTAATCACTGCACCGTTAGGAGCTTGGGCAACTATGACTTTTGCTCCTAAATTGCTCACAAAAGGAGAAGTTGACCCCACCAAAGTCACGGTTGCTACTCGTACCTTATTGCTAGCAGCAGTGGATACATCTACAGCAACAGAAGTTTTAACCAAAGTTGCAGATTTGGCACGACGCAGTAATGGCGAAGTGATTGTTTTGCATGTAATTAATACCTCGAACCAGCAAGCTGTAGAACAAATAAACAAACAAGCTAAACGGTTGCTGGCTGATATCAGATATGAGTTTTTGACTACGACTGGTGCTGTTCCAGAGGAGATTATTCGCATTGCTCAGGAGCATCATGCCACTGCGATCGTTATGGGAAAACGGGGACATCAACCTTGGGAAAAAGTACTGATTGGCTCAGTATCACAAGCAGTCTTAGAAGCCAGTTCAATACCTGTAATTTTGCTGGAAAACCGTAAGCCTAAGTCAGACAATTTGAGATTTTAGATTTTGCGGAATCCAATTACTATTTAGTCATTTGGTAAGGTATTGCGTTAAAATAAGCGATCGCTATCCTAGTAAGTAATGCCCGGAAATTCCCGGAGGTGTGATTGACCAAGTTTATTTTGAAAATTTTGTGGTTAGACGAAAACGTCGCCTTAGCAGTCGATCAAGTAGTGGGCAAAGGCACAAGTCCTTTGACTAAATACTTTTTCTGGCCGAGAAATGATGCCTGGGAAGAGTTAAAAAAGGAACTCGAATCCAAACACTGGATTAGTGACCTAGATCGCGTTGAGTTACTCAACAAAGCAACAGAAGTGATTAACTACTGGCAAGAAGAAGGCAGAAACCGCCCGATGGCGGAAGCTCAGTTGAAATTTCCCGAAGTTGCCTTTACAGGTAGCGCGTAATCTCACCAAAACATTACTGAGCAATGATTCAGCAATGCTCAGTTACGTTTCCCCCTTGGCGTCTCACGCCACTTGCTACCCTTCTTTTATGGTCGCCGCTACGCGTTGGCATTAGCGTTGGCGTAGCCTCTCGTAGAGAAGCGGTAGCGAGTTATCGAGCGTCAGCCTCTCGTAAAGAAGGCAAAAGACCGCAGTGGCTACCCTTGGAAGAAGTTAAGTTCGACGGTACTCCTTCCCTACGGGACGCTCCACGAACGCAGAACCCGTAGGTAGCCGCCGCACCCTGTGGGTTCTATTTATTTTTGAGCGAGATTTCGGTAGACGCCATACTTGGGCTTTGATAAAAATTTGGGTTGTTACCAAGAAAGCCGAGGGCGTAATACTGAGTTTATTCGACCGAGTGTGCGATCGCATCCTCAGACCACTGCACGAGATAATAACAATGCCTCGTTCAATTGTTGCCGACCATCAATGTCCTTTGATAATCTCTGCAAACTACTGTTCGAAAAATATCCAGAAAGCTTTGCTAGTTGGGTTTTGGACTCACCACAAACAACCGTCAAAGTCCTCAAAACCGAATTGAGCAATAAACTACCCTAACCTGCCTGTCGGCTGAGGTTAGGGTTTTCAGTAGCCCTAAGCACGACATCCTGCAAAGAACAGAACAGCGTACTCGAACCTCCATGCGGATTTATTGCCGCACCTAAAGCAGAAATATTTTTACTGCCATTTTCATCAGCATCGCCAACCCAGCCACAAGCCAAATTTATGCAGCTAAACTTCTTACCCTGTCTATTGCCTACTACGCCGCAACAATGACAGCTTTTACTCGTGTAGCGTGGATCGACAAAGTGTAGTTTCACGCCGAACTTAATACTCTTGTAGAACAAGAATTGGCGCAATTGATAGAAGCTCCAGCTATTACTGCGACGGCGCTCAGTTTTAGAGCGCGGCAATTCATTTGTGCGCTCTCGAATGCCTGTGAGGTCTTCGAGAGCAATGGCTTGTTTACTTGTTAGTGCAGTCTGCATTAACTGATAGCTGATGACATGATTAGCAAGCGTCTGAAATCTTCTTTCGCGCCCACTCAACCGTTGCAAAATCTGCCGACAGCGACGACGACTAGACCTTGTGCCTTTAGACGCTTTCTTTTGCAAAGAAGCTCGAACTCGACTGTATCTATCCCGAATCTGCGTAATTTGCTTGCCGCTAAACTTTTCCCCTGACGACGTCACTGCTATATCTGTGCGCCCTAAGTCAACCCCAAGCACCGATTCCGATGCCTGAATCTGTGGCGGCTCGGATTCTAACTGTACTTGCAGGTAATAAGAGCCGTCTTTCCGCTTGACCAATACTGCCGCTTTGGGCTGCTGCCCTTTAAGCAAAGAACGCTGATAGTTACCAATGTGCAACTTAAATCGCTCTCGCTTTTTCAGCATCGTCAGCGTTACAGTCCAGTCTTCCTCTCGAAACGAGAAGCTGCGGCTATCGTAGTTAGCAGACGTGGGAGCAAACTTTTTGACAGGTTTACCCTTGAGCTTGGCTGTTTTGCGGTTAGCACAAACTCGTCTAATGGCGTGAATCGTCAACTGAGCGGGTAGTCCAGAATCCGCCCTAGCTGCTTGGTAGCAGAGCGACTGGACGGCGATTTGATTAGTCAGCTTTTCGGGCGTGTTTTTGTTTACGTACTCGCAGCAGTCAGCAAATGCCTTCAGTACTGCCTCAAGTTTTTCAACTTGGTGAGGCAATACTTCCAACTTGCAACTAACTGTGAGGATTTGGAACATTTTCAACTAGTGAAGTTTTATATGCCTAGTATACCATTTATTACTGAAAAAGAGGGTATCGAACCCCCCTTTTTCAGTTGCTATCCCTCCCCACCTTACTTCGTTGAAGGTGGGGACTCCCGCGTTAATTTGAACCTATTCGCGCTGATTATGTGACGTTCTTACAGCTACAAGGACGCATTCTTCACCTGGAATTTCAAACCAAACTAGAATCCACACCACCTCTACCCTTGCGAATGCTAGATTACTGGGTACGCTTGTATCGTTTATATCGTCTACCAGTAACCCAAGTTGTCGTATTATTGCTTCCCCCCGCACCAGAAACAGTAATTGAAACTGCCTTTACAGTCGAAACAACTCGTCATGAATATCGCGTAATTCCCATGTGGGAACAAAATCCCGAACCATTTCTTAATGACCCAGCTTTGTTACCCTTAGCAACACTGGCAGCAACCACGCAACCTCAAGCCTTGTTGCAACGAGTTGTGGGAAAAGTTAATCAACTTGAGCCAAAACAACGACCAGAAATTTCCAGTTACACCCAAATCTTAGCGGGGTTAAAATACAATAAAGACTTGATTCGACAACTATTTCGGGAGGGCATGATGCGCGAGTCAGTGATTTATCAAGAAATTCTCGCAGAAGGGGAACAACGAGGAGAACAACGAGGACGGCAAGAAGGACGGCAAGAAGGACGAAAAGCAGAAGGGCAATTACTCATTCTCCGACTGCTAAATCGACGGGTGGGAGAATTACCCCAGGAGGTGCGATCGCGCATTGAAACTCTTTCCTTGGAACAATTAGAAAATCTCGGTGAGGCATTGTTAGATTTTCAGGCGATCGCAGATTTAGAAGCGTGGTTTAGTACATTAGAGTAGCAATGTTCTTCTAGTGAAAAAAGAATATTACAACACAATAATTGCCCACATACTAGCTCCTAGTCCAATAGTTGCTAAATGTTGCCAAAGGAGCGATCGCACTGATTGCTTTGCAATCTTTTGCGTTAATAATATTGTCAATAATACTGATAAAATCAGGGTTGAACCTTGCAAAAAGCCAATCACAGCGGGGTGTGCTACTAATATTGGCAATTGCTCACCATTGAAACCAAAAGTAGCAAAAGTCACAGGCAAAATCCGCCCGCCTTCACCCAAACCTAAACGCAGATAGTGAGCTAAGTTTCCCCCCAAAACTAATGGTAGGTAGCCATAGGCAAGTTCTACAAATGGTCGAGGCTTACGTTGAAAATTGAACAGTTTGAGCAAGCCATAAGCTGCAAAGGTAGCTGCTGCTGGAATAATTAACACTAACAGCGACAATCCCAAGTGCTGCCAAAACTGAGTTAAATCCAGTTGTAACCCTAACCAAGATTGCAACTCTGGCAAACGATGCAGATATACACCACCCAATAGCAAAAACAATAATGCTACTTCATAGGTGCGGGGTATATGCGTTGTCCACAGTTCAATACCAGGGGGACGCAAGTTGAACTCGACGGAACGATGGGGACAAGCTTTCAAACAAGTCATACATAGCACGCAATCTCTGTTATCTTCCAACTGTGCTGGGTGAGAGTACAAGGGACATCCATTTGTTTCCATCCCTTCGCCCTTTTGCGGCCCACCTTTGTAACATTGGTAAGTGGTGCAACTGGCAGAACAGATCCCTTGCTGCGCCCGAAGTTCCGTCATTGAAAGTTTGGCAAATAAACCATTCATCCCGCCAATAGGGCAAAGATACCGACACCAAAACCGCCGCTCAAAAATAGCAGAAAAAATCATTGCCCCAGCGGTAATTAATAACAGCAAACAAGCAGAAAGGTAGGCAGTATTTTCTAATTTCCAGAGTTCTTCCCATAAGAAAATTAGAGTAAATAGCCCAAACATAAACCATCCACCCCATTTTTCCGCTTGTTCCCTTGGCCAGCGCTTAAGTTTTCGAGGAAAGAACCATTGAGAAAGCTTTTGGGTAATTTCGCCGTAAATCATGAAAGGACAGACAGAACACCACACACGACCTAAAAAGGGAAAGAGAAATAGGAAGAAAGGCCACCACCAAGCCCAAAATAAATTTAAAACGAAATTGCGATCGCGTGTTTGAGGGCCGACAAATAATACTACGATAATGATGGCAAAAGCCGCTGCGGTAAAACCATAATTAATCCGATCTGGCCACCAAGAACTACGCAGAAACTTCCGCAAACCAGGATAGGCATTTAAAAGATTCACCCGAAATTGCTTTTTCTTCGTATCGGCTGACCAAAAGATTTCTTCTGTTAATTCACTAGCACCCTCCGCTTGGACTATTGCTCGTTCTACTAGATTTTTCAATTCTTTAAGATTGCCTGGAAAATCGTAGGACTGCAAACGGCGCAGAGCTTCTGGGGTAATGTGTGGTTTAGGAATACCTCTAGCTTGTGTGTAAAGACTAATGTAATATTCCACCTGAGTTTGAATATCAGTTTTCCGTACTCGTAGCGGCGGTACTTTAATAATATGACCAACACAGCGTTCAATTGTCGGCTGACTTTTTTCTGAAACAATCAGAATACGTGCTTTGCTGGGACGAGGTTGGGCGGTTGGTTCTCCGGGACGAGTAACGGGAGTGTATGTACCAGTTTTTAGCAACTGTGTCACAGCAGGTAATAACTCACTTGGCAATTCTTGGATATTATTGAAAACTAGAGTGCCTTCCCCTAGCCACTCCAACAATCCTGCTTTGCCGCCAAAACGACCGAATAAATCTGCTCCGCTAGTTTGGAGAATACCACAATTAACTTTAATAATTGGTTCTCGCCTTTTTGGAGAGCCAAAGTGGATTAAGGCAGCTATGTTGTCTTTTTCTAATCCTGGTTCCCCGAAGATATCTACTGACTTGCGGTCAGCAGCAGCTTCTCTAATTTGCTCCCGCAGACGCACAGCATAGCGACTTGTACCCACAATTCCCCGTTGTGCTTTGGTGACTAAATATGGTCGTAAAGCAAGGGAACGTTCTTGTTCATAGCTCAGAGCAGATGTTACCTGAGCCAATTCTTGAGCTAATTGGCGAGAAAAAGCCTGATTAATTTCGGGGTATTGGGTAGCAAAAGCGCGAAATTTATCAGCAGGTACAACCCACAAATGACACTCTGTTAAAGCGGTAATTGTAAATGGAGTTGATTCATCCAACAGTAGTTCTTTGAGGTGAATCACTGCTCCAGGGAGGAATCCACAAGCTAAAGCTGGGTTGGTTTGATTGGTGCTACTGCTTTCAAGTTGACCCTCGACGAGAATATAAAGCGCTTCTGGAGAAGTGCCTTCACTAACTAAGTTGCTTTGGGCTGGTACAACTTGTTCTTCAATGACTTCGGCGATCGCATTCAACACCGTAGGTGAGAGAATTCCTAAAGTCGAGCGTTCTTGTAGCCATATAACCGTTTCTGGAGATGTCATCCTGGTTTCTCCGCGCAGGCTGCTGTATAAAAGGAATTATCCCTTGAAACCTGGGTCAATAATTCATAATTCTGAATTTTAAATGAAGTTCAGATCGAGCTACACTTTACCTTTTCCCTTAATTTCTCCAGTAAGCTCCAAGACCTTTTTTCATTCTCAGATATAAACAGAGGAAGCCAGTACACTGCTTTCTCTAACAACCTATTACTCTCATCATTCAAATCTTCAATTAATTTTACTACTGATTTAAATCCCAGCTTGGGAATTGCAAATTCTAACCATAACTTAATAGATTGAGCATTAGATTTTACCTTTATTATTTTTATTGTGTCCAAAGCGAATTTGATCTGCAAAGTCAACGTTGTTACCTCTTGCAATATCAATATGGCTTCCCAAACCAAATTTTTGCCTTGCTATATATCTGACCTCTCTGTACTACAAAGTTGTACTCACCATTAGGTGTAAACACTTTTTTGTGAGGTGTTTTATATCTCCATTTCTTACCATCAAACACAAGCTTATGACGTTGAATATAATTAGGAATATCTTCGGGATATAGATTCGGAAAATACCCTGATTCTGAACTACCTTCGGATGCCAGTCCTGAATCAATAGTATGCCAAGGAGTGGGAAAAAGTAGAGGATATTTTGTTAAATAAGAAAGTCTAAGCTGCACATCTGGTAAATTAATTTTAACAATCGATTCAGAAAAAATTATGGCATTATATCTGGACTCAGCGATCGCATCTGATGCTGAAGCTGTTAGGCTTTGGGGTTGGGTAAAGGGGATTACAACCAATCCCACGCTTTTGGCTCAAAGCGATACCCCACCAGAAACTACGCTTAAAAAATTAGTTACCTTGACAAATGGGCCGTTATACTATCAACTTATGGCATCTAATAAAGATGAGATGCTGACTGAAGGTAGGAAAGCTTTTGAGATTATTGGTTCGCAAACAATATTAAAGATTCCTGCAACACCTGTAGGGTTTGAGGTGGTGGCGAGTCTATCGCCAGAGATTACTTGTTCGGTGACAGCAATATATAGTGCAGCACAAGCAGCAGTAGCACGGGAAGCGGGGGCTAGGATTGCCATAGCTTATGTAAATCGCGCTACTCGGTTATTAGGTGATGGTATTGCTTTAGTGCGGGATATGGCTAGTGTACTTAAAGGTAGCGATACAGAAATTCTGGCAGCTAGTATCAAATCTCCCCAAGAAGCAGCAGAATCGCTACAAGCTGGAGCGCATCATCTAACTTTACCTTTAGCAATGTTGCAAGCGATCGCAACTCATGAATTATCACAAAAAACTGTTGAAGAATTCGCTAAAGGTGGCATCGGTTTAAAATAATTCGTAATTCGCCCTGGGGCTACGCCCCGCTACGCTAACGTAATTCGTAATTAAATATGAGTTTGTCTGATGTACCTAATCTCTGGGTTCCCTTAGCACTTTTAGGTTTAATTATTTTGGCTGCTGTATTTTTTAGTCGTGGCAACTGATTTTTAGAGTATTACAGTGGAAGTGGAGGTGCTAATTTTATGTTTGCTGTTGTCACACCAGATACAATTCATTTACCTCCAGGAGCGATAGTACGCTTACCCGGAAGTTGGCAAGACTATCAAGCACTGAATGAACAACTAGGCGATCGCTCATCTCCTCGCATCAAGTATCGAGATGGAGAAATTCTTTTGATAGCACCGCTCCCAGAACATGGACGTAGAGTAAGTATAATTGCAGATGTGGTCAAAGTTTTGCTCGATCATTTGGGACAGGAATACGAAGCATTTACCCCAATTACAATGGAACTACCACAGGCAAGTGGTATTGAACCAGACTACTGTTTTTATATTGAAAACTGGAAGGCGATCGCAGGTAAAAATCGCATCAATTGGAGCGTTGATCTATCACCTGATTTAGTAGTAGAGATAGACATAACAAGCTACACAGATGTGAATGATTATTTACCATATCGAGTACCAGAAGTATGGTTGTGGAGAAACCAGCTGATGATTTATGGATTGCAGGGCGATCACTACACTATTGAAACTAGCAGTTGCTATTTCCCGAATATTAATGTGTCAGAGGTAGTCACAGAATGTTTGCAAATTGCCTACGAGCGTAATACTAGCGCAGCCATTCGAGAATTACGACGCAAATTAGCAAGCGAGAATTAAATCTTTGGCAATCGCTTCAACGTGACGAGAAATGTTAGGATAGGCTGCTAAAAGCCTATTTCAGAAGAGATTTGCGATTATTCTCCTCTTAATAACCTCTTAAGCCTTAATTAAGCATAGCCAGTCATATTAACGGCTAGTTGGCGATTGTCCAGCTTTTCGTTACCTTTTTATACTTTAAAAAGGATTTTTATGGAACGTTTTTATTCTGAACACTGGCTATCTACTAAAGCAAAGCGGCGGCGTTTTCTGATGGGCGCTGGAGTAATGAGCGCAAGTGCGATCGCTAGCCTCTGGACTCATAAAGTTATAGCAAAATCAAGATTTTCTGCTTATCCTTTTAGTCTTGGTGTCGCTTCTGGTGATCCCTTACAAGATAGTGTCATACTCTGGACGCGGCTGGCTCCAGATCCATTAAATGGTGGTGGAATGCCACCATTTAATGTACCAGTGCATTGGCAAGTTGCTTTAGACGAAAACATGAAAAAAGTTGTGCTACGAGGCGTAGCACTAGCAACCCCTGAATTTGCCCACTCTGTTCATGTAGATGTACGAGGATTGCAACCTAACCGTTGGTATTGGTATCAGTTTAGAGTAGGTAATGAACTTAGCCCCATTGGTCGCACCCGTACCGCCCCAACCCCTGGTAATTGGCTCAATCAGCTTAATTTTGCTTTTGTCACTTGCCAAAAATGGGAGGATGGTTACTACTCTGCCTACCGCCACTTAGCTCAAGAAGATTTAGATTTAGTCTTCCACCTAGGTGATTACATCTACGAATATGGTATTCCTGCTCAAGGTGGTGTACGCAAAGTATCTTTGCCTAAGCAGTATGAGGAAGAGACAAAAACTCTTGAGCAATACCGCCTTCGGTACGCTTTATACAAAACCGACCCGGATCTCCAAAAGGCTCACGCTTTATTCCCCTTTGTAGTCACTTGGGATGATCATGAAGTAGACAACGACTACACTGACGAGATATCAGAAAATAATGATCCTGTTGAACAGTTCCTCCGCAGACGTACAGCCGCCTATCAGGCTTACTACGAACACCTACCGCTACGCCAGTTTTCCCTGCCACAGGGCGCAGACATGCACCTCTATCGGCGGCTAACCTTCGGTAATTTAGCAGAATTCAGCGTACTCGACACGCGCCAATACCGCAATGATCAGCCGTGCGGTGACGGTGAAACACCTCGTTGTTCAGCAGCACTAGATCCGTGGAAGACCATGCTTGGCACTCAGCAGGAACGCTGGCTACTTGATGGTCTTGACCGTTCTCAAGCACGCTGGAACATACTTGCCCAACAGGTGTTGATGGCGGAACTAGATCACAAGCTTGGTGCAGGCGAGATTTTTTGGAACGACTCCTGGGACGGATACCCCCTTGCACGTAACCGCATCTTGAGTCACATCGCCAACCGGAAGATCGCTAACCCAGTTGTAATCACTGGCGATTGGCACTCTACATTCGTTAACAACCTGAAGCTAGACTTTAAAGATTCTAACTCTCCAACCATCGCCGCAGAGTTTGTAACTCCCTCACTTACTAGCAACGGTGATGCGGAAGTTTACGGCCCCTACTACGGCCCGATGATCCCGGAGAACCCGCATATTAAGTTTTTTGACGGCGATCGCCGCGGCTACTTTCGGGTAAACCTCAACCACGAACGTTGGCAAACTGATTTACGTATTGTCACAACCGTGAATCGCCCAGATGCGTCTATATATAATCTGGCTTCTTTCGTCGTTGAAAATGGTCGTCCAGGCGTTCAGGGTGCATAAGATGTTCTGAACAAAACATAGTGCGATGACATAGGCGATCGCAAGAATCATACGTAGAGACGTTACATGTAACGTCTCTACAGGGTTTCGGGTTTTATTTATGTACTTCATTTACCTGAAATCTGCGTTGATTGAACCGGATGGTGGTAATTAGTGAATTGATTGTGGTTTACTCAATCAGCAGGTTCAGTAAATACAACCTCGTAGAGGTGAAATTCGTTTTCAGCCAGACCTTGCCAATATTCACCTAAAGATGCATACTTTGGATCTTTCAATAGTTTCTCAAAATCCGCAAAACTGCGCCACTGACCATAATTTACATTGTGTACGCCATCCAACGAACGGTGAAAATTACCTGATAGAAGTCCTGGATTTTGCAATCCAACAGGTAGGTATTCTCTTTCCAATTCCACTAAGCGTTGCTGATTTTCTGGCTTTACCCGAAATTCTGCAAGATGAATCTTACCACCTTTGGTAATTTTGAGTGTAGCGTCATCTGGTAGAGAAACGACGACTTCGTAGATATGCGACTCATGGATTTGGAACTGGAAAACCTTTGCTCCTAGTTTTTGAGTTTCGGAATTGTTCACAAATGCTTGATAATCTTCCAAAGTCTTCCACTGAGCATAGTTCATCACCCGCACACCATCTATACTTTTGTGGATGCTGGATGAGACGAAACCTGGTTGATGTTTTACTCCTGTTTCTAGAAATTCCACAATGGTATCAACTAGTTCTTGCTGACGTTCAGGTTCGACTGCAAAGATAATTATGACGGTAATTACATCGTTGTTCTTGGCAATAGTAGGCATTTTGATACCTCTTTAAGAAGGACTGGGGGCAGGGGAGAAGGGATCTGGGGAGCAGAGGGGAAGGGGGGAAGGGGGGAAGGGGGAAGAGGGGAAGGGGGAAGAGGGGCAGAGGAGAGTTAGAACTGGATTCATCCACCTTTGAACCTCAAAGCTTCCAATCCCCAATGCCCAATCCCCTTGAACTCACACGATTCCACCATTAACACGCATGTTTTGCCCAGTTATCCATCGGGCTGCGTCACTGGCGAGAAACGCTACCACATCGGCGATTTCTTGTACGTCTCCTAGTTTGCCAAACGCCGCCATCTGAGCTAAACGGTCGATTTGTTCTTGGGTTTTGCCTTCTCGAAACAGTTCTGTATCAGTGGGGCCAGGAGAAACAACATTAACTGTAATACCCTTTGCTCCCAACTCTTTAGCTAATATTCGCGTGATTTGTTCAACAGCACCTTTAGTTGCTACATAGGCGCTATAAGTTGGCAGCATCATCGCCGTGGTGGATGAAGAAAAGTTGATAATGCGTCCCTCTTCTGCCATGTGTTGCGCGGCTTGTTGGCAAGCAAAATAAGTGCCTTTGACATTAATTGCAAAAATTTTGTCGAAATCTGCTTCTGTAACTTGAGTAATTGGCTGATAAATCGCAATTCCGGCATTGTTTACCAAAATATCAACCTTACCAAAGTGGTTAATTGTTTGCTCAAACAACCGTTGAATATCAGCTACTTTGCTGACATCAGCTTGTATGGCAATTGCCTTTACTCCCAGCTTTTCAATTTCTGCAACGACTTCTTGTGCTTTCTCTGCATTACCCGCAAAATTAACGACAACAGACGCACCGTTACCAGCTAATTTGAGGGCGATCGCTCGTCCAATTCCCCGCGATGCCCCAGTGATAATTGCAACTTTTCCAGTTAATTGTGCCATAAATTCACTTGAGTAATGAGTGCTGAGTAGAGATGCGATTAATCGCGTCTGTACAGGAGTGTTGAGTAGAGACGCGATCAATCGCGTCTGTACAGGAAGGAGTGCTGCCCCCCTGCTTCCCCCACCTCACAAATGGCTAGCAGAAGGAACTTTCTCATCATGACTAGAATCTAGCTGCTCAGGCTGGCGACGTGGACTCATGCGATCGCGAATGTTGCCAATTACGATATACAAAATTGGTACGATAAATAGACTTAAGAAAGTTGAGACAATCATCCCGCCAGCCACCGCTGTGCCAAGAGATCTTCTGCTGGCTGCACCTGCGCCTTCAGGATTGACCAATGGCCAAATACCCAGAATAAAAGACAAGGAAGTCATAAGAATAGGTCGCAAGCGCTCTTGTGAAGCTTGGATTGCGGCTTTGCTCAACGACAGACCTTGATCCCGTAGTTGGTTGGCAAATTCTACAATCAAAATGGCATTTTTACTTGCCAGACCAATCAACATCACTAGACCAACTTGGCAAAATACATCATTGGCTAGACCCCGCATCGACTGCGCCAATAATGCCCCCAAGATGGCTAGGGGAACTGACAACATAATAATCACTGGGTCAACATAGTTCTCATACTGAGCAGCCAGCACGAGGAAGACGAAGACAAGTCCCAATCCAAAAATTAAGGGCGCTAAACCTCCAGACTGCTTTTCTTCAGCGGTAATCCCCGCCCATTCGTAGCCCATACTTGCAGGTAAAACCTCTTTTGCCAGTCCCTCCATTGCTGTGGTTGCTTGTCCAGAACTGTAACCAGGAGCCGCGGAGCCATTAATTTCAATTGAGCGGAACAAGTTGAAGTGATTAATTGTTTGCGCTCCGGTAGCGGGAGTAAGTTTCACCAAATTGCTCAGAGCAATCATCTGATTGTTGGCAGAGCGAACGTATAATTTACCGATATCCTCTGGGTTGGAGCGGAACTGAGCGTCTGCTTGGATATACACCCGGTAAGTCCGCTGTAGCAAATTAAAGTCGTTGACATACCGCGAACCTAAGTAACTCTGTAGGGTATTAAAGATATCGTCTACATCTACTTGCAAAGATTTGGCTTTGTTGCGGTCTACTTCAATCAACATTTGAGGCGTATTTGCACTAAAAGTGCTAAATACAGCTTGCAATCCTGGTGTCTGATTACCGCGCTCTAGCAACTGACCCATAGTTTGCAACAGGTTATCTAAGCCGCTGTTACCTCTTCTGTCTTGTAGTTGAAATTGGAAACCGCCAAAACTGCCTAAACCCTGAATAGATGGCGGATTAACTGGGAAAATTCTTGCTTCGGGAATTGCCGATAGCACTCCTGTCAACTTGCCAATGATAGCCTGCGCTGATTGCTCCGGTTCGTGGCGATCGCCCCAAGGCTTGAGGGTGGTAAAAATCGCACCACTGTTGGCAGAGTTGCCACTAAAACCAAAGCCACCGATGGCGAAAGTACCTGTCACTTCGGGCAATTTTAGAATTTCTTTTTCTACCTGAGCCATGACTTTGCTGGTGTAGTTAAGCGAAACTCCTTCTGGGCCTTGGATAATCGTGATGAAATAGCCTTGGTCATCATCGGGAATAAATGCTGTGGGTACGCGAGTATAAAGCCAGCCTGTCAGCCCCAAGGACAAGATAAATAGCAGCACAACGATCGCTTTTACCCGGTTCAAACGGTAGAGCGATCGCTCATACTTCCTCCGTGTCCAATCAATAAACTTGTTAATTCTTTCAAAAATCCAGCCTAACCAACCGCGTGGTCTTTGCCCCCGCCGCAACAGTAGGGCTGAGAGGGAAGGAGTTAGAGTGATGGCTAGAAAAGTAGAAATCGCCATCGAAAAGGCGATCGTGAGCGCAAATTGCTTATATATCTGTCCCGTAGATCCTGGAAAGAAGGCAACGGGGACAAATACAGCCATTAACACCAAAGAAGTTGCAATTACTGCTCCAAACAGCTCCTTCATTGACTCAGAAGCAGCTTTGCGGGGCGGCATCCCCTCATCCTCGATTAAGCGAGAGATATTCTCGACAACGATAATTGCATCATCAACCACTAACCCAGTTGCCAAGGTTAAACCAAACATCGTTAGGGTGTTGATGGAAAATCCGAAAACTTTGATGAAGGCAAAAGTGCCAACCAAGGTTAAGGGAACGACAATCACGGGAATCAATGTGGTGCGCCAGTCTTGCAAGAAGATATAAATCACCAAGACTACAAGAGCGATCGCTTCTATCAAAGTCTTGATCACTTCTGCTAGAGACGCTTCCACAAAAAGTGTTGTATCAAAGGCTACTTCATACTCCAGTCCCGGCGGAAAACTTTGCCTCAATCGTACCATTTCAGCTTTCACTGCTTTAGCAACGTCCAAAGCATTACTCCCCGGAGTGGGAAATATCCCCATACCGACGCCCTCATTGCCTTTAAATCGCAAGAAAGTGCTGTAATTTTCTGCTCCCAGTTCCGTCCGACCCACATCTTTCAACTTAATTAGTGTGCCATCCTCACCAGTCTTGATCACCATGTCAGCAAATTCCGTTGCCTCACTCAACCTACCAAGAGCTTGCAAATCTATTTGATACATCTGCTCTGGCAATGTTGGTTGCTGCCCGATTTGTCCTGCACCCACCTGTAAGTTTTGTTCATCGAGTGCATCGATCACATCCTGTGCTGTGAGGTTACGACTAGCAAGGCGGTTGGGGTCGAGCCACAGACGCATAGCATAGCGACGTTCACCAAAAATCTGTACCTCACCCACACCCTTGATTCTTTTGAGGGCATCTACTATATATAGATCAGCGTAATTACTTAGAAATACATTGTCATAGTCTTTATTATCTGAATACAGCCCGATCGCCAAAAGAATGTTATTAGACTGCTTATTTACAACGACTCCAGTTCGCTGCACAACCTCTGGTAACAGCGGTTCAGCTAAAGACACACGATTTTGCACATCGACCGCTGCAATATCTTTGTTCCGCGATGCATCAAATGTAACTGTAATCGTACTTGTGCCATTGTTACTGCTGCTTGAGGTCATATACTTCATGCCCTCAACGCCGTTAATTTGCCGCTCTAAGATCGTCGTAACTGTATTTTCTACAACTTCAGCAGTAGCACCGACATAGTTAGCAGTAACGTTAATTTGAGTCGGGCTGATCTCTGGATATTGATCTGTAGGCAATGTTGGAATACTGATTGCTCCTACCAGCAGAATGATGATAGCGCAGACACTCGTAAATACAGGTCGCTTAATAAAGAAATCAACAAACATGGGGGTTGGGGATTGGGTATTGGGGATTGGGGATTGGGGATTAGGGATTGGGTACTGGGTATTGGGGATTGGGGATTGGGTATTAGGTATTGGGTATTAGGGATTGGGATTATTTATTCACCTCGTCCCCCAGTCCCCAGTCCCCAGCCCCCAGTCCCTAGTCCCCTGTCCCCAGTCCCCAGCCCCCATTTCTAAGATTCTGGAACGATTGGAACACCATCCCTAAGATTAAGCAACCCTGAGATAATAATTTTCTCTTGTGGCTGTAATCCTTCAAGAACTTGATAATTGTTACCTCTGATATCGCCTAGCTTCACCCGCTTTTGTCGAGCTACTTGTTGAGACACACCTTCGGGAGATTTTTCTGTTTGAACTATATATGCAAAAGTTTCTCCAGCCACACGAGTTACTGCTGTCGTTGGAATTAATACTCCAGACCGCTGATTCCAGACCACTCTAGCCCGTACCAATTGATCTGCACGTAGCTGACCTTTAGAGTTGTTGAAAAGTGCTTTAATCTGGATTGATTGCGTATTATTACTAACATTAGGCGCAATGAAAAAGACTCGACTAGTACCTAATATTTGTCCTTGGGTGTTCATGATCTCTACTGGCATTCCCTTACGCAATTGCGATCCCCGTTCTAGTGGCACAGAGATTTGAACTTCTAAAGGTCGGTTTTGAGTGATGGTAACTAATTGTGTAGAAGTGTTAACGAAATCACCAACTTTCACTGGAATGTCGCCAACTGTGCCATCAAAGGGAGCGGTAATTTTGTAGTACTGAAGCTGGACTTGTTGTCCTCTGGTATTTGCATCAGCTTGCAACAAGGCTTTTTGGGCCTGTGATATTGTGGCTTTTTGTGCTTGAATCCGAGAATCAATTGCACCTAGTTGAGCTCTAGCTGTGGCGAGCCTGTTAGCATATTGCTCGCTAGTCTGTCGAGATACGGCTCCTTGGTCTGCTAGGTCAGAATATCTTTTGTAATCTTGCTGGTTCAACTGCACATCAGCAACGTTGGATAGTCGTTCTGCTTCCAGGGATTTGAGTGTAGCGCGAGCATTCTCTAACTGAGCCACAGATGCTTGAGCCGCTGCATTAATCCCACTTAGTGCAGCTTGTTGCTCTCTGGGATCTACTTGGATAATTGCTGCTCCTGCTGTAACTGGATCTCCTGATCTGACAAATATTTGGGTGACTTGACCCTGAATTCTGGGCTGGAGGCTGACAGAGCGCCGGGATTCTAGGCTAGCAATAAAATCTGAACTTTCCTCAATTGTGCCAGTTTGTACTGTCGATAGCTTTACTCTTACTCCTGGAGGTTGAGCATTAGCCGTTGCGGGTGCTGAATCTGGATTGAGTAAACGCCATATTACAGCTGCTCCGCCCCCAAAAACTAGTAGTACAGCTAACAATAACCAAAGCCACCGCCGTTTTCTAGGAGGTGGCTCAAATGAGGTTTGTGGAATATTTTCTTCAAGATCAGTTTGAGGCTCAGGGGATGTCATGGCTTACGAGGAACCTAAAGAACAAATTAACTTGAACTTAATGAGGATTTTATCTATCGATATTAAAATTACTTATTTAGCATGAGGTTTTGTAGCAAGTTATGTGTTACTCCATCTAAATATACATTGTTATAATTTTGTCTAAATCTACCGAAAGGTCAATGGTAAAATCAAATTCAAAAGTGATGTGATTTCGTTATAGTTTCAGAGATTGCATAAAATCTTCTAATTTTGCTATAATAGGGCGTTTTTAATTCTCAAGATCAGCATAGAAACAAAAACATAAGGATTACCTAATTCAAGCTGGATAAACTTATCAAACTTCACTAGCGCTTGTTAGCTTAATGTTTTTGTCGTAAAAAAAGACTTTTTTATTTTTTTAATGTAATTTAACTTTGTATCAAGTTTAAATTAATAATTCATTTTTAACAGTATGAAAAAGTCATAGGTCGTAAGGTTTTGAAATTGTAATTTATATTAATTTATATAAAATATGTGGGTAAAAGTCTGAAAATGTCATATTGAGTTTTGTTAAATGTTTAAATTAAGAGACATCTTTGTTTTGCGATCGCACAATTTTCAGATGACTGTTGTAATCCTTTTTTTCCTTGAATTTGATTTGGTAATACTTGAAAACTAACCTTTTCAAGGTGACTCGTAAAATCTCGTTTGCAATATTTCTATTTGGCACTACTAACTCTATAGTTGCGTCAACTATATTGCAGTTAAATTACTGTATGAGTTTTCCTGGTGTAGTAATTTAACGTTTATATGCAATGAAGTACAACCAATTAATCTCATTTAGTAAGCAGAAGTAATGACAACTCAGTTTTGGGAAAAAAGCATAGAAATTAATGCTACTCTAACTAACTCACTATTTAAGCCTGTGTATAGACGCCTACTCCTAGGTCTAAGCAAACTACGCATAGCGTCTGTCTGCGACACGCTGCGCGAACGTAGAAAAGCGGCTGCTCGTCAGACATCGCCTTTTATTCATCAAGGTTGGTGGTTTTTGAAAAAGCGTATGCTGCCATTATTATGTCTGATATCATTCTTTGCGGTATTGCTACTCAATAACCTTACCCCTGTCATTGCCCAATTACCTCCTCAAAATCGTCAGGAAATTAGAGGAGTATGGCTAAGTGGTAACGATTTTAGGGTTTTCAGAAATCGTTCACAGGTACAAGCAGCCATGAGCCAACTACGGCAGTTAAACTTTAATACTGTTTATCCCGTAGTGTGGAACGATGGTTATACACAATACCCCAGCGCCATAACGCAAAAAATGGGTATCCCCTTTTTCTTCAAAGGCATAGATGGACAAGATGTAATTGCAGACATCATCACCCAAGCCCGCAGACAAGGGCTACTAGCAATACCCTGGTTTGAATTTGGTTTCATGGTTCCTCTAACTTCGGAAATCGCGTCGCAGCATCCAGATTGGCTGACACAAAAGCAAGATGGGACTCAAACTTCAATTAGTGCTGCGGGTGAAGTAGCGTGGTTGAATCCCTTTCACCCCGAAGTACAAAAGTTTATCAGAGAACTCGTCACAGAAGTTATTACTCAATACGATGCTGATGGCGTTCAATTTGACGACCACATGAGTTTACCTGTGGATTTTGGTTACGATAAGTACACGATTAGTCTATATACTCAAGAAACTGGGAATCCTCCTCCACCCAATCCCCAAGCCCAAGCATGGATAAAATGGCGGGCAGACAAAATCACTGCATTCATGGTAGACCTACACCAAACAGTAAAAGCCAGAAAACCGAATGCTATCTTCTCAGTTTCTCCCAATTACTATGATTTTGCTTATAAGCTGCAACTGCAAGACTGGCTCAACTGGGTACGGTTGGGTATTGTCGATGAGTTGGTTATGCAGGTGTACCGTAATGATTTAGAAAGTTTTATCGGTCAAATTACCCGCCCAGAAATTTTAGAAACACAGCAAATTATTCCAACTGGTATCGGTATTATGGCAGGGTTACGAAATCGCCCAGTTTCGATACAACAAATCCAATCCCAGGTACAAGCAACGCATCAACGCGGTTTAGGTATCGGCTTTTTTTACTACGAAAGCCTTTGGGATATTGCGCCTGAACCAGCAGCACAACGACAGTCAGCATTTGCGGCTCTTTTCCCAAATTCAGCGTTGCGCGACATCTCTCAAAATACACCCCGCCAGCCAACTTTTAAAACCACATCCTTACCTTTATATCCAAAACCTTCCCTCGGTCAACGTGTTCGCGGCTATTTTCTGGAAGTAGCAGTAGCAGGCGGTCAGCCAAAGCGTATTTTATTAGATACAGGGTCAGCAGGGCTGCGAGTTCCCAAAGAGTTTTTAGGTAATGCTCCTATCCGCAAAACAGGGCAAAATATCAAGGAGATATTAAGTGATGGTACTATCCTGGAGGGAGAATTAGTTTATGCGAATGTCCGATTTGGTTTGATTCCCACCGCCGAACCTGTTCCCATACAGGTTGTTACTAGTCGCCAATGTACTGCACAAAAACCCAAATGTTCAGCAAAGAGTGGTGTGCCATTTTCTGGTATTGTCGGTGTCAACTATTCTGAAAAATCACTTCCTTATAACCCGTTGAGAAAATTACCAGGCAATCTGAGTAACGGATTTATCGTAACTGGAAATGGTGGTAGTAACAGCAATGGCAGCCTAATTCTCGGTTTAACTGCTGAAAATCAAGCAGGTTTCAAAATGGCTTCTTGGAGTCAACAACCGGGACTTAATGGTGTACCCGGTAACAGATGGGACTCTCGACTGGGAAAAGTTTGTTTAACTATTGCTGGGAGTTCTGTTAAAAATTCTTGTAATAGTAGAATGATTGCTGATACTGCAACTATTAATGGTTTGAGTGAATTCAAGTCATCTGCCACAGCAGGTAAACTCAAACCAGGAGGATTACGTTCGGCAAATGCCGTGAAGGTAGCAATTAATGGCGTTTTTGATTACAATTTGACACCAGGAACCCGCGACGGATTTAATCGCTGGAATTTGAATATCTCACCACAGGCAGAAGTTCCTATATTAGTAAATACTGGAATCGGATTTTTTGATAAATACGATGTACTCTTTGACCCAGTTAATGGAAAACAGGGTTTTCGCAGTCGGCGGTAAGTTCAATTAACCACTAAGACACTAAGACACTAAGATGTTAAGAAAAATATATTACACCTGGAAAGGGTTCTCGTTAATTAATCGTGCCTTGAAGAGTCAGGCATAATTGTCTGTTGAAGATTTACGCCGCTAAGGTTCGCTTCTCTAAGGTTCGCTCCTCTAAGGTTCGCTCCTGCTAAGTTCGCTCCTGCTAAGTTAGCTCCGGTGAGGTTACTCCATGCTAAGTTAGCATCGGTCAAGTTAGCCTCACTTAGGTTAGCTCGTAACAAATATGCACCGCTGAAGTGAGCCTTACTCAGATTAGCTTTGTACAGATTAGTTTTATAAAGGTAGGCTCCCATTGCTTCGGCTTCGTAAAGGTTTGCCTCGCTCAAGTTCGCTGCAATCAAGTTAGCTGCGATTAAGTTTGCAAAACTGAGGTTAGTTCGATGAAGCTTTGCTGCGCCTAAATCAGCATCTCTTAAATTAGCGGCTCTCAAGTCAGTGCCAATCAAGTTAGCATCAGTAATCACAGATTTGGTCAGATTTGCCTCACTCAAGTCGGCTCCAATCAGATTGGCATGACTGAAATCTGCCTGTATAAGTGTAGCGCCCCTCAAGTGAGCAATACTTAAGTTAGCAGCACTCAGGTTAGCTTCAATGAGGATTGCTTTGTAGAGGTTAGCGCTACTGAGGTCAGCACCACTAAGGTTTGCTCGCACAAGTAAAGCATTACCTAAATCTGCCTTGTTCAAGTTGCTCCCTTGGAGGTTTGCACCTCTGAGATTATTACCTTGCAGGTTTGCAGTGCTAAGGTCTGGTTCAATCTGGGGATTTTTCTGTCTCCACTCAATCCATTTGACTGCACCTGCTTTGAGTAAAGCCAGATGCTCTCGATTTGCCATTTTTTATCCTTTACTCCTGACGTCCACTCTGAGCAACCCGTCCAGCTACATTTTCAATCGCCGCTAATGCTCCCGCCGCACCTGCAAGAATATCTCGTTCTTGTCCACCTAAGTAAAGCCGTCCAAAACTACCTACAGCTTGAACCTCAAGAATATTAATCGATGCTGCTTTCTCTGCTTCATTCGCAGCTAGTGCGGCGTACGCAGCAGGTTCAACTTCTAATACATATAGTGTTTGTCCTGCTAATAATAGCTGTCCCCGGCGCGTGCGATTGATGAGTTGTGTTTGGTAAGCATCAATGTTGCGGATAATCTGGGTGGAAACAACACGCGGTTTTAAACACTCTTCTTTTTTAACTCCTAATGTCGCCAAAATCGCTTGACCAGCAGCTCGCGTTTCTCCTTGAGAGGCAGAATGAACTTCTAATAGACCATACAGGCGTTCAACTACCTGTACTCCTGGACGAACAGAAGCAGATTTGAGCGCTACATCAGTAATTTTATTTATTTCAATGCCAGGAGAGATTTCAATCCACAACGATGTATCTCCTGGTAATGGTAAAAAACCTTGGGCTACTGTTCCTATGTATGCTGCATGTTGAGGTTGCAGGCTGTCGAGAAATACGAAACTGCGTAGTTCTATTCCCAAGGTGTCGCTCTCCAGTCATGAGGGTATCAAGTTATCTATTGCAATATATGAGTGTAACGTTAAAGTACCATCTGAATTTGTTGCGTGGCGATCGCAAGCTTACAGCAAGCTTGTAGTCATTACAATGCCAGCCCTACTCTTGACTTTTGTACAGATACGATCAATCGTGTCTGTACTCTTATCTAATTAATCGAAGCTAAATTCTGGAAGCTCTGATTGTCCAAATAGCATATTTCGATCCACTGCTGACAAGATTTTATTGTTAGCACGGTCAGAAGTTAAACACCGACAAACTAACTGCGCGACATCTGCACGATTAATAGTACCAATAATGCGTGGATCTTCACTTAAAATACCATTACCCGTTGCTGGATCAGATTTTAGTCCACCAGGACGAATGATTGTGTAGGTTAGTCCACTAGCAATTAAATGTTGTTCAGCTTTGTGTTTCTCGGCTAAAACAGGCCCCAGTGTTTGCATAACTTGGGGAGGCACAGCAACAGCACTATTCCCAGTACCAATTGAAGATACAAGAATAAATTTTTTCGCTCCAGCTTTGAGAGCCGCATCTACTAGATTTTTATTACCAAAGTAATCTGGTCTTTGAGCGTCTGTAGGTAAGCCGCCAAGTGTACTGATAACGGCGTGGATAGGTTCTGTGAGTATTGCACGTTCTACATCATCAGCATTCAAGGCATCTCCCAGAACCACCTGAATACCTATTGCTTCAAGTTCAGCCGCACTTGCTTCTGTTCTCAGTAATGCTTTGACTTTTAGCGATTGTGCTGTTAAATATGTGGCAATTTCTCTACCAACGCCGCGACTTGCTCCAGCCAGAAAAATGTAAGATGCACTTGTCATATTGATTTGGGATTTTTGATTGTTTAGACAGAGTTATTTCACTAGTAAAAAATTAATTAACAGGACTTACGCACAGGTAACGGAGAATCGTAGACGCGGAGCGGCTTGCCGTAGGCTACCACAGAAAAGCCAGTGCGTTGGGCGGGTTCCCCGACTTGTTCGCGCAGCGTCTCCCCCTGGGAGAAGCAACTGGCGCGACACAGAGGGCACGGTGAAACAGCGCTGCGGGAGGGTTTCCCTCCGCAGGCGACTGTAAACCCGAAGGGAGAAATAAGAGTTTCAGAGAGTTTTTGCGTAAGTCCTAATTAAAACAAGAAGTAGCGCTGAGCCATAGGTAAATTAGCAGCAGGTTCACAAGTTAACAATTCCCCATCGGCTCTGACTTCGTAGGTTTCTGGGTTAACTTCAATGTGTGGAGTAGCATCGTTGTGTTTCAAATCCTTCTTCCTCACATTACGGGTATTAGAAACAGCTGCGGTTTTAGTAGTTAAGCTTAGGTGTTTAGGTATACCTCTATTCAAAGCTTCTTGAGACATAAAGGTAATTGAGGTAGCTCCAATAGCCCCGCCAAAAGCGCCAAACATTGGACGCATGTGAACGGGTTCGGGGGTGGGAATACTGGCATTAGGGTCGCCCATCTGTGCCCAAACAATCATTCCTCCTTTAATGACAAGCTCTGGTTTTACGCCAAAAAAGGCAGGTTTCCATAAACACAAATCAGCTAACTTCCCTTCTTCAATGGAACCGACGTAATCAGCAATTCCATGAGCGATCGCAGGATTAATTGTGTATTTTGCAATATAGCGCTTAGCCCTAAAGTTATCATTGTTTGAGGAACTTTTCTCAGGAGATAATGGCCCTCTCTGGACTTTCATCTTGTGAGCAGTTTGCCAAGTCCGTAGAATTACTTCCCCTACCCTGCCCATTGCTTGGGAATCGGAAGCCATAATGCTAATAACGCCTAGATCGTGCAAAATATCCTCAGCTGCGATCGTTTGTGGGCGAATTCTAGAATCGGCAAATTTGACATCTTCCTCAATGTTGGGATCAAGGTGATGGCATACCATCAACATATCCTTGTGTTCAGCTAAGGTATTGATGGTGTAGGGGCGAGTGGGATTTGTCGAAGCAGGTAGAACATAATCGTATTGGCAAACTTTTAAAATATCAGGCGCATGTCCACCACCTGCACCCTCGGTGTGGAAAGTGTGAATCACACGTTCTGCAAAAGCCGCAATTGTCTTTTCCACAAATCCTGCTTCGTTAAGCGTGTCGGTATGAATGGCGACTTGTACATCATATTCATCAGCAACGCTAAGACAGGTACGAATCGCCTCTGGCGTAGTTCCCCAGTCTTCATGCAGCTTTAAACCGATGACTCCAGCCTCAACTTGTTGAACTAAGCCATCACGTACACTGCTATTACCTTTGCCCAAAAAACCGATGTTTATAGGAAAAGCATCAGCCGCTTGTAACATGCGGTGAATGTGCCAAGGGCCAGGGGTGCAAGTGGTGGCGGTAGTGCCAGCCGCCGGGCCTGTACCACCGCCAATCATGGTTGTAGTTCCAGAGGCGATCGCGGTTTCGATTTGTTGAGGACAAATAAAGTGAATGTGGGTGTCAATGGCTCCGGCTGTAACAATTCTGCCTTCTCCGGCTATAATCTCCGTGCCTGGCCCAATGATAATATCCACGTTGTCTTGAATATTGGGATTGCCTGCTTTCCCAATTTTGAAAATTTTCCCGCTTTTAATGCCAATATCGGCTTTAACGATGCCCCACCAGTCGAGAATCAAGGCGTTGGTGATTACTGTATCTACAGCGTTATCTTGATCGCCACCATTAATGATGGGAGATTGTCCCATACCATCTCGAATCACCTTACCGCCGCCGAATTTTACCTCTTCGCCATAAGTGGTGTAGTCTCTTTCAACTTCAATAAATAATTCTGTATCAGCAAGGCGGACGCGATCGCCAACAGTCGGGCCGAACATGGCTGCATAGTCTTGTCGTTTGATCCGATAGCTCATGTTTTTCCTCTTAATTAAGCGAATGGAATTTATTTTCTAATTAGAACAGTAATTATTATCTAATGGGGATTAGGAATTAGGCATTGGGCATTGGTGACTCTTCCTCATTCTCCATACCCGAAAACTCTATTCCCTAGCTTGAAAAGTTCTGTAGGCAAAGAGAAGTCTGTAGCAAGATTCCGCAGGGTGCGAGAAACGGTGCAGTGATAATCTGCTTGAAGATAAAGTCTGACCATCCAACACAATATGGATATTAACCAACAAAAAGAACAATTTAGCATCAGCTATATTAGAGCGATCGCCGCCGTTGCAGGTTATGGAGATTTGCCATGAAAGTTACTATCAAAGATAGTGAAATACTCAAAACTGTTAATCCTGATGTGATTCAGGCACACTTGCAAGCAACAGGTTGGCACGAAACAGGACGTATATATAATAATACCGGGGCAATTTGGCGACTGAAAAAAGATGCCGCCGATGAATATGAAATTTTGCTACCTCTTCAGCATAGTTTAGGAGATTCTGCTGAAAGAATCAGCGATATCTTAAAAACATTAGAGATAGTAGAAAATCGTAACCAAGTTGATATATTAAGTGAATTTATTACCAACTATCCTAATTTCACCGTACAAGGTGTAGTTATGCAAATTGCCACTTTTCAACTTGATAAACTGAGTGGAAAAATTACTTTACTATGTACAGTTTTTGATAAATTGCAAGAAATTAAAACTGAACTAGTAGACAATGATTATATCTTAGCGATTAAAGCCTATCAGGAGCGTTTACCAATTCGCTGCACAGGTGATTTAGTCAGAGAAGACAATCATCTTATTCTGAAAAATCCTCAAAATTTACAAATTGAAAAAATTTAACTCCAGCTTATCAATATTTTTAGGCTTCCGCAGGGGTTTGCGGTGATGCTGGGGATGCAGGAGGCAGTACAGTAACTAATGCGTACAAAAAAAGAGTATAAATTATGTATACTTAATAAGTATACTTCTTCAATCAATGTTATGATTTAAAGTCACTTAATTTTACTTTCTATGATTAGAATCTTTAGCTAAGAACTTCTTTTAGTGAATGACTGAAATAAGTACAAACCTTTGATGATCTACACCTGATTGACTAAATAATAGATATAAATAATGACATCCTCTGAAAATCTGTGGGATAAATTTCTAACTTACGATAATTTTCTGCTGGCTTGGCAAAGAACAGTAAATGTTACTAGCCGTATGATTATTGATGAGTTGGGGTTTAGAATATTTGCCTTTAATCTTGAGGCTAATCTAAAAGATTTAATCAGGCAAGTACAAGCGGAAGATTTTCCCTATACACCGCTAGCAGATCATAAAGTGTATGTTCCAAAACCATCAACGACATTGAGAACAATGTCACTCATGGCTGTACCTGATGTTATTATTTACCAGGCTGTTGTTAATGTTATTGCTGACGAAAGTCATCAATATCTGGTGACTCACCAGAATCAACATATTTTTGGTAATATTTATGCTGGTTCAGGTAAACGTTGGATGCTCCGTCCCTGGAAACAACAATATAATAACTTCGTTAATTCTGTTGAAAGATTATACCGTAAGGGGAATTCTTGGATTGCTTCAACAGATATTGTGTCTTTTTACGACACTATTGACCACGAAAGACTTATTCAGATTCTATGGAAATATTGTAGATGTAAAAGAGATAGGAAATTTGAAAACCTCTTGAGAGAATGTCTTTCAAAATGGTCAGCACATACAGCAGATGTAAAAATGAGTCGTGGAATTCCTCAAGGTAGTAATGCTTCTGATTTCTTAGCAAATTTATTTTTATATGAACTTGATAAGATCATGATTTGTCAAGGATATAATTATGTACGCTATGTAGACGATATACGTATTCTAGAACTTGATAAGCAAACTGTTCAGCAAGGACTAATTCTTTTTGATTTAGAACTTAAGCGGGCTGGATTAGTAGCTCAGGTCACAAAAACTAGCATTCATGAAATAGAGGATATAAATAAAGAAATTACACATTTACGCTTTATAATTACAGATCCCACAGGAACAGGAGAATATACTCTAATTAAAGAGCCTACTATTTCTCAAAGTGAACAGGCTGAATTAGCGGCAGATTATGTTAAAAAAACAAATACCGATAGTATAGATGAAGAAGCAAAAGTATCAAATATTTATCCTGGTTTGGATGAAGATTTAGATGAAGAAGAGGGTGAAAGCTCCTTTTCAAATAGAAATCTGAATATAGATACAGAGGGAAATGAAAAACTGCAAGAGCAATTGCGCGAGATATTTTTAGAAGCTTATTCACTTTTAGATAATTTAGACAAAAGTAAAGAAGCAGAATCAAATCTCACGTTTTGCTTGTACCGCCTAGAACCTCATGAGTCAATACGTAAGCAAATAGTAGATTTACTTGACAGGCTGCCTTGGCGTTCTGAAGCTATATGTTATTGTTTAGGACGTTTTAAAAACGATTCATTGATTATAGAAGAATTGCAAAATTTTATAAATAAACATAAGGTATATTCTTGGCATCGTGCTAATTCCCTATGGTCTTTATATCAAATTAGTGGAGCTAAAAATACTTCATTTCTATGCCGAGAATGGCTAGCTGATACTCGACTAGATTGGTATGCCAGAATGATAGCTGCACGAATATTGGGAAAACTTCCTGCTCAACATTCCTATTTTATGGAATGCTTGCAGCAAGAACAGCAGAATAGTAAAGATGATCCAGAAGCTTCATCACTGCTGAGACAAGAATTAGCTTATAGTGCTTTTCAGAGGATTAAATCACATGATAAGCTGTTAGCATTATTTCGTTTAATTTGTACTGATAAAAGCCTTATATTACATAGGTTAGCTATTTATCTTCTACAAATGAATAAATGTAGAGTTACTTGGGATGATTTAAAGCCATATCATCAAGAAATAGGCAAGCTATCAGATTTAGTTAGAGATGTTGGCTTATCATCAGACGCACCAAAAATATGCTTTGTCTACCAAACACTTTCAACTATGTATGACGTTTCATTTTCATCCAGCAATCTTTGTCTGTTTTATGGTGTGCATTACGAAAGAGCAGTTGAGCAGTTACGAGAATCTGTAAGTAGTTATCATAAATCACCTAATGCTTATATCATAACTTTCCATCAATTTGCACATCTTACTTTAATTGCTTTTTATGAATATACTTTTCCCTCAGAATCAGAATTACATGACGGCTATGCATCTCTCACAGACAGAAAGGTTTTCACCGCTTCCCTTCCAAATGGCTACGAAACTTGGAAAGAACTTGGCTCTATGCGGAACCGTGTTGATCATCCAGTAGATAAAAAAACAAAATCACACTCCAAAAAGATTACTAGTGAAGAAACGAAATTTTTTTGTAAAAAACTCAATGTTGCTCTCCAATAAATTTTTGATTGTTGGCTAAGTTCGTCTCCTGTTCCTACTCCTACTACTTCTGTTCCCATATCAAAAACATGATGAATAAACCAATCATCTAAATCTGAAAATTACTCGATCACACTCGCCCACAACGCTATAATCATCGATTAATTGAGGCACAATAGAACCAAAGACACTGTGAACACACAATGACTACTCAATTAATGGTTCAACCCTCATCCTTAATGTCTTCTGGTATCAGGATGAGCGAATTCGGTGATATTTATCTTTTTAAATTTACCGATGAGCTACAGTCTCGCTTTGAAGAACTGTTGCAGAAGAAAAAAGCTGATGCGCTCACTCCTGAAGAAGAAGCTGAGTATGTAGGCATTTCCGAACTTGAGCGAATATTTACCTTGATTAACGCTCAACTAGCAGCCAAAAGTAAATGGTGTCCGAACAAACTCGAAGACTTGTAAGAAAACGAGCTGAATATCTCTGCGAATACTGTCACTCTCCAGAATACTTGAGTCCAGACCGTTTTACCATTGACCATATCATGCCGCAGTCTTTGGGTGGCTCAGATGAACTGGATAATTTAGCTTTAGCTTGTCATCGCTGTAATGAGCGTCACTACAATTTTACAGTAGGTACTGATCCCAAAACTCAAAAACAAGTCCCTCTATTTCATCCCCGTCAGCAAAAATGGTCTGAGCATTTTATTTGGACAAAAGACGGGATAAAAATTGTAGGTACAACTTCTACAGGGAGAGCTACTAGCCATCGCTTTGACTTCAATGATGAACGTCGTGATGAGCCTTCAATTCAAATTGCTCGTCGTTTTTGGGTAGAAGCGGGTTGGCATCCACCCCAGTCAGATCCACGTCAAGAATAAGAAAAAATGCCTTCCCGGTATATTTACTCCCGCCTAAGTTCCCGCCAAATCCCTGACCGAACAATTTTAGATTTTAGATTTTAGATTAAATGAAAATCTGAAATCTAAAATACTGGGTTTCAAGCCTCTCCGTTTACGGAGATAAAAAATCAAAAAATCATCATTGCAAGCCGAACAACAGTTGATTTTTATTAACCGATGGGGCGTAATTAGTAATTCACGGCAGATGAGAATTCAACCGTGTTTATTTGTGTTTCACAACCCCATGACTGTGCGATAATGTGCTTCAATTTGCGCCACGGTTTGAGATTTGCGTGTTGTCTCCCATTGACTACGATTAAATAATTCTTGCAGCAATTCATCAACATTAATTGTTGTCACTTTACCATCAGCAATAATTTGTTTGCCATTTACCCAAACACTATTCACGACATTGGTAGGACGCCCTAAAACTAGTAACCCAATGGGATCTGTACGGGGTAATAAAGATAAATTAGTCAGGTCATAAAGTACTAAATCGGCTTGTTTTCCTGGAGTGAGGGAACCGAGTTTATCTGCTATATTCAGTCCCTTCGCGCCTCCCAAGGATGCCATTTCTACCGCTTGCCGGGGTGTAATCCAATGCTGATAATCTGAGTCTGTAACGTTGTGCAAAATCGAACCAATTTTGATGGCTTCTAGTAAGTCTTGGGAATCATTGCTGGAAGCGCCATCACAACCAAAAGTTACGTTTACCCCAGCTTGCCGATATTTTAAAATTGGGGCGATGCCACTGCCTAAACGCAGATTACTCAAAGGATTGTGAACGACTGTAGATTGGGTTTGGGCAAGGATGGCGATGTCAGCATCATTTAAGTGGACACAATGGGCTAGTGTGGTGCGATCGCTCAAGTACCCGATTCTTTTAAGATGTTCAACAGCAGTACAACCGTATTTTTCTTCGGCAAGTTTTTGCTGTGCTTTGGTTTCTAGTAAATGAGAGTGACGACAAAGATTATAACGTGAGCTTAATTCAATACACCCCTCAAACAAAGCATCAGTACACAACTGAATTCCTGTTGGGGCGACTAAAATATTCACACCTTCATCCGGTCGATGAAATTGTCTCACCGCCTCTTCAATGATTTCCAGTGTGGCCGCAGTTGAGCGAAAATAAGGCTCATGAGTTTGTGCTGATTCCCCAGATGGCATCCCTGCTGTGAGAGATTCATCTTGGATCAGCGGGGCGATAAAAGCACGAATCCCAACTTCTCTATAAGCACGAGTTGCAGTGGCGATGGTTTCTAACTCTTGTCCTGGAATTAACACTAGATGATCTACCACACTCGTCCCGCCAGAAAGTAGGGTTTCTACGGCGGTTCCCAAGGCGCTGAGATAAACCTTTTCTAGATCGAGGGGAGCAAAGTCATACAGTTCCGCTAGCCATAATTCTAAGGGCAAGGCTGACATGATCCCGCGTTGCCACATCTCTGATGAGTGGGTGTGGGCGTTAAAGAAGCCAGGAAGCAACAGTTTATTGTTACCATCAAAGGCAGTACCGACAACATCTAAATCGGCTGCAATGGCGGCAATCTTCCCGTCCACAACCTGTACATCTACGGTTGCATAACTGTCACGGGCGGCAATTAAAACATTCTGGATGGTGATCACGATTTTAACCTTGATTAAGTAATTGAACGCTCAACAGAATTTCAAGTTACAAAATAAAAAAGGTGTTGGGTGTTGCAATTTTATGAATATGGCTTTTCGGACATTGGGAGTTGCACCAAATGCTTGGACTGTGAATCAAGCGATCGCAGATATTACTCGTCCTCACAAGACCCCACAACCCGTTATCTTATCAACAGAAACTAAAACCCTGCGCCTAGATTTGGCAAAAGCTGCCATCCTCGTCATCGATATGCAAAACGACTTTTGTCACCCTGATGGTTGGTTAGCGCATATCGGCGTGGATGTAACTCCGGCGCGAAAGCCCATCGAAACTTTAAATAGCTTACTTCCTGAGCTGCGTGATGCTGGTGTCCCCGTAATTTGGGTCAATTGGGGAAATCGTCCCGACTTACTCAACATCAGTGCCGCCTCGCGTCACGTCTACAACCCTACAGGTTACGGCGTGGGATTGGGCGATCCGCTACCTAGTAATGGTGCTAGGGTACTTTTGGCAGGTAGTTGGGCGGCGGCGGTGGTAGACGAACTAGAACAGCTACCGGAAGATATTTGTGTGGATAAATACCGCATGAGTGGCTTTTGGGATACTCCTTTAGATAGTATCCTGCGAAATCTGGGAAAAACGACACTATTTTTTGCTGGTGTCAATGCTGACCAGTGTGTATTCACCACGCTATGTGATGCCAACTTCTTAGGATATGATTGCGTTTTAGTTAAAGACTGCACAGCTACAACTTCCCCCGAATATTGTTGGCTGGCGACATTATATAACGTGAAACAATGTTTTGGTTTTGTCACTGACTCGCAAGCAATTTTAACAGCGCTAAATAATCCTGAATCAACAGGAGGAGATAAATAAATGCACTCTACTCGTTGTGTAATTCCTGTTATCAAATCTCCCAAAGATTACCAAGTATATCGCATCAGTCCTCACGACTCTAATCGCTTAGCAATTATCTTCGATTCAACAAACGCTAATACTTCCTTGACTTGTTGCATAGAAATTTTTGATATTGGTGGGCAAACACCGCCAAATCGTCATCAGTGGGCGGTGGAAATGTTTTTTGTCCTCAAAGGGGAAGGAATAGCTATGTGTGACGGCAAAATTGCCCCAATCAAAACGGGAGATAGTTTATTAGTGCCTCCGACTGGTACTCATTTGATTAGAAATACAGGTTCTAATCGTTTGTATACATTGACTGTAATGGTTCCTAATGAAGATTTTTCGGAATTAATTCGCAGTGGTACACCAGTAGAGTTAGATGCGGAAGATATGGCGGTGCTGGGGAGATTAGACGCTTTAATGCCTTGTTAGGATTTTTAAATTTCACGCAGAGGCGCAAAGAAATACTCTGTGTCTCTGTCTTGAAAAGTTTCCTGCGGTTCGCGTTAGCGTCTCGTAAGAGAGGGAAACCCTCCTTCTTCTAACGGAGACCGGAGGCGAACAGAACTTTTCGCTGTCTTGAAAAGTTTCCTACGGCGGGAAACCCGCCTACAGAACTTTTCGCTGCGCCTCTGCGTGAGACAAATCTTTTCTAAATACTCCATGCTCAAAATCCTTCCTAAACAAACCGCCTCCATGTACACCCGCGATGGTGTACGCCTAGATGCAGATATCTACCGCCCTGATGCAGATGGTGAATTTCCGGTATTATTAATGCGACAACCTTATGGACGCGCGATCGCCTCTACTGTTGTCTATGCTCACCCAACTTGGTATGCTACCCACGGCTACATTCTGGTCATTCAAGATGTTCGAGGACGCGGCACATCTGAAGGTGAATTCAAGTTATTTGTTAATGAAATTGCTGATGGCGAAGATGCGGTAAACTGGGCGGCAAAACTACCTGGTAGTAATGGCAAAGTTGGTATGTATGGTTTTTCCTATCAGGGAATGACTCAGCTATATGCCGCCGCTGCCAAACCGCCAGCGTTCAAGGGGCGACAAACGAGCTAAAGTGCTTGCTGTATAAGTTTCCTAGCCCTTAAACCTCGCTGATAATATGCCTGCTTATTGCGAATGGAACTGACCATTTCCTCAACCCATACTTGGCACTCA
>JAHHHK010000047.1 GCA_019359395.1 Komarekiella atlantica HA4396-MV6
GATCGCAGTTAGTACAGATGTGATTTTGTTTACCTCTCCGCTTTCCATTCTTTCTAATTTCCGTAGACCCACAGTATGGACATTGCACAGTAGATGACCTCAATTCATCCCTCTATTATGCAATGCCGCTTTTTTAAGGTGGGTAAAAATTCTCAAAAAATTTACCGATTTTTGGGCTTTTCGTCTTAGTGTTTTGGTAGTTTAAAAGTTAATTTTTTAACCACTAAGTCACTAAGACACAAAGAAAAATACATTACATCTTGAAAAGGCTACTCTTGACTTCTATCTAAAGAATCTGGCAATTGCGGAGGTTCGGCATTAAACCATTTTTGATAAATTTGCTTGTAAGTGCCATTGGACAATAGAGTAGCGATGCCTTTGTTAATTGCATCTAGATGAGGTGAATTTTTAGGTGTAGCAATGCCGTAATATTCTTCTGTGAGCAGATTATCTACAACTTTGATGCCTTTGAGCTTGCCATTTTTAATTGCATACAAAGTAGCGAAAGCATCGCCAACTACAGCATCGACATGACCAATGAGCAAGTCCTGAAAAAAATCTGGGCCAGAATTGAACGTACTAATTTTGGCGTTGGGAATAGTTTTAGCAAAATCTGCCCCAGTTGAACCAATTTGGACAGCAATTTTTTTACCCTTGAGACTGTTGAAGTCTTTAATATCTTGGTTGTGTTGGCGAACAGCGATCGCCAATCCGGCTTTAAAATAAGGTCGTGAAAAAGAAATTGTCTTGAGGCGTTGAGCGGTAATTGTGATTCCGCTAATTGCTGCATCGACTCTGTGAGCTTGCAGACTTGAGATCATACCATCAAAAGGCAGGCTTTCAAACTTAACAGTAAAGTTTGCAACTTTAGCGATCGCATTCATCAGGTCAATATCAAAACCTTCTAGTTTACCGTTAGCCGTTTGAATCTCAAAAGGAACAAAGGTAGGATCTGTAGCAACATTCAGAATGTTAACATCTGAGTTTATATTGCGATAAGAAGTGTTACAAGCAATAATCAGTAACAAACAGCCTAAGCTCAGAATTAACTGTCGCCACTTGAAGTTAATCAATTCTGCCATAGTCTCGATTGTTTGAATTTCTTTAGCTACTCTCCAAATTATCGCTCAAAGCACAGAGGGAGTTTTAGCAGTTTTTGTCACTCTCAAGTTTTGGGTATGAAATAGCAATGAAAAATCTAAATACTTAGCAGTAATGGCGAAAAACCGATTATTTCGTAGAGACGTTGCATTGCAACGTCTCTACAGTCAACGATAATTGGTCGTTTTACCGAAAATAAATCGGGTTTTGGCAATTACTGAATCGATGCTCTAGTAACTAAAACCGCATACCGTGAGTTCATGTGTTAAAAGTTATGACTACACTAAATCTAAATTCAATCAGACGAGATACCGAATGACGGATAAAATTCTTCAACAACAAATTGAGTATTATCGCGCTAGAGCAAATGAATATGATCAGTGGTTTTATAGGATAGGACGCTACGATCACGGCGAGGAAATTAACCAACGCTGGTTTAACGAAGTAGCTATTGTTAGAAGTGCATTATACCAAGTTGGAGCAATAGATGATATTTTGGAGTTAGCGAGTGGGACAGGTATCTGGACGCAAGAGCTTTTAAAGATCGGTAAGAAAATTACTGCGATCGATGCCTCTGAAGAAGTACTTGCTATTAATCGCTCTAAGTTAGCTTCACTGAGTGTTAGATACTACTTACTTGATTTATTCAAATGGCAACCTGACACTGAATATGATTTGGTGTTTTTTGGGTTTTGGCTTTCTCATGTGCCGCCACAATTACTCGATTCATTTTTAACGAAAGTCTATCAATCTGTTCGGGTTGGTGGACAAGTGTTTATTATTGATTCTCGTTTTGAACCTACATCCACAGCTAACAATCATATTCTTGAGAATGATGGGAATATATATAAAAGCCGCAAGTTGAATAATGGTCAAGAATTCCAGATTGTCAAGGTTTTTTATCAGCCTGATGAACTGCAATATAAGCTAAACAAAGCAAGGTTTGAGGCTGATGTGAAAATGACAAATAACTATTTTATCTATGCACACGGAAGAAAGATTGAGACAAACTAAATTAGGAGAATCTTAGTCTAGCTATTTTTTATGAGGCCTTGCTCAAGCTAGGTACTGATGCTTAATCATGTATATATATTAGTTAGAGCTATACAGATGACTGATGTAGAGCTAAAGGTGTAGAAAGGAAATGCATTTTAAGTAAACAGTAAACGGTAAACAGTAAACATAATTGGGTTTGGGGCAAACCACTAGGGAGGCGAGTACTGATAACTGAAAACTCATAACCAAAGCCGATTAGTGGCAGACGCTATCTGGCTGGTTTATTAACAGTTAACAGTAAACGGTAAACAGTAAACATAATTGGGTTTGGGGCAAACCACTAGGGAGGCGAGTACTGATAACTGAAAACTCATAACCAAAGCCGATTAGTGGCAGACGCTATCTGGCTGGTTTATTAACAGTTAACAGTAAACGGTAAACAGTAAACATAATTGGGTTTGGGGCAAACCACTAGGGAGGCGAGTACTGATAACTGAAAACTCATAACCAAAGCCGATTAGTGGCAGACGCTATCTGGCTGGTTTAAATCCCCCAACTGTTTACTGTTTACTGTTCACTGTTTACTGATTTAAGCCCTTTTTCAAATTGAAGATTGGCTATTTATTGATCAATCTTAGTAACCTATGATTGCCAATTAAGCAAGCTAAAATACAATAGCTGTCTAAATAGACAGGTTGCAATGCAAATTCTTAAAGTCCTCACCAGAGTTTATCTCAATCCAATAGACTTGGATGATGCGATCGCTTTCTACGAAAACCTCTTTACAGAAACATGCTGGTTGTGGTTTGAATATTCCGAGACTGGGTTGGAACTCGCGGGTGTGGGTTCTATTCTTTTAATTGCTGGTTCGGCTGAGGCACTCTCTCCATTCAAGAGTACACAGGCAACATTTCTTGTTGATTCACTCAATGACTTTAGGGAAGCACTTACTGAGCAGGGTGCAGTAATACTGGCGGAACCGAATCAAGTTCCTACTGGAGCCAATATGCGAGCAATACATCCTGATGGAACAATTATTGAATATGTGGAGTTTGGTTAACAACAAGATCCCCGACTTCTACAACATCCCCGACTTCTTGTTGAAGTCGGGGATGTTGCAATTAGATAGATGTTACCAAAGCAGGTTGCTCCCAACGTCCAACGACTTTGCTAATTATGGACATTTCCTGTACCAGGCGGTCAAATTTATCAGGAGTTAAGGATTGAGGCCCATCAGATAGTGCTCTAGCTGGATTGGGGTGAACCTCAATCATTAGAGCATCTGTACCAGCAGCGATCGCGGCCATAGCCATTGGTGGAACATATTCAGATCTACCTGTACCATGACTAGGATCAATCATAATTGGTAGATGAGTGAGCGATCGCAATACTGGAAGTACTGATAAATCTAAAGTATTGCGGGCATATTTGCCGTCAAAGGTTCTAATTCCCCGTTCACAAAGAATCACATTTGGATTTCCTGATGCCAGGATATATTCTGCTGCCATCAACCACTCGTCAATTGTGGCAGACATCCCGCGTTTGAGTAGCACAGGTTTATCTTGAGCGCCTACCTTTTTTAACAACGAGAAGTTATGCATATTTCGCGCTCCCACTTGGATCACATCAGCTACTCTCGCCACTGCTGTTAAGTCGGCAGTATCCATAACTTCTGTGATGATACCCAACCCTGTAACTTCACGCGCTGCTGCCAATAAATCTAAAGCACTCTCACCATGTCCTTGAAACGCATAAGGTGAAGTACGAGGTTTGTAGGCTCCCCCACGCAGAAACTTTGCTCCTGCTGCCTTAACCCGCTTTGCTGTCTCTACAATCATCTCTTCATTTTCGACGGAGCAAGGCCCAGCTACTACCACTAAAGGATGATGCTCTCCAAAATAGACGCGACCATTAGGTGTGGGTACAATAACTTCGCTGGCTTCTCCATGTCGGAATTCTCGACTAACCCGCTTGAAAGGTTTTTCCACGCGCAATACTTCCTCAATCCAAGGACTAAACTTCTGAATTTGCAAACGATCAAGGGTTGCAGTTTCCCCAATCATTCCGAGAACAACTTTATGCTTGCCGACGCTTTTTTCTACTTTTACTCCCCAAGCATCACTCAGTTCTTTGCTCAGCCGAGTAACTTCGTCAATAGGTGTACCGCTTTTTAGTACTACAATCATCTTCTTTTTTCCTTTCGTATAGTTTGATTTGTTAGCGATTAAGTAGGAAGTTGCAATTTAATTTAGCCTTCCTACTTAGTGCTAATGGTCTATTGCATTAATTTTGATGGTCATAGGTGTTTGTAGTCAGGACTTTAGTCCTTGATTTTTTAAGCACTAAAGTGCTTACTACGAACCTACTAAAAATTCGGCAAGCTGTTCTAACTTTGCCCAAGCTGCACCACTTTGCAGGATTTCTTGAGCAAGGGCAATACCTTTAACACAACCTGCCAAGATGTCCGTTTCTCTATCAGTGACTTCACTAACTTGGAGTGCTAAAGCTGTATTTAATGCAACTGCATCTTGCTGTGCTTGAGTGCCTTTTCCTTGAAGAACTGCCTGCAAAATTTCGGCATTTTCTTGGACATCTCCGCCCCGTAACGCCTCAGTCGGTGCAGAATCCAAGCCTAGTTCTTGAGGATTCAGTGTAATGCAACGTACTTTTTCTTGCTGAAGTACGGCTAAATCGGTTAAATCAGCCAAACCAGCCTCATCCAACCTTTCCCTTCCGTGGAGTGCGATCGCTTGGCGGCATCCCAATTGTGATAAAGCTTGAGCGATCGTCTCTAGCAAAAGTGGGTCATTCACACCGATAATTTGTCCTGTTGGTCGCATTGGATTGACTAGCGGGCCCAGCAAGTTAAAAATAGTACGCACTTTCAAAGTTTTTCGTAAAGCCGCAACTGCTTTCAGCGCCGGATGCCAACCTGGAGCAAACAAAAAGGTGATTCCGACTTCCCCCACAGCCGCTTGCACTTTCTCAGGACTAGCGTTGAGATTTATACCCAAAGCTTCTAACACATCCGCAGAACCAGCTTTACTAGATGCAGAACGATTGCCGTGTTTAGCAACTTTTACCCCTGCCGCTGCGGCAACAAAAGCAACAGCAGTGGAAATATTAAAGGTTGAAGCACCATCTCCGCCAGTTCCGCAGGTGTCAATGAGAGGGATTAGGGATTGGGAAGACTCTTTCTCAGTTCCCAAGCTTTGAGCTTGCAAGACGCTAGCCATGCCGACTAATTCTTCTGCGGATACGCCTTTAGCTTGAATAGCTGTTAAAATTGCCCCCGATAATACCGGAGGAATGGCATCTTGGAGCCAACCTTGCATCAAATCCGCGGCTTGGGAAGTAGAGAGCGATCGCCGATCAAGCAATTGTTGTAATATAACTGGCCAATCGTAAGAGTCAAGCGTGACTGGAATTTTATCAGGTAGAGTTTGAGTTACAACTGTCATATTAATCAATCACAAATGACAAACGACTAATGACTCTTGTACAGACGCGATTAATCGCGTCTCTACTTTTGACTAATGATTAATAACTTTCGCCACAGTTTGCACATCCTTATCACCTCTACCAGAGCAATTGATGACAATGCGGGGACTACCATCAAGCTGAGGACAGAGGGTTTCTAGATAAGCGATCGCATGAGCGGTTTCTAAAGCTGGGATAATCCCTTCTAGCCGTGAAAGTCTTTGAAATGCTTCTAGCGCCTGTTTATCAGTTACGCTGTAATACTCAGCACGACCAAGATCCTTTAAATAACTGTGCTCAGGCCCAACGCCAGGATAGTCCAGCCCCGCACTAATCGAATGAGCTTCAATCACTTGACCATCGTCATCTTGCAGTAAATAGCTCATCGCACCGTGCAGTACACCTATTCGTCCTTTTGTCAAGGTTGCAGCGTGCTTTTCTGTATTCACACCTTCACCCGCAGCTTCGATTCCAACTAAACGCACAGATGCTTCATGCACAAACTCATGGAACAATCCGATCGCATTGGAACCACCGCCAACACAAGCCAGCAGGATATCTGGTAATCCTCCCCATTTCTCTTGGCATTGAGAGCGAGTTTCTTTACCGATTACCGCATGGAAATCACGTACAATCATCGGGTATGGATGAGGCCCGGCAACAGAACCCAAAATGTAATGAGTTGTTTCTACATTTGTCACCCAGTCCCGAATTGCCTCAGAAGTCGCATCCTTAAGAGTTCCCGTCCCCGCCTCAACTGGACGAACTTCCGCCCCCATCAGCTTCATCCGAAACACATTCAGGGCTTGCCGTTCCATATCGTGGACGCCCATGTAAATCACACAGTCTAAACCAAACCGCGCACACACAGTTGCAGTCGCAACCCCATGCTGGCCAGCACCCGTCTCTGCAATAATCCGCTGCTTACCCATACGCTTGGCTAGCAACACCTGAGCCAAAGCATTATTAATTTTGTGAGCACCTGTATGATTTAAATCTTCACGCTTTAAATAAATCTGCGCTCCCGTGCCATCTGGTCTAGCATAGTGTGTTGTGAGGCGTTCAGCAAAATATAAAGGGCTAGGACGACCTACATAATCCCGGAGTAAATTTTGTAATTCAGCTTGGAAACTCGCCTCGTTGCGATATTGTTCAAATGCAGTTTCCAACTCACTCAATGCAGGCATTAAGGTTTCTGGGACGTACTTCCCACCAAATTTACCAAACCTGCCTAAAGAATCGGGATGCACAGTTACAGTATTGATGTCTTGTATACTTACCACAGTTTAAAATCCTTTTATGCTCAAGTATCTTTTCTTGGCGCTCTTAGCGTCTTGGCGGTTCGTTACTCTTCTCCATAACAGGCTGCGCCAATATCGAACCGCAGAGGCGCAGAGGGCACAGAGATAAGAGGTTAAGGAGGTATTTATTTTCAAGAATTTTTACCCACTTTGAAAGGGTTACTTAGCGGAACCAACCTGTTGCAAAGATGCAGGGGTAATTGCAACTTTAAGTTCTTTACAAAGTTGTTCTATAGCTTGTAGTCCTTGAAGTGGGCTACCTTCAGCTAAGCGTTTGACAAAGGCACTACCAACAATCACCGCATCTGCACCCCATTCCATTACTTGACGTGCTTGTTCTGGATCTGAAATACCAAAGCCAACACCAATGGGTTTATCGGTGACACTCCGCAAATCCTTTACTAAATGCTTTACGCGGTCTTGGAGTTGAGAACGCATACCTGTAACACCTGTTACGCTCACCAGGTAGATAAATCCCTGAGATTGACGAGCGATCGCTTCAATTCTATCCTGAGAACTGGTAGGAGCTACGAGTAAAATCACCTCAATTCCGAAACTGGCAGCAGTATGTATTAATTCTTCTGCCTCTTCTAAAGGTAAATCTGGTACTACTAATCCTCGCGCCCCAGCATTAGCAATAGACGCTAAAAACGGCTTAATACCCCGGTGCAAAATTGGATTGTAATAGGTAAATAAAATTATCGGCGCTTTCAGGCTAGGACTCACAGTTTGCAACATCTCTAGCACTTGCTCTAATTTTGTGCCTTTGTGTAAGGCGCGAGTTGCTGCGGCTTGAATCACAGGCCCATCTGCCAAAGGATCGGAGTAGGGAATACCCAACTCAATAAAGTCAGCACCATTGCGATCTAAGATGCGTAAAGCCTCGGCGGTGGTTTCTAAATTAGGATCGCCAGCTGTGATAAAAGGAATCAAAGCACACTGTTGGCGAGCCTCCTGCGGAGGAGCTTCGCTAACGCGTAAAGTTTGAAAGTAATCGGAGATAGAAGTCATTCTGAAAAATAGTTAATGGTTTGTTAACAACTTTGAAATAATCAAAAATTAGTAATTACAGCAGAAACCTTGTAGAGACGTTACATGTAACGTCTCTACATGTAACGTCTTTGATGTTTGCCACCAAACTTATGAGGTTCGTCACCAAACCTTTGAGGTTCGTCACTAAACCTTTGAGGTTCATCACCAAACTTATGAGGTTCATCACCAAACCTTTAAGGTTCGTCACCAAACCTTTGAGGTTAATCATCAAACTTATAAGGTTCGTCAGCCAGTCTTTAAACTCTCCGCAATGTATTGACTCCTTAAAAGACTACGCACAGCTTGCTCTATATCACTTTGTTTAATCAAAGACTCTCCGACCAAAACCGCACGAGCGCCAGCCTCAGCCACAATAGATAAATCAGCAGGTGTATATAGTCCAGACTCACTGACAACGGTGATATCTAAACTTTGCAATTGTTGTTGCCGCTCTGCTAGAAGTTGCTGTGTTGTTGCTAAATCAACTGTAAAATCTTCAAGATTGCGATTATTGATTCCTACTAAACGTAAACCATCAAGCTGTAACACTCGATCTAGTTCAGTCAAGGTATGGACTTCCACCAGCGCAGTCATCCCCAAATCGTGAATCAAATGCAAAAAATCCTGGAGTTCTTGATTACAGAGGATAGCAGCAATCAACAATACAGCATCCGCACCCGCCGACCGTGCTAGATAAATTTGGTAAGGGTCAATGATAAACTCCTTACACAGTAAGGGTAGTGCTACTTTTGGTCGCACAGCACGCAGATTATCAAAACTGCCTTGAAAGAACTTTTGGTCAGTGAGAATTGATAGACAAGCCGCACCACCTCGTTCATAAGCCTGAGCGATCGCCACTGGCTCAAAATCCGCCCGGATCACCCCACGACTCGGTGATGCTTTTTTAACTTCAGCAATTAAGCTGGGTTGACTAGAATTCTGCTGCAAAGCCGTCAAGAAATTTCGTACATTCGGAGCAGCAGTTAACTGTTGTTGTAAAGAAGTTAAAGGCAGTTCTTGCTGCATTTGGGCAACTTCTTGCTTTTTATGCCAGACAATTTCTTCAAGAATGTGGCGCGGTGAGGCAATTTGTTTATTCATAAATTACTTGGGGGAGTGGGGGGAAAGCTCCTAACTTTAGACCTTTCAAGGTGTAATGTATTTTCCTTGGTGTCTTAGTGCCTTAGTGGTTCAAAAGTCAGCTTTTTAACCACCCTCCGGGTTCACCAGTCGCCTACGGCGGGAAACCCGCCTACAGCGCTGGTTCACCAAGACACTAAGACACAAAGGTGAAAGACCAAAATTTAGTCTTCTAAAGTGTTAGACCCTTGACCCTTGACTCTTTATCAGTATATGCACGCACAACGTTTTTAATAATTGCCAGTCCGACTTCTCCCGCTAGAGTCATGATTGATTCTGGATGAAATTGAACGCCAGCTATAGGAAGTGTGTGATGCTCAATTCCCATAATTATGTCATCATCAGAAATTGCCGTCACCTTGAGTTCTACCGGCAAGCGTTGGGGTATGGCAAACAATGAATGGTATCTACCGACTGTAAAGGATTCTGGTAAGTCTTTAAATAGAACGGAATTTGAATCGGTGACAACAATCCGCGAAGATTTCCCATGTTGGGGATAGTCGAGAACTCCTAACTCTCCACCAAAAGCCTCTACAATGCTTTGCAAACCTAGACAAACGCCGAAAATGGGAATTTTGCGACGAACAAGAGCGGCGATAGTTTCTGCAACCTGAAAATCACTAGGTTTACCAGGGCCAGGAGATAAGACAACTAAGTCAGGACGTTCTGTATCGAATAGCGATTCTGAGAAGCCATGACGTAGTGTTGTGACGCTGACACCAGTTTGGCGAATGTAATTAGCTAATGTATGCACAAATGAGTCTTCGTAGTCTATTAGTAAGACGCGTTTGCCAGGTTTAACATCTGGAATACATTCAATTGCTTTTATAAAACTACGCTCATTAGTTCTTTCACCTGTTTGCTTTGCACGGCGAATTGTTTCAAATAGTGCGGCAGCTTTAGTGATTGTTTCTTGTTCTTCTGCTTGTGGGATGGAGTCATAAAGAATAGTAGCACCGACTCGCACTTGAGCAATTGAATCTTTTAAGCGAATTGTTCGTAAGATTAATCCGGTATTTAGATTACCATTAAAGTTTAAGTAGCCAACTGCTCCGCCATACCAACGTCGAGCACTACGTTCGTACTGTTCGATAAAATCTATTGCTGCTCTTTTTGGTGCGCCGGTAACTGTAACTGCCCAAGTATGACTTAAGAATGCATCTAAAGCATCAAATTGCGATCGCAATGTACCTTCAACATGATCTACTGTATGAATCAAGTGACTATACATTTCAATTTGACGACGACCAATAACTCGTACTGAACCTGGCTCACAAATTCGAGATTTATCGTTACGATCTACGTCGGTACACATTGTCAACTCAGCTTCATCTTTATGTGAGTTGAGTAACTGACGAATTTGAACAGCATCATCAAGGGCATCTTGTCCCCGCGTAATAGTACCACTAATCGGACAAGTTTCTACCCGTCTACCTTCAACCCGCACGAACATTTCTGGAGATGCTCCAATTAAATATTCTCCACCTAGATTAAAGATAAAACCATAAGGGCTAGGATTGATTTGCTTTAAGATTTCAAATAGCTTGCTAGGTTGTTCTTCACAAGCTTCAAAAAAGTTTTGACTAGGAACTACTTCAAATAAATCGCCTCGCCGGAAGTAATCAAGTGCAACTTCAACTTGTTCGGCATATTCGCCTATTTCATGATCTGCGGTTTGCTTTGGCACAAGACGCTTGCCTCGATAATCAACAGATTCACCTGTTCGAGGCAAATTATTAGTGCTACCATGCGCTGTTTCAAATTCATATTGCAAACGAAATGCACGTTGCAAATAGTAGTCAACAACTATGAGTTCGTCAGGTAGATAAAGCACTAAGTCCCGCTGATCTTGAGGGCGTTCTAGTTGCTGAGGAATTGGCTCAAATTGAAAAACTAAGTCATAACCAAAAGCACCATACAATCCTAGATGCTCATCTTCTTGGCTAGAGAAAGTATACAGAATTTCGCGGATAACTGTAAATACTGAAGGTTGCTGGCTACGTTCTTCTTCGGCAAAAAATTGTTGTGCGGGTTTAACAAATCCGGCGATGTCATCCTTTTCTTGGGTGACATCCTGAAGTTGTTTTGAGCGGGATAGACGCTCTAAAAGCAATGGTAAAAGTACTCTACCGCGCTCATTTAAGGCTGTTAAAATAAAAGCATTTTCCTGTGTCGCTAATTCTAGCGGTGGATTGACAAATCCGATCGCCCACCTTTTATATCTTCCTGGATATTCGTAGCTACTCTTTAGTAAGCCACCACGTTGAGAATTTAGGTAAAACAGAATCTCTTCGATGGCAGTATCTATCTTAACTTCTTTACTGGAGCGTGAAATACGCACACCAGCAAGAGTTGTATAGGAATGAGAATTAATAATCATGGGTAATCTCTCTAGAATAGCTATTAGTTATTAAACTCAAGTGTCATTGATCATTGTTAGTAGTAAATTTTGAGCATAATTAAGTCTGTCTCAAGCTTTATAAATACTAGGTTTGATGTAATTAAAAGTTTTTTGCTAATTCTGATCTCAGTTTACTGAATGTGAATCAATTATTACATGAACAATTTTTAGATTAGAAGATCAATTTATTTGTTTTTTATACATCTTTCCTGGGATAATCTCGTAGAAGGTTTTTCGTAAGTTTCTGCTTCTTCCTGGGGTTATAGAATCAGGCATGACCTAGTAATAAACATTAAAGGCAAAAGTCGATTTTCTGGAAACTAAACCACAGATACAGCAGATTTTAGGTACAACCCTGTAGAGACGTTACATGTAACGTCTCTACACATGTAACGTCTCTACACATGTAACTGTTATCATTTATTACCATCTTCCATTAAATGTCTAAGGATTAATTGACAAACATCAACTGCTTTTATAGACGACGAGTCAAGCAAGTGAGGTTGTTTGGTAATCAATAATGGGCCTTCGGTAGGTGAAGGCGGAATACAACCGTGAGATCCACGCACCAAGGAAGCATCCAAAGAAATAACATCCATCAAATAGCGAAATCCAAGCTGTTTCTTTAAAAGTGTCAGACCAATTTTGACTTGGGGAAATTTGATTTGAGGGTTGAGGAAAAGTTCTACAGGATCGTAACCAGGTTTGCGATGGATATCTACAGTTCTGGCAAAATCAGGAGCGCGTTCATCATTAAGCCAGTAATAATAAGTAAACCAAGCATCCGGCTGCGCGATCGCTACCAACTCTCCTGATCTAGAATGATCCAGATGATGGGCTGACTTTTCAGCATAGTCTAAAACATAAGCAACGCCCTTAGTTTCTTCTAGAAGCGATCGCACCTTGGTAATATAGTGTGGATCGTTGACATAAACATGAGCAATTTGATGATCAACAACAGCAAATGCTTTACTTGCGGCTGGATCAAGCAGTTCTCTTCCTAGTTCTTCTCTACGAGAGGCTGCGCCAACACGCACCCTTAGTAAACCTTTTTGGCGCAGCATCCGATTTATGTGGACGGGTTTGGATACTGATGTAATTCCGTATTCTGACAAGACGATGACTTGAGCGCCTCGTTTTTCATAAAATTGAATTAAATCGCTACAAACTGCATCAATTTCCTGCAAATCCTTCGCTACTTTATTGACATCAGAGCCATATTTTTGTAAGCAGTAATCTAGATGCGGTAAATAGACAAGTGTCAAAGTTGGGTTAGAGCGTTCTTCAAGCCATTTTGCTGATTCTGCAATCCATTGGCTAGAACGAATAGATGTGTTAGGGCCCCAAAAATTGAACAGAGGAAATTGACCTAGTTCATCTTGAAGTTGCGATCGCAATTTTTTCGGTTGCGTATAAATATCCGGGATTTTTCTACCATCGCTAAGATACATCGGTCGCGGGGTAACTGCATAGTTTACCGACGAGTACATGTTGTACCACCAAAATAAGTTAGCGCAGGTAAAATTTGGATCTAACGCTTTCGCCATTTCCCATACTTTGGGAGCCTGAACAAGTTTGTTAGACTGTCGCCAAAACTTAATTTCACACTCATCCCGAAAGTACCAACCATTGGCAACAATTCCATGCTCATCAGGCAACTTCCCTGTAAGATAAGTTGCTTGCACTGTACAAGTAACAGCAGGTAACACGGGTGCGATGGGTACAATTTGCCCTTGTTCTGCCCAACTAGAAAGAAAGGGCGTATGCTCACCTATAAGGCTAGATGTTAATCCTACTACGTTAAGAACAACAGTTTTTTGCATGAAAACGAACCGCGAAGGGCGCGAAGATTCTTTTGTAGAGACGTTGCAATGCAACGTCTCTACAAAAATTGACCGTTTTACCGAAAATAGATCGGGTTTTTACGATTACTGAATCGATGCTCTACGCATCTGCGGAAAATCTAAATGTCGGCTTGTGTCGAAGTGGAGAATAATTTGTTTGTAAGCGTGTTAATACCGTCTGCCTATTTTTTACAAACTCGCGCAGTAGCGATATTGCTTGCTTGTACAAAGACACGTCAACCTCGTGAACTTCGATTCCTTCTCCGATGCGTTGCAGCAGCGTCAGAGTCAATTCCCCACCCAAGTGTTCGCGAAACTCAGTCAAACCCCGAAATAGACAACGAGGATGTTCCAGTTGGGCGGATTGTTCGGCTAGTTCTGGTACGTACAATCTGAAACCCAGTGCTGATAATGTATTTAGTATCCGTTGCCACTCTGACCAACCAAGCCGTTTTAGGAGATAAGAATAAGTACTATCTAAAGCGATACCGATCGCAACTGCTTCTCCATGACGTAAGCTGTAATTTGTCAAATGCTCTAGTTTATGCGCCGCCCAATGACCAAAATCCAGGGGACGTGATGAACCCATTTCAAAAGGATCGCCACTGTTGGCAATATGGTCTAAGTGTAACTGAGCGCAACGATAAATTAGCTGTTGCATGGTGTCCATATCTCGATGGATAAGGGCTGCGGTATGAGAGTGGATAAAAGCAAAGAAGTTAGCATCTTTAATTAACGCCACTTTGATTGCTTCGGCGATTCCAGAACGCCAATCGCGATCATCTAGAGTTGTTAAGAAAGCAGAATCATTTATAACTGCATAAGGTGGAGCAAATGTACCTAGAAAGTTCTTTTTGCCAAAGGCGTTGATACCGTTTTTTACTCCGATACCTGAATCGTTTTGGGCTAACACTGTCGTCGGAATCCGAATTAGACGAATACCCCGGTGAGCAGTTGCGGCTGCATATCCTACCAAATCCAACACGGCCCCACCCCCTATAGCTAATAGGTAGGAGTGACGACACAACCCAGCTGCATCAATCTGCTGATGAATTTGCTCAACTAAAGTGCGATCGTTTTTGGCAGCTTCCCCACCTGGAACTATGACAGGCTCAATAGCAAGTGTGAGTATTTCTGCATAAAACTTGGTATATGCTGCTAATTGCAAGAGCAAATCAGGATAGAACTGTAATAATCCTGCATCTACAACTGCTACTATTTTCTTTGGTTTCGTCTCCCCATCTGCTGTAATTACTTGCGCTAACGTGGGATTTTTTAACTCAAAGAGATTGTTGGTAAAGCAAATTTCGTAGTTGAAGCTAACCGAAACACTTTGATGAATTGGTTGCAGATTAACTCTACTTTTTTTAATATCTATTACCATGTTTTTGTTGTTGTTTCCGTAAGTGCGGCGCGATTCAAAGCTTGAAGGAATACCTCCACTGAACAAGAACCATTTACCTGGACTTTATTGTTGATGATGAAGAACGGCACGCTGGTAATACCTATCGACCGAGCAAACTGTGATTCAGCTATAATCTCAACCAGAGTATCGTCACTCAATTGCAACCGTAATTCAGTAGGTTCCATTTGATAGGCTTCACCTATGTCAACAATAATGTTAATATCTCCAATATTTAAACCTTCTTCAAAATAAGCTTGATAAATTGCTTCAACAACATCATTTTTTCTATTTGCTGGTGCTAGATTAATCAATCTGTGAGAAAGCTTAGTATTGACAGCCAAACGAACTTTATCAAAATCTAGCTTGACTCCTGCTGCCTCACCTGCACGCCTCGTAGAATCAAATAGATACTGGAGTTCTGCCACTCCAATACCTTTTCTTTCTTGCATAAATCTACGAAATTCGTACCCGGAAGGCGGAACAGTATCATCAAGTAGGAAAGGATGCCAACGGATATTCACCTCTTCTTGCCATTGCGCCAGTGCATCAAAAAGATGCTTTTTACCGATTCTGCACCAAGGGCAAACAGTATCATGAAAGATGTCAATCAGCATAGTTTTTACTACTCAAATGCTGAGGTTTTATTGTAATAATCAAATTGCTTTTGTAGAGGCGTCTCTCGTTAATAGCTTTTAGTAAATGCATTTTTCAGAGCAACTAGCCTGCCATTCATCATATAGGAAGCAGAGCGTTAGAAGTAGTATCTTTAGGCATAGTTTGAAACTGAGGAAAACAGCTTTGAGTTCCTTCAAACTCTTGAATTAATGCGGCTCTATCTTTACTTACTACTAGTCTTGCTAAACGGCTGTAAGTATTAGCTAAAGAGCTAATTGCTTGACATCTCTCTTCTGTAGCTAGCATAATGTCAACACACAAGTGAGGATTTTGAGAAAACAAACGTTTAAGAATATCAATTTCTTGCCGATAACTGGGTGTTGACATTGTTAAACTGCGATCTATATCAATTTTTGCTTGTTTTAAGAATACGCCCAGACTAAATCTACAGAAGTGCTGCGTTGCTTGAATAATTACCATCATTTGGTCATGTTCTTCTGGCGTGCAAACAATCAGCTCTCCACCTTGACTTTTAATGAAGTCTAATAGCCATTGAAATGAATCATCGTTTCGACCTGGACATACTACTACTTTCTGTCCTAAAAATGATTTTATATTTGGCCCAAACATAGGATGTAATCCCATTACAGATCCCGAATGATGTTCGAGCATTGCTTGAGTTGGCTGAGTTTTGATACTTGTGATGTCGCATAAAGCTGTTGTTGGGGATATATATTTAGCTGCACGTTTAATAACATCAACTGTTTGTTCAATTGGAACGCTAACTAATACTAGTTCTGCTTGACTTAATAATTGATCTGCATAATCCCAATCCTCTTGTTCGAGAACACTGACGTTGTTACCTACCGCCGAAAGTTGCTCTCTAAATAATCTTCCCATCCGGCCATGTCCGCCGATGATAGTAATTTGTCGGGGTTTGATATGATTGATTGATGTTGATTCAGGGGTAAGTGTGGCATAACAACCATCCACTAGACTTACCCAAACAGATTCAGGAATGCCAGCTTGAGCAAGTTCTTGAGCCACATCAGCAAGTTGTTCTTCTAAACAAGGCAGTTCTGATGTTGCTAATAATGATAGGCGATCGCTCAATAAGGCGATCAAGTTTTGGTAAGTTTGTTTAAGCTGATCTGCATAAGAGGATTTCAAAGGCATTCTCCCTGTCCTCAATAGTGTCAAAACATAATATTAGGTAAGAAATGTGTAAGGCGATCGCACAAAATATTAATGTTATCTTAGTGCGAACTCCTTACATTGCTTTAAATAAAATTTGAAGTTGTCTTTGCTATTAGAAAGTGGCTAATCGAGTCGTTAAACAGCAGTCTTTGCTAGCTCCTTCTCTAAACTAATAGCTGCCTTTTTCTGTCTATTTTTCCGCAATTTTACAGCAGTAGTCCCAACTCCAAATAATACAAAACCTAGAGTTGAAGCTGGTTCTGGTACTGGGGCTGCACCTTCTACATTTAATACTTGAACACGACCTTGGAAGAAATCACCCACATATAACTTGCCATCTTTGTAGGTAGTACCACCAGTCCAGTTAAATGTGCCTGGTGTTAAGTCGAGAGGGTCGCCAAAGGGTGGCTCACCTAGTTGGGGAGGTGGTACAATTTCGCCAGCTGCATTAAGGGCAGGTTTACCAAATGCAGTCAGGAATTTTCCGTTTTTATCGAATACTTGGATGCGGCTATTAATAGAATCAGCCACATAAATATTCTCATACTCGTCTACTTCTAAACCGATTGGCTGATTAAATTCTCCATTTCCAGTACCTTGCTTGCCAAATGACAAAATAGATTTGCCTTCTGGACTGAGTACCTGAACGCGGTTGTTAAACTGGTCACTCACAAAGAAGTTTCCACTAACTGGAGAAATTCTGATACCTGCTGGCCCTTGGAACTGTCCAGGTTCAGTACCAGTAGTACCAATGGAACCAATTAGCTCGCCGTCTGGAGTGTATTTATTGATTTTGTCGCCGCTAAAATCACCCACATACACATTGCCACCTTTATCGAATGTCACACCAGATGGCCCAAAGAAAGCTCTACCCTCTTTAAGACCACCAAATGAGCCAAATGATTTAACAAATTTACCTTGGGGATTGAAGACATTAACGCGGTTGTTGAAAACATCACCCACATACAAATTCTTAGTTTGCGGTGAGATTCCTAAAGCTGCTGGCTCATCGAATTCGCCTGGCCCTTTACCACCCTTGCCAATTGCTCCAATATACTGGCCTTGAGGGTTGAACACTTCAACCTTGTTGCCGATGTTTGGGTTAAAACTGCCGTCTGGATTCAGACCACGACCATTACTTATCAAGGTATTCCCGGCGTCATCCACTTCTATGCCTTGAGGGACAAAGAGTTGTCCAGGGCCAAAACCGGGGCTACCAATAGAGCGATCGTAGCTTAAAGTTACAGACAAGGCTTGAGCAGCCGTTCCTAACACCATAAATCCGGCACTAAGAACACCGATTGACAAATTTCTGACTAATTCCATGAGTTTGAAGTCCTAGTTCTATGAGCTATACTCTTGCTAGACTAATTTTGTCCCCAGACCCAGTTTGGGAATTTGAGAATTCAAGCTGCTGCTTCATTTTTGAAATGCAACTTTCTATGTGAGGCAGCAGTTTATTTTTTGACTATTACCTGGCAAAGTCAGATTTAGGTTGGGTTTCGCCCTGCTCAACCCAACATTGACAAGGGTGTTGAGTTGACGTAAGGAAATCCAACCTACAATTTTTTTGCAACTAATCCCATACTTTTTATGTCCTGCTTGTTTAGGTGAAATGGATTTTTAGTAAGGGGTTAAACCCTTACTAAAAGCCAAAATTTAAAGTGGTGTTAGGCTATCTCTGCTTTGGCTAATTCTTTGCGCTTGCGCTTCATCTTGGCAGCTGCGCCTAAACCGGCAGCTGTTACGACGCCCAAGATAGAAGCAGGTTCAGGAACAGGTTCGCTATCCAGCCGAACAACTGACCCTAGTTCTGGGCCAACACCACGTTTGCTGATATAAATTTTGCCGTCAGGCCCAATATCAATTCCAGCAGCCGACTCTAACCCTTCACCAGCTGCAACAAGTGTTGTGCGAGTACCATCAGGAGCAACTTTGATCAGAGAACCAGGAAGGAACCGTAAATCACCTTCTAACTGGGAGTTATCACTGAATTGTAGAACTAGCAAATTGCCTTCTTCATCAAAGGTGAGGTCAGTAATGTGTGTAAACCCATCTAGAAAAACCTCTGGCTTTCCATCCTCGCCGATACGGAAAACCCGTGATTGATCTTCTGGATAAGGAAAACCCGTATATTCACCAACGTATAAAGCTCCATCGGGGCCAATTGCGCCACCTGTAGGTACTGATTGAACCGCTATTTTTCCTCCAGGAAGCTGTTCTACTAGCCCTGGAAGTGCCTCTACTAGCTCTGGAGCTAACTCTTGCCCTGGTGGTGCAGATGGCAACAGTGAGGCACTAAGGATGTTCTTAGGAATTGCGATCGCTTGGGCATCACTGCCATCAAGTTTAATTTTGTAAGCAGCGTTTCCACCCCCATCAACTACATAAGCAGTATCGCCATTAATAGCCATATCGAAGGGATTACTAACTACATCCTGGCCATCTGGATTATTGATAATTTCATACTTGCCAAAGTCGAAAATACTGTTGAGAGATCCAGTGTTCAAGTCAACTTTGTACAGTTTTCCTAACTCCGGGGCATTCAAAACTTTATCGGGTGTGGATGGTGGGAAAACCTTAAGTTGTGTTTCTGGGATAGGGAATTTAGAGCCAAGAGCAAGTGTTTCTTTATCGCGGTTTCCTGGATAACCAGCAAACCCAGTTAGCAGATAAGCATTCCCTTTAGAGTCGAATTGCAAGTCTTGAATACCAGCCCCTTGGTTGCCGCTGGGTTGTTCTGCTAGAGACACAAAGTTATTAAGTAGACGCGTTTTTGTACCATCTGGTGAGAGTTTAACGAGTGAACCAGTATTGCCTGCACAGAGAGGCTGAAATATTGCACTCGGAGATGGCTGACAATTCCCGTTTCCTCCAATACCTGGCTCTGTTGCATACAGACTTCCATCAGGGCCAAAGCTAATACCCCGGATATTGCTGACCCCATCGAGAACAGTCGTTAGGCTTGCAGCTTGTGCGGCTGATGTTCCACAAATTGCAGTAAAACAGAATGTAACGGATGTAAGAGCAAATGACTTGAGTTTCATACCTTTCGAGATTAAGAAATTAGTGATTTGTGGAAACTTTTATAGTTTTAAAGACAGTGAATTCTAGTTCGTAGCAGATGCAGGTCTTTTACTTGAGCGTTAAGGCTTTAGTGGCTCTTTTCTTATGCAACCAACCAAGACCCAAAGCGCCTGTTAATATGCCTAAAGTCGAACTAGGTTCAGGGACAGACTCTATATTTTCAATTTTGAGAACTTGCCCACCGTCAGGATGATCGCCTCGATTTGTGACGTAAATTTCACCATCAGGGCCAATTGTCAAGGCGCTAGGTGACTCTAATCCATTGCCACTGAGGATGGTTGTACGAGTTCCATCAGCAGCTATTTTGATCACCGAACCATCTAAATTACCCTTCCAAGCTGACTCATTGGCATACTGCAAAGCATACAAATTGCCCGCAGTATCAAACGTCAAGTCTGTTAGTTGAGTAAAACCATCTGCATAAACTGTCGTGCCATCAGAATCAACACGATAGATTTTTGCGCCACCTTCTGGAAAGGGAAAACCAGTAAATTGGCTGACATAATAAGCGCCATCGGGGCCTTTGGCTACACTTGAGGGTACTGATTGAATAGGAAGCGATGGCGGCGTTTCACTACCAGATGGCACTTGTGCCGGTTCATTGGATGGGGTATCGGCAGGCGGGAACACTGGATTATTTAATATCTCTGGGGGAAACGCCGCTAAAGCCTGCAAATTACTGCCATCAGTTTTCACGCTGAGTAAGTCGTTTGCACCTGCATCAGCCGCAACCAGATTATTCCCATCGATTAAAAACCCTAAAGGATTACTACTTAAATCACTCCCATCAGGGTTGTTAGCGAGTTCATAGTTAGCTAAATCGGCAACACTTGTCCACGAATTAGTTTTAAAGTTGGGAGTAATGATTTTTCCTAGGTCAGTATTGCCTAAATTGCGATCGCGAAAGGCTGGATTAGCTGCATACCCAACTAAAACATAAGGTTTACCTTTAGCATCAAATTGGATATCACGAGGCCCAGCTGCTCCAGTACCATCTGGTAACGCTAAAGAAGGGAGTCCTGTAAGTACACGCTTGGTCTTGCCATTCTCAACTTTGGTAACTGCGCCACTTGTGCCATAGCATAAAGAATCGCCTTGGCCACTTGGTGGGGGAACACAAGCCCCATTTCCTCCTATTCCCGCCTCTGTAACATAGAGACTACCATCAGAACCAAAGCTCAACCCTCCGGCATTCTCTAAACCGTCAGCAATTACAGAAAAGGATGCAGCGTGTGCAGCTTTCGTTTCAGAAATAGCGGCAATACAAAAACTGAGGAAAGTAATAGTAAGTAGCTTTAGTTTCATGTTTTGTCTCCTGGCGGCTATTTAGATCCCCGACTTCTTAAGATCCCCGACTTCTTAAAGAAGTCAGGGATCTAATAGCCCGTTTTTGGTATGTAGCTCATCCCCCGATCAAACGACTGAAAATTACCAGCTTTACCTTCAACGAGACGTTTAATATTCATGCTCTCAGCGCCAAAGTCTTCAATCTGGAGTTTGCCGTGAGTAAAAGCTTCATCTACTTTCCAGAATGTGATTCGATGCAGGATAAAACCTGAAGCCTCTGGGTCAGCGAAAGCATAGGCGGTTGGAATAAGTAACGCTACAGAACGCTGATAATATTCGTAGTCTGGATAAAAATGTTCTTGTTCAAGTAAGTAGTATTTACTCAGAACATGTAACCGTACAGAAACTTTTACCTTCTGATCATATTCATCCTTAAATTCACCTGATTCAGGAGTAATCTCGCCATTTGGTTGCAGTAAATGCGCCCACTCGTCTATATTTCGTAAGTCTTTTAAGTATTCAATTCCAATTTCAATTGGGGCATCAACATAGATGGTATCAGTATCAATAAAGTAGCGTCCTTTAGCTGCTGCGGTATGACCAGCTTTACGTTCCAAATTACCTTTGAGAGAACGACACTCGGAAGTATGTACTGTATGAATTCCCTGCATAATCATCTGAGTTTGCCGTTTTGGATCGACAAAGCTCAACCAGTGAAAGTACACGCCCTTTTCGTCTGTTCCTGGCTCGATGTAGTCAGGAGGAAACAGCAAAACAGGATAAACCTGAAAATATTTCTGATACTCTAACCCGCAGTGCCATTCAATGCCATAGAAAAGCGGGTTCTCTAGTTTTTTAACATGATAGTAGAGATTTTTGTGATAACCAGATGCAGATCCAAGCCAGGTATCTTCGTCAATCTGCTCTTTCATCCGGCTATAAAGCGTCCATTCATCTAAGTTTTTTAAACTACAAAGATAGTCAAAGGCGCTCTCTGGTGAAGTAGCAATATAAGCTGATGTTGCAAATGTATTTTTTTCCACTGGTCACTCCTTAAATTAGTAGCTAATTGCTAACTATTGAAAATTAACAATTAAGCTGCGATCGCTTTAGACTGGCTGCGTTTACCGTTCATAATCCGGTCTTCTGCTAATCGTTTAGCAGCATCGTTAGTATGAATACCCTGCTGTTTAGCAATATCAAAAATGGCTAGTAGCGTGTCATAAATGTTATGCACTTGCTTGAAAGCTTTTTCTTCGTCGTAGCCAATCATTTCGTTATAAACATTGATTAACCCTCCGGCGTTAATTACATAATCAGGGCTATAAAGAATATCTTTATCTGTAAGCATTTGACTATGTATTTGCTCATTGCCTAACTGATTATTAGCAGCACCAGCAATAATTGAAGCTTGTAATAGAGGAATTGTATGACTATTAAGAATTCCTCCTAAGGCACAAGGAGCAAAGATATCGACATCAAGAGAGTAAATCTCATCTGGTTCGACAACGGTTGCACCAAAAAGTCGTTTGACTTCTTCTGTTTTTGCTGAATCTACATCACTAACAAAAAGTTTAATGTCATGTTCATGCAAGTGTCGGCAGAGATTTTTACCGACATTTCCTAAACCTTGAACTGCAACTTTCATGCCATCAAGTCTTTTACTCTGCCAGCGAAATTCTACAGCAGCTTTAATTCCTAGAAACACTCCTAAAGATGTGATGGGAGCAGGGCCACCAGACTTTTCTGATACTCCTACTACATGCTTAGTTTCTTTGCTGATTGTCCGCACGTCTTGGGGAGTAATATTTACATCTTGTCCTGTGATAAAACGTCCATTGAGGCTATCTATAAAACGTCCGTAAGCTCTCAACATGTCATCTGTTTTATTTTCAGGATTAGCAATGATGACTGCTTTCCCTCCACCAGCGGGAATATTAGCACAAGCCGCTTTGTAAGTCATACCCCGACTGAGACGGAGAGCGTCTTTTAAAGCAGCTTCCTCGTTGATGTAAGGGAAAAGTCTTGTTGCTCCCATTGCTGGGCCTAAGTTCGTATTATGTATGGCAATAATTGCTTTAATATCGGGATTTTTGCCATGACAGAAAAGAACTTGTTCATGACCCATTTCTCTTACGGTTTCAAATAGCAGCATCTTAGTTTCTAAATATCGATTTTGGTTTGGTTAGAGTCAGTAATGATTAGGTAAGGATGAAGTATGAAAAAATAAGACTCACAAATCAAAGTAGAATCTCAGCTTTTTGAATGAGGTTGTTGGTTAGGATGAGAAGTTTGCTGCTTCTAATTTCATACTTCATTAGACCTCTTGCATAAATGCTTAAATTGTCATGTTGAGCGGAGCGAAACATCTCGGAGATTCTTTCCTCCACTACGTTCTGGTCAGAATGACACCAATAATTTTTGGACTTTTGCAAGAGGTCTATTCTTGATTATTTGTTCTCACGCAGAGACGCAGCGAAAAGTTCTGTTCGCCTCCGGTCTCCGTCAGGAGAAGGAGGGTTTCCCTCTCTTACGAGACGCTAACGCGAACCGCAGGAAACTTTTCAAGACAGAGGCGCAGAGAGAAATACTAGTAAAACTGCACAAATATGCAATTTTTTCAAGTCAAACTGCTGGAAATGAAACTTGTTTGGCTGATTTTTTTGCTTGACTTGATTTGACTCCTTGTGCTGCCAAACTCTTATTACGTCCACCAGAGGGTGCTGGGCGATCAGGGTCAATTACTACATCGATTAGAAAAGGAACGTTTGAGGCGATCGCTTTTTCCAGTGCTTCTTCGATATCCGATTCTCTGACTACAACAATTGCTTCTGCTCCCATGCCACGAGCAATCATGGCAAAGTTGGTTGGTGGCATTGTTGCGTCTGCACCCTTTAATCCCAATACTTTCATCCCTTGATGACACATGTTGTAACGAGCATCGTTGAGTACAATCCAGATGGCGGGAATTTTGTATTTTACGGCTGTGCTGATTTCGTTATTCATCAACATCGCCCCATCACCCACAATAGCTACAGCTTTACCATTCCGCGCTTGGGCTGCACCTAAAACTCCTGTGACAGCGTGACCCATTGCTCCGACGCCTGTACTAACTCGGTAACGATTGGCTTGGGCAAATTGCAGTAGATGAGTTGACCAAGTAAATGAGTTACCGCACTCTGCCATGACTACGGCATCGCTACCCTCAACAATGATCTTTTGAATTGCTGACATCAATGCTTCTGGTCGCACTGGATAGTCTATATCCTGTTTTACTGCTTCACGCTCTGGACAGGGTAGCAACAGAGGTGTAGAACGAGCAAGAGCATCTGGCAACAGTTGCAACAATTCTTGTAAGTAGGTCTTGATATCAGACCGCACCCCGAAGGTTTCAACGTGGGGATAGGCGACTCCTGGCACTTCTGGGTCGATGTCTACATGTACTAAGCCTCCAGTCGGAACCATTGCTGCACTCCAGAAGGAAGTCGGTTCGCCAAGGCGGGTTCCTAATACGAGTGTACGTAGTGGAGGTTGCTGTTCCATATAAGTCAAGACGGAAGCATGACCGCCTAAACCTGTGACACCGACAAACTGGGGATGATCTTCAGGAAATATGCCTTTACCACGAGGTGAACACATGACTGCTGCGCCGGTTTTCTCGGCGAGTTGGCGGATTTCGTCTGCGGCGTCACGCGCACCAAATCCAACCCAAATAGCGAATGGCCCAGCAGATAATAATTCTACGGATTTAGCGATCGCTTGTTTGGGAGCAGTGATCGCAAAAGGCGAAATATCTAGTTGGGGTAAGGATATATCCTCAACTAAACTTGTTTGCACACTGGTGGGAATGCTCAAATGGGCGACAAATCCGCCTGGCTGCGCTAAAGCTAGAGCAAGCTTGCGAAAAATTTGGGGTAGTTGAGCAGCCGATTCAATGGTGATTGCATAGTTAAACAGTGCTCCTGGGGTAAAAATTCCCCCACTCGGCAATGTGTAGGTGCTGGTTTCCTGAATTGCCCAACGTCCACGCTGTGGTGCTGAGGTGCAAGCTGAGAGCAAAATCACTTTTGCACCTTCACCACGAGCAGCAAATAACCCGGTCAGAGCGTTGGTGATCCCTGGCCCGGCTGTGGTAAATACTACAGTGGGGCGATCGCTTGCAAAGTAAGCCTCGGTGGCTGCAAAGGCTGCTCCTGCTTCATGGCGGAAGTTCAACACTTCTATGCTGCTATTTGACAGCGCACCCCAAAGGCTGGCCATCGCACCCCCAGCTACGCCAAAAGCGTAACCTACTCCCAAATTTGCCAACATCTGAGCGATCGCATCGGCAACTGAGAGCTTAGGGGCTGTTTCGTTGGGTAAAAAGGGCTGAATTCCTTTGTTGTTCTCTAATTTATCCTGCTGATGTGAACCGTTTGATGCAGATTCTACATAGCTGTTTGGTGGCAATTCTTTGTATGGCTCAGTAGTGATTAGGGGAGACTTTGAACCAGTATAGTTTTTACTCATTGCTCTTACGTAATTTTCGGGAATTTCGAGGTGGTATTTTTAATTACACTTAAGTACTTGATAATGATTAATACAAACAACTCTGTTGTTTTTTACAATTATGATCAAGCTTGGCTGATGGTAGAGGCAGTTAATTGCTTGATGGTTAATGCTTTGGAGAATATTATTGAAAAACTTTACGATAAAAGCAAGACAATCAAGGCTGTGCTTCTAAGAGCAAGAATATAAGAGATTAAGACTTGTTAACAATGAAAAATCCTTTGATATGGATGTCAATTTTGTTGCTGTTGTTGTGACGGCTACACTGCTCACTGAGACTGTTTAAGAGATAGTTACTTAGCGATCGCTAATGAGGTGAAAGTTCATTTACAATGAACAATCCTTTGATGAAGATGTCAATTTTGTTGCTGTTGTTGCAGTAGCGGTAATTTATACTCAGATCCTTGATAAATTAATACCTGACGATGGTTGGCCAGACATATGACCATATTTGCAATGAAAAATCTTTTGATGGAGATATCAATTTTGTTGTTGTTGTGATAAACACAATTTTTACTTAGCCGTTTTCGGAGATTGATACCTTGCGATCGCTAGGAAGCTGTGTCACTATACTTACATTAAATATTAATTTATGAGTGTCAAGGATCAGGTATGGTTTTTATGCATCATGCTGGGTTCACGCTATCTTGATATAAATCAAATGTGTTTTGGCTTATTTTATAGCGGCTAATTTTTGTTATTTCAAAAAGTCAAACTGATAAATTTGTAATTCTAACTCACCAACACAAATTGCCTAAATTAAAATATGACCATAACTATAAGCTATGGCAGTCTTTGTTATTGTCATCAAATACTTCTTGATTTAGCTTTTTTTGTGCCAGTAAATACATCCGTTCTTAACATTCTCTATCTCTTTAGGGCGACATTTAAGTATTGAGCGTATATTCCTTGAGCAAAGTATTTCTTATGGCAGATGACCTAGTATATAATTTTATAGTTAGATCCCTGCAATAGTAATTTAATGAATATAAACTTTTGAAAAAAGTTGCCTATTTAAAACATCAATAATTATTGGGCAAGTACATCTTAAGTAAACCATTAAGTAACTATATACCAAAGGTAATTGATGTAGATACAGTTCAATTTTGAATATCTCACTTACCTATAAATTAAACGTTTCACAGCCTGAATCTGAGCCAGATTTTAGACTAATCTTATTGATTTGTCTGGAATTTTTCTCTAACTGTAATAAATTATTTAAATCAAGAACAGATTCCAATTGTTTTAATCTTTTGAGGAAATTTGGGTCAAATTATACATTTTTTTATGTATAATAAGATTTGTTAACCTAATTAGTAAAATATTTATGGGATATGCTAGTAAGTCTTGTTTTTTAGCAATCTAACGTACATTAAGGGTTTTAGATAAGTTGTGATTATAAGTTCATTCATGGCTATGGTGTGGACTTTATTATAAGGACTGAGTAGGGATGGAATATGAATTTTAACGACTATACGTTAGCTCGATCCAACTCTCAATCGGCACTACAGCCAGAAGTAGAGTTGAAGTTTGCTCATTTATTAATAAATCAAGCTGTAGATGCTGCTTTTTGTGTAGGAGAAAACGCGCAGTTTGTTTACGTCAACGATGCCGCTTGCCGGATAACTGAGTATTCCCGTGAGGAATTACTTTCCATGACGCTGCATGATATAGATGTAGATTTTTCTTTGCACAACTGGTCACAGAGCAAATCACAGAATTACCTTACTTTTAAGTCTCGCTATCGCAAAAAAGGAGGTGGGATATTCTTGGTGGAAATATCCATGACACGTATAGAACACCAAGGTAAAGAGTTGAGCTGTGTTTTCGCTCGTGACAAAAGTGGTGAAGTAGTAGAAATGAGTATGCAAAGATGGGTCGATGAATTAAGAGATTCTAAAAGCCATTTGCAACAGGAAGTTTCTAAACTCAAGGCTAAAGAAGGAGAGCTTGAAACGTCTCTATCTATACTTCGTTCTACTCTTGAATCTACTGCCAACGCTATTGTTGCGGTTAACTTTGAGGGAGATATTCTGAGCTTTAATCAGAGATTTGTGGATATGTGGCAGATTCCAGAGTCTTTGATGTTATCCAAAAAATGTCCTCGATGTAAAGCCTTTTTTGAGAGCCAACTTAAAGACCCAGAAACCTTTAGTCGGATGATTTGGGAAGTTTCCAGCCAGTCTGACTTCGAGAGCTACGACATTCTGGAGTTGAAAGATGGCAGAGTCTTTGCACACTACTCTAAGCCTCAATGGCTTGATGAAAAAATTATTGGTAGAGTCTGGAGCATTTGGGATATTACTGAATCCAGACAGACAGAGGAAGCATTACGGCTGAACGCTGCTAGATTTCAAACTTTGGCAGAAACGACAGATGCCGGCACTTTTCTAATTCAAGGTATGCGGCTTTGCTATGTAAATCCGGCTGTGGAGCTATTAACTGGCTACACAAGAAAGGAACTACTCAATGGCTTTGATCTTCGCCGATTAATCAAAAGTAAAAAACGCAGACACGTACGAAATCAGGGTGAAGCGACTAACTTTGAATATCAAGAAATCAATATTCTGACAAAAAACGGCACGGAGCGCTGGCTAGCTTGCACAGTTGCAAAACTAGATGGAGTGCTGGATTTTGGGGGAAAATCGGTTGAACTGATTGCAGGGATTGATATTACCGATTACAAATATGCAGAATCAGAACTTAACCAGGCTTTAGAACAAGCAAAACAACTTAGCGAACTAAGAGCACGCTTTCTTTCTATGGTCTGCCATCAATTTCGCACCCCACTGAATACTGTTTCATTTTCTAATAGCTTACTAAAGCGACACATGGATGAATGGACACAGGAGGAGATACAACCATTATTTGATCACATTCAAACAGCTGTTGAACAGTTAAGCCAAATGTTGGATGATATTCTGTTTTTCGCGAAAGCAGAAGCAGCAAAAATAAACTTCCAGCCAAAACCAGTCGAGATAGTTCAATTCTGCAATGATTTAGTGGCACAAATGCAGATGAACAGTCGCCATAACCCAATCAGCTTTGTTAGTCAAGTAGACTGTTTAACAGCCTATGTAGATAAAAAACTATTAGAGTCTATTCTCAATAACTTGCTTGACAATGCAATCAAATATTCGCAATCCGGCACTGTGATTAATTTAAAACTTTCTTTTGAAAATGGGAAAGTAATTTTTCAGGTCAAAGACAGCGGTATTGGTATTTCATTTGCAGACCAACAACAACTATTTGAGCCATTTTATCGGGGTAGCAATATCGATCATATACCTGGTACTGGACTAGGACTATCGATTGTCAAAACCCTTGTGGACTTACATGGCGGTCAAATTGCTATGGAAAGCGAAGTTGGTGTAGGCACTACTTTTACTGTCATGCTGCCACTATTAAAATAAAATATCAGTTCTCAGTTATATGTGTTGAGTTGTGAACTATTAACTATCTTTATCTCAATATTCATAACTCTTGGAAAAAGGTAATTAATCTCCTCCCTATTTAATATTCAACACAGAGTTTGGTAACTATTTACCGCCAAAAGTTCTAGTGAGAAAAAATGATGTACGAATCGTCAAAAAAAATTCTTGTAATTGAAGATGATACCGTTACCCGCAATCTTTTCTTAAAGGGTCTTGAGGCTGAAGGTTTTCATCCGATAGGCGCTCAAAACGGTCTTGTTGGCATCCAGCAGGCACAAGAGCATTTACCCGACCTAGTGATTTGCGATATTATGATGCCCGATATGGATGGTTACAGCGTTCTAGCTACGCTGCGCGGAGATCCTGTGACAGCAATCATCCCCTTTATTTTTCTTACTGGCAGCGACACTAGAGCAGAGGTTCGCAAAGCTATGGAGTTAGGGGCAGATGATTATCTTACCAAACCTTCTACACTAGACGAATTGCTCAGGGCGATCGCCACCCGCCTACAAAAGCAAGCTACTCTCCAATACTGGTGGACTACTCAATTTCTGAATACTCCAAAGCCAACAGCTGCACCTCAAACTTTAGATATTGCTACTCCCGACTCAATTTTCCCCTGCGATCCTCAATTAAAAGAAGTTTTCGATTTCATCGAAGCTAATTATCACCAAGGAATCACTTTGTGTGATGTGGCTGAGGCAGTTGGTTACTCATCTGCTTACTTAACTAACCGAGTCGCAAGGCAGACAGGAGAAACTGTAAACAGCTGGATTGTTAAACGTCGCATGGCAGGTGCTCGTTTCTTACTCCAAAGCAACAACCAGACAATCGAGCAAATTGCCAAAGCATTAGGCTATCAAAATGTGTGTCATTTCTCCCGTCAGTTTCGCCAACATCACGGTTTACCTCCCCACGCTTGGCGCAAAGAGCATCAGGTTGTATTGCAACAAGAGGCAACTCTCTGCTAGTAATCAGTAAACAGTAAACAGTAATCAGATTCCAAAAAATTTATTGCGAAGCTATTAAAAAGCTATAAGTTTAAGGAGATTGACTGATCGCTGATGGCGGAGGAATATTTATGGAGCACGATTTTAAGGCGTTTGCTGAACTTTATAAAAACGCGCTCTTTAACGACGTGCTTCCATTTTGGGAAAAATACTCGCTCGACTGGCAGTATGGCGGCTATTTTACCTGCCTTGATCGCCAGGGCAAGGTTTATGATCCAGACAAGTTTATTTGGCTACAAAACCGCCAGGTGTGGACTTTTTCTATGCTTTGTAACCAGCTAGAAAAACGCGAAGATTGGCTAAAAATTGCTAGCAATGGTGCTAATTTTCTTGCTCAACACGGTAGAGATGCTGACGGCAATTGGTACTTTGCTCTAACCCGTGAAGGTAAGCCACTGGTTCAGCCTTACAATATCTTTTCTGATTGCTTTGCAGCAATGGCATTTAGTCAATACGCTCTTGCTTCTGGCGAAGATTGGGCTAAGGATGTAGCGATACAAGCTTATGAAAATGTTTTGCGCCGCCAAGATAACCCAAAGGGCAAATATACTAAAACTTATCCTGGCACACGCCCGATGAAAGCGCTGGCAGTGCCGATGATTTTAGCCAATCTGACTCTAGAAATGGAATGGTTGCTACCTAGTAAAACCCTTGAAAGCGTTTTGGCGGCAACTGTTCAGGAAGTGATGACCGATTTTCTAGACCAAGAACGGGGGCTAATGTACGAAAATGTTACTCCTGATGGTTCTCATATTGATTGTTTTGAGGGACGGTTAATTAATCCCGGTCACGGCATTGAAGCGATGTGGTTTATTATGGACATCGCTCACCGCAAAAATGATACAAAAACTATTAACCAAGCTGTTGATGTGGTGCTAAATATCCTAAATTTTGCTTGGGATCGCGAATATGGCGGACTATATTACTTTATGGATGCAGATGGTCATCCTCCACAACAATTGGAATGGGATCAAAAGCTGTGGTGGGTACACTTAGAGTCTTTGGTCGCTTTGGCAATGGGTTATCGGCTGACGGGGCGTGAAGTGTGTTGGGAATGGTATAAAAAAATGCATGATTACGCCTGGGCACACTTTGCCGATTCAGAATATGGTGAGTGGTTTGGCTACCTTAATCGCCGTGGAGAAGTGTTGTTAAACCTCAAAGGTGGCAAATGGAAAGGCTGTTTTCACGTACCGCGTGCATTGTATCTCTGTTGGCGGCAGTTTGAGGCGTTGGCGCAGTCGGTTTAATCTTGACTAGACTAAAGTGAAAACAGACTTATTTGATGGATGTCCTATGAATGTTGTGACACCAAAGCGATTCACCATAGATGAATATCATCGATTGATTGAACTTGGATTTTTAAAGGAGGGCGATTCTCTTCGAGACGGCAAAGCCGAACGCATTGAATTAATTAGGGGAGAACTAATCCAAATGGTAGCAAAGGGAACACCTCATACAGTGTGCAATTCTATTCTGTGCCGCCAACTGGATCGGTTGCTAGGCGATCGCGTAGTCATCCGTGGGCAAGATCCTATCACCCTTCTTAATCATAGTGAGCCTGAGCCAGATGTCGTCATTGCGCGAGGAAGAGATGAGGATTATCTCGCTCATCATCCCTACCCAGAAGATATATTGCTCGTTGTGGAAATTTCAGATTCTATATTGACATACGACCAAACAAAAAAGCTAGAACTATACGCAGAAGCCGGAATTTCTGATTATTGGATTGTCAATTTAAATGCTCAACAATTAGAGCGTTACAGCCTACCGTATCAAAATGCTCAAGGTAAATTTGATTATCTTAGCAAGCAGATTTCTCTAACTAATCAATCAGTGACTATTCCTGGATTTGAAGATGCTTTGTTGGGCTTGAGTCGGATTTTTACAGAGGGTGCGAGCTGAGTGATGTAGTTGGTGCGATCGCTCATAATTTCTGTGTCAAGCTAAAATAATTTTTATTCTTTCTTTCTATCCTGAATATGAGCGTAGCAAAAACACGCTTGCCCTGGCGATTTATAAGATACTGGCTTGAAAATCGCCGGGTATATTTGCAAAGGTGAGATGCTCTTGATCGCACTTTTAAAGACTCGTCATTACCTGAGCTAATTCATTCGATAAATCAATTACAGGTTCTTGCTCCTTTTTAAATAAGACACCTGCCAAAAAGTAATAATCACCAGAATAAAAGGCCATTTTGTTTTTTCGTAAACCTTCTATGTGCTTTTTGACTTTTGGCTCAGAGCTATAATATCCAAATTCTAAAGGTAAAATCAGAAAATTACTCACACAATAACCGTTTTCTTTTGCTTGTTTGAGTGTACCTTTGGGATTAGAATAGCTAGACACTAAAACTAAAACATTTTCGTAGCCTAATGATAAAAGATTGTTTGTAACTGTTGCCCCATCTGTGCCTCCAAATAATAACGGCATATAAATATCTTGATCTGGCGCAGGAAGATAAGGCGGATTTGCTACAAGGTATTTAGCTTTAGGTTTAGAAGATTTAAACAAACAAGAATTAGAGATTATGTATTTATTACCAAGATTATATTCATCAATTGTTGAATTTGCGACTTTCCATGCAGAAGTATTTAATTCAAATCCACGAATTACGCCCTCAAACTTGTTTCTCAATAATGTATTAATCACGGGACTACCATCTCCCGAACCAAACTCAACGATAGACTCAGATTGTTTACAATTTCTCAGAACAAGGTTTTCTAGGCAATTGGAGTAAAAAATAGATTCATCAGGGCAAAAAAAGATATCTTTCATTTGACTGTACTTCAACGGTAATGTTATGATCAATGCAATAAGAGGTTATTAAATACCTCTAATCAAAGCAATAAAAAACCGTTCCTTTAGTAAGTAAGTTGCTACTAAAGAAATTACATTGGTGTCAGATTAGCAATAGAATTATTTAGAAATGCAAAATTAAAAATGCCAGAAAAAACCTGCCATTTTTACTTACTATCTTTTTGCATTTCTCATATAAGAATGGGGTTTTATTCATATTCACGTATTGAGCGCACTACAGCTTTAGCTGCGCGATCGCCCATTAGCTTCTCTTGGTCATACCCAAGTACCAACTCCCACGCATCATTAGGATACTGTTCTGCTAAAGGCAAAGCCACATCATCTAACATCCAACGTCCGTGGCGCTCATCTTCCCTAATGTGCAATTCCCAGTAACCCATCGCGGCCTCTGAGAGTCTCAATCGTTGCGCCGCCGCCAAATAATTTCTATAAGCCGCTGGCCCAGCTACCTCAAAATATGTTAGTCCCCCGCTGTAACGTAGAAAATGGCGCTTACGCTCTGTCACCAGAAAGTTATGATTACCACAAGCTATAACTTCCCAAGGTACTAAATCAAAATATCCCTCTGGTTTGGTATTCATGCCAAACTCAGCAAGCATTTGAGCAAAAAATGTAGAGTGCTTGCGAGATAAACGACCGTTGCCGTATTCTTCCAGTAGTACGCGGACAAGTGTACATTGCACCTCATTGGCAGTACCACCCAAAATCCGGGAAAGACGACTACCTTCGACTAAACCATCAAAAGAAGCGATCGCTAACAAATGACGATAGCCAGCTTCCGTCATTTCCTCCTGGATATAGCGACTATCCTCTGACAAAGGCGGATCTAAATCGACAGATGCACGCTCAATTAGCGCTTGTTTTACATCCAATTGTTGCAATGCTGTCACATCGATTTGTGCAATTTCCCACTCTTGCCAAGCTGCCTCAATTTGGTCACGACATGAGTGCAAGTAAAGCGATCGCTCATTAGTATAGTGCCGCAAATCATCATACCAAAACAGCTTTAGCCGATTAATGCGATAAAGTATCCGCTGAAGAAAACGGTGAGCTTGTTCGTCACCGTAGCCGTTTTGATAGGCAGCACGAATTGCCATTGAGAGTACACGTTCAAACTCATTGACTTTCGCAACTTCTACATCCAGTTTATTGTCCAAATCCTCCGTATCCAGCAGTTCTATAAACTGCTGCTCAGCACTGTTATACTTAGTTGCCGTTCTTTCGTGTGTTTGCGTACTCTTTCCCGCAGCCTCAGCATTGGGGAACATAACTAAATTACTTTGCATGGAATCTTTGGTAGCTTTGCAAAGGTGTGAAATTAGTTCCACCTCTAATACTTATATATCCATACTCGTAGCTTTCTCTACCTCTTTCCCTGGTTATAAAGCAAAGATTAAATTTAGCAGGGGTCAAGAGTAGAGACGCGATTCATCGCGTCTATACAAGGGTCAAGAGTAGAGACGCGATTCATCGCGTCTATACAAGGGTCAAGAGTAGAAACGCGATTCATCGCCTCTGTACAAGGGTCAAGAGTAGAAACGCGATTCATCGCCTCTGTACAAGGGTCAAGAGACGCGATTAATCGCGTCTGTACAAAGGTTATTTATTTCCCCAGTCTCTACTCCCCACTCCCTGCCTGACTCGGTGGAATCTGTTCAATAGGAATCAGTGTTTCCATCACCGACTTAACAATTGGTGCGGCGACAGTAGAACCGTAAGCATTTTCTCCTTTTGGTTCATCCACCAATGCCAATACTACATAGCGAGGAGATTCTACGGGTAAAATGGCTACAAAACTAGTTATTCTAGCACCACTGATATAGCCTCCAGAGGAGCTAGCTTTTTGGGCTGTGCCAGTTTTACCAGCAATGCGATATCCCGGAATTTGTGAAGGCTTGCCTGAACCTTCAGTAACCACACTTTCCATCATTTCTACTACCGTGTTAGCTGTGGTGGCTGAGAAAATTTGGCGTGGTGTGGCACGATTGGGTGAATAATGCATCTGCCCTTTGCTATCAATCAGTCCCCGCACGACATGAGGTGTGACTAATTTGCCGCCATTGGCTAAAGCTCCGTGCATTTGTACTAGTTGTAATGGTGTTAAAGACAAGCCTTGACCGAAGGAAGTAGTAGCTGGTTCAATGGGCGAGGCGATAAATTGCTCTTGACTTTTGAGCCGACCGCCAACTTCAAAAGGTAAATCTGTGTCAACTTTTTGTCCTAATCCCAAACGTTCCAGCCAGTTGTAATAGGCTGAAGGCTTTAATCGTTGGATAATTTGCACCATGCCAATATTGCTTGAATGTTGCAGAATTTGAGCAATGTTGATTCGCCCATAACTATTATTCAGAGCATTTTTGATCGTGCGGTCAGCCACTCGAATGAAACCGGGGTCATTAAAAGTATCATCTGGTTTGATGACACCATTTTCCAGTGCGATCGCCACATTCAAAGGCTTGAAAGTCGATCCTGGTTCATAAAGATCCGCCACAGTCCAGTTTTTGAACAGTGAGATATCAGACGTAGAGTATTTATTAGGGTTATACGTGGGCTGAGAAACTAAGGCTAGTAGAGAACCATCGGACGCATCCATGACAATGACCGCCCCACGTTTTGCACCAAACTTGTCCATTTGTTGTTTTAGAGCATTGCGAGCAGCCCGTTGCAGACGGCTATCGATAGTGAGTTGCAGTCGCAAGTCATCAAAATGCAAAAAGCCTTCAGGAGCATGATCCGGCATGAATGCCCCATTACCCGACCGACTCAGCCGCACTGTTTGTACAGAACGTTCTAACAACTTCTCTTGAGAATACTCCACACCTGCCTGACCGCGACGATCAATATTTACGTAGCCCACCACGTCAGCAACCAAATCATCTGGTGGGTAAAAGCGGGAGTATTTTTGAATCAACTCCAAGCCATTTAAGTTTAAAGAGGTGATGCGGTCAATAAGTTCTTCAGGCAGCGCCGGAGCTAGTGTGATCCCGCTTTTTTTGCTTTGAAAGGTTTTCACCAATTCAGCAGCATCTTTATTGATGATTGGGGCAAGTCGCTCAGCTATCTCTTCATTGGACTTATTAAACAGCTTGGGATGAGCGTACAAAGTATACATCGGGCGGTCAATCGCCAACACATTGTTACTGCGATCGACCACTTGCCTACGTGGCATGAAAGGTCGCAAATTCACCATTTGTTGGTTTCGCGCCCTCTGAGTTAACTTTGGCCCACGGACAATTTGCAAGTAATACAAATTGATTGCCAATCCCAAGCCTGCTGCTATTAATACGCCCCAGGCAATGAATAACCGGGACTTATTATTGGGTGTTTTGTCTTGGGTGTTAGAAGCAGGTTTACCCGTCAACCCTCGTTTAGAACGCTTCTGCCGCCTCGTAAGTGTTGGATTCCGAAAATTCTTTTGCATTGTCCTACTCAGTAGCAAACTGCTTTATGGAGTCAAAAGTCAAAAGTTCAGAGTAATTAACTTTGACCCTTGTACAGAGACGATTAATCGCATCTCTACTCTTGTACAGACGCGATTAATCGCGTCTCTACGATTAATCGCGTCTCTACGATTAATCGCGTCTCTACGATTAATCGCGTCTCTTGACCCTTGACCTTAGTATCCCAGCGGCGAAAGGGTTTGCTGTTGCGTTTCGGAATTTGGCGTTTTGGGAGACGATGCTGGGTTAGGACTTTGAGGTACTGGAGACAAGAAAATTGTCCCTTCAGGAGTTGGTGATACTAGTCCTGCTGTTGGTCGTTCTGCTTCCTCAGCCATTTTGTTTGTCAGCGTTGCATTGGTTGTTGTCAACAGCCGCTCATGACGTTGTAGGTTTTGCACTCTGCGGTATTCCTGGCTCCAAAGCTCTTGAGAATATACCGTCCAGCCATAAACTACAAGTGTTGCTGCGACAAATAAAAATGCCACAACTGACGAATAACGATGTAAAGTATACAAGCGCAGCAACCATAAAGGTGCTGATTTAGAACTAGGCATTACAGGAACGCCAATAAAATCTTCTTTCAGACGTTTGGGCGTTGCACTTGATCCGTTGAGATTTGAGGTTTGTTGTCTGCCTAACTCTTTCATCGATGTGGGTGTAACCACCTTATTGGTAGAAGAAACGGATAAATTTTTTGATAAACGTCGTTGTTTAGAGGCGACTGGTGCAGCTTGAGCAGCGGTTGTAGAAGCGCTCCGCGCTGCTGATCCCTGACGCGCCTTGCGTTTCCCTAAAGGAAGGGTAAAATGTCTTTGGAACCAAGTACCCTTTGCATAAACATCTGATTTACGAGCAACAACCATAACTTTTTTCAGATTGAAAGTACTGTATTTTGGATTAATTGTTTGTTCTTGCTAAGGTTAGAATTGCTTTTTGTGCAATAAGCACACATAACACCCTACATCCTTTTATGTGTTCTGATAGGTAGCTGCACCAATGTTTGCATCCTCTGGATATTGCAATGCTTGCAATCAGCGAGCAGCAATCTGACAGATGTATTGCATCTAAAGTATGGCAATGCGGGGTGAAAGGTGCAAGCCTCTGAGAAAAAATAAAAATTCTTGATGTAATAGCTCGGCTTGCTAGGAAGTTTACTACTTTCCGTTCGTTAATTAAGTTATCTGGCTTGTGAGTTAAGAGAAGCTAATCAGATTACTGGATGAAATAACCTTAAAGGATTGCTTTTGAGTATGTAATCTGACAGCATTTAAAAAAAAGCAATAAATACGGTATCGTATTCAACAGGCGAAAAATTTTTCTAGCCACAATTGGTGAAAGAGGAGTTATGAAAACAAAAATCTTTGGTTTTGCTCTAATGTTAAGTCTGGCCGCAATTCTCGGAGCCTGTGAAGGCACTAATGAACCTGCTGGAACTACTACCACTCCAGGTGCTCCAGGTGAGCCAGCAGATACCGGATCTACACCTGCCGTTACTACTACGCCCCTTGCTACGCCTACTAAAACACCCTAAGCTTTGGCCATCACGCGCACGCTATGGGTTAGTGACGGCGCTGCTCACTAAACAACTTAAATGAATTAGGGTCAGGCGAAAATACCAGTATTTTTTATGTTGGTGGATGAAAGCTTGGAGCTTGCTGAAATGTTAGTTTAAGTAAGACAGCAAGTAGAGGACACTGGTGAGGATAGTTTCTGCCGTAACCAAGTGTCCGTCTGTAAATTCTCGCCTGACAAAACCTTTTTCCCAAATCAAAAAAGTTGAGTCCGAGAAATATCAGCCACTATGTGGACAAGGTACTTCAGTGGGTGTAAACTAATCAGTCTCAAGAGTGCAAAAAAATTTATCGCGATCGCTGGCAATTGCTCTTGATCATTGGCTGTAGTCCATTCCATATTGGGATTAAGTGGCTAAGTAATGTTGATTGACTTGCCAGATTTTTATTAGGGAAATGTGTAGTAGGGGTATGGCATCCAAAATCTTGTCCGCAAGCCGACAATTTGACTGACGCCGTGCCCCTAACGTATATTTTTGAAAGTTTTGTTGCCCAAAATCGAGGAACAACCAAAAGTCTTCTCCTGTGGATGTTAGAAGATTGGTGGAATTACTGAATCACCCAACTCTGAGTATTAAAAGAGGGAGATGCAAAGAGTGATGAGATCCATAAGATTTTTGGTGTTAACAGTGAGTATTGTTACCTTGATAGCGTTAAATAGCCATTGGGGATCAGCGGTAATGGCATTACCGCCACCAGAGGATACGCCGGAAGAAATATTGCGAACACAGATTATTATAGAAGCGCGATCGCCCATTGATGGTAAACCCCTAACTGCTGCCGAATATGCAGAATTACAAGCGCAGCTACAAAAGGCCCCACCACCAAAACTCACTTCTAACTTGCGACAAACTCTTTTCCTGCTGCGTTTGCGTAACGCACTGCGTCAGTTTTTCCCATTTTTAAATTTTTGATGACTTATAGCAAAAGACAAGAGTAGAGACGCGATTCATCGCGTCTGTCAAGAAGAGTACAGACGCGATGAATCGCGTCTGTACAAGGGTCAAGAGTAGAGAAGCGATTCATCGTGTCTGTCAAAAGTTATTATTCTCCCCCAACTCCTCCTTGCTCCTCCACTCCCTCGAAAGGAATCAAGACTCATTCTGAGGTAGGATAACGGTGGCGACAAAATTGCAAATAAATGTAAAGAATATATATAGATATTAATAGGACTTACGCAAAAACTCTCTAAAACTCCTATTTCTACCCTGCGGGTTTGCCCTTGGTGTTCTCGTAAAGTAGCCGATCCGCGTCTATGCGGGTCGTTTTTACATAATTTTGCGTAAGTTCTGCTTAAAAAAGCACATTTAATCACGTTATTTCATGTAGGTAGCTTCATGTCCATGACCACGATCGCCTCTGAACAGGTTAACCGCATCGTTTGGAATCAGCATCACGATCCGTTTGAAATACTGGGTTCTCACCCCATAGAACAAAATGGCAAAACTGTCTGGGCTGTGCGAGCCTACCTACCAAATGCAAGTGCAGCATGGGTAGTTTTCCCAGAACAACGGAAAGAATACCCAATGCAAACAGTGCATAATCCCCACTTTTTTGAATGCACGATTGAAACAGCAGAACTGGCAAACTACCAGTTACGGATCAAAGAAGGGGAACATGAGCGTGTCACCTATGACCCTTACGCTTTCCGTTCTCCCCGCCTGACAGAGTTTGACTTGCATTTGTTTAGTGAAGGCAATCATCACCGGATTTACGAGAAACTGGGATCACACCCCACAGAAATAGACGGCATCAAAGGCGTTTATTTTGCCGTTTGGGCACCCAATGCCCGTAATGTTTCATTACTGGGAGATTTTAACCTCTGGGATGGACGCAAACACCAGATGCGTAAAGGCCCTACCGGAGTTTGGGAATTATTTATTCCCGAAATCGGAGTTGGGGAACATTACAAATATGAAATCAAAAATTTTGAAGGACACATTTACGAAAAATCTGATCCCTACGGTTTTCAGCAGGAACCCCGCCCTAAAACAGCATCCATCGTCACTGATTTAGATGCTTACAATTGGAGTGACCAAGAGTGGATGGACAAGCGGCGTCACACTGACCCCCTCACGCAGCCAGTCTCAGTCTACGAAGTACATTTAGGCTCTTGGTTGCACGCTTCGAGTTCAGAACCAGCCAAACTACCCAACGGTGAAACTACACCTGTAGTCACTGTCTCAGAACTTAAACCGGGTGCACGCTTCCTTACTTACCGAGAACTGGCAGACAGACTAATTCCCTATGCCAAAGAATTAGGATACACCCATTTGGAACTGCTGCCCATTGCAGAGCACCCCTTTGATGGCTCTTGGGGTTATCAAGTAACTGGGTACTATGCCCCTACTTCCCGTTTTGGTAGCGCCGAAGATTTCATGTATTTTGTTGACAAATGTCATGAAAACGGCATTGGTGTGATTGTGGATTGGGTTCCCGGTCACTTCCCCAAAGATGGTCACGGTTTGGCTTTCTTTGATGGTAGTCACTTGTATGAACACGCTGATCCCCGTAAAGGCGAACATAAAGAGTGGGGAACTTTGGTGTTCAACTACAATCGCCATGAAGTCAAGAATTTTCTAGCAGCTAATGCTCTATTTTGGTTTGACAAGTACCACATTGACGGGATTCGTGTCGATGCTGTCGCCTCGATGCTCTACAATGACTATTGCCGCGAACCAGGAGAATGGCTACCTAACCAATACGGTGGTAGAGAAAATTTAGAAGCAGCGGATTTTCTGCGTCAGGTAAATCACATTATTTTCAGCTATTTTCCTGGCGTTCTCTCAATTGCTGAAGAATCTACTTCTTGGCCAATGGTATCTTGGCCTACCTATACAGGTGGATTGGGTTTTAACTTGAAGTGGAATATGGGTTGGATGCACGATATGCTGGATTACTTCAGCATGGATCCCTGGTTCCGTCAGTTCCACCAAAACAATATTACTTTCAGCATGTGGTACAACCATAGTGAGAATTTCATGCTGGCTCTGTCTCACGATGAAGTAGTGCATGGCAAGAGCAATATCATTGGCAAAATGCCAGGAGATACATGGCAGAAGTTAGCTAATGTGCGTTGTTTGTTTTCCTATATGTTTGCTCATCCAGGCAAGAAAACCATGTTTATGAGCATGGAGTTTGGGCAATGGAGTGAGTGGAATGTCTGGGCTGATTTAGAGTGGCACTTGTTACAGCATGAGCCGCACCAAAAGTTGAAAACGTTTTTCCAAGAGCTAAATAATCTCTACCGCTCCGAACCAGCTTTGTATACTCAAGATTTTGCTGAGCCAGGGTTTGAGTGGATTGACTGTAGCGACAACCGTCATAGCGTGGTTTCGTTCATCCGGCGTGATAGAGATTCTGATGATTTTGCGATCGTAGTTTGCAACTTCACACCCCAACCCCATTCTCACTACCGCATTGGTGTACCACAAGCGGGATTTTATACCGAGTTGTTCAACAGCGATGCGCGTCAGTATGGCGGTAGCAACATGGGTAACTTAGGTGGTAAGTGGACAGATGATTGGTCTTTGCATAGTCGTCCTTATTCGCTGGATTTATGTTTACCACCTTTGGGCGTGTTGATTCTGAAGTTGGACAAGAAGAAGACTGCTGAGGTGATGGGATAATAATTGAGGGTGGGCAATACCCACCCTCAATTATGCGATCGCACCATTTTACACAAAAGCGATACCTACGGTGGGCTTTACCTACGCAAGTCTACAAATACTCTATCCAGCCCCGCATCTCGTTAGGGCTTAGCGCTTCGTAAATCAAGACCAAACTACGAATGATTTCACCCAACGAACTGAGATTCTTCTTGCAAAAAGCAACTCCCCAATGATCTGTGTTTTCGCTCGCCAATCTCAAAAAATCTGTGTCATGGGTAACAATTACTCGCCCCTGCTCACAAGCAAACGCTAACTGAATTTCATCCGTTTGCCCAAGCAGCTCCATCTCAGGAGTCGTCGTTACATCAATTCCCTGACGACGCAAAGCCAACGCTATATCCAGGTCAATGTTCTCATCCAAATGGAATTGAATGCGGTCACTCACCGCGTAACTCCTTCAGCTTTGCCTGCAACCGGGATGGATAATTGCTCTGCAACGAGTCAGCAAATGCTTCATCATCTTGAATGCTCTGTTCAATTTCATCTCGATGATCGTAGTAGTATGCCATCGCCGCATAGACCGAAGCTAGAGAGAGATGATACTTCCCAGCAATCAAATCTAGAGACTGTCCCATCCGTAAATACAGGGTGGCAATGTCACCAACTGTCATTCGAGTGCCTGCAATTCGAGGTTTACCTCTTCTAACTCCTGGTGTAATTTCAAGATGTTGATTGAGTGTGACTTCCATAATGGCATGATTTCACTAATTGAGTTTTTGCAGTATTTTTCTTAAAAAAGCACACTATTTATTGAATGTGATTATTTCTCTTGATGCGGCTGGTTGAGCAAGTGTGTGCGTTTTTGCTGCTACCATTCATCATTAGACCTCTTGCATAAATGCTTAAATTGTCATGTTGAGCGGAGCGAAACATCTCGGAGATTCTTCCCTCCACTACGTTCTGGTCAGAATGACACTAATAGTTTTCGGACTTTTGCAAGAGGTCTATTAACTTCTATTGCCTCTCCACTTTCAAGTCCTGCAATTAAAAGTTCTTCTATATGTTTTTGTATCTTGCGTTTTTGGTCTTGAGTAATTAACTCTTGTAGATATTCGCTAACTGAACCGTAGCCACCCTGAGCCACTTGCTCATCAACAAAGGTTTGCATCGATTCAGGCAAGGAAATGTTAATGCTACTCATAACCTTGGGAGTGAGGTTAAACTATTTTTTCCATCTTATCAAGGTTGTTAGGCGTTGTCTTTGAGGAAACGTTTAACGATCGCACTTTCGTTGATGAGAGAAAAGCGATGTTTAACGACAAGCTGCTTCTCTACGAGATGCTTTGCAAGAGTACGCATCTACGCGGATAATCGGGTCATCGCCACAAGATTGAAAAATGCACTTATAGCCAGTGTTATCCTAAAAAATATTAGGAATTAACAATTACTTAGGCAAATGAGTATCACCGTTAATGTTTCTGAAGTAACTGCCAAGTTTTCTGAATTGCTGAGTCAGGTATTACTTGGTGAAGAGGTCGTGATTGCACAGAAGGGTATTCCAGTTGCACGCCTAGTAGCTCTCACAGATACAGCCTCACCTCGAATTCCAGGATTGGATAAAGGTAAAGTTATCATTGCACCAGATTTTGACGAGCCTTTACCAGAAGATATCCTAAATGATTTTGACAGTTCTAATCTAGTTTAGCGATGAGAGTTTTACTGGATACTCATGCATTTTTTGGTGGGTAATAGATGACCCTCAGTTATCTTCCACCAGTCGCAGTATAATTGCTGATTCAGGTAATATTTTATTTCTGAGCGTGGCAAGTGTCTGGGAGATTGTCATCAAGACTAAATCGGGTAAGCTAACTTTACCTGAACCTGTAGAAGAATATATTCCAAACCGACTAGCATTGAACCGCTTCGAGAGTCTAGATATTCAAATGACACACACTCTACAGATTGCCACTTTGCCAAACATCCACCGAGATCCGTTTGACCATGCCAATTTTAGATTTTAAATTTTGGATTTTGGATTATTTCTTTGGTACAAGCCCCGCCCCTTGTGGGCGGAACAAATCTAAAATCGCAAATCTCAAATCTCCAAGCCCCGCCCCCTCGTGGTCGGGGTCAATCCAAAATCGCAAATCTAAAATCCAAAATTGTTTGACCGGATTCTGATTGCCCAAAGTCAAGTAGAGAATTTGCCAATTGTGATTATTGACCAGAAAATTGCCCAGTATTCTATCGAGACTATCTGGTAATTAAAGCTTAGAAATAGCGATCGCACTTTCGTTGATGAGAGAAAAGCGAATTAATCCAGGAACTAAGACAGAAGTATCAAACAAGACTTTCATTAAGTTATTTGATCCTGAATCCGTTCTTCTCTCAACTCATCTATAAAGGCATTAACATCAAAGTTTTCTGGTAATTCTGCCTCTACAACTAAAATCCCTTCTTTTCGATAAACATTTGGTTGGTTAAGGGGCAGTACATTAATCATCTCAGAGTTTTGTTGAGTATATTCTTCAGTGATTTGCTGACTCAGCGTGTCAATTTTTTCTGCAATAGCTTGCAAAACAAATTGCTCAGTCGAAATTCCCTGACTGCTTGCCCATTTTTCAATAGACCTCTTGCATAAATGCTTAAATTGTCATGTTGAGCGGAGCGAAACATCTCGGAGATTCTTTCCTGCGGAACGCTACGCGTAGCTTGCTTCCCCGTAGGGGTACCCTCCACTACGTTCTGGTCAGAATGACACTAATAGTTTTCGGACTTTTGCAAGAGGTCTAATCTTTTGTTGGAGTTGGGGAGGAAAGTTCATAGATGTAAATAGAATTAATACTCCAATTGTAAAAGGCGATCGCTGCGATGGTCACTGAGCTTGCCGTAAAGCCTGCGGCATAGCTACGCTTAGGGCGCAGCCTTTCCTAAAGAAGTGCGGGCTACGCCTACGTGCAAAGCCAATGTTTTAATTACGAATTAGTTGTTTAACGAATCGCCACAGCAGAAAAAACGGTAGAGTTGCGATCGCAAATAAGATTTGAAGAAACTGACCTAACCGACGTATCCAGATAGCACGGGGAGTAGACTGGCGTTGCAGGATTGCTAAATTTTCTCGAATTGTCGTTGTAGTGGGATGATTAACGCCTAAAATGCGATCGCATATTGCCAAGGCTTCAATGTAGAGGGGTTCGGCTTCGCTGTACCACCCTTGGCTATCGTAGAGTCCTGCTAAATTGTTCAAGCTACCAGCAACATCAGGATGGTCGCCATCAAACAGCCACCTTCTCATCTCCAAGGCTTGGGTGTAGAGGGGTTCGGCTTCGCTGTACCGCCCTTGGCTATCGT
>JAHHHK010000041.1 GCA_019359395.1 Komarekiella atlantica HA4396-MV6
AGTAGCAACATAGGGATGGTCGCCATCAAACAGCCGCCTTCTCATCTCCAAGGCTTGGGTGTAGAGGGGTTCGGCTTCGCTGTACCGCCCTTGGCTACGATAGAGTCCTGCTAAATTGTTCAAGCTACCAGCAACATCAGGATGGTCGCCATCAAACAGCCACCTTCTCATCTCCAAGGCTTGGGTGTAGAGGGGTTCGGCTTCGCTGTACCGCCCTTGGCTATCGTAGAGTCCTGCTAAATTGTTCAAGCTAGTAGCAACATAGGGATGGTCGCCATCAAACAGCCGCCTTCTCATCTCCAAGGCTTGGGTGTAGAGGGGTTCGGCTTCGCTGTACCGCCCTTGGCTACGATAGAGTCCTGCTAAATTGTTCAAGCTAGTAGCGACATCAGGATGGTCGCCATCAAACAGCCGCCTTCTCATCTCCAAGGCTTGGGTGTAGAGGGGTTCGGCTTCGCTGTACCGCCCTTGGCTACGATAGAGTTCAGCTAAATTGTTCAAGCTAGTAGCAACATCAGGATGGTCGCCATCAAACAGAGCTTGGCAAACATTTAAGCATTGTTCATTCCAGGATTCTGCTAATTTATATAATCCTTGTCCTTCGTAAAATCTTCCTATCCCCACAAATACCCAAATTACTTGATCATTGGGGACTGATGCTATAGAAATTATCTGTGTCTCTTTTGCTTGTATCTCTAAAATTAAACGGTTTCCCAGGTCTTCGAGATGGGGAACGACATCTTTGATGCTTTTAATCTGCTCAGAAGTTGGTGAATTAGGAAGTATTTGGGCAAAGGATATCATGGCAGCGGCGAAGGTTGTTTCTAAAACTGATTTGGTTTCGCCAGAGGCCGTTAACTGCTCTTGCAAAAACCACCGCACTAAGGCATGAATTTTATAACACCCTTCTCTTTCTTCCACCTGTTGCAGCAAGTTTCGCTCGTAGAGTTGCTGTTTAGCTACGTTTAATTCATTTTCTGACCACGTTAGCTGTCTTTCTTCTTGATTTTCTGCTTCCTCTCTACCTACCGCCACCCAAACAACCAATTCCCAAAGAATCAGTGCAGGAGAAAATAAACTCAACAATTTTCCTAATTGTTGCGCCAGTGGGTTGAGTTCTTCCCAAGTTAAGGTAAAGGCGGCTTTGACTCCCAGTTGACTTGAGTTGAGAGTTTCCCGGTTTTGTAAAGCTGCTTCTGCTAATTTACGTTCTTGCAATTGCCCAAACATAATATCTAAAGATATTTGCGGGTCGCGTATCAAATAACCTCCAACTAACTCTATCCCCAAGGGCAAATATTCCAGACATTCACATATTTTTGTTGCGGCTTGTGGTTGGTTTTCAACTCGCCTATCTTCGTCCCCCAATAGTCGTTTTAACAGTTCTAAGGCTTTACCTGGTTCTTTTTGGGGCGAGAGAACATCTAAGGGAATCTGTTGAATAAAATTTGGGTCTAAATGCCGCAGTCGAGTAGTAACTAAGACTCGGAAGCGGTGGTCATTGGGTACGACTTCGCGGAGGTTAGCTAGGTCGGTCACGTCATCGAAGACGATTAAAATAGGCAAGGCGGAGTTAGGATATTTAGACCAACACCAAGCGACTTGTTCTTTAAGGCTTAAAAGTCTTCCTCCTAATTCTTGGGGAATCTCAAAAGCAAACTGCAACTGAAAAAACTCTAAAACTTCGGCGGCGAGATTGGTGTCTCTATTGTTAAACCAAGCAATTCCGCCATAATCTTGTTGATATCGTCTAGCGTATTGGGTAGCTAATTCAGTTTTGCCCACGCCACCCATTCCCGCTATTGCTACATAGTCTTTGCGTTGCAAGTCTTCATGCAACATTGTCAATTCGGTTTCTCGCCCGACGAAATGAACAGAACCGCGATAAGGGATATATTTTGTGGGAATTAGCTGTTTTTGCCCTCCAATAATTTGAGTGTTAATGTTAACTTGAGCGCCAGGGGCAGCAAAAGCACCTATTTTATCGGCAAACTTACCAGAGTCTTCAGGCATACATAGTAAAGTTAAATGCCGTTACACTTAAATTTTGCATCAGTTGCAACAACCGCCTCAGAATAGACTTCTTGCAAAAGTCAGAAAGCTATTAATGTCATTCTGACCAGAACGTAGTCGAGGGTACTCCTAGGTCGAAGCAAGCTACGCCTTGGTTTCGCAGGAAAGAATCTCCGAGATGTTTCGCTCCGCTCAACATGACAATTTAAGCATTTATGCAAGAGGTCTAATGAATTCTAAGGCTAATAGCTAAAGTCTTCTAAGAGGATGTCTGAAAAGCTAGGTAATGGTATATTTTGTCATTCTGACTGGAGCAGAGCGGAAGGAAGAATCTCTATTATCCGTTAATTTCTGAGATGCTTCTCTACGAGACGCTCCGCGTAGCTTGCTTCCCCGTAGGGGTACATTACGCTATCGCTTCATTCAGCATGACAATTTTGACTTCTCAGACATCCTCTAAAGAAGATTGAGAAAAAAATAGTTTTAGTCCACTTGAGTGGACTTAAGCTATTAGCCCGGAAATTTATTTCTGGGCGGGCTGGGGGGCTAATCGAGAATCATGTTAAATTTTTAGATTATTAGATTAAAAAGACATATTTTCAATATTTCCTGTTCCACCTGGCATTACTACCTGACCAATTTTATCTGCCAATTTTTCCAGGTTAGGCATAGCCAGAATTTCAGCAAGTTTAGGATTTTGTTCGGCTTTAGCTGCTGCGGCCAATTCTTGTGCAGCTTGAGCCACTTCAGGATTAGCTTGAGCAGCCGATTCAACCTCTAGTACAGCTTTGCCATAATCGAGTGGTTGGTCTGGTGCTTTCTCTATAGCTGCTACAGTATGGGGAGACTGCTTTTTGAGCGTGACGAGAAACTTACCAGTCTTATCCCATAAAGCTTCACCTACTTTTTCGCCCGTTTTTTCTAAGGCTTTGGTGGCTATTATAGTGCCGATCGCGATCGCCGCAGTAGTTAAAGGTTCCATGCGCTACTTTGACTTTGTGTATCCTATTTACTTATTAACACACGGCTTTTGTTCTAAATTCCGCAACCAACTTAATAAATTTAGATTTAGCTGAGCTTCGGATTTTGGCTCATCAATATTGCTTTTTCAATTTCATAGTCATAAAAACATTTCTGTCAAGAGCTTAACGCACTACTTTATCTGGCGGTGCGTTAAGTGCCGCCATAGCGCACCCTACCAAATCATGATTTACATCAACTAAACCGTGATTTACATCAACTAAATCGTGATTTACATTAACTAAACCGTGATTTACATCAACTAAATCATGATTTACATCAACTAAACCGTGATTTAGTTAATAATACTGTTTTCATTACTTAATTTAATACTGATTTATGAGGATTTTACTGAACTAAAATGCAGATATAGTAAGCCAAACTAGCTCCAGTACACTAAGAAAAAATATATTTATGTCTCGTCAAAAACGTACATATCGCGTTTTAGAAAAAGCTGAATTGAGAGCATCTGGACTCAGAGCAATTGATCCTAACATGGATTTTGGTGATACTCGTAACTTGCAAAATATGACACAACTCATTGAGCAGTACCGTACCAAGATAGATGCTTATAATACTGCTCTAGCTGTGATTGACTCTTCTAAAACCGAGATGGATGAATTAGACAAAACCTTAAATGATCTCACTGAGAAAATGCTCATTGGAGTTGCTTTTAAATATGGCAAAGACAGTCGTGAATATGAAATGGCGGGTGCTGTTCGTAAAAGCGATCGCGTCCGCAAAATTTCAGCCAGCCGTTTGAAAGTAGACGCAGAGGAAGTATCTGTGAAGAACCAAACCGCTTAGTATTATTAAGGTGCGCTCAACTATCTTAGAGGATGTCTGAAAAGCTAGGTAATGGTATATTTTGTCATTCTGACTGGAGCAGAGCGGAAGGAAGAATCTCTATTATCCGTTAATTTCTGAGATGCTTCTCTACGAGACGCTCCTTTGTAGCTTGGCTTTTGCGTAGGGGTACATTACGCTATCGCTTCATTCAGCATGACAATTTTGACTTCTCAGACATCCTCTTAGGACTTGGTACAAGAAATCAAAAACGAACCGCCAAGCACGCCCTTCGGGTTCACAGTCGCCTACGGCGGGAAACCCGCCTACAGCGCTGCTTCACCAAGTACGCCAAGAAATAAAGATGAAGAGAGTTTGACGCAACTTCACAAAGAAACGGTATAAGTTTGTCTTAAGACCTCTTCTATTGAACCTACACGCCGAAACCTTTCTATTAATTCATGAGATTTGGTTTTTCGGTTCGCCAACATAACTTTTAATGGCGTTAACAACTTAACATCTGGATCTTCGCTAATGGCAACTTCAGCGGCTTGTAAAACCTTTGTAGCGGTTGTAAAAATATCCTGATTATCAAACCCTTGTTTTGCAGAAAGTTGATGCAAGGCGGCGTCGGGTATAGTTGCTCTACCCAGCAAAGTTTCATCTAACGCCAGACCTTTCAACAATGCCAACAATGCTGCATAGATAGAAAAATCATCGCAACTATCACAAGCTTTAAATTCGATGCGCCCCACTTCAGATGGAATACGGGCAACTTTTGTTAACGAAGGGATACTATTAATTAGTTGTTCTTCTTTTTGAACAAAAACTAACGTTGCCGATCTTTTTCCCGTTCTGATAAACGTCCGTACCGAAAGCCCATCCCATAAACTTCCATGATAAAAAGGAGAACTATAACTAAAAGGAACAATATAAGGGCTGTAATAAGTTAACTTTTTACCGATATCAATCATTCGTTCAATAGATAAATCTGCCACGGAAATATTTAGATCTGGGCCGTAAGTCACCATGTAAATATTGGCAGTTTGTTCGTCAGGATAAGCCTGTAACTGTTTTATTTCATAATCGTTTAATGGGGGTTGAGGTTCAAAAACATGATTATAAGGATTAAAACTAAGTAAAACTGGCGAGAACCCAAAGCTAGCAGCAACTTCGCGCAGCAAGCAAAAACTTTCTGACAATTCACTAATAGCGCCTTGAATATTAGAATGTATGGTAGTTCTAATTTCGATGCCTTTAGGCAGACAATCAATTACTTTATCAGAATTCCCAAATCTTTCAAAACCTTCAATATACCATCTCTTTTGTTTAATACCAGCGTCCCCAACACGTAGCTGAGGATAGTCATTAGGATATATGGGCAACCTTTCAACAATTTGATTGAACTCAGCAAATTTCGTGCAGACAAAATCAGCAAACTTTCCTTCTTTGTTAAGGAAAGCAACTTCATGCTCAATGCCAAAACAAAACATTATATATACCTTAATTGCTTAGGGTTGACCAAATAATTACTAATTCGCTCTGGGACTTCGCCCCGCTGCGAAGCGCGTAATTCGTAATTAAAAAGGGTACAAGCGGCCACTGAATTTTTAACTTTAGTTTTCATGAATACCTCCATTACACAAATTAATTCTTCGTTATTAGTCTAAGTAGAAAAAATTCTCAAGACTATTCTCAGATGAATTTTACCCCAAGTTCGATTGTTGTGATTGGGAAACTTTTTTGGTTTACGCGCTTAGGCTAAGGCGTAGGCGTAGCCAGTCGTACCATATATGTCAATCTTTCCTTTAATCTTTCAATAAAAAACAAATCTTTAGAGCTTTTAAGTTAACTGTGTAACAGTTTATCCACCTTATAAGTAGCTTAGTATTGATTGAGGAAAGCTTGAGACGTGAGTTTATGATAAGTGCCGTTCAATCCCCCTACAGCAGCGAACAAATTGCCGCTTGGTTGCGTGGACTGCTCACCATTGCTTGGGCTGATGGTAATTTCGACGCCCAAGAACAGGAATTAATTGCCAGCATCACAGAGGATGAATTAGCTCCTGGGATTAACTTCGAGTCCCTAGAGGTAATCACACCAGAGGAATTAGCCGCAGTTTTGGGTAAAGGTACGCCAGCAGCGGAAAATTTCTTACGTACAGCCGTGATGGTAGCGATCGCAGATGGTACTTATTCTCCCAGTGAAGACAAGGTTTTACAACAGTTGTGCCAAGCCTTAGAACAGCCAGAGAATGTACTGGAAGCCCTTCGCCATACCCTGGAACATCCACAACAACTTACCCCGATAACTGGGCTGACAAAGCCACAAATTAACGCGCTACACCCCCTGCGTCAATGGTTAGACGGGCTAGATATCCAAGATCCAAGAGTAGCCCGCTTTTTGTGCAAAATGATTCCTTCCCAGTGTCCCTTTGAGCGAGATGTCAAACTGTTTGGACGTAAGATTGTTCATATTCCGCCAATGTGCAAAATTAATCCGCTGTATGAGCAACTAGTAAGCTTACGTTTCCGCGCCCTCTCCTATCTAGCAGATGAATGCGGTGAAGATATTTCACCATACATTTGAGGGGTGAGTGAGGAGTTCTGAGTAATGAAGTGCTGAATGGGGAGTCACCGAACTTCTGATATCTGATGCCAAATTATTCTATGGGCGTCTACGGCAAAAAATGCTGTTCAGAGTTCTCGGAGAGTTACAAGTAAAGAGTGAGGAATGAATAGTTAATTAAAACTTATAATTTATAACTCACCATTCAGCACTCAAGACTCTAAAAATATGCAATTTATCGACCAATCAGTAATTGAAGTTGAAGCTGGCAAAGGTGGCGATGGTATTGTCGCCTTCCGGCGCGAGAAGTATGTACCAGCAGGCGGCCCTTCCGGTGGTAATGGCGGACGAGGCGGCTCGGTAATTTTTGTTGCCGATGAGAACCTGCAAACCTTGCTGGACTTCAGATATAACCATCGCTTTCAAGCAGAAAACGGTGCTCGTGGTGGGCCAAATAACTGCACTGGAGCATCAGGAAAGGATTTAATCATCGAAGTTCCCTGCGGTACTGCTATTTATGATGCAGGAACAGGTGCTTTGCTAGAGGATTTAATCGAGCCTGGACAAAGATTTCGGGTTGCTGAAGGCGGTAAAGGTGGATTAGGAAATCAACATTTCTTGAGTAACCGCAACCGCGCCCCAGAATACGCCCTCCCCGGACTACCAGGGGAAATGAAGGTGCTGCGTTTGGAGTTGAAACTTTTGGCAGAAGTGGGAATTATTGGCTTACCAAATGCAGGGAAATCCACATTAATTTCATCTTTATCAGCCGCACGCCCAAAAATTGCCGATTACCCCTTTACTACCCTCATACCAAATTTGGGTGTAGTACGCAAACCCACCGGTGATGGTACAGTTTTCGCTGATATTCCCGGACTAATTGAGGGAGCATCTCATGGTGCGGGACTGGGACACGATTTCTTGCGCCACATCGAGCGCACGCGGGTGCTATTGCATTTAATTGACGCTACTAGTGATGATGTAATCAGAGATTACAATACAATTCAGCAAGAATTACAAGCATACGGGCAAGGTTTAGCCAAGCGTCCCCAAATTTTGGCGCTGAACAAAATTGACGCAGTTGATAGAGAAACAGTGGATTTGGAGGCGCTAGCTACTCAACTCAATCACCTCTCCTACGCCCCAGTTTTTATAATTTCAGCAGTGACGCGCACTGGCTTAGAGCCAATGCTACAAGAACTTTGGCGAATTCTTGACGAACTTAATGCTGTTGAAGAAGTAGAGGTGTTGGGATAATTGACTAAAATAAAAAATCAGTTAACTGACTCAAACTCAAAGGCTGGGTTTTATACTAATTCAGCTATCTAGCTTGAAAGTTCCAGGATCTCTGGAACTTATTGGCGTTCAGTTAATTGAATAAAAACTCAAAGCCTAATGAATCTCGCCGCTATTTTCAAAGGCTCTAATTACAAGCTGTCTCAATTCACGCCTAAAAAGTTGACAACTTGGGGAAATTTATTGTCATGAAGCAAACGAAAGGCAAAGATATGAGTGAGAAAACATAAAATGAGGTCAATACTATGACTGCAAAAGAACAATTAATCAAAGAAATAGAGCAAGCACCAGAGAATCTAATAGAAGAGTTATGAGATTTTTTACTATTTGCTAAAGCAAGGCGAAATCAACAACATACTCAATCTAATTCTGCTAGTCAGTTAGCAACAGAACCAAGCGAACAGCAACTTCAGCAAAAAAGTAAACCAATTTGGGAAATTTTTGAAGATTTTACCAACGAATTACCGGAAGAGGTTATAGCCCAACTTCCGACAGATGGTGCTGCACAACTTGATCATTATCTCTACGGTAAACCAAAACAAGACGAATCATGAGAATGCAAAAATGAGGAATCATTATGCAATTACAAGAACAACGCTATTATTTATCAGAAGAATATCTAGAAATAGAAGTTAATTCAGAGGAACGCCATGAATATATTGATGGTCAAATTATTCTTAAGCAAAGTGGAAACCCTAATCACAATATAGTAGTTGGTAAATTGGGTGCTACTCTTAATCTAGCTTTTAAACAGCAGCCATACCAAATTTTTATCCTTGACCAGCGTCTTTGGATTCCTCAAAAACGAATGTATATTTATCCTGATGTTATGGTCATCGCAGATAAATTGGAATTTGCAGAAGGAAGACGAGATACTCTGATTAATCCAGTATTTATTACTGAGGTGCTGTCAAAATCTACTAAGAGTTATGACAGAGATGAAAAGTTTGCTGCTTATCGAACGATTCCTAACTTTCAGGAGTATGTTCTAATTGACCAGTACAAAATGCACGTTGAGCAGTACTTTAAAACGGATAATAATAGATGGATATTTTCGGAATTTGAAGATGGGGAAGAAAGTTTAAACTTGGCTTCTGTTCCTTGCCAAATTTTACTGACGGATATTTACGATAAAGTGGATTTTAATGTGGAGGAGTAAAGTTTACACTTTGATCAACCAGCGTTGGCGATACATCAAGAAGCCAACTGCAAACCATAATAGTACAGTGACTAGGGCAAATAATAAAGAACCATTTAGCGCCCCCGCCCAAGAGGCGAAAATATTCTGGTAAATCCAATTGTAAGTGCTGGGAGCGTTTTCTCCGTTGCCGATATGGGTTTTGACTAGTATTTTAATTAATAAAACAGATGCAACAAAAAGTGCGATCGCATTTAAGCCCATAATTTCAAAGGGTTTACTCCAGCGACGTATCAGCCGCACTTCGATGAGTTCGTAACAAGCTGCAAGCAAAAGTAATGCCCAACCGCTAGTAAAAACAACGTAGGAACTCGTCCACAGCTTTTTATTGATGGGAAATGTCCACCCCCACACCCAACCAATAATCAAGCAACCGATGCCAAATAACACTAAACCTACACTCGTACGTGATTGCACTGGCTGACTGCGTATCCATTGCCCAGTAAAGTAGCCAGCGAGGACGTTGACAATAGCAGGAATAGTGCTGAAAAGTCCTTCTGGGTCTCCCAAATTTTTGAAGCCATCGCCAGCATACAGATGTGCTTTGGGTATAATTAGGCGGTCAATATAAGCGGCGAAGTTTCCTGTTCGCGTGAGAACACCAGCCCCATAATCGGGTACTGGTACATACATCATCGTCAACCAGTAACCTACAAGTATTACTGCTGCTAATATCCATTGCCCTTTACGCGGCAAGTTGAGCACTACCAGAGAGGCTAAAAGATAACTCAGACTGATGCGCTGCAACACCCCCATAATGCGGATGCTACTCAAATCGAAAGTCCAAACACCCTTATTCCAAAAGCCATTTAGCAGCAACCCCAAGGCAAAGAGAATAGCGGCACGGCGCAAGATCCGCCAGTAAACTGCTGAAGTAGGTTTGTTGGCTTCGGTGTACTTTGACAAAGAGAAAGTCATCGCCACTCCGATAATGAATAAAAAGAAGGGAAATACTAAATCTGTCGGTGTACAACCGTTCCAGTCGGCATGAGCTAACAGAGGATATACGTCATCTGCAACTCCCATCATGTTGACGAGAATCATGCCAGCGATGGTAATGCCACGAAAAACATCAAGTGAGGTCAGACGCATAGACGCAAGTTAAAATTTTGTTAAATTGTAAATTGAGGTGTCTGCAAAGTACAGTAATAAAAAGTAGCTATCACACCTGAACTGAGCGATCGCAGGCTAATATCTAAGTGCATCATAGCCTCCAAATAATCAAGCAATATAGAAATATTAGTCTTCTCCATTAGTTGTGCTGTCAAACGTTCAGGCTAAGGTTGGCTGCTGGTTTGTACGAAGCAGGTAATTTGGTACTATTACCGGAGGAAGCAGAACGACGACGAACTGATGTACAACAACGTGCAGAGCGATTAGCGGCTCGGTTACGGAAATTGGAGAAGCTCCACCAGATCAGCTTTAAGAAAACTATGTCAGAAACTACCCTCGCTGCACCAGACATAACACTCCCGCCTACCCAGGCAGATCTACCCTACGATGACGGTATCCCAATGGAAAGCCAACGGCATAAAATGCAAATGGAATTGTTAATTGATGTCGTAGAGACTTGGCTGGAACAACGGGAGGATGGATATGCAAGCGGCAATATGTTCGTTTATTTCAGTCTGGCTCAGGTGAAAAACCAAGATTTTAGAGGCCCGGACTTTTTTGCTGTACTAGGAGTCCCCAAAGTAGAACGCCGCAGTTGGGTTGTTTGGGAAGAAGGTAAAGGCCCTGATGTCGTAATTGAATTGCTTTCTCCGGGTACAGCAGCAACCGATAAGAATGAGAAAAAGTTGATTTATCAAAATCAGATGCGCGTTCCAGAATATTTCTGGTTTGATCCTTTCAACCCTGATGACTGGGCTGGTTTTTCTCTTGGTAGTGGAGTGTATCAATCAATAACGCCTAATGCAGAAAATCAATTAGTGAGTCAAGCATTAGGTTTAGTATTGCTACGTTGGCAAGGTAGCTACAAAGGCGTTAATACAACTTGGTTGCGTTGGGCAACAATAGATGGAGAATTGTTGCCAACAGCAGAAGAAAAGCAACGTCAACGCGCAGACCAAGAACAACAACGCGCAGACCAAGAACAACAACGCGCAGACCAAGAACAACAACGCGCAGACCAGGAGCAACAACGCGCAGATCAGGTAAATTTGCAGTTGCAGCAAACGGCACGAAAGTTACTTCAGTTAGGGATGTCGGTAAAACAAGTAACGGAGTTAACAGATTTGCCGGAGTCTGTGGTTGAGGAACTGAGTATTTCTGATTGATGTGTTAGTTTAAATACCGTTGTAATAAACCAATTACAACTTCTGGTATTTCTAGATGAGGTAGTATTCCTGCATCTGCGATCGCATAAAAATCTTGAACTGCACTTGTATTTAAATTTGCCAAGCGCCGTCCTAGTTTGATAGTGGTAAATTGTGCTTTTTCACCCCAAAAAATGACAGTGGGAATTATTAATTGCTGAATATACAAACTTAGATCAAAGTAAAGGTCGCCTCGTAAAAATGACAAAGCGGCAAACTTAGCATTAGGCTGTTGTGCAGAGGTTAAATAAGCCTCTACCATTTCCTGAGATACTCGTTGGGCTTTAGCAAAGAGAAAACTCTGCAAAAAGTTTCGCACTGCAATTTCATTTTCAGCACCAAGAGTATAAATTAAACTGTCTAATAGGGGTGTATTAATTACCGAAAGTGGAAGTCTGCGTCCAGCACCCTGGCCAAAGTCATCAAACCCAGAAGGACAGACCAAAAACAGTGTTTTGAATAAGTTGGGTTGGACAATAGCCAAGCGGATAGCGAAAGCAGCTGTTAGAGACGAGGCTACCACCGTTACAGGCTGGCGACAAGTTTGAATGATAAACTCTGCGATCGTGCTGAGATAATCCCTAATTTGATAATCTCTGGGTGGATGAGCCGACTCTCCCCAACCGATTAAGTCGGGAGCTAAAACATGGTAAGTGGAGGCAAAAGCCGGGTAAACTTTAGACCATTCATAAGCAGAGGCCCCACCACCAAAGTTGTGCAGAAATAGTAATGGGGGTAAATCTTCAGTGTCAGCGAACGTCCAAGGTGCATTCGTTTGGGTATAGTAAACCATTGCCCCCAAGGATGTATGGATGACTTTATGTCCAAAGCCAGGAGGTTGAAACTGAAGCATAAAATTAAAAAGTCTAGTTTAATTGCACTTAGCCTAATGCCAAAAGTATAAAGTAAAGCTTACCGATAGCGGGAGCTAGTACTGCTGCGCTAATTTGTAATACTCGCCAAGGGCGAGAAGCAAGCTACGTAATTCGTAATGACGCTCGCGGACTCGCTACCGCTACTAAGCGCGTAATTCGTAATTCGTAATTGTTATAGCGCAAACGTTTCATTTTTTATCCAGGCTTTTGGTCACTATCTCCCGTAAGTTGAACAAGTTGATGGAGGTTATCGCCACTGATGTGATAAGCTGCTCCAAAACCAATTACAAAACGACCTTCACTAGGAGTTAGCTGGAAAATCCGAAAGTCAGCCAAGCCTCGCAAAACCTCAATAATTTGACCAAATCGCCCTTGAAATTGCTCAACAATTTTATTCCACTTCTGAGTTTCACGTTCTATTAAAGTTGCTGTACAATCAAAACTTAAACGGCGACGAGCGAAAATTTGGTTAGTCTGAGCTTCATCCTCAATAAATAAGATACTTACATGAGGATTAGCATCAAGATTTTTAGTATGGCTCGCAAGACCGCTGACGTAGATGTAAATATTCTTGGCATCATCCATCACATAGGGAGCATAACTAGAGTTGGGTATTCCCTGTGCGTTCACAGTGCTAATGATTACACTCTGAATTTCTTCAGTAAATTTTTCGTACTCTAATTGAACCTTTTCCAGTTGACTCATAAAAAATTAGTAAAATGAATAACAATTTATTCAGTATCCTAACGTTATTAACCAATAAAATGGAATGCAAACTGAGTAAGAAGCGCTCAGTCAAAAGTCAAGAGTCAATTGTAATTTTTCTTCCCCTGCCCCTCCGCTCCCCCCTCCTACCTTTAGCAACCGTTCCGTTATTATGTAGCAAGATGTTGTAAAAATCATTGCGTCAGCCACACTATGCTAGGAAAGCTATTAGATGGGCGTTACAAAGTTATCCAAGTTTTGAGTGCCGGAGGGTTTGGAGAAACATACATTGTGGAAGACACCCGCCGACCGGGTAATCCCAAATGTGTTTTGAAGCTACTAAAACCTGCTATTTCTGAACCCTACTATTTGCAAGTTGCTAGACGCCTATTTAATAGCGAGGCAGAGATTTTAGAACAGTTGGGCAACCATGACCAAATTCCTCGGCTTTTAGCTTACTTTGAAGAAAATCAAGAATTTTGCTTGGTGCAAGAGTTAATTGTTGGGCATCCACTCAGCACAGAAATGCGTCCTGATGAATGCTGGAATGAAAACCAAGTCATTCAGATGCTACAAGATGTTTTGGGAGTTTTGGAGTTTGTTCATAGCTATGGAGTGATTCATCGTGACATCAAGCCTGATAACTTAATTAGACGGGACTATGATGGCAAGTTAGTTTTAATTGACTTTGGCGCAGTTAAACAAATGCAAACGCAAGTAGCCGCAGATAGCCAAATAGCGGCTACTGTGGCTATTGGTACTCCTGGATACATGCCAGCAGAACAGGCACAAGGAAAACCACGCCACAATAGTGATATATATGCGTTAGGAATGATTGCTATTCAGGCGTTAACGGGAATACTGCCGTCACAATTACAGGAAAATTTGGAAACAGGTGAGGTCGTGTGGCAAAATCAAACACAGGTTTCCCTGCGACTGGCAGAGGTTGTACAAAAGATGGTGCGTTATCACTACCGCGATCGCTATCAGTCTGCCACAGAAGTACTACAAGATCTCCGGCAATTATTAAGTCCCTTTGCACCAACTCAACCTTCAATTCCGCCTGTAGGCACATATACCCTTACACAATCACCAACACCTGCTTCTGATTTTCTTGATCACTCCAAGCCTCAAGTTACATCATTATCTTTCCTTAACAAAGTATTATCTGTAATCAGATTTATACCATTTGTCGGCGCGGCTGGGTTATTTTTGTTTAAGTCAACTACCTGGGTAATTTTGCTAGGAGTTGGTCTAGCAGCTTTTGGAGCAAGTTTGTTTTTTCTCCGTTCTTGGTACTCCAATGTTGCAAGAGATTATGACGCTATCTTTGCTGTTATTTTCTGTATCTGTGGAATATTGCTTTTATTTCAAAGTCAGTATGTTAAGCCGGAAATACAAATTAGTCAATTCCTATTAGCAGGAATAAGTATTTTCTCAGCAGCAGAGTGTATCCATTGGCGAGGAAATAAGTAAGACAACTCTAGAGTTAAATTTTCCATTGAATAATTAGTAATGAATAACTCAACCAATCTTATAGGCAATATTTTGATACTAGCAGCAATTTCGTTATGTGTTCTACCCTTATTGCGTCCTAAAATATTTAAACGTCAAGATATATTATTAATCATAGCGTTTTTCATTTCTGGTCTGAGTCTTTTATTTCAAGGTAGATATCTTAACGAGTTGCCACAATTTAGTTTAATCTTATTGACTGTATCCGCTATTTTCTACACGGCTGAAAGTATCAGATTGCGAATCAAAAATACTAAATCATAATTTAGACTTCAAAATTTACTATAGTTTAATATCAAACTAATTACGAATTACAAATTAGAAAACCAAATTTGTTATTTTGTCTTCTGCTTAAGTTAGACTTAAGAAAAGTTGCGAGGACGCGATTGTGACTGACAAAAATCGTTCTCAATGGGATTTAGGCAGGTTTATCGAAACCCTGACTTACTTTGAGGTAATTCCTTTGCTTAACTGGGTACAAGAGTTAATCCAAGGTCGTCCCAAGGATAATCAAAATAGACCCGATGGAGGAAGAAATATGGGTGTAATACTGGTAGCAGGCGCAACGGGTGGCGTCGGAAAACGGGTGGTACGGCGATCGCTAGAACGGGGTTATAAAGTTCGGGCGATCGTACGAGATATCGACAAGGCACGGTCAATTATTGGTGATGATGTTGACTTAGTAGTTGCGGATATTACTAAACCAGAAACTTTAAATTCCCTAGTCATGGCTGATGTCCAAGCTGTCATTTGTTGCACAGCAGTGCGTGTACAACCAGTAGAAGGAGACACAGCAGATAGAGCTAAATATTATCAAGGTGTTAAATTTTACCAGCCAGAAATTGTCGGCGACACCCCTGAAAACGTAGAATATCAAGGTGTTAAAAACTTAGTACAAGCAGCAAAAAAATATCTACCCCAAGCAAGTGAAAAACTGATATTTGACTTCACGAATCCATCAATAGAATTAAAAAACATTTGGGGTGCGGTTGATGATGTTGTGATGGGTGGTGTGAGTGCAAGTAATATGCAATTTGTGGAAAATACAGCTTTATTTGCAGGTAATGTCTCCACCGCTAACTCAGGCGGATTTGCTTCGGTAAGAACTAGAAACTTTGATCCACCTTTCAACTTATCTGACTACGAAGGTGTGAAATTACGCGTCAAAGGTGACGGTCAACGCTATAAAATATTTCTGCGGACAGAAGCACAATGGGACGGTGTTGGTTATGGCTATTCCTTTGATACTGTAGCAAATACCTGGATAGATATTCACGTCCCTTTTGCAGATTTAATTCCTGTATTTCGGGCAAAAACTGTAAAGGATGCTCCGCCAATTGACTTTAGCAAGATTTGCTCATTTCAATTAATGTTGAGCAAATTTGAATATGATAGTGCGTTAAATCCTAAATTTTCACCTGGTGGTTTTTCTTTACAAGTAGAATCCATAAAAGCTTATGGCGGGGAAAATCTTCCACAGTTCGTCCTTGTCAGTTCAGCAGGTGTGACTCGTCCCGGTCGTCCCGGCATTAATTTAGATGAAGAACCACCAGCGGTTAAATTAAATGACCAATTGGGAGGAATTTTAACATGGAAATTAAAGGGAGAAGATAGTTTAAGAGAAAGTGGGATTCCTTACACAATCATCAGACCTTGCGCCTTAACAGAGGAACCTGGAGGCAAAGAATTAATATTCGAGCAAGGTGACAACATTAAAGGCAAAATCAGCCGTGAGGATGTTGCAGAAATTTGTGTGCAAGCACTGAAACTAGCAAATGCTTATAACGTCACGTTTGAAGTTAAAGAGGAGGAAAATAGTCTCAACTCTATCGATTGGCAGAGGTTATTTTCTAACTTACAACGGGATAAATAAATGAAATGTCTTCAGATGATTAATCTGTAGACCTACTCACAAAAGTTGCTTATCAAAGCTGTTGTAAAAAGTCAGATAATGAAAAAAATCAAGGTGCTAGTTCTCGCCGGGATTTTAGTAATGATTATCTCGATGGGATTTCCTAAAACTGCCTCATCGCAACAAGTTGAGTCCCGCCTCAACAATCTAGAAGCGGACTTTAATCGTGTCGAGTCGCGGTTAAACCAGCTAGAATCTCAACTAGGCCAACCACGCCAGCCTTCATCCTCAAGAACAACACTTACTCCACGACAATCAACTGGTTCCAGAGGGAACTTATCACAGCAAGATCGCATGTTTGATCGGCTAGCAACTTTAGTGGTCGAATTGAAGCAACAAGTCAACAAATTAGAGGAGCGTGTTTCTAAAATAGAGTCACGCTGATTCCTATTTCAATTAAATTTAGGAATGTGTTTATTAGGTGGCAAATCTCAGTCAGGTAATTTATTTTCTGGCTGGTGGGTGTGACAAGTAAGTGTAAAATAGCAAAGTTCATCAATTTTTCAGCTACCTTTACATGACAACAAATATCAATGAACCAGTAGCTTACGAAGGTGGATGTCACTGTGGCGCAGTACGTTTTCGGGTAGTGGTTAAGCGACACAAAGTCGATGATTGCAACTGTTCAATTTGCCGAAAAAAAGGATTTTTACATTTAATAGTGTCGCAAGAACAGTTTACCTTGTTGCAAGGTGAAGATAAATTAACAACTTACAGATTTAATACAGGAGTTGCTCAGCACAAGTTTTGCTGTATTTGTGGAATGCATCCTTTTTATATTCCACGAAGTCATCCTGATTGTATTGATGTGAATGTGCGCTGTTTGGATGGGGATGTGATATCTGATTTTGAAATTGTACCTTTTGATGGGGCAAATTGGGAGCAGAATATAGACAAATTACGAAGCTAGGATATTATTTGATTAGCAATGTATACTATCTGTAATAACATTTATCAATCCAAATCCGCATTTCTTCCTCAGAACCAAAACAGGCAGAGCGTCCTGTCATCGGATCATAAGCGTGCCAACAAGAAGCGTGACCCCGATGATCTAATTCCTGCCAAACTTGAAGGTCAGAACTGCTATTCATCCAGATGACAAAATGCCGCCAAATCCTTTGAAAGGATAACAGTAAATTAAATTTATTCATAATCAAAACACCTAAGCAAAATAAACTATTACTTTTAGTTTTACGCAAGAATCTTTAACTAAGAAGGTACAGTTATGGCAGATTTTATCTAGTACAGTTGTGCGTCGTTGCAACTGTTCTAGTAGAAAATTAGTTAACTGTACTAGGTGAACTTAGGGAAAATCGTTTATATTGCCAGTATTGATGATTTTACATTCTGGAAATGAGTGCATCAGAATGAACATTTTATTAGAACGGCAGTCACACAAGCCGATTTATTTGCAGATACGCGATCGCATTAGTCATCTTATCAAATCTGGCGCACTTAAAAGTGGCGATCGCCTCCCTTCTATTCGCTCACTTGCAGAGAGTTTACAAGTTAATAAACTCACGATAATTGAAGCGTATAGCGTTTTAGAAGCCGATGGTATTGTTTCTGCACGTCAGGGGTCTGGATATTTTGTCAACAGCCTTTCTCTTCAGAGTGCAAAGCTGGAATCTACATTTTCCCCAGCCCAAAATGTCACAATCTTAGAGCCAGGTAAAAGTTCTTTTTATGATATGTACACTCCCTTGGTGCAAGCGAAAACGAAGCCAGGAATGATTAATTTAGGCTATGGTTATCCTCATCCACCAAAAGATATCAACCTCATTGCAAGACGAGCATTAAGACAAGAAAACCCTGATATTTTCTTTTCTCATGATATGCCTCAAGGACAGCTAACTTTATGCAGACAAATTGCTCAAATGTTAGTGCAACAGGGATTAGAAGTTTTTCCAGAAGATTTAATTATTACTAATGGCTCTCAGCAAGGGTTGTCATTAGCTATCAACTATTATGTAAAACCTGGTGATTGGGTGATTGTAGAAGCGCCCACTTATTATGGTGCAATATCTATTTTAGAAAACTTAGGAGCCAGGATTATTGGTATTCCCATGACAGCAGAGGGAATGAATCTAGAATTATTGGAGCAATATCTACATAGTCATCGTCCTAAATTAATTTATACAATTAGTACCTTCCACAATCCCACTGGGTTGACAACAACACAAACACATCGTCAAGAATTGCTAGCATTAGCCGAAAAATATGAGTGTCCAATTTTAGAAGATAATGCCTATGAAGGAATAAGTTTCCAGCCTGTACCAGCACCAATTAAAGCTTTAGATAAAAATGATTTAGTAATTTATTTAAGTACCTTTTCTAAAACTTTGATGCCTGGTTTACGAGTGGGTTATATGGTAATTACAGGTAAGCATTATCAAACAATTATTGAGCAAAAATTGCTCCATGATTTGCACACATCTAGTATTTCCCAAGCAATAGTAAGTGAGTATCTCGCTTCAGGACATTACCGCAGACACCTCAGCCGACTTCGCACAGATAATCTGCAAAGTCGTAATGCTATGCTGCAAGCTTTAGAGCGTTATTTTCCCGAAGAAGCGCGGTGGACAGTTCCCACGGGAGGATTATTTCTCTGGGTGCAACTACCAGATGATATTCCTATTCAGACAATTCGTAATGAAGCTTTTGCACAAAATGTTTACCTGGCGTGTGGTTCGGCGTTTTTTCCAGATAAGCAGGGTTATCCGGCGATGCGTCTAACTTTCTGTCTTCCGCAAGAGGAGATTGAGCAAGGTATTTCGATTGTGGGTAAGTTGCTCAAAAAGTATATTTCCAGAGGACATGAACGGATATATAATTATCAACCGTTTGCCCATAGTATTTAGTATAGAAACAATGCGATTCTCATACTAATAGTAAAGTGATGTCTGTCTTGAAAAGTTCAGAGACGCTCGCGGACTCGCTACCGCTACGCTAACGGCGGAAGCCGCCGCTCCGACGGGCTATGCCTACGCCTTACATAGACTACTCAATATACCTCATCATGAGTACCAATATCGATGAGGATAATCAACTCTTCATTAGTATCATTATTCACATCAAAGATGTAGACTATACGACAATCATATTCGACCCAACACGCCCACAAACCTTCTAGCTCACCTTTCAATTTGTGTGGCTTCAAAGATATTGTAAACGGGTCAGCTTCCAGCAATGCCAAAATTTCAAAAATTTTTTCCTCTAACCGAGGATTCTTACGAACCACTCGCTTAAAAGCACGCTTAAAGCTATTATTCCAAATCAGGGTTTTCATTCTTGACTTAGCAAGTCAGCCCTTAGATCTGCAACACTTCCACGCTTGGCTTTGCCAGTCTTGATTGCTTCTAGCGTTTGTGCTGCATTGTTGGCAATTTCTTGACGCCGTTTTTCAACTCGTCTTTTCTGAATTAGTTCCAGCAGCAAGTCTTGATCTTCTGTTGAAAGAGCTTCAACATATTCAACTACTGTCTGAAAAGGTATAGCTTTGTTCATTGAAAGTGTTTATATATTTTGATAATCTCAATATTCTCTAATTTTATCTTGTTTCTGTTGTCTTATCGAAGTGCGATCGCCTCATCCCAGCGTCAATATTCCTGCTGAAAAATCTGCCACTAACCGCTTTATCTGTAACCAACGTACACCTAAAAGAATGTCTTGCATTTCATCTCCACCCAATGCTGGAATTGCAAAATATTCTCCGTCCAGCAGCACATTTCCTTGATACAGGTTAAATCGTGCTTCTCCTCTCGCTGTCTGCATATCTTCTGTTTGACTCTCCCTCAACCATCCCAAACTGAGAGCATCTTGATTATCAATTGCTAAGTAGCCAGTAAATCCTGTATCTAGTAGTGCCTGGGCTGGAATGATATCACCATCAGCAACAATCAAACCAATTTCAAAAATTAATTCTCCTTTACTGTTAAACTCGCCTGAAATCATATTCTGCCACAGGTTCCAGTCTCGTTGATTCGCATCATGAGACGCAGGGTATCACCAAATTGATCGCGAGCCTTCTGTCTAGCAACTGTTTCATCGGAATCAATAATATAATCTCCACTATTAGGCTCAATGACTATGAACCAATCGTAGTGATCCTTAATTAGTTCTGGCTGAACTCGGTTAAATATCACTCGACAACGCTGATAAAATACCTCATCTTCAGCTTTCCGTTGTGCCTTCTCTTCAGGTGAGAGTTGGCGTTCTGGGAATACTCTTCCTCGACGTGGCGTGTGATTAGAAGAAAGTCGTGTCATTTTGTTGACTATCTTTTCGATTGCTGTGATTGACTTATTATATTTTGATTATATCTGGGGGCATTTTCTTTACTGCAATCAGTGTCAGACGATCGCTTCTAGCGAGCACTCCGCACTATCGCACCTCCCACAAGTATAATTGCCTTTTAACTTCATCATTTCATCTCAGAACTTGGAACATTAAGCTTTTTTCTCGAAAGTTCATGCTGAAAACTTGGAACACTAAAAAGAAAAGCGATCGCTATCTTAATTTAAAGAGCGATCGCCAATATTTATTTATATTAAAGACATGCAGCTTAGGCAGCAGTTGGCTCTAACAATTTGATATCAGAGAAGACAAATTCCTGAATAGATACTTGTCCTTCTATTTCAGTGCGAATTTCTCGACGATTTAGAATGAAATAGTTACCAACCTTTTCATATTCATCTGTAAATTCGCTTCTTCCACCCTTTTGTTCCCCAGTTTTGGGGTCATGGTACACGGAGTCATAGGTATGAGATAAATAGCCTTCTCCAGTGTCATGACTACTAAAGGTGTCAATTGTCACAAAAGTACCGTGGATTAGACGGTGAACATGGCACACCTCATTGTTGCGGACTTTGTATTTGTCGCCCTCAGCTTTACCACCAACTAAAAGCTCAACTGCACCCGTTTCGTCAGTTTTACCGTAGCTAAACGTATTTGCGCTGTGAGTGTCTTCAAAGCTGCGGCGGATGCGGTGAATTGCTATCTCCCAAGCTTGACCGTGAATTGCCTGTTTTGCTTGCTCATCGTCTACATCCAAAACTTCCGCCTTGAGATTAGCGTTGACGAGAACTTTGCCTGTAAACACTTTATCGTCATGCTTATAAGTAATATTTGCAGTGTAACCGGGGAAATTCTTATCCCACGTATAACGGTTCTCATAAGCAGCCCGGAAAAGTTCCTGAGCAGAGAGTTGTGTAACTGTCATGTGCTTCTCCTATCGCCACTGTAATTAGCGTTTTACTTTATCTTGGTATTAGCATAGAAGTAATTGTTGAGCCTTGGATAGACCCCAACTGGGTACACTTATGGCTAATTCTCTTCACGCCGTATTTCATGCGATCGCTAATGTCCGCCATGAGCAAGAGTTAAGACTAGCTCTGATGGATAAAATTGGCGAGCATTTTGGCGTGCAAAATTGGGGTATCTATCTCCTAGATGAGCCGCCAACGGCTGAGATTGATGTTCAAAGCATTCCGGCTGTATGCTTAGAAAGTAATCCCGTTGGACGCTACGTAGTTGAGCGTCACGCACCCGCTCATGAGCAATTAATACTATCTCCAGGCGACTGGAAGCATATTTGTCCACGCCACGACCATGAACACGTCATGACAGGGCCAATTGTTTGCGATGGTCGTCTTGTGGGGACGCTTAACTTGGCCCGCGACAAGGGGAATCCTGCCTTTAATGGCAATGATTTAGCTGACTTGAGCGCCTTATGCATTCATTTATCAGCAAAAATGGCAACCCTACGAACAAAACCAAATACATCCAAGTCCCTGTTAGCAACTCCTCTAACAGCCCGCGAGTTAGAAATTGCCGAATTGGTAGCGCAGGGGTTAACTAATGCGGAAATTGGTGAAAAACTTTGGATTACGCAAAACTCCGTCAAGCAAGCTTTAAAGAGGATGTTTCGTAAGTTGAAGGTTTCGGCGCGTACTGAGATGGTAGCAAAGTTGCATTCGATATCTTCTCAACAGTCCGAACAAATCAATTAAACACCCAACAACTTCTTGGCTGTCTGCTTCGTCTGTGCAAGAGATGCTCTAATCAACTGCTTTCCTAATTTTTTCACCTGTTCAACCAAAACCTCCCCAGCATTTTCTGGCGAACCGACGTTAAAAGGTGGTGCAGGGTTATACTCCAGCAATAGCTGAATCAGCTTCGCTGTTTCTTCACCGCACAGATGAGCAGCAACTATCAGTCCAAAATCAATCCCAGCGGTAACACCACCGCCTGTAATGCGATCGCGGTCAATTACTACTCTTTCAGTTCCAACCTCAACCCCTAACATTGCTAACTGGTCACGAAATGCCCAATGGCAAGCAGCGCGGTAGCCTTGTAGTAATCCAGCCGCAGCTAGAATCAAAGAGCCAGTACAAACAGAGGTAACATACTTTGCTGTTTTGCCCTGTAGCTGTAGAAATTCCAGCACTTCAGTATCCACCATCATGTCCACCTGTCCAGCACCACCAGGGACGCACAAAACATCCAGCGATGGACAGTTATCAAAAGTAGTAGTGGGTAAAATAGTCATCCCCTCAGTGCTTATCACTGGCTGCAAAGTCTTCCACAATAAATGAACGTGAGTTTCAGGCATGAGGGCAAATACCTGATGTGGCCCAGTCACATCTAGTTGAGTCATATCAGGAAAAATGACTAGACCAATGTGATATTTTGCAGGATTAGTCATTGTTAAATATTCTTAATGATTGTTATGGATTATTGTAAGAGTGACTATGGAGCTGCGCCTAGTCCTCGAAAGAGTACACTTTAATTTCAATGGCTGATTCTCTTCACAATTTTTTTCAAGCTTTAGCCTCTGCTCGTAACCAGCGCGAACTCAGACTGTGCTTTATGGATGGAGTTGGCGAACATTTTGGCGTACAGCGTTGGGGAATATATCTTCTGAATGAGCAGTCATCGCACTATATTGCAGTAGATGTCCACGGTATGCCAAATGTTGATACATTTGTGGAACTCTACGAAAAAGTTGGTAGAGATGTTGATCCAGTACTGCGCTACGTAGTTAAGCATCATGCTCCAGCACACGAGGAAATGGTATTACCCCCAGGAGGTTGGAAGCAATGCGAACTTTATCAAAATTGTTGCGCCTATTATGACCACGAACATATCATGACTGGCCCAATAGTAGGTGGTGGTAATCTCATCGGTGCAGTTTACTTTGCCCGTGTGGGTCATACACCAGCATTTAATCACCAAAATATTTCTGACTTAAGCGCTGTTTGCACTCATCTGTCGGCCTGTCTAGCAACTTTAGGGATGCGACAAACAAGATTGAATTCTTCTGTAGCTAATCGCTTAACCCCGCGTGAAATTCAAATTGCTGAGTTGGTAGCACAAGGGTTAACTAATGCGGAAATTGGTGAAAAACTTTGGATTCAAGAAAATTCCGTCAAGCAAGCTTTGAAGAGGATGTTTCGTAAATTGGAAGTTGTCAATCGTGCCGAGATGGTAGCACAAGTGCAAAATATTTTGGTTTAAGAAATGACTAGATGAAGTTTCAAGACGATCGCATCCATCCTATCGTGTAAATGCGATCGCTTGATTAATGCATCTAAATTAAGTCAGACCAAGCCAGATTAAGGATTTTGCGATACATTAACACCCATAATCTTGCGTGGTATAACAATACCATAGTAACCAGCTGCGATCGCTGCTAGAGCATTAAGCCAAACATTGTTACCGAAGAGTGGCATTAAGCCGAAAAAGGTCTTAGCCAAGGGTAACAATCCCATGATTGCCAGTAACGCATAAGTAATTGCGAAACTAAAATTGAATAAACGTGCGCTGCTAGCACTGGTGTAGGAAGTAATTCCCAACAATCCTACAGCGCAACGTACAAGGTTATGCAAGAAATTGGTGGGAATTAGCCCAAATATATAGCCAAATCCCGCAGCGTAAGCGTTAGGTGAGACATCAAGCGGCACATAAGATTCTGCCGACCCTGGTAATGAAACTAAAGCTGGTATAAATCCAGCTAAACCCAAAAGTAAATAGATAATTCCGATGCTTAGAGCACAGTAACGCTCTACCATTTTTCCTGTGTTGATATTTTCCATGTTTACCCCTGGTTTGTGCAAAATACTCTTTGCTAAGTGACTATGCAAAAATAAACATAAGTAGGAAGCTTTTTAGTAGTTACTGCCTTTTAATAAGTGCCACTAACCACTAATATTCATCTATTTATGCCAATCTACTTAGCTTTAATATCGCTACAACCAATTTCCTTAAAAGTTAAAAACGGATTTTTTCCAGACAATTGGTTCACGACACTTGATAATTTATATTCAACTAATATTTCATAGCCTTTCACTCTATCAAAAGGAAGGATTAACATTTGAGAATAGAGTGTTTCATTCTCCTATTTACGTACTTTCCCATCGCTGAGACTGGTACTGTTCCAAATTAGTTCTTGAATCGCAAATATCCCAGATTTAATTTATATTTAGATAATGCTATTTCTTTGTGTATTCACGATTACATATAAACTTAACTTAAGATAATTCCTGCGATAAAAAAACAAATTGATTGATAAAACTTAAGGTTTACCATATAAGGCTTTGAGACGTCCAAAACAATTATAAATAAATTTTATTTTAAGGATATCTTCAGGCATGATTGTAATCAACACTTCATCGTTGATTTTGGACAATTTTATCAATCTGTTTGATTGCCTTTCAATAGTCTTTTCCAAATAGCCCCTCTCAATTTGTTGAGAGGGGCTATGTGTGATTATGCCGGATAAATCCTTAAGCGCCGATTTGGTTCTTCGCCAAAGCTATGCGACTTGAGTCGATAGTGTTCTACCAACTCATGTTGCATTTTGCGGACTTGGGGAGAACGGGGTAATAACTCAACTGGCTGTCCTTTGGGAATTACAATTTGCTCTACGGCAAGTCTAGCTTCTTCGAGGGCGTCCATCTCGTCATCGCTACCACTGTGTAGAAACAGTTGCAGTTCTCGGTCATCGGCTAATTCTGGGTCGTCGATGTTCAGCAACCGCCGCAAGCCGCGAGTAATTTGCGGAATGGTGCTGGATTTAATCATGTGGATGGGTACTTGACGGGCCTTTGCCATTTGGCGTAATTTGGCGTGGTTTTTGACGTGCGATCGCAGTGCTAAAATTGCATCAGCACTATCAATATCTTTTGTCAATACCACTGGTAGAGTTAGCACGCTGATTACCTGTTCGAGTTGGTGGCGGCTGACGCCATAAGGGTAAACGTGCAGTGGCAAATCTTCGCCATTTGGCCCCGCCTGTCTATTAGCGGTGAAATCAATGCTCTCAGAGTAATTGAAAGATTCATCCAATAAGCGGTCAAACTCGCTTCGCCCAGTCACCCGCTCCCGCTCTATAGGCAATGCTGGTAGTGCCACCATTTGTCCAGATGAACGCCAACCATTAGACTGTCGCGGCGGCGGGAAAGAGTCTTCCCCTGTGGACATCTGTCCACCGCGACCATTCACAACAGCTAACTGCCGTGTAACCGCAACTTTACCCTGTTCATCAACAGTTCTCGTTTGTGGGCTAGGCTGACGTCCCCGGAGCAGATTATCTACTGTGTCAGCAACGCTTTCGTGTACTACCCAGCGTTGCCGTTCCAACATTTCCACAGCAATCTCGAATGTTGGGGGGGCTTTGCGTTCCAAAACGGTCTTTTGAGAACCCCGGCGTCTGGCTTCATCATCTCCCAGCGTCACAGCCTGGATACCCCCAACTAAATCAGCAAGGGTAGGGTTTTTAATCAGATTTTCTATCTGATTGCCGTGGGCAGTACCTACCAATTGCACACCCCGTTCAGCAATGGTACGAGCTGCTAACGCTTCCAATTCTGTGCCAATTTCGTCAATTACGATGACTTCTGGCATGTGGTTTTCCACTGCCTCAATCATCACCTGATGCTGTTGGTCGGGATGAGCCACTTGCATCCGCCTAGCGCGACCAATGGCGGGGTGAGCAACATCACCATCCCCGGCGATTTCGTTGGAGGTATCGATAATCACCACACGTTTATGCAGATCATCCGCCAAAACGCGAGCAATTTCCCTTAATGCGGTAGTTTTGCCCACGCCTGGACGCCCCAGCATGAGAATCGATTTACCAGTTTCTACCAAATCGCGAATCATGCCAATGGTTCCGAATACCGCCCGACCGACGCGACATGTCAAGCCGATAATCTTGCCGGTGCGGTTGCGGATGGCGCTGATCCGATGCAAAGTTCGCTCAATTCCTGCGCGATTATCTCCGCCAAAGATTCCGACTCGCTCAATGCAATCATCTATCTGTTCTTGAGTAACGGGTGTTTCGCTCAGATACTCAGCTTGATTGGGAAAGCGAGCCTCTGGGCGACGACCCAGATCCAAGACCACTTCAACTAAACTATCTCGCTTAGGATGATTCTCTAGTACTTGTCGCAGGTCTTGGGGCAAAATATCTAACAACTTTTGGAGATCGTCTGTAATCGTCATGCTTTCTATGGTGACGTTTTTAGAGATAGCGAGGACACTTCCTTGCTCTGGTCAACAGAGTTAAGGAAAGTATCCAGAACGAGCGATTAGCGCTCTTGCTGTGACTTGAGCTGGGAAACGAGAGAATGGGCAAGTTCTACAGCTTGCCAAAGTAATACGTCATCTTCTTCCAGGCGAACAGTCGCCTTAATACTAGTGTTACTCACCTCCTTATTCTCTAACTGATCGAGAATTGGTGACAGCAGTACACGGGCGTAACTACCGTAGGCTACTCCAGCAATAGAGGCAGAGGGGCAGAGAGGCAGAGGGGCAGCTCCCTGCTCCCCTGCTTGTTGAAGCAGTCCCATTGCCTTTAACTTAGCAACAGTGTAGCTATTAGTACCACCTGCTAACTGCACATATCCCGGTAACTTAGCTGCCAAAACTTTTTGTCCTAATTTCACTGCTGCTAAAGTGGTGCCATCTCCAATATCTCCACTCATGGGACGACCATCGGTTTGCCAAATTAAAGCACTCTTGAGCGGCGTAATTAGGTCATAAATTGCATGAAGGTAGTCAGTCATTCCCTCGCCATCGGGACAGCTGATAGCTATTACCTTTAGTTGATCAGCCCATGGTGAAATTGCTTGCCATAATCGCTGAAATTCTTCTAGTCGCCCGACTTTTGTGTGAATTTCTACGGCATCTATTCCCGTTGACATTACCAATGGCGCGATCGCTCCCGGCGTTGACATGTATGATGATGTATAAATTATCTCATACGGACAGACTGGTATACAGCGGCCACAGCCGTAGCACTTTTGAGATACCACTCCAGAAAATTCGTCTTTTATACGGTTAAACACGATTGCTTGTGCCGGACAAATCCTTTGGCAGGGTCTAGGGCAGTCTGTAGGACATTCCGTAGAATTAAATTCTGCTTTGCGAAAATGCGGGTCTTCTCCATCGTTTAGGCTGACCATCAAAAAGGGTGAGTTGCCTTTGTAGCTAAACCCTCGCTCCTGGGCATCCCTAGCCAAATCTCTGGCTACTTGTAGCGCTGCTTGCGCTGCTGCAATCACCGCTGGATCAGCTGCCACATCTATGCAGTCAGCACCCGCCAAAGTGTAGGCTAATGTTAAACTTCTGACCGCAGGCAAATGCTGGAAGCTGGCTCCGCAGATGAGCTTGAACCAGTCACCTTGTTTCAAAGATTGTAAAGGGGCGAACAGATCAGTCACACTTCTATTATGCGTTTATGCGACTAAAAATAGTAGCCTGTAATCAATAAAAAGTTCGGATTTCCTCATGCAGAGTTTTGCTCGGTAATCCACCTCAATCGGATTATGGCTTGATATCTAGTGGATGATGATTTTGTTATCTTATTACTAAGTTTTTATTGCTACCTAGTAATGCAAGTATTTACTTGATGGGAATTTTGATCGCAAACTCTGCTCCTTTTCCTGGGTATGAGGTGCAAATAATCTGTCCTTGGTGTTTTTGTACAATAATCTGATGGCTAATCGACAATCCTAGCCCACTACCTTTGCCTACAGGTTTTGTGGTAAAAAATGGGTCAAATAAACGCGATCGCAACGATTCATCTATACCAGGGCCATTATCAGCGATCGCAATTCTGACAAAATTAGAGTCTTTAACTTCTGTATGAATCCGAATTTGCGGAGTTTTCTTTTGTCCTTTGTCCTCTAATAATGAAAAATGACTAGTAACAAATGACTCTTCCAACGCATCAATGGCATTATTCAACAGATGCATAAATACCTGATTTAATTCACTAGCATAACAATTGATTAAGGGTAAATCACCATACTCTTTAACTACAACAATAGCAGGACGATCCGCTATTTCTCTCAGTCGATGCTGTAACATCACCAAAGTGCTATCGATACCTTCATGAATATTTACCTGCTTCATTTCGGCTTCATCATGCCTAGAAAAGTTTTGTAGTGCCAGTACAATTTCCCGAATGCGATCAGCACCTCTATACATAGCACCTATGAGGTTTTGCAGGTCATTAATCACAAAATTCAGATCTATGTCATTGACTATTTGCTGAATTTTTGGCGTAGGTTTTGGATATTCTTGTTGATAGATATCAATCAAATTTACTAAATCTTCTACATACTGACTAGCATATTGAAGATTGCCATAAATAAAACTAATAGGATTATTAACTTCATGAGCAATTCCAGCCACTAACTGCCCCAGCGCCACCATCTTTTCGTTTTGAATCTGTTGAACTTGAGCAGCTTTTAAATTATCAATAGCCTGTTGGAGTAAAAAATTCTTTTCTTGCAGTTTAGTTTGAAGCAAACGTAAATTAATCTGATTTTCAATTCGCAATACAACCTCTGCTCCATAAAAAGGTTTTGTAATATAATCTACGCCACCAACATCAAAGGCTTTTACCTTATCTAACACATCATCCAAAGCACTAATAAAAATCACTGGCACTTCACAAGTTGTACTGTTAGATTTCAGTTGTTGACAAACTTGATAGCCATCCATACCTGGCATATTTATATCCAACAAAATCACATCTGGTAAAAGCATCTGACAGGCAGTCAATGCCAGTTTACCATTTAAAGCTTTGCGAACTTCAAAACCTTGTGCAGACAACATCGCCGACAAAAGACGCAAATTATCTGGAGTATCATCGACGACTAAAATATTTCCTTTATGTTGATTAGATTGATTTAAATCCATTTTGAAAAACAGCTATTTTTGTAAAAACTAAGTATGTGTTACACGCTTTTAAAACAGCCTAAATAAGTTATTACGTGATTTCATAAAACGACTTACAATGACTAAATTTCCTCATATTTAATATATTTATATCCAGTAAAATTAAATCTTGTACTAAATTTTTCAAGCTATCAAACCTACTTTTAGGTTAAGAGATTTGCAAATTTAATAACCCTCTTACGTAAGTATAGTAGATATCACACACAGTTTATCTAGCAGTATATAAAAAATTGCTCATTAATTGCTTGAATATTGAGATAAGTTTGAGTAGCAGGTTCCAACTATCAGAACTTCAGTGAATTTGAATTGGAGTGTAGATACAAAGAAGTTTCTCAAAAAATAACGATAGTCATTACCATTGAGGTGCTGCTGCAAGCAACTTGATAACCAATTCTTGTTCGAGGGGTCTAGAAAATAAATATCCTTGAGCAAAATTACAGTTTAAACTTCTTAGTTGAGCTAACTGTTCTTTTGTTTCGACGCCTTCAGCGATCGCAGTCATTCCCATTGAGTCAGCAATACCAATCATTGCTGGAACTAATCCCATATTATCTTGATTTTCCTGCATCCGTTTGACGAAAGATTTGTCAATTTTAAGTGCATTTAAAGGAAAGCTATATAAGTAACTCAAAGAAGAATAGCCTGTACCAAAATCATCCATAATTAATTTAATATTTCGCTGCTTTAATTGCTGAAGAATTATTTTAATACCATTATTATTTTCCATAATTACACTTTCGGTAATTTCCAACTCTAAGTTAGCAGGATTGATTTTAGTTTCATCAATAATTTGGTCAACTTTGGCTATAAAATCTGGTTGAGAAAACAATCTTGCGCTCAAATTAACACTGATAGTTAAGTTTTTTGGTGTTGCTGGGTACTGTTGCCAAATGCTTAGTTGATGGCAAGCTGTATGTAATACCCAGGTATTAATAACATTAATCAAACCTGTTTCTTCTGCAACAGGAATAAAGTCTACAGGACAGACAAGTCCACGAATCGGATGTTGCCAACGAACCAACGCTTCAAATCCAGAAATTTTACCTGTAGCTAGGGAAATAATTGGCTGATAGTAAACGATAAATTCTTGCCGATCAACAGCCCTTCGTAAATCATTTTCTAACTCTAAAAGCTGAATAGCTTCCTCATACATCACTGGATCAAAAACGTGATATCTGGCTCTACCTTGAGCCTTAGCACGATACATTGCTGTGTCTGCATCCCGCAGCAAATACTCTGGGCGTTCATAATCTTTGTTGCCCCAACTAATACCAATACTGACATTCATAAATACTTCATATCTAGATAGCTTAAAAGTCAGTGCTAGCTGTTGCAAAATCCGCTCAGCAAGTTGGATTGCCATGCTGATATCTGTGAGATTTTCTATGAGAATCCCAAATTCATCACCGCCTAATCTTGCTAAAGTGTCAACAGGCATCAGACATGCTTGCAGACGGTGAGCGATCGCTATTAGCAATTCATCTCCCACGAGATGTCCAAGAGAATCATTAATCACTTTGAAGCGATCGCAGTCCAAAAACAATACAGCAAACTGATAATTTGATTTTTGCTGAGCACGATTTAGAGCTTTTTCTAGTCGCCTAATAAACAATACTCGATTTGGTAAACCAGTGAGTGAATCATGCAGTGCTATATCTAGCAATTTATTTTGTAATTCTTGACGGGAACTGATTTCTTCTTGAAGTATCTGCAAAGCTTTCTCTAGCTCACGAGTCCGCTGTTTTACCCTTTGTTCTAGTTCAGTATTTAGGTTTAATATTTCTAATCGTGCTGTCCTTAAAGCCAATTGATTTTGCACACGCACTAAGACTTCTTCAAACTCAAAAGGTTTCGTAATATAGTCTACACCACCAACCCTAAAAGCTTTAATTTTATCAAAAACATCATCTAAAGCACTAATAAAAATTACCGGAATATCTGCGGTTAACTCGCTCGCTTTTAACCTCTGACAAACTTCATAACCATCGACTTCTGGCATCATAATGTCGAGTAAAATCAGATCGGGTAATACTGTTTGACAAGCAGTCAATGCCATTTGCCAGTTCAAGGCTTTGCGGACGTTATACCCTTCCTTAGTCAGGATAGAGGACAAAACCCGCAGATTGATTGCCATATCGTCAATGATCAAAATATCTTTTTTATCAAAGTCTAATCGCTCGTAATTCATTCTACGTTTGTTCTAGTCAATTCCATAATTTTCTCAAACTGATAGTTGTTTTCTAAATCCCTGAGAAATTAGACAATTTGACTCTTATTTAGTGGAATTTGTTTAATTAAGTCTAAAATTAGGTCATCGCTACAGCTGGCTGCGGCATGGTGTATCTTTTCCAGCCAATCAGGTGACATTCGTGACAAGGCTCTCAACAGTTCGGCTTCGCTAGCAAACATCTGTGCTGTTTGATCTACAACTGATTGCTTTGTGATTTTTGCTTGGTTGATATATTTTACACCCAGATGTTCGCTCAGTTTTTCGAGTAATATTTCCTGAGTGTATGGCTTGCGAATAAAATCGTCGCAGCCGATTGACAAAATTTTCTGTCGCTCTTTAGCAAAGTTGTTGTAGCCAACATTAAAAACCCGCATTTGTTTCCAAAAGAAATGTTTAGAAAGGTTGAGTAAATCTAGCTTGATAGCAGCTAAATTGATTTGATTAATTTGCTTAGGAGTTGTTAAGTAGCTATCGAGATGCTGTTCAATGCGATCGCAGATTTCATTTTCTAACTGAGCGGCAAGCTCTTTTACGGCTTTTTGCCCGTTTTTAAACGAAAGATACCCCACAAATCCCACCGCCCCGAAAATTTGCAATACAAAGGACAAAATTAGAATATATTTTAGGAACATCTTGACATAAGCCATGCCAAATAAGTGTTTGAGAGATTTGACAAGCTGAATTTTCGTTTGATTTTCTCCAAGATTCAACTTGGAGTATTTTTGTCATATCAGCTACATTCAATACAAGGATAAGTACTACCTACTATAGCTAAAACTATGATCTATTCCTAAGAATTTAGTATAATAAAATACTAAAAATGCTTACGATATACTTCTTCGAGCGACTGAATTCCTCTAAATCTTAATCTTCAGACTTTGTTATATCAATTTATTTTGCCCACTTTCATCTGACAATGCATCAATATTTATTGGATGAATCGCAAAATGTATTTACACTAATTCACAATATCAACTCTATTTGACCACAGTAATCTTATAGCGGTTTTCGCATGAGTCAGGTACACCACCAAGAACTAATTAACCACAGGGAAAAGTTTGCGCGTCCGGGTTTCTCGGCGCAAAACTTTTCAAGACAGATAAACAACGGACACTTGCTACAACGGGGAGGCAGCCGTGTGGGCGGGTTTCCCGACTTGAACGGACTGCCGTGGGAGGCAGCCGTGTGGGCGGGTTTCCCGACTTGAACGGACTGCCGTGGGAGGCAGCCGTGTGGGCGGGTTTCCCGACTTGAACGGACTGCCGTGGGGGGCAGCCGTGTGGGCGGGTTTCCCGACTTGAATGGACTGCCGTGGGAACCCTCCGTTCGCGCAGCGTCTTTGCTAGGAGAAGTTCTGATGCCTGTGGCAACCCCTTCGGGGAACGGATAGCGCAGCCTAAAGCCTTCTCTACGAGAGGCTACGCCTTAAGCGAAGCCATGCCACAGGCTTTACGGCATGTCTTCGCTTAGAGCGACGTAGGAGCGTCGGAAGCCTCCGCTCAGACAACTCTGGGCAACGCAGTGTCCTCTCAATAAACACCGATAAATTTGTACTTTAGCTGACTAGGAAACGCTATAAAACTGCCGTAATCAATAAATAGCAAAAAGTAAAAAAAATCAAAAGATTTTTCACGTTTTCCTTTGGCAAAAGGTTAATTGTGTTGAACAAGTACCTCTCTATTGAAAAGTTCTGAGCACCAGAATTTGGCGTTTGGACTTTACACAACTTCGTTGCCTATTTGTAAAATTTTCCCGGCTTCTGAGGCGGGTAATCGTGTATTAACACTCAATCTGAAAAAGTGATTAAAACGGGATGAGGCTACCCACTCTGGCAAGGTTGCTTGCCGTTGTTTCATAAAAATCTTTTGAAAGTTTGGATAAGCTTCCCCTAAATAAGAATCACGTGTTGGAACTACACAACGCTGACAGGGATTAACTCCATAAAAGCAAACATCTCCTACTCGAAAAGAGACTACATCGCCTTGTTCGGTAAATAACCGATCTTCCCAAAACGGTGGTACACCGTCAATTTCGATATTGGCACGTATCCGACGGCGCATTTCATCAACACTCAAACCTGGAAACCAGGAAGCAACTTCTGCTAGTGTTGCTGTACTAATTACTGTTGGCCCAGGTGAGTTTGTATCATCAGGAAAGCCCATTACAGAGTTTTGTGCTAATGTGACAGCAAAGCCAAAAAAATCACTCAAATACGCTTCTAGAGCTTGCCTTTGCTCATCCAGATGAAATTGTTGTGAGTCGCTACCTGGGAATTGTAGTGAGATTCTATTAAAAAGTGTAAATTGTGAGCGCAGTAAATGGATTTTGGCATTACGTTTGCCATTTACCAACCTCTGAACTTTGTCAAAAATGGCAAACTCACGGTCATGCTGTAGTGCTCCACTAGCAAGCACTTTGGCATTCTCAACTTCAATGCCATCAAGCGACTTAATTGGATAAAGTAAAATTTTAGCTAAGTACGGCATTATACCAATTTTAGATTTTAGTTTCGGATTAAAAATTGGTGATTTAGTTGACGGTTGTTAGTCACTAGCGGTCTATCGCATTAATTTTGCTAGGTGAATCAACTATTAGATCCCCTTAGATCCCCGACTTATTAAAGAAGTTGGGGATCTAGCCACCGCCAAAATTGCTCAGTTACTTGTTCACTTTACCAATATTATTTAAAGGCCAGAAGCGAACTCCGGCACGACCGATGATATTCTCGCGGGGGACAATACCCCAACAGCGTCCATCATAACTATTGATGCGGTTGTCACCTAGCACAAGATATGAGTTAGGAGGTATAGTAACTGGTTGAGATAGGTACGGTGGCTGTTTTCCTGTTTTGCAAACATCAATCGATGTCCACTCTTGTGAGGTCAAGTATTTATCTTCCCGTAGAGGTTTGTTGTTGACGTAAACTTTGCCATCCTTAATTTCTACTCTTTCTCCGGGTAAGGCTATTACACGCTTAATGAAAGCATCTTGGTATTGTTCTCTTTCTAGCTCCTCCGTAGGTGAAAAGACCACAATTTCTCCTCGCTGCGGCTCTCCAAAGTGGTATCTTACCTTGTCTACAAGAAACTTATCATTAATTTGTAAAGTTGGCTCCATTGACCCAGAAACAATATTGAAAGCTTGTGCCGCAAATGTACGTATACTAAAAGCAAAAATCAGACTCAGCCCAATCGTCTTAACTACCTCCATCCAGAAATTTTGCTGGCTTGAAGACGGCGATGCTTGATGTTGCCTGCGACTCATTAAAGTGTATTTCCCACGTAGACAATCGTTAATTATGGATACAGTGGTGACTTATCAATTCCTCCAATATTATTTAGAGGCCAGAAACGAACTACAGCCCGTCCAATAATATTATTGCGAGGGACAACACCCCAGCAGCGGCTATCATAGCTACTATTACGGTTATCACCTAACACTAAGTATGAGTCGGGTGGTATGGTTTGGGGTTTTGCTAAAAAAGGCGGTTGCTGTCCTGATGTGCAAACATCAATTACTGTCCGCTGTGTGGAGGGTAGGTAATTTCCTTCTTGCAGAGGTTTGTTGTTAATATAAACTCTGCCATTCCTGAGTTCTACTCTGTCTCCAGGTAGGGCAATTATGCGTTTAATAAAAGCATCCTGGTATTGTTCTTTTTGTAATTCTAACGTAGGGGAAAATACTACAATATCTCCCCGTTGCGGGTCAGAAAATTTATACTTCAACTTATCAACAATGATTTTGTCTGCTTCCCACTGGTTGGGTGTACCATGCAGCGTTGGTTCCATTGAGCCAGAAGGAATCCAGCGTGCTTCGGCAACAAAGGTACGAATTCCCAGGGCTAGAACGATGCTCAAGATAATTGTTCTACCTAGCTCTGCGATCCAGGAATTGTCAGGTTGTTGGCTAGAGTTGTTATCAGACACTTGATTTTGCATGAAAGTACTTAACTAAAGGAAGGATGCAGGTAATTAACTCGCCTGGGAAGACTTTATTTGTTAATCTTAACGGGAGGGAGAACTTTGCTTTCCTGGTCATATGGGCATGTTTACAGAGATATTCATAAATTAAAAATAAACTTTTTTTTAGCGTGCAGCAAAAAATTGGCTACTTAGAGCGCAACCAAGTTTAACCTAAAAGAAGAGTTATCTGTCAGGTATAGCTCTGTGTTGTGACTCTTTTAAGGCCATGTCATCTCCAAAAAGTTTACTGATTCGCCACGCTCGCATAATTTTACCCAATGGTGAATTGATGATTGGGGATGTGCTGACGCGCGATCGCCAAATAGTCGAAGTTGCACCAACAATCTCCCAAACAATAGTAACCACAGAGATTGACGCACAAGGTTTAACTTTGTTGCCAGGAGTCATTGACCCGCAAGTGCATTTCCGGGAACCAGGACTAGAACACAAAGAAGATTTATTCACTGCCAGTTGTGCCTGTGCTAAAGGCGGAGTCACTTCCTTTCTGGAAATGCCCAATACGCGCCCTTTGACAACTACACAGCTAGCTTTAGACGACAAGCTACAACGTGCCTCTAACAAATGCTTAGTTAATTATGGCTTTTTTATTGGGGCGACAGCAGAGAATTTACCAGATTTGCTTTTAGCAAAGCCGACACCGGGAATTAAGATTTTCATGGGGTCTATGCATGGTCAGTTGTTGGTCGATGGAGAGACAACACTGGAGGCGATATTTGCCAAAGGCGATCGCTTAATTGCCGTTCATGCCGAAGACCAAGCCAGAATCAACCAGCGCCGCCAAGAATTTGCTGGGATTCATGATCCAGCAGTTCACTCCCAGATTCAAGATAATCAAGCGGCATTGCTAGCAACTCAACTAGCGTTAAAACTTTCTCAAAAATATCAGCGTCGCCTGCATATTCTGCACATGTCAACCGCTGAAGAAGCAGAGTTGCTGCGTCAAGAGAAACCGAGTTGGGTGACAGCAGAGGTGACACCACAGCATTTGTTGTTGAATACCAGCGCTTATGAGAAGATTGGCACTTTAGCACAGATGAATCCACCGTTGCGATCGCCCCATGATAACGAAGTTCTCTGGCAAGCTTTGCGCGATGGCGTGATTGATTTTATCGCCACAGATCATGCACCGCACACCTTGGCTGAAAAAGCGCAAGAATATCCTAATAGTCCTTCAGGTATGCCTGGGGTAGAAACTTCTCTAGCTTTAATGTTAACTGCGGCGATGCAAGGGCGGTGTACTGTGCCCCAAGTTGTTAACTGGATGTCTAAGAACGTGGCTGAAGCTTACGGTATTCCTCATAAGGGGGCGATCGCACCTGGTTATGATGCTGATTTAGTGCTTGTAGATTTAAATACATACCGTCCAGTCCAGCGCGAGGAACTGTTAACCAAGTGTGGTTGGAGTCCTTTTGAAGGCTGGAACCTCACAGGATGGGCTGTCACAACCATTGTCGGCGGTGAGATTGTTTATGACAAAGGTCAGTTAAATACGCAAGTGCGGGGCCAAGCTTTAACTTTTTCATCGTAAATATTACTATCGTATTTTGATAATTATTCCTGTATAAATACAGGAATAATTACATAAAATTATCTTGACAACCGTGTTAGCTACAGATACAAACATAAAAAACTATTTAATAAAGTTTTATTGAAATTAGTTTATTTGATCAATAATAATCAGTGTTTTTATGTATAGATAGTAACTTGATATAGGGAATCCTGAATACAAGGATAAGTTAGACCACTTATGCAGAACTTGATTGTTGTTTAACTTTTCTCAACTAGTTTTTATTGTTCAATAATCCAGATTGTTTCTCTAGGTAATTGTAGAGAATCATTCGGGTTAAGCCAAGCTGACTAAGTTCTGTAACAACTATCATTTAACCCAACAACAGTTTACAAGTCTTTAATTTACACATCATTACAACCAGGTTTTTAACTGATTATTACTAGCTGAAAGCTAGTAGATGTCAATCCTGGAGATATCTGCTGTTCAAATTTTGAATAATTGAGATCACAATGTTAGCAATTTTTGATGGTGAGCGCGGTAGTGGCAGATAAGGCGAGTGTGGAATTCTCCCTCGACTGTTTGCATAAATTTTCTAGGGTTTTGATCAATTAATTTGCATACATGTAAAGACGTTGCAATACAACGTCTTTACTACATTATGTGGAGGCGATCGCTTCGCTAATGGCACAATTGAATGGCGTAATTTCGGCTTGACGAGTAACCTCATGCTCATAAGTCAAATTGATGCTGAGATAACTATCTGGTTTGTAAGGCATTCGTTCTGCCCATTCAATCGCCACAATTCCTGGTATGACCTCAATCCCTTCCCAGTAGGTTTCTAAATTCAGGGCTGCAACTTCTGGTGGTTCTAGGCGATATAAATCCAGGTGGTAAAGAGGAAGGCGTCCTTCGGTATACTCATTAATCAGGGTGAATGTGGGACTAACAACGAGTTCAGTGATTCCTAAACCTTTGCCAATACCTTGAACTAGGGTAGTTTTCCCCGCGCCTAAATCACCTTCTAGTAAAATTACACTGCCCGCACTTAGGGATTCACCGAGAGTAATACCTAAACGTAGCGTCGCCTCTGCATCTGCAAGAAAAATTTTCATGGTGAAGTTAGGAGATGGGAGATGGGAGACAGGAGTTAAGAGTTTTAAACAATACGTAATAGCTGTTGACAAATGACCAATACTTCTCTACTTTGAGGCTGCGCTCTAAACGTAGCTATGCCGCGAAGTCGAAACTCAGTACAAGTGACAAATGACATTTATCTCCCATGATGAGCTCCACCGTACCACCGTAATAACACTCGCGCTAGTTTTTGTGGATTATGGCGTACGATACCCATTTCATCTTCATATAAAACATTAGCAGGGACAATGCGCCGTCCTAGCTCAGATATAGCTTCTCTATCTAGAAAAACGGGATGAGAATTTTGTTGGGCATAGCGGATGAGTGCTTGCTCAGAAGGAGATTTTTTGTGTACTAGCACAGCATCAAATAATCGTCTCTGACCGCAAGCCGCATCAATTGCTCTGATGTGGTCAGCAACAGTGTATCCTTCAGTTTCTCCAGGTTGAGTCATGATATTGCAGACATAGATGCGTGGGGCGTCTGTTTTGGCGATCGCATCGGCAATCTCTGGTACTAACAAATTAGGAATTAAACTAGTATAAAGGCTACCTGGGCCAATGATAATGTAGTCAGCTTCCTTAAGTGCCTTAATCGCTGCTGGTACTGCTGGCGGATTAGCAGGAATACAGCCAAGTTTGACAATTTTACCTCCAGCTTTGGGAATGCTAGACTCGCCTTCAATGCGGCGGCCATCGGCTAATTCTGCCCAGAGGCGAACATCGCTGAGAGTCGCTGGTAATACTTGTCCCCGTACCGCTAGCACTTTGGAACTAGCTGCAACTGCCTGTTCCAAATCTCCAGTAATGTCACTCATTGCCGTTAAAAACAAATTGCCAAAACTGTGACCGGTTAATCCATCACCAGCACGAAAACGGTATTGAAACAATTCTGTTAATAACTTTTCTTCATCTGCTAGTGCTGCTAAACAATTGCGAATATCCCCTGGTGGTAGCACTCCAAACTCTTGGCGCAACCGCCCAGAAGACCCGCCATCATCGGCTACAGTGACGATAGCAGTAATATTGGCGCTGTAGGTTTTGAGTCCCCTCAACAATGTAGAAAGTCCTGTACCGCCACCAATCACCACTATTTTTGGGCCTCGGTACAATCGCCGATGTGCTAACAGGACATCAATAAGTTCTTCTTCACCTTCTGGTCTTAGTACTCTAGTAATTGAGCCGACGGTGCGAGTTTGTCCCCAAAGCAATAGCAGAAACCCACAAAGCAACACTAAAGGCCCGCTAATATAGTTGGGTAAGATGTTGGTGATTATTCCCAATAAACCCCTAAGTAACTCAATCATCCAAAAAATTGGGGTCAGCTTAACCCAAATAGCTAACCCCAGACTCGCTAGTAGTACACCTCCAACACTGATTAGCAACCAACGTTTTATCGATAGTCCAGGAGATAACCACTTAAACCACTGGTTAACTCGATGGGAAGTTCGAGAGCGCGACTGCTTTTGCAGGGCGTTGAGGGCTTGTCTGAGAAAACCGATTGACATACCTGATTTGGAGCAGTGCTACAAACAATGATTAACAGAAAATGTACACCACCTGATTTAAACACCAAGTGTGGAACTATTATATTTTTCAATTTAGGTTGATTTTAAAGCAAGTTATCATGCCAGCCTTCTTAGTTAAATAACAGCCTGGTTTGGTAAAGTAAATTTAATGGAAAAACGAATTTTAGGATTAGATCCGGGACTGGCGATTTTAGGGTTTGGGGCAATTACTTGCACACAAAGTTCTACCAAAATACAACATACTACAGTAGATCTGCTGGATTTTGGTGTAATTCGCACATCGGCAGATGCAGAAATGGGACAGCGTTTGTGTACCTTGTTTGATGATTTGCACGCCCTGATTGAGGAGTTGCAACCAGATTTGGTTGCGATCGAAAAACTATTCTTCTATCGTATGTCAAGCACTATCCTTGTTGCACAGGCGCGGGGTGTACTTATTTTAGTATTGGGGCAGCGTCGTCTTCCGTATGTTGAGTTTACTCCTGCCCAAATTAAACAAGCTTTAACAGGGTACGGTAATGCGGATAAGGCTGAAGTGCAAGAGGCAGTAGCACGAGAGTTGAATTTAGATGAGATTCCGAAGCCAGATGATGCGGCAGATGCTTTAGCAGTAGCTTTGACGGCTTTGTATCAGATGTAGCTTTTTGATCACATAGATTTCTCGTAGGGGCACGGCAATGCCGTGCCCCTACCAACGTATTTGTATCATTTTTAAAGTTAAATTGTATAAACAGGTCGCACCACTTGCGTGCGTTAGCGTAGCGGGACGTTCGCGTTCATCGTCTTGTAGAGAAGTTCGGTTTTTACCTTTTCCCCCGCCCCTTATCCCCAGAGGGAACCCCACCTTCCCCTTTCCCCCTGAGCCTTCACAATAAGGTTTTTTACTGACTGAAATTAGCGATCGCACTTTACAAACCCTATCTCATACCACACAGGCTTTAATAGAATTAGGGTAAGTCAATAGTCGTGCTTGAATGAAATGCCCTCGAATTTGTAAGGCAAAAGCAATTAACGATCGCACCTTGGTGATTGAATTCACCAATCAAGAAGTCAAGAAATATGATATTTTACATCTTTTAGAAAATCCCATGTTTGCTCCACTTCGTCAACCTGCATTTTTCAAGAACTTTAAGGTTGAGCAAGGGGGCTACGGGATTGTGTGGAATGAAGATATCGATCTGAGTGAGTATAAGCTTTGGAAAAATGGCATGACGGTGGCAGAAGGCGATCGCTCAGTTACGCTGTAAGTTGGCAACTCGGTTTTTATATTATTCGTAGCTGCGATCGCCTGGCTACTAAAGAACTTTATTGTTTGTGATCAATAAGGAATATAATGTTGTCGTTTTAATAGTTTTAAGTAATGCCACGCATTTTCGACAACATTGACTTACAATTGTTACCGATTTTGAGAGAGACTCTCAAAGTGTCTTATCGAGCGGATTTTTGCGTTGGCTACTTCAACCTTAGAGGTTGGCGGGGAATTGATGATTTGATTGAGCCTTATGTTGGCGGCGAAGGTTGTTGTTGCCGTTTGCTGATTGGGATGCAGAGTTTGCCTAGTGATGAAGTTCATGCGGCATTTACTCTTGGTAGTGGGAACGGGAGTATTGATAATAGTGCAATTGTTCGTTTGAAAAAACGGATGGCTGCGGAATTTCGCCAGCAGCTTACTATCGGTGCGCCTACTAATCAGGATGAAGCGGGGTTGCGGCGGTTAAGTCATCAGCTAAAAACTCAAAAAGTAATTCTTAAATTGTTTTTGCAGCACCCACTCCACGCTAAGTTGTATCTTGTGCATCGCAATGATGCCAACACTCCAATGGTGGGATTTTTGGGTAGCAGTAACTTGACTCTTTCAGGATTGGCGAAACAAGGGGAATTGAATGTTGATATTTTAGATCACGATGCTTGCAATAAATTGGAAAAATGGTTTGGCGATCGCTGGCAAGATTACGGTTGTATAGATATATCTAAAGAACTGGCAGAAATCATTGATGCAAGTTGGGCAAGAGCCGAATTAATCCCGCCATATCACATATATTTAAAGTTTGCTTATCATTTATCTCACGAAGCGATCGCAGGATTGTCAGAATTTCGCATACCCCGCGAATTTAATAATTTATTTGATTTCCAAAAAGCCGCCGTGCAGCTAGCGGCGCGTCATGTCACAAGGCGCGGCGGTGTATTAGTTGGGGATATAGTTGGTTTAGGCAAAACTTTAGTGGGAACTGCTTTAGCGAAAATTTTACAAGAAGATTGTTACTTAGAAACGCTGATTATTTGCCCGAAAAACTTAGTAAAAATGTGGCAAGAATATGCTGATAAATATCGGCTATATGCCAAAGTTATGCCTAGTAGTCAAGTGCAGAGTCAATTACCAGAACTTCGCCGTTACCGAGTTGTGTTGATTGATGAAAGCCATAATTTGCGGAATCGTGAAGGGAAAAGATATCGTGCGATCGCAGAATATATTACCGCTAATGAAAGTAAATGTATTCTCTTATCGGCAACACCTTATAACAAAACTTATCTTGATTTATCTGCCCAATTACGGTTATTTGTGCTTGAAGATGAAGATTTGGGATTTCGACCAGAAGCCTTACTGAATGAATTAGGTGGAGAATTAGAGTTTATCAGAAGACATCAATGTTCTGTACGTTCTTTAGCTGCTTTTGAAAAGAGCGAATATGCCGATGACTGGCGAGAATTGATGAAACGTTACATGGTGCGGCGGACGCGATCGTTTATTAAAGATAACTACGCCAACACTGATGAAACAGGGCGCAAATATCTTAAATTTTCTGATGGCAGACGTTCTTATTTTCCAGAGCGTAAACCTCGTACTGTCAAATTTACTTTAGAAAGTTCTCACGCTGACCCTTATTCTCATCTTTATTCCGAAGCAATTATAGAATTAATTAATCAACTTAATTTACCTCGTTATGGGCTAGGCAATTACATTGCTGCTAAACACAAGCAACCACCCACAGAAGCAGAACAACGCGTATTGAGTGGGTTATTTCGTGGTGGAAAAAGGTTAATGGGATTTTCCCGCACTAACTTATTTAAACGCTTAGAAAGTAGTGGTATTGCTTTTATTCAATCAATTGAACGCCACATTTTACGGAACTTTATTTATTTAACTGCTATTGAAAAAGGGCTAGATATTCCTATAGGTACTCAAGAGGCTGATTTATTAGACACTCGCAATAATGATGAAGATGCAGATTCCGTAACAGCAACATTGTTTGATGCAGAAATAGAAGATGAGACAAATGTAGTAGATTTAGAAAATCAGTTATTGCAAGAGAAGAATTTTCGTCAACGTGCTGAGTCAGTTTACCAAGAATACACAACTCGATATAAACGACGATTTAAATGGCTGCGTTCTACACTATTTGATATTAAAAAGCTGAAGCAGGATTTGTTATCTGATGCTCAAGCATTGATTAATGTGCTGCAAAATTGTGGTGAATGGAATCCCAAGCATGATGAAAAACTTGCTGCTTTGGTTAAATTGCTAACGCAAACTCACCCTAATGATAAGGTACTAATATTCACACAGTTTGCTGATACAGTACGTTATCTTGCTGATAATTTACAGGCACTAAATATCACGAATATTGCAGGGGTAACAGGTCAATCTAAAGACCCAACAGAAATGACAGGAAGGTTTAGCCCGGTGAGTAATGGAATTCCTATCTCGCCATCAAGTGAATTACGTATTTTAATTGCCACCGATATTTTAAGTGAAGGTCACAACCTACAAGACTGTGCAATTATAGTTAATTGGGATTTACCTTGGGCGATTATTCGCTTAATTCAACGGGCGGGACGGGTAGACCGAATTGGACAAAAAGCAGAACAAATTATCTGTTATTCTTTCTTGCCAGCCGAGGGAGTAGAACGTATTATTAATTTGCGGGAAAGACTGCGCCAGCGATTGCAAGAAAATGCTGAAGTTGTAGGAACTGATGAAGCATTTTTTGAAGACGATTCTACACAAGTAATTCTCGACCTCTACAACGAGAAATCTGGGATGTTGGATGGCGATGAGGACACGGAAGTAGACTTGACATCGGAAGCTTTTCAAATTTGGAAAAAAGCTACAGATGACAATCCTGGTTTGAAGAAGACTATCGAAGAAATGTCTAATGTGGTTTATTCTACTCGTGCTCATATAGGTCAACCTATTCAACCAAACGGTGTATTGCTGTATATAAAAACCACTGAAGGTAATGATTCCTTGGTTTACGTTGACCGTGAAGGTAACAGCGTCACGCAGTCACAATTGGGAGTACTTCGGATGGCGGCGTGTGATGAATTTACTCCAGCAATCCCTAGAGATAAACAGCATCACGAGTTAGTTAAAAAAGGTGTTGAATTGATTGCTGAAGAAGAAAAAAACGTAGGTGGTCAATTGGGACGACCATCAGGGGCGAGATTCAAAACTTATGAACGACTTAAGAGCTATGCTCAAGAAATGAAGGGAACGTTATTTGTCACTGACGAACTTTTGAAGGCGATTGATGATATTTATCGTTACCCTTTGCGACAGTCAGCAATTGATACCCTCAACCGTCAACTAAGAAGTGGTATTAGTAATCAACAATTAGCAGAATTAGTAGTAGCGCTGCGGATGGATGACCGTTTGTGTATTGTGAGTGAAGAAGTAGAGCACCGAGAGCCTCAGATTATTTGTTCGCTGGGATTATTTGAGGAATGATACTAATTCGTAATTCGTAATTAAGGGAAGACGTAGCCAGTAGGTTGGGTTGAGGAACGAAACCCAACATTAATAAACCTAAGCATTGTTGGGTTTCACTCCGTTCAACCCAACTTACAGTACTGAAGTGCTTACTACGAACCTCTCAAAACTTTTGCAACAGACTAGTAGGTTGGGTTGAGGAACGAAACCCAACATTAATAACCTAAGCATTGTTGGGTTTCACTCCGTTCAACCCAACCTACACTACTACACTACTAAAAATGAGAAAGCATTCAAGTATTTTGAGAAAGTCAAATGCCTTTTTGCTTACGGAATATACCAAAATGAGTAGGCATTTAAAGCTTTTGCTTGCGGAATATACCAAAATGAGTAAGCATTTGAGGCTTTTGCTTGCGGAATACACCAAAATGAGTAAGCATTTAAAGCTTTTGAGTAAGTATTTAAAGCTTTTGCTTGCGGAATACACCAAAATGAGTAAGCATTTAAAGCTTTTGAGTAAGTCAAACCTGCTTTTGAGAAAGCATTTAAGTATTTTGCGAAAGCATTTAACCATTTTGAGCAAGCAATTAGGCATTTTGATAAAGTAATCAGCAAATATACCTGATGATTAAAAATCGCGTCTGTACAAATGAAGCCGGCGCTTAAATAACTCAATAACTTTCAGTATATTTTCTCAACTGTAAATAAGGATAAAGGATTTATAAAGTATAGAAAGCATGGTTTAAATAAAAAAATTTAACTCGTCTAAAAAGGGTTTATTAAAGTCCGCCTACGCAGACTTAATTTTAGAGCCACAGATTTATTTTCTGAATGGCAAGTTTACCATGCTTGGTTTTTATTTTCCAAGTTATTTACGGTAAATTATGTCACTTAATTTTCAACGAACACGCGATTTTCTCTATAACTTCCAATTTAATGATTTGTTTATAAAAGAGTTAGGTTGGTCACAACCTTCAAAGAAAAAAACTCTTTCGTTGGAAGTTGACGAAAAGACGTATCACTACAAAAGTATTGCTGAAATTTCGGGAGTTGCTGTATTTGAGGTTGTAGCAGCAGATGGCGCAATTCCAGAAGCTAAAGTTAGAGTTGAAATTTACAAAGAAATTACTAAATTAATCAATGAAAATCTGCTGATTTTTATTGATGAAGAACGTACACGCAGTCTTTGGTATTGGGTAAAAAGAGAAGATAGTAAAAGTTATATCCGCGACCATTTATATGTGAAAGGTCAACCGGGAGACTTATTTTTAAGTAAGCTTGGTTCTTTAGTTATTGAGATTGCTGAATTAGAATCTGGTGAGCCGACTGTTATAGAAATTGCCCATAAGTTGCAAAAAGCTCTGGATGTCGAGCCAGTAACTAAAAAGTTTTACAAGGAATTTCAAGAGCAACACCAGAAGTTTTTGCAGTTTGTTAAAGGAATTAGTAACGAAGTAGATAGACGTTGGTACACATCGGTAATTCTCAATCGCCTGATGTTCGTTTATTTTCTCCAGCGTAAGGGTTTTATTGATAACCAGGATTTAAACTATTTACAAAATAAGTTAGAACAAAGTCAGCAAAAAGGTGAAGATTTATTCTATGATGAATTTCTTCAGGCGTTATTTTTTGAAAGCTTTGCTAAACCTGAGATAGACCGAGATTCATCAGTTCAAAATTTGGTAGGAAAGGTTAAATATCTCAATGGTGGATTATTTCTTCAACATCGTATTGAAAAAGATTATAAGATTTTTATAGCTGATAAGGCGTTTGAGCAAGTTTTAGATTTATTTAAGCGTTATTCTTGGAATCTGGATGATACGCCAGAGGGTAAAGATGATGAAATAAACCCTGATGTTTTAGGATATATTTTTGAAAAATATATTAATCAAAAAGCGTTCGGTGCGTATTATACTAGACCGCAAATTACAGAATATCTCTGTGATAAAACTATTCACAAATTAATTGTAGACCGTGTAAATAATCGGCTGTCTGATAGTGAGAAGTCATTTGAGGATATTAATGAACTAATCATCAAACTGGATGCAAATATTTGCTATCTGTTAATTGATGATATTCTCCCCAATTTATCAATTCTTGACCCGGCTTGTGGTTCAGGTGCGTTTCTTGTAGCGGCGATGAAGACGCTAATTCAAGTTTATAGTGCGGTGATTGGGTCAATTGAGTTGATGGGAGAAGAGACGCAAAGTTTTGCAGTTTTACAGGAAATAAAAAACTCTCATGCATCGTTAGATTATTATATTAAAAAACGTATTGTTACTGATAACCTCTATGGTGTAGACATTATGGAGGAAGCAACAGAAATTGCAAAGCTGCGTTTGTTTCTAGCGTTGGTTTCTTCTGCTAAAAATGTCGGTGAGTTGGAACCGTTGCCGAATATTGACTTTAATATTATGGCTGGTAATTCGCTGATTGGGTTAATTCGGGTTGATGAAACAGCGTTTGATATGGTTGGAAATTCGCTACAAGGCAATCTTTTACAAACATTAGCAGCCGATAATTACAAGAAAATATTAGAAGAGAAGAATAAATCAATTGAATCTTACAAAGAATATGCCTTTTTTCCTCAGAATTTACCTCACACAGATACACCTAAAGATACTTGTTTGAGACATCTACGCAGAAGTATTGAACAACTAAACAGTAAATCGGAAAAGAACTTAAATCTTTTATTACTGGATGAGTTTAGTAAGCGTTTGGGTATCAAGTATGAGGAAGTGCAGTTATCTGGAAAATCACAGAAACGTGTATTAAAGGTTGAGGATATTGCAGCGCTGAAGCCTTTTCACTGGGGTTATCACTTTGATAAGGTTTTAGAACGCGGTGGCTTTGATGCGATTATTACTAATCCACCGTGGGAGATATTTAAGCCGCAAGCTAAAGAGTTCTTTGCACAGCATAATGAACTGGTGACGAAGAACAAAATGGATATCAAGGCTTTTGAGAAAGAGCAGAACAAACTATTACAAAAACCTGAGATTGCTAACGCTTGGTTAGAATATCAGAGTAAATATCCTTATTTAAGTGCTTATTATCGTTCATCTGAGCAGTATAAAAATCAGATTTCTATTGTTAATGGCAAAAAAGCAGGGACGGATATTAATTTATATAAGTTGTTTGTAGAACAATGTTTTAATCTTTTGCGTTCGGGTGGCGAGTGTGGAATTGTGATTCCTAGCGGTATCTACACTGATTTGGGAACTAAGCAATTGCGGGAGATGTTGTTTAATCAAACAAAAGTTACTGGTTTATTCTGCTTTGAGAATCGCAAGACAATATTTGAAGGTGTTGATAGTCGGTTTAAGTTTGTTATTCTTTCTTTTGAAAAAGATAATACAACAACAGAATTTCCATCGGCTTTTATGCGTCTTGATGTGAATGAACTTGAAAGGTTTCCTAATGATCATAGCTTGCAGATTAGCGTTGACATGGTGCGTCAACTCTCGCCTGATTCACTATCTGTAATGGAGTTTAAGAATGAGGTGGATATCCGCATTTCTAGGAAAATGCTTAAGTTTCCTTTGCTGGGAGAAAAGATTGAGGGTAAGTGGAATTTGCACTTAACTCGCGAATTTGATATGACGAATGATAGTCATTTATTTAAGCAACAGTCGAGTAAAGGAAGATTACCACTTTATGAAGGCAAGATGATTCATCAGTTCACTCATCTATATGCTGAACCAAGGTATTGGGTTGATGAACAGGAAGCGAGGAAAGCTTTATTAGGACGAAATGAAAGTGATACCAATCAAAAATTAGATTATCAATTTTTTCGGCTGGGATTTCGTGATATTGCTAGTAATACCAATGAAAGGACGATGATTTCGTCTATCATTCCTCCTACTTTTCACGGTAACAAGATTCCAACAGCAAAAATATTCGATCAGCAAGGAAAACTGCTAATAGATAATGTTAGTCAATTATTTCTCTGTGCAGTCTGGAACACCTTCATTCTAGACTGGCTTTTACGAACAAAAGTTACTACGACATTAAATTACTTTTATATATACCAGCTACCAGTACCGCGATTAACGAAAAGCGATCGCTACTTCAATGACATAGTACAACGCGCCGCTAAACTAATATGTACCACACCAGAATTTGACGAACTCGCGCAAGAAGTCGGGTTATCCCACAAACAAGGCGTTACCGACGAGACAGAACGCGCTCAGCTACGAGCAGAACTCGACGGCATGATAGCGCACCTTTACGGTTTAACTGAAGAAGAGTTTAGCTACATTTTGACAACTTTCCCTATTGTTCCTGAATCTGTCAAACAGGCAGCATTGGAAGCTTACCGCATCTTTGCACCGCAACTTAAACGTAGAAATTGCGGTATGAACTCAATAGACCTGTCTATAAAATAAACTTTTAAGACGGCTCCTGTCCCACCGCTAGATTACCTAAATTTATTTTACGAACCGCCAAGAACGCCAAGGACGCAAAGGAAGAAGATAAAGTAATCTTGTAGCGCGAAGGAAGAGGTCTGTTTAACAAAGGCATTTGTGAAGTGGTATATTGACACTTGGTTCAACCGATTTCAAACTATGGATTAGCCAGCAGGATAGTGAAATCACTGTCTATAAAACGATAGTAGGACTTACGCACACTCTAAAAATTCTTGGCGTCTTGGCGTCTTGGCGGTTGCATAATTAACCTTTTTGGCAATTTTCGCGTAAGTCCTGGATAGATATCATAGGTGTAAATGGCATCAAGTCAGTTCAACGAGCAAGATTAAAAGCATTGGGAGCGGTTGAAAAAGGGAGTGAAGCAGGCAGATGATCCAAAAACCTGGGCAGAGTTGGCTTTCTTCCTTAATTAAAGGCGTGCCGTTAAGTCGCGTTCTCGTTGTGCCGTTTTTGCTACAAATCTCGCTAACGGTAGGATTAACTATATATTTATCGCTCTACAACGGGCAAATTGATCGCAATACTCAAACCATAATTTGGTTCTCTTTGGCAGCTTTTGTCATGGCTGCATTGCTGGGGATTCTTACCATCCGTTGGATAGCTCAACTAATTATCGACTTAAGTACAGCGGTAAAAGCTTTAGCCCAACGCAAAACTTCAGACGATTTCATCAATGCCGAGGATTCAGTGATAGTACAAGGTATTGATGAACTGGAGGGGTTGGCTGGCTCTTTTAACCAGATGACGCAGCAGTTACGCGAATCCTTTGCAAAACTGGCAACTGCGAAGGAAGATTTAGAATTACGAACTCAAGAGTTGCAGCAAGAAATTCAACAGCGCATCCAGAATGAACGCAGACTAGGCCAACACAGTCGCGCATTGGCAGAATTGGCAAATCACAGAGCCGTTTCAGATGGAAATTTGGAAACAGCGTTTAAAGTAATTACGGAAACAGCAGCGAATGCTTTAGAAGTCGAGAGAGTTAGCGTGTGGATATACAATGGCGATCGCACCAAATTACAATGTGTAAATCTCTACGAACGTAGCAAACAGAGATTTACCGCAGGTATGGAACTCAAGCGGAAAGATTATCCTATCTACTTTAAAGCTTTAGCAACTGCTTGCACCATCATCGTTACTGACACGCGCAACGATCTACGGGTGAAGGAATTACTGGCTCAACTGCTAGAACCGCACAACATCGTATCTTTAATTGTTGCCCCCATTTGGGTTGGGGGTGAAGTGGTGGGAATGGTATTTCATGAACAAGTTGGAACCCCCCGCCAGTGGGAACTGATTGAGCAAAACTTTGTAGGTTCCATTGCTGACTTTGTGGCGCTAACTTTGGAAATATGCGATCGCATTCGTGCAGAATCCGCTCTACGTGAGGCTAAAGAAGTTGCTGAAGTGGCAAATCGTGCCAAAAATACATTCCTCGCAAATATGAGTAATGAACTCCAGACTCCCCTAAACTCAATTTTAGCGATCGCCACAGCACTTCAAAATGAGGTATCTGGCCCTCTAAGCCAAGAACAGCACCAGTCCTTAAATACTCTAGAACTTAACGGTAAGCACCTACTGCAACTGATTAATAACATCCTCGACTTTGCCAAAATCGAATCCGGTAAAATCGAACTGCAACTGGCTCCCGCTTCTATCCAAGAATTATGTAACTCCAGCCTCAGTTTTGTGAAACAGCAAGCATTCAAGAAAAATATTCGACTCAGTTCACAAGTACCAGAAGGACTCGAACCCATCCAAGTCGATGAGTACCGCATCAGACAAATGCTCGTTAACCTGTTAAACAACGCTATCAAGTTTACTCTAGACAATGGCAAAGTCTGGATTGAAGTTCAGCCAAATTCCACAAACGAATATATCTTTATCAGCGTGGTAGACACAGGCATTGGCATTTCTTCAGACGACCTCTCTAAATTATTTCAACCTTTTGTGCATATTGATAATGCATACACCCGCCGTCAAGCAGGTACAGGTTTAGGATTAGCAATGGTGCAACGAATTGTACAGTTGCATGGTGGTAGTGTCCATGCCGAAAGTGCATTGGGAAGAGGTAGCCGATTTACGGTAAAACTTCCTTGGAAGAAGAAAGGAGATAGGATAGGCATCTTGCCCGTCCTGTGAACTGGGCGGGCAAGATGCCCACCCCACAAAATTAGATAATTTATTTGTAGGAGTTCCCTAAATGTCATGTTGAGCGGAGCGAAACATCTCGGAGATTCTTCCCTCTACTACGTTCTGGTCAGAATGACACTCAGAATTTTTGGACTTTTGCAAGAGATCTAATGTTCTTTGTACCTTTGTGGTGAAAAAAATTTTAATTAACCACAAAGGCACTAAGACACTAAGTAAAACCTATGTTGTAGCTCTATTCCTGATTTGTACCAGCAGGTGGTTGTGAGCGCAACTGACGTAGAGACTGCCGTAACTTGTTTTGAGTTTGACTAGTATTAGTGTTTTCTCTGCGCCGCCGTCGATTTGTAGTTGCTTGTGGCTTTGGTGATGAATTTACTCGCTCACGCTGGATGTTGCGTAAAGACTCTCTGGCAGTTCCCTGAGTGCGATTTGTCCTAGGTTGAGTTGTTGAACCTGCGGCATTATTTTCTACTCTGGGACGGCGGATCTGAGGGGTAACTCTAGATTGTACTGGTTTTTCGGCGGGAACATCTGTAATTGTCGGTGCTAGCGATCGCCTACGTCTGCGAGTTGTGTTTGTGGAGTCAGTATTTGAAGTCGCTGTTTGCTGGCTTCTTTCTTGCGCTTCTCTGCGTTTTTTCTGTTCTTGGGCTTGGCGGTGTCGCCGTGAGCCTTGTATAGCGTATTCAGTTGCGATCGACACTCCCTGTCTACCACCAGACGCGGGTTTTAATTTCCAGTTACGTGCTTGTCTTAGGGTTTCTTCATCCAAGTCGCGGTTTCCACTAGATTTCGCTACCCGCACATTCGTAACATTACCTTTATCGTCAGTATCGACAGCTACTTCTACTCTACCTTCAATACCTCGTCGTCTTGCTGCCTCTGGATACTTAGCAGCGCATTCGCGACAAGCTGCACGACCATTACCAGTACCGGAATTGTTAATTTTTGGAGGTGTAGGCGCTGTTGGTGCTGTTACCACTGGCGATCGGTTTCCTGATTGATTGCCTGTACCAGTACCTATGCCTGTGCCTATTCCTGTACCTCTACCTATGCCTGTACCTCTCCCCGTGCCTGTACCTGTATTTAAAGCAACACCAGAGCCAGAGTTGCTAAGGGTATTTGACGGTGTACTATCACTACCACCTTGAGTCGGTGTAGAATCTCTCAGTTCGCTCAACTGTTGTCTTAAATTATTGTTAGACGGAGTAACAGGTGCAGATGTTGTCACAGGAGCTTCTGACCTAGTGACAACTTCTTTTTGCGGGGTATTTATTGGCTGTACTTTTTGTGGTACTGGTGTAACCCTTTCTGGTTGTTGTTGAACTGGTGGAGTTTTTGGAGGTTCAACAACCTTTTGTACTGGTTGAGTTACTATGGGCTGTTTTTGTACAACTTCGGGCTGTTTTTTTATTTCTTGTGGAACTTCTTTTGCTGGTTTTTCTGGTTCTGTAGTCGGTTCAACGATCGCTAACTCTATTGGTTCTTCTTCTAGTTCAGGCACTCGCGCCAAAAAATTACCTATGCCTGATGACAGTGCGCCGATATGCAGCGCTAGCGAGCCAATCAAACTGTAAGTTAGAAAAGACTTGAGAGCCTCAACTTCTTTGGAACGTTGCTCACCAGTGATGCCAGAAAAGCTCATAGTCTATTGCTACCCATTCTCACTAATTTAGTCATATTAGGATGTATTGGTGTAAATACGCAAGTAAAAAATTAAAATTTTTGGCGAACTGCATATTTATCAAAAACATCTTCTAACATCAGGGTTTTTAGATAAAATAAATTTTTATTCAATGAAATTATTTTTTTTTATATAAAACTCACAAATAGGTAAATAAAAATCATCACTGATTGATTTAAAAAAATTATCATTATATTTTAAATTTAATTGAGAAAAACTATCAGGTTTTCTCAAGATTCTGGTAGTCTGACTGTGTTATTGTTGGCATTTAGAGGCATTACATGGGAATTCAAAATCTTTTTACAGCAGGTGGTGTGGTCATGTGGCCCCTGCTGGGTTTTTCAGTATTGGCAGTGGGGCTGATAATTGAGCGTGTAGTTTTTTGGGTACGGATTAATAAACGTCAAAGCCGCGTAGTGCGAGATGTTTTGAATCTCTATCGACTCGATAACGTTGTCGGTGCAATGGATAAACTGCAAAAAAATGCAGATTTACCACTTGCCCGTATTTTTCTGGCGGCTTTAGAGTTGGAAGGCCCAAATCCCGAAGAATTTCGTTTGGCATTAGAAAGTGAAGCGCAGGCTGAGATACCTGTACTCAAACGCTTCCAAAATCTTCTAGAGACAATCATCGGTTTAGCGCCACTTTTAGGTCTTCTTGGGACTGTATTAGGATTGATCACCTCTTTTGCTTCCTTAAACCTTGGTGATGTGGGAGGTACTAAAACAGTCGGTGTTACATCCGGGATTAGTGAAGCCTTGGTATCAACTGCATCAGGATTGATTGTTGCAATATTTACACTCCTCTTTGCTAATACTTTCCGGGGACTGTACCAGCGCCAAATAGCATTGATTCAGGAGTATGGAGGACAACTAGAATTGCTCTATCGCCGTCGCTACGAACGAGGAGAAAAAACTTATGCGCCTACAAGATGAACCTGAGTTGCCACCACAGATTAATATTGTGCCGATGATTGACGTGATATTTGCAATTTTGACGTTTTTTATCATGTCAACTTTATTTTTAACACGCTCAGAAGGATTACCAGTAAATTTACCGAAAGCAGCCACAGCAAAACAACAGCAAGTTCCCACTAAAATCACCGTTACGGTTGATGACAAAGGACAGATCAGCCTGAATCGGAAACCAGTGGCAATTGATAATTTGACACAGCAAGTGCGTGCTTTAGTTGGCTCTAACTCAGAAGTTTTGGTGATTATTAATGCTGATGAAAAAGTCGGTTATGGCGAAGTAGTAACGGTAATGGATCGGGTACGTCAAGTTGAGGGAGCAAAATTAGCGATCGCCACGCAAAAACCATAATGTAGATATTAGCCCATAATAGATAATTGTCGGGCGATTGTGTTGGCGATCGCCCACATTTGTTTACGCCGCTGGCGCTCGCATCTGTAATTCTTCAGCTATACTTTTCAATAATGCCGCCTGCTCTGAGTGGATAAAAAAGTGTGCACCGTTGAACATCTGTAATGAAAAAGCAGCGGTAGTCTGCTGTTGCCATGCTTGCAAAGCTTCATAACTGACTTCTTGGTCTTGTAAGCCACCAAAAACAGTAATCGGACATTCTAGGGGTGGCTCTTGAGTATAAACATAAGTTTCCACAATTGCGAAATCTGCCCGCAGAATTGGCAAGAACAGTTCCATCAATGCCTGATTTTCTAAGACTGCTTCGGGTGTACCGTTGAAATTACGAAGTTTTTCTAACAACTCCGGCTCTGATAATGTGTGTAGAGGTGGTTTTGTTAACGGGATTTGCGGCGCAAGGCGAGCAGATATAAAAAGGTGAAATGGAGTAAGACTATATTGAGAGCGCAGTAGCCGGGTTAACTCGAAGCTAATTAGTCCACCCATGCTGTAACCGAAAAAGGCGAATGGTTTATCTAAGTATAATATCAGTTCTGATGCGATCGCATTTACAAGCGGCTCTAACCGCGTCAAAGGAAGCAACCTTATTAGAGATCCCCGTCCCGGAAGTTCCACAGGACAGACTTCGACAGTTTCAGGTAGACTCTTAGACCAGGTACGAAAGGTTGAAGCCCCACCACCAGCATAAGGAAAGCAGAATAAACGCAAATTTGCTTGAGGATTAGGCCGGGGACAAGTAAGCCAATTGAAGAGTGGTCTAGTTGTCATAATGAAACTTAGATTTGAATAACACAATCCTGCTGGAACTATTAAGTATATACACGTTAATCTTATGACAAAAATTGAACCTTGGGTAACACAAGCTATTAACGTTTAGCAGCTTCGATTTTTCAAATCCTTTAAGGAAGCGATGGTAAAGTTTTAACCTCATCCACCCCTAAAAAGAGATGGGATTTCATGTTGACTGTTAACTGTTGACTGTTGACTGATAAAAATATTGTTTGTTTGGTAGGTATTCCCTATTCTAGAACTTCGTTTAAAAAACTAAATCTTCAAGGGAATCCTACCTTTTTGTGACAAAAGTTTTACTTATCTATGTAGTTAATCATTAGTCACTGTCGCTATCACAACAGTTTTTCGTATCTTTCTTAGGGTATCTAAACTCGTGAACATGGTGATGATGGTGATGGTGGTGATGGTGGTGATATTTCTTTTCTCCACAATATTTGCATCCTCCAGATAGAAACTGCTGTTCTTCTGGGGATAACTCCACCAATGAATTAGATTCCATAACTTGATTTGACATAATTTTTGCCTCACTTACTGACAGAGGTATTGCACAAATGAGTAAAGTGTGTAACACCTCTTTTATTATTTCTAAATACATTTTCTAGATATTAAATTCCCCTAAAGTTAGAAATAAGTAGGCTAAGATTATTACTTTTGGCTCATGACAAATCTAGTTCTAATTTCAAGAAAAATTTTTCTTAAGCGCTACAAACAATCTCGCTGTTCATAGGCACTATGCAAAAATAACCATAGGACTTACGCAAAAACTCTCTGAAACTCTTATTTCTCCCTTCGGGTTTACAGTCGCCTGCGGAGGGAAACCCTCCCGCAGCGCTGTTTCACCGTGCTCTCCGTGTCGCGCCAGTTGCTTCAAGTCGGGGAACCCGCCCAACGCACTGGCTTCTCTGTGGTACCCTTCGGGAAGCCACTTCGTGTCTACGATTCTCCGTTACCTGTGCGTAAGTCCTGAATCAGTTTGTAGGGTGGGCATTATAATGGCCGGCCACCCTACTATTACTTATCTTTGTGATTTATATATTACCTGTGAACACTCGCTCAGCAGATCCAGTCATATAAATACGCTGATCTATTTCTGACCATTCGATTTGTAAAGCCCCACCAGGTAATTCTACGGTAGCGGTGCGATCGCATTTGTCTGTCAATACACCAGCTACCAAGGCAGCACAAGCACCAGTACCACAAGCCAGCGTGATCCCAGCACCTCGTTCCCACACTCGCATTTTTAGATAGTCACGGCTCACTACTTGAATAAATTCTGTATTTGTCCGTTGAGGAAAAACTGGATGATGCTCAAACAGAGGGCCGATGGTTTCTAAGGGAATTGCTGCTACGTCTTTTACAAAAGTAATGCAGTGAGGATTTCCCATACTCACACAAGTGACATTCCAAATTTGCTCCGCCACTTCTAGCGGCTGATTAATGACTTTTTCTTCAGCAGGTGTAAGGGTGGTAGGAATTTCTTGAGCGAGTAAACGAGGTAAACCCATATCCACCTTCACTTGACCATCTTGCATCAGTTGGGGCGTCATCACACCAGCCAATGTCTGAATACGATATCGGTCTTGATTTCGAGATTCGCCCTCTAAATCTGCCAAAAACCCAGCTAAACAGCGAATACCATTACCGCACATTTCCGGCTCTGAACCATCAGAGTTGAAAATCCGCATGGTGTAGTCAGTACCATTTTCTCCCGGTAGGGCAAAAATTACACCATCAGCACCAATGCCAAAGTGGCGATCGCACAACTTGATCGCTTGCTCTGGTGTCAGTGCAGGCGCAGATGATGAGCGATTATCAATCAGAATAAAGTCGTTACCTAGACCGTGATACTTAGTAAATTCGATTGCCATTTCTCTAAGGATGAATTATCAAGGATTAGGGACTGGGGACTGGGGACTAGGGACTAGGGACTAGGGACTGGGGACTAGAAACTAGGTAGGAAAGATTTTTCTAATACTTAATCCCTAATTCTCAATCTCTAATTCTAAATACCAATACCCAATCCCCAATCCCCAGTACCCAATCCCCATTACATCATTACTAAAAATGCTAACAACTGAATTTGATACCTCACTACCTAGCATTAGGCAAGTGCAACATCTGATTAAAGAAACAACACAGGTGGAATTCAAACTAATGACAAACGATTCGCTCACAGGTAGGGTTTTATGGCAAGACTCATACTGTGTATGTATTTTAGATGAGAACAGTCAGCAAACCACTATTTGGAAGCAAGCGATCGCCTACATTAAGCCCAAGAGTTAGTCAAAAGGAGCCAGTGCGTTGGGCGGGTTCCCCGGCTTGTAGCAACTGGCGTTCCAAAGTCAAATCATAACCCTTGTACAGACGCGATTCATCGCGTCTCTACTCCCGCAAATTATCCAAAGGCAGAAACTCTTTAAGCGCTTCTGCCTCACTTGCTTTTACTATTGGGATAGATAGCGACACTGCACTAGTGGGGACAAACAACAGTTGTAATTGATTTAGACTGGGCAAACTACCGCACAATAGTACTTGATCACCCAAACGTAAATCTATATTGCCATCAGGAGAGCGAATAAACTTACCATCTCGGCGGATGGCTTGCACTTGTCCCCCAGATGACTGTTGGATATCCAAATCTGCAAGAGTTTTACCCAAGACTGGGGAATCACCATTAATTGTGATCCACTGACAAGCACTATTTTCACCGGGAACAGCCACTTGTCCTTTAGCTAATTCTGCTAAGGCTGCTAGTTCTTCATTTGCACCCACTACCAGCAGGCGATCGCCTGCTTCCAATCTAGTTTGATTATTGGGATAATCTATTTCATCGCCGTTAACGCGGCGAATTGCCATTAAACTCGCTCCTGTGAGATAGCGCATATCTGCTTCTTCTATACTCATACCAATCAAGGGCGAATCAGATGGTAGGGGATACCAGCGCCGATTTAAATCGCGAGTTGCTTGCTGCAAATCGTAGGAAACTTCTGATGCAGAACGCTCTGGGCGCAATTGTAAATAATGATCATTGCGGATTTGCTGCATTTCCTGCTGCAAGACATCAGATGACAAGCCTAAGCTAGTTAATAAATGGGTTGCCATTTCTAAGCTGGCTTCAAACTCTGGTTGCACAACTTCCCTGGCTCCCAATTGGTAAAGCACTTCAATATTTTTATCTTGAGTGGCACGGACGACCAAATCTAGTTCTGGACACAATTCTAAAGCACGTTTCAGGCAAAGGCGGCTACTCATGGGGTCAGGAAGTGCGATCGCCATTCCTTTAGCATGATTTACTCCAGCGGTTTCCAAAACGTGTAAACTGACGCAATTACCATATACATAAGCCACTCCGGCATCACGTAACTGCTGAATTCTGCTTTCTGATTGGTCAATGACAACTATAGGTAAGTTGTGTTGCTGCAACAACTTGACTAAATTCCTGCCGACTCGCCCATAGCCGCAAACTACTACATGGTCTTTTAAGGGTAGTTCTGCTGACATATCGCGTGGCTGATCTTCTTCTAAATATGGTTTCAGCCAAGGCATTGATTCGGCAAAGTTGAATAAAAATGGTACTAATCGCAGTACAAAAGGCGTAAGTACAAGTGTGACTGCTGTGGTTCCCAAAATCAGTAAATATATCTGTCGGGATACCAAGCCCAACGCTTGCCCTTCACTAGCCAGAACAAAGGAAAATTCTCCAATTTGAGCCAATCCTAACCCGGCTATTAAGGCTGTTTTCAACGGGTAGCGGAACAACTTCACTAGGGGCGTAATAATCAAAAACTTACCCACAAAAACTAGTGCTACCAACCCCAAAATCAATTCTAGGTTGTTCCACAAAAACACTGGGTCAATTAACATCCCAATGGCGGCAAAAAATAAACTGGCAAAAATATCTCGCAGCGGCTCTACATAAGTTAAGGTTTGGTCAGCGTACTCCACCTCAGAAATCATTAAACCGGCGACAAACGCCCCCATTTCAATAGATAGTCCCAAATACTCTGTTAACAGGGCAATACCTAAACACAAGGCAACTACGCCTAATAAAAAAAGCTCTCGGCTTTCGGTGCGGGCTAGCATTCGCAACAAAGGGGGAATCAGCCAAATTCCCGCCGCCACTGCGCCAGCTGCAAATAAACCAATCCGCAGCAGCGCTGTTAACACGGCGATGCCAATAGTTTCTGCTGGTTGGTTGAGGGCTGGTAACACGGCTAGCATCAGTCCCAATGCCAAGTCCTGCACGACCAAAATCCCCAACATCACTTGCCCGTGGGGCATTTCTGTTTCGTTACGCTCCATCAAGCACTTGAGGACAACCGCTGTAGAAGATAAAGACAGAATTGAGCCTAAAAATACGCCTTTAGCAGGTAAGGTTCCCCAGGCTCCTGTTACCCCACATACCAAAACCGTGATCAAAATCGTCAGCGCAATCTGAAGTCCTCCGCCTCCAAGAGCGATCGCTTTTACCTTTTTGAGTTCTGCAAAGGAAAATTCCACTCCCAAAGCAAATAACAAAAAGGCGACGCCGAACTGTGCCAGAGTTTCAACTTGAATAACTTCTTTAATCAGTCCCAGACCGGCTGGCCCGACAATCATCCCGCCAATGAGATATCCCAGTAACACGGGTTGTCGTAACAGCGCCGCTAACAGTCCGCCACAAGCTGCAACGGCGAGAACCAAAACTAAATCAACAATTAGCCTAAAATCTTCTTGCACCAGTTTTTAACAGAACTATTAAAACCCATTAAACTCAGCATACAAAGTTTTATATATCTGAGGAATAAGATGTTGATGTAGAGACTGCAAAATTTCCTCCCTAGGAATCTAAAATAAAAAACCTCGGCGAAACTAACCGAGGTAGGAGAGAGAAGTCAGAATGACAATTAAAGATACAAATACTGAATTAAAAAAATATTAGTTAACCGCCCACGGAAAACTAAAATATTGCGGTGACGCTGTACATGGACAATTTAGTTACACACTTTGTTTTAATGTAATTAAATATAACAATATTGTTACGATATGTCAATAGGTCTTGACGCTAAAAGGCTAGTAGCGTTAATGAGAGTTGCTTATTCAAAATAAGAACTTCAAAATCTCACGGCTTCAAACTGTGAGAATATCAAAACTTCTTCATATTTCTACTTACGGGATCAAAACCTCTAGAAAACCTGGTACTTTCGTCATAGCAAGCTCCAGTAAGATCTGCTCCATACAACTTGGCATGATTTAGTTTGGCTCCCCGAAGATTTGCTTCATTGAGTTTGACACCGCTCAAATTAGCTCTGGTCAAATTTGCTTTAGCTAAGTTAGCTCTACTCAAATCTGCTCCCCAAAGTTTGGCTTTAGCTAGGTTAGCTCCGCTCAAATCTGCTCCCCATAAGTTGATTCCCGGCAGATAAGCTCCAATGAGCTTGACTCCAATTAAGATAGCTGCTGGAAAATATCTTTCCCCTGCGGCATAGCGCCGCTTCAATTCTGCCGTGTCCATGTTTTGTTGACCTTTTTCAGCAACCAAGAAACTATTTGTTCCCATTCCTGGTCTAGCTCTTTGAAAAACTCTGGCTGACCACTGCGTCGATACCAGAAATGGGCATTGCTCAAATCACCCTCTTTCCGATGTAGATAGGCATGAACCCAAGCACTGTCAGCATCGCTAGCATTTTGAACTATTTCGTGTGCCTGTTCCCAATCACCTTTCTTGTCATACCACATTGCTCGCAGAGCTTCTGGCAGTGTATTGAGATATGAGGGCTGTTTTTCGATCAATTGCTGAAATTCCTCTGTAGTCATGATCGCCATCCAAAAAATATCAAACTTCTATACTTAAATTTAAGATAATTCTTGGACTGCCCGCAGGCGATATCTTGAAATTAGTGCGTTACACCGCGTTAACGCACCTACCAATTAATACAGGAAAACTACGTCTTTCTACCCCTATTACTCGTCAATTTGACCAATTCGACGTATATTCAAAATGTCGCTCATTTTTTTGATTTGGGTAAATACTTGCTCTAATTGAGAGCGATCGCGTATATCTATACCCAAGTCCATTAATGCTGGTTGACCAATAGCGGTTTTTACCTGAGCATGACGTACATTGATGCCTTGGTCACTCAACCGAGACAATATATCTTTTAACACCCCTACGCGATCAAGTGCTTCAATTTGAATATCTACTGGGTAAGTGTGCGGATGACCGCTATTTTCAGCCGTTGAGTTCCACCTGACTGGTACTAGGCGCTCACACTCGACATTTTCCAGATTATGACAGCCTTGGCGATGAATCGAAATTCCTCTACCTCGTGTGACTACACCGATAATTGGTTCGCCAGGAATTGGGGTACAACACCCAGCTAGATGATAAACTAACCCTTCTACTCCAACAATTGGTGAATCAGTACGGGAGTTAGTTGTAGGAGCATCCCGCAAGGATTTTGCTGTAGTTGGCTCTTTGGGGATAAACGGGGGTGCAATGGTAACTGGTTGTTGCGCCTTTACTACTTCGCGCCAACGATTTAGCACTAGGTTTAGTGTGACTTCACCGTAACCTAAACCTGCAAGTAAATCTTCCACACTGTGATAGTTACATTTTTCGGCGACACTTTCCATCGCTTCTGACTTCAACAAGCTATCAAAACCAGTTTTACCAAGTTCTTTTTCTAACAATTCCCGTCCACGGGCGACATTCTCTTCTCGGCGCGATCGCTTGTACCATTGTTTAATCCGATACTTCGCCGCTGAGGTTCTAACAAAGTTCAACCAATCCAAACTCGGATGGCTGTTCTTCTGAGTCATAATCTCCACAATATCGCCATTATGCAACCGTGTTGATAAAGGTACCATTCGCCCATTTACTCGCACCCCTGCACAGTGGTTTCCGACTTCTGTATGAATGCGATAAGCAAAATCTACACTGGTAGACCCAGGACTTAAAGGAACAACATCCCCCTTAGGGGTGAAGACATAAACATCATCTTCAAATAGATTGTCTTTGACGCTATCAAGATACTCTTGTGCGTCCTTGAGATCACTTTGCCATTCTAATAGCTGTCTCAACCAAGTAAACTTCTCATCTGTCGCCGTCAAATGGCTATTGTTAGAACCGCCTGTTTCTTTGTACTTCCAATGAGCAGCAATCCCGTACTCGGCGATATGATGCATTTCTATCGTCCGAATCTGTACTTCCAAAGGACGGCCAGTCAAACCAATTACTCCAGTATGCAACGACTGGTAACGATTGGGTTTAGGCAATCCAATGTAGTCCTTAAATCTACCGGGAATTGGGCGAAAGGCATCGTGAACTACTGCCAAAGCACGATAGCATTCCTCATTGGTTTGGACAATAATCCGTAGCGCCGCCAAATCGTAAATTTCGTGAAATTCTTTTTGCTGTCGCTGCATTTTTTGGTAAATACCATACAGGTGCTTAGGACGCCCACTGATATCCTGGCAGCGAATTCCCGCTTGCTGCAAACGCTCCCGCAAAATATCCGTAGCTTTAGCTAATTTCTCTTCCCGCGCTGTGCGTTTTTCGGAAACATGCTGTTGAATTTCGCGGAAAGCGTCCGGTTCTAGGTATTTAAAAGCCAAATCTTCCAGTTCCCATTTAATCCGCCAGATCCCCAAGCGATTGGCTAAGGGTGCAAAGATATCTCGTGTTTCCTGAGCACTACGGCGGCGGCTAGCCTCTGGCATATATTGTAAAGTTCGCATATTATGCAAACGATCTGCCAATTTCACCACAATTACTCGGATATCTTGCGCCATTGCCAAAAACATCCGTCGGAAGTTTTCGGCTTGGCTTTCAGTTTTGCTTTTAAAATTGATTTTAGAAAGCTTGGTGACACCTTCGACCAATTGCCGTACTTCTGGCCCAAAGCGTTCTTCTATTTCTTCAATTGTGACATCTGTATCTTCAACTACATCATGGAGAAAACCAGCTGCTATCATAGCAGGACTGCCTCCCAAGTCACGCAGCGATCCAGCTACAGCAACAGGATGAGCAATGTATGGTTCTCCAGATTTGCGGTATTGACCTTGATGAAGTTGATAAGCAAATTCAAATGCGCTAGCAATCAAAACTGTATCACTATGCCTTCGGTCATCTTCTGCTTCGCTGCTAGTTGCTGATGCTCCCTTCAAGCATTTCTGTAACCAGTCTGGAAGGGTAAGATCAATTGAGGAATTTATCGCTATGCTGCTCATACAATTGGGACTAAAGGTGATCGGTAGATAAGCGAGTGATAGACAAAACTGGCAGCATCGTACTTAGAAGATGCTGTTGCCCAGAGACGGGTGTAAAAAGTAGTGTAAGGATGATTCTTAAGTTTCTGATAGCAATCATCCGGCAGAATTTAAAGGATCATAAACTTGAAAATCCATTGATTGCAAACAAAGCCTCAAGTCTTTATTTGAGGCTTTTGATGCTAACACTAACTCAGAAAAGTTTATTGTAGAAGAAAAATTACTTGACATTAATACTATCTTAACTAGCACTGGATGTCTTTAAATCTTGAGAAATATCAGGCACTAGCAACATTGCTAGAGCAGTTACGTGCTGATGTTACCACAGCTGGACTGGATGCACCTACGCTGAGGCAGCGTTTGATATCGGTACAGCAGTTGTTTGGGCAGGAAATTGTACCTTTGACTGATGAAGATTCGCGGGTACAGTCTTATCGAACGGAAATCAGTAAGCAACTGCGCCTGTTGGAAATAGATGTGATGTTTTTCCAAGGAGCGCGACAGGCATCTACTGCACAAGCGAGACTTCAGACTATTGGCGATCGCCTGACAACTCTGATTCAATACTGTAATGCCATTATGCAACAAGAAGCGGAGGGAGAAAAATAACAATTGTTCACCTTTTTCTCTGGTTACTCTATCATCCCATTGACGACCCATAGTTGAAAGTTATTTTGGGTCTTGGCAACTTTTGGTGATCTTGATTGGGGATATTAGTTTAGGCGATCGCAACAAGAAAAGATGAAATAATAACTATTACTGAGATTGAGAGATGGCACGAAGTACCCACCAAGAGCGATACC
>JAHHHK010000025.1 GCA_019359395.1 Komarekiella atlantica HA4396-MV6
TGTTGAACTCCCGGTCAATGTGATATCTTTTCCGTAACACCTCAAGTCTGCCTTGCGATTGAGTACATTTTTCCCTATCTCAATCACTGTAAGGCTTTTGGGTTTCGCACCGCGAACTAGTCTAAACCCAGTCATAATTCTTCGGTCTTATCCCAAACTCACGTTACTTTAAATGTTCGGTAAAAAATGACGTGAGTTTATCAAAGGGAATTAACTCAACTCTGTCATATAAATCAACGTGTCCTGCTTTCGGAATGATATACAATTCTTTGGGTTCGGCTGCACGTTTGTAGGCATCCTCACTAAACTCTCTTGAGTGAGCTTTATCACCCGTGATGAAAAGCATAGGACGAGGGGAAATCGTTTCTATGTCATTAAACGGATAAAAATTCATAAACTTGACGTTACTACTTAGCGTCGGGTGCGTTGTGAGTTCCGGCGATCCTCCTTTAGGCGTGTATTCACCTCTCGGTGTACGGTAGAAATCATAAAACTCACGCTGGATAGGGGGTGTGTTTTCATCTAACTTATGTACAGTCCCACTGGTGTATTTGGTTTCACCATCGGTAAACTCTACATAACGTTGCTTTGCAGCCTCCTCCTGGATTTTCTTTCTCTGCTCAAGGGTCAGCGAACGGTTAAGTGCATTTCGGTTGGCTGCTCCCATATCGTACATGCTGACAGTTGCGATCGCTTTCATTCGCGGATCAATCTTAGCGGCACTGATAACAAAGCTTCCGCTACCACAAATTCCAATTATTCCGATTCGGTTTCTGTCAACAAATGGACGAGTACCAAGAAAGTCAACTGCTGCACTGAAATCTTCAGCATAAATATCAGGCGCAACAGCGTTGCGTGGTTCGCCCTCACTCTCACCCCAGAAAGACAAGTCAACAGATAAAGTCACAAACCCTCGTTGAGCCATATTTGCAGCATACACATTGGCACTTTGTTCTTTTACAGCTCCCATAGGATGCCCAACAATGATCGCCGAATGTTTTTTACTCTGATCTAAATTCTTGGGAATAAATAGATGTCCCGCAACATTCATTTTGTATTGGTTTTTAAAAGTAACCTTATACATTGCAATGTTATCGCTTACCTTAAAAGTTGTATATGCGTTTGGTGTTATTTTTTCCATTTCTTTTCCCTTTTCTGATTGTCCTTTTTGTTCTGTTTGTGTGTAAGCCTGCCCGCTGATCATGAGAGTCATCATCCCTAAAATTAATATATATTTCATATAATTTCTCCCCTTTTCATTGTTAGATTCACAGATTGAAATTGTTGCTCTATTAATCTGAAATTTCTCCAAATATCAATCTGGTTTTTATCAGCAGCGTTTCTACCGTTTGCTGTATGAGTTCAATTATGCGGGCGTGAGAACGGATAGCGTGAGGACGTTCATCGAAAAAAACCGGACAATTCTCCAAAAATCCGCCGCGTCATGTGCTGAAGAGAAACAAAGCCTTTAAGATAAATTTATGAACCAAAGAGAAGCAGAATTTGAAAAGCGAAAGATGCAGATCAATCGGGAAGAGTTGATCGAAAGAATGATTCGTCTCGCTCCCGAAAACAGCCTTTTGGAAGTGTTTCCGGGCATTTTCATATATCAATCGTCGAAACCGACCGAGAGTCAGGTATCCGTATTAAAACCCGCCTTCTGCGTCATCGCGCAGGGCAGTAAGGATGTGCTTTTGAACGATGAATTATTTCACTATGATTCCGGTCATTACTTAATCTCGACGCTTGATTTGCCGATTATGAGTAATGTTGTCGAAGCGTCAGAGGAAAAACCTTATTTGAATCTTCGGATAGACCTCGATCCGGCACTTGTTGCTGCGGTGATGATTGAATCCGGCATCGAAACAAAAAAAAGCGGTGCCGGAGTCAAGGCGATGGATGTCAGCCCGGTTGATGCCGATTTGCTGGAAGCGGTCGTCAAATTGGTGAAACTATTTGACACGCCGGACGAAATGAAGTTTCTCGCGCCGCTCATCATCCGCGAGATCATCTACCGGCTTTTAAAAGGAAAACAGAGCGCACGCCTGGGCCAGCTGATCGCTACGGAAGGCGACGCGCAGCGCATCTCCAGGGTGGTCAAGCAAATCCGCGAGAACATCGATCAGCCGCTAAAAATCGAAGATACAGCCCGTGAGATCGGCATGAGCGTGTCAGGCTTTCACCAACATTTTAAGTCTGTTACGGCAATGAGTCCCTTGCAGTTCCAGAAACAAATACGGCTTCAGGAAGCGCGCCGTCTGATGCTCGGCGAAAACATGGACGTGGCGATCGCCAGCTTTCGCGTCGGTTACGATGATCCGTCTTATTTCAGCAGGGAATATAAAAAACTATTCGGTATTCCTCCGCATCGTGATATCGCCAAGCTGCGTAGCAATTTAGGGCAATAAGAATTGGACAAGTTTATTGGTGCAAAGGACTAATACAAAGTTGCTCGCTTTTTGTTCCGCCGCGTTGAGCATAAGCAAAAACGGCGTGGTAAAACCGAATTCTGGCAGCAGTCAAAAAAAGTACTCGTAAGACCAAAAAAGAACAACCCCAGTCTGCTTGAGATTGCAGTTTTTCCCTATTTTTCCCGAACCTCTCCCCCATAAAAAGGAATAAATTTCCTAAAACTATTGTCTAATAATGGCTGATTAATTTGAGTACATTATTAATACCTATTAATAGATGAGATATAGGTAGTGAAATAATATATGCAGTATTTGTTGAGAGTTAAATTAATAGCCGACAGTTGTCAATTAAAATCATCATTTTAAATATTAAATTTAAAATTCTAATATCAAAGATGTAATACACTGACTTCCTGGTGGCTATTTCTAATTCTGCTATTCACAGGTTCTCTTTATTCAGTTGAGAAAACCAAGCGATGCCTAGGTTGGGCTACGCCTACGCTACAAGGTGAGACAGGAAGAAAATCATGAACAAAACCTTTGCAACTATTGACGGGAATGAAGCTGTTGCCCGTGTTGCCTACAAATTAAATGAGGTAATTGCCATTTATCCGATCACCCCCTCTTCAGCAATGGGTGAATGGGCGGATGCTTGGTCGGCTGAAGGTCGTCCCAACCTCTGGGGTACTATTCCCAGTGTTGTGCAAATGCAGAGCGAGGGCGGAGCTGCTGGTGCAGTGCATGGGGCACTGCAAACGGGTTCCTTGAGTACCACCTTCACGGCATCTCAGGGGTTATTGTTGATGATACCCAACTTCTACAAAATTGCTGGCGAACTTACTAGCGCTGTAGTTCATGTTGCAGCCCGCTCCCTAGCTACCCACGCTTTATCAATTTTTGGTGATCATAGCGATGTGATGGCAGCCCGTGCTACTGGGTTTGCTTTGTTGTGTTCTGCCTCAGTGCAGGAAAGTCAAGACTTTGCCCTGATTGCCCATGCAGTCACTCTAGAGACGCGAGTACCTTTTATGCACTTTTTTGATGGCTTCCGTACCTCACATGAAGTGCAGAAAGTCAAATTGCTTTTAGATAACGACTTGCGATCGCTAATTCATGACCAGTTAGTACTCGCCCACCGTACCCGCAGTCTCACCCCAGACCGACCAACTTTGCGGGGTACAGCCCAAAATCCTGATGTCTACTTCCAAGCCCGTGAAGGCGCTAACCCCTACTACAACGCCTGTCCTGAAATCGTCCAGCAGATCATGGATAAATTTGGCGATCGCACAGGTAGGTATTATCAAATCTATGAATATTATGGTGCAGACGATGCCGATCGCGTCATCGTCATCATGGGTTCAGGTGGTGAAACAGTCCACGAAACCGTCGATTATCTCAACGCCGGCGGTGAAAAAGTTGGTGTAGTGAAAGTGCGACTCTATCGCCCCTTTGATGTGCAACGGTTTGTTGCAGCTTTACCAACTAGTGTAAAAGCGATCGCTGTTCTTGACCGCACCAAAGAACCAGGTAGCGCCGGGGAGCCGTTGTATTTAGATGTAGTGGCTGCCGTTCATGAGGCGTGGGGGGAGAGGAGGGCAGGGGGAGCAGGGGGAGAATTCCTAACTCCTCACTCCCTTGTAGAGACGCGATTAATCGCGTCTCTACTCAGCACTCCTAAAATCATTGGTGGTCGTTATGGGCTTTCTTCCAAAGAATTTACGCCGGCAATGGTAAAGGGCGTCTTTGATAATCTCGCTCAAGTGCAGCCGAAAAACCACTTTACTATTGGTATTAATGACGATGTTAGTCATACTTCCTTGAGCTTTGACTCTAACTTTTCTACTGAACCAGATAACGTTGTTCGGGCAATGTTCTACGGGTTAGGTTCCGATGGTACAGTCGGTGCTAACAAAAACTCGATTAAGATTATTGGGGAAGAAACTGACAACTACGCCCAAGGTTATTTTGTTTACGACTCTAAGAAATCTGGCTCAATGACCGTTTCTCACCTACGCTTCGGGCCTGAGCCAATTCGCTCCACTTATCTAATAGACAAAGCCAACTTTATAGGTTGTCATCATTGGGGTTTTCTAGAACGCATAGATCTTCTGAAAGCTGCCGTTAATGGGGCAACTTTGCTGCTTAACAGTCCATACAATGCAGATACCGTCTGGGAAAATCTACCGCTGAAAGTACAGCAGCAAATCATTGATAAGCAGCTGAAGTTATATGTTATCAATGCTAGTCAGGTTGCCCGCGAAAGTGGCATGGGTGGAAGAATTAACACGATTATGCAAGTATGCTTTTTTGCTTTAGCGGGTGTCTTGCCACAGGAAGAAGCGATCGCTAAAATCAAACAAGCAATTGACAAAACTTACGGTAAAAAAGGCGCGGAAGTTGTCCGCATGAATTTGCAAGCTGTTGATAACACTCTTGCTAACTTGCATAAGGTAGACATACCACCTACCATCAATAATCAACAATCTACAACTATCAATCCCTTTCCCCTCAGCGCTCCTGAATTTGTCCGGGATGTCTTAGGTAAAATCATGTCTTGGGAAGGCGATGATTTACCTGTGAGTACCTTACCTGTAGATGGCATCTTTCCCAGTGGTACTGCCAAATGGGAAAAACGCAATGTAGCAGAAGAGATCCCTGTGTGGGATGCAGATGTCTGCGTTCAATGTGGTAAGTGTGTTATGGTTTGCCCTCACAGTGCCATCCGCGCCAAGGCATATCAAGCGAGTGAGTTAGTCAACGCACCACCAACCTTCAAGTCAACTGGTGCAAAAGACAAGGACTTTGCTAACCAGAAATTTACCATTCAGGTTGCCCCAGAAGACTGTACAGGCTGCACTATTTGTGTAAATATTTGTCCTGCCAAAAATAAAGCTGAGCCAATGCATAGGGCGATTAATATGGCACAGCAGTTACCTTTGCGAGAGCAAGAGCGGAAAAACTGGGATTTCTTCTTGAGTTTGCCCAATCCTGACCGACGGCAGTTGAAACTGAACCAGATTCGTCAACAACAACTCCAAGAACCTTTGTTTGAATTCTCTGGTGCTTGTGCAGGTTGTGGCGAGACACCTTATTTAAAATTATTGACACAACTATTTGGCGATCGCTCCGTAATTGCCAACGCCACAGGTTGTTCCTCCATATATGGTGGCAATCTTCCTACTACACCTTGGACGACAAACGCCGAAGGACGCGGCCCCGCATGGTCAAATAACTTATTTGAAGATAACGCTGAATTTGGTTTTGGCTTCCGCCTCTCCTTAGATAAACAAGCTGAATTTGCGGCAGAACTACTACAACAATTGAGCGGTGAAATAGATGAAAAGCTTATCCATTCCATCCTCAATGCTGAACAAAAATCTGAAGCTGACATCTGGGAACAGCGGGAAAAAGTGGCACTGTTGCAGCAGCAGTTAAACAAAATTGTGACTCTAAACCCCAATCTGCAATCCAAAATCCAAAATCTCAAATCAATTGCTGACTACCTGGTAAAGAAAAGCGTCTGGATTGTCGGCGGTGACGGTTGGGCTTATGACATTGACTTTGGCGGTATCGACCATGTGCTAGCCAGTGGCCGCAATGTAAACATCTTGGTAATGGATACAGAAGTATATTCTAATACAGGCGGTCAATCTTCCAAAGCCACCCCACGAGCAGCAGTTGCTAAATATGCCGCTAGTGGCAAGCCTGCACCCAAGAAAGACTTAGGTTTAATTGCTATGACCTACGGAAATGTCTACGTAGCGAGTGTAGCTCTTGGTGCTAGGGATGAACATACCCTAAAGGCGTTCTTAGAAGCAGAGGCTTACGATGGCCCGTCCTTAATCATTGCTTACAGCCATTGCATTGCCCACGGCATCAACATGACCACAGCGATGGATCACCAAAAATCCCTGGTAGAATCAGGTCGGTGGTTGTTGTATCGCCATAATCCTGAGTTGCAAAAACAGGGTAAAAATCCCTTGCAATTGGATATGCGATCGCCCACGCAGTCAGTAGAAAAATCAATGTACCAAGAAAATCGCTTCAAAATGCTTACCAAAAGCAAACCCGACCATGCACAGCATTTGTTAAAACTAGCGCAAACTGAAGTAAACGCTCGTTGGCAAATGTATCAATATTTAGCAGAGCGTAAACCATCCCAGTGCTGAGTACAGACGCGATTAATCGCATCTGTACAAGAGACGCGATTAATCGCGTCTGTACAAAAGTCAGTATTTATTCTCCCCCTGCTTCCCCTGCCCACATCCAAGGGTTTGCTACAGTGAGAATTATTCGGCAACCGTGAGGATTGGCAAATGGTTAGAGAGTACTCACCCCAAACACAATCCAATTCGCCCCAGAAACATCTGCCTCCGCTTGAAAGTGGCGATCGCCTGACTCGCCCTGAATTTGAGCGGCGTTATGCAGCTGCTCCCGATATTAAAAAAGCGGAACTGATTGAAGGAATCGTTTACGTGGCATCTCCCTTAAGACATGAACAGCATGGCAAACCCCACAGTCGAGTTATGACTTGGTTAGGCGTCTATCAAGCAATGACCCCCGGTGTTGACTTGAGCGATGCCCCGACAGTCAGGCTAGATTTAGATAACGAACCCCAGCCAGACGCGGTGCTGTTTATTGAATCTGCTATGGGTGGACAAACTCAATTGAGCAGCGATGGTTATATTGAAGGATCGCCTGAGTTTATTGTGGAAATTGCCGCCAGTAGCGCCGCCATTGATAGGGGTAGCAAAAAGCAGGTTTATCGCCGTAACGGGGTGCTGGAGTACGTAATCTGGCAATCTTACGAGAATCAAATTGAATGGTTTCACCTCACCGATGGCGACTATCGATTACTATCTCCTAGTGTAGATGGCATCATTCGCTCCCAGGTGTTTCCAGGGTTGTGGTTAGCTGTGGAAGCACTGCGAAACAATCAGATGGCGCGGGTGTTGGAGGTGTTGCAGTTGGGATTAGATTCAGCTGAACATGGGGAGTTTGTGAAGCAATTGGAGAAGAAATAGGCAGGCGATCGCTTCCATTGAACTGAGGACACTAAGCCAATAAACCCAAAATCATCGGTATTACTCAGAATAAACCTTTCTCTGTGCTGAATCGGACAAATTTTTGAGTGTGCGATAGTGCAAAAACAACTCGCTTCCCATCTGGCGAGTTTCCACGAGTTCAAGTTGAGGAGCAGCACTAGGTGCAAAACCCTCTCCCTCTACTGGGCTGGGCGCACGCTGTCCCCCGTAAATAACCGGCCAAATAGTCAACCACCAATCATCAATTCGCTCCGCCTCCACCAAAGCAGCTATTAAAGAGCCACCTCCCAAAGCCACAACTTTGCGAATACCCCGCTCTGCCATTAAGGTGTAAGCTTTATCCCAGTCTAAATCTGTATCCCCCAGATCAATTAAGTCAGCTTGCTTTTGCAGAGCCGCTGCATCAGAATTGCGTTCTAAACCAGTGCGTGTCGTAAATATCCATCGCTCAACATCCTGGCGAAAAAAAGGGATATCTGATGGGAGATTAAGCGATCGCGATACCACACAAGTAATAGGCTGAGGAGACTGTCCGCGAACCTGACGCGCTGCTAACAGTTCAGGATTGCGAATTGTAAAGGTTGTCCCCTCGGCTCGAATTGTCCCCGCTCCCACCAAGATTAGATCAGCAAGAGATGCTTGATATTCTAAGTGTGCTTGATCGGCTGGATCAGAATCGCGTGGTGCTCTAGGATCTACAGCACTAATCTTTCCATCAGCCGTCATGGCAAGAACTACGGTTGTTTGAATAGCTGTCATGGCTACGTTAATACGAGCAACAATTTACAGGATGCCCCAAAAATGGAGGAAGCCTTGACCAGTAAAAGCTTCAATTAAGATAACAGATAAAAAACCAATCATTGCTAAGCGACCGTTCCAATTTTCACTTTGAGGAGTGAATCCAAGAGGCAAAGCATTGGGGTCTTGTGAAGGAGTAGGCGTAGTTTTCTTAAAACCTGACATGTAAAAGCTCCTGTATATTGCGTTGTCTAAGTTGCGACTGTAGGTAATATAGTGCAATAGATAATTAAGAAAATATAGTAGTGAAATCCACCCGTATAGTTTGCCAGGGTATCTCAAAATCAGTAAGCTGTGGCGATCGCGTCAAAATCTCATTCACCTGCTTGGGCGTTGCATGAATACTGGACTTTGTGTAGGGATTTAGTCAAAGTGGGTGATAGGACGCTGAAAAATAAGCACAAGATTGTTCGCTTTTGTGTCTAATGGCTCAGGTAAAAACTGTCCAAAGTTCTGTATAAATATACTGCAACCGTAGTTTTTCAAACGGTGTTTTCTTAGCTACATATACAAAACTACTTTGGCTTTAGGAAGCGTCAGTCGTTCGGTGCTGACCCTACAACCTTTTGTTCAGCAGGTAAAACGCGGTTCAGATTTAAGGCAGAAATTCCTTTTTGAAAGGAGAATGGTGATGTTAGATATCGATGAAATGAGTTTGAAGGAAATACAAGAGCTTTTGAAAGAAGTGGGACACGGACACCTTGGTTGTGTCTTCAAAGGGCATCCTTACGTTGTACCGATGCACTACTATCTCCAAGGCTCAGACATTTACCTTTTCACCACCGAAGGCATGAAGACGCAAGCGATGGACGAAAATCCAGAAGTTTGCCTCCAGATTGAAGAAGTGCATGACCCAGCACACTGGCGGAGTGTGATAGTAACAGGTCGAGTTGAGCGCATCACCACGCAGCCAGACATTGATCGAGCTATGCACTTTATTAAAGAACGGAATCCAACGCTTTCGCCTGCAATTAATCGTACCTGGGTCGATAGTTGGGGGCGCACGGAGGTGATTGCTATCTTCCGCATTCATTCCAGCGAGATGAGTGGACGGACAACTACTGGAGTGAGTAGCAAGTAAGCATTCGTCGCCGCAGTCTCAGTCCCGACTCAGTTTAAGGAGTTCAATGAGCATGGTGGGCAACTTATTGCAGTGTGAGTATCTTGGTTGGGGGAAATTAGAGTCGTTTCGATCAAGGTCTTTATCCGAGAATGAGGCGTTAATTTTCACGGCGATTGCGGGAACCGCTCCGGTATTAATTCGAGGATTTCTCAATTGTCTGCGTTCTCCAGAACTCCAAGCAAAAATTCCTCAGCAATTTTCTGAAAATGACGTAGCAGGAGTCATGGTGGAAATGGTCAGAACGCTGCCGGAAAGCCTGTTGCAGGAGTGGGCGAACCAATCCAACACCGATCAAACTATGGTTTGTGCGATCCTACGCTGGGCAATAAACTAATGGATTTGCGACCATCAGAGAAACACGGTTTTCGATTCAATACCAATGGATAGCTTTCAAACTACCGCCCTAACCTGTAACCAGAGCGGTATAACAATTTAGCTTATATGGAATTTTTTCTGGGTAATGCCTGAATTGGGCTATTATCGAGGATTTTTCCGGGGTATTTACCTCATAGCGGACATTATTAAGACTTTTTTCGTATAATATTCCTGTTACAGAACATTATCGAGCTTTTGTAGCAATTGTCTTGAAGTTCAATAAATTTCCCCATTCCTTTTAACCTTCAAAACAATCGCTACCCATGTTAAGGATTATTTCCTGGCAATTACCCACACTGCATGAACAATCCCCGGAATATAGCCCAAAAACGTCAAAAGTATATTAATCCAAAAATCTTTACCTATTCCTACTTGCAAAAATACTCCCAGAGGTGGTAGGAAAATGGCACACAAAAGACGAACTAAATCCATTTGAACCTCCTAATTAATCTCAAAAAGAACATCTTTCTGCTGAAGTGATTTATCACTGTTTCAGCATATTTGTACTTTTCAAAGATAACATTGCCCTTCTTTATGAAGATTACCGCTAAGATGCGGTAAACCACACTGATTAACCACCACTAATTTTGGCCTTATAGCCGAGTTTAGTCAAAATCTCAACAATTTTTTGCTTGTGATCGCCCTGAATTTCAATTTCGTTATCTTTGACTGTACCACCTGTGCCGCACTGAGTTTTCAACTGTTTCACCAAATCTGCTAAGGTTTCTGGTTTGACTTGAAAACCGCTAATTACAGTGACAGTTTTGCCTTTGCGTCCTTTGCGGGAGGCTTGCACTTTGAGATTTTGTTGTTGCGGAGGTAATTCTGGAATTGGTCTTTCTGTAGCGGCGGAGTTCTCGTTGCCAAATTCACGGTAGACAAAGCTTTTGTCGGAAGATTTGGAATTGGAGGAAGACATAAATCTTTATTAAGAAAAAATCAGAGGCAGTGGAAACCGCTATGTAACCATTCTGCTGGTAAATCAATTTCTAGACTAACATTACCAATCCATAGCAGTGGACTAAAAAGTTACCCAATTCTGGACATCAAGCAATACGGTTCGGATCAGCAGAGGAGTCAATAGTCATAGTCAAAAATCTTTCCCTTATCTCCTTCATCTCCCCCTGCCCCGGTTGTTGAGCGTAGTCGAAACACTACTCGCTCATTCCCAGTCACCAGTCCCTTTTACAAGAATTACTTCTCAAGACTCAAAACCGTTTCATCAGTAAGACATCGTATCCTATATGGTTCAGACTTTCCTATAATTAAGTCATTCCTGTGATTGAAATCAGCCTGTGACTACCACTCCCCTATCTCCCAGTTCCCCATCAACTGCTCAGGTTCCCGATATACAAGGACGTTTTGGACGCTTTGGCGGTAAGTACGTCCCGGAAACACTGATGCCTGCTCTTGCTGAACTAGAAACAGCTTATCAGCAATACCGCAATGACCCTGGTTTTCAAGCAGAATTACAACAATTGTTGCGGGACTATGTAGGACGTGCGACGCCGTTGTATTTCGCTGAACGTCTGACTGCTCATTATGCTCGACCTGATGGTACGGGGCCACAAATCTATTTGAAGCGTGAAGACTTGAATCACACTGGCGCTCACAAAATCAACAATGCCCTCGGTCAGGTGTTATTGGCGAAGCGCATGGGCAAGCAGCGGATTATTGCAGAAACGGGTGCTGGACAACATGGAGTAGCGACCGCAACTGTTTGCGCTCGTTTTGGGCTGGAATGCGTAATTTACATGGGTGTTCACGATATGGAACGCCAAGCCCTAAATGTGTTCAGAATGCGTTTGATGGGTGCAGAAGTATGTCCCGTGGCTGCGGGAACAGGCACGCTCAAGGATGCAACTTCTGAAGCGATTCGAGATTGGGTAACAAATGTGGAGACAACTCACTACATCCTGGGTTCAGTCGCAGGGCCGCATCCTTACCCGATGATGGTACGAGATTTCCATGCGGTGATTGGACAAGAAACTCGCGCTCAAGCAATCGAAAAGTGGGGTGTGTTGCCCGATATTTTGATGGCTTGTGTGGGGGGTGGTTCCAATGCGATGGGACTATTCTATGAGTTTTTAAATGAGCCTTCTATCCGGTTAATTGGGGTTGAAGCAGCGGGAGAAGGTGTTAATACTGAAAAACACGCAGCTACCTTGACAAAAGGACGCATTGGTGTATTGCACGGAGCAATGAGCTATCTGCTGCAAGATGAAGATGGGCAAATAATTGAAGCACACTCAATTAGTGCTGGGTTAGATTATCCCGGTGTTGGGCCAGAACATAGCTATTTAAAAGATACTGGTCGCGCTGAATATTATAGTGTGACAGATGAAGATGCTTTGGCGGCGTTCCAGCGATTGTCTCGGCTGGAGGGAATTATCCCAGCGCTGGAAACTGCCCATGCGATCGCCTACCTAGAAACCTTATGTCCCCAACTTACTGGCAGTCCTCGGATTGTGATTAATTGCTCAGGACGCGGTGACAAGGATGTACAAACGGTAGCGAAGTTTTTGAACCCTGCATAAATATACGTAAAATGTCTGAGATGAAACCCAGATGGCTCAACAATTCCAACATGCAATGCTACCGCAACCGACTCACGACGAGTTGGCACGCCAAAACTTTGTCCAAAGTCTAAGAATGCACATTTTCAGGAATCTTCTTCCTGGCAATAAGGTAGTTTATGAAAAACGAGTCAAACCTAAGTTTGAACAAGAACATCAGCGTCCTCCCCAAAACCGTTATGAAATTAGGGAGATAATGCAGCACGAACCCCACTACCGCTGGTTAAATGCCCTCAAGCGAATTAACCAGGAAATGTTGTGGGAATCCGTCAATGCAAGTGTTGACAGACATCTACCAGACTTGATTGAGCGTGCCAAAGACAAGGGTAGTGAACTGGGTACTTTAACACTCGACCCAAATTTGCAAATACCTATTTATCAAAAAGCTGTAGACATTCACTGTATGCCAGGAGGATATCACAGTGAATTCACAGCTGATGATGTAGCTGCTGGTGCAACCTACGATCGCGGAGTTTATGTTTATGGACTCGGTTGGTTGGGGCCGCTAAACGATGACATGGGGCTATCTATAGTCCAAAACTACCTCCAGCCAGAATATCCCAACTTCCGACCCCAAAAAATTCTCGACATGGGATGTTCTATTGGCAATAGCACATTGCCCTACGTAGATGCCTACCCCGATGCAGAAGTCTATGCCATAGATATCGGCGCACCAATGCTACGTTACGCCCATGCACGAGCAGAAGTCTTAGGTAAGCAGGTACACTTTTCACAGCAAAATGCTGAACACACTAACTTCCCAGATGAATCATTTGACTTAGTGGTTTCCCACATTTTATTGCATGAAATTCCCCCGCCAGCTGTCCGTAAGGTTATGCAAGAGTGTTATCGGCTTCTAGCTCCCGGCGGCATGATGCTTCATGTTGAAGCACCCTTGTATCGTCACATGGATGCTTATAGCCAGTTCATGTACGATGGGGAAACCGTTAACAATAACGAACCATTTTGGAGTGCTGTACGCAATCTGGACTTGGTGGCGCTAGCTGCGGAAGCTGGTTTTGCAGCAGATCAGGTATTCGAGAAGTTTGTGCCTAACGGCGCATGGAAAGCAAAAGTAGCCAATAACAATTCTCAAAATGGCAATTCAGGCAATCGGGGCACTTGGTTTGTGGTTGCTGCAACTAAGTAGAGGTATTTAGGATGTCGAAGACAGCCAAAGGGAAGCGACCCGTTTACTTAGATGACCCACAAATCGATAAGCTGCTGGCGATAGTAATGGCTTTAACAAGTGAGGTATCCGTGCTGCATGATCGGCTGGATACTATCGAATGTTTGTTGGCAGCTCAGGGTATTTTATCTGCTGCTGACATTGACGCTTATGAGCCAGATGAAGAGGTAACGAAGAAACGTGAACATTGGCGGGCAGAATATCTTGCCCGGATACTGCGCGTGTTACAGGAGCCGTTAGATACCCTTTAAGCATTAGATGAACATAAGTTGCACATTCCAGTTAGAGAATTATCTCTCAAGATACATCCTAGCTGGAATTTGTTTAACTTATTCTTACGAGGTGTATTAAATAGAATAACTTAACTAACCAAGAGCTAGTAGTAAATAGTTTAGTCCCTTAAAACCTTACACAGAGCAATAAATTACTGAAGAAGGATAGAAATTTTATTTTGCGTTTAGTTCGTCTACCTAATTGTAAGTGTTTGATTATGAACAGGAGTGTGATTAGATAGTCTCAAAATTTACTTTGAGCACATGATCCGAACAACAATCTACGGCATTGTAGGAACTCTTGTTCTCAGCAGTGGGGCGATCGCAATTTCTGTACCAAATCAAACTTCTGCACCGAAGTCTTCAAATGTATCAAGTCATAATCGTCAAATTATTGCCCAATCTAGCATCAACACCACTGCTATAGAACAAGCAGTTTTCCAGCAAATTAATAATTACAGAGGTTCCCAAAGGCTGCCAGTGCTGTTACGTAATTCTGCCAGCGACACTCAAGCAAGGATTCACAGTCAGAATATGGCAAGCGGTAGAGTTTCATTTGGACATAGCGGATTTAGACAGCGAGTTCAAGCAATTGCTATTCCCTATATATCTGCCGGTGAAAATGTCGCTTATAACCGGGGATATAGTGACCCAGCTAAGCAAGCCGTTAAAGGCTGGCTTGAAAGTCCAGGACATCTCGCTAACATCAAAGGAAATTACAATCTAACGGGGATTGGTGTTGCCACAGGCTCCAACGGCAGAATCTACATAACACAAATTTTCCTTCGCGTTTAGTTTCGCAAAATTTAAGTTTTTTCTCAAATTTATGATGAATAATGTAGTATCAACAACATTTGTTTAATTGATACTATATTATTTTTCTAGTAATTCATGAAAATATTAGATTCTCAACAAAAGCAAAAGTTACTCAGATGCAAATGACCTATCCTAAAATTGACAGTCATCAATGATTATTTGTATTTTCTATGAAGGATGTGCAAAGAGTTTCTAAGTTCCTGAATTCTTAACAGTATCCTGGCATATATCTTCAGAACAATAAGATAGAGTATAAGTCTTACATCTCTACAACATTACCTAATTCTCCATGTTTCGACAAACTGCTTTTGGCATCGCTTTAAGTACGCTTGTCCTTGCTAGCGGATTAACGACCACTCCCATACCAGGTCATACTTCTAGTAACCAATCGACTAATAATCGGCCATTGTCAATTGTTTCAAATCAAGTTGCATTATCAACTACTACTTTTCAAACTACTGATCTAGAAAAATCAATTTTTGACCAAATTAATCGATATCGAACTGCCAAAGGTCTACCAAAGTTGACCTTAAATGCGAATATCACTAAACAGGCAAGGATTCATAGTCAAAATATGGCCAATGGAAAAGTTCCGTTTAGCCATCAGGGATTTGAACGGCGAGTCAAAGCTATCCCCCTTATTTACAATAGTGCGGCTGAAAATGTCGCTTTCAACCAAGGATATAGTAACCCCGCGGCTGAAGCTGTGACTGGTTGGGTTAACAGTCCAGGACATCTGAAGAATCTTAAAGGAAATTACAATATTACAGGGATTGGTGTTGCTGCGAATAAGCAAGGCGAAGTCTACCTGACTCAAATTTTCATTCACACTAACACTCGCCCCCCTATACGCCGCAAATAAATCACCCATTCCCAATTAATAGAACGCTTGCAGTAGGGAAATTCTAAGTTACGAATTTCGTATAGCTCTACTAAATAGATTTAATTTATAATATTTTTGCACAATAATAATGTAGTGTCTGACAAGACTTTAGTCTGGTGGATACTGCATTTATTATTGAGTGATTCATGACATTACAAGATTTTCAGGTAAGCGATCGCGACCTTAGTGACGCAGCTCTTGAACAATATTTAGAATCCGTGGCGATCGCAGTAGATACAGAAACAATGGGATTGTTACCACTGCGCGATCGTTTATGTCTTGTCCAGCTATGCAACCCAGAAGGCAAAGTAACTGCAATCCGCATAGCCAAAGGACAAGGTAACGCCCCAAATTTAAAAAAGCTTTTGGAAGCAGCTAATATCCAAAAAGTGTTTCACTTTGCTCGTTTTGACCTTGCCACCTTACGATACAATCTGGGGATTCAGGTTCAGCCAGTCTTCTGCACCAAGATTGCCAGTAAATTAGCCCGTACTTACACTAATCGCCACGGACTCAAAGATGTAGTGCAAGAATTAGAACAAGTGGAACTAGATAAAAGCGCTCAAAGTTCTGATTGGGGTAACGCCGCTAATTTATCTGAAGCTCAACTAAGTTATGCCGCTAATGATGTACGCTACTTACTCAATGTGCAGCAAAAGCTAATAGAAATGCTCCGCCGCGAAGAACGTTGGGAACTTGCTCAAGAATGCTTTGATTTTTTACCGACGATAGTTTCTTTGGATTTATTACAGTTTAAAGATTTATTTGAACATTAGATCAACCAATGAACAGTCAAGATTAGATGTCTTGAAAAAATCCTAAGTTGTTTATTTAGAACCACAGATAAACACCGATGAACACTAATAAATTATCTATCTTGAAAAGTTATGTTCGCCGGAAGCCAGCGCACCCTGCGGGTTCGCGTAGCGTTCCGTAGGAAAGCAAGCTACATACTTTTCGCTGTGTTTACCTGCGTTTATCTGTGAGTTTAACTTTCACAAAATTGACTTATGCAAGAAGTTTATTGAACACGTACAAGGAAGGGCTAAGGGCGAAAAAGAAGGAATCAAGAGGGGAATCAGATCACACCCTACTTGATTCTAGGTACACAAATTATTGATTGTGTCCAGCAGATTAAATTATAAGGCTTCGCCACGAGAAGCTACGCCTCTTTATCAATCTGAGTTCTTTTTTACCTAAGAGCGATTTTCAGACTCGTTAATGTCTTCTTTGATATCACTAATTCCCTTTTGAATACCTTCTTTCAAGTTACTGGCTCCCTCTTGAATGCCTTCCTTCAAGTTACTAGCTCCCTCTTGAATATTTTCTTTGAGGTCACTGGCTCCTTTTTGAATGCTTTCGGTGGCACTAGCGCCTCCCTTTGGCTGATTTTCTAAGTGATTCTGCATCCGAGCCACTACATTGTAATCATCTTCGCCTGCGGGGGTTCTGGATTCAACAATACCTTCCGTTGGCCCACCGATTGCCTTCCATGCAGCAAGACCGCCTTTGAGTTCAGATACATGTACAAATTGAGCAGAACGAAGTATTTGTGCGGCTTGGGAAGTTTCTTCTTCATTTGCACCGTAGACGTAGATATCACGGCTTTTATCTATAGACGCTACTGCGCGTTCTTCCAATTGATCTATGGGCATCGGCATTGCTCCCATGATATGACCCTGATTATAGGTCATGCGATCGCGCACATCAAGTATTGTAAAAGCTGGTTCACCCCATTCCAGACGAGACTTCAGCGTATGAACATCAGATTGTGCATCTATTGGTGGCTGTGGAGGAATGATCCCGCCTACTAAGTTATCCATAAATTGTCCTTTGCTGATTACTTTAAAAGCAATTTAACGAAAAAGACTAGCTTAATTGCTCTTTCTTTGGTGTGAATATTCTCAAAGTCTCTCTTCAGATAGACGGACTTTTTTTTTAAATTCTTACCAATTAATTAGTTTTAAATACAATAACTATACGTTGCAAAAAATCTAATATTTTGGATCAATCTATTTGAATATATTTAAGCTTTACAAATCAATATAATTCAGTTAAGACTGGATTACCATAAAAATTATTAGTGTCTATATTATTCACGCTCTTAACCAAGCTAAGCCTTAGTTCCGTAGGTAAAAATCTCACTAGATGTTGTAATTCATAGTAAAATGACCATATAAGCATTTACGCAAAAAGTCTATTCTCAATATCAGCGATCGCTAATAATAATGTCTCCTCAATTTCTTGCCGCACTATTGGAGTTACAATAGAAGCGCTATTTAGGCAATCTACCAACAATTTATTAGCATCATAATATTGCTGAAGCAATTCTTTCTGCTGTTCGTTGAATTGCCAATTATGACCAATGTTGCGATACTTAATCAGCATTTTTCTTAATTGTTCACCCCAGCTTTTACCGTTAGCTTGCCACCAATCTCCAAATTTATTTTGATCACTATCTATATAGGGTAGTTGTTTTTTGAGTTTTTGCAGCACTTGCTTCAATTCAGGCTCAACAACAAGGTCAACAGCTTCGTTAAAGGCAATGGTAAGAGCATGAGCATGATCCAAAGCTAGGGCATCGTTGAGGGTGTGCTCAAAAGCAAAGTCCAGCTCATTCACACAAGCAATAGTACTAGATAAAAACTCATCAAGGGCAAGATCACGGTCAAAGGCTATATTACCAACAAGGGCATACTCAAGGTTATAACCAGGAGTATGAGCAAAAGTGCGACGCCTATGATAAGAGCTTCGCTCAACGCAAACCAGGTAAAAGGCACGGACGGCCACTGCTTTGTAATGAGTCGAGACAGAGCTGGATTTTTGATATAGCCAAGTTAGAAAATACTGTAATTTATCATCATCAGCCAATAGCAAATCAATCTTTTGCTTCATTAACTGTAACATTTCATCAGCATGTGTTAGCATACTAACAGTTAACAAAAATATATCGTGCCAGCGCTTTTCGGTAATATGATTAACTAGATTGTGCCAAGTTTCTAAATTAGAACTTTCTACAATTTTTTTAGTAGTAAAATACTCTTGAAATGTCAGATGAGAAAATGAGTATATTCCTTGTGCTCTTTCTACTAATAAACCATTTTGGGACTCAATTGCTTTTAACAGAGGTTCACTATCTATCTGGAATTGAGTTAACTCTAAGCTAATTTCTCCTACTGTGTGTAATTCAGTAATTATTTGTTGAAGTTTTTGTTTTTCAAAAAAATAAGTTTCTTTTTCAAAACTGATAGCTGCAAGCTGGAAAAGCAAATTTTTCTTATTCGATAACGTTAAATTTTGAGCTATGCGATCGCGTTTAATGCCTCTTATTTCATCCCATTTGACCAGCAAAATATTTAGTGCTTGCTCATATAATTTAGTTGGATTAGATGGAAATTGATCTTTTACGTGGAATACTAGACAAATTAAATGAAGCAGTATTGGTGTGACTGCCAATTCGCGAATATGCTGATTTTCTGGTAGATTCAGCTGATTAATAAATAAATTTCCTAAAGCTTCCCCATCTTCCCTAGATTTCAGAGCTACTGCAACAAACCAATTTTTGGCATAAACTTCTACTTGAGTGTCATCAAAGTCTGCTATTTCAACTTCAGTAAAACCCTGAAATCTATATTTCTGAGCAGCAATTCGACAGCTAATAACAAACTGGTTTTTGTAAAAATCCTGAGCAAATCTGCGAATTTCTCTTGTAATTTGGTCTGCATTTGCTGATGGTACTTCATCTAATCCATCTAGCAATATCAGCAGCTTACCTTGAGTAAGAAGGTTTGTAGTTGATTCTGGTTTAACACCACAGATGATAAATTCTTGGCTTATATAGTTAAATATATTTAATTCGCTGTCACTTTTGGTATCTTCAAAAAATTCTTTTATCCTGATAAAAATTGCTATGCGATTTGGCTGAAACTCGCCTTTATTACATTCAGTCGCAAGATATTGTAAAAATGCAGTTTTACCCGACCCTGGTTTACCTAATACCATTAGCTTAGAGTGGCGCAAAACAGCTTCCAACCCTGCTAATTTTTTCTGATGTTTATATCCTCCCAGTCGGTTAAAGTTCGATTCAGATTTAAAGTCTTTCAACAAATCTGAAATCTCTCGCCATTGCTGACTGTTTATTTTCTCTAAAACATTGGTATTGGTGTAAATGTCCGTCAGTTGAACTGTCTGGGCAATATCTATCATTTGCAAAGTACCGCACTGGTCTTGAATTTTGCCTTGACGTTTTTGGCGAATTTCCCACACCAATGCATCTACATCTACTTTGTTGGACTGTACTTTAGCAGTTGCCTCCGATATTACATCTTCAGGTAAGCCCGCAACTTGTTGCCAAGATAACCCTAGTTGTTGACAAATTTGCACAAAACAAGTGCGAGAAACTGATTCACCTGCAAAAAATTTGGAAACTGGTTGGCGTGTAATGCCTAAAGCTGCTGCTAATTTGTGCTGACTCCAAGTTTTGTCTGTTAAAGCTGTTTTTGCTGCCCTGATACCTTCTGGTGATGCTCTCAGTCCTTGGCTTGCCATAGTCTCAGCCTGAAACTTGTAGTATCATATATGCTTAAGAGGATAACTACGCGTTAATGCGCTCTGGGTAAATACTTACAGACTCTTTTTAGAGCACACACTCGTTAGTTAAAGTAAAGTAAGGTATTTAGTTTATTTACGCTTTATTTAAGTGTGTAGAGTTAAGTTTATACTGCTTAATTCTAAAAACATACCAAAATTATACAATAATCATACATTGTATAAGCATTATGATGGCTGAAGTTTTTATAAACTTCATGGAAAATTAGGTGTACACAAGTACTACACTGCTCATACTCAGCTGAGATGGGCGTAAATACACTATCAACAGCAACACGCAAAGCGAAGCTGCCGCAACAGCAACTCGGCAAATCAACAGTAGGCTGCATTATGGTTATGGCTCCCGCGACTACTCCCAATCCCAAGATTATGATCGTCGATGACGACTTCGGCGTCAGAAATCTCGTCTATCGTTTTCTCAGTCGGAAATATCAAATAGAGTCGGCAGCAGACGGTAAAACTGCCCTCTCATTATTTGAGCAATTTAATCCAGCCCTAGTAATTCTGGATTGGAATTTGCCAGATGCTAATGGTTATAGCCTCTGTCAAGAAATGCAGAGTCGCACTAATGTTTTAGTGATGATACTGACTAGCCGGACTGATGAGGCTGATAAAATTAAAATACTGGCCGCAGGTGCAGATGATTTTCTGACTAAACCATTTAGTCTTGCAGAGGTAGAAGTTAGGGTAGAAGCCCTTTTGAGGCGTATACGCTATATCAATCCCTCTCCAACACAACGTCTCATCTTTAAGCAGCTAGCAATTAACCCAGAAGGTCGAGAGGTAACACTTAACGATAAACCCCTTGCCTTAACAGCCTTAGAATTTAATATCTTACATTTTTTAGCAAGTCATCCCGGTCAGGCTTGGAGTCGCCCACAGCTAATTCAAAAAATTTGGGGTTGTGACTACGTAGGAGATGGACGAGTGGTTGATGTGCATATTGGTCAGCTTCGCAAGAAGATGGAAGTCGATGCCAGCGTACCGGAGTTTATTAAAACAGTTCGGGGCTATGGTTACAAGTTTGAACCACCTGAAAATACCAAAGTTTAACCTTCCAGATATAAGGAATGCTTCATAAAAAGATTAACTCAGATCTGTAAGTATTAGTTTTATCGCTTAATAAATAGGCATTACAGATGACGCATCTAAATACTTTTACTGAGGTTTGACTAGAATTAAGTTCTCAGGTGCGGATGTACTAGCGTAAAATGTCAGCTTGATTTAACAATCAATACAGCCTTTCATTAGCTAACATCCGCACCTATGTAATTTACAATTGTTTTTAGATGTAGAGGTAGACAAAACTAGAAGAATTGTATTCATGTATACTGCCACTGTTTCTTTAATATTTAGCAACATTATGGCAGCATCTCATTACCAAAAAACATAATCATGCTGAAATAAAAATTGCTAACTAATGCTTAGCAGCAAGTAGTATCACCATCACTATCTTTAATTTGTCAGACCAAATCTACCACTGCCGCGACCTTCGTTTTCAACACTCACACAATACTCCTTAATATCCAAAGCTTCTCAATCCCATCTACAGCACTTACATAGGCAAAACAGGACATTTATTAGAAGAATTGGTGAAAACTTTTGTGCTTGGCTAGGAGATTGAGTTAACCCGATGTTTTCTCAACCAACATGATTTTTTGTTTAACATCAGGACATTTTTGATATTCTCAAAGTTATCGCGGCGACTAGTTATTCATAAGTTGCCAGTTCTACTTGAGCTAGTTTGATTTATAAGCTCTCAGTTAGTAAAGCGCTTGCGGGAGAAAGATGTCATCGGTTTCTAGGAATTATCCTAAATTAGCAGAACGTTGAAATACTACCGAAAGATTATTTGCTGGCATTGGGCAAGTATGCTGTAATGTTAAATGTTGTGCGCTGGCTGCTGCTACAACATCATCGAAGTTACGCACACCCCACTCTGGGTTTTGGGCGCGTAAAGATTCGTCAAAAGCTGCATTACTCGGTGCTGTATGTGCTCCATCTTGCTTGAAGGGCCCATATAAATAAAGAATGCCTCCTGGTGAGAGGATACGGCTAGCCCCTGCCATTAGTCCTAGACAGGCTGACCAAGGTGAAATATGAATCATATTAATGTTGACTATGGCAACAATTGGTGAAGTACTAAACCACTCAGTTAGTGCCTCTCTTTCCACGGGCCAGACTGGCTCTCTAACATCAAGCTCAAGTGGTGGATAAAGATTATCACACGGAAAGTTTTCAGCCCATGCAATAATACTGGCTCGTAATTGCGGATTTGCATCTGTTGGTAGCCACTTTCGAGGGCTGAGCCTGGGAGCAAAAAATACTGCGTGTTCGCCAGTACCACTTGCTATTTCCAAGATAGTGCCACTTGCAGGCAATACTTGTAAAAGTACTTCTATAATTGGTTCGCGATTACGCTGGGTTGCTGGTGCATATTGTCGTGCGTCTTGTGGTGTCTTCATTTCGTTTTTAAGCACATACTAATTTTTATCCTATTTGCGATCGCTCAGCAGAATCTAGACATTCCTAAGCTTGCCGAATATCTAGTTTTTAAGTGCTTTGATTTCTAATCTCTCACCGCTACTCTTTGACTAACCAATTCAGCTGCTAACTCTATCGCTGCTTTTATACTCGTAGCATCAGCAATTCCCCTACCTGCAATATCAAAGGCTGTACCGTGATCTGGTGAAGTCCGAACAAAAGGCAGACCGATAGAAGTATTCACTGCCCGGTCAAATGCCATCAACTTCACAGGAATTAAGCCTTGGTCGTGGTAAAGTGCCAGGTAGGCATCGGCTGGATTTTGGATGGAAGAATTTCCGTACCAAGCTTGACCAGGTTTAACCCACATCGTATCTGGTGGTATGGGCCCATCTAGCTGTAATTGAGGTCTGTTTTGGCGCTCTTGCGTAATCCACGGAATTAACCAATCTTGTTCTTCACTTCCTAGTTGGCCCTGTTCGCCACTGTGGGGATTTAAACCTGCGATCGCAATTCTCGCCTTTTCTATCCCAAAATCTTTCTCTAAACACTCCACCAACAAATCTAATTTCTTTGTCAGCAGTTGTGGTGTCAGTGCATTTGCTACTTGACATAAAGGAATATGTGTGGTGGCTAGTAAGGTACGAAGTGTCCAGCCAGTATGGGGCGATCGCGCCACAAATAACATCCCAAAACGGTCAACACCTGACTTTTGTGCCAAAAGTTCTGTTTGCCCTGGATAATTATACCCCGCAGCTTTCCAAGCAGATTTAGCTATGGGGCCTGTGACAATCCCATCAAATTCACCAGCAAGTGTTTGAGCGATCGCGTATTCCATGTAAGCAAAACTAGCTGCACCACTTGCTGCATTACCTACTCCTAAGAGAATTTGACTTTCAATCTCGCTGTCCAGCGGCACATCAATAACTGACAACTGGGCTGGATTTGCCAAAGGTGCTAAGTTCTTAGTTGAGTTTAGGTTGTCATAAATCCGTGTCAACAAATCCCGACTACCCACAACCTTTACATCACATTTTTTACTTATTTCCGTGTCTGCCAAGGCTTTCAAAATCACTTCAGGGCCAATCCCCGCCGGATCGCCCAGCGTCAGCACCAAACGCGGACGCTTCTCTTGAGGAAACTTTATTAAACTAGATTGATTAATTTGATACATATAGTTTCTAGATTATGGTCATCAATTTGTTCCCTCTTCCCCTCTGCCCCTCTCTCCAGAGTAGGGATTACCTGCTAAACTAGTTTAAAATTATTTACACAGGTCTAATCCTACAGCAACTTTTGAAAAGCTTCTGGTAGACCTAATGTTTACACAAACCAATTTGCAAAGGAGAATCACATCAATGGGCGGCGAAATTTTCAATGCGGCTCTGTTGTCCTTCGGTTTAATCTTCGTAGGCTGGGGTCTAGGCGCGTTATTACTTAAAATTCAAGGATCAGAAGAATAATCCTTGCAATCATCTGCTTGTGTAAGGGCAGATGATTTTCTTTGCCTAGAAAAATAGCTTGTCCGCCAACCGGACAATGCTTTTTTCAAAACATTAATTAATTTTCTTAAAAATAATGTAAACTTTTGTTTACATAGGCTATTCTGATAAGATTCTTTTCATAAAACATTAAGATTTATAACAATCCTCATGACATTATTAATTGTCGGTGCCACTGGCACCTTGGGAAGACAAGTGGCTCGTCGTGCGATCGATGAAGGGTATAAGGTTCGCTGTCTTGTCCGAAGTGCCAGAAAAGCCGCATTTCTCAAAGAATGGGGCGCAGAACTCGTATCGGGCGATTTGTGTTATCCTCAATCCCTGGCTCAAGCACTGGAAGGTGTAACCGCAGTTATTGATGCTGCAACATCTCGTCCCACAGATTCACTAAGTATTAAACAAGTGGACTGGGATGGTAAAGTCGCATTAATTCAAGCGGCAAAAGCTGCGGGTGTAGAACGTTTTGTGTTCTTTTCAATTTTGAATGCTGATAAGTACCCAGAAGTGCCACTGATGGAAATTAAGCGGTGTACAGAACTCTTCCTGGCTGAGTCTGGCTTAAATTACACCATCTTGCAACTGGCTGGCTTTATGCAAGGGTTAATCGGTCAATACGGAATTCCCATTTTGGAAGGACAACCGGTTTGGGTGACTGGTGCTTCTTCTCCCGTTGCTTACATGGACACTCAGGACGTTGCTAAGTTTGCTATCCGCGCATTGAGTTTGCCAGCAACAGAAAATCAAACTTTCCCCTTAGTCGGCACTCGTGCATGGAGTGCAGAAGAAATTATTAGTTTGTGCGAACGCTTATCTGGAAAAGAAGCCAGGGTAACGCGGATGCCAATAAACTTACTACGTACCGTGCGGGGATTCATGCGATTCTTTCAGTGGGGATGGAACGTGTCAGACAGACTAGCGTTTACAGAAGTATTGGCTAGTGGTCAACCATTAAATGCTTCGATGGATGAAGTATACACAGTCTTTGGGTTAGAGCAACAACAAACCACAACCCTAGAAAGCTATCTACAAGAGTATTTCAGCCGAATCATGAAAAAACTTAAAGAGTTAGACTACGAGAAAAATAAAACCAAAAAGCAGAAAACCAAAAAGACTCCTTTTAAACAGTCGTCACAGTGAATACGTTTTTGACTAATGACTACGATGTCAAAAATGTGTAAGGATTACATAAGACAGAGCATCGCCTAAAAATTGGATATTTGAATGTGCCGAAAGCAGGCATTATCTACAATGATGTTAAACCGATAGCGGGTCGTGTCGCTATCGAACTGAAAGACAAGCTAACCGCTGCCGGTTGGAATGTATGTATCACTACGAGTATCGGTGGAATACTGGGCTACTCTAACCCAGAAAGTCCTGTATGCCACACCCCAATTAACGGTCTGACGCCCCCTGGTTTTGACTCAGACATGAAGTTTGCAGTGGTATTAGGGGGAGACGGCACTGTTTTAGCAGCGTCTCGCCAGGTCGCTCCCTGTGGTATTCCACTATTAACAGTGAATACTGGTCACATGGGATTTTTAACTGAGGCTTATTTAAACCAATTGCCTCAAGCAATAGAACAGGCGATAACTGGTAAGTATGAAATTGAAGAACGAGCGATGCTCACCGTCAAAGTATTTCGGGGAGATTCCATATTGTGGGAAGCCCTCTGCTTGAATGAAATGGTGCTGCATCGAGAACCTTTGACCTCTATGTGTCATTTTGAAATTGCCATAGGGCGTCATGCGCCAGTAGATATTGCGGCGGATGGTGTAATTGTTTCTACACCAACTGGTTCGACAGCTTATTCACTCAGTGCAGGTGGCCCGGTGGTGTCTCCTGGTGTACCTGTCTTGCAGCTAGTACCTATATGTCCGCATTCCCTAGCTTCGAGAGCCTTAGTTTTTCCAGACACGGAACCAGTCAACATCTATCCAGTAAATATTCCTCGGCTGGTGATGGTGGTAGATGGCAATGGCGGGTGTTATATCTTACCAGAGGATCGGGTATATTTAGAGCGATCGCAATATATGGCCCGATTTATTCGTCTACAACCACCGGAGTTTTTCCGAATCTTGCGAGAAAAATTAGGTTGGGGTTTGCCACATATTGCTAAACCTACTTCTGTAGAATTGCCTTAGTTAAGAGTCAAAGGTCAAGAAGTAGAAACGCGATTAATCGCGTCTGTACAAAACGCGATTAATGGCGTCTGTACAAGGGTCAAGAGTCAAAAGTTATTATTCTCTCCCTTGTCCTCCTTGTCCCCCTTGTCTCCCCACTCTTCCACTCCCCCACTCCCCCCAATCCCCAATTTGGTGATTTCCTTCCAGAATTACTGGTATAGGAATGGTATTTGGAATTAGTTATTAAGATTGCATCTGAGAATTCGATGGCTGATGCCTGAACGTGCTAAAAGATCTTATGCAGCACGTCAAATCAGTATTGCTCGATCACTAAAAGCTCGTAATTGCACTTGTAGCTGATGTACAGACCTTACTCCATAACGTCTATACAATCCAAAACCTAATATCCCAAATTGTTATGACAGTTGCTCAAAGTCCTTGTGTCTTGGTGATTGAAACCGATGAGAGCCTAGCAAATCAGCTTTCTTTCGATTTGCAAGAAGCCGGCTATGATTCGATTTTGGCTCATGATTCAACGAGCGGTATGCAATACTGCCGCGATCGCCAACCTGCTTTAATTGTTCTAGACCGGATGCTGGCAGGAGAATCAGGACTCACATTGTGCAAAAATATCAGAAGTTCTGGTTTGCGATCGCCTGTACTGGTATTAATGGCAAGAGATACAGTCGATGATCGTGTAGCTTGTTTAGAAGCCGGAGCTGATGATTATATCCTCAAGCCTTATCGCTCAGAGGACTTTTTGAAATTGATTCGCCTCTACCTCAAACCTGATATTGATACCACAGAGCAGTTACGCTTTGGGGATTTGATTTTAGACATAGCAACTCGCCGCGCTATACACAGCGGCCGGACAATTGACTTGACGATGAAGGAATTTGAACTATTAAAATTCTTAATGGAACATCCGCGTGAGGTGTTAACCCGCGAACAAATTCTAGAAAATGTTTGGGGTTACGACTTTATGGGTGAGTCGAATGTAATTGAAGTGTATATCCGTTACTTGCGCCTGAAAATCGAAGATGAGAGTCAAAAGCGGCTTATTCAAACGGTGCGAGGCGTAGGCTATGTGTTAAGAGAATCCTAGTCGGTTAATATAAAAGCAATATTTTATACAAAGAGTCAGGAGTAGAGACGCGATTAATCGCGTCTGTACAAGGGTCAAGAGTAGAGACGCGATTAATCGCGTCTGTACAAGGGTCAAGAGTAAAGACGCGATTAATCGCATCTGTACAAGGGTCAAGAATTATTCTTCCCCATTCTCCCACTGCCTAACTACGACAATACTGTAAACTAAATGCCGCGACACAGACGAGTCAAAGACGTAGGTTTTCTGCCGCGATCGCTGTGAAGCTGTAAAATCGAAATCTAAATTACAAAATCAAAAATTATTATGATTCGTTGGCTAAGTTTACTCTCGATGTTATTGGGTGTGTTGCTGATGAGTTGTTCTGTGCCGACAACAGCCAAACCTCCGACTTTCACCTCTACTCAAACTCCAGCACCAGAGAGTTTAGGTCAAACACTACAAATTTCTGGTAAAGCTATTGTTCCCAATGGCACAACGATTCAGTTAGAAGTGGCGCGGACGCCAGCACAGCAAGCCAAGGGGTTGATGTATCGACCAGCTTTACCAAATAACCGAGGGATGCTATTTCAGTTCCCTTCAGCACAACCAGTCAGTTTTTGGATGAAGAATGTACCTGTACCGTTGGATATGGTCTTTCTAAATAAAGGAGTCGTCAAGTATATTCAGGCTTCTGCGCCTCCCTGCAAAAGTGAGCCTTGTCCTACCTATGGCCCCAACACACCAATCGATACGGTGATTGAACTTCGATCTGGACGAGCCGCCGAATTGAATTTAAAAGTGGGTGATATTGTCAAAATTGAGTTTCTAGATTCTAGTGCTTTGCAAAGATAAAAATTTGAGTCATTCCTCTGTTAGAGTCCCTCAAAACATAAATACATAAATTTTTTGTAAAAAAAATTACGTAATGTGGTAAAAAGTTCAGTTATGAGGCTACTATTTAACAACTGTGGTAATAATATGAAGTCTTACTATCTTTGAGATGAAATCGCAGTTTTAAGGTTTGGTTGCAAAAATCTTCCTCTGGGCGTACGTGTAAATAGACTTCCATAGAGGACTATAGGCTATGGAATCTTGATTACTATATGTGTAATTAAATAAAGCACTGAAGTAAAAAAGATGAAGGCAGTTGACTGGATGAAGATGCTACTTGAGAATCGAGTGCATAAAGCCCACCAAGATTTCTACTTCCTCGACCCTCTGTGAAAATACTCTCTTTGAGACAGATAAAAAAGCTCTACTGGAGTGTATATCCAGTAACAGCACAATGACAGATAAAATACTGGCTACTGGCTACTGAAAAACGGTGAACTAATATATGACAATACACTCGACACAAGGAGGTGAAATACAAATGTCACCATCAACATATTCTAGACTTATTCATTTTTTGCAAGAAGATTTGGCAATTTCTGCTGCATCTCTGGCGGTGGCGCTTCGCCATCGGGAGCAAGACCCTGGCCCTCTGCCAATGATTCTTTGGCAGTATGGGTTAATTACTTTAGAGCAGTTAGAACAAATTTATGATTGGCTGGAGACGGTATAGATATCAAAATTCAACTTAGGAGGAAACGCAATCGTGCTAGCCTCTTTGTTATTGAATGAACGCAAATTTAAAGTAAGGGCAACTTATGAGTAGCTCATTCAGGAGAATTAAAATATGTCACATCCACTCTACCTTGTACAAAGGTTGATAGATTGGGTAATTAACTCTGACAGTTTCTACTCATTTACATACAAATTAAAAGAGCGGGTTGATAATTCAACCCGCTCTTTTAATTCAGTGCTAACTTTAAAAGTTAGTACTCAGCACTTGATACTTAGGACTGACTAAATACTCTAGCTGCTGCTGCTACACCAGCTCCAGGAGTGAAGTTTTCGTAGCCAAGTTCTGAAAGGGCGACTTCCAAGGATGCTATACAGCTAAGGATATCGCGATCGCTCACAAAGCCCAAGTGACCAATGCGGAAAATTTTGTTTGACAGATGGTCTTGTCCGCCGGCTAGAGCAATATCAAAGCGTTTTTTCATCAATGACCGAATCTTATCCGATTCAATTCCTTGTGGTGCTACAGCCGTAATTGCCGGACTGGCGTTACTATCCGCTGCAAATAGGGGTAGATTCATGCCTTTTATGGCGGCGCGGGTAGCATTTTTGAGCCGTTCATGCCGAGTAAATATGGATTCCAGTCCTTCCTCTTTCATGCTTCGCAACGTGGTATGTAGCGCGAAGATCATATTCACAGGCGGAGTAAATGGCGTTGTATTTTTAGCTGTGGCTTTGCGATATTTACCTAAATCTAAATAATATTTCGGCAATTTCGCGGTTTTGTAAGCTTCCCAAGCTTTGGGGCTAACAGAGACAAAGCCCAATCCCGGAGGAATCATATAACCTTTTTGGGAACCGGAAGCAACTACATCCAAACCCCAGGTATCTATGGGTAGATTGAACGCACCCAAACTAGTTACGGCATCAACGATAATTAAAGCTTCACCATGTTCTTTGACATGGCGGTTGATGGTTTCCAGGTCATTGAGTACTCCAGTTGAAGTTTCACTGTGAGTGATAATCACAGCTTTGATTTGCTTTTCGGTATCTGCTTGGAGTTTCTGGGCAAATACTTCTGGGTCTAAAGGTTTTCCCCATTCTGTAGTAATTTCTTCTACATTCAGACCATAGGCTTGACCGACTTCCACCCAACGTTCACCAAATTTACCGTTAGAGCCAATTAAAATGCGATCGCCTGGAGAAAGGAAATTAATTATACCTGCTTCCACAGCCCCCGTACCACTGACATTTAGCGTCAGCACATCACTTTGAGTTTGGTGCAGCCATTTGAGGTTTTCTGTCACCTCTGCCAATATGTTGCTAAATTCACTAGTGCGGTGTCCAATTGGGTGCTTGGCTAATGCCAGCAAGGCTGCTTCTGGCACTGGGGTAGGGCCAGGAATCATCAGCATCAGCTTATTGTCCATGTATGTGTCCTAATATCAAAATAAAAGTCAAAATTGTGAGGGAATGGTTAACTATGATGGCAAATTCTAGACATTCATTTATAAAATTACACTCAGTTGGTCACGAGTCTTGGGTGTATTCTCCACATCTATAGCAAAAATATCGTGGGAATTAATTTTCGGTCAGCTGGTCAGCTTGATCTTTGCAACTTATTTGAGACTCCAACTCAGATGAGACCTTTGTTTTAGGCAATCTCACCAAGAACATAAATATTAGGCTGGGGTGTCGTCAGCTAGCGGAAAGTAGACACCAAATTTATTCTCCAGTTTGTCTAAATTCTATAGAAGCGTTTATCTAGAATCTCATGAATTGGCATACAGGTACAATAATTTATTAAATTTTATTTCATGCTAAGTAGCTAGGCGTCAATAAATTAAGGTTTGTAGTAAGGACTTTAGTCATGATAATCATTGTTTTGAGCGATGAATCGCTCACTACGTGCTAAAAGTTGTTATTAATTATACGTATTTACTTACACCTGTTAAGTGGAAGGGCTTAATTAAATAAATAGTGTTCAATGAATAGTGTAAATATTACTTATTTTACAAGTAGCACAGTTGTAAAATATGACAACCAAGGCAACTCTACCTCGCTAGGGTTAGTTGCTGATTGCCAAGTTTAAGACTGAGGGATCATAAGGTATGCTTCTCACTATGGTAAGCAAACCTGAGAAAGTGCTATCAAGGTTAAAATATTAAGCTAGCCACATCAATCGGGGACTACAACTTTGCTACTGTTATGATGATTGATTGACCAACGGTGATCAACTGCTACAGCAGAAAACTGGCAAATTTCTTCCAGTCGCTTTTGTTGGACAGCAGCTTTTCGGAGAGTAATAATTAGTTGATTTACCTGATGTCGTAAATCTGGATTATCACTAACTGCCATCATGGTTTGTCTTTCTAAAAGTTGAAGTATAAGTTCGTAGTGGACAGGTGAAGGTAGAGGAATTTGCTCCATGAAGTTGAATTTTAATTTCAAAATTGGAATATTGTATTAATCAGAGTTTATCTCTTGCTAATGAATTGTTACATAAGAAATAACTAGTTCATTACTGCTTTGATTCCGCTGGTGATGAAGATATGGCAAAGAGTTTAGTAATCGCTAATTTAGGATCTGGTTGTTTGACTAAAGATTCTCCAATAAGTACAGCAGATGCACCTGCTGCATCTACCAAACTCAAGTCATCTGGATTGTGTAGTCCTGACTCGCTCACAACTAAGATATTCCGCTGTTGCAATTGGCTACTCCTTGCGTCCAATAATTGACAAGTAGTTTGTAAGTCAACAGAGAAATCTTCTAAATTCCGATTATTAATTCCGACTAAGGATACGTCATCTAAAGCTAACACGCGGTCAAGTTCCGCCAAACTATGGACTTCAATTAAGGCAGCCATTTTCAGATTGTTAGCAATTTTGACAAAGTATTGCAAATCTTGATCGCTCAAAATAGCCGCAATCAATAAAATGGCATCTGCACCCTTAACCCGTGCCAAATACATTTGGTAAGGATAAATAACAAAATCCTTGCATAGTAGAGGCAAATCCACAGCCGCGCGAACCAAAGCTAAGTTATCAAAGCTACCTTGAAAAAACTTGGCATCCGTTAACACCGAAAGACAACTAGCACCACCTTGTTGATAGGATAGGGCGATCGCTACTGGGTCAAAATCTTCCCGGAGAATTCCTTTGCTGGGTGAAGCTTTTTTGACTTCTGCAATCAACGCTGGTTTTGTCTTACCTTGGCGCAAAGCCGCGATAAAATCACGGGTTGGCGGTGCGGAGAGTGCCTGTTTCTGCAATTCCCGCAAAGGAACCTTTTCCCGCATTTGCTCAACTTCTACTTCTTTATGCCAGACAATTTCTTCCAAAATATTGTTTGGCGCGGAATCAGGCACGGCAGCCTGATAACGTAATATCGACACAGCAATAGCTGGGTTAGGTTGACGGCGACGGATTTGCATAATTAGTCCTTAGTCATTAGTCATTAGTCAGTGGTCAAGAGTCATTTGTCCTTATTTATTAGCAAAGGACAAATGACAAAGGACAAATGACTAAATTGCGATCGCTCTTTTATAAGCTTCGTCCAGCACTTCTGAAAGTGTTGGGTGAGCGTGAACCAGATGAGCGAGGCTTTGTACAGATTGACGGTTAGCGATCGCTGCTGACGCTTCGTGAATTAAGTCTGAGGCATGCAGTCCAAAAATGTGGACGCCCAAGACTTCACCTGTGTCTTTGCGATACACTACCTTAGCTATGCCGTCGGCTTCGTTTTCTGCCAACGCTTTAGAATTACCTTTGAAGTAACTCTTACTTATGGCAATTTCAAACCCTTCAGCTTGACCTAAATCTTTAGCTGCTGTTTCTGTTAAGCCGACATAACTGACTTCTGGATGAGTAAACGCGGCTGCGGGGATGCTGCGATAGTCTACTGTCCGCTCTCTGCCAACAATATTATCCACCGCGACGATGCCTTGAGCCGAAGCCGCGTGCGCCAGCATCATTTTGCCATTAGCATCACCAATTGCCCACAAATGCGGTACTACTTCACCCGCTGACAGCACCGCCATCCGGTCATCAACTGGGATAAAATTTCGCCGATCAACTTCCACACCCACAGACTCCAAACCGAGATTTTTGGTCGCGGGGATGCGTCCGGTAGCCACTAAGCAAGCATCTACCTCGATGACATCTAGATCCTCTTTGGTTTTGAAATTTGCTAACTCAATCACCACAGGTGAACCAGGGATGACTTTTTTGGCGTATATTCCCACTTTGGTTTCGATATCGCGGGGAGTAATTAGCACCCGTTCAGCAAGTTTGGCAATGTCGCGGTCAAATCCCGGCATCAACTGATCTAGGGCTTCAATCATGGTGATTTCACAACCCAAAGCTGAGTAAATATCGGAAAATTCCAAGCCAATGTAACCACTACCAATAATTGCCACCCAGTCTGGTAACGACTCTAACTTCACTCCCTGGTCACTGGTAAAGACAGTTTTGCCGTCTACTTCAATCCCTGGAGGAACAAAAGGAATTGAACCAGGGGAAAGGATAATGTCTGTGGCTGTGATGGTTTTTTCACCACTATCACCAGTAACAGTGACTTTTTGCGCCCCAGCGATTTTTCCCCAGCCTCTAATAATATCAACTCCTAGACGCTTGAGACTGTTAGTTAAGTCGCCTTGAATTTTTGATACTAGATTGTCAGCATGATTGGCGATCGCTTGGCGATCAAATTCCACACTACCAACCTGAATTCCTAACGACTTGAGGTGGTGGGCATCGCGTAACTCCCGCACACGTCCTGATGCTGCCAGCAGTGCTTTAGAAGGAATACAGCCTCGATTGACACAGGTTCCTCCCATGTCAGCCGCTTCGATAATCGCCGTTTTCAGACCGCAGCTTACAGCGTGTAAGGCTGCGCCATGTCCGCCTACACCAGCGCCGATAATCACTAAATCGTAATCAAATCCTTGACTCACGTTAGTTTCCCCGTGTGCTTCGCCTATTTATTCTCAACTTGACTAGCTATCAGTGCAACCCCTTTTAGGTTCGGATGTTGCTAACTGAAATTATTATTCACGCTAGCAGGCGAAGAGACTGATAATTTTAGTATTATAGTCAAATTTATATAGTTATTTTTTCATACTTTACAATAATTGGGCATTTTAATGATTGTCTCGTTCCCAGTTTGAAACTGGGAATACCTATTGAGAGGGCAGCCGCCTTCTGTATTAGGCTAAATATTAACCCAAATTTCGACAGCGTCACACTTTGGACTTATATCCACACCCCGCTTGACCTTTTGACGATCGCTTTGAGTTGTCACCAACAGGTTCTATCTGGGAACGAGGGAATCGCCTATTCATAAACTATAAATACTTCTGCAACAATAATCCCAGCTTTTCCTTCGTCGCCGTTGGTGCTTTATCCAACTGAGTCAAAATCGCATATTTCAAAGCCGAATGAGCATCACTAGATGGCGGATTTTCACTCAAGCGCCGTACAGTTTCTTGAATTACCTTTTGAGCATTGACTGCATTCCGCAGCAAATTAGCAATCACCAACTCCACGGTTACGCTATCATGCTCTGGATGCCAACAATCGTAATCTGTTACTAGTGCTAAGGTTGCATAAGCAATTTCGGCTTCCCTTGCTAACTTCGCCTCCGGTAAATTTGTCATCCCAATCACAGTTGCACCCCAGCTACGGTAAAGATTTGATTCCGCCTTGGTTGAAAAAGCTGGGCCTTCCATGCATACATAAGTGCCACCGCGATGCAAGGTGACTTCTGGTAAATTCAGAGAAGCGATCGCATCTGCCAACACCAGAGCTAAATTTTTACAAATCGGATCCCCAAAGGCAATGTGAGCGACAATTCCCTCACCAAAAAACGTCGAAACCCGATTTTTAGTTCTATCAATAAACTGATCTGGCACCACCATATCTAGTGGTTTAGCTTCTTCCTTCAACGAACCCACAGCACTAGCTGAAATTAAATACTCTACACCTAGTTGCTTCATTGCATAGATATTGGCGCGAAACGGTAACTCAGAAGGTAATAGCGTGTGATTGCGACCATGACGCGCTAAAAAAGCTACTCGTGTATCCTCCAGTGTCCCCAAAATTAAAGCATCTGATGGTGAACCAAAAGGAGTCTGGACTTGCACTTCTTCTATATCTTTGAGCGCATCCATTTTGTATAAACCACTGCCACCAATAATCCCAATACGAGCTTGAGTCATCATCTGAACCTATTCCTTGCTGCACCGCCAAGTTACTTTACCGAAAAGAAGAGTAGCAGGGGAGGCAGTAAAATAGCAACCAGCAATTCTTCATTCTTACGTAGAGATACTCATGTAAAATTTGTAAGAAATAGTATACTAATATAATTAGTTGCAAAACTTACATAAAGTTTCAGTAAAGAATATGCGAGCTATTGGCCCCTCAAACCAAATACTGTTAGAAACAGTGTTGGAGCGCGTATTTACTATTCGCAGAATTACACGCCAGGATCAGCAGTTGTTAATGTCAACATTACTGTCCAAAGAAGGTTTAAACGAAGAAGAACAACTGCAAATCAGCCGAGTTTTTGATGCTTTACAAAAAGGATTACTCAAGGTAGTGGATTGAATATGTTACCGATACTGTTGGGCTTGGGTTTCAAATAAGTAGGCATAAGTACCGCCCATCTGCATCAATTCTTCATGGGTTCCACTCTCAACAATCGTGCCACCTGCCATAACATAAATGCGATCGGCCATTTTGACAGTAGATAAACGATGGCTGATTAGGATCGCAGCTTGATTTTTGATGAGTTGGCGAAACTGTTCAAATACTTCGTATTCAGCCTTGGGATCCATTGCACTGGTGGGTTCATCCAAAACAATCACTTGCGAGTTGCGGAGAAATGCTCGCGCCAAAGCTACCTTTTGCCACTGCCCAATACTCAGTTCTTCTCCTTGATCAAACAACTTCCCTAGAACGGTATCATAACCTTGGGGTAATTTGGCAATCACGTCATCAGCACCAGAGCGACGCGCCGCAGCAATAATGCTTTCTCGCTCCGCTGGTAACTCGATATTGCCCAACCAAATATTTTCCTGAGCTGTGAAGTGGTACTTGGCATAGTCTTGAAAAATCACGCTGATTTCCCGCCGCAAGTCTGCCATTCTATATTGGCTGAGGTCAATGCCATCAATAGTAATGCTGCCAGTAGTTGGGTCGTACAAGCGGCATAAAAGTTTAATTAAAGTAGTTTTTCCAGAACCATTTTCTCCCACAAGCGCCACTACTTCCCCTGGTCGAATTGTCAGATTGATATCTTCAAGTGCCTGACGAGTAGTGGTAGCGTATTGGAAACTCACTTTGTTAAAAACGATGCCAGTTTGCATCGGTCGAGGAATAGGCTGGGGATTTAAAGGTTCTACTAACTTAGGTTGTAAGTCAAGAAACTCGTAGAGGTTAGCAAGAAATAGATTATCCTCATACAAATTAGACAAACTAACTAATAGACTTTTAATATCATTTTGTCCTCGTTGTAATGCTTGGTGATAGAGTACCAAATCACCCAAACGTAGGACACCCTGGATAGCTTGATAGACTATGAAAGCATAAACACCAAAGATGAAAATACCCGCTATAGCTTCCGCAATCAAATTAGCTATAGAGCGTTTGCTGAAAATGGCTATTTTTTCTTTATATATCTGCCGCCGGATCCGAAGATACCATTGACTGAAGTATTCACCTAAATCAAACAAGCGAATTTCTTTAGCGTACTGGTCTGATGTCAGCATCCAAGCAAGGTACATTGCTTGCCGTTCCGGCTGCGTGCGTTTACGCTGCCAACGATACATGACACGACTGTATTTTACCCGTACTAGCAGAGCCGGAATGGCTGCTACAAAAAGAATGCCGATAATTCCCCAGTGGAGTGAGAGCAGTAAACCCACCATCGCCACTAAGGAAATACTACTTTGACCAACTTGTGCTAAACGATTGAGAATTTCAGGAGGACGGTAAGGAGCTTCTCGTTGCGCTCGTTGCAGGGCGTCGAAGTATTGGGCGTTTTCGTAGTACTCTAAGTCAGTAGCAATTGATTTAGCATTAATAATTCCCTGCATGTAGTCAGTCACTTGCTGAGAATGGGCAGTAACCACTAATTCTGTTAGTGAACTGCAAATACTGCTTACAAGAGTGACTGCACCAGCCAAGATAACCCAGAGGATGACATTACGAAAGGCGACTGTTTTATCAGCAACGTTGAGGTTGGCAACTACTGCATCTATGATTAGTTTGGTGAGATAGATTGATATTACGGGTAGTATACCTTGGATAACTAATAGTACTATGCGAGCGATCGTCCAACCGGGACTACTTTGCCACACCAGGCGTAATGCAGGCACAAGATGTAAAGTTTGCTGAATTTTTTGTTTGATGTTTTTGCCTGCTCGCATATTTGAAATTTATACATTAATAAAATTTTAAATTTAGATTAAGCTAAATCACAAAATCTATGCTGTGACTGGTTGGTTATCACTTGCCAAATCTTCTTCTACCAAACGTGCTACATCAGGCAACAAGTCTAGGGAACGGGGTCGTTTCAGATTATAGATAGGTAGATTGTTAACTAAACTAGTACATTGATGCAAATGCACAGATGCCTTAGCACTCTGGATAAATTGCTTACCAACTAACATGGGGATATAAGAATTAGCAATTAGCTGAGTTATGGCTTCTGTAGGTGTGAGAGGTTTGATTTGAAGAGTTGAACCTACAGAAAGTACATAGATTCGCGTGATGGTTAGGGGTGTTCGTAAAAAGTTATCGATAGTGGGGCGATCGCGTTTCTCAGCGTCAGGATGGATCTTCCTTAATGTTTCTGGATTATCTCCTAATGCGGCTGTGGCTGCGTCGGGCCAAAGCTTGATTCGCGGAAATCCTGGAATTAATATGGGGGCGATCGCACTGTCAACATCCACAGCAGCTACATCATCTGCCATCAGTTTATGCCCCCGTCCATAGAGAGTTGCTGCCATAGTAGATTTACCTTGCCCCGATCGCCCCAAAAAAACGACAGCATTACCATCCACTGCGATCGCGCTACCATGCAGCACCAAAAACTGCCGTTGATGAAGCAACATTCCTAAGACTGCTCCTAACAGAGGTAGACGAATAACGCTTTCTTCGACACCTGGAAGCGGTTCGATAATAACTTCCTTTCCAGAACGTACTAAAAATTTACCTACTACTTTCCAGTACAAGTAAGTATATTCACCATCAATCTGAAAGTAACTCCATGATGGGGCAGGTGTAGGTAATAACCAATTGACTTCTCCATAGCGGATAACTACATCTGCTTCTATATGTGTTGAACTTTGTAGCTCCGGTAAAGGTAAAGCAGAGCAGATATTCAAGCTATAAGCAGTGTAACTATACATCTCATAAACTCCATATTCAGTAGCTATAAGTTACTTTCCTACACAAACTAATTTTTTATTTAAATTTGAGTAAATACCTCTGCTTAGTTGTAACCTAAACAGAGGTAAATCAATAATCTGGACTATCTAAGCTTGTGAAGCCTATATATCAGATTGACTGGTAGATAATTAGGCAAAACTTGAGTATCCTATATCTACCTATTTATCGTTCCAAACTCCTGCTAGGAGAAAGTTACATCGTCTTTGGGAGTCGAGATAGGAAATTCTTTATCTGTAAACAAGCCCAAGCCAAGACCTTGAGTCAAGACTTCGACTTCGCCATAAACAGTCAGTTTGGGCTGGGTGTAAGGCTTCTTGTTAGCAGTCATAATTTTCTCCATTGTTTTTTGGTGTTTTGTTTACTTTCAAGGTTGGCTCTATTCAGAACCAAGAAACAGCTAAGTGTGATATCACGCCATCTAGCTGGGTAACAATCAAACTCGCTGTGCTGTTGGATGTTGCCTAGAAGAGAACAGCCAACAGGACAATGATTTGACATATCATGGAAACTTTTCTAGAAGATGAAGACGTTGATTTAAACTCCTTTTTCGGCAAATTCATTAGATCTATTCTGTGCAGCATACTGCAACCATAAAGCTAAAGAAACAGCTATCCAAATTGTGTGGACATCCTTTCCTGCTGTTGGAGATTGTGAAGAGATAAATCTTTGATATGTCTGCTTGAGGTCAGTAACATCTATATATTCTGCAAGGACTCCTAAATCATCCAGAATTAACTTATCCAAACGCTCTCGCTCAAAAGACAATAAACCATGGACGAGATTTGGAGAAAAATTTGCTTTGCCTCGACGCCATTGCACTTCTATCGGCAAAACATTAGCCATTGCGCGGCGCATGACGACCCGATTCCAGCCCATGTGCAGCTTTTGCTCAGCAGGCAAGGAGAGGCAGAACTCTACTAAACGCTTGTCCCAAAAAGGGTAGCGTTGTTCAATAGAAAAGGCAGCACAAGTTTTGTCTTGCATCTCAGCAGCAAATGACACTAAACCTTGGGTGACATTGCGGTAGTGTCGTTCTCTTTCGTTTTGGCCAAAGTTACTTTGGATTTTTTGCCAAGCCTGATAGCGTTCTTGGAGACCTACACGCTGGACAAACTCAGCATTCAATATGGCACTCCAGGCAGGCTGGTTAGCCGATTGGTTATCTTGGCGAGAGCTTAACCGAGTAAGTGCTTGCCAACTCCGTTGAAAAAGCCTTAGAGGTGGGTATTTGGAAAATGTCGGTTTAATTCCATATTGTTTTACATAACTCCATAGCCATCTCCAAAAATTCACATTGAAAGTTTTAGCTAGTTCTTTAATTTCTCTTGCCAAAGCTAGCCAGCGACCTGCTCGTGCTAGTTCACTTAAGTAACCGTAACCATCCGATACGACGTTATCGCCATCAAAACCATCGAAGACAACACGAACACCTTGCGCTTTAATCGCTTCATACAAAGCCCAACTCATAGACCAATTGGGTGCGTAAAAGGCCTCATCTTGATGCCAAAACATTTGGTCTATGTTCTTCAAAGGACTAATTTGATCTCCTTTGATATAGTGTGGCTCAAGTCCACCCTGCGCTAAAACTGCGTTGATATATGGGCGTTCATCACATTCAGCCAACTCATCAAACACTGCCGAGAATGTATGCAGACGCCGCTCTCCATCTTCAGCAAGCAGTTTCCGTGCCATACAAGTAATCGATGAAGAATCTAGTCCACCGCTCAAATGAGAGCCAATAGGAAAGGCGCTACGCAAGCGGCACTGCACTGCTTTGCTAAAAATTTCACGAAATGCTTCAGCATACTCTTCATCTGAACCTAAAAGCAATTCCCGATTAGGATCAATAGACCAGTATGATTGTAATTTTATTCCTTCAAGGCTTACTGTCATCCTGTGAGCAGGAGGTAGTCTGAAGATATTCTTGTATGAGGTAATATCTGCCTCGTGAAACATTGATGCTAGATAGTCACCTATCCTCACTTCATTAATCTGACGAGGAACATCTGGCACACAAAAGATAGCTTTGATTTCACTAGCAAAAATGAAAGCTTGTTCAGACGCATAGTAATAGAAAGGTTTAATGCCAAAATGATCTCTGGCACAAAAGATTATTTGCTTTTGCATATCCCAAATAGCAAAGGCAAAATCACCTAATAAATTTTCTGGGCATTGCTCACCCCATTTTTCGTAAGCAGCCAGCACTAGCTGGCTATCAGTTATTTTTTCAGGTGGATAGTTATTAAGCTGTAATGTATAAATTAACTCATCTCTGTTATCTATACGAAGATCTGCTGTAATCACTAAATCTTCAGTTTGATTAACCAGAGGTAACTTTTCCAACAACGATTCAGGAGTAGTCCATAACATACTATGACCCAACCCAACAGATCCAGCGCACCAGGCATCTAACCCATCTGGCCCCCTATGGGCAAGAATATTGACCATATCCTTGAACTGCTGATAATTAACTAGCTTGCCATCTAGGTTGTAGATGCCGATAATACCACTCATAGTCTGTTTCCTGGCAAAGATGGCAGTTGGGTAAAGCGTGAAAGATCTGTTAGATAACCAATTACAACTTTTCCTTGACTTTCAACCCACGCATGGGCTTCTAGTTTCCCTTCGTCACTTTTGGCAACTCCTATACGGAGTTCTGGTAAGTAACCTCGTCGAGTCATGAGTACCTGGCAAGCTAAAGCACGGGCGAGACACTTAGCGCCACTGGGCATACAACGAGTACTTACATTAACAGCCCAGATAATTTTGCTAAGGGAGGTTTGGTCTAGTTTAGTGTTTGGCTGACTAATGCTACCCAGGATTTGCCGTAAGGTTTGAAATGGCAGTAACCACAATCCTAATTTGATTAATCCCAACAAAATAAAGGTATTTATCAAAAGATAGCGATCTTTGTTTGTGAGGCGCAGCAATTTAAGCACCTGCTTCATGTCTTATCTCGATTAGTCCTTTTGTTGCTAAGTCTTCAAGCAATACTAAAATGTCAGCTTCACATGCTTGGGAATCAACTTCATACTCTGCTAACAAGGCATCCCGAATTTCTTTTACAGTTTTCGGAGCTTGAATCAGATTCCAAATGCTTACTCCTACTTGATTTAAACCGTAGTAAACCCCGGAGTTGATATCAAGAATAACTGCTTCTCCTTGCAGTTCAGAAAAAATCTGATTCTTGGCTGCTACTACCTTAGGAAAATTGGTCGATAAGTTTACAGGCATTTTCAGTAAATTCTCTATGCACTTTTGTTTATGCTTAGATTAATTTATAACATTTCATAAAAACTACTGCTACACAACAATAGTATCTTTACTCATTGTTTTAAATTATCCTTGATTTTATAAAGCATCTGTAAAGGAAACAAAATGAAACATGAGTTGTTCTCTCTAAAATACTACGTTTGACATTTATACATTCTTCTTTGCTTCTAATTAATTAAGATGTTTATAGTGTTTTCTAGTCAACTTAGGTACAAGTTTATCAGTGTTTATCTGTCTTGAAAAGTTTACCTAGGTTGGGAAACCCCGTTCGCATGATTGCGTCTCACCTTCTCTACGAGACCAAGGCGTTGGCGGAGCCTCTCGCAGAGAAGGGAGAAGTTCTGAGCGCCGGACGCCGGCGCACCCTGCGGGATCTTGCTACAGACTTCTCTCCGCCTACAGAACTTTTCGCAGTGTTTATCTGTGGTTAATTACTTCTTTTGTGTACTTCACTCAAGTGAGAACCGCTATAGCTACTATCCTAATTAAAAATAGTCCGTATCAATTAGTTTATAAGTAATTGTATGTCTTCTCTCCATAGGTAGGTATTTATTAAGCAGCTATTAACTTGTGAAATCACTATTACGATGAGACAAAGCTGAAAATGTAGATGATTGCAAGTCCACTTGAACTGTGCGATCGCAAAACTCACACAAACATCGACAATCGTTGAAACGTAACTATAAAATCCCACAGAAACTCTTCAGTCTTGACCTCTGCTTATCCACTTTACTGCTTCGCGTGCGGATGTAATATGCAGTGGTATTTTAATGACTCGCACTTCCCCTGTGTCGGAATTGATTGCTCTGAGAAAATGATGAGGCTGGACGTTGGCTCGTTTCCCGATGCGTAAAAGCGTGTAAAATAGCTTGTATTCTTCCCAGGAATCAATTTCAGTTGCGTTTAATTCTTCTAATAAGCGTGCCCAAGCAGTGTCATTAATTTGTTTGGGCTGGCGTTGTCGCTGAATTTGACCAGAGTTAGTGTATAAAGTATAGCCATCTTCAAACACAATTGCTGCTTCGTCTTCTGCATGGAGACGATTCTTGCTATCGAAGCTGACTTTTCGAGGGCGATCGCAAACAATACAGATATTATTGAAGAAAAATGTCCAGCCACAGTTTCTAGTGAATATTTCTAATATTAGCAGTTTGTCTTGAAATTGCCGATAGTTGAAAGTATTTATGCAAAATTCAAAGAAACTACCCCCTGCAACTAAACTTTCTGGCTTTTGGCAACTGGAAAATATATTTTTGAGAAATTCTTGATATTTATTACCAAACTGTTGATAGGCAATATCTCGCCACTATCTTTCTAACTGTTGTTTTAGCGGAGTTGCAAACTGTTTGACAAAATGATTTTCAAAAGCCGAATGTAAGTCATTTTGCAGCGTTACAGGTAATTGCACAAGTAATAATGAGTGCAAACTGCTGTAGAGTTTACTCCAATACTGACTATTGATAACACTACCTAGTGTGTTGTAGGAATGCAATCGCACCAAACTCCAAATGTATTCCAACGCCGCATTAGGACTATTAACAAATATTATTTTTGGCTTGGCAAGCCCAAGTGCAATATATATTGCATTGACTGCATCTGCCGCTTTTTGTTGGTCAATTGCTTTGGTAGATAGCCCAAAGTGTTGCCATTTTTCGCGGGTAAGAGGTATTAAAGCTTTTTGCTCTGGAGTCAAGCTGTCAAGCGACATACTGCGAATCAAAAAATGTGATTATTTTTATTAAACCAGTTACGTGGATCATCTAGTTTAATTTGATAAATCAATGCCAGTAGCAAAAGCAAAGAAGCAACCAAGTATATGAAACGGCGAACCAAGATTTCCGCTACAAAAATATAGTTAACAGCACGTTAGTAAATCTGTTTTTATCGCTAATTACATAAAAATCGGGATGACTGGATTCGAACCAGCGGCCCCTTCGTCCCGAACGAAGTGCGCTACCAAGCTGCGCTACATCCCGCCATAAAGATGGCACTGTACACCTAAAATATCACAACCAGTAGTAAATGACAAAACTACATTTATAAAGATTACTTCCCCAAGGGCTTTGCTTGCTACGATTAGATGTAGATAACTTTAGTAATGAAAGTGGATTGTGACTGTAAAACCAGACTGGTTGCGGGTGAAAGCGCCTCAGCGGGAGCGCGTTGCTAACGTTAAAGAAATTTTGCGGGATTTAGCCCTCAATACGGTTTGCGAGGAAGCGTCCTGTCCGAATATTGGTGAGTGCTTCAACGCTGGTACTGCCACTTTTTTAATTATGGGGCCAGCTTGTACACGCGCCTGTCCCTACTGTGATATTGACTTTGAGAAAAAACCCAAACCACTAGACCCTACTGAACCTGGACGACTGGCGGAAGCCATTCGCAGGTTGAAACTTAATCATGTGGTTATCACTTCTGTGAACCGAGATGATTTGCCGGATGGTGGTGCATCCCAGTTTGTGCGCTGTATCGAAGCGGTTCGCACCATCTCGCCACATACTACAATTGAGGTACTAATTCCTGACTTGTGCGGCAATTGGGATGCTCTGGAGATCATTCTACAAGCTGCACCAGAGGTGCTAAACCACAATACGGAAACGGTTCCACGCCTTTATCGCCGGGTGCGTCCCCAAGGGAATTACGATCGCACGCTAGAATTACTTAAGCGATCGCGTCAAATTGCTCCTTGGACATACACTAAATCCGGTATCATGGTCGGACTCGGCGAAACTGATGCAGAAATCCGCCAAGTTATGCAAGACTTGCGAACCGTTGATTGTGATATTTTGACAATTGGGCAATACCTCCAGCCCAGCCAAAAACACTTAAAAGTAGATGAATTTATCCACCCAGAACAATTTACTGCTTGGAAGATATTCGGAGAAGAACTGGGATTTTTGCAAGTCGTTTCTTCACCATTGACAAGAAGCTCATATCATGCAGAACAAGTGAGGGAATTAATGGAACGTTACCCCCGCTCAAAAAGTGATGAGTTATAAGTTATGAGTTATGAGTGATCAGATTTACTCCACCTCAAAGCTTAAAACTCAAAACTCAAAACTTTCCATTGCAATTCTGGGTGCTGGTGCTTGGGGTATGGCTTTGGCAAATCTAGCAGCGGCTAATGGTCATATAGTGCGCGTGTGGTCGCGTCAGGGGTCACAAACCTTGGAAGCCGTGCTACAAAATGCTCAAATAGTCTTGTCTGCTATTTCGATGAAAGGTGTGAGTGATGTTAGTTCCCAAGTACATTCTTTCGCCCTTTCTCCTGAGACGATTTTTGTCACAGCGACAAAGGGCTTAGATCCAGAAACCAGATGCACACCGTCGCAAATTTGGCAAACAGCTTTCCCTAATCATCCAGTAGTTGTTCTGTCAGGGCCCAATTTATCTAAAGAAATAGAACTGGGATTACCAGCTGCAACGGTAGTAGCCAGTAACGTCCCCACTGCGGCGCAACTAGTGCAGCTAGTATTTTCTTCTCATCTATTTCGGGTATATACCAATCCTGATCCCTTGGGTGTGGAACTAGGGGGAACACTAAAAAATGTAATTGCGATCGCATCGGGTGTGTGTGATGGCTTGCAACTAGGAACAAATGCCAAAGCTGCTTTAGTTACCCGTGGACTGACAGAAATGGTTCGGATTGGTAATCTCTGGGGTGCAAATACGGAAACCTTTTATGGTTTGTCGGGTTTAGGAGATTTGCTAGCAACCTGTAACAGCCCCCTAAGTCGTAATTATCAAGTTGGCTACCAACTAGCTGGTGGTCAGACACTTACAGAAATTCTCGCAAATTTACAAGGAACCGCTGAAGGAATCAATACCTGCCGAGTTTTGGTGCAAATAGCTCAGCAGCAAAATATTGCTATGCCAATTACCGAGCAAGTTTATCGATTACTTCAGAGTGAAGTCTCACCCCAACAAGCACTTGATGAACTGATGCTGCGAAATATCAAACCAGAGTACAACTATTAATTAGTATTTTTCAGCGCAAACGAACTTACTATCTGACAAGAGGTAAGACACTTGCAAAGAAAAAATCAGCCCAGCCGTATTAGATATATTTTAGCAAAGCGATGGTTGGATTGATTTTTTTATCTTTTTCTTTAACCTGATTAAATCTTGGGATTAGAGTGCCATTAGGTTATCTAGATACCTGAAGAATTCGATTTATTTGGAACGCAGACAAGACTGTTATTTTGCAGTGAATCACTATACAAAAGAGATAAAAATGTAGTTAAGGTATACGATTAGCTGCATAAAGTTTTATTTTTTAATTCAGTAGATACTGTTTTAACAATTCAGTAAATATTAGGTTATCACCTACTTAAAAGCAGCTTACATTTATCTTAATGTTCTCTGATTGCTCAGATGTAGCGCCGCAGTACAGAATTTATTTTCAGCTTCTGGTTGAAACATTGTTTCTACAAAATCCTCGCGCAACACGCTTTAAATATCACATGCGTTACTCAAGAGCTACAGTTTTAGCTGTGGTTTTAGTATTTTTCGGGATAATGTCATTAAGTCATACGCCAATCAGTATGATGGCGCATGAAAAAGTAGAACCTGAGAGGATAGCCAACATGTCATCTTGTGAATCAAACAATCCCAATGCTATTGAAGTTGATGGAATCTGCTTTGAAACCTTAGTGTAAAGTCGGAAGTATAATCTTCCAATCTTTGGAGAAGAGACACCGATTAAATTTGGAGTAAGAATTACTAATAACTCATCAACTCCTCATCGATTTGAACTACCTCATTTTGTACCAGAAATATTAAATCCATATGGAAAGCTTATGGAAATGAGTTTTGGTAGAAATACAACCAAATTTGTAGAAGAGTCAGATATTCCTTTAATTATGTCTGGAGAAAGTTTGGATTATTGGATGGAAGCGAAATTAAAGTGGTATAGCAAAAAGTGTATTCAGCTTACAGGTTATGCATTGTATGGAGGAATTTTGAGCTTTTACGACTTGAAGCAAACTAAATATCAGATTCGGATGAAATATGTCAATGATTTACCCATACGAAAAGTTCGTTTATCTACAGGCTCAAGAAAATACGGCGATTTTTGGACTGGTCAAATTACCACAAATTCTGTCAACTTTTGCCTGAGATAATTCTAAAAAAACAGTATTTTATCTCTAATTTAAGATGTTTTATCTAGATTTAGTTTATTAGAATAGTCAGCTTGTAAAAATGTTTTTCAGGAAGCAGTAAAAGATGAAAATTAAGGAATTAATAGCATTTATCATAGTAGCGTTATTGATAGTGACTCTGGAACTCCTTTCTACATCACAGGTGAATCTAAAACTCCTTACGGTTTCTCGGATCAACCTAGTAGAAATGATATTGGATGGGATCATGATTGGATTGCAGACCTCTACCTAGCTGAAGAAATAAAAAAACCTGGTAGCAACGTTTCTACAGTTCTGATTTACGGGGGAGTCCGCTGGGGTTGGCATAACAAAGTAGACAGAAAGAAAAAAGAGCCTAATCCTGTACCTGGTGCTTGCCCAGTTAACAGTAGTATAGGTATCTGTGATTTTAATAGTTTTTCTGACAATCTATCCTCCGGTGCTGAAGTAGATAACTTCAAACTGTCAAAACTTACTCCAGGTTCCAAGTTTTATGCCTATATTGACAATGACATACCTGGAAATCGATGCAATCCAAACACATTGTTAGAAGCATATGATGGGTATGGTTATCGGACAAATGGCGACAGTGATAGTAGTCCAGTAGGAGATGGTTTCGGTTCTGCACTGACAGGTTTTGTATCCAGTGATGGCAGCATCAATCTAAAAGTAGGTGCTGCTAATCGTGGTAATCGTGGGGAAGACCGAGGTGACTATGAACTTAATGTTGCAGTATTCGACGACGAAGCAGATTTTCCGTATGTTGTAGGTAGTAGCGGTGGAGGTGGTGTAGGTAAAGAACGCCCAGGCGGAACTCAACAAAATCCAATTCTTCCCAACGCTAAAGAAGGTAACTGGCAAATATTCCACAACGTTCCTGGTTGTCGCTGGTACGATCCACACACTCCCTATGGTTTTGAATTTCAAGCACTTGACGACACATTATTTAGTGAGATTCTAGATTTCCCCGTTGCCCCAGATAATCGATTTACTGTTTCAGTAGGAGATAGAATACTGGGCGAATTCGGTGCGGGAGACAGTGTAGATTTTACATCATTATTTGGTTCTGGTATTTCCAACTTTAAAATCACTGGCATCGATTCCTTGTTTGGTTCAACAGAAGAAACAGCTATTCCCCATTCAACTAGCATTTAACGACCGTATGAGTAGTTTCAAAATGCGCCCATTTTCTCAAGAAAGTTCTCCTCAGTCTGTTCCTGAATCCACATATGCATTTGGATTATTAGCACTCAGCGCGTGGGGTACAGTGAAAGCGCTAAAAATTAGATTTGACAAGTAACCGTGAACCGTCTCTACACACTGCTATTTTCCCTCAGCATCATTCTCATCAACCCAATCGGTGCAATGCGCGGGGAAATCTGGACTCAACCAAAAGTATTTGCCATTAGCCTTATCTGCATACTCAACTTTTTAATCCTCTGGTCAGACAGGGAAAACCTAAAGCTGCCTCAAAGTTGTAAAATCAGCAGACTACTGTGGGAAATATTTTTGGGAATTGGGTTAATTGCAACTCTCGCTAGTCCTTTCCCCTGGCGTTCCCTATTCGGTCAAGAACAGATGGGCGATGGCTTGCTGTACTGGCTGCTCATTGCTATCTTCACTCTCAGCAATAGCTTGCTGTTAAGGCTGCATCCAGAACTAGCCCGTTCTCAACTACAAGGTTTAGTAATTGGCGGAGTCATCCTTGCCCTGAGCATCTTTCCCCAAGCCATTAACTGGCGCATTGACTACACAGCCACAACAGGGCAGCTAATACAAGACAACATCTTACGGAGTACAATTTTCCAAAATCAGCAACCAATAGGTTTATATTCCCATCGGGGTCATGCGTCATTTGTCTTAGCAGCAGTGGCAATTATGACATTTGTAGGTTGGCAGTGGCAATGGATAGACACACCAAAAGCTGCAATTGCTAGCATCTTGATTATCCCAGCTTTGCTGCTCACTCAAACCAGGGCGGGATTATTAGCCTTATTAGCAGCGAGTATCTACTTATTAGGACGCCAGCATTATAAGCTTTTAGTCTCAGCAACGCTCGTGTGTCTGCTCGTCATTGGCATCACTACCAGCACCAGACAAATCAATAATTTCCCTTTAATTAAACAAATCACGTCCGACCGGGTTTATCTGTGGGAAATGGCCAACTATGGAATCAGTCAGCGTCCTTTACTCGGATGGGGTATGAATGGCTTCGGCGCAGCTTATCCCAATGTGCGCCACAGTAGAACAATAGCTAAAGTTACTCGCTTGGGTGACTTTAGTTTCGACTATCAAGACAAAAACGGGCAAATGCAAACAAGACAACTACCCACAACCAAGGCACATAATCTAATTTTAGATACAACTTTATCGGTAGGCTTACTGGGAATGGCATCCTATCTGGGGCTGTTAGGATGGTGTCTATGGCGGGTTATCAAATCACCTTACCGTGGGATTGAAGCAGTCTTTATTGCCTACCTTGTCTTTACCTTCACCTGGTTTGAGTGCGCCCAATTTACGCATCTAGCTTGGTGGTCACTTAGTATATGTGGAATGTCCCGTGTCCTGAAAATCACCCCTTAAAAGCGCCACCATCATCTGTTTGCTGTGTCTATATATTGGGCAGTACTCAGCCAAAGCCAGAGCCACAATGGACGCAATAAATGGAAGTGGAGTTTCAGGCGCAAAGTCACCGCAGTTCACCATTCATCTGCTCGCCACAATGGACGCAATAAATGGAAGCGGAGTTTCAGGCGCGTTTCCAACAAGCAATTACAAAATTTGTAGGCAGTAATTACCGTTCGACAGCTTTTGAGAACGAAAAAAGGTTTTGTTCTAGAGCGATAATGGACTTTCTTGCGGGTAATCAAAAAAGGCGATCGCTTTTTTATAATCTGAAGACGCTGATGCTGATAGAATGCTCACACCTTGGAAATTGACTTTTATTGATCGCGTGTAAAACCCCATCCCCTTGTTGGTGGCAGGGCTGCCTCGTTCAATCTCCCTAAAAATCTCAGCGAAAAAAAAGGGTTGTTGACTTTTGTCTGACGTAGGGTAGCAGTACTAATGAGAATAGTTAATCAGCAATTAGCTGAGAGTCAAATTTTTGGCGTTATTACTAATCTGTTCTCAATAATCTATTAGCTATACTTATTTCCGAATATTCTCTAGGGAAAAATTGTAAATCGTCAGGAAATTACTTTTATAGCCATGTAAATATGACTATGCCAATTATAAGCATGATTTTTACTGAAATATGTTTATACATAGTTACAAAAATAACACCAAAAACCAGTCAAAGTTGAACTATTGACTAGGTAGCTTGGAATTTAAAACCTAGCTGTAGATTTGAATAGCTATTGGTTCAATCAAAAGCTTAGTAGTTAATTAAGTTCAGTAATACTGTATCTAATAAAACCATTGCATATATTTTCAAAAAAAACTGTAATGGAATCATTAACCGTGTTAGTTCATCTTGAATCACGGGAACAATAGCAACAGTTAAATAGCTGAACGTAATCTTAGCTGACCGTAATCTATTGTTACCTGGAGCCATTGAGACGATCCCTATGCCAGCAACATCTTTTTACGCAGATGCCGCCTACAATACCCAAAAGTCCCGACAGGTCTTAGATCCGGATCTCACGATTGATGACAGTGAGTTACCGGTAGATGATCTACACGAGTTGGAGATGGCTTCTGTTGACCCTGTTAACTTTGCTGCTAACACTAACCGTCGCAGTACTGACCTGGTACGTCTATATCTTCAGGAAATTGGTCGGGTTCGGTTGTTAGGGCGGGATGAAGAGGTTTCAGAAGCCCAAAAAGTCCAGCGCTACTTGCGGATGCGAATAGTACTTGCTAATGCCGCAAAACAAGGGGATGAAGTGATTTCACCCTATCTCCGATTAGTTGAAGTTCAGGAGCGTCTAGCCTCTGAACTGGGACATCGCCCCTCGTTAGAAAGGTGGGCTGCCACTGCTGGCGTGATGGTATCGGATCTCAGACCGACTTTAGCAGATGGCAAACGTCGCTGGGCGGAAATTGCCAAGTTGACAGTAGAAGAACTGGAGCAAATTCAGTCTCAAGGACTCCAGGCAAAAGAACACATGATTAAGGCTAATCTTCGCCTAGTTGTGTCTGTTGCTAAGAAGTATCAAAATCGCGGCTTGGAATTGTTGGATTTAGTCCAAGAAGGCACATTAGGTTTAGAGCGAGCTGTGGAGAAATTTGACCCAACCAAGGGTTATCGCTTTAGTACTTATGCCTACTGGTGGATTCGTCAGGGAATTACACGAGCGATCGCTACTTCTAGCCGCACGATCCGCCTACCTGTTCATATTACAGAAAAGCTGAACAAAATCAAAAAAGCTCAACGCAAAATTGCTCAAGAAAAAGGTCGCACCCCTACCTTAGAAGATTTAGCAACTGAGTTAGAAATGACACCTACGCAAGTACGGGAAGTTTTGTTACGGGTTCCTCGCTCCGTTTCTCTAGAAACCAAGGTAGGAAAGGATAAAGACACAGAGTTAGGTGAACTACTCGAAACCGACAGTGTAACCCCAGAAGAGATGTTAATGCGAGAATCTTTACAAAGAGATTTGCATCATCTTTTGTCTGATTTAACTAGCCGGGAGCGCGACGTGATTCTGATGCGGTTTGGTTTAGCAGATGGTCATCCTTACTCATTAGCAGAAATTGGACGTGCTCTCGATTTATCGCGGGAGCGGGTACGACAAATTGAGTCTAAAGCATTGCAAAAACTGCGCCAACCAAAGCGACGTAACCTCATCCGCGACTACTTGGAGTCTTTAAGTTAGTCAATAGTCATTTGTCATTTGTCATCTGTTACCCCTTCGGGGTGATGCCTCCGGCACGCCTGCCGTAGGATGCCCAAAGGGCTGTAAGGCGAACGCCAGTCCACAAGGGCGGCAAAGCCCTTACGGGTTCAGCAGTCCCTCTACTTGGGGAGACCCCAAGATCGGGCTGCTTCACCGCACGTGTGGCTGGTCTCACAAAGTTGAGCCAGTCGCAAGGGAAAGGGTTAAGAGACTTGTGCGTTAGCGTAGCGGTAGCGACGCAGGAGCGTCACTGGTGTCTGTTCGCCGATTCGCCTTTAGGCATTGCCGTAGGGCAGTCGGCGCACCCTGCGAGAACGCCTAAAGACTTTGCACTTTGTCATTAGAAAACTGCAAATGACAAATGACTAAGGACAATTAACTGATTTGATCCCCAAAGCTATAGCCTCTTAAGAGGCTATAGCAAATTATTTGCATTTAATTTAACCAAAGTATCTCCAGGCTTATTCTCAGGATATGTTGAGGATGGGGATTATGTATTATCTAATTTCTTATTAAGATTTCATTAATTGTACTTGAGTATTTAGCAAAGCTTATCAATAAGCAATGATTGTTGCAAATTGCCCAAAATATTTGTTATATTCTCAACTAACAAGCTTTGTTGAGAAAAATTAGTATGACTGTCTACACAACTACTTCACTTAAGGCAGAACTAAATGAGCGAGGCTGGCGTTTAACTCCCCAGCGCGAAACAATTTTACACATTTTCCAGGAACTTCCACAAGGTGAACATCTCAGTGCGGAAGATCTTTATCACCGTCTAGAAACTGACGGTGAAGGAATAAGTCTGTCAACTATCTATCGGACTTTAAAGTTGATGGCAAGAATGGGAATTCTGCGGGAATTAGAACTGGGAGAGGGACATAAGCATTATGAACTCAACCAGCCCTACCCACATCATCACCATCACCTGATCTGTGTTAGGTGTAACTCAACTATCGAGTTCAAAAACGACTCTATTTTAAAAATTGGAGCTAAAACTGCACAAAAAGAAGGTTTTCATCTGCTTGATTGTCAAATGACAATCCATGCGGTTTGTCCCAAGTGCCAACGAGCACTGATGCCGCTTTAGTTCTTGAGTGGGATAACAATGCGAAACTACTCAATTAACCAAATAAGTGGAATTTTGAGCAATTTGTATTCGCTGTTATCGGAGGCAAATAACCATTTGGGAACTCATGCTAGCAACTCCTAAGCGGATGCTAAAAGCGTCCGCTCTTAAGATCATTGAGACTGATACCGTAGAATTCCTGGGCTTGTTTAATCGCTTTTTTGGTATCAGATGCCATCACGCCGTTCAGCTCGCCTTTATAAAAACCTCGCTCCCGTAGTCGCGTTTGGATTTCCAGGACATTAAACTCGCTTTTGGGAGCAGTATTAACTAGGTTATATAACTTACCTCTGGTAGTTGGCCCGGCAACGCCACTTGCACTTAAGTAATTGGCTGCCTGAAATCGACGTACAGCATCGGCGGTATAGGGGCCATAGTAGCCATTTGGCTCTCCCTCTAAATATCCTGCCTGGATTAAATGTTGCTGAAGAACTCTAACTGGCTCGCCGCGATCGCCTATGCGGAGTTTATTTCGATCAACTACCCGTTTAGGAGAATCTTCTCCATCACCAATACTTGTTGGCGGTAATTTACTTAGTGTTGCTGGGCCGACAATCCCGTCAGCATCTAATTTATAAGAATTTTGAAACCGCTTGACAGCTTCTTCGGTAATTGGGCCAAATATCCCCGTGGCATTCCCGTAATAAAAGCCTGCGACTCGTAACCGTTCTTGTAAAACCCTGACATTTTCACCTTCATCACCTTTAGAAAGGTAGTTGGAGTTACGGCGCTGGTTAGTCGTTGATTTAGCAGTAGTAGTTTTTTTGGCTTGTGTTCTTGTAGTATTGGGTTTTTTGGCTTGTGTTCTTGTAGTATTGGGTTTTTTAGCTTGTGTACTCGCAGGCGTTGTCCGCCAGCGTTCTAATTTTTGCAGGGTTGTCGCTCCAACCATGCCATCCACTGGTAAGCCAGCAGCTTTTTGAAAGCGTCGCACAGCATCTTCTGTGGAGAAGTCATACACTTGGGTGACTGGGGCTGGATAAAAGCCTGCTCTTTTCAACTGTTGTTGTAAATTCCTGACAGAAGGGCCTTGATCGCCTCTTTCCAGCGCCATGACGCTGCTGACAGCGCTGAGAATGGACAAAGCTATAGCGAGGGGAAGCATATAATTCCACGCCTTACTAGAAAGCCGTTTCCAGTCTGGCGCAGCTGCTTTGTTTAATAAAGAATTGAGAGAGATTAATTCATTGGGTTCGCTGTCTTCGTAGGCGAAAGCTAAGTGCAAATACGCAAGGTTTTCCATATTTATTTCCTACACCGTTTATTTTTCTTCGATAGTTGCTTCAGCTTGATGTACTAGGTTCCGCAAACTTTCTAATGTCCGTATATTTACATCCTGCCATAAACCGCGCTTGTATGCTTCTAATAATCTTTCAGCCATGTCACGCAATGCCCACGGGTTCTTTTTTTGAATGAATTCTGAGACAACTGGATCAAGCAAATATGCTTGTACTATTCCTTGATACATGTAATCTTCCACACATTTAGCTGTAGCATCGTAGGCAAATAAGTAATCCACTGTTGCCGCCATTTCAAATGCACCTTTGTAACCGTGGCGCATCGCCCCTGCAATCCACTTGGGATTAACCACGCGAGAACGATACACGCGTGCAATTTCTTCTCTCAGTTGGCGAACGCGTGGTTGAGCAGGAATCGAATTATCGCCAAAATAGGTTTGGGGATTTTTTCCTTGTAGAGAACGCACCGCTGCGGTTAATCCACCCTGAAATTGGTAATAATCGTCAGAATCAAGCAAGTCGTGTTCACGGTTGTCTTGATTGTGCAGCACAATTTGCATTTGTGCCAAGCGCTGTTCAAATGCTTCGGGTGCGGGGGCTGGGGGTTGGGGGCTGGGGATTGGGGATTGGAAAGAAATTTTTCCCCTCTGCCCCCCTGCCCCTCTGCTCCCCTGCCCCTCTGCTCCGCTTCCTGAAGAGTAAGCGTAACAACTCCAGTTAATGTAGGCACGAGCTAAATCCTGGTCATCTGTCCAGTTTTGTGACTCAATTAAACCTTGGAGTCCAGCACCGTAAGCACCTGGAGCCGAGCCAAAGATCCGATAGCGCGATCGCTCTTGCGCTGCTTCTAAAGTTAAACCTTGTGTAGTCCATAACTCAGTTTCTTGGCGAACTGCAACTGCTAGGGGGTTTTGTTCTGGTGGTTCATCCAAGTTTGCTACTGCTGCAACTGCTTGAGCAAATAAATCAATTAAATTGGGAAAAGCATCCCGGAAAAATCCAGAAATTCGCAAGGTTACATCTACACGGGGACGCCCCACGATCGCAAGTGGCAAAATCTCAAAATCCACTACCCGCCGCCCTGCTCCATCCCATACGGGTTGTACGCCAAGTAAAGCCAACGCCTCAGCTATGTCATCACCCCCAGTTCGCATGGTGGCAGTTCCCCACAATGATAATCCTAGTGTCTTCGGATACTCACCATGTTCTTGAGTGTAAGATTCAATGAGGATTTCAGCTGCTTTTCTACCTACATCCCAAGCTGTTTCTGTAGGAATAGCACGAATATCTACAGAGTAAAAATTTCTCCCAGTTGGCAGGACTTCCGGGCGTCCGCGTGTGGGTGCGCCAGATGGAGCGCTCTTGACGTATCCGCCATCGAGTCCGTGTAATAAGTTGGTGATTTCTTGGTGAGTTTGTTGGACAGCAGGGAGGAGGCGATCGCGTATCCAATCAAGAACGGTGCTGAGTGATGAGTGCGGAGTAGAGACGCGATTAATCGCGTCTGTACAAGAGTCAAGAGTAGAGACGCGATTAATCGCGTCTGTACAAGAGTGCTGAGTGATGAGTTGTTCTACCAACTCTGCTGCGTGTTCTTCTAAAACCTCGACAATATCGCCGAGGGTGCGGCATTCTTTGCCATTGACTATTGACCACTGCTCACTAGACATTGACAAATCGGCTGTGAGAGGGTCAAAATCTAAACCCCAATCTTCAGCTATGGCGCGGGTTAAACCTGAAGAATAACGATTGGGTGTCCGGGCGATCGCAACTATTAAATCTCGCAGTTGACGCCCTTGAGGACATTGCCCAAAAATGTGTAAACCATCACGGATTTGGGCTTCTTTCAATTCACAAAGGTAGCCATCAATTGAATTCAAAATTAAAGATTCCAAATTTCCAATTTCGGTTTCATCTTGAATTCCCAAATCCCGGTAAAGATTTTCTGTGATTACCAGTTCGCGGATGCGATCGCGAATAGCTGGTAAACGTGAAGGATCTAAACTTTCCGCTTCGTAATACTCATCAATTAAATTTTCTAATTGTTGCAAAGAGCCATAGAGTTCTGCACGAGTCATGGGTGGCGTCAAGTGATCTATAATCACTGCCTGAGCACGACGTTTTGCTTGTGAACCTTCACCTGGGTCATTCACAATAAACGGGTACAAGTGGGGAAGTGCTCCAAAAGCTACTTCTGGATAACAATTACTAGATAAAGCTACACTTTTACCGGGCAGCCATTCTAGATTTCCATGTTTTCCCACATGAATCACAGCATCAGCCCCAAAACATTTCCTAACCCAATAATAAAAAGCTAAATAATCATGAGTTGGTTGCAAATCTGGCGCATGATAATTCAAGCTGGGGTCAATATCATAGCCCCTTGCTGGCTGAATTCCCACAAAAACGTTACCGAGTTTAATTCCAGGAACAGGAAAAGAGGCAGAGGAGAAGAATGCTTGATTGCTTCCCTGCTCAAAATTACCCCAACGCTCACTAATATCCTGCTGCACTGCTGGCGGTAAAGAAGCAAAATACTCTTGATAATCTGCTAAAGAAACACTTTGCTGTACCGGACGCCATTCTCGTCCTTCGGGATCATTTGTGACGCCAGCTGTCAGACATTGAATCAACTCATCTCCTTGAGTGGGTAAATTTTCCACCTCATACCCAGCCGAGTGCAAAGCCTGAAGAATTTCCATGCAACTAGCTGGAGTGTCCAGTCCCACACCATTAGCTAGGCGTCCATTACGGTTGGGGTAATTTGCCAAAATTAGGGCAATTCTCCGCTCTTGAGGTGGTTTGGAACGTAGACGCACCCAATTTGCTGCTAGATTAGCAACAAAATCGATGCGATCGCTCACTGGTTCATAAATTACCACATCTGTCTCTAGGTTGGGATTACGAGTGTGCACTGCTTTAAAAGACACAGCACGGCTAATAATTCGTCCATCTACTTCTGGTAGCGCCACATTCATCGCTATATCGCGGGGAGACAGCCCTTGAGACTGCAATTCCCACTGCTCAATTGACCCGCCACTAAGGATAACCTGCAACACTGGCACATCTAATTTTTCCCACAGGTCAATTTGGGGCGTGTCTGTTTCCAACCGTGCTAGAGAAAAACTGGTGGTATTCAGCAGCAGTGCAATTTGCTCAGAATCTTTGGGCTGGAAAAATTCGCTCAACTCTGCTTGAACTTCAGTGTCACGCAGTGAAGAAACAAACACTGGTAATGGTTGTAAATTTCTCTCAGCTAAGGCTGCACATAATGCTTCAATTACCTTAGTATTTCCCGATAGATAATGGGCGCGGTAGAACAGGATGCCGACTTTAGGCATTAGGGATTGGAAGCTTTGAGGTTCCGAGGTGGATAAATCCAGTTCTAACTCTCCCCTGCCCCTCTGCCCCTCTGCTCGGTTGTTGAGCGTAGTCGAAACACTGCCCCTCTGCTCCCCTGCTCCCCAATCCCCAGCCACCAGCCCCCATTCATACAATCCCACACGAGGAATCGGTCGAGGCGGGAGGGGATTGAATGAAGTTAACAAGCAAGTATCAGCGATAAATTGGAGGGCGTTAACGAAATTTTCTACGCCACCTTCGCTAAAGTACTGCCAAACTTGGTTAACAATATTTAAAGGCAAGGTAGATTGAGAAATTAAGTCAGGATCAAGAGCGTCGTCCCCTGGCATTACAATGAGGGTTGTACCATTCCGTTGTACAATTTCTTGCACCACTTCTAAACCATAAGCCCAGTAGGAACGTCCTCCTAACAGGCGCAAAATAATTACTTTAGCAAGTTCCAAAACTTGCTCCCCATAAGTATCTATACTTATTTGTTGCTGCAACTGCAACAGGTTGGCAACTCTTAATGTCGGAAATGTTGCTGGTAATTTTGTCACCGCAGCTGCCAGAGTTTGAATATCGGTATCAGCAGCCGTAATCAATACGAAGTCCGCTGGAGTTTGTTCTAAAAAAATTAAACCTTCTGACTGATCCCATCCGCCTGATGTGGCACTTATACGATGCATAATCCTGTATTACCGTTTTAAACTGTTGGTTAGTACATAATCAAAACAACCTTTCAGCCCAGCATTCAGCTCTCTTTTACCAGATAATTGAAAATGCTTAGTTCTCCTGATTTGAGCTTTTCTCGAAATTTGCCTTTAGTTGTATTTAATCAGCTTGGGGAATTGTTCCAGCAGATGGCTCAAGCAGTAGAAACTGAAGTTTTGATACTTACAGAAGCGATGCTGGCGCGGATTCATTTACCTGTAGAGTGGCAGAGGCAAAAGTTTTCACTGGTTGTTTCTGAGCGATTTAGTGCGTTATTGGTGGGAAACCCGGAAGAGAAGGGGACACAGGGAGAATTTGCTTCATCTAATCAGAACTCAGGACTGACTGTAAGGTTGACATTTAATTCAGAGGCGATCGCCTCCTTTATCTCGAAGTTGAGAGACTTGTTTGAGCGTGATTCCTACACTCACCAAAACCTTGAACGCTATCGTCAAATTCTGGGTTCTAATGATGCTACGCTCCAAAGTAAATTCACGCTGTTGTTATTAGAGTATCTCCTGCCGCAGCCAAACGAGGAAGTGACAGAATCTTCAAGCGCAATTAAACCTGAAGTTTATGTCTGTCAGCCTGTGGAAGATGCTCTGAAAAAACAGATTTCCCAAGAGCGGTTGTTGAATCAGGTGACAACTCAAATCCGCAAAAGTTTGGATTTGTCGGTAATTATGGCAACGGCAATTATACAGGTACGTGAGTTTTTGGAATTAGACAGATTAGTAATCTATAGATTTGAGGGTTCTAAAGTCAAGGCTCAACAATACCAGTCCGAGGTCATATCTCTTAATGGAACAGCAGTTGCTACAACGAGACGTCACAATCTCAATAAAAACCAGTCTTCAGTTCAAAGTGCTGCTAACCCGTATTCTGACTTCTCTACTCATGCGGCTAGCGCTTCAATGTTCAATGGGCAAAACTTATCTTTTGTGTCAGTCAATCCCCAATCTCCACTTGAAGACTACCAAGATTATGGAGGTTGTATTGTCTACGAAGCCCGTGCTAGAGATGCAATCCCATCAGTGTTGAATTACAAGGAACAGAATTGCTTTATGCGAACCTCCCAATGTTGGGAGAAGTATAACCAGGGCTTTACCTTAGCTGTGGATGATGTTGAAAAAACTTACGCTCTGGAGGAGTGTTTGTTAAATTTTTTAAGGGAAAGCCAAGTCCGGGCTAAGTTAGCAGCACCAATTATATTTGAAGAAAAACTGTGGGGTTTGCTGATTGCTCATCATTGCAATGAGCCACGTCAGTGGACTGAGAGTGAAAAAAGTTTGCTGACATCGATCGCGGAACAATTAGCGATCGCCATTCACCAAGCTGAGTTAATGCGATCTCTACGAGATGCTGCGCGAACGCTCACCCAAGAAAAACAAACTCTCGAACAACGAGTGATTGAGCGCACAATGGCACTGCGTGACGCCTTACTCGCCGCCGAAGCCGCTAGTCGCCTCCGAAGTGAATTTCTCGCCACCATCAGCCATGAATTGCTCACTCCTTTAACTTACGTTATCGGCATGTCTTCTACTTTGTTACGTTGGCCTTTGGGTGAGTTGAGTCAACGACAAAGAGGTTATCTGCAAACAATCCACGATTGTGGCGAACATTTATTAGAAATGATTAATGACATCCTGGATTTATCGCAAATCGAGGCTGGTAAAGCAGTTTTAAATATTTCAGAATTTTCATTGACAAAAATCGCAGAGAATGTGATTGAGTCACTGTTAGGAAAAGCGACTAACGAGCAAGTCAATCTTAAACTCGATTTGCAAATTGACCCACGGCGCGATCGCTTTACTGCGGATGCAGGACGAGTAGAGCAAGTTCTCTGGAATCTGTTAACCAATGCTATTAAGTTTACCCCCGAAGGTGGTAGCGTTACTTTGCGCCTTTGGGTGGAAGACAACACCGCTATCTTTCAAGTCGAAGATACTGGGATTGGCATTGCTGAAGAACAGTTACCAATAATGTTTGAAAAATTTCAACAACTCGATACACCCTATCGCCGCCGCTATGAAGGAACTGGACTTGGTTTGGCTTTAACTAAACAACTCGTGGAACTCCATCGAGGTCGAATTGAAGTAGAATCCACTGTCAGTATTGGTTCAATTTTTACTGTATGGATACCAACACATAGGAGTGCTGAGTGATGAAGCGCGGATAGCTCTGGTTTAGCCCGTGCTGAGTCTTGTTAGCGGTAGCGGGGCGTTTAGCCCGTCCTGAGTCCAAAAGTTTTTGCCCAATGCTCAATGCCCAATTCAAAGCTTAAGCAGGGGACTGATTGTGTCCTGTCAAGCACCTGTTGATTCACCATTGCATGAACCGATAGTAATTGCAGCAATGGCACAAGCTGCTGTAAATAATGGTGCAGTGGGTGTACGGATTGATACGCCAAATCACATCATTGCTGTACGTGAAAGGGTAAAAGTGCCAATTATTGGTTTATGGAAGCAAGTAATAGCTGGTTCTGATATATACATTACGCCACAGTTTCACCATGCGGCTGCTGTTGCAAAAGCAGGAGCGGACATTATTGCTATAGATGCAACATGCAGAAAGCGTCCTGGTAGTGAAAAAATGGCGGATATTATTGCCCGAATTCGTCAGGAATTGGGTAAATCAGTAATGGCAGATGTGGATACAATTGAGGCGGCAAAAGCAGCCGTAGATGCTGGTGCTGATATTGTGGGAACAACCCTTTACGGCTACACTCTTGAAAGTAATTATCCTCCTCCTGGCTGGGAACTCCTCACGCAGATAGTGCAACAGTTAGATATACCTGCGATTTGTGAAGGCGGTATTTCTTCACCTGAAATGGCTCGTAAAGCATTAGATTTAGGTGCTTATGCTGTTGTAGTTGGCACAGCTATCACAGGAATTGATTTGCAAGTTAAAGCTTATAAATCTGTGCTTAGTGGTCAAAAGCTTAAGAAATAGCAGATGCATACCAAGTGAAATGCCTAGCTGTTAAGCGCTTATGCTCGGTGCGATCGCCCAAAAGTTTGTAGTAAGGACTTTAGTAGAAGACTTTATAGATTGTTTGTATCAGCAAAATTCAGATCGAATGCTCACTCAATCAACTGCAAAGCTTTCTGAGCAAGCTTTGCAAAAAATCTGGGATAATCCCGATGATGCTGAATATGACCAACTATGAATTTAGTGATGTTGTTTTAGGCTGATGTGGCAGGATATCCAGGTAGTGCGTGCCAAATTGATGAAATCGGGAAAAACATCTGATGGGGCTGAAGTCTATATTGAGACTTTCATCGGCTGGTTAATCTTGAAAAAATTGCCACAGGAGAAGAACCATGTTCAGCTTAATCATATCTTTACTAATTGTGCTGGGTGTGCTAAGCTTTATCGCTCTTATCATAGGTGCTGCTTCACCTTCTAGAAACAGTTCCCATAAAAGGCGTCGGAGCAACTTTGATAATTCTTTTAGTAACAGTAGTTGGTATGTTGGTGATACTGGAGGATATGACTCTAGTAATAACTATGATTCAGGCAACAGCAGTAGCTATGACTGTGGCAGTAGCTATGACTCTGGCAGCAGTAGTAGCTGTGACTGAGCTAGGCGCGGTTAATAAAATTAAATTCATAGATTCTCAGAACGCATCCGCACACTTCCCGCCTGACAATCGCGTAACCAAGCTTTAACACCTTGGGCGATCGCACCATTACTAGTATCACGTGGTGGCGATGGTGGTTGTTGTTTTGGATAAGCACCTGTTTGGGTAAACATCATCACTAAACGCCAACCACTTTTAGCTTTAGTCAACAACAGCCAGTGGAATTGCTGCAATTCTACCGCTTTCTTACCTGTATACTGCCGCTCCAAGGTAGTAAAGAAAACTTGCTCAACTCCTGATGCCGCACTTTTAGGCGCATCTGCGCTATGTTCTTCAGAGTTAAGAGGCAAAGGAGTCAAATCAGGTTTTCCTGCCACTAGCATATAGCTGTAAACGTCACTTTTTCTACTAAGGCGGCGAGCGCGTTGACTGGCTCGATTAGCATAACTAGGTAAATCCCGCAATAATTGAGTAGTTAATATTTCTAAGTTTTGTTCAGAACATAAAGGTCTTACGCTACTATTGATGTTTTGCTTCTGTGCCAACACAGGGTTAGGGGTGAGGTTTTTTGATAAGGCTGGCTCTAGGCTGTTTAATATTAAAAACCAGAAGCCACAAGCGACAAACCACAAACGATAATTTTTATTTCTGACTCCTGGATTCATGCGATCGCACTTAACTCCTCAGAAATCCTCTTCCAGGCTAACTCAGGCTCACTTGCAGCAGTGATGGGACGCCCAATCACCAAATAATCTGCACCCACTTGAATAGCTTGCACTGGGGTGAGCGATCGCTTTTGATCGGCTTTATCTGCCCAATTTGGTCGTACCCCTGGACAAACTAAGAGAAAATCATCTCCACAAGTTTGCCGCAACTGCGCCACCTCTTGGGGCGAACAAACCACCCCATCCAACCCTGTTTCTTGCGCCAGTAATGCCATTTCTAGGGCATATTCTGGCAATTCTAGAGGAATCTTTAAATCAAACGCCAGTTGCCTAGCAGAAATGCTCGTCAGCAAGGCAATGGCTATTAATTTAGGTGGTTTCACACCTGCTTGTGCAGCCCCCTCCTGCGCCGCCTCAGTTGCCGCTTTCAGAGCATCTTTACCAGCGGTAGCATGAATTGTGAGTAAATCCACACCATAACGAGCAGTACTACGGCAAGCACCAGCAACAGTGTTAGGAATGTCGTGAAATTTTAAATCCAGGAAAATCCGCTTTTGCCGAGACTTTAGCACTTCCAAAATTTTCGGCCCAGTGCTGGTAAACAACTCTAAACCAACCTTCCAGAAACCAACTTGCGGAAGTCGATCCACAAAGGCGATCGCACTCTCTTCATCTGCTACATCTAGGGCAACAATAACCCGCTCATTTATATCCATCTATATAATTCCCCATTCCCCATTCCCCAGTCCCCAGTTCCCAGTCCCCAGTCCTCAGTCCCCATTCAAGCCACTAAACGCACAAACTTATTTTTACCAACTTGTAAAACCTTGCCTTCTAAATAAGTGGAAGAAGCGAAAGTAGTATCAACATCGGTAATGCGATCGCCATCTAGGCGCACCCCACCCTCTTGGATTTTCCGCTTTCCTTCACCCGTACTTTTGCACAAGCCACTAACATTGAGAATATAAGCTAACTTAACCGGAGGTGACAGACCAGCTAAAGAAAATTCTGGAACAGCACCTTCTTGACCACCGCTTTTTGCTGCAACTTTTGCCTCATTAGCTGCTTGTTCGCCATCGTACTGTCTAACAACTTCCCATGCTAAAAGTGTTTGGCGATCGCGGGGATTTTCTGGCAATTTATCCAAAGGTAAATCCGTCAACAGTTCAAAATACTGCTCCAAGCGATGATCGGGGACTCCTTGTAACTTCTGATACTTTTGAGCTGGGTGTTCTGACAAGGCAATATAATTACCTAGAGACTTAGACATTTTTTGCTCTCCATCCGTGCCAATCAAAATTGGCAGCAGCATCCCAAACTGAGGCTTTTGACCAAAATGGCGTTGCAAATCTCTACCTACAGCAATGTTAAACTTTTGATCAGTCCCTCCTAATTCCACATCTGCCTCAACCGCGACAGAATCAAAACCCTGCATCAACGGGTACAGGAACTCATGGATAAAAATTGGATTCTCTTTTCTATAGCGTTCTGCAAATCCTTCCTTGGCTAACATCTGCCCCACCGTCATCGTGGAAAGTAACTCCAAAATTTTCCCTAAATCAAGCTGGGAGAGCCATTCGGAGTTATAACGCACCTCTAACCTTCCTGGTGTGTCAAAATCCAAGATAGGTCGCAATTGGTCAAGATAAGTCTGAGCATTTTGGGCTACGTCTGCTTCTGTAAGCTGACGGCGCACCTCAGATTTACCCGTCGGATCACCAATACGCGCTGTAAAATCGCCAATAATTAGAACTGCTGTATGACCTGCATCTTGAAACGCTCGCAGTTTCCGCATTGGTATGCTATGACCGAAATGAATGTCAGCACCCGTAGGATCAATTCCGTATTTGACCCTTAAGGGCTGGTTTGTAGTTAGCAAGCGCTTTTCTAAACTTTCACTTTCACTGTCAGCATCAGCTGGTTGAGGAAAGACTTCCACTATGCCACGACGCAGCCAAGCAAAATTTTGCGCCATACTAGGAGATTCATTATTAACTATGTTTTGCACTCTAGAAGTTAGGTTAGTTATATTCACTAGCAATTTATCCACTCTCTCATCTGCCAAACTACTATAATTGCAAAAAATTAACCGCCTTGCTTCGCCCAATGAATTACAGTTATATTTACAAGTGAGGAAGTGTAATAGCCGTGTCTTCGTCTAGGACTTTTGAAGATAAGCAGCCACAACGCCGGGCTTCATCGGGTTTTGAGTTTTTGAAAGGAGTAGGTCAGGTAACTGGCGGTACTCTCCTATCAATTACCATGCTGGCAAGTTCCATTGTAGCCGGAGGACTAGTTGGTTTAGCCGTTAGTTTCCGTAATTTGCCAGATGTCAGACAACTACGTAACTTCTTTCCGTCAGAAACGACTTACATCTATGACGTTAAGGGCAAACTATTAACGAGTATTCACGGGGAAGCCAATCGAGAAGTTGCATCCCTAGATAGAATTTCCCCAAATTTAAAACGGGCGGTACTAGCAAGCGAAGATAGTCACTTCTACGATCACCACGGAATTAACCCCGTCGGCGTTGGGCGGGCTGTGGTGGTTAACTGGGCAGCAGGTGGAGTCAGAGAAGGTGGCTCTACTGTCACTATGCAGTTGGTGAAAAACCTGTTTTTGACTCGCAAGCGTGCCTTTACCCGAAAGATTGCAGAGGGGGTGCTGGCAATTCGTTTAGAGCAAATTCTCAGCAAAGACCAAATTTTGGAAATGTATCTCAATCAAGTTTATTGGGGTCACAACAATTATGGTGTACAAACCGCAGCGCGTAGTTATTTTAACAAGTCAGCAGAATATTTAAACTTGGGCGAGTCGGCAATGATGGCGGGTTTGATCCAAGCGCCAGAAGAATTTAGCCCGTTTGTGAGTATGAAGCTGGCAAAACAGAAACAAAAAGAAGTTCTGGGACGAATGCTGGAATTGAATTGGATCAACCAGCAAGAGTACGATAATGCTCTCAAGCAAGAAATTAAACTTGGTAAAATTAAGTCTTTTCAAGGTAGTGCCCTACCTTACGTAACCAATGCAGTAGCGCAGGAGTTAGCTAAGAAGTTTGGGCGCGATGCACTGCTCAAAGGCGGAATGCGGGTGCAAACAACTGTTGACGCCGATTTCCAACAAATGGCGGAGCAAACTGTCAGCAAGTGGCATAAGTCACTCTTAGGTCAAGGCTTATCTAAGAATCAAATAGCCTTAGTGGCGATTGATCCGCGCACGCATTTTATTAAAGCATTAGTGGGTGGCGTCGATTCTAAAACCAGCGAATTCAACCGGGCAACCCAAGCTCAGCGTCAACCGGGATCTGCTTTTAAACCATTTGTTTACTATACTGCTTTTGCTACTGGTAAATTTGCGCCAGACACAACAGTGGTAGATGCTCCAGTTAGCTATCGAGATGGTGATGGTTGGTACTATCCGAAAAACTATGATGGTGGCTTTAGTGGTTCTATGTCAATTCGCCAAGCTCTATCCGTGTCACGCAACATTCCTGTGATTAAGATTGGTAAGAGTGTGGGGATGAATAAAGTGATAGAAGCCTGCCGCACTTTAGGAATTATGAGTCCGATGGAACCCGTGACTTCTTTACCCCTAGGTGCAATTGGCGTCACACCTCTAGAAATGGCTAGTGCTTATGCTACCTTTGCCAATTATGGCTGGCAGTCGCCACCAACGGTAATTGTCCGTGTCACCGATAGTAGTGGCAACGTGTTACTAGATAACACGCCCAAGCCCCAGTTAGTTCTCGATCCTTGGGCATCGGCAGCTATTATCGATGTGATGCGAACAGTAATGACTGATGGTACAGGTAAAGGTGCCGCCATAGGTCGCCCAGCCGCGGGTAAGACGGGAACAACTTCCTCAGAAAAGGATATTTGGTTTGTTGGGACTGTGCCACAGTTAACAACTGCTGTCTGGGTGGGGAGAGACGACAACAAACAGTTAGCTAGTGGTGCAACGGGTGGTGGTATGGTTGCTCCCGTCTGGCGTGATTTTATGCAAAAGGCACTCAAGAACGTACCGACAGAAAATTTCAAGCCACCTTCTAAGTTTCCTCGTCCTAAGTCGAATTAACAGTATTGGTGATTAGGTATTAGGTATTAGAGAAGAATTTCCCTAGTTCCTATTTCCTAGTCCCCTTTAAGACTGTGCTTCTAACTCTGATTTCATCCGTTGTAGGGTAAAGTTCATTTGGTCAAACATTTGTTGTGGAGTCACACCAAACTGACCTAGCTGAGTTTTGAGTTGCTGTACAGTCATTTGTGCCATAAAATCTTCTGACAGCTCGAAGCGCTTCATAAAGACGCGATACCGATCCATCATGGCTTCCATTTGCTCAATAAACAGCTTTTTGCCCTCGCGGTCAAATTTGCCGTAGTTGTTGCCAAGTGCGATCAGCGCTTGATAGTCTTCAAACAGCTGTTTTGCCTCTTGCTGAACTATCTCAGAATCGAAGAATCCCATATTGCTGATATTAAACTGAGGCATAATGCTCAGTAACTTAACAGTTTTGCTTATACTTTTATTTTAGTCTAGGGGACTACTAAAAGGAACAAGCTTCGGTTTTAGTACGGTTTTTTACCGAAATTTCAACACTTGACTTGAGAACGTTTCCCCTCACCAAACCAACTTAATAAAGCCGCAATACTCACAGCTTTGGCCATTGATTGAGGATTGGCGTTTTCACCTGGTTTAATTTTGAGTTTAAGAGCGTATTTTAAAGCTAGTGAATGTTGCGGGTTAAGTTTTAAGGCTTGACGCATATAAACCCTCGCCATCCCTGGAAATTTCTGTTGGAGATGTACCAACCCTAATAAAGCATGATAGTCGCTGTTATTTGGCTCTAATTTGATCGCATCACGCAGTTCTTGCACAGCTAGTTTCCAGTTGGCTAGTCTGACATACTGAATACCTCGCTGATAATGACGTTGAGCGTAGTTTTTTAGAACTGGCTTGACATTAGTTTTTTCACATAATGCCAATTCAACTGGCTTGACTTGTATCTCAAGAATGATTGGATCAGGTTGAGGCAAGAACAGGTCATGTTTATGCAACCCTAAGTAAAGTAAATTGAGTATACTGATCTGCTGATTTACCTGATAAAATTGACGGATTGATTTATATTGAGCTTTTGCATAGGAAGCGATCGCCTCTTCATAAAAAAACTCTGCTTCCAGTGCAGACATTTCCATCAGTTCTTGAGCTAGGAGACTTTGAGAAGATGTGGTTTGCTTTTGCTTCCAGCATTTTGCTTCTAAACGCAGTGTAGCTATAGTGATAAAACGCTTTTGTGTGTGCTTGAGTTGCTCGTAAGCTGGATTGATCAGATGGCTAAATATTGCTGTTGCTAATTCTTGGTCTGGATTGTGGCTTGCGGGGTGGCGATCGGGATGTAGCAGCTTCGCTAAAGTATGATAGCGTTTGAGAATCTGACGTTCATCAGCAGTCACAGAAATTCCTAGCACAGCGTAGGGATCAAAAAGCTGCTCAAGCCATTTTGGTGGTAAGAAAGTCTGTGACATTGCAGTGGTATGATATGAGCCGTTAAAAAATCAAAGTTAGCATCAAAGCTTAATGTATGTGATGTTAAACTTACTCAAATTTACCTGAAACAGTGAGTGTGCCGTAGAAGTATTTGTGGACTTGACTTTTAAGGTAAAACTAGAGTCAACCCCCCCCACACACTCTTGAGTTTAGTTCTCCTTAGCATTATGTGGTAGCAGTTCAACATACCCGTTATGATCAATCGAAGCTGCCTTACAATTTAGTTAAATAGATATAGATTTATATGCTTGCTGGTAACTAAGAATTCTGTAATGCTTAATTTATTAAAGTGCTTTGCTACTATAGCTGTCTTAGGAACTGTGGTAGTAGTAGATTTATTGAGAATATGTTAACTAAGCGCAAAAGCCGAAGCGTCGCCGCTATTTTAGCTCTTTCTGGGACGCTGACAATTTCAGGGTTACATAAATTTTATTTGGGACAGCCGCTTTGGGGTCTGTTGTATGTTTTGCTTTCTTGGACGCCAATCCCCAAGGTAGCTAGTGCTATTGAGGGGGTTTGGTACTTAGCACAAGATGAGGAAGCCTTTGACCGTAATTTTAATCTGGGTAAGTCAGCAGCCAGGAACTCACAGCAAGCGAGCAATCAGGTAGGAGTGGTGGCTAACGCTTTGCGTGAGTTAGATGCTCTGCGTCAAGATGGACTAATTTCAGAGTACGAATTTGAGCAAAAGCGCCGTCAGCTGCTAGACCAGATTTCTTGATACAAGCGACAATCATGAACAACTGGCTACCTTTAAACCCCAAGTTGCAAAAGCTCCGTGCTAAGCTACTCAATGATCCGTACTATCGACTACAATCTGGGGAAGAAATTCAGATAGCGGCAGTATTGGGTATCCGCATTGATGCGAATCAAGCAACTGTAGATGATTGGTTGCGCTTACCTGGTTTGTCAATTCATCAAGCCCGATCGCTTGTAGAACTTTCACGTTCAGGTGTTAAATTTTACTGTATTGAAGATATTGCTGCGGCTTTGAGTATGCCATTACCGCGATTAGAGCCACTAAAACCACTGCTAAATTTTAGTTACTATGATGACGAATCTCTCACTAATTCTACGCATTTAGTAAACCCGAATACGGCAACAGCGCAGAAGCTAGCACAGATTCCATTTATAGATTTGTCTCTGGCGCAAGCAGTAGTGCAAAATAGGTTATCAGCTGGGCCTTACCGGAATCTAGTTGATTTCCAACGACGATTGGAACTTTCTGGTGATGCGATCGCCCAACTGATGTATTACTTAAGGTTTTAAAACCGTACCTTGTACAAATCGAATAATTCTCCTGATTGCTGCGCTACAACCTTAGCACCAACAGCTTTAATCATTTTTTCCCACTCAGCCACAGGCTCTAGAAATACCTCAGCACCCAAATAAGTTTCTAGAACTGCCCAATCTTCTGCTAAAGGCTGTTCTGGATTGAGGATATCAAACACAAACTGTCCACCTGGTTTTAATACCCGTTTGACCTCGACCAACACAGCATTCCAGTATTCTAGGGGAAAATAGCAGCTAAAACCTGTGGCGATCGCTAAATCAAACTGATCTAACGAGTAATTTAAGTGATGTGCTGCGCCCAACGCAACACCTTTGAACAGCTTCGAGTTTAACTGCGAACCACGAGAATTGAGAGTATCTCTTGCTACGTTACTGACTTCTTGCCCATAAAAAAATGCTTGCCAATCTCGCCAAGGATAGATCAAAAAGCTGACACCACAGCCAATATCTAAACAGTGTTGGTTTTTTTGAGGTTGAGCAATTTCCCAGAAAGGAGAAACAATTTTCCCTGCTAATATCCCAGTAGCCCACTCTCGAAATATTGGCATCGCCTGCACTTCTGTTGGTAGTTCAAAGGATTGATTTTGATACTGTTGGTTGAAGCGATATGCTACTTGCGCTATCCGCTGTTGCCATTTATCTGAGTGATGGACATTGTTTGTGTAAGGGGTTTGTGAGGTGGAAAGACGTTTTTGATATGGCTTTTCAGACATTAGGTTTACACAGTTCCTTGAGAACTTCAGTCAAGTTATATTGGATACAAAGTAACAAATATGGGAACGTCGTCTCGAAAAATCTAGGCGATCGCGCAAAACACTTACAGAAAGTGATGGGCTTGGAGCCAATAAAAGCGATCGCCTACAACTACCTTAGTACTTGTCAAACAAAAACGACTCGCCCTTAAGATACTGAGGAATATGCTCCCTAGTTACATACTTCACTGTTTCTGAAACCCCCTCATGCTCTTGTGGATTATTCACATGAAAAGAAAGCACTTCTATCAGTGCCATAATCAAGAAACCTTCTGTAATTTGTAAGTAATTTTCAGGTAGTTTTCGGATAGTTTGATAACCTTCAAAAAATGAAGCTCTGACAGTAGGAAGTAAATATTGAAGCGAACTAGCAACATCATAAAGATAGTATCCAAAGCCACAGAGAGCGAAATCGATTGGACGGAATTCCTCGTTATGCAATAGATAGTTGCCTTCATGAAGGTCAGCGTGAATCAGTCCCCAGATATCTTGTGTTTTACCAAGTGTTTCTATCATGCTTTGAACTCGGCTAACTGCTACTTCGAGGATCTTGTAATTCTCTGCTGAAATTAATTCTTGTAACACTGCTGGATAAAGTGCTAAGAGTGCTGCTTGCAGCCGATTCTGATCGTAGGCTGGACGAACGAAGTTTGGTGGTAGTTGCCACTGACTACTATACTGGTGCAATCGAGCTAGCAACAAACCGAGTTGGTAAGCCTGTTGTGGAGTTCGTTGTGCGTTAAGGATGTTGCCATCAATCCAGTGCAACAATGAGCAATAAAACACTTCTGTGATTTCATCTGTCAAAACTTGAGTGACCCACTCATCTTGTAGATTTTTTACTGGCTCCTGCACAACTATCTCTGTATCACGGTGCAAAGCAGCAAGCCACAGAAGTTCAGACTTAATAACATCGGGTCTTTGCCATGCATTGTCCTGAAGCCCAGATATTGCTTGGTGAATACGCAGAAGAAATTTTTTCTCTTGCATTTCTACGCAAAAGGTTACGCTTCCACTATGACCTAAAAACCAAAGTTGCCCTTGAGCCATACCATACTGGTCAAGTGCAGCTTTTGCGATGTAGTCATAGGCGCTCGTTTGTGTCATGCTTCCACAGTGTCTTGTATACCTGCCTTAACATTAATATTCACCGACAACCTAAGCGGCACAACGACCAAGCTCACCGAACACAGATAACCTTTGTTACTCAACCGACCATATTACGGCATTCCGGTGCTGCGACGAGTCAAATCTGACTGTAGGCATTTAAGAATTCTTCCCTGGAAACGCCAACTTGTGTGCAGACTGCTCTCAGAGTGCCACTTTTGATTTTGGAGTGGTTTGGCATGACTAATGGTGTTTCCGTGCCATCTTCGTTCTCTTTTTTCATAACTATATGCTCACGTTCAGGAACCACTACAAAACCCAGCAACTCAAATGCTGCGATTACTCGGCGTTGTGGGGCATCTACCGGAACGCTATTAAACAGCAATCTCTGCCTCAGCGATGAAAACTTCGACGGAAGGTGTATCGTCAAGAATCTTCTTACCGAAGACTTCAATATAGCAAGCGATCGCCGACTTCACATCGGCTAAGGCTTCTTCGTAGGTGTCGCCCTGACCAACAACCGCTCCTACAATGCCAACTGGGTAAGCAACATATCCATCTGAATGCTTCTCAATGATGATTTTAAATTGCTTCATGGGCTTTTCCTGATCAGAATATCAAAGCTCAGTTTTGCTTGAATGTTATTTGGCTAGAATCAATTACCCCCATATTGTCATACACATCTGTGTAATACTAGGAACTTTTAGAACCACAAATTTTAATTGTGATTTTCTCCCTGACTAAACATAAGATAGCTTCGTTTGGAGACTTTCTTACATTGAAGGAGGATCAAAAACGATAGCCACTCCAGTCCTAGTTGAAACAGTTTGTAACAGATAGAGTCCCGACGCATTAAATATTTTACTTTATTTTTTAACTCAGCAATAGATCTAAAATATCTCTCCATATAGCTATTTTATAAATATTTAATCAGTATAAAAATTCACTATGATAATGAGGCGATCGCAGATGTGTTAAAACCTAGAAACACAAAATATCTGCATTGCATAGTCTATATTGATTTCAACAAAAAAATTTCTTTTTGAGCTAATCTAAGGGTGTTTTGGGTGGAACAAGTGAGAAAAATCTGGTTAATGATGACACTATTTAGTTTGGCGATGTGGCTTGTCTTACGTTCCTATCTACCGTCTGTATCTTCCGTTATACCAACTGTTAGACCTTCACCCCAAAAAACCATCCGTTACCTTGAGCGTACCTTGCCTCAAAGCATAGCTCACATCCTTGTGATTCCAGCTAATAGCCGATTTTTGGTAACTCCTGCATTATCACGCTCGGTAAACACTGTAGAGGAATTTGCCCAGAAACATCAAGCGATCGCAATCTTAAATGCAGGCTTTTTTGACCCAGCTAACCGAAAATCTACATCCTATGTTGTCATTTCTGGTCAAGTGGTGGCTAACCCCAAAGAAAACGAGCGGCTGGTGAATAATCCCAACTTAAAACCTTACTTGAGTCAGATTTTCAATCGCACAGAATTCCGGCGCTATGCATGTGGACAGAGTGTCCGTTATGATATTGCCTTGCATAATGAGTTAGCGCCAGCAGGTTGTCAGTTAGTTGACGCCATGGGTGCAGGGCCACGCCTACTACCAGAACTCACCTTAGTGAAAGAGGGCTTTGTAGATAATGCCAATGGAAGAGATGCACTTGGTAGCAAGCAACCCAACGCCAGGACAGCCATAGGTATTACTCGTGATGGCAGTCTGATTTTAGCAATGGTGGCTCAAAAACCAAACGCTGCCGCTAATGGGATATCCTTACCAGCACTGGCAGATTTGATGAAAACTCTTGGTGCTCAAAAAGCGATGAACCTAGATGGGGGAAGTTCGTCTTCACTCTATTACAACGGTAAGACCTTTTATGGGAAAGTTGATTTGGAGGGAAATCTCATTAAGCGACCTGTGAAGTCAGTTTTATTGGTTCAGGAAAACTGACCTCACAAATTTCTCAAGTTTTGCAGTTAGTGTGATGTTAAGGGCAATCGCAACCTATATTTGCAATCTCAACCTGTAATCTTTTTAGAAGACCTGAGCAGTAATCAAGGAGGTTGGCTATGACAAAAGAATATATGGATGGTTTAGAAGCATTCGTTGATAAGTTGACATTAGCCGCAGTTCTAGAGATGTTAGAGCGAATATGCCACAAAAAAGCCGAAAATCTCAGAACTCATTGGAAAGATGAGACTTCAGCAAAGCTTTGGGACAAAGCTGCTAGACAAATAGAACAGATAGATATTGATGTCTAAGTCAACAACCGCACCCACTTTTAGGATGAGGTTTTTGATTAAAGCTTCTAATTTTAAACAGACTAAAATCTGTCAAATTTGACCTTTAGAGGATGTTTTAAAAGAGTCTTTGTCTGTCATGTTGTAGCAAGATCCCGCAGGGTGTGCAGCGTAGCGGAATGAAACATCTGAATATGTGGTCAAAAATCTAGATTCTTCCTTACGCTTTGCTCCACTCAGAATGACATTTTTATACTATTTTGGACTTTAGAAACATCCTCTTAAACTCATACAATACTTCCTATCCCAATTTTTTATCCGGCACTCTAACTAAACGCGTTGCTCCTCCTTGGCGATTATCAGGTGCTCCTACTTTAGGGGGTTTAAAACTAGCTTTTCTCAACAGTTCTTCTAGTTGCGCCATGTTTACCGCTTTCCTTTCGGATTCTCTTTGACTCAAGTATGAAAGCAGATTTGCTTAGCCATGCTAAAGAAACTAAAGCAACGCCTTCTCTAGAGTTATCAAAGTTTTCTCAGGAATTTATGCAAGGAGAGCAAATAATGTTTGCAATCTGCCTCAACCATCGGTTGTATTTTGCCGAGGTTCTGCTGTAGGGTACTGACTAATTTCAGTTGGCGGACATTTAATTTCTCCCTCGCAGTAACCCAGTTCGTACATACTAGCAGCTTGAGAATTTTGTTCTGGCGGCGCTTTCGGTTTTCCTGCCCAGGCATCAGATTTTCCTAAGTTAAACCAATCTTCATCAGTCATGCCTGAGCCGAATGTGTTTTCCGTTGTTATTTTCATGTAGACATCTCCACTTGTTTTAAACGCGTTAGTTTTTTTCATAACTATGCTGGAATGCTACAAAGAGAGTTATTTTACGGATATGCTTCTGAGTGGCTGGGAGTTTCAGCATTTATAATTATTTGATTTTTGCACTACTGTTTGACATAAGTCTTGTACCGTTGGAAAGAACAAAGGAAAAATTTTTAAATTCTTCTGCTAAATCTGCACTGAGTACTCTGCATCAATTGGGATTGCCGATTATGTCTTGTCGAGTTATGGCACATAATGGCAAGATCATGACGATCGCAACTGTAATGCCACGATCTTGTTTGCTAATTTCGCCTCATAATGAAGAAAGATTAAGCTGCACTCAGAAAACTCCGCATGAGCCAAACTGCCCTAAATTTAGTTGCAATATCTATCTTTCTCATAACCCTTTCTACCCTACTGGGGCCGTTATTTAACTTGTCGCCTACAGTACCAGCACTTGTTACGTTCACAATCTTGGGTATAGCGACATTAGATAGTTTTAGCTTGCAAGGTAAGGGAGGTACAATCTTTTTAGATTGGATTGCTGGTTTCTCTCCTGAACACCGCGATCGCATTGTCCATCATGAAGCAGGGCATTTTCTTGTTGCTTACCTATTGGATATTCCTGTTACCAACTACACACTTAGCGCGTGGGAAGCCTGGAAGCAAGGGCAAGTTGGGCAAGGTGGCGTTACTTTTGATGATGCAGAATTAGCAACTCAACTAGAAATGGGAAAAATCAGCGCCCAAATGCTAGACCGCTACTGCACTATTTGGATGGCAGGTATTGCTGCTGAAACCCTAGTTTTTGACAATGCTGAAGGTGGGGCTGATGACAAAAATAAGCTAGCAGGTGTATTGACAGTTTTGGGCTTTTCTGAGTTTATTTGCCAGCAGAAACAGCGGTTTCATGCCCTTCAGGCAAAAAACTTACTGCAAGAAAACTGGTCTAGTTATCAAGCCTTAGTCAAGGCTATGCAACAACGCGCTTCAGTAGCAGATTGTCAAAGTGCGATCGAGAGTCCTGAGTAATGGTGGTATTACGAAGAAACAGCTTTTAGATGTGAGACATGGGATGAGTACTCCCAACTGATCGCCCGGTTACGCCCAGCAGCTTTAGCCTGCAACAGGCATTGATCAGCACGATAGAGTAGACTTTCTCCTTGATCGTCATCTTCTGCTTCTAAACAGGCTGTGCCCAGGCTAATCGTAATATTAATAGTAAGTTTATTGTTAAGTGCAAACGGCTGCTCGCTAACTATGCGGTTGAGACGACGTGCTACAACTAATGCTTCTTCACCTGTAGTGTGAGCTAAAAGAATCACGAATTCTTCGCCACCATAGCGAAATGCTGTATCTTGAAAACGTAAATTGTGTCGTAGCCGAGTACACAGCAATTGCAAGAGGCGATCGCCAATTAAATGCCCATGAGTATCATTGACTTTCTTGAAATAATCCACATCCAAAATAATCAAACTCATCGGCTCTCGCTGAGTCTTAGCTTTTTTAATTTGCCTAGGTAAATCCCATTCTAAAGCACGGCGATTATTCATTTCTGTTAATGAATCAGCCAAAGCGATCGCTGACAACAAATCATTTGTCCGCATCAAATCGCGGTATTTTTGTGCCTTCCGCAAGCCAACTGTCAATTGGGCTAGTATTAGTTGATGGTTGGTAGCCAATGCCTTAGAGTCTGTTTTATCTTCGGGAAGCTGCCAAATATAAGCATCTGCTCCTTGTTTTAGTGCAGCAGCAGTCATTTCTAGCTCTCTGTGCCAACCATACATACTTTTATCAGCAAGCTGCTGAGGACGATCCTCAAAGAGAATACAGTATATCCAGGATAGCTTTGTCTGATTTTTAAGCCAGCAACATAGTTCCATACTACCATCCAGGCTAGCTTGCACAAGTATTACATCGGGCGGCGTAACTTGAATGCGTGATACCGCCTGATCTAAATTGGTAATTACTTCTACACTAAAAGCGTTTGCATAACAGATCTGATCTGGAAGTTTAGCGAGAAAGTTATTACTTCCAAAGACCAGAATAGAAATATTCATTGTTTGCTTTTATTCTATTTTGACTTTGAGGAGAGCAACTTATAGCGTTTCCTAGTTGGCTGAGGTACAAATTTATCGGTGTTTATCGGTGTTTATCTGTCTTGAAAAGTTTCCTGCGGTTCGCGTTAGCGTCTTCGTAAGAGAGGGAAACCCTAAGCGAAGTTTGCTTGGAGGGAAACCCTCCGACGCTCGTTCGCAAAGCGTGCCGTAGGCAAGACTCGCTCTAAGCGTAGCCATGCCGTAGGCTTTACGCTGCGCTATGGCAACTTCTCTCCGCAGAACTTTTCGCTGTCTTGAAAAGTTTTGCGCTCCTGTTACCCGGACTTCGCTTACTTTTCGCTGTGGTTAATTACTTCTTCTGTGTACCTCACTCAAGTAAGAACCGCTGTAGTAAAACTTGCTACTATTCTTCCTAATAATAAAAATTACAGAATTTTTGGTTAGGGTATATTCCTGGTATTTGACCATTTTAATGCTAAATACACAAGGATATTGCACTTTTAATCTCCTCTTAAGACTTTATCTTTACTATAGTCAGTAGGACTGCAACTGATGATACCTAATGTCATCTTTACAGTATTTTTTTTCAAACGGTATAAATACTGAATATTCTTCTTCAACATAAAAGTATTACTGTAATTTCCAGGTGTTAGTTATTTGAGATAATTGCAAAATCAGGATTTTTCGCTATTCACCATTTCAGACAAGAAAAATTTTTTTAACTTGAATAGAAACTTTAAGAATTTACTAAATTTTCTATTTAACTGCAAATTCTGAGATATTGTATTATTGACTATAAACATGCTAATTTTTAGCGCATTTAAATGGTATTTAGTCAATAGTTATATTACCTGCCAAAATTGCATTTATTTGTTGTGGAGAGAAATAAAATATCTAAAAATTGGCACTTAATAATTTGGTGGGTAAAAGTACCTGACGACTGAGGTTTGGGCTACAATAATACAGTCCACATCCGCGAACTTCATACCTAAAAGACTTATGGAATAGGCTTTATTCAGGTAGTCCCAGACTTTAATCCTTGTTATTATATATATATTTTCAATCTCTCGCTTCGTTACTATCCCGCCCGGAAATCAAATTCCGTGCTAATAGCTAAACTCTACATTTTGTGAATTTAAACTATGATTTAGTCTTCTTTATAAGACTTTAGACATTAGCCTAATAATTTATTCTTAGACGGTTATTGAAAATAATGTAAAGTCTCAGTTTTAAGTTACTTTCGCTATAAGCTTACAACTTTGGCTATAGTTAAAATATGTAATTAACGAAATTGCAAAAACCAAAATGTGAGTAATGAAAATAATTTTAGCTGAAGGCAATTTAAGACTTTTGCAATAAGCTTAATGTATGGCGGATTATAAATAAAAAAACTTTTATTCTTGTAACTTTTGTGTTATTTTACTTAACCAACATCATTTTTATTAAATAAAAAACATAATTTAAAAAGCTCCCCTCAGATGAGGGGACGAATGTGAGTCCGCTCATTTAAAGAACGGAAAAATTAGGAAAGAATTTTTTGATGCAACTCGCTATTGATCTAAAATTTTGCTAAAAATTTAGATTAATAACCTTCAACTGTGTAACCAGCAGCAACAATTACCTGTTTGATTGACTCTTCAGAAGCGGCTGATTCTACTGTGACAGTTTTAGCGTTGACATCAACATCTACCTTGGCATCAGGTTCCATTACGTGAATCGATTCAGTAATTGTATCTGCACATTTTTCACAAGTAATATTCGATACTTTCAGTTTTAGTGCCATTTGCTACCCTAGTACGTGTATTCTAAATTATTTCTTAAGGATTAATATTACTGATTAAAAGGCGATCGCTCATCCCGCTAGAGTTAGGTAATTGGGGTTAAATATCACAATCACTGTACATAACTCACCAATTGGCAAAGTCACCTAGCAGCAACACGGAACAAAATGCGAAAATATATAAACTTACAGAAAAGGTGAAGGATAAAAGCTAAAGGATAAAGTACGGGAAAATAACCAACTGCTTCATACTTCACACTTCATACTTCATACTCCAGTCCACCCATGTCTTTAAACCCCCAGAAACTCAGCGGTAACGAAATTCGCAACCTATTCCTTGACTTCTTTGCCCAAAGAGAACACCAAATTCTCCCAAGTGCCTCTCTCGTGCCAGAAGATCCTACCGTGCTGCTGACGATCGCGGGGATGCTACCATTTAAGCCGATATTCCTAGGACAGCGCACACCAGAATTTAAGCGGGCTACTACTTCGCAAAAGTGTATCCGTACCAACGACATCGAAAATGTCGGACGCACCAAACGGCATCACACGTTTTTTGAGATGCTAGGTAACTTCAGCTTTGGTGATTATTTTAAAGAACAAGCGATCGCTTGGGGTTGGGAAATCTCCACAAAAGTCTTTGGCTTCTCCCCTCAAAATCTCGTCGTTAGCGTCTTTGAAGAAGATGATGAAGCCTTTGCAATTTGGCGCGATCAAATTGGCGTACCAACAGCTAGAATCAAGCGCATGGGCGCAGACGATAACTTTTGGGTATCTGGCCCCACTGGCCCTTGTGGCCCTTGTTCAGAGATATATTACGACTTCCACCCAGAACGCGGTGACGACAACATCGATTTGGAAGACGACTCCCGGTTTATCGAATTCTACAATCTCGTCTTCATGCAATATAACCGGGATAATTCAGGCAACTTAACACCGTTGCAAAACAAGAACATCGACACCGGCATGGGTTTGGAGAGAATGGCACAAATTCTCCAAAAAGTCCCCAATAACTACGAAACTGACTTAATTTTCCCAATTATTCAAACAGCAGCGGAAATTGCTGGCATTGAGTACCACAATAGCGATGATCAAACCAAGGTTTCCTTAAAAGTCATTGGCGATCACATTCGTGCTGTCATCCACATGATAGCCGATGAAATCCGCGCTTCTAACGTGGGGCGGGGTTATGTAATGCGGCGATTAATTCGGCGTGTGGTGCGTCATGGGCGATTAATTGGGATTGCTGGGGAATTTACTACTCAAGTTGCTGAGACTGCGATCGCTCTTTGCGAATCAGCTTACCCCAACGTGCGCCAACGGGAAGCAGCAATCAAAGCTGAACTACAACGGGAAGAAAGCAATTTTCTTAAAACTCTCGACAGAGGCGAAAAACTCTTAGAAGAAATCATTCAAGAGGTGAAGCAGCAAGGAATAACTCAAATTAGCGGTGAAAGTGTTTTTACTCTCTACGATACCTACGGTTTTCCTCTCGAACTCACTCAAGAAATCGCCGAGGAAAACAATCTCACAGTTGATGAAGCTGGATTTGATGTAGAAATGCAAAAGCAGGTAGAACGTGCCAAAGCAGCACACGAAACCATCGATTTAACTGTGCAAGGTTCCCTCGACAAGCTAGCAGAACACATCCAAGCTACCGAATTTATCGGCTATACCCAACCAGTAGCGACGGCGAGAGTCGAAGCGATATTAGTAGAAGGTGTATTCCAAGAAGAAGCAGAAGCCGGGACAGAAATACAACTTGTTCTCGATCAAACGCCATTTTATGCCGAATCTGGGGGACAAATTGGCGATCGCGGTTATATCTCCGGTGATGGAATCTTAGTTCGTGTTGAAGACGTGAAAAAAGAATCTGATTTCTTCGTCCACTTCGGACGCATCGAACGCGGTACACTCTGCGTAGGCGATACCGTCACCGCCCAAATTGATCGTGCTTGTCGGCGTCGTCTCCAAGCTAACCATACTGCAACTCACTTACTGCAAGCGGCATTGAAAAAAATTGTCGATGATGGGATATCACAAGCAGGTTCGTTGGTATCTTTTGATAGGTTGCGCTTTGACTTTAATTGTCCTCGTGCTTTGACAGCAGACGAAGTTCAACAAATTGAGGAACAAGTTAACACTTGGATAGCTGAGGCACATGCTGCAAAAGTAGAAGTATTACCTTTAGCAGAAGCTAAAGCTAGGGGTGCTGTTGCCATGTTCGGCGAAAAATACGGTGAAGAAGTACGTGTAATTGATTTTCCCAGCGTATCAATGGAACTGTGCGGTGGAACCCATGTTAGTAATACCGCTGAGATTGGCGTCTTCAAAATTATCTCTGAAGCTGGTGTAGCTTCTGGAGTGCGGCGCATTGAAGCTGTTTCAGGCCCAGCAATACTGGATTATCTCAACGTTCGAGATAAAGTAGTGAAGGATTTAAGCGATCGCTTTAAAGTTAAACCCGAAGAACTACCAGACAGAATCACAAGTCTGCAAAACGAACTGCGAACAGCCGAAAAGCAATTAGAAACCTTGAAAGGACAGTTAGCGATCGCAAAATCTGATAGCTTGCTGCAAACAGCCGAAATCATAGGCGATTATAAAATTATCGTTGCCCAGTTGGAAGAAGTTGACGCGGAATCTTTGAAAACCGCAGCCGAACGCTTGTTGCAAAAACTCGGTAATGGTGCGGTGGTATTGGGTTCCGTTCCCGAAGCTCTTAAAGTTAGCTTAGTTGCAGCTTTTAGCCCAGAAGTCAACAAAAAAGGCTTGCAAGCAGGTAAATTTGTCGGTGCTATAGCGAAAATCTGCGGTGGTGGTGGCGGTGGACGCCCCAACTTAGCCCAAGCCGGCGGACGCGACGCGAGTAAATTACCAGAAGCTTTGGAACAAGCGCGAAGTGAGTTAAAGTCCGCGTTGGGTTAACCACCTTATCTTTTATTTAATGAGTCAAAGGAGAAATGCGTAGCTGGCTTTTCTCCTTTCTCTATTTAAAAGCCGAAAACCAAGATTGGTAGCTATAATTTATACTGCTTAAAATTTTAAGTGTGCTAGACTGCTCCATGCGTAACTTTTAACGAATACTTGCAAAATGGTGTATAGCTACTCAGATTTAGACCAGAAAAACCTCAAATGGTTTCCCAACGATATCTCCCGTACAACACTGCTTACGATAAGAGTTTTACGTGGTCAGATACGTGGTCTCAAGGGAGTTACTATCGACTTTCGCTATCCAATTACAGCCATAGCAGGACGTAATGGTTCCTGTAAAACTACAGTTTTGGCTCTATCAGCGTGTGCTTTTCACAACAAGCCTAATGGCTTTAAGTTGCCTGGAAGAAAACATCCCTACTATACATTCTCAGATTTCTTTATCCAGACTAAAGAGGAAGCTGCACTTGGTAATATATTAATCAAATATCAAATTCTTCACAACGATTGGAGAGTTATGAAGGATAATCCCGACAAGGCAGGGCCAAAATGGCAGGCACGCTTTAAGAAGTCTGGAGGTCGCTGGAATAACTATGATTCAAGAGTTGTACGTACAGTTGTATTTCTTGGTGTTGAACGCATTGTTCCACATGCAGAAAGAAGTGTATCTAAAAGCTATCGAGGTAAGTTTAAGCCAGTAACAGACCACGGGTGGGAACATAGTGTTCGTGAAACTGTAGGAAGAATCCTTGGTACTGACTATACCAGTTTTAGTTATAGACGACATGCAAGATATCGTTTGCCTATTGTGGCTAAAAAAGATCAGAATGTCTACTCCGGCTTTAATATGGGGACGGGTGAACACTATTTATTTGAGTTATTTTCAATAATAAATGAGTGTCCAGATGGTTCTCTTATTTTAATTGACGAGATAGAATTAGGTCTTCATGAAAAAGCACAAGAAAGCTTAATTGGAGAATTCAAGAAAATATGTGAAAAACGTAAGTTTCAAATTATTTGTACAACTCATTCTTCTCGTATTCTTGAATGCTTACCACCAGAAGGCAGAATTTTTCTTGAACGCACTGGTAGTGAAACTATTGTCATACCTGGAATCTCGCCAGCTTATGCCACTGGAAAACTCTCAGGTCATCCAAATGTTGAGTTAGACATTTTAGTAGAAGATGAGGCAGCTAAATTAGTAGTCGAAACAGTTTTAGATAAAGATATTCGCTCACGTACAAAAATTTTGCCTATCGGCTCAGCAGCAGCCGTTATGCGACATCTTGGTGCTAAATATAAAGAAATAATACATAAAACATACAAAAAGATAGAAGTTTGTGTACTTCTTGACGGTGATCAATCATCGAAAAAGAATGAGCATATTAAAGAATTCTTAAAAGCTCTTGAAAATCCTACTGAACAACAAGAGGCTAAAGATTGGGTAGAGAAACGCCTGGGATTTCTACCTGGTAATGAGTGGCCTGAATTATGGATTGTTAACACCAAGAGTAGAGAACCATTTTATGAAAGATTTGAACGAGAGTTACAAATGTCAAAGGCGGAAGTAGATGAAATGTTAGATTCAGCATCTAGGGCTGGTAAACATAATGAATTTTATGAAGCAGCGAAAATCTTGACTTTTGATAAAACAGTTGTGGCAAGCTACCTAATTAAGAGTGCATTTGAATCGGCTCCAGAAGAATCACAAAGAATTATTAATTTGATTCAAGGTTTTCTTGGAGATAATATAGTTTCATAGGCTAAGAGAAAAATTTTCATTTGCATAAACTTGGTGATATTACGCGTCGTCAGCTATAACTAAATCAATTTCCTGTGAATGTTCTTTATAATACGACCAAGCTGCTTCTAAATCTTTGGGTGTGATCATTGGATAATTTCTTAGTAATTCTTCATTATAAGCTCCTTGCTGACGAAAAGAAACTAGAGTCCAAACAGGAATGCGAGTATTGCGGATGCGTGCGTTACCTCCGCAGACTCCCGGAGTTTTTTGAATGAAATATTTTTGAATCTTTTGAGACATAGATATTGAGCAAAATTGAGATTTCACAGGGTAAATGAGAAAGCTGCATATATATTTTAAAATTAAGATCTTGTGCAGTGCAAGGAAATAACTTCTTGTCAAATATCGCACTACAATTAAATTAGGCAACGTACTATCCTCATACCACTACGCCGAAATACTCAGATGCAAAGAGTCACAGTTGATGAGATCCAACAAGATCCCTTGAAATATCTTAATCAAGTCGAGGCAGGTGAAAGCTTTGTTATTGTCCAAGCAGATAAGCCTATTGCTGAATTAAAACCAATTACAACCACCAACAAACAGCGACGTCCATTTGGTTTGTGTGCCGGAGAATTTATAGTGCCTGATAATTTTGATGCACCTTTGCCTGACGAAATTATAAATGCATTTGGAAGCAGATGAAAATTCTTCTGGACACTCATATTTTCTTATGGTTTATTAGTGGTGATAATCGTTTACAAGCAGATGTTCGAGATGCAATTTGGAATCTAGACAACAAAGCCTATCTCAGTGTTGTCTCGATATGGGAGTCTATTATCAAATATCAATTGGGCAGACTACCACTACCAGAATCTCCTGAAATCTATCTTCCCAAACAACGCGATCGCCATCAAATTGCGAATCTTGATCTACATGAAGGCAGCGTTGTTCAGCTTATCAGTCTACCATCATTGCACAAAGACCCCTTTGATCGGATGCTCATCTGTCAAGCTTTACATCACGGCTTAACTATTGCAACCGTGGATGCAGAAATTGTCAAATACTCAGTCGATCTCATTTAAGAGATAATTATCTAAAGCGATCACATAATTATAATAAATAAAAAAAGGGACATATCTCAATCCCTTTTCCCAAAACAAACTTGATTTTGAGTTGACGTGATCAAAACAATCGAAAAATAAACGGATAACGGAACGGTACATCAGGCTGGCTAAAACAGTGCAACAATGCCCAAATTGTCAGTCCCCAGTGTAGTGCAAAGCCAAAAGCAATAACGGGGAAGAACAAAAGCCCGCCAATACCAAAAGTAATCCAAGATAGAATCCCAATTGGGATTCCAATTAAAGTTGCCCAGAACCAAACATTGAAGTGAAAATTAATCGATTCTTTGGCATTACTTTTAACAACTGGGTCATCAGACATTAAGTTGATTACAATTGGAACCCCAATGGAAAACAATGCTGTACTAAAGAAAATTGCCCCATGAGACAGAGATGATAGCAATTTGCGTTTATCAGAATTGTATGTAACTTGCATTTTGGTGGCTCCTTTAATCGCTTTCTAGTTTTGATTTTAACGAACACTCAATAAGTTTTGTATTGCAGTTTACCGTACTCAGGAAGTTTTCCGGCTTTTCCTTGAGATAGATTAACTTTGACGGCTACTCAACAACTATGGATTATGAGGTTTACCGAACCCTCATAACAAAAGAGAATGGCGTCATTGCTTTAACGCCACTGCAAGGTGCGTAGACGTTGAGCAGCTTGTAGTCAGACATCGCACTAGTTTAGTGAAGCATGATTTGCTGCGATCGCAGTATTGGTATTGCAAAATGAATGTAAAAAAGCCGTTGAAAATCTGCTTTGATGTGGAGTAGCATCTTACCTACTCTTAAACTAACATCAGATCATGTCAAGTGAACACAACCCCACTCTCAAAATTACTCTACAAAGGCGGTAGAAAATGAGTCGCATAAATCCCTACACGCTACAAATGCAAATTACCCGAATGTTTGGGCAAGGACAATCATTATTTGCTACAACCAAGGTACATGAATGGTTGAAAGAACGGAATCATAATCCACTAGATTATGATGTTATTTTTCATCAAAAACCTGCCCCTCCAGGCTCAAAGGAAGTGATGGTAGTAGAAATTGAATTACGCCGTAAGGATGGACAACCTGTAGATCCGTGGTTGCAAGAACAAGCAAATCTTCATGCTTAATATCAACTAGAAATTTCAATTGAAACTCACATTATCTTAATAGATTTGACTAAAATAGAGCGTTCCAAATTACGGAATGCTCTTTGTTGTATTTGTAATTGTAAATATCCTTTAAAATCATCAAAATGAAATTTAATCAGCGTTGGGTGTTTGCGTTTTGGGTTTACTTTGGGATTTTAATATCAATTTCTATATCAGCCTACCTGAAAGTTATCCCAACCGAAGTAGCGCAATTTCCCTATTACGATACAATTTTGCATTTCTTGTTATTAGGAATTGCTGCTTACTTAAGTCATCTTGCCTTAAACAAACGTAAGATTCAATTCTTAAATATTTCTCTGCCACTTGCACCACTGATTCTGATCTTTTTTTGTATTATTGACGAGACAATTCAACTATTTACGCCTCATCGCAGCTTCGATTTAGTTGACTTAGCCGCTGATTTATGTGGTATTGTCTTATTCACCTGGTTGGCAGAAAGACATAAACTTATTAGTAAATCTGAATAAAATCAATTTTTTTAGGCTAACTTAGATTCCCGACTTCTCAAAAAAATCGGGAATCTAGTTGTCAAAGATCTAAAGAATTGACAAATATATCAAAATATTTATCATTGCAATATCATACGTAGAATTTAGATAATATTTTTTCATACAGATAACTTAGTCAATTTTTCTCACTTGTTTTTTTAAAATATCTAAAGAACTGATAAATAATCAACATATTTTTCATTGCAGTTAGAGATTAAATTACCTAAATTGTTAAGTGTAAGTAGCATTGATTACAAACTGACTATCTACTTTCCATAAGGTAACAAAACTACCTTAATGACCCAAGAGCTGTTAATTAGCTCTGGCAACAAGAAAAACAGTAAGTAGAGTTACGAATTAGGCTTAGCTCTGTCTATCTGATGTTGCAACGTTAACAAGATTTATACCCTAACAATAGGAGAATTAATCCTGATGGCAGATTCTATTAATGCTGGTAGTGGCAACTCCTCTACTAATGATCCTAGTGAGCTACTACGGCAATCACCCTTTGGTGTCTTGTTTGATATTCCAGGTGTAGATTCAGACACCATACTCCAGGGTTTTGGGAGTGCTGTTGGTGGTAGGGGTGGTGATAACCCGTTTGGTACTGGTAGCAACCCGTCTGGTGGTAATGCGCCATATGGCGGTAATCCCTTTGCTAACCTTGGTAATCCGCGTGCTGAAGGCAGCGTGTTTACTGGTGGTAGAAACCCTTGGGCTAGTGGTGGAAATTCATCTGGTGGTAGCAATCCGTTTGCAGGCGGCAGTAACCCGTTCGCAGGCGGCAGCAATCCTATTGCAGGCGGTGGCAATAATCCGTTCGCAGGTGGTGGTGATAATCCGTTCGCAGGCGGCAGCAATCCTATTGCAGGTGGTGGCGATAATCCGTTCGCAGGTGGCGGCAATCCTTTTGCTTAGTCAGATTATGGGTGCTACCCATGAGTAAAAACTTGGATTTTTAAGTTCGTTTTTACTATGAATTGATGACAGTTTCATTACTGTCATCAAAACTATTGTGTAAATCATTTTAAGATAAAATTTTATGCAATCAAGCCATTATATTTATTATTTAAAATTTCTATTAAAGACAAAAAATAATATTATAAATTAAATTTCAAATTTGTCCCTTTTTATATTTCTCTGCTTCGTTGAATTGTCTAATTAAAAATAGGAGAATCATTGCTGATGAAAACGTCTAATATTAACTCGATGAATGGTGGAGGTAATACCTCATCTGGTGGTAATTTGCCTTCGCGATCGCCTTTTGAGGGTTTAAACTTTTTAGGTGGCACTGTTAATACCTCTGGTACAAATAGCAATAACATTCCAGGTGGCGGTATCAACCCGTTTGCTGGTGATGCTGGTAGTCAGATTCAGCAATTAGTTTCTAATCGTTTGAAGCTAGTTCTAGGTGAAGATTTTTTCAAGGATACTAATAAAGCATTGGCAAGCGGAGGCAACCCATTTGCTGGTGGCAATGCTCCCATTTCTGGCGGTGGTAACAACCCATTTTCAGGTGGAAGTAGTCCCATTTCTGGCAGTGGAAGTCTGCTTCAACAATCGCCATTCGATCCGTTGAAAGAAGTTCTTGGTAACAACATACCCTTTAGCGGTAACACCTCCAATATTGCTAAGCCAACCTTTAATGCGAGCAATGCACCCGTTGGTAATGGCAATAGGAACTTCGGAAGTGGTAACGCAACTATAGGTAATTTCAACTCAAACTATGGTAGTGATAGCGCCACAATTGGCAATGGTAACTGGAACTTTAATAATAACAACGCAACTATAGGTAATGGCAATTGGCTATTCGGAAAAGACAACGCAACACTTGGCAACGGCAACTGGTATTGGGACGATGGAAGTAGCAATGCTACCCTAGGTAATGGTAATTGGCAATTCGGAAAAGATAACGCAACTATTGGTAACGGCAACTGGGACTTTGGTAGTAATAACACAGTTATTGGCAATGGCAATTGGATTTTTACTAGTGGCAATAAAGTTGTTGGTAATGGCAACTGGCTAGTAGATAGTGACAACACAACTATTGGTGGTTTAGAGTCGTTTCCAGAAGGAAGCAAAACTGATGTTGACAACCTGATTAACTCCCTCATAGGCAAAGTAGGTAAAGATTTTGTGGGGTTAACAGGAAATTTTGAAGTATCAGACGCCGAAACGTTTAACCGACTCATCCTTTCTAAAGGCACTAATATTAATGGCGGAAATATATCTACCGACATTCAGCGGCTTTTAGCATCCCTCAACCCAAATCAAGGAAATGGCATCGCTTACCAGCCTGGGTACAATACTCAACCTGTTCCAGAACCCACATTTTCAGCATCGTTGATAGTAGCGGGACTTTTGTATTTACTATTGTCAAAGTTCAAAAAAAGGAGCTTGAAAATACAGTAGTTATCTTGAGTTGCACTATTATCAATTAATTAAGTGTCCAGATACCTGACTTTTTTGATAAGTCGGGTATCTGGATTTTCACGAGACTATATCAACAAAATAAGTAATTATTTATAAATGAACATTATCTATGCGATCGCCCAAATCAAAAACATTAAATTGAATTCCATCTAATTTTTGCTTTAAAGCCTCTAATAAGATGTTGATTCGTTCCTCAACAAATATGTTAAGAGCTTTTTCTGGGAGTGCATTGGCCCTAGACCATTCAATAATAGTAGTAGGTATAAGATAGGCTTAATTTTGAGTAAATATCAAGTTTGAGTAGAGAATTTCGCTCAGGTTAGTAAAATTCCATACAAAGTTAACTGATATTTGGCTAAGCAGCAACTCAGGTACTAGAAAATGTTTGTAGTCGCTCCTCCATGCCGACATTGCCTTGCAAGCCGCCAGTGTGTAATAACAGCAGGCGATGCCTGCGGCAACCCCTTTGGGGAACGCCTTGAGCAAAAAATCCCTGCTGTAGCAAATCCATCACCCCATAAAACATTTTGGCGGTATATACGTAATCAAGGGGTATGCCATGTGCTGCTTTGAATTGTTGAGTAAACGTTAGTAGTTCGTTGTTCACCTTTGCATAGCCGCCGAAGTGGTAATCACATACCAGTTCCCAAGAGCCTGGATTATTTGGCACAGGTAAACCAGAGGCGAGATAATTCGTTAATAGGCTGTCGATTTCTTGTGCAAGAAATGCTCCGTTTTTGAGTACGGGGAAAGCGATCGCTCTTTGTCCTTCATGCAACGAAAGCGCAATCCCAGCCAATGTAGTAGCAGTACCACAAGCCACGCATATAGTATCAAATTCCGCTGTGTTAATGATCTCTGTGCAACCGCGCACACCGTTCAGATTGCAGCCACCTTCGGGGATGATAAACACTTCACCAAAACATTGCCGCAGATATTCTCTTAGCGCTATTGTGTACCGCTGTCGATACGTCTCGCGGTTGAGATACACAAGCTGCATACCCTGTTGTACTGCAAAACTTAGTGTGGGGTTCAGCGGTAGCCTTTCCTCCCCACGAATTACGCCAATGGTGCGAAAACCGAAAAGATTCCCAGCCGCCGCAGTTGCATAGATGTGGTTGGAATAAGCACCTCCGAAAGTCAGCAGCGTTGGGCAATTTTTTTGTTTGGCTTCCAATAAGTTGTACTTCAGCTTAAACCACTTGTTGCCGTTAACCCACGGATGTATGAGATCGAGGCGCAGCACATACAAATCAACATTGGCATGGTGGGCGATCGCGCTGTTAATCTGCTGCATTTGAGGAGGAAGAAACATAGACGACATGGGTAAACAATCTAACTTGAAAGTTATTCTCTCTCGCGTTCCTTCTTGAGGATAAAAGTAATGATAAACATTGAGTAATTTCAATGGTGATTCTATCAGAACAAACAATAAATATTTCTAATGAATAGCCTTAGAAATTGGCATTTTACTAATCAAGGATTTCAGGTAATTATAAGAAGAACAACAATCGCTCTAGATAATATCTTTTTGGAAAAAACAAATGGTTGCACTCACACAGCCTACTCAAGTTCTTCCTAATCCAGGACGTTTGACGATTGAAACTGTCGAAATTGCTCCCCAAACTACTGCTATTCGTTGCCTCGATTGGGATAGAGAGCGTTTTGATATCGAATTTGGATTAAGGAATGGCACAACCTATAATTCTTTCCTAATTCAGGGAGAAAAAGTTGCTTTAGTTGATACTTCGCACCGCAAGTTTGAGCAGTTATATCTTGAGATACTGGCGGGATTAATTGATCCGACTAAAATAGAATACTTAATTATTAGTCACACAGAACCCGATCACAGTGGCTTGGTGAAAAATATTTTACAATTAGCTCCCTCCATTACCGTTGTTGGTGCTAAGGTAGCTATTCAATTTTTAGAAAATATGGTTCACCAGCCCTTTAAAACTATACAGGTAAAAAGTGGAGAACGCTTAGATTTAGGCAACGGACACGTATTAGAATTTATCTCTGCACCGAACTTACACTGGCCTGATACAATCTTTACTTATGACCACAAAACTTGCACTCTTTACACCTGCGATGTGTTTGGGATGCACTATTGTGATGACCACACCTATGATGAAAATCTCACTGCAATAGAAGAGGATTTTGCATATTATTATGATTGTCTCATGGGGCCGAATGCGCGGTCTGTGTTGGCTGCTCTAAAGCGGATTGAAAAGTTAGAAATTGCAACCGTTGCAACAGGACATGGGCCTTTACTGCAACACTATATTTCAGATTGGCTCGGACGGTATCAAAACTGGAGTTTAGAACAAGCGAAAACAGAGACATTAGTAGCTTTATTTTACGTTGAAGATTACGGATTTAGTGAGCATTTGGTGCGGACTACAGCACATGGATGTGCGAAAACAGGCGTAGCAGTAGAATTAGTAGATTTAAATAGCGCCGAGCCTCAAGAAATTCGAGAGTTAGTCGCACAAGCTTCTGGTTTAATCATTGCAATGCCTCCTCAATTTTCAATAACGGCTCAAGCTGCTTTGAGTACCATCTTAGCTGCTGTTCATAATAAGCAAGCAATTGGTTTATTAGAGTCAGGAGGGGGAGAAGATGAACCGCTTTATCCCTTACGTAATAAGTTTCAAGAATTGGGATTAATTGAAGCATTCCCCCCTATCTTAGTTAAAGAAAATCCAACACAAGCAACCGAACAACTTTGTGATGAAGCAGGGACAGATATAGGTCAATGGTTGACCCGCGATCGCACAATTAAACAAATCAAATCTATCAATTCAGATCTAGAAAAATCCCTAGGACGTATTAGCACAGGATTGTATATTATCACTGCCAAAAAAGGAGAGATTCAGAGCGCTATGTTCGCTTCTTGGGTGACACAAGCAAGTCTTAATCCTTTAGGAGTAGCGATCGCAGTAGCTAAAGAGCGGGCAATTGAATCTTTTATGCATGTTGGCGATCGCTTTGTTTTAAACGTTTTAGAAGAAGGAAACTATCAAGGATTAATGAAACATTTCCTCAAGCGTTTTGCTCCTGGCGCGGATCGTTTTGCTGGTGTTAAAACATATCCTGCTACTAATGAATCGCCAATTTTAGCTGAAGCTCTAGCTTATATGGAATGTGAAATTACTAGCCGTATGGATTGTGGTGATCATTGGGTCATTTACAGTACAGTCCAAACCGGACGAATTGCCAAAGTCAACGCACTTACTGCCGTCCATCACCGCAAAATTGGCAATCATTACTAAAGAGTCATTTGTCAAGAGTAGAGACGTGATTAATCGCGTCTGTCAAGAGTAGAGACGCGATTAATCGCGTCTGTACAAGAGTAGAGACGCGATTAATCGCGTCTGTACAAGGGTCAAGAGTCAGTATTTATTCTCCCTCTGCCCCCCTGCCCCTCCGCCCCCCTGCTCCCCTTCCCCCTTCTTCCTATGTACAAGGCTGTTGAAAATACCCCAATTACTATGTACGAAATCAATCGAGGGCGCGTCGTGCGAACCTTGGAATTTATTCAAGATGTAATTGTAATTTCCTTGTGTATCGGTTTATTTAGCTTCATGGTGCTTCAGGTGAGAGATATGTTCCTCTCCCTGCTTCCCCCTCTGGATTTTCATGCTGTTACCGCCGATATTCTCTTTTTACTCATCTTGGTTGAGTTATTCCGACTGCTAATTATTTACCTACAGGAACATCGAGTATCTATTGGGGTAGCTGTTGAAGTTTCCATCGTTTCCGCCTTGCGAGAAGTCATCGTTAAAGGTGTTCTAGAAACAAGTTGGAGTCAAGTTTTAGCAACTTGTGCTTTCTTATTAGTTCTGGGAGTACTACTGATACTCCGAGTTTGGCTACCCCCCACCTTTGATGGCATTGATCCTGAACAAGAAGTATCTAAACGCTATAAAAATCGCGTCAAACCAGAATTAGCCCAAACCAATGGCCGGGAATAGGGTACAGATTATTCGGCGTTGCATATTTACAGGATGATTTATTGGCTACGCCCCGCTTTGCTAACACGCAGAGACGCAGCGAAAAGTATGTAGCTTGCTTCCCGCAGGGTGCGCCGGCTCCCGGCGTTCGCGCAGCGTCTCTGAAAGAGACTCATAACTTTTCAAGACAGAGGCGCAGAGGGAATGAGGAGTTTTAGATCTCAATGCATAAAAAATTTTAGGCGTTGCATAAGATTGTGATGAATTAACGTTCGCGTAGCGTGCCGGAGGCATACCGCAAAGGCGCAAAGTGCGCGAAGAGAATAAGTTTTCTTCTTAGCAGTGATAAAAAAACATCCCGCAAATATGCAACGCCAAATTTTATATCTTGTTTACGCAACGCCGATTATTCCCTATCATCTCTCCTCTAACCCCAACCCCCAATCCTCAGTCCCCAGTCCCCAATCCCCAAAGAGGTTTACTATGTCTGTTGCTACCTTAACGCCCAACCGTAAAAGAGATGTCCAGGTTGTTGAAATTGGTAAAGATACCCTAATCTTGCGATCGCGGACTTGGGAACGACTAAAATTTGAGGTTGAGTATTCTCGTCAACGGGGAACTACAGCAAATTCTTATTTAATCCAAGGTGATAAAAAAGCTTTAATTGACCCTCCCGGTGAATCCTTTACCGAAATCTACCTTGAGCAACTCGCACAACATCTAGATTTTAATACCCTAGATTACATCATTCTTGGTCATGTCAACCCCAACCGCAGAGCAACCCTCAAAGTGTTGCTTTCTCAAGCTACTCAAGCTACTTTAATTTGTTCTCGTCCCGCAGCTAATGCTCTAAAAACCGCCTTTCCTGAATGGGAATCACGCATTCAATCTGTGCGTTCCGAGGATACTTTAGATTTAGGACAGGGACATCATTTGTCATTTATTACTGTACCGACTCCTCGTTGGGCGGATGGACTTTGTACTTACGATGCCATCACAAAAATTCTTTACACAGACAAGTTTTTTGGCGCTCATATTTGTGAAGATGCCCTGTTTGATGAAGATTGGAAGGTATTAGATGCGGAACGTCACTATTATTTTGATTGTCTTCATGCGCCTCAAGCTAAACAAGTCGAAGTTGCTTTAGAGAAATTTTCGGTTTTTGGCGCAAAATGTTATGCTCCGGCTCATGGCCCGGTTGTGCGTTACAGCCTAAGTCGTTTTACTTATGATTACCGTCAATGGTGTCAAGGGCAAAAATCTCAAGAGTTTAGTGTCGCTTTACTTTATGCCTCTGCTTATGGAAATACTGCAACTTTAGCTAATGCGATCGCTCAAGGTTTAATTGAAAATGGAGTCAATGTAGAATCGATAAACTGTGAACTAGCAGATTCTACAGAGATAACCCGCATTGTAGAAGCTTGCGATGGATTTATTATTGGCTCACCCACTTTAGGCGGTCATGCACCGACTCAAATTCAAACCGCTTTAGGAATAGCCCTCTCATCAGCAGCTAAAACTAAGTTAGCAGGGGTGTTTGGTTCCTACGGTTGGAGTGGAGAGGCAATTGATGTATTAGAAAGCAAGCTCAAAGATGCCAATTATCGTTTAGGGTTTGAAACAATTCGAGTCCGCTTTAGCCCTACTCCTGAAATTCTACAACAGTGTCAACAAGCAGGTGCTTCCTTTGCCCAAAACTTGAAGAAAACCAAGAAACTGCGTACTCCCCGCCAAGTTTTGACAGAAACTCAAGTAGATCGTACCGAACAAGCAGTAGGGCGGATCATTGGTTCTTTGTGTGTTGTGACAACTCGTGATGAAGAAACCCACAAAGGGGTTTTAACTTCTTGGCTATCTCAGGCAACTTTTAACCCGCCAGGAATTATGATTGCTGTGGCTCAAGAACAGAATGCAGATTTAATGCGTCATCCCGGTGATAAATTTGTGCTGAATATCCTCAAAGAAGGAAGAAATATCCGGCGCTATTTTTCTCGTCAAAGTACTTTAGGAGATAATCCGTTTGCCAATCTTTCCACACAAACTGCTGTTAATGGTTGTTTGATTCTGAATGAGGCATTAGCTTATTTAGAATGTACGGTAACAAATCAGCTTGAATGTGGTGACAGATGGTTAATTTATGCTGTAGTAGATAAAGGAGAAGTATTGGAAAATGATGGCGTAACTGCTCTAGAACATCGTAAATCGGGCAGCTATTACTAAAATCATTTTAGTGCCGTTTTACGGTTTAGTCTTTAGACCTGCCTTGAAAATAGGGACTGGGAAAGAAATATTTTCATTCCCTCATTGTGCTTGCATAGCGTGCGCTTTGCGCTCACTCTGTTTATGGAGTCTCTTACATAAGTCGAGATTTGTGAAATTGAACCACAGATAAACCCAGATGAACACCGATATTTATCTGTCTTGAAAAGTTTCCTGCCCAGGGTTGCCCTCCCCGTTCGCGCAGCGTCTCCCCTTGGGAGAAGTTTGCTTGGAGGGAAACCCTCCGACGCTCGTTCGCAAAGCGTGCCGTAGGCAAGACTCGCTCTAAGCGTAGCCATGCCGTAGGCTTTACGCTGCGCTATGGCAACTTCTCTCCGCAGAACTTTTCGCTGTCTTGAAAAGTTTTGCGCCGGGAAACCCGGACGCGCAAACTTTTCGCTGTGTTCATCTGTGGTTTATTTTGGTCTTACTCCAATTTTTGCAAAAAGTCTTTTGTATTGCCCTGCTATCTAAACGCATCGACTGACAATTCAATTGCATCGACTGACAATTCAATTGCATCAACTGACAATTCAATTGCATCGACTGACAATTCAATTGCATCGACTGACAATTCAATTGCATCGACTGACAATTCAATTGCATCGACTGATAATTCAATTGCATCAACTGACAATTCAATTGCATCAACTGACAATTCAATTGCATCGACCTGTATAAATGAGCTTACCCTTTCTTTAACCTTGCCTTACTTAAAAAGTTTTTCTTACTGAAAGTTTTTAAGTTGCAATGGGTACATTAAATATATACTTTACTACGGTATACATTTATGCCCACTCAAGATATGACACGCCGTTTGCGCCCTCAATTAATTAGTCAAGATATCAATTCATTGCACGGTTTGCAGACCATCAGCACCTACAACACAACTCGTGCTAATGCCTCTGTTGCAGACTTACAGCAAGCTTATCAGGTTATGTTAACTCAGCGACAAGCCGAAACCGAGAAACTAGCTCTATACCGTGCTGCTGCCGATGCTGCCCGATTAGCAGAGTGGGAATTTCACAATGCTATATTAACGATGAAAGAAGTTGTGCGTGGACAATATGGCACAGATAGCGATCAAGCCCAAGCCGTTGGACTAAAGAAAAAATCAGAGCGTAAGCGTCCCAACCGCAAAAAGTCAGTTACGGTTGCAAGTTAATTAGACATTACAGCGACTTGACAGCATTTTTCATCTATTTGAACCATAATCCCAGGTATAGATTCACATCTGTAAACTGGTGTTAACTCAACTTACATAATTCTTAGGTGATCTCGTTCCTAGCCTCCGGCTGGGAATGTTTTTTTGGAGGCTTCGTCTTCACTGTAATGTCAAGCGGCAGCCCTCTTTAACAGTTATCAGTAAACGGTAAACAGTTATCAGTCAAGCTTTGCATCAACTTTTGTAACGAATTGCAGAATTCTGTACTACCATAACCGAACCGTCAATAGAAATACTCAAAGCAAACTCCATACTACGGAGAGAACAATGTAAACCAAAAGGCAACACAACTGAGTTTGTCCTTTCTTGAAATAATTGGCTTGAACCTTTACCCCAATGGTGAATTAAAACTGGAGGAACAAGGAGATTTAGATAATGAATGAGGGTTTTGAGAATGCTTTATCAGGCGATGACTTTGATCAGTTACTTCAACAGCTAGCAGAAGAAGCTCAACAACACCCACCTCAGAGTCCTCAAAGGCAGCGAGCCTTACAAAGGTTGGTCAGTGAAATTTTACAATCAAATCGGCTGCATCATCCTCAAAGAGATTCATGGCTACTCAATCTTTACGAAGACCTTTATAACGAGGCACTCCAGAAAACTTTACTAGAAATCTGTCAAAAAGTTGATTACTACAACTCAGAACATCAAGTGATGGCATGGGTGAATTTTATCTTGAGAAATCGTTTTATTGATGTGGTCAATGACTATAAGAAACAAGGAATAACCTATATTCCCAAATCTGAGAGAAGTCAAACAACTTGTTTTCTATTTTTGGATGAATTGGAACAATGCATACCAGTAGAAGATGAGCGTTCTGACGACGAATTACTAAGACAATTTCTAGAGGAAGATCCAGAAAATTTGCTCAAAAATGAACGACTTAGAGATAATTACGAAGTTACTTTTCAGTATTTAGCTTTAAAAAAATTTGTTGAAGACAAAACCTGGATAGAAATCGCCGCTAACTTAGGAATTTCAGTTCAAACACTTTGTAGTTTTTTCAATCGGCGATTGCAAAAGCTCATGCCTTATTTCAAGAAATATTTATAGGAATAATTACAGAAGCACACAGAGAGATGACGATGAGCAAAACCGCTAAGCCTTTAATTTTTACAGTACCACTATCTTTTGAGGCACATTCGCTGGCACAACAGTTTCGCAGTTGGCATTCTAATCCTCAAAAAGCTAAACAGGTTTATCTAAATACTTTAGCGTTGTATGCAGTTGATTTTTACATCCGCTGTTTGGGGTTTGAGACAGATTTAGAGCAAAGTGATAGTCACAATCCTATTTGCTTAAAATTTATGGATGTGGCTGATTTATGGGTTAAACACTTAGGCAAATTAGAATGTCGTCCAGTGCTACTAGATGCACAAGTCTGCCAGATTCCGCCGGAGACTTGGGCAGACAGAATAGGCTATGTAGCTGTCCGAATCAGTCCATCGCTGAAGCAGGCGACGTTGTTGGGATTTACTCAGACAGCATTAGCACAGATGCCTCTTAGTCAAATGCGATCGCTTGCTGAGTTTCCAGACTATCTTAATCAAATCCGCCAAGCTGCTCATACTGCCTCTCCCAATAACACGGTAGTGAAGCTGAGTAATTGGCTAGAGGGATTATTTGAAGCTACCTGGCAGGAAATTGCAGCTTTTTTAGAGCCGACAGCAATTCCGTCTGTCAGTATGAGACGTACAGTAGAACCTTTCGCTAGAAGATGCAAACTAATTAATTTAGGGACTCAACTGACGCAGCAATCAGTAGTTCTCGTGCTTACACTGACTCCAGAAGATGAGCAGGCGATCAATATCATGGTGGAGGTATGCCCAACAAATGGTCAAATGTATCTAACAGAGAATCTCCAAATAATGGTTTTAAATGAAGAAGGGGTCGCTGTCATGCAAGCGATCGCTAAAGCTACAAATCAGAATATCCAATTTCACTTTAGTGGTGAACCGGGAGAACGTTTCAGTATTAAGCTGGCACTGGATAATACTAGCGTCATAGATAATTTTGTCATTTAGAAAAATCTCTCTCTCATAAATAAACAATTATGACTTGGAGTCAATCATCTCAAACAAGTGCAATAACTAATAGTAAGGAGTAGTGCAAAATCAAACTGTGATCAACTATGCAATACCAAAATAAACATATTAGGTACTGCTATCCAGTACTTCACAACATCTCATTAATCCCTTCTTGAAAAAATCTTTGAACATCTAAAACACCATATCCAACACATTTATCCCAATTACCACTACTGTACTGTGTTGTTTTTATCAATAAAGATTGAATTTGCTTTACATTTGGCATTTCCAAATTTGTATTGACTGAATGCTGCTTAGCAATTGCTGATAGCAAAAGAGCTATTGCTCCTGTTACATGAGGAGCTGCATAACTAGTTCCACTCTTTTTTACAAATTCGTTTTTTGTACCAGACATAGCTACTAAGATATTGACTCCAGGAGCAGCTAGATCTGGCTTTTCTCTATTGTCAAGAGTTGGCCCATAAGATGAATCTTGAGATAAATTAAAAAAACTGTTTTTATCATCTATATCTACTGAACTTACAGTGATTACATTTTCTGCCGTACCAGGAATAGTTAATGTAATTTCTTGCTCTGCTTCTTCAAAAAGTACTGTGCCACGAACACCAATTTCAATCCAAGCATGGATAACATTATTTTTAGCATTTTTGGAAATATTCCAGACTTCAAGCTGCCACCAACCTCGTTGAATATACTGCCCCTCTCCTTTGTTAATAATTATTTGGAGCAAACTTTTTCCATTAGTACGATGCAATCTTTTGTATGAGATATGACAAGTATTGCCTTCTGGTAAGTTTATAGGTTCAGGTATTTCTGTTAAATTAGCTGAACAAATACTTTGATTAAAATGACCTGATGGAGTTTTTAAGCAAAATTCCAAATTCATACTCGAATCAAACCAAAACTGAATCAAATCCTCGCTTCTGCTAATGGGTGTTGATTGCCATCGAAAAAAATGACGTTGCCTAGGTAGTACATTTATTCTTGTATGTAGTTTAGTATTACGCTCATTTCCAGCAGACTTAACTACTAAATATCCAGGTTGAGGAATAGAAATTCCTTCATTGTGCAAAAAGCTTTCATACAAACATTCAAATATAGATCTACCATCATGAGCTGCGGCATTAATTCCCTGGCTGACATTAACAACAACGGGTAGCTTCTCTTGTGCGGCAACATACTTTATATATTGAAGCGCAGCTCCATGCGCCATTGGTTCTCCTATGGCATCTTTTGGATCTATTTTGACTACAATAATTTTTGCTTCGGGTGCAACTCCACCACAAAATTCACCAACAGGTTTTCCGGCAGCAATACTTGCCACATGGGTTCCATGTCCATTGGGATCTCTCCCAAGTTGATCAGGTACTATGTTATCTCGAATATACTGATTAATTTGACCTTGCCTATACTCAGTACCTTTTCTAAACATTGCAGGGATATTAGGGCTTGGGCCAGTATCATCAGTTTGATCCCAAATTGCTAAAATTCTTGTGCTATTTTCAGTTGAGTCAAGAAATGTTTTATGAAGCAAATCAATGCCACTGTCAATGATGGCAATCAATGCTTTGTCTCCCTTTTCAGGGATTTGATGTATTGTGTCAGCTTTGATAGAGGAAATAGTTGAATAAGCTGATGAATCAGTATTGCTATCTAAAGACAAATTTTGTGAATTACTTTCCCAGCCTAATCCTGGTTTACTAGCTTCAACAGATATAACAGATGGATCAGCTTGTAATGCTTCGACTGTATCCCAGCTACCAAAACATCCTACAATTTGACCCATTCGGAATGTACTTTGAAAATCTGGTGTATCTCTAGAATCCCAATCAATGCTATTTACATATATCAGCATGGGGATACGAACAATATTTGTTTGGCTTTCTGTGACTATTTCAATTTCTGGTTTAATTCCCTTACTTATCAACTGGAATGTATATATTATGTAAGCATCGATCTTATCCATGAAATCTTGCTTTACTGGCGGTTGGTAAGGATTTGGAAACAGTATATCCCTTTCCTTTTTTGTTTTTGGCTTAGAAGTTACGGTTTCTCCGGTGTCAGGATGCGTTCCAAATTTTTGACCACGGTCTTCAAATTGCTGGCGGCGGCGTTGTTGTTGACGGCGGCGAGGTTCACGATCGCGATCGCGTGTTGCAGGTGGGGGTGGAGTTTCTTCCTGTCCAGGGATAATTTCTCCGTTAAACACCCAAACTTTGATGCCTAGAATGCCATAAACCGTTTTTGCCGTGCAATAAGAGTAGTCAATATCTGCCCGCAAGGTATGTAGAGGTACTCTACCTTCACGAGTCCACTCTGTCCGAGCAATTTCTGCGCCGT
>JAHHHK010000026.1 GCA_019359395.1 Komarekiella atlantica HA4396-MV6
ATCGCAGTTAGTACAGATGTGATTTTGTTTACCTCTCCGCTTTCCATTCTTTCTAATTTCCGTAGACCCACAGTATGGACATTGCACAGTAGATGACCTCAATTCATCCCTCTATTATGCAATGCCCGCGGAACAAGGGTGTCAGGAAAGTATTTAGAAGATTAATTAACACGTACACAACTGCCCAGGTAAGCAATGCTGTTTTATAGCGTGGCGGAGTTTTCAACGGTTGACCGGGAATAGAAAACCAAGCTTCTAAACCGCTAAGTTGCTGAACGTAAGGGTCAGATTGAACCAAAGATTTACCTTGATTTAACCAGTATTCGCGATCGCGTGACTCCATCCATCGTTTTAAATTTTCATAGTTGTCAAACCTAAAAATAATCACATATTCGGGTCGCACACCAGGTTGAGGGCGAATCACATTTGTACCCAAGTGACCAGTATAAGTTCTCGCTACACTAATAATATCTTTTACCCAAGCTTCGTAAGCATTTTCACAGCCAGGTTTGACAAGTTGCGAAATAACTACCGTTACGTATTGTTCGTCTTGTTCCATGTTTATCAGTTATGTCACTAGCAAGCTTTTCTCACAATCTTTTGCTGTACGACTAGTTTCTTGTACCAAAATTACAAAAGGCACGCCCTGGGTTTGATGCTCAAAAGTCTGAACAGCACGAAACCCTGCCTTATACCATACTCGGAGCGCACGCTGATTGAAAACCGCAATCGTCACCCGAACAAAAGCAGGCGCAAACGTTTGTCGAGCAAAATCTAGAACCGCTTCTACATAGCAACTTCCTCGACCCTGCCCTGTTAAATCTGGGCAAATACCCATGCCAATATCTAGCCCTGGCGTACTGTAATCACCTCCAGGCACTTGCCCATCTTTTCCAAAACTACAATAGCCAACAAATTCCTGCTTTTCAAAAATACCGTAGAAGTTGTTTTGAGAATCGAGAAAGTAGTGTACGTTTTGTTCAATTTCGTTGGGATTCAAATTGTAGAAATCATAGGGTGCATCATAATGCCACCCAGCCATCTCCCGCGCATGTGCCTCATTCAACGATTGAATATCCAAGGGCATTGTTAGTCTCCCATGCAATTCAAACAGTGACTCTTAGCAAGCTAAAGGCGATATCCAACTTTTCCAACCTCAAGGCGGACAACGGTTGCTGGCACAACTCCTGTGGGAGGTGGTAAGAACATCCCACCATTTGTTACAACATAGATGGCTGTACGGTCTGATTCCTGTTGACCAAAAGCAACCGCTGTACTACCAATTACATTCTGCTCGGCTTGAGCAATGATGGTTGTACTTCCATTTGGGGTAATTCGTACCACACTGTTATAAATGTGAGTTGCTCCATAGAGATTCCCCTCTACATCAAAGGCGAAATCATCAATATTGGTCTGCTCAATAAAGATTTCTGGTTCATCGGCTTTATCAGCTGCGGTAATGGGAATCCGCAATAGAAGCATTTTATCAGTGTTTGAGACGTAGAGATTGTCATTAAAACGCTTTAAGCCATTTGCAGCAGGAATATTACTCTCAGGAGTTCTGCGAGCCAGTAAGGGATGTTCTAACCAAATTGATCCACGGCGTTGAGCAATATCAATCTGCCAGATTGCACCTCGATAGGAATCAGCTGTCAAATATCGAGTACCTGATAGATGCGTGATGCCATTGAGAAATACGGCATCTGGCAGCTTTAATAAAGTCTCCACTGTGCCATCTGGGGCAACCAGAGAAATCACAGGTACAGAATCAGCATTCCATCCAGTCGCTACCAGACTACCGTTGGCGGTAAAGGCAAGACCGCTGACTTTGCCTTCAATGTTTGCGTGAATATGCTGTTTACCATCTGGAGTAATGCAAACAATTTTACCAGCCTCGTGATTCGTTACAAAGATTGTGCCATTTGGGGCGTAGGCGTAGCCCACCGTACCCCTGTGGGGAAGCAAGCTACGCGTAGCGTCTCGTAGAGAAGGTATCGCTAAATTTTCTAAAAAGGTATTGACTGGGAACGAAGCAATAACTTGAGCAGATGCCAATTCAATTGGCGTATCTGCATAAATTGGTGGTAATCCGGCTGTAGTTTCCATTAGCTGCAACTCCTATTAATACACCACTTCTGTTTGAGAATCTTGAATAGTATGAAATTCCCAGTATTTCTCTGCAATGCGATCGGGACTGTATTTGGGGTCTGCCGCGTCTACTGTACCGCAAATTGTGATTGTTCCCACTCGAATATTTTGACTTTTTAAAGCAGCGGCCAGGGTGTTAGCCAAACTGCGAATACCAGCTTTACCAATTGAGAGTGAGGCAAAATCAGGACTGGGATACAAGGCAAATCCACCGCCAGTCAACAGAATTGTTCCCTTACCCTGTGTTTGCATACCTGGGATAACGGCTTGGGCTGCTACTAATGCGCCAGCAACATTCACTTTAAAATCATTGACTAGTATCTCAAAAGATGTCTTAAGAACATTCTCCATTCTTGGAACTGCCGCATTGTAAACAAGCACATCTGCATTTCCCAACTGCTCTTGAATAGAAACAAATGCCGATTTTAAAGAAGCTTCATCACCCGCATCAGCCACAAAGTCATATACTTCATAGCCTGACCCTTGTAACTGCTCTCGATACTCCTGTAACTTACTTTGGTTGCGAGCAATCATTGCGATCGCAAAACCTTCTTGAGCAAACCGACGGGCGATCGCCAGTCCATTTCCCTCCCCCATTCCCACGATAATTAGCAAAGAGGTCATAATTCTTTGTTCCAATTTTGCAAAACTTAAATATTACTTTTACTTGCAACGTACCAAAGTCAAATAAATTAATCAAATCGATTATAAAAATAATGACTATTGATGAAATCGATTGACTTGGCCTCAATTGACCTAAATCTCCTCGTTACCTTTGAAGCCCTCTTTGAAGAACGGAGCGTTACCAAAGCAGCTAATCGACTTTATTTAGGGCAACCTGCCATGAGTGCAGCGCTAGGACGGTTGCGCTTGCTATTTCAAGATGAGTTATTTATTCGTATTGGTAGGGAAATGCAACCTACTGCCAAAGCTACTGAAATTTCTCCTAGTATCTCAACTGCTTTACAGCAAATTCGACAGATACTACAATCGAGTCAAACTTTTGACCCCGCAACTTCACAACATACTTTTGCGATCGGCAGTTCAGATTACACCAGTTATGTTGTTATGCCTAAACTATTAGAAATTTGTCGGCAGACTGCACCCGGTATTAACTTTAGATTAATTGGTTTTGATAAAGATCAAATTGGAGAGCTTTTAGAACAACGAGAAATTGATGTCGCCCTCGGCGTCTTCCAAGAACCGCCCAGACAAACGATGCAGGTTCCATTATTTTCAGAACACTTTGTAGGCATTAGTCGTCATGAACATCCTCTGATTACCCAGGAAGCTTTCACATCTGAAACTTTCGCTGCTTTGCCTCATGTTCTCTTCACTCTGCGACGAGATGACGTTGGTGAACTCGACAAGGTACTCGCTCAAGATAACTTACAGCGTCGAATCGTTCTAACAACCCCCCATCTATTAATATTGCCAGCGATAATTTCATCCAGTGATCTGGTTACTGCCATTCCATCACGACTGGCAAAGCCGTTTGCATGTCAAGGCTCATTAAAAATTTTTCAACTTCCTGTGCAAACCGAACCGTGGATGATTTCCATGCTATGGAGCAAACTTACAGATCAAGATCAGGCAAATCGTTGGTTACGGCACATGCTCAAAAGCGTTTGTGAGGGAATTTAAAATATAGCGCTTCCTAGTCGGCTTAGGTACAAATTTATCGGTGTTTATCAGTGTTTATCTGTGGTTAACTCTGTCAATATCTTTGCTTCGACATACCCCTCTGTAGACATCAAGGAGTCAGAAGTTTACAGCATTTGCCTCTGCATTATTAGCTGGCAAGTACACCTGAAACTGGCTACCTTTACCTACCTCGCTATATACCTTGACAAAACCACCGTGGCTTTTGATGATATTAGCAACAATGGAAAGCCCCAATCCTGTGCCTTGGCTCGTATTTTTGGTTGTAAAAAACGGTTGAAAAATTTGCTCTAATGACTCTTGTGGGATACCGCATCCTGTATCTGAAACGCTTATGACCACGTAATCACCTACTTCTGCCTCTAAATTCAGCCCGGCACAGCTTTGATCACAAAAGAGATTTTCAGCAGAAATAGTCAGTGTGCCTCCCTGTGGCATGGCATCACGAGCATTTACACACAGATTCATCAATACCTGATGTAATTGGGTGGAGTCCGCCGAAACCATCCAAAGATCTTGTGTTGGTATATTAGTGTGAATTTCAATTGATTTTGGAAACGTATTTTTGACAGTCTGCTCAATTTCCTTGAGTAGATATCTTATTTGTAAAGGAGCTCGCTTCCCTTCCGTTCCCCGTGCATAAGACAGAATTTGTTTGACCAGTTCGACACCACGTTTAGAGTTATCCTCTAGTATTTTCAGTAGTTGTTGATTCTGCTCATCATGATTGGGCAGTTTAAGTGGCAGCAATTGAGCAATTATCAAAATAGGCGTCAGTATGTTATTCAAATCATGTGCAATACCACTTGCGATAGTACCAAGGCTCTCTAGCCGTTGTGCTCGATAAAACTGGGCTGAGAGTTGTTTCTTAGTCAGTTCAGTATTAATAGTGAAAATAGATTTAGGGGTGTTCTCCACCACGCCAAAGAATTCCCGTGGATATGGATGTACCTCATTTTTTAGCCGCTTGCTTACACTTTCCAGTATATTTTGGATAGCAAGACGAAGACTTTGTGACGTAGTATCTCTTTTAACTAAATAGTCGGCAGCACCACTTTTCATCGCTTGTACTGCTATCTGTTCATTTCCCTGACCAGTTAGCATTATGACTGGAAGGTTTGTTTGGCCAAACTGAGTCTTCAGCTGACTTAAAATTTCTAGCCCATCCATATCTGGTAGCAGATAATCAAGCAAAATCACGTCAGGAATTTCTTGGCTACAAAATAATAGCGTTTCTTCTCCGGTTTCTGCCTCTAAAATATTGTAGTTGCGTTGCTTATCTCCCAACAGATAGCGTCGGTAAGTTTCCCGGTCTTCTAAGCAGTCATCGGCAAACAGAAGTTTTGGTGTAATTATTGCCACACAGCCCCCGGTCAACAGTTGTAATATCCTGCTCCTTTCATTTCAAATAACACATTAGGTGGATAAACACAAGACTTTTACATCTCAAGATAAACAGGTAAAGGGCAAAGGAATAATAATGGTTGCTCAAAATTCCACTCGTTTTTTCCCCTTTTCCCTTTCCCCTTTTACCCCTTCCCCCTTTACCTTCTTTTATCAAACCCCACCTTTTTTAATAATCTCTCGATATGCCGCCGCCGCAAGAGTTGGCTGGCGTTTTAATTCTGGGTCATTATCTAGACCAACATGGTAAAGTCCAAAATCGCTATCTGGGCCGAACTTCAGACCCCACTCGCGGTTAGAGGTGATGCACCAAGAGACATAACCCACCACGTTCACACCATCTTGACGAGCGCGTTGCACCTGCTGGATATGCTGGCGAATGTAGTCCTCGCGCTTGACGACCTTATCAGCTACATCAACACAGCCGTTCTCAACAATTAAAATCTCCTTACCAGGAAACAATTGGCTGTGGAACTTGAGCATATCGTACAGTACCCCAGACCAAACTGGCGCATTACCGAAACGCCCGAAAGCTGCATCCATCAACTGCTGAATGCGATTAAGTCGTAAATTGTTGATGCCCCAGTAGTAGTCAAACCCGACAAAATCTTGCTGACCGACGCACTCTTGAGGACAGAGGAATGTTGGCAGTTTTCCAGCCATGCCAAGATGCCACCAGTTACTTGTCAACGATGTTGAAAGGGCGCTAAAAATCTTCATTAGTGGGTCGAAGATTCGCACAACAGAGCGCAGCACAGGCAGCCGTTCTTGAGTGGCAACGATTTTAAACTTCACTTTGCTAGGATCACCAAAAATTTGCTTTGCTAAAGCACGAGCCAGATCGATTTCTAAGCCGCTGAATTCACCCGTTTGTGGATCACGATAACCAAACCCAGGAACATTATCTTTAACGGCAACAATTAAATAACCCCGCTCTTGAATGCGACGCAGCAAAGGTTTGGGCAGGGGCTTGTTAGGCGCTGGGGGTTGTTCCCCTCCTTGATGTGTGATGTCAGCTAGAGTTGAGCGTCTGCCTAGGCGGGGCGGTTCTGGCACTGGTTGACCGGGGAAGTAGCGGGCGTAACTGGCTGCCCAAGCACCGGATTCTTTGAAGTTCCGCACTACTTTGTCTACAACATTAAGTAATTCGCGATCGCCTTTAACTACAGCAGCAGCGTAATTTTCTTCACTTAGCCCTTCACCATTTTTACCAATCAGCCGATATTGCCCCGGAAACTGCTGGGCGATTCCTAACAAGATGGTGTCATCAGCGAGGATGGCGCTGATTTGCTCGTAGTCCAACGCTCTAAGAGCATCAGCATGGTTCTCTACCACTTGGACATTGGCGGCGGGAAATAGTTGATATACAGTAGATTCAGCAGTAGTACTTTTAACTATTGCTACAGGTTTGCCATCGACATCTCCGAGTTGCTGAATTGGACTTGCTGACTTCACTAATAAAAATTGACCTGCTTGATAGTATGCCTCGGAAAAAGCTACTTGCTGTTGTCGCTCTTGGGTAACAGTCAAGGTCGCAATCACTACATCCACTTGTCCTTGTTCTAGCAGAGCCCGCTCACTGAAACGTTTTCCTTGAGCAACGAAGTCTTCGGGACGGCGGAGATTTGTAACGTTGCGATCTACCAATTTTTGCAACCATAAGGGTAGACCCAACAACATGGGGTTTGCTCCCACTTGAGCATCTGGGTTGACCTGCTTGAGAATAGTTCTGGCGTTAGTGTGTGCGATGAACAAATTTCGCATCAGCTTGCGGACTGCGGTCATCTGCTCGGCGATTGTTGCGCCTCGATCTAGACCAGGTGGCATAAAGTAGGCTCTCTCCCACCAAGGTTTGACATAGCCATAAATGAGTTGACTGGGTTCATTAAAACTAATCCAGTAGCGGACTAAAGGGCCCAAACGTTGAGCAACTTCTTTGGCATAGTTAGCAAAAATAGATGGGAAATCTGGGGAAATTAAACCGCCTCGTTCTTCAACATGGATGGGATGGGTGAAGTGGTGCAGAGTGGCCATGGGTTCCATACCATGCGATCGGATAGTTTCAATCACTTGGCGGTAGTGTTCAAAAGCTTCCTCATTAAACTCACCAGGTTTCGGTTCCACTCGCGACCAGGCGATGGAAAAGCGGAACATTTTGCAACCAAGAGACTTTGCTAGCGCTATATCTTCCGCGTAGCGATGCCAAAAGTCAGTTGCTTGACCTCTAATTGTCAGGGCGCGACGACGCTCCCACACATCTCGAATGTCTTCATAGCGAGAGTCGTAAGCTTCGCATTGGTGGTCAGCTGTGGCAACACCAAACATGAATGAGTCTGGTAAGGGTAAAAAGCGAGCTTTGTCAGTAGATGGCTTTGTCTGTGCGTTTGACATAAAAATAACTCCTTTAGAGATAATCAAAGTAATTAGACTGAAACAATGGTTCGCTCTGCTAACCTGTAAGCAGCATCAGGGTCGTGACTCGGAAGATAAACCGTAGGAAATTCTTGGATGTACTGCAAAATCAGCTTCAGTGTTTGGCGAGATTTCTCTTCATCTTGAGCAACACCGTCAACGATTTGATCCAACATGAGTTGTTGAGTGTAAGAGGCATCACCAGCAAAAAAAAGGGATAGTCCCTCGTTTTGTACCAAAACTGACAAATGCCCTCCAGTATGACCTTCTGTAGGAATTAAGCTGACATCTCCAGCTTTTGTCAGCGGGTAACTCTCTAAAAAAGGCCCGATTGGCTGAGGCTTATACTCGATTAAGTGAGGGTTCAACCACTCCGGCCAACGCTGAGTTAAATAACCTCTTAGCTGTCCACGCCAACCACCAGTCAGCTCGTACTCTCTACGCGAAACAACAATTTCTGCGTTAGGAAAATGGTGTAAACCACCTATATGGTCTGTGTGCAGATGAGTCAGAATTACCCAACGCACATCATCTGGTTCTATACCCAAGGCTCGTAACCGAAAATTCACTTCGTCTTCAGGTTGCAAACATGGTTTGATACTCAGCTGAAAATAGGGGTTCCACCAAGGGAAGTAACCTGGTTCCAAGGTGCGTGCAGTTTCGCCTGTATCGATTAAGATAATTCCTTCTGGATGTTCAATAGCCCAGCTATAAATAGGTAAAGGCTCAGCCCAGTTGCGGTCAAGAATAGTGTTGACCAGACGCATAGCACCATGACCTTTGCTATGGCACTGACAGGTTTTGATGGATACAAGTCCGCTCTGAACAGCGTGAATACGCATTTTTATACCTTGTTATGATAGTCACTAGTGCAAGAAGGCAGAGAAAGCAAGGGGAGCAGGAGGAGAGAATAATTAAAGATATTCACTAGCAACCCCTCTAAGTAGCTGTTTGCTTATCAATCCCAAACCGTACTTTTAACCCATCACGCGGGGTAGGAAACAAGTCTTGGTTTAATTCAAGATTCTGCGGTGGCAGTTCCCAACTATATCGACGCAGTAAATGCACCCCTATTATCTTGAGCAACACAGTGATCATGTCTTCGCCTGCACAGCGATGACCGTCTTTAGACCCACCGCCTTGGGGTACATAGCTGTTTTCCGGTAGAGCGGCAAAGTTTTCGGGAGCAAAGCGACAGGGCTTAAAACTCTGCGGTTCCGAAAAAACCTGGGGAATATGCATGGTGGTATGAATTCCTGCCACTGCGCCCCAACCTTTGGGAATGCGGAAATTTTGAAACTCACAGTCTTTCTTTACCTGGGCAAAAAAAGTAGCAGCATTAATGGGATAAAAGCGGCGAATTTCTTTGGTAATTTGCTCCAGATACACCAACTTTTGCAACCGTGCCATATTCAGTGGCCCATCAGGTACATATTGCTTGACTTCTTGCCTAGCACGTGCTGCAATCTCTGGATGTTGAGCTAGGGTCAGAGAAAGCAGGGTGAGAGCAACATAAAAACCAGAATAAGCCGCAAAAAACAGATGCATGATCTCGCGCCGTAACTGTGCATCAGTGAGAGTGCTACCATCCTCACTGCGGGCTGATAACAGCAATCCCAGTAGATCCTGGCGAGGTTGCTGACGGTGCTCGGCGATCGCTTGGTCGATGTAATTGAGTAACCAATCGCGATTTCTTAGTGCCTGTCCATAAGCATTAAAACCTAAGTTAATTGGTACTGAGGAGAAACCTTTGATAAAAGTGTCTGTGATTTTTCCCACAGCTTCGCTCGTTGGGCCTGGCTCTTTCCCGATAAATAACGCATTGGTCAAAGATGCGCTCAGCTTACGGTATTCTGGCAACCAGGTAAAGTTACCCAGTTTTTCCCAGCGTTTCAGATAGTAAGCCGCTGTCTGTTCAATCAGGGGTATGTATTTATCGAAAGCCTCCGGTGTAAAAGCCTGGAGAATAATCCGTTTGCGGCGGCGATGTTCGTCACCATCCAATAGTGGTAAGGCGTCCCAGTCTAGTAGTTCTTTTATTGGGTGTGGACTGGCATTTTCACGGGTAAAATATTCTTGATTTAGAAAGAAAGTAAAAGCCTCCGGGCCGTTAAAAGCAATGACAGGTTTGCCAAATAAATGAGTTTTAAAGACTGGGCCGTATTTTTGAACACGTTTGCGATAAAAACTATGGATATCCAAAGCCAGTGGAATTGTCTCCCCCAGCAGTGGCAAACCGTAGGAACCAGGTGGTAGGTTTTCATTATCTTGACCATTGCGCGTGTTGTACGTAGACGCGTAGCGGCTTGTCGTCAGACATCGCATGACTAAAGCTACCAAAATAGAGATAGCCAAGATAATCCCTAAAGTACGAGCAAATCCCGCTTGTAAAATCAAATTGGCAACCAAAAAGCTCAAACCAACGTAAATATGAACCCCAGTTCGTTGGATTTGTATCCAGGTTGCCGAAGAATCGCTAAACCATCCCAAACTTATATCTAATCCCCACCATAAAGCTAGGATTAATTTACTTGCTGCGATCGCCGCTGGCGGGGCGTAGCCCATCGCACTTCCATCAGCTGCAAAAGTTTCTTGGATACCCCCATATATTCCAAACATCTCATAAAACAAATGAACTAAATAAGCCAAAAAGCTAAAAGTCCACAGCAGCAGCCAATAATTATTCTTTTTTACTGATTTTCCATGCAGGATATATAAATAAATTGCTGGAATTAATAACACCGTACTAGCCCAGAATGAGTAAATCGCGCGGTGTAAATTCAAATTTGGTTTAAACTCTGCCAATAATAGAGCAGCTATCAATGTAATTCCGAAGAAGAAAAAATTATTAGCAAATTCTGCTAAGGAAATATTTCTTTTAAATTTGACTATTTCCATTTTTTAACTGTCAATATTGTTTTTTGAAGAGAGCCTACTCTTTAACCTCTTTCCTCTGTGCTCTCTGTGCCTCTGCGGTTAAATAAATTATTTTGGAACCACAGAGACGCAGAGGACACAGAGATAATTTTAAAGTGTCTTGAGATACTCTAATAAGTCTTCCAAAGCTGCCTTATTCCAACCAGATCCCTGATAAGTCCAAGGATAATCATGCCCTTTGTTAGAATTACCCTGAACATGGGTATCTAATTTAAAGTAATGTTGATCATCAGGTTCAGTTGGTGAAGCCAAACCGACATCAATTGGATCGTAAAGATTGTCTCCGCGATAAAAAATTTCTCGCCGAGGTTTGAGATTAATTAACTCTGCCAAGGTCAAGACGCTGCCATTGTGTAAATAGGGAGCGCGAGCAAAAACTGATTCTATGGGAGCGTTAATGAAACCTTTGGTATCTCCTAAAGGCCCTGGTCTAATATTTTCTCGTTTAGGTTTCAAGGGGTTGCTATCAGGAAAGAAAACATCAACAGCATCCGGTAGTTCTTGATAGTAACGATAGTTAAGGCGTTCGGAATCAGTTTGAATTTCTTCTATCGGCGTAATTAAACCCTGAAGTTCTCCTTTGACCCAAGTGTTATCTGCAAAATTGCGATCGCCATGACAGGTGGCACAACTCTGCTGAAAGACAGCATGACCACGTTCTACTTTTTGGGGATCAAGCTTGATCCCTTGGTCTTTGAATACCTCTGCATATTTAGGCCCTTGCAAATCTCTCGTGTATTCAATGGCTTGGGTGACATTATGAGAAATTTCTGGCACTACCAAGTTATTCGGAGTTGCTCCTGCTGCCACAGCCGCAAGGACGCTGCGACTAAGACTATCTCTAACGCTGCCGTCATATTGCGCCCATTCTCGATTTTCCTGCTCGTACAATGACGGCAGTTTGGAATAGGACTTATCTAAGGCGGCGGGGCGATCCATCACAAAGTGGACTAGCTCTTTAAAAGGTTGCGTTCGAGCCGGGCCAATGGGTAATAATTCAGAGTCTCTCAAATCTTTGCCATTATAAGGAGCATCCCATTTCGGAAGTGAAGCTAGTATTTGACCTCTAGCAGTCGATAACCAAAAACCAATTACAGTTTTATCCACAATTCCTAAAGGTTTTTGGTATTTAGCTTCATAAGCCTTGGTAATGTTTTCTACAGTCAGACGTTTTTCATCAAGAATTGAAGTTTTAAAGGCGTCTACCCAGGCAAACAAGTCTAACGAGGTACTTCCCATACCTGTGACTATCACGCCCTCATCTCCAGGAAACCTCCTAATATGTGATGTGTGACATAATGCACAGCTAAAACCTACAAACTTTACAGGTGAGGGGTTTCCCGATTGAGGTTGATAGTTAGAAACACTAAAGCCCACTGGTAATCCTTCGTTTTCCTCCGGCTTCGCGTGGATAAATCCAAATTGCTCGACCCAATCCCCTGCTTGTTTGCCTGCTGGCTGAAATTGATCGGGGAATAAATCGGGCAGGACTTGAAAAACTGGTAGGGGCGCTAACTCAGTACCGATACTACCGTGGATAAATGCTTCTTTTGGAGTTCTAAATTGAGGTTTTGCCCAAGTTGATTCTATGTACAAAAACCCAAAAGTTGCTACCAGCAAGATAGAGATGAGGGAGATGGCAACAATCCTGATAACTTTTAGCATACTTTCCTCTCACAAAGATTTGGCGACAGTGTTTAGCGATCGCCCCAAAGTTCAGCGTGCTGGGCTTGGCGACGGAACAGAGCCGGATCGTAGTACTTTTGGTAGTATTCCATCTCTAGATGGCTAAACTGGAGCCAGATGCCAGGAACGAAGAATGCATCAACGTGGGCAGGAAAGCGACCATAAGTGTCGTAGATATAGTTGCAGATATCTTTGGTGTACTGAATTGCTTCTTGGGAATGGGGTTCGGCATCGCGCAAGAAGGCTTCGGCACTTGATTTTGCTTGGTAGGAGCGGGCAAACACATCTTTGTCTCCATAAGCTCCTTGATTGCCGTACTTCTCTTCAATGACGCGATCAACTGCTTCATCCATAGAACTAATGTAGGGTGGGCAAAGTCCTTCCAGCACACCATCGATACCAACTGGATTGGGTTGGGAAGCTGGTGGCGGGGCCCAAATACTTTTCTTCGGAGTTGGTGGTTCCATGCGAAACCCTAAACCATACCATTCCTTGGCGGGGTTGTGCTCAAGAATAAAGGGTTGGAAGACTGCGCCATGTACCCAACCACCAACACCCATTGCCTGGCCAATGAGCATTAAGTTTTGCAAAATAAAGAAACATTCGTGGTCGGTACGCATGGCGTGGGCGAGTCCCAAGGGAACAGTATTGTTAGGATTGACAAAACCCCCCTTGACTCGGTCAATCCCACCAATGGGTTGATAAGGGATTTTGGGACTCAACCCTAAGTGCATTCCTGCCCAAGCTGCCCAGTCTGCCAAACTTTTGGGTCGAAATTTCTGCCAGTCATCAACAAACAAAGGTTTTTGACCTTCTGGTTCTGAAAGTAGGATGAGCAGGACATTGATATATTGACGGGTGCAATCGACAACGGGGAAAAAGAGAGTTGTCCCAGGAAGGTTAGAGATTTGTTTATTCCAGCCAAGGTAGTAGGGATAAATCCGGGGGAAATCTAAGCGGCGATCGCTAATTTTATGTTTGACAGCAGCAGCAGCTTTTAGCCAGTGTTCCTCTGACCAATCTTCCCATTTTGGAGGTAAATCGCCAAGGGCTGCTAGCGCTTCCCGTCCCTTGAGTCGCTTGATTAGCCAGATGCCTTCATCGTTGATCATGAAAAAGGAGGTAGCTTGCGAATTATCAGCGCTACTACCAGAACGAGCAACAATGTTAAGGAAGGGAGTTCCCAATTCTTTGCCACCTTCTGGTTTATCCAGAGGGCCATCGTGGGTTGTGATGCCAGTCATCCCCGTAGCAACAATCAAAATCGCCTCTTCCAAGGGACTGAGAGGATCTGGCTGATTCTGGCTAGTATGGCTGAGTTCTCCCGCCACAACTGAAGCACCACGGGCTAATCTGCGAGTGCGTCGCTCAACAATTGCTTCTATTAATGGGTAGCGGAATAGTTCTTTCAAACCAGGATGTTGTTTGATATCAGATGCTAGAGGTTCACTGAGTAGTTGATTAATTTCGCTCATTTTGCAATTACCTTTGGGAATGGAGAATGGGGAATGGGGAAGAATAATAACTCTTGATCCTTGTACAGACGCGATGAATCGCGTCTCTACTCTTGACCCTTGTACAGACGCGATGAATCGCGTCTCTACTCTTGACCCTTGTACAGACGCGATGAATCGCGTCTCTACTCTTGACCTTTGTACAGACGCGATGAATCGCGTCTCTACTCTTGACCTTCACCGCAATTAATTGAACTTGTCTAATTCCATCAAAATAGTCGGAAAAATGTCCTTGGCTGCGTTTTTGCCCATGAAACAGTCCATGTGTGCATAATTAGGGATAACATGGCGAACATACAAGTCGCCACCATTTTTATCGCACAATAGCTTGTAAGTAATTTCCGAACCCTCTGGCAGGAAAAAAGCGTTGTCTGCGCCGTGAATCAGTGCAATGGGAATGGCTAAGCGTTCTAGATGGGGCAAGTAAACATCTTTACCATCTTTGTTAACAATGTGTCCCTGGCGCAAGATTAAAGATATATGTCTGAAAAAGGTGAGATTACCTGGGCCGAATATCTCATGAATGGCATCGTGGGTGGCTTCGTTCAATTGGGCGATTTTGTACACTTCTCCATACATGAAGAGAATGCGACGGTCAACAGGGTTGTTGTAGGGTTCTTTGGTGGGATACAGTCTTAAAACCGTGTCGTAAAGTTTATCTTGCCAATCAGCATGGGTATCAAAGTCTGGGTTGAGAGTTTCTACCCCTAGCACTGTCAGAAATGAAGCTAGACGCAAACCAGCTCTGATTTCATTAAGAGTTGCGGCTTTGGGATGGGTCGTCAGTTGGGAACAAACAGCGGAACGAACTCCTTTTAGACCCGCTAGCATAGCCATCAAAAAGGACATGGAGCCAACGCAGTGACCTACGACCTGAACTGTTTCTGACCCAGTAATGGTACGCACTTGCTCAACTGCTGCGGGCCAATCGTAAAGCGCAATCTCATCGGCGGAAAACTGGGTAGCGGCGGATGGCAAATCGGCACTAGCTCGATAATCGAATAGCCAGACGTCATAGCCTTGAGCATACAAGAACTCTGGTAGGTTCGTATCTACGGTATCGATGGAAAATGCCAAGGTGGAAGTACCAAAGCCTGGTGCTAGCATGACTGGGCCTTTTATCCCGCCTTGATACCGAATCAGTCGCAGTTGGACTCCATCAGCAGTTGTGCAGAAATGAACTTGAGGCGCTGACATCCGTAGGGGACGCTTTTGACGGGGTGGTGCATCGGGATCGAATATTTTTGAAGGAGCAAATATTCCACCGTAAACGTTAAACAAGACTCCAGCAAAAAAGCTGCCGAAGCGGGCAGTTTCTTCTACCTGTTGCTGAAGACTGGTGGTGTTGGTAACTTGCAACGTAGTCATCTGGTGAAGGAAATCTGCTGGCAGAATCTTTAAGATTCCCTGCCCTAGAATTGGGCTGTTAAGACTCTCGCCGTCATACACGGTAATGTATAGCGTGGTGGTGTCTGCCCAAATGTCAAAACCTGGGTCGTTGTGTACGACTTTGAAGCCATCAAAGTAATAAACTTTACCTTCTTCGCTAGTCATTTTCATGCGGTAGACCATACGACGCGTATTTACGCTGTCTGGGTCAACGATGAATAAGTTAAATTCTCCATCGGTAACGCTCAGAGGTTCCGGCGATATAGCTGGAGCAATGACACTGCCAACGATTTTGGCTTTGTGGCTTTGGTCTGTGAGCATCCTGTCCAAATCGTCGGAGCTGACTGTGACGGTAAATTCAAATTGGGAACCACTCTGTTTACCCTGTTGTGCTGCGCGTTGATAGTCGTTTTGGACTGCTTTAGAAAAGTAGCCGCGCATGGTTTCGGTGAACTGAATTCCCACTTTGTTTGTTGCTGTTGTGGTTGTTGCCATGAAACACCTCGGTTATTAAAGAATCGCTGCTGAATTTTCTTTGATAAAGAAGTAGTTGGGAGTAGCCCTTTCAAAATAAGTAAAAATTCTAACTTCTTACCTCTGTTTTCTATGTGTCTCTGCGGTTTAAAAGTAATTTGTTTAACCACAGCGAGAAGTCTGATCGGAGCGCAAAGTCTGAGCGGAGGTTTCCTCCGATCAGAACTTTGTAAGAGAGGTTTCCTCCGCTCAGAACTTCTCAAGACAGAGGCGCAGAGAACACAGAGAGGAAAAAAGAGATTCTACGAGTCATATTGAAAGGGCTAAAGTGGAGAGATTAAGCAACGCAGATTCCATATTTGGGTAGCAAGTCATGGATGATGTAAAAGTGATGAGACTGCAAAGCGTCATGAAATAGTTTCCAATCACTTGTCAAAAAGCTGGGGTGATAGGGAAATCTTTCGTTTTCTCGATCAACTGAGTTTTCAGTACCAAGGGCTACGTGTTTCCACGAGTCTTTGCCTTTGGGGATATAAGTAACATTTGCCTTGCCAAAGCTGAACTTACCCTGAGCGATCGCACTCAACCATTTCTGGTGACGCAGGCTACCTTTGTTATCTGTGATACTCTCTAGCATCTGGGCAATTAAAGTTTTATCTGATTGTGGTAGTCCTGGTACAACAGCATCAGGATTACCCGCTATATACCTTTGCATGACTTTGCACATATTATCTGCCGCTTCTAGAAAATCTTTGGGATTGTTTCTGGTAATTTGCTCGCCCCTGCCATTGAAGTAACCCCAGCGCAAAAATGGTTTGTCAGGATGACTGAGAACAGAACCATGTCCCAGGGGTAAAGCTTCACTGACGAAGTAATTCTGAAGCCGATCCATGAGGTTGCGATCGGGTTTACCATGTTCGTCTAGGAGATGTTTGGCTTCATTAACTCGATGATTAACCCCGGCGAAACCCTGATGCGCCCAAGTATCAACATACACATGAGCAGTAATACCCAGGCGATGCAGTCCGTAGGGAGTGTGGCGGCGATTTATACATTCTCTCACCATCTCCTGTGCCACGTAGCTGTTAGGGCGACAAATTAACTTGTCGATAAAGCTTCCTTGAGGATCTTCACTTGCTGGCAATCCGTCGTTACCTGGCAGAAAATGAAACGGAATCCAAACGCCGTAATTTGCCAGTTCTTCAAAGTTGCGATAATCCAGCATCTTATGGGCAGAACTGATGCGGTGAAACAGTGCGCCGTTATCAAACCGGATGAATCCGTCATTTATCGCATCGTCTACGTATTGAGCACTGTAAGCGATGATACTAGCAGGTTGATGCTCAAATCCCGCTAGTCTTGCTGCAACGTAGGTAACACCATGATGAAAGTCGATTTGCATATTGAGTCAAAGGTAGAGACGCCATTAATGGCGTCTGTGCAAGGATAACAACTAACTATCTAAAGGTAGAGTTCAGATAATGTGCCAGCAAAGAAGCGACTGAAGCGATCAATTGCTTGCAGGCGTTCTGTGGGGCTGGCAGCGTTGGTGACTTTCAAGGTGGTCATTTGCTTGACAAAATCTCCGGGCTGAATTTTGAGAATGCCCTTACCTAATACGGGATTAGTGTTACTGTCGCCAGCATAGACGGTGATGTAAAGGGTGGTGGTATCAGACCATAAATCAAAGCCTGGGTCATCGTGAAGTTCTTTGTAGCCCTCTAAGTAGTATGTCTGTCCTGCTTCTGTGGTCATGGGTAGACGGTAGAGCATCTGTCGTGTTTCATGTTGGTCTTGTGCCACGACAAACAGGTTAAACTCGCCATTGTTGATGGTTAGCGGTTCGGTAGCCAGAGCGGGGGCTGTTACCGTACCAACTATCTTGGCAGGATGTTTGGGGTCGTTGAGCAGATGTTCTAAATCATCGGCAATTACTGTCAGGGTAAATTGCAGAGGGGAAGCGTCTTTTTGACCCTGCTGAGCGGCACGTTGATAGTCGTCTTTGACTTTGGTGGAAATGTAACCGCGCATGGTTTCGGTAAACTGAATTCCCAATTTAGCGGGTGTGTTGACGTTTGGGGAAGTTGGTACTGAAGATAGGTTGTAATTAATTGTCCACCCCCGGTCTTTGGCGATGAGGGCACAGCAGCGCTCAGCTATGGCAGAAATTGTCAGTAGCGGATTTACTCCTAGAGTGCGGGGAATCACTGAACCATCAGAAATATACAGGTTTTCGTAAACGGCTGTACCTTGGTTGCTAGAAAATACTTGTCCTTTGTGGTTGACAACACCGTGTTCGGCATCTTCTGCGAGGATGCAGCCACCTAAAGGATGGACGGTAATCAGGTCGTGACCGAAGAAATTAGTCCAAATGGGATTGGGAATTTGTGTGCCGCCTAGGGGACGAGTTGCTTCTGAGAGGCGATCATTGACTCGTTGAAAGATGGATTGTTTACCCACATTTTCCCAGCGAATGCGGAGGCGATCATTTTCTAAGTACATTTCCCCGGCTGCATCATCGTGGGTCATGACTAGGTATGTCTGAGTGTTGCGAACTGCACCAGTGTAAGCACCGTGAGTTAGACTTTGCGCCTCTCGTAGCTTTTCTTGGAGGCGATCGCCTAAACCCTCGTCAGTATCTTTACCTAGTATTGTGCTAGCGGCAGCCAAGCTTTTCGGCAGGATGGGAGCTAGTGCACCAGGAATTGAGCCTTCTTCGATGACCATACCGTTATCTAGTCGTGGTTGCTCGCGCAGATCGATAATGCCGCTGATACAGGGGCCAACAGGTTCCCGTCCACTAGGAGGACGATTACCAAAGCCAACGCCGTTAATATTTTGCTCGGTGTTGTAGCCGAAGGCCAGCACATCGCCATTACCTGTAAAGTTGTGTCCCACCTCGTTAGATAGTGTCAAACCTGCTTGTTGCGATCGCAATAAAATTTCTGTAGAACCGAGAGTGCCAGCCGCTAAAATAACTATATCGGCACTGACGAACATTGTCGGAGCGTCAAACTTCTCTTGTCCGGCGTTGAGTAGTTGGAAGTGAACTAACCAGCGATTATCCTGCCGTTCAATATGCCGTACGGTTACTTGCGTATAAATTTCTGCACCGTGGTTTTTGGCATCGGGCAGGTAATTCATCAATACAGTATTTTTTGCCTTGTTGTTACAACCTGATACACAATCACCGCAGAGATTGCATTTGTTCTGTTCTACACCGACATGATTAACCCCATCTTTAAAAGTTACGTTGATGGGTGGTCGATAGAAATTTTCATTCAAGTATTTAGAAGACTTTTCTAATGCTTCTAATTTTGGCAAAGGCGGAAAATCTTGAGGGTAGGAAGTGGGTTTGAGCATTTCCTCAGCACGACGATATCCTTCTGCCAATAACGTATTAACATCATCACGCAATTCTTTGGGCCAGCGCTGATCTGCAAAAACACGGGGTTCGGCTTGTAATGACACATTGGCATTGACAAGTGATGTGCCACCCAGCCCACAACCAACGAATACATTAATATCTTTATTAACGTGAAAATCGTACAAGCCTGTGCATGAACCAACACGTTTAGCAGGCAAATCTACCTGTATTTCACCCAGTGCTTTGACTTCATTATTTGGATATTCACCTGGTTGAAATTCTTTGCCTCGCTCTAATAAACATACTTGTTGTCCAGCACGTGCTAGGCGTGAAGCAGCAATCCCACCACCATAGCCGGAACCAATAATCACAACTTTATAGTGATTTTTTAAGTTTTCAATAGGGCTTGATAAACGAGTCATAGCATCAATCCTTTGGATGTGTGGACACAACAAGATAGGCTTCACCTAAGTTGAGAATAAAGCTCATCAGAATGAAACTTTAAATTTCACGGGTTCTAACACCACTGCTGTTGTACATCAACAGCGCTCAAGGCGGTTCCGCAAAATCCGCAAAAAAAGTATTGCTAAATAATTGTTTATGAAAAAATAAAGTTTGAAAACAGATGTATTCGGTATTGTTCAAGAAACTTAAAGCAATACCTTCTGTAGAGTTATCGGAGTTAATTAAGGATTTATGCGAATTGAAAAATAACTTTACATTTTTTTACTTTATTCCCTAGTTGAGGAACATACCCAAGAGAATTTTTCTTAATTAAAAAAAGCGAACACATTTGAATGGTTATGTAGAATTTAAAACATCAGCGTAACACCATGTACAGGACTTTAGGGTATCGATTGGTTAATATTTATTGCTTATTATTCATGCTTCTGACTATTTTTCTAGGTGCAAATCTTACGGCTTCAGCAAATAACTTATTTTTCACGCCAGGGATAACAACAGTTTTGTTTGACATTAAGCCACGATAGCCAATCTTAGCTACAGTTTCCGCATCCATAATTTTCTGACTAGCGATTAGCTTAGATTCTTCAATAGCAGCTCTTTGTTGAAAACCTGATGCTGTTGCTCCTAGACAGTTCAAAAGTAAATTTTTTAACCACAAGGACACTAAGACACTAAGAAGAATACATTACACCTTGAAAGGGCTACTCAATATTTTTATACAAGAGTGGATAGAGCGATCGCATCCTAATAATTTTTATCATAAAAAATAGAGTAAGGTTGTTATAGTACCCTTGCGGGTAATATTGCGTTTTTTCAGGGGTTATTGTATTATCGAGAACTGTCAAAAAGCTTAAATGCTTAACTTCTACCAAAAACTATCAACAGCATTAAAACAAGGTGCTGTAGTTTTAGCCACTGTCACCAGTACTAAGGGTTCCGTACCCAGAGAGGTAGGCGCGAAAATGTTCATTAGTGCTGATGGAAGCACATTTGGAACAATTGGCGGTGGTGCTGGAGAAGCAAAAGTTTATCAACAGGCTTTGCAATTACTGCAAACAGGTGAAAAACAATTTGTAGAAATTAATTTATCTGGCGTAACGCAACGAGAAACCCAAGGCGTTTGTGGAGGCACAATGCTGGTATGGTTAGAGTTATGGTCAGGCAGTGAAAGCTTAAATTTAGTTAATCAAATTCTAGATATTTTAACATCTGGGCAAGTAGGGGCAATTGTCACACCGTTTAATACAGATGAAAAACCTTATGTACTGCTAGAACCTTGTTTAATTGCCTCTCTACAAACTACCGGATTAATTGAACCTTTACTACCACCACCAACGCTGTTGATTATTGGTGCGGGACATATTGCAGTTCCTTTAGCACAAATTGCCAAAATAGCAGGTTTTATAGTTATTGTACAGGACGATCGCCTAGACTTTGCCACAAAAGAACGATTTCCTGAAGCGTCATTGGTGCTAGCACAACCTATTAGCTCAATTCAGGAAATATTAGAGATAAGTTCTAATTTATATGTTGCTTTAGTTACTAGAGGTTATCTGCAAGATTTAAGAGTTTTACGGCTGCTAAGTAATTATCAACTGCCATATATCGGTATGATTGGCAGCAAGAAACGAGTCAATATTGTGTATAATATGCTACAAAAGAAAGGTTGTTCACCCGAATTTTTACATAAAATATATGCACCAATTGGTTTGGATATCGGTGCTTTAACTCCAGAGGAAATTGCAGTTAGTATCTGTGCCGAATTAATTAAAGTTCGCCGTGGTGGAACTGGGACTTCGTTATCTGAGATAATGTAAGTCTTCAAAAGTCAACAGCACTTTTGCCTGAGTCTCTGTGAGCATGAAGTTTAAGCTTTCAGCAGGATACTCAGGGTCAAGTGGCGGGTATGCCCTACCCGCCTTGAGAATCCCCAATAGGAAATTAAATGAATGGAAGGATAAAAATACCAAATTTATTACTAATTGCAGATTGATTTCACATTAAAACTGCGACCAGAGAAGGTAGTTTGACAAGACTGCTTAAATAATACAACAACGAATTTCACCCTTTGACTAAGCCGATGGTGCAATGGCAAAAGCCGAGCAATTGAGTCAATCTGTTTATAGATATTGTGAACCCATTTAGTCAAAAATTTCGGTTAATGGTATCTAATAGCTTTAAGACTGGTTTTGGTAGGGATTTGACAAGTTTTAAATGTTGGTTATCTTTGGCAATAAAGTACTTAATTACTTAATGAGGTCATCCACTTTGTTTACGAATTACCTTTGTCATAAACAACGCTCAATGGTAGGGACTAACTGTAACTTTTACGCATCCCTGCTTTTCTAATTTGAAAATTAAATTTTTCGTAAAAATTTAACTTATTACTTATGCATTGAGGTACTCCTATGAAAAAATTGATTAAAGGTTTGCGCGAATTCAAAAGTAGTTATTTCTCCGCAAATGAAGAACTGTTTGAACAACTTTCTCATGGTCAAAAGCCCAGAGTACTATTTATTACTTGTTCCGATTCGCGTATTGATCCAAACCTGATTACACAAGCCGGGTTAGGTGAATTATTTGTTATCCGCAATGCAGGCAACATTATTCCACCATTTGGTGCGACTAATGGCGGTGAAGGGGCAACAATTGAATATGCTATTCAAGCATTAGATATTCAACAAATTATTATTTGTGGTCACTCGCATTGTGGTGCTATGAAAGGGTTAATGAAGTTAGATAGCTTGCGAGTAGAGATGCCGCTTGTACATGATTGGCTCAAGTATGCAGAGGGAACCCGACGATTGGTGAAAGACAATTATAGCCAGTACGAAGGGGAAGAACTTTTAGAAATAATTATTGCTGAAAATGTACTCACTCAAATCGAAAACTTACGAACTTATCCAGTGATTCACTCTAAGCTTCACCAAGGACAACTCAGTATTTATGCTTGGATTTATCAAATTGAGACAGGGGAAGTTTTGGCATACGATCCACAAAAACACGCCTATGTTTTGCTCCAAAATCAGCTTTTGCCATCGGAGATAGATGAGACATTACTTAGTCAACCTTTAACTAGCAATGGGGAAATACATTTCACTAAAACTCAACAACGGGCGTTTCAATCGTCCCAGGAACTCCCAATTTCTACACATCAATGGTTTCCAATGACAGTGCTTTCTCCAGAGCAAATGGAGCGAATTTATCGAGGCTCAACAACAAAGTAAAAATTGAGTGACACACTTTGCTATCGTTCTCGCAGCGGGTACGTCGACTCGCATGGGTACTTGTAAAACCTCACTACCTTGGGGTGAAGGTAAAACGTTATTAACTTATCAATTAGAACAGTGGTTAAGTGCAGGTTTTACACCTTTGGTAGTGTTGGGTTCACACAATAGCTATAAACAAAAAGATTGTCTACCTGGGAGTTTAACTGTAATTAATCCTCATGCTAATAACGGGAAAACAACTTCTCTATTGACTGGGTTGCAACATATTCCCTCAGACTTTGAAGTTTTGGCAATTTCCGCAGTTGATCAACCTAGGAAATTAGAGATTTACCAGATATTACTGCAAGCACATACAAACAATTTGGCACTGATTACTGCACCTACTTATAAAGGTCAAATGGGGCATCCGTTGTTATTTAATAATAAAATGCGATCGCACTTACAAAATATTCGTGAAGAAACCTTCGGTTTACGCCAAATTATCAAAGAATTTTTTCAAGTGATTTACAAAGTGGAACTTGATAATCCAACGGTGCTTGTAGATATTAACACCCCAGAAATATACAAAGAACAACTACGTAACAGGTAATTTTTTAAAGAATACCTACACCATCTCAAACTCTAATTGATGACTCTTGATAAAATCATGAGTGAAATGATCCACTACATTTGTATCACTCAATTCCAAATTATAAAAATCTACAGCCTCATGCTCAAAATAGGGCCCAGCGTGCCAAGTACCCTCATTTAACTTAATAAAACAATTCCCTGGAATGCGGAAAGCTGCAATAGCCTCTAACGCTGGTTCATTCACATCATTATTAGGAGGACAAACTGCAATGAACCAATCCTTTCCTTCTAAAGAACCCAGACATTGAGTACATTGCACATGGCGAGTAATTTTGTGAAACTTGCGACCTCTGCCTTGCAACCGCATGATATAAAATCGGGGAATGCCATTTTGCAGATTTAACTTGGCATCTTCGGCATCGTAAGCCTTATCATCTTGACTAGCAGAAATTACCTGTCCATAACGCCGAAAATTTTCCGACGTTACCCATTCTGCCTGCAATTGTTGCACTGTTTGTGATCTGCTCATATCTAATCTTTTTTGAGATTACTGAGGTTTTTCCTCTACAATCACTGAATTTTATGCCTAAGTTTTAATGCTGTATATTCTCCTTATACAGCTAGATAACTACGCACTTGATCTTTTTGCCGTCTTAACAAAGTTAGAGCCTTTTGCTCTATCTGGCGTACCCGTTCTCTACTAATACCCATGCGATCGCCAATTTGTGCTAAAGAGAGTTCATATCCATCAGTAAGACCAAAACGCAAGGTTAATATTTCTCTTTGCTGGGGGGTTAGCTTTGCTAATAAATTTTGTAAGTCTTGATGCAGGGATTCCTCAACAGCGTAATCTTCGGGAGAAAGTCCGTCATCTTCCAGGATGTCTTGCAATTCTGTATCTTGTTGTTCTCCAACTCGCGCTTCTAGGGAGAAGGGTTGACGGGTAAGATACCAACACTCTCGAATTTGACTGGGTGTCAGTGATAATGAGTTAGCAATTTCAATAGTAGTAGGAACGCGACCAAGTTGTTGAGATAATTCGCGTTGTACACGCTTAATTTTGTTCAGTTTTTCAAAGATGTGAATCGGTAAGCGGATTGTACGGCCTTGTTGGGCGATCGCTCTTGTGATTCCTTGACGAATCCACCAGTAAGCGTAGGTAGAAAACTTATATCCAAGAGTTGGATCAAATTTATCTACGCCGCGTTCTAAGCCCAGAGTCCCCTCTTGAATTAAATCCATAAACTCCAGGTTTCGTTGCTGATATTTCTTAGCAACTGCTACTACCAACCGCAGATTTGCCTGAATCATTCTCTGCTTGGCCTGGTGTCCTTGACTGAGCTGCTGCTCTAGTATCTCAACACTTAAATTCACCTGCTCAGCCCATTCTTGTGATGTCGGTTGGCGGTTTAATTTCACAGCTAATTCTTCTTGAGCAGCTAATAAATTCATCATTTGCTGCACTTGTTGAGCAAAAAAAATTTCTTGTTCACGAGTCAACAAATTTACTCGCCCAATTTGTTGCAGATAAGCACGTACAATATCATCTGTTGCCCGACGAGGTTTTGTATCTATAGCAAGATTTTTTTTATCCACATTCTCAACTTCAGCATTTGCAGATGTTAAGTTACTCATGGTTATTTTCTCCTCCATAACCTCGTTAATTTTGTATTTTCAAGTATGGATATCCAGACTCATAGCTTTTTCATACACTTTATCAATACATTAGTGAGACTAAGCAATTCTATTGTATAACACTTTCTCAGTTAAATTTTGACGCTAGCCAACCCTTGTAGAATATTAAGCTCATCACTGACGACAAATCAATTAGCAAAGATATTATCAGCATATATTTTATATAAGGTACTCTTACTCATGGCTGATTTTTATAAAGTTGTAAATATAAGTATTGCCTATTCAGTTCATCAATACGGTGGAGCGATAATAAGCAAAGACTTTCCTGATCAATGATGTGATTACAGGGAACAAATCTTCAATGGCTACTGTCATAGCTTTTATTTTGATTTCCTATTACCAAATCAGAATTAGCACGGGTAATCAATCAGCTATTTATTATCTGGTTTAACTTCCATCCATATAATTTTCATTTAAAAATAAGTCATTAGAGGATGTTTCTAAAGTCCAAAATAGTATAAAAATGTCATTCTGAGTGGAGCAAAGCGTAAGGAAGAATCTAGGTTTTTGGCCACATATTGAGATGTTTCATTTCGCTACGCTGCATACCCTGCGGGAAGCAAGCTACAACATGACAGACAAAGACCCTTTTAAAACATCCTCTTATAAACAAGTCTCTTACCTGATCATTGGATAATCCAATCACACGTTTAATCAAAGCATTATTTGTCGCAAGTTAAAAAAGTATGGCACTTCGTATCTGTCACAGGCGATCGCTAATAGCTATACTCCTTTTATTAAAGTAATAAATATTACATTAATTTTAAAAATAGATTAGACCAGAATCTATGTTTAATTTAAATCAATCAGTTATGCTTTGACAAACCAGTAGCAGAGAGGTTACTCTTATAAATAACGAGCGTTCGATATAAATAAACCTAATCATGCCTAAGATTGTTGACCATGATCTATACCGTAAAGAACTGCTCGCTAAGTGCTTTGACTTATTTGCCCAAAAAGGCTACGGTTCCATCACCATGCGCCAAATTGCTCAGGGTTTAGGAGTTTCTACTGGTACGCTGTATCACTACTTTCCTAGCAAACAAACTTTATTTGAGCAATTAGTCGAAGAGATTAATCAGCAAGAAATGCTAATGGCCATAGCTGAGTTAGAAGGGGTAAAAACGTTCCAAGAAAAAATGGAAACACTGGGAAGATACCTTTCCAAAAATGAAGATTACTACATTAAGTTAACTTATATATTGATTGATTTTCGTCAGCATCAAGACTCTAAGGAACCGTGGGGGAGTGGAGTATTTAAGCTGGTTGATGATCAATCTCGGCAAGCGCTCAAAGATGTCTTGGGTATCCAAGATCCGGCGCTTGCTTCCTTTATATTGAGCCTAATTGATGGCTTAATTCTCGAACGATTGTGGGGGAATGAGAATATTGATTTCTATGAACAATGTGTCTTGTTGGGTAAAATGCTGACGGCATATTTATCTAATAAAGAAATTAATTGTCAATCATACTCAGGGAACTAGCAATTATTGAGTAATACGAATGATGTTCGTACACTTGAGAAACTTCTAAAAAAATGAATCAAAAACTGGTATTTAAAGCTCCCAAAAAAGGGTTAATTGCATTAGTAGTTGCTGCTACTGCTATTACAGGTGGAATTGTTGTTTATGGTATTTCTCAGTTTGGCAAAGTTGGTCAAACTACCTCATCTGAATCTGTACAAACCACGCCTACTAAACCGAAAGTGTCAGCATTAGGACGAATAGAACCAGAAACAGAAGTAATTAGCTTATTTGCACCTATAGCTTTAGATGGCGATCGCATTGCTCAAATTTTAGTTAAAGAAGGTGAACGCGTTAAAGCTGGACAGATTGTAACAATTTTAGACGCACGCGATCGCTTGCAAACTGCGGTACTACAGGCTGAAAAACAAGTTAGAGTTGCCCAAGCTAAACTCGCTCAAGTGCAAGCTGGCGCCAAAACTGGCGAAATTCAGGCACAGCAGGCAAGTATTGAGCGCTTACAAGCTCAGTCCCAAGGAGACAAAACAGCTCAACAAGAAGCGATCGCCCGCATAGAAGCACAATGGCAAGGAGATAGAATAGCCCAACAGGCAACAATTAAGAAGCTTGCGGCAGAATTAAACAATGCTCAAGCCGAATATCAGCGTTATCAGCAACTATATACAGAAGGCGCAATTTCTAGTTCTTTATATGACAACAAAGGCTTGAGCGTGGAAACTGCCAAACAGCAACTAGGCGAAGCCAAAGCAGTACTCAACCGCATTAACACCACAGCCAGCAAAGAACTCGCCGAAGCCAAAGCCGCGCTTACCCGCACTAACGCCACAGGTGACAAACAAGTTAGTGAAGCCATAGCCACGCTTACCAGTATTGCAGAAGTCCGAACTGTAGATGTAGCAGCGGCACAGAGTGAAGTTGAAAATGCGATCGCTACCCTGAAACATGCCCAAACCGAGTTAGCAGGAGCTTATATTAAAGCACCGATAGCGGGACAGATAATCAAAATTCATACACGAGCCGGAGAAAAAATTAGTACTGCGGGGATCGCAGACTTGGCGCAAACAGACCAAATGGTTGCAGTAGCAGAAGTTTATCAAACCGACATCGGTAAAGTGAAACTAGGACAACAAGCAACCATTAGTAGTCAAGCATTTGCTGGCGAACTGCGAGGAACCGTTGCTCAAATTGGCTTGCAGGTAAACCGCCAAAACGTTTTCAGTAACCAACCTGGGGAAAACCTTGATAGCCGAGTAGTTGAGGTCAAAATTCGCATCAATCCTGAAGACAGTAAGCGAGTTGCTGGTTTCACTAATTTACAAGTGCAGACAGCAATTGAATTGTAGAGTTCACGCAGAGGCGCAGCGAAAAGTTCTGTAGGCGGGTTTCCCGCCGTAGGAAACTTTTCAAGACAGCGAAAAGTTCTGTTCGCCTCCGGTCTCCGTCAGGAGAAGGAGGGTTTCCCCGACCTAGGAACGCCACTTGCTACAAGCCGGGAAACCCGTCCAACGCAGTGGCTCAACTTTTCAAGACAGAGGCTCAGAGAATTAGAGTTTGAGAGATTGGATTTTCATATTCAGCAACGTTTAATCTTTTGTAGTCCAGCATCACTAATAAGGTGAAATCAATCATGATTCAAGTCATATACTTTCTACTTTGTATACTTGGTTTTGTTCTACCTTACTCTCAGCTCATTCCCTTTACTTTAGAGTATGGTCTTGATATAAAGCTGTTTTTTGAACAACTTTTTGCTAATAAAATATCTGGGTTTTTTGGCATGGATCTTATCGTTTCATCCCTTGTATTGTGGGTATTCGTATTTTGGGAGGGAACACGTCTGAAAATGCAAAATCTTTGGATTTATGTTGCTTGTAATCTTTTGGTTGGTGTTTCCCTAGGTCTTCCCTTATTTTTATTAATGCGACAGCGCCAGCTTGAACAACAGGCTGACAAGATAATTACTAATTCATAATTCATAATTATATGTTTTCCAAATTGTTTCGTAAAACGCCGCTAGCATGGCGGCAGTTAATGAAAGAAAAAACGCGTCTAGTGGTTGCAGTTGCAGGTATTACCTTTGCTGATATGCTGATGTTCATTCAGTTAGGTTTTGAAAGTGCGCTTTTTGATGCAGCCATAAAACCCCATCGCAATTTAGAAGCAGATTTAGTTTTGATTAATCCCCAATTTCAAACCCTGTTCTCAGTCAAAAGTTTTTCTAGAGAGCGACTATATCAAACATTGGGTTACGACGGTGTTCAGTCGGTAAATTCAGTTTATATCAACACCGGACAATGGCGAAATCCCGAAACGCGTCTTGATCGCGCCATCTTAGTTTGGGGGATCGATCCGGCAAAATCTGCGTTTAAATTTCCCGAAATCCAACAAAATCAGGATCATCTTAAGCAGCTGTATCAAGTTCTGTTTGATCAGGCGGGACGTCCAGAGTATGGGGCGGTTGGAGATATCTTTAAAAAAACAGGTAGCTTTGAAACTGAATTGAATAACAAAGCTGTCAGCGTTAAAGGTGTGTTTAGTAATGGTGCTTCCTTTGCCGCCGATGGTAACGTGATCACCAGTGACTCTACTTTTTTACAACTATTTCCAGACCGAAAACCTGATCAAATTGAAGTCGGGTTGATTGATCTCAAACCAGGAGTCGATCCCGAAAAAGTGCGATCGCAACTTACCGCAGGGCTACCAAATGATGTCAAAGTTTTAACTCCAGAAGGGTTTGCCGAAACTGAAAAAAATTATTGGGCAACTGGGACTGGTATAGGTTTTATTTTCGGTTTGGGTGTAGGTGTCGGGTTTATTGTTGGCATCGTCATTGTTTACCAGATCCTTTACTCTGATGTTTCTGAACACATGCCAGAATACGCCACCCTCAAAGCAATGGGTTATAGCGATCGCTATCTTTTAGGAGTCCTATTCCAAGAGGCATTAGTCTTAGCTGTGTTAGGTTATATCCCTGCATTCTTCCTTTCCTTTGGACTATATCAAATCACCTACGCTGCGACACTGCTTCCCCTAACCATGAAGTTGGAACGAGCGATCGCTGTCTTGATCCTGACTATTGTAATGTGTAGTTTTTCTGGGGCGATCGCCATGCGAAAGCTACGAGCTGCTGATCCCGCAGATGTTTTTTAGTTTTTCTCAAACCTCCAAAACGCCAACTCTGCGAAATAAAAATTATAAAAATCTTATGTTCCAAGAATCTGTACAAGTAACCTCTAACTCAACACTCTCGGTTTTAGAACCTGTAATTTCTGTTAGTAACCTTAACCACTATTTCGGTGTGGGTGCGCTTCGCAAACAAGTATTATTTAACATTAATTTGGAGATTAAAGCTGGGGAAATTGTTATTATGACTGGCCCCTCCGGCTCAGGAAAAACTACCCTATTAACGCTAATGGGTGGGCTGCGCTCTGCTCAAGAAGGTAGTTTGAAAATTTTAGGACAGGAAATTTGTGGTGCAAAAAAACAGCAGTTGACTCAACTTCGTCGTCAAATTGGCTATATTTTTCAGGCGCATAACCTGATGACTTTTTTAACAGCTAAAGAAAATGTGCGAATGTCTATAGAGTTGCATGATGAATTTATGAATCAGGATATTAACGTTAAAGCGATCGCGATGCTGGAAGCTGTCGGTTTGGCAGATCATGTAAATTACTACCCAGAGAAACTATCTGGCGGACAAAAACAACGGGTGGCGATCGCACGCGCTTTAGTCAGCCATCCTAAAATTGTTTTGGCAGATGAACCCACTGCTGCACTCGACAAAAAATCTGGGCGCGATGTCGTCGAATTGATGCAGAAGCTAGCTAAAGAACAAGATTGTACAATTTTGCTGGTTACTCATGACAACCGCATCCTCGATATTGCTGATCGCATCATTTATATGGAAGATGGTCAGTTGAAGACTGATAGCGTAGATATTGCGACAACAAGTAAATAAAATTCCATTTAGTTGACGCTTACAGTGTTTGTAGTCGCTTTTACAACTTTATCTGCTTCAGTAGTGAGTGGAAGATGCACAATATGCACTGAACAAGGAGCATGGTGAAGGACGTAGTTACTTACGCTACCGAGAAATAATTCCGTCAGCCCAGAACGACCACGACGCCCCATGACAATTAAGTCAGCACCCCAACTACGAGCTAAATCACAAATGATCCGCCCAGGATTACCAAGGTTTTGTGTAAATTCTGTAGTAACACCTACGGTGTTGGCTTGGGCACAGAAAAATTGCAACATCTGGATACCTTCATTTTTAAAAGTATCCCACTGCTTTTGATATAACTCAAAACTTTGACTGTTCAGTCCCGGATAGTAATCAAAATTAGAGAACATAGGTACATAAGGACTGCCCTCTGCTTCTGGAGACAAGACATGCAGTAGCATTAAGTTGGCTTGTGTTAGCTTTGCTAAAGCCAATGCTTGTTCAAAAACCTGTTGCCCTATTTCCGAGCGATCTAATGCAACTAGAATCTTTTTAATCATAATAGACCTCCGGTTTTATTAGTGATTGGTCTTTAAGGTTTCTAGTTTCTATCGCAATCCTACATGAGTTGTGATTTTCGTGTATCCCTGTGGGGAAGCCAGCTACGCGTAGCAGCAACCACAAAAGAAGGCTGTCATTTGTAACAAATCACAAATAATTCAGGATTGCTATAGAAGCCAAGCAAGTATTCTGACTCCTGACTAGTGACTCCTTTATTGGTGTATCTCCTGCATCAGAGAATCGCGATAAAATTCTGCCAAAAATTATTTTGAATTAACTGGTAAGCTTTTTTGTCTTACAGTTATGTTTATAGAGAAACAATTTGAGGAACTTGTGAGGAAAGCCAATAATTATTCACTGAGATACCTAATGGTAAAGTTTATTTCCTTCCTCAGAATGAATTTAGATGATTAAAAAAATGCGATCGCAAAGCGTATCTAAGACAATCGCTACAGTGTTTTTACCATTAACTTGCCAACTAGCTAGCAACTTTATACAAGCTTATACTTCTAATTAGGGCACATGTACATACCAACTCCCCCTTAAATACAACAAGCCAGTAATAAATATTGACATTTATTAAAAAATATTCAACTTAGAGATTAGTAGGTAGGTATAATTAAACATAAAATCCTAGCTCGTAGTGAGCGATTCATCGCTCAAAATAAGGATTATCAAAACTAAAGTCCTTACCCTTCGGGTTCGTTAGTCGCTCATGGGGGAAACCCCCTTCTCTACGAGACACTACGTGAACGCGTAGCGTCTCGTAGAGAAGACCGCGCTAACTCACTACAAACTTTAATTTATTTACGCCTAGCTACTTACATCTCCTTGAAAATGCTTTAAAACTTAGTATTGATATTAATTTGGTTAATAATTAAAGTTTATTGCTTGTTATTTATTGTATGTATTAACCGCTGGAAAGCTTTTGATATGAAGATTTTAGTTGTAGAAGATGACAAGTTAAATGCTCATGTGCTTACCACGGTTCTCACTAACCAAAACTATGTTGTTGAAGTGGCAACTGATGGTGATGTTGCTTGGGATTTGATTCAAACTTACGATTATGATTTAATACTATTGGATATAATACTGCCTAAGCTAGATGGTATTAGTCTTTGTCGGCGAATCCGATCAGGTAGTCTGCAAGTACCAATCCTATTACTAACAGGGCGTAATAGTGGTCATGAAAAGGCAATTGGACTGGATGCAGGCGCGGATGACTATGTAGTTAAACCTTTTAATGAAGAGGAATTAGTTGCTCGTGTAAGGGCGCTATTGCGTCGTGGAGGCAACACTTCACAACCTGTGCTGGAGTGGCGCGGGTTAAGGTTAGACCCTAGTAGCTGTGAAGTTACATACGCTAGCAATCTGCTGTCACTTACACCAAAAGAATATGCTCTGTTGGAACTATTTTTACGAAATAGTCGCCGGGTGTTTAGCTGTGGCATGATTTTAGAACATCTTTGGGCTTATGATGATACTCCTACAGAAGAAGCCGTTCGCACCCATATCAAAGGATTAAGACACAAACTAAAAGCTGTCGGAGTGTCTAGTGATTTGATTGAAACAGTTTACGGAATTGGTTATCGCCTGAAACCACTGGAAGGGGAGGGGGAAAAAGAGAGAAGAGGAGGAGAAGCAGGGAAAATCTCTCATGCCAAAGCGAGAATGCATAGATGTCAAGAAGATTTATCCAAGCAGCAGCAAACGATAACAGCAGTTAGAGGAATTTGGCAACAATTTAAAGGACGGGTGGATGAGCAAGTAAGCGTGCTAGAGCAAGCCGTTGCAGCTTTGAATTCCGAATCGCCACTTGTTCAGGGCCGCAATTTTCTCTTGGAAGCAGCCCAAGAGGCGCATACTTTAGCAGGTTCTTTAGGCACTTTTGGTTTTACTATTGGCTCAAAATTGGCACGTAAAATCGAGCGTCTGCTGAATTCTGAGCAAATCTTGAGCGTATCTGAGATCACTAATCTTGAATGTTGGGTTAAGTTATTGCGTCAGGAAATTGAGGGAGACAACGAAGTTACAGCAATATCTGCATTGCCAAGCGGTGCTGAATTGCCTTTGGTTTCGGCGGTTAAAGGTGATTGTACTTTAACGCATAGCACGCAAGTTATCGAACTAGAAAATCGCTGGCGAACTATCTTTGATGCTGAACCAGAATGCGTCAAAGTGATTGCTGTCGATGGTACTTTGTTGGAAATCAACCCAGCAGGTATTTTGATGCTGGAAGCAAACAATACCGCAGCGCTGATTGGTAAGTCTGTTTATGATTTAATTGCTCCAGAATATCAAGAAGCATTTCGCCAACTGAACGCAAGTATCTGTCAAGGTAACAAAGGGATTTTACAGTTCGAGATGATTAGCTGTCGGGGTAATCGTCGCTGGGTAGAAACTCATGCAGTTCCTTTGTGTTACGACGATGGCAAAGTAGTGCTGCTAGCAATCACACGAGACATTACGCCACATAAACAGGCTGAAGCCAAAATTCGGCGATTAAATCGAAAGCTGCAAACTTTGAGTAGTTGCAATCAAGTACTCTTTCGTGCCAAAGACGAGTTCGATTTATTACAGCAAATTTGTCAAATTCTTGTAAAAATCGGCGGCTATCGGCTGGTGTGGGTAGGTTTTGCTGAAGATGATATAGCCAAAAGTATCCGCCCAGTATCTCAAGCAGGCTATGAAGACGGATATTTGCAATCTCTGAATCTTACTTGGGCAAACACCAGTCATGAGCAAAGTCCAATGGGGATTGCTATTCGCACAGGTGAGACTTGTATTGTCCAAAATATTTTAACTGATCACAATTATCAGATTTGGCAGTCTCATACTATTAACCGAGGTTATGCTTCAGCGATCGCATTACCGTTAATTATCAACAGTCAAACTTTTGCCGCATTGAATATTTACGCTGCCGAACCAGACACCTTCGATGCTGATGAAGTCAAAGTCCTACAAGCATTAGCAGCAGATTTAGCTTATGGCATTGTAACATTGCGAAATCAGCGCGATCGCCAATTAGCAAAAACCGCAGAGTTAATTACCGTCAATCGACAGTTGCAGTCAGAACTTGATGAGCATCACCAGACACACAAGGAGCTACGCTTATCTCAAGCCAGATTTGCACGAATTTTGGATATTGCTGATGATGCAATTATTTTTATCGGGCATGATTTGTATGGAACCACTTCAACGCGACAATCGCAACCAAGAATAGAGTAGCAGCAATGACAAGAAAACGAATTCTGGTGGTTGATAACGAGCAGTCTATTCAAGAAGTTGCCAGAATTTGCTTGGAAACTATTGCCGATTGGCAAGTATTGACAGCAAGTTCTGGTAAAGAAGCCATAAAAAAAGCTGAGGATTGGCAACCAGATGTGATTCTGCTAGATGTGATCATGCCAGACATGAACGGTATTGCAGTCTTTGAGAAGCTACAAACAAATCCGTTAACAAAAACTATTCCAGTCATTTTGTTAACCGCAAACATACAAGCTTGTGATCGTCGCCGCTATGCCGAGATTGGAATGAAAGCAGCGATCGCCAAACCGTTTAATCCGCTAGAATTAGCCAATCAAGTAGCAGTAGCGCTGGGCTGGAATCTGGAAGAGTAGTTACAAAAATATTTATCTAGACTACTACTTAGTCAGTTGTATTCATTATATTGATGGAATTTGCTATCACCAGATCGAGAGCTAGTAATCAAAATACGTTGCATAGAACAAGCCGCAACGCCTACTTTAATTCATCTTAGTTTACCAGATAAAACTACCATATTCAACTAGTTAATTCTCAATATTTGTCAGGAAAATTGCGCTAGTACTATGGTAGCAATTACTCTGACTTACTTAAAGATATTTATAGAGATGAAACTAGAGAAAATTCCTGTTATAATTTTTTGAAAAACAGTGAGTCGAAGTTGTTAAGTTGCTTATAATCAACTGAACTTTAACTTTGAACACTAACAGTTACAAGCGATATAGCTGTTCTCACTTAAGGGAGGTACACAGAAGAAGTAATTAACCACAACGAAAAGTAAGCGAAGCTCCAGGTTTACCGGCGCAAAACTTTTCAAGACAGCGAAAAGTTCTGTAGGCGGGTTTATCGGCGCAAAACTTTTCAAGACAGATAAACACTGATAAATTCGTACCTCACCCAACCACTAAACGCTATAACAACTTCTCTAGCAAATAATAGCTATTGTTTCTTAATAATAGTTAAATCGAAACTCTTGACTTACTAATTTAAGCAGTTTTAGAGCTTTTTAATTTGCCAAAACTCTACCTAATATCATCCTATATGCTACCTATACAACCTTTAGAGCCGTCAGTACCACCTGTTAATGGTAATTGGTACTTGCTCAGTGTTCGAGCCAAAAAACGTGAACTATTTCTAAAGTATTTAAACATGGCAATTACCCAAAATAATATACAAGACGTAATTATGGCTATAAAGACCCCACAGGAGTCAGTTTACGAAGATATTGTTTTACTGAATCTAAGTAACTTTAAAAAAGCATGTACTCACCTACAAAAGATTGAGTACTTCCAGAGTATTGAACGCAAACCATTACAGTTAGAACAAGTCAATCGAATGATAGGAAGCCTTTGATTGCTGTGCTAGAAGCTCGAACACATAACCTCGAACATTTGATCAAAAACTAGCCATAGTTAACTCTGCATTGCTAACACAAGTCTCTAAATAGATTATCAAAAATAAATTTCAATCCATTAATTTAGGGACATTGCATGTAAATGCGGTTCCTGCCATTCAAATGATGTCAGATAGTAATTGAACCATTGACTCGCTAATCGTCCTACTTCTTCCAGAGCACCAGGTTCTCCAAACTGATGAGTTGCCCCAGGAATCATTTCCAGTTGCTTGTTTTGGGCAGAAATTTGTGCCAGTGCATCCTCATTCATTGCAATTATTGGAAAGTCGTAGCTGCCAATGATGAGCAATGTGGGAGCTTGCACCTGGGATAGTACAACGCCCGTTAAATCAAGTTGCCCGCTGCGGCAAACTATAGCCCTGACAGATATTGGGCGTGCTGCTGCTGCTATAAATGCCGCGCCACTGCCCCTGTTTGCACCAAAGTAGCCAACTTTGAGATGGTGGGTTATCGGGTTCTCAAACAGCCAGTCTGTAATAGCAACTAACCTAGTGGCGAGAAAAGCAATGTTATTACGGAAATGCTTGGTTCGCTCATCAATTGCTTCCTCTTCTCTTGTCAGCAAGTCAATCAATATAGTTGCTAATCGCCCTTCTTGACGCAGCACATGAGCAAGATAGTGGTTACGGGTACTGTATCGGCTGCTACTACCGCTATGAGCAAATAAAACAATCCCCTCAGCACTTTCAGGTACAACCAATTCTCCGTTTAGCCTAATAGTTCCTAGCTCAACTATTACTATTTGTTCTTCAACATTCCATGATGGCTTTTTATTCATTGGTCTATATTTGTAATTTGTAATTGAGGAACAGAGCAATTAAATTGATAGACACAAGATACTTTTGCTTTCTATTTGCTTGAAAAAAGTTAATCAAAATACTTTTTAATTTTTCATATTTTTTCCTAACTTTTTCTTCTACCTTTATAGTAGATCCATCTCACACAATGATTAAAATTTATTTTCTAGGAGTTAGCAGACAGAGTGGCAGAGGTGTGAAAGGGAAAGACTTACTACAAGTTCCCCCTGCTGCCCAGCCCTTTTAACAGTAAAGAGTTAACAGTAAACGGTTAACAGTCAAGATAACTGGGTTTAAGGGGCCCTCACTTGCAACTGAAAACTAATAACCCAAAGCCAATGTGGCAGGCGCTATCTGGCAAGTTTAAATTCCCTAACTGTTTACTGTTTACTGTTTACTAATTTATTGACTTAACCACTAAGACACGAAGGTAAAAAAACCAAAAATTGGGAACTTTTTTGAGGATTTTTACCCACATTGAAGGGGCTAATCTACTTCCTCATCTTGACTCGTTCAATTTCTTCGATTCTGTTGTGTTAGCTAGATTGCAACTTATAAAATTATTGACTTTGAGAAAATTGCTTTGGGTAGCATCCCATGCACACCTTTTTGTGGACTGTTCACAACTTGAGTGATGCGAAAATTCACAGCTATACTACACAATACATAAGCCTCTTCTGGCGACAAATTTGTGAAGCGTTCTAGGAAATTAATCATGTTGTTCAAAGCTAATTCTAAAGCTTCATCTAAAGTTTGACCAAACCCCATTGTGATAATATCGGTTGGAGTTTCTGCGATTGGCGTTGTCAGTTGTATATCCTTGCGAAGCTTAAGTGTTATTCTTCCGTTCATGGAAGTTTCAATAGCGGTAACATTGACTTCGCCATCTCCCTGCGCTGAATGACCATCGCCAATGGAAAATAATGCACCTGGAACGAAAACAGGCAAAAATAATCGGGAACCTGCTTGCAGTTCGCGGTTATCGATATTACCGCCATAAGAACCTGGTGGAACCGAAGTTCTAGACGTTTCTGGGGTGGCGACACCAAGAATGCCAAAAAAGGGTTTGAGGGGAATTTTGATGCCAGCACCCGTTGGAAATTCAGCGATGTTGTTGGCTAAATCAAGGGGAATGAATCTCAAGGCTGGTTGAGCAAACTGGTGTGGTAAAGCTCCCCAGCCTGGACGAATCGCGTTAAAACCTACTGGCAAACCAGGTGCGATCGCTTCTAATCTTACTTCCAAAACATCCCCTGGTTGTGCATCCTGTACGTAAATTGGCCCTGTGAGTAAATGCGGCCCTTCAGCAACTTTGCGTTCTGGCGCTAAATTTTGGCAGATATCGATAAATTCTGGTGTGAGAAATTCTGGTGGCGCTTTGTCGTAAAGGTAATAACCAGTGTAAGTTTCCACATCAACTGTATCGCCAGAAGCAACAGTCAGTACTGGTTCTAGCAAATGGGAGAAACCACCCAGATGCACAGTTTCTCTGGTGGCTTTTAAAATATGATCAGTCATCGCTGCTGTTCTGATTGCTCAGTATCCTTGCTTAAGATATCCGAATGTATTCTTTTTTTGTACAACAGTATTTACTACTTTCCCCGCAAACGCGCCAATTGGCGATAATGATAATAGAGAAGGCAACTGTTACCTACAAGTAATGACACAGACGGCAGCAATTACAGAAGCGATTACCACTCTATTGGATGCAGAAAATCGATTCGATTTTGTCCGCGTTGAGTCCGAGTAGTTTTTTCCAGAGTGGCATGAAGCATTACCTGAAATTACGGAAGCAGAAAAAGCATCTGTGGATGTCCTGCGGCGTAAGTATCTCTATCACCGTACTGGAAGTCATTTACCAGAAGGGACAGTCATGTTGTTGCTGGTATCACCAATTCTTGAACTCTCCGGGTTTTACGATCCTCCTTTTAGGATTAAGGCTAAATCTTCCGTGGAATTAGTGCTAAATGATGGCGAGGAAATACTACGCGGACGGATTGACGTTTTAGTGCTGCAAGAACAGTTTTGGGTCATGGTGTTAGAGTCAAAAAAAACCACGCTTTCGGTTTGGTCGGCCGTACCGCAAGCCCTAGCTTATCTAATGGCTAACCCCAACCCCAATCAACCCGTGTTCGGTATGGTGACGAATGGGGACGATATTTTATTTGTGAAAGTGACGCAGACAAATACGCCACAGTACGACTTATCAAGGGTCTTCGCCCCGTTTGCATCCGCGAGAGAATTGTACGGCGTTTTGCAAATTCTCAAGCGTATTGGTCAGGTAATTTCTAACGAACCGCCAAGTACGCCAAGTACGCCAAGAAATAAGAGATGAGAAGAGTTTGGCGCAGCTTTACAAAGAAACGGTATTAGGTAGATGAACAAAAATATTTACCCTGCTTAATTGCTACCTATCTACGCTACCTATCTACTCCGAAAAAAATCGCTCTCCTTTCTTGGGTAGAGGGATTACAAGTGGTTTTGCCTCTAACATTTAAGGCAGTTTAGTCGCCACTAAAAATCCATAGGAGAATTCATGATTACTCGTCAGGATCTTAAGCAGTTGCAATCTTTAAGCAATGTTCCGGCGCTTTCCATCCTGTTACCAACTCATCAGACATCACCCGATAATAAACAAGATCCGATTCGAGTAAAAAATCTGGTAGATGAAGCAACAAAGCGGCTGGCCACAGAATTTACTAGCCGTGAGTTGGAACCATTATTGAAGCGGCTCGAAACCCTCGTGAGCGAAATTGACTACCGCCACACGCTGGATGGGTTGGCGCTATACATCAGCCATGACTTTGCCAAGCTTTATTATCTGCCTTTTCCTGTACCTGCGCGGGTTGTGATTGATCAAACATTCGCAACACGAGATTTGGTCTATGGAATGCATCGGGCGCTGCGCTATTGGGTTTTGCTGTTAAGTCAGGCATCCACGCGCTTATTAGCTGGGACAGGGGAAACCCTTGAGGAAGTTAATGATGAAAACTTCCCAATGCAAATGACAGGGCCCGGAGCCACGGCTCCGCTTCCCTATGACGCTGATTCTAGCTATCGAGACGACAGGCATCGCAGATTTTTTCAGCAAGTAGATAGTGTATTGACGCTCTATCAGAATCAAAATGAGTCACTACCATTGGTTTTGGGAGGGGTTGATCGGCAAGTATCTTTCTTCCAAGAGGTTTCGCAAAATACCCAAGCGATTGCACCAAGCCTGAGCGGCAATTTTGATAAAGCGACGATTCATGAACTGACCCCTCAAGTGTGGTCAATTGTGCAGTCCGTTCGGGAGGCGCAACAGGCTGATGCACTCCAGGCATTGGATAACGCGATGGGTACTCAAAGTGTCGTTTCTACAATTGGGGAAACGTGGCGATTAGCACATGAAGGTCGAGGGAAATTGCTTTTAGTCGAAAAAAACTACCATGTACCAGCAATCTTGACTGAAGACGGCAGGTTTGAGTTAGTGGATCAACCGGGTGGTACAGAAGTAATGGATGATGCCGTCGATGAAATTATAGAAGTTGTCTTGGCTAAGGGAGGAAACATTGCAATTGTGGACGATGAAGCACTATCCATTCATCAGCGAATTGCATTAGTTTTGCGCTATTAATGTCAAATTTTCACAGTCAAACACAACCTTTAGCGGTTTTCCTCGCTTGAGGCTAGTTGTTTTAACCTAAACACGATAAAAAAATGAGGTGAGTGCTATGACTACTAATTTTCAACCTGAAGTAAATATTCAAAAATCGACTGGTTGGGTAATCGCTCTAAGCATTGGTTTGATTATTCTGGGTGTGCTAGCAATCCTAATGCCTGGTATTGCCTCGGCATTTTTTACCTCCGTCATTGGTTGGATTACCCTGATTAGCGGCGTTGTGATGATTGTTGAATCGTTTCAGTCAAAACCAGTAAGAGGGTTCTGGCTGAATTTGATTGTGGGTGTTTTATATGCGATCGCAGGCATTTATATTCTGTTTAATCTAGGATCTGCGCTGCTAGCGTTGACCTTAGCTTTTGGCATTCTGTTCATTATTGAGGGTATTTTTACCATCATTATGGCGTTTACCCACCGAGCGGGGCACAGGATGTCCTGGCTGGTGGCATTAAACGGAGTCGTTACTTTAATTTTGGGCATCATAGTTCTGAATCGATGGCCCTTCAGCGCTATCTGGCTGATTGGTCTATACGTGGGTATTAGCCTATTCATGAGCGGCATCTCTTTGTTAGTCGCTGCTATGGCTGCTCGGCGGGCACTTGCTAGTTAGTCGAACTCACATAGAACTTACACAAAAAACCTCTCAAACTCTCATTTCTCCGTGACCTCTGTCTTGAAAAGTTTTGCGCTCCTGTTACCCGGAGCTTCGCTTACTTTTCGCTGCGCCTCTGTGGTAGCCTGTCTTGAAAAGTTTCCTACTGCGGGAAACCCGCCTACAGAACTTTTCGCTACGGCAAGCCGCTCCGCGTCTACGATTTTCCGTAACCCATGCGTAAGTCCTGTCACGTTAAATTAATTGACGATTCCTAACTAGAAGTTTTAGGAATTGCTGCCGTAATTTGACGCAACAACATCACTTGCCAATAAGGGACAGGTGCTAGTAAGACAGTACCAGTTCCCTCGAAAGTATTTACTAAAAACTCGCCAGAAGTCATAGAACCGAAGAAAGATTTAGTGGCTTTTTCCACACGATAATTTAAGGTAGTTGTGCGCGCGATCGCAAAGTTGCCATCAACCACTAATCGGTCATTTTGTAAACGTACAACTTCTACAGGCCCTTGCGCTACCATGACCACTTTACCTCTACCTTTGACTTTGGTTTGAAATAAACCTTCGCCACCAATTAAGCCAGATACTAATTTATTGCGCTCAATTCCTACTTCTACACTGCCATCACTTGCCCAATAAGCGCCACTATCCAAAATCCATTCACTGCCATCTAATTCTAGGATGTGAAATCCAGACAAAGAAGGTTCCAAATACAATTCACCGCTTCCTGTATAAGTCGGGCGAAAAATGTTTTCACCTGTGGCTAAAGATTTCAAAAATCCACCCGCAGAAGGCGGTTTAGATTGCATAGTAATGTTGCCACGTATATAGTACATAGCACCAGATTCAGTACGTACTGTTTCGTTTTGTAAATTTACCTTGACTAAACGCAACCCTTCTTTTTCGATAACTTCAAAATTTGCCATTAGTTTCCTCTTGTTTTTACAAGAATATGTACGCCAATTAATTGGCATTCAGATATATTTCTGGCATCTCTTTTCTCGAATCGCAAGTAAAATTTTTATAGCTATCGATAAAGCCAAACACGCAAGAGTGAAAGCAGCTGTTCAGTATCTACAGGTTTGGTGATGTAATCTGATGCACCTGCTTCAATGCATTTATCGCGATCGCCTTGCATCGCTTTGGCTGTAAGAGCAATTATCGGCAAAGGTTGAAATTGCTCGTTTTGGCGGATGAGGCGGGTTGTTTCGTAACCGTCCATTTCTGGCATCATTACATCCATCAAAACAATATCAATGTCTGGTGTATTTTCCAATAAGGCAATACCTTCTCTGCCGTTTTCAGCATATAAAACACACATTTGATAGCGCTCCAGCATACTCGTCAGCGCGAAGATATTACGCATATCGTCGTCTACAATTAGCACTTTCTTACCAACGAGTAAGTAGTCAATTGAATGTAATCGTTCTAGTATTTGTTGTTTGGGTGCAGGTAGATTTGCTTGGATTCGGTGTAAAAATAATGCTGTTTCATCAAGGAGACGTTCGGGCGATCGCACGTCTTTGACAATGATTGTCTCGGCTATCCGCCTGAGTTCAGTTTCTTGAGCTTTGGTAATTTCCCTGCCGGTGTAGACGATGATGGGCAAAGTTTCGCCATTAGGTTCTAGCTTGATTTGCTCGATTAGTTCAAACCCAGTCATATCTGGTAGCCCTAAATCAAGGACGAGGCAATCAAAATGTTGTGAGCGAATGGCTTCTAAGGCTGCTGCACCAGTACCAACAGCAGTGGTAGCAACATCGCTGTTACCAACCAATTCCACAAGACTCAGCCGTTGAATATCATCATCTTCGACTATGAGCAAATTCTTCACCCGACGCTCAACAAAACCTCTAATTTTGCTTAATGCCTCAAATATAGTTTCGCTGGTTAAGGGCTTTTGCAGATATGCGATCGCTCCTAATTGCAAACTCCGCTGTCTTCCCTCCTCGACTGTCATGATATGTACGGGGATATGACGCGTATTTGGGTCATGCTTCAAACGATCTAACACCGTCCAACCATCCATTTCTGGCATCCGAATATCTAGCAAAACGGCTGAAGGCTGAAATTGCTGTGCTAGGGCCAAACCTGCGACACCATTTTGGGCAGTTATGACCTTAAATCCTTGCTGTTGTGCCATATCTAGGAGGATACGGGCAAAGTTAATGTCATCTTCGACAATTAGCAATACGCGATCGCCATTTTCGATAGTAGCGCGATCGTCACTGAGGACTGGGGAACTTGTACTGAGCGAAGTCGAAGTATGGGGATTGGGGACTGGGGACTGGGGACTGGGGAGTGTTTGAGATGTAAACTCAGGACTCGGTACTCTGAACTCAGGACTGAATTGCGGTAGGTAGAATGTAAACGTGCTACCTTGACCGGGATTGCTGACGAGTTTTATTTCTCCGCCAAAGAGACGGGCGATTTCGCGGCTAATTGATAAACCTAATCCAGTACCACCGTATCTACGACTGGTAGAGCCATCGGCTTGCTGAAATGCTTCAAAAATCACTTTTTGTTTTTCGGGGGCAATACCAATGCCTGTATCACTGACTGAGAAGGCAATCACAGTCTGGGCGCGATTCAAGGTTTGGTGGTCGATACTCCAGCCTTGCTTCGCCACCGCAATTTGCAAGCGTACCTCTCCTTGCTCTGTAAACTTAAAAGCGTTGGAGAGCAGATTTTTCAGTACTTGTTGTAAGCGTTTGGCATCAGTATAAATGGTTGGTGGCAATTCCGAAGTTAATTCAATTGTGAAGGCAAGCCCTTTATTTTGAGCTATTTGCCCAAATGTGCCTTCAATCTGTTCGCGCAACTCTGTTAAGAGCGTCTGGGTCATATCAATTGACATGGTTCCAGATTCGATTTTGGCGAGGTCGAGAATATCATTAATCAAAGCCAAAAGGTCGTTACCAGCTGAGTAAATTGTGCGACTGTATTCGACTTGCTTGGCGGTGAGGTTGCTCTCGACGTTATCCGCCAACAATCTAGCCAAAATCAATAAGCTGTTTAGCGGTGTCCGCAACTCATGGGACATATTGGCGAGAAACTCAGACTTGTATTTTGACGAGAGGGCTAGTTGTTCAGCTTTATCTTCCAAAGATCGTCTTGCTTGTTCGATTTCGCGATTTTTGCGCTCGACTTCTTGTTTTTGCAAGGCTAGTAACTCTGCCTTTTCTTCTAACTCGGCGTTGGTTTGTTGTAGTTCGTCTTGCTGTCCTCTTAATAAATCCTCGGAGGTTTTGAGTGATTGGGCTTGTTGTTCTAGGCGCTTGTTGGTTTCTCTGAGTTCGCTTTGCTGGGTTTGTAGTTCTTCAGCTAAAGATTGCGACTGCTTCAGCAATTCTTCAGTCCGCATAGAAGCTGCAATCGTATTGAGGACGATCGCAATACTTTCGGTGAGTTGATCGAAGAATGTCAGATGAATTTCGCTAAAGCGGCGGAAGGAAGCTAATTCAATCACCGCCGTCACTTGTCCTTCAAATAAAACGGGTAACACCACGGCATTTAGGGGAGCCGCTTCTCCTAAACCAGAGCCGATTTTGACATAATCGCTTGGCACTTCCGTGAGTAGAATTCGCTCTTTTTCCAAAGCGCATTGTCCTACCAAACCTTCACCCAAATGGAAGCGGTTAGCTAGATGCTTGCGTTCGCGGTAAGCGTAGCTACTCAGCAGTTTGAGATACGATTGATTCTCTGCTGCTTCCATCATGAAGAATACGCCGTGTTGCGCTCCTACTAAGGGAGCTAGTTCTGAGAGAATCAGTTTGGATACAGTTTCCAAGTCTCGCTGACCTTGGAGCATCCGGGTAAATTTGGCTAGGTTAGTCTTCAACCAATCTTGTTCGGTGTTTTTCTGCGTTGTCTCCCGCAGATTGGCGATCATTTGGTTGATGTTGTCTTTGAGAATCGCCACTTCACCTAATGCTTCAACAGCAATTGAGCGAGTTAAATCGCCCTTAGTTACCGCTGTAGCCACTTCGGCGATCGCTCTTAACTGGGTGGTGAGAGTAGCAGCAAGTTCGTTGACGTTATCTGTTAAATCTTTCCAAGTCCCAGCCGCCCCAGGTACTCTGGCTTGTCCGCCTAGCTTCCCTTCAATTCCCACTTCCCGCGCTACGGTTGTTACTTGATTAGCAAACGTCGCTAGGGTATCAATCATCTCGTTGATTGTCTCTGCCAAGGTTTCAATTTCTCCCTTAGCATCTAGCATGAGTTTCCGTTTTAAGTCACCATTCGCAACCGCTGTTACAACTCTGGCAATACCGCGCACTTGTGCGGTTAAGTTACCTGCCATCGAGTTAACATTATCAGTTAAATCTTTCCAAGTGCCTGCTACACCTTGGACTTGCGCTTGTCCGCCCAACTTCCCTTCGGTTCCCACTTCCCGCGCCACCCGCGTTACTTCCGATGCAAAGGAACTGAGTTGATCCACCATCGTGTTGGTCGTATTCTTCAAGTCCAAAATTTCACCTTTGGCATCGACGGTGATTTTCTTGGAGAGGTCGCCGTTCGCCACCGCCTTGGTAACTTCGGCGATGTTCCGCACTTGTCCTGTGAGGTTCCCCGCCATTGAGTTAACGTTATCGGTTAAATCTTTCCAAGTCCCAGCCACACCTCTAACGTAGGCTTGTACACCCAGCTTACCCTCAGTTCCCACCTCACGGGCAACTCTTGTAACTTCTGATGCAAAGGAGTTAAGCTGATCCACCATTGTGTTAATGGTGTTTTTAAGTTCTTGAATTTCACCTTTGACATCGACGGTGATTTTCTTTGAGAGGTCGCCGTTTGCCACAGCAGTGGTAACTTCGGCAATATTCCGCACCTGTGCTGTTAAGCTTCCCGCCATAAAGTTCACGCTATCGGTGAGATCCTTCCAAGTGCCGGCAACGCCTTTAACTTCTGCCTGTACACCCAGTTTGCCCTCGGTTCCCACTTCACGGGCAACCCGCGTTACCTCACTAGCAAAGGAGTTGAGTTGATCCACCATTGTGTTAACGGTATTTTTCAACTCCAAAATTTCACCTTTGACATCAACAGAAATTTTCTTGGAGAGGTCGCCATTTGCTACGGCGGTGGTGACAGCGGCGATGTTGCGGACTTGTGCTGTTAAGCTTCCCGCCATGAAGTTCACGCTGTCGGTCAAGTCCTTCCAAGTGCCAGCTACACCGCGCACATCTGCTTGAACGCCCAGTTTACCCTCACTTCCCACTTCCCTAGCAACTCGTGTTACCTCACTAGCAAAGGAATTGAGTTGATCCACCATTATATTGATGGTGTTTTTGAGTTCTAAAATTTCGCCTTTAACAGCAACAGTGATTTTTTTAGATAAGTCGCCGTTGGCGATCGCAGTTGTAACTTCGGCAATATTTCGCACCTGCGCTGTTAAACTTCCCGCCATGAAGTTTACACTATCGGTCAAGTCCTTCCAAGTCCCAGCAACGTCTTTGACATCTGCTTGGACACCTAGTTTGCCTTCGGTTCCCACTTCACGCGCCACCCGCGTTACTTCACTAGCAAAGGAACTGAGTTGATCCACCATTGTGTTAATGGTATTTTTCAACTCCAGAATTTCACCTTTGACATCGACGGTGATTTTCTTGGAAAGGTCGCCTGTTGCTACCGCTGTGGTCACTTCGGCAATATTCCGTACTTGTGCCGTCAAGCTTCCCGCCATGAAGTTCACACTATCGGTTAAGTCCTTCCAAGTGCCAGCCACGCCGCGCACTTCTGCTTGCACACCCAGTTTACCTTCGCTTCCTACTTCACGAGCAACTCGCGTCACTTCACTAGCAAAGGAGTTGAGTTGATCCACCATTGTGTTGATGGTGTTTTTCAACTCTAAAATTTCACCTTTAACATCGACGGTGATTTTCTTGGAAAGGTCGCCTGTTGCTACCGCTGTGGTCACTTCGGCAATATTCCGTACTTGTGCCGTCAAGCTTCCCGCCATGAAGTTCACGCTATCAGTTAAATCCTTCCAAGTGCCAGCCACACCTTTGACATCTGCTTGCACGCCTAGCTTACCTTCACTTCCCACTTCCCTAGCAACTCGCGTTACTTCGCTAGCAAAGGAACTGAGTTGATCCACCATTATATTGATGGTGTTTTTGAGTTCTAGAATTTCACCTCTGACATCGACAGTGATTTTTTTAGAAAGATCACCGCTAGCGATCGCTGTGGCAACTTCGGCAATGTTCCGTACCTGTCCGGTAAGATTACCCGCCATTAAGTTCACATTATCGGTCAAGTCTTTCCAAGTACCTGCCACGCCGCGCACTTCTGCTTGCACGCCCAGTTTACCTTCAGTTCCCACCTCACGCGCAACTCGCGTCACTTCACTAGCAAAGGAGTTGAGTTGATCCACCATCGTGTTAATGGTATTTTTCAACTCCAAAATTTCACCTTTCACATCCACAGTAATTTTCTTAGAAAGGTCGCCGTTTGCCACCGCCGTGGTAACTTCAGCAATATTCCGTACTTGGGCTGTTAAACTTCCCGCCATGAAGTTCACACTATCGGTTAAGTCCTTCCAAGTGCCAGCCACGCCGCGCACTTCTGCTTGACCGCCTAATTTTCCTTCTGCACCCACTTCACGGGCAACCCGTGTCACTTCCGATGCAAAGGAATTGAGTTGATCCACCATGATGTTGACGGTGTTTTTCAACTCCAAAATTTCGCCTTTAACATCAACAGTAATTTTCTTGGAAAGGTCGCCATTGGCTACCGCTGTAGTGACTTCAGCAATATTACGGACTTGAGCAGTCAGATTTCCTGCCATCAAGTTCACGTTATCAGTCAAATCTTTCCAAGTACCTGCCACGCCTCGCACTTCTGCTTGCACGCCCAGTTTACCTTCAGTTCCCACCTCACGAGCAACTCGCGTGACTTCACTAGCAAAGGAATTGAGTTGATCTACCATTGTGTTGACGGTGTTTTTCAACTCCAGAATTTCGCCTTTCACATTGACAGTGATTTTTTTGGAAAGGTCGCCGTTGGCGATCGCTGTAGCAACTTCAGCGATGTTACGAACTTGTCCAGTCAGATTACCTGCCATCAAGTTCACGTTATCGGTCAAATCTTTCCAAGTGCCAGCCACACCCAGCACTTCTGCTTGCACGCCCAGTTTACCCTCTGTTCCAACTTCACGGGCCACTCGCGTTACCTCACTTGCAAAGGAACCGAGCCGATCTACCATCGTGTTGACAATATTGGCAGTTTGCAGAAACTCGCCTTGCAGGGGTCTACCATCAATTTCTGTAGCGATGGTTTGGGATAGATCGCCATTAGCTACAGCCCTGATTACACGCGTAGTTTCAGCTGTCGGTTGGACTAAATCTGTAATTAAAGTATTGACAGAAGTCACACAATCTGACCAGGAACCGCGAACATCACCTAAAGAGGCGCGTTCAGTGATTTTGCCTTCTTTACCGACAACATCGCCCATCCGCTGTAACTCTGTCGCCATCCGCTCATTTCGGTCAATAATATCGTTGAGCGTATCAGCGATTTTCCCCGCCATACCAGTTTGCTCTATGGGCATCCGAACAGAAAAGTCACCTTGTTTGACAGCAGCCAGCGTTCTCAATAGCTGATTTAAATCTAAATTGTCGCTGTCTCTAGTCAACTGTTCGGTTGTCATAGCTTGATCCTTATTTTTATTCTTGAGAAATTTTTTGTATTTTTTGTCCCCTGTACCTGCTTAAGGGTACTTTCTGGTAATGCTCTGCGCTTGTTCACCCTTGGGCAACAGTTAGGCGAATTTCACCCCATGCACCTGCGATCGCACGCTGGTACACCACTTAGCTGATCATAGCTAGCTATCTTCTGCTTTGGATAAATGGCAAATATTTTTAATGGGAATAGGGGATTTCGGTGAATACAGTTTAGTCTTGTTATCTCACGCACAGAGAAGTTGGTAGCTTGTCCTACAAAACCCTACGCGAAGTTAAATTCAATTTTTTAACGTTCGCATAGCGTGCCGGAGTCATACCCTAAAGACGCAAAGAGAAGGAAAAAATTCTTAACTGAATTGTATTAACTTAATATTGTGGGGAACTCTAAGAGGATGTCTGAGAAGTCAAAATTGTCATGCTGTAGCAAGATCCCGCAGGGTATGAAGCGATAGCGTAATGTACCCCTACGCAAAAGCCAAGCTACAAAGGAGCGTCTCGTAGAGAAGCATCTCAGAAATTAACGGACAATAGAGATTCTGACTTCCGCTCTGCTCCATTCAGAATGACAAAATATACCATTACCTAGCTTTTCAGACATCCTCTAACGATGCAGATAAATACATCACTCTTCACCGATAACCGTTTACTGTTGACTGTTTACTGTTTACTGTTTACTGTTTAACGTTTGACCAAAGACAAATCTGGTGTCAGTCTTTGCAAAACTTGCTTTAACACCATTGCTGTCCAATCTATGTCAGCTTCGGTGGTATCATGCCCCAGTGTTAAGCGAATTCCGCCCAAAGCAGCTTTTTCTGAATAGCCCATTGCCAACAATATTGGACTAGGGCTAAGTTTGCCACTGTGACAAGCAGCACCAGCACTGATACCAATACCGGCCAGGTTTAGCTGTCGTACCAAGGTTTTACCGCTGATTTCCCCATCGGCGTTTTCTGTACAGACGCTGACATGGTGAGGTAAACGATGATCAAGATCACCTGTGGCTATTAAACCAGGAATTTCGGTTAATAGGGCAAAGGCGCGATCGCGTAACTTAATTAAACGGGGTGTTTCAATTGGTAGTTCTTGCGCGGCTAATTCAGCTGCTACCCCAAAACCAGCGATCGCAGGTACGGCTTGAGTACCAGAACGCAGTCCCATTTCTTGTCCACCGCCACCCAGTAGGGGTATCAATTCTGTACCAGGACGCACATATAACGCCCCAGCACCTTGTGGCCCATATATTTTATGACTGGAAAGGCTAAGTAAGTCTACCGGGAGTTGTTGTACATCTATAGGTAAACGTCCCGCTGCTTGCACTGCGTCTGTATGGAACAAAACTCCATGCGATCGGGCAATTTGCCCTAGTTCCTCAATTGGTTGTACTGTTCCTACTTCACTTTGAGCGTAAATTACCGAAACCAAGACTGTGTTACGTCGCAACGCCGCCTTTAAATCTAGAGGGTTGACTCTGCCTTTAGCATCCACAGATATGCGCGTAACTTCCCAACCCCACATCTCAAGCAACCGTACTGGTTCGGAAATTGCCGAATGCTCGACGCTGGAAATAATTATATGTTGGGGAACAGCATATAACCGGGCAATACCCATAATCACCAGATTATTTGCTTCTGTGCCGCCAGAAGTAAAGATCATAGATTCAGGACTGGCGGCGTTAATTAATCCAGCTACTTGGACTCTTGCTTGTTCCACAACCGTTGCAGCCCTTTGTCCCCACTCATGCAAACTGGAAGGATTACCCCACTGTTGAGTGAGGACTACTTGCATCGCTGCGATCGCTTCTGGGCGAGTGGGAGTAGTGGCGCTGTAATCTAGATAAATTTGCATATCAATCAATAGTAGTGGGAACACACGCTGACAACAGGATACTGATCTTGTCAACACACACATTTAAATGGGCAAATCTGACAAAATCTAGATACTTCGGCGTGTATGGGTAGCTATTTCTCTACTTAATTCAGAACACAAAATTTTGGGAATGATAAATGTGTTCACCCCTAATCCACTTTTAGCAGATTACAGTGCAGTTTTTCTCTAGACAAAGGTATTCTTTTTATATCTTTTTACTGATATTTCCCCTTGCTGCTTGTCAACGAGTCCATTCTTACAATCAGCGTCCAGCGCCTTTACCGCAAGATCCATTAGTTCAAGTTTACTTGAATCATTCCGAGTCTTCAGCATACAAAGAACCTTACCGTCAACATACCCGTTTGGGAGATAATTTAGAAAAACAGATTGTTGATGCTATTGATCAAGCTAAATCAACAGTAGATATAGCTGTTCAAGAATTACGTTTACCCGCAATTGCTAAAGCACTAGTTGATAGACAAAAAGCCGGGATCAAGGTCAGGATAATTTTAGAAAATAGCTATAGCCGACCTTGGAGTAACTTCACATCTGCTGAAATCAGTAAATTAGATAAAAGAGAACGACAACGTTATAACGAGTTTCGCCAATTTGTAGACATTAACCAAGATAATCATCTCACTCCAGAGGAAATCAATCAACGAGATGCATTAGTAATTTTACAAAACGCTAAAATTCCCTGGCTTGATGACCAAGCTGATGGTTCAGCAGGTAGCAGTTTAATGCATCACAAATTTGTGATTGTGGATAATCGCATTGTTGTTATAACTTCGGCGAATTTTACCCTCAGTGATACTTTTGGCGATTTCACCAATTCTAGTAGTTTAGGTAATGCCAATAATTTATTACAAATTGATAGCCCAGAATTAGCATCTTTATTTACAGAAGAGTTTAATATCATGTGGGGAGATGGCCCAGGAGGTAAGCCAGATAGTCGATTTGGTTTGCAAAAGCCGATACGTTCCCCTAAAACGATAGCTTTTGGAAAAACCCAAATTACTGTACAGTTTTCGCCTACTTCTCCTACTCAATCTTGGAGTAACAGCAGCAATGGTTTAATCGGCAAAACTTTAGATTCAGCAACTAAATCTATTGATATGGCGTTATTTGTTTTTTCCGAGCAACGGCTTGCCAATATCTTAGAAAACCGTCATCAACAAAGTGTGCAAATTCGCGCATTGATTGAGCCACAATTTGCATATAGACCTTATAGTGAAGCACTAGATATGATGGGGGTTGCACTCAGTAACAAATGTAAATATGAAGTTGATAATCATCCTTGGCAAAACCCAATTACCACTGTGGGTGTGCCTTCCTTAGCCAAAGGTGATCTATTACATCATAAATTTGGTGTTATTGATAGTCAAACAGTAATTACAGGTTCTCATAATTGGTCGGAAGCTGCTAATAGTGGCAATGATGAGACACTTTTAGTGATTGAAAATCCTACCGTTACTGCCCATTATGTGCGTGAATTTGCTCGTCTTTATGCTAAAGCCAAACCAGGAATACCAACAGCAGTTCAAGAAAAAATTAAACTAGAACAAAAACAGTGTTCTCAGATAAAAACTTCTTATTCAAGTGAAATTACAGCAAGCGAAAAAGTAAATATCAACACTGCAAATTTGGAAACATTAAAAACTTTACCCGGTGTAGGCAAGAAGTTAGCACAACGAATAATTATTAGCCGCCAACAACGAAATTTTATATCTTTACAAGACTTAGATAGAGTTTCGGGCATTAGTAATAAGATGCTGGAGGAATGGCGCGATCGCATAACTTATTAATAATACTTGTTTTTAAAAAATTAGGATTTTCTCAACTAGAGCTACTAACTTAGAAGCTATACTGCTAATCATGTATAATTTGAATTATTTGTCAAAGTGTCAATTAAATTGAACTTATTTAAAAACTTTGACCACCGACCCCGATTGATCATTGCTACTGGTTTGGCTGCGTCAGTATTAGCATTACTTCCACCTTGGCTGCACTTACCCACTCGTCTTCTCTGCGCTTGGAACTCCGGTGCTGACTTTTTTTTAGCCATAACTTGGTGGAAGATGATCAAGGCTACCCCAGAAAAAATCCGCCGTTATGCCGAAAATGAATACGAAGGCCGTTTGGCTATATTTATGCTGGTGATTGCTGCGGCTTGTGCTAGTGTGTTAGCCATTGGGTTTTTACTCACTGATAAAAAAGCTCTGTCAACAATTTTGCTGACCTTACACGTCATACTTTCGATTATGACGATTTTAGGTTCTTGGCTACTAGTACATACTATGTTTGCGCTGCAATATGCACATAGTTATTATAAAAATATTAGTCGTAATAATAATGAAGAAATAGTTAGAGGTTTAGATTTTCCTAATAACGACTATCCAGACTATTGGGAATTTTTATATTATTCTTTCGTAGTTGGTATGACTAGCCAAGTTTCTGATGTGCAGACAACATCACGCAAGATGAGACGCCTAACTCTGATACACGGTATATTATCTTTTTTCTTCAATACCACCATTTTAGCTATCAGCATCAATATCATCGCGGGGCTGATCTGAAAATTGTTTTATAGGGAATCGGCACAAAAATGCTCTCAGCAGTTATAGAATATATATTTGAATAACTGCAAGCCGTTAAAATTGTCATCGATCCAGACGTTAGCAATACTCGTGCTATCCGCTGCTATGAAAAATATGGCTTTGTCAAGGTGAAGCTATTAACTGCACATCAACTACATGAGGGACAACATTCAAATTATTGGCTCATGGCAATAAACCGAAAGAAATCATTACACTGAAGTTAGTTGCCCTGCTGGAATTGACCGTCCCACACATATCGACCGATGACTCAAGAAACTCCTAGAATTTGTATTCTCGGTGGAGGCTTTGGTGGTCTCTACACTGCTCTGCGTTTGAGCCAGTTACCTTGGGAATCTACGCAAAAACCCGAAATAGTTCTGGTAGATCAAAGCGATCGCTTCCTATTTTCTCCTTTACTATACGAATTACTGACTGGTGAACTGCAAACCTGGGAAATTGCCCCCCCATTTGAAGAAATTTTACAAAGCACAGGTATACGTTTTTATCAAGCAGTTGTGTCTGGAATTGACATCGACCAGCAAAGGGTACATTTACAGGATGGGCCAGAAATCCCCTACGACCGATTAGTATTGGCGTTAGGTGGAGAAACACCATTGGATTTAGTCCCCGGTGCGACGTCCTACGCTTACCCGTTCCGCACAATCTCTGATGTTTATCGTCTAGAAGAACGCCTGCGATTATTGGAAGAATCGGATGCTGACAAAATTCGCGTGGCAATTGTTGGGGCTGGCTACAGTGGTGTAGAGTTAGCCTGTAAGTTAGCAGACAGACTAGGGGAAAGAGGACGCTTTCGGATAATTGAAATCGCTGAGCAAATACTGCGAACTTCGCCAGAGTTTAACCGCGAAGCAGCAAAGAAAGCTTTAGATGCGCGTGGTGTGTTTATTGATTTAGAAACCAAAGTGGAATCAATAGACCAAAATACCATCTCCTTAGAATACAAAAACCAGGTAGATACGATTCCTGTAGATTTAGTAATTTGGACTGTAGGAACACGAGTTGCTCCCGTAGTTAAATCCTTGCCTCTAAAGCAAAATCAGCGTGGTCAAATCAGCACTACACCTACTCTGCAAGTTCTTGACCATCCAAAAATCTTTGCTTTGGGAGATTTGGCAGACTGTCATGATGCAGAAGGACAGCAAGTCCCCGCCACTGCACAAGCAGCTTTCCAAGAATCCGATTATGCCGCTTGGAATATCTGGGCTTCTTTAACTAATCGTCCCTTGCTTCCCTTGCGCTACCAACAGTTAGGGGAAATGATGGCACTAGGAATAGACAATGCCACCCTGACCGGTTTAGGAATGAAACTAGATGGCCCCTTGGCATACGTCGCCCGTCGTGTTGCTTATCTCTATCGGTTGCCAACTTTAGAACATCAGCTAAAAGTTGGTTTTAACTGGCTAGTCCGTCCTATTATAGAAACACTTTCTAAATAGAACTTTAGAACTGTAGGTAGGGCATGAGCCTTACCTATATTGTTATTAACCCAAATTTCCGATAAATCCGGTCAGATAAGCCCTAGTACAGCACAGCGTAACTACCATTCCCAATCTAATTAAACACTTGCAGTATAACAATTACGAATTACGTAGCTTGCTTCTCGCCCTTGGCGAATATTACGAATTACGCACTGGCTCTACAGAACTTAGCACTTAATACTATGGAACAACCGAAAGTCATTTTTTTAGATGCTGTGGGCACACTCTTTGATGTCAAAGGTAGTGTAGGTGAAGTTTATAGTCAAATAGCCGAAGAATTTGGGGTTAAGGTTTCAGCCGATACACTGAATAAAACGTTTATCAAAAGCTTTAAAGCCGCGCCACCGCCGATATTTTTAGATGCAGACACGCAAGATATTCCCCAGCGCGAGTTTGATTGGTGGCGGATAATTGCCTTAAACACTTTTGAAAGTGCAGGTGTTCTCAAGCAATTTTCTGACTTTTCAGCTTTTTTTAGCGAACTCTACATTCACTTTGGCACTGCTCAACCGTGGTTTGTTTATCCTGATGTTTTAGCAGCGTTGGTCAACTGGCGGCGTTTAGGAATCGAACTAGGAGTACTATCCAATTTTGATTCTCGAATTTACTCAGTATTACAAAGTTTAGGATTGAGAGACTTTTTTATATCTGTTACTATTTCTACTCAGGCACGTGCAGCTAAACCTGATCCCCAAATTTTCGCCATTGCTTTAAAAAAACATAACTGTCCTCCAGAGGCAGCATGGCATATTGGTGACAGTATTACAGAAGACTACAACGGTGCTAAAGCAGCTGGACTCAGAGGCATTTGGATCGACCGTAGCAAAAAGTCTTAATTAAACTTAGCTGTATTTGGAATCAGTAAGGATTTTAGTGATGTTACTAACTGAAAAATAGTCTATATAAAATAATATTTGTATAATAGCGATCGCTAATTGTTAACTCAGGTAAAATCAAGTTTTATTGACATCCTAATTAACCTAGCCTTAGCAAAGCGATCGCACTAAGTTTGATGTTTCTGATTTTGAGATTAATTGCTTGCAAAGAAAAGTAGTTAGTTAGCTATCCAACAAAGTTGATACTCCTCAATAAAAAACGTTCCAACATTGTAAGACATCTTGAAAACGAAGTAATAATCTCCTGTCTCCCAAATATTAAATTCTCGCTGTATTTCTTGAACATTGGTTGTCGAGACGCCATTAGGAATGCTCATTCTAGAATGTATTGTTCCGTTCTGCGCTCTCATCAGAAAAACTTCGAGTAGACAAAAATCTTGTAGTTCGGCACGATAACGAATTTTGAATCTAATTTTACCCCCATCTCGTAGGGTCTTTTCACTAAAAAATTTTTCGGTTTGAATGGATTTATCAGACAGTTGAATGTCTTGACCTTTTGTTATTATGTGTATTTGTGTTTCGTCAACTGCACCCATTATTTTTCTCCGGGGAAATAGAAAATGTTGAGATAATTGTGATGCTGAGGTCTTTATCTCAGTGTCAAGTGTGTATCTTTTCACTATCGCTAAATAAATGCAACGACAGATAAGACAGTTAAGAGAAAATAAGAAAATAATTAGAACAAATAATCGAAATTTGGGCTTTCACTAGACAATTAAGACACTTAAGCTGAACAATATGTGAATTTGATATAGTGTTTCCTAGTCAGCTAAGGTACAAATTTGCGTATTAAAAACTCTTATATAGCAGTCCTAAAGCATTCGTGAGAACCAAGATCTCCAACTTCAAGATCCCAGACTCTTTAAGAAGTCGGGGATCTGAACACCGCGACTTCTGGGATATTACCAATTACAAATAACCAATCTGCAAAACTTGGACTTTTTCTTCTGGGGAAATTAATGTTTTCCCGATAGGTAAAACAGCTAAGGCGTTGGTTTGAGCTAAATTAATTAAATTACCAGAACTGTGACTACCACCAGCTTTGTGAAATTCATAAACTCCATCAATTAAATGCAATTTACCCCAAAGGTAAGTTTCACGCTTGCCATCCGATCGCAACTCATCGCGCGATCGCACTTTCAAAAATATCGGTTTCCAACCGTCAGTAACTCCAGAAAGTTTCTTAATTGCCGATAGCACAAACCGCCAGAAAGTCACCAAAACCGCAGCCGGGTTTCCTGGTAAACCAAAATAGAGTGAGGAGTGAGGAATAGAGACGCGATTAATCGCGTCTGTACAGGAGTGCTGAGTTGGGAAAGTGGCGACAGTTAGAGGTTTTCCTGGTTTCATCCCCACAGCACGAATGTGGATTTTTGCCCCTAATGACTCTAGAATTTTGTCAACATAATCGTAATCTCCTACCGAAACCCCACCGGAAGAGATAACTATATCGGCGTTAGCTATGGCGTAAGCGATCGCTTTTTGAAGGGCATCTGGCTCATCCTTAATAATTCCTAACAATAACGGTTCTGCGCCACTCTGCTTTACTAACGCTGCTAAAGCATACTGATTAGAATCTACAATTTGACCAGGTTCCAGCGGTTGATCAGGTGTTACTAACTCATCACCAGTAGAAAAAATCGCCACGCGCGGACGACGGTAAACATTTAATTGGGGACACTGTGCCACTGCTAGCACCGCAATTTCTGCGGCATTTAACCTAATTCCTGCTGATAGTAATGGTGTTCCAGCTTGGTAGAAAGATGCTTTGTGTCTGACAAATTCTTGCGCTTGCGGTGCAGCCAAGATAAAAACGCGGTTTTCTTCCCGGCGTGTCTTCTCTTGTATGACTATAGTATCTGCACCAGCGGGGATCACCGCACCTGTGAAAATTCGTGCTGCTTGTCCCGGTTGAATCGTAGATTGGGGTTGATATCCCGCAGGAATCTCTTCAATAATTTCCAAAATAACAGGCTGTTCGGCGCTGGCGTGCTGCACATCTTCGTAACGTACAGCATAGCCATCCATTGCCGAATTATCCCAATGGGGAAAATCTAGCGAACTAGTAACAGGTGTTGCCAGAATACGATTATCTGCTGTCAATAAATCTACAACTTCTATATCCCGCTGAGCATCCAACGGTTGCACTAAATTTAAAATAATTGCTTCTGCATCGTTGACTGATAGCATAGCGATCTCATCTTTGATCATTTACCCTTTGATTCATCAACCTTAAATTGAAAAACGGAGATCTGTCAGTGTGCTTGCATCTTTCTCTTAATCTGTAGTGTACTATTGTACATACAATAGACACATGAAGTACGAGTGGGACGACAACAAAGCCTTATCCAATAGACCTCTTGCAAAAGTCCGAAAACTATTAGTGTCATTCTGACCAGAACGTAGTGGAGGGAAGAATCTCCGAGATGTTTCGCTCCGCTCAACATGACAATTTAAGCATTTATGCAAGAGGTCTAATCTCCGCAAGCATCGCATTGATTTTGCAGATGCAGTTTCCGTGTTTGCTGATGATGCTGCAATTACGATAGTAGACGAGCATCCCGACGAAGAAAGGTTTATCACAATTGGCATGGATGCCTTTGGTCGAATTCTTGTTGTAGTTTATACGTGGCGTGATGAGTGCATCCGGTTGATTTCTGCTCGCAAAGCAACACGTTATGAACGCATACAATACGAGGGGTAGTTTATGAAAGACGAATACGATTTTAGTACAGGTAAGCTCGGTGCAATTGACTCAACATTAACTGGCAAAACCCGAATTACAATCCGACTTGATGACGATATTCTCGCGTGGTTTCGTGAGCAAGTCCATCAAACTGGTGGTGGAAACTATCAGACATTAATCAATAATGCCCTGCGCCAACACATTCAGCAATGCCGCGAACCTTTAGAAGATACACTGCGCCGAGTTCTACGTGAAGAACTGGATCGCAAAATTTAATACTGAGTTCCGTGGGTTTAAGTCCCCCGGTTCTATAACTGGTAAGCTTTGTGTTGGGGTTAAATCTCCATTACAAAACTTAATTACGAATTACGAATTACGAATTATTTAATACTCCTTTTCATGTTTTAGGTTATTTGGTTGGTTTTTTTAAAGTCATGCTGTTTTGTCTCGATTGTCTTGTTTTCGTTTGTTGAAAGCGCAGCAACTACTTAGCTCATCACCTTAATATTAAAGACAGGAGCAATTATTTCTCTACCCCTAAATAAAAATACCTGTTTTGTATGACCATTGAAAGAGTTACCCAAAAACACTATCCCAAGGCTGAGATTGGGCGACGGGGTATGGCATTAGGGCTTGATTTCCTGGTTGTTTGGTTAGTCAGTTCCCTGTTAGGAGGCGGCAATGTCGGTATTCAATTTTTGCAGATCCTAGTTTTTGTCATAGCTTGGCTGGTTTTGCGGGTGGTGTTGGTATACAACAATCAAGGGCAAAGTTTAGGGCGTTGGGCGTTCGATTTGAAAGTGCTGGAAGTTGAAGATGGGCAGGTAGTGGGTAGAATTCCAGATTTGCGATCGCTGCTGAAGCGTGAGGCGATCGTCGGTTGTGGTGCGCTTTTAGTGTCAATTGCCTTGAGTAACATTAGAGCCAATCCTACTGCTATACTTCTAGTACTTCCCCTGGCAATCGATTGTGCTACTGCCTTCTCTGATACCCAGATGCGGCAGGCTTTGCACGATCGCTATACAGGAACTTTCATAGTTTCGTCGCGTCGAGGCTACTCGCTAGATATAAAACTTAAGCGATTAGTTGAAAATTTGCGTCGTAATGTGAGAAGATAGTCATTTGTGTTAATTCTCTTCAGGCTTTACTGTTTGTAAGATTATGGCTAAGAGCAAAGGCGCCCGCATAATAGTGACACTAGAATGCACTGAATGTCGCACTAACCTAGACAAGCGCTCTGCTGGTGTTTCACGGTATACCAGCACCAAGAACCGTCGCAATACAACCAATCGGCTAGAACTGAAAAAGTTCTGTACCCACTGCAACAAACATACCGTTCACAAGGAAATTAAGTAAAGATGAGCTATTATCGTCGTCGCCTGTCTCCGATCAAGCCAGGAGAACCAATCGATTACAAAGATGTTGATTTGTTACGTAAGTTTATTACCGAACGAGGCAAAATCTTACCGCGCCGGATTACCGGACTGACGTGTAAACAACAGCGAGATTTGACATTAGCAATTAAGCGATCGCGGATTGTGGCTTTGTTGCCATTCATCAATGCAGAAGGCTAAAAAAGTAGAGACGCGATTAATCGCGTCTCTACAGGGGTCAAGAGTAGAGACGCGATCAATCGCGTCTGTACAGGGGTCTTTGGACTTTTTGACTTTGGACTTTAAACTCAAAACTATTTAAACTGTTCACCAAATAAAGCGCGAGAGTTGTGGAGAAGGGGACGCTAGTTGAATTTAGGGTTCAAGGCGATCGTCGTCTGGGTGTCGTAGATCGTCCAGACGGCAAAACCCGCTGGTTTGTGGTAGATGAACGTGGTCAATCCCATAGCCTCGCGCCTAGACAAATTACTTATACAGTTAACGGACAAACCTACAAGCCTTCAGAGATTCCCAACTTTTGGGAGCAAGCCCAGGCTTATTTAGATCCATCTAGCTTAGAAGTAGCTTGGGAATTACTGATTGAGGACGGGGAAACTGTCACCCCAGACCAAATGGCGAATCTGCTTTTTTCTGAATCAGACGCGCTTTATTGTTATGCCGCTCACTGCCTATTATCAGAGGACAAACTTTATTTCAAGCAAAAAGCAGAGGCTTACGAGCCGCGGACTGCTGCTCAGGTAGCAGAACGCAAGCACCAGATGGAAGTAGAGGCTCTAAAAGCTAAGGGACAGCAGGAATTTTTGGCTCGCGTAGAGCAGGCGCTTAAAGGTGAAGCAGTAGAGTGGCAACGCCACGATCTCCAGCGCTTAGAAGGACTGGAAAAATATGCAGCCCTGCTTGCTGATACCGTGCGGATGGGGGTCAATTATGACTCTTTGGCTCGTGCCTATCCTCCCCCGGCTCCAGTTTTAGAAACTATGACCATGCTGGGACGTCCTATAACTCCCCCAGGAGCCTTTCAACTTTTGGTGGACTTAGGTTGGTGGAGTCCTTACGAGAACTTGTTCCTGCGTCGTTCTTCAATTCCGATTCAGTTTCCTAATAAGGTATTAGAAGTGGCGCAACAGCGTTTGGATTTTCCACCGACTGACTTAGATGCAAATCGCCTAGATTTGACTCACTTGAAGGCATACACAATTGATGATGAAAGTACTACTGAGATCGACGATGGTCTGAGTTGGGAATCACTGCCTGATGGACGAGAGCGGCTGTGGGTGCATATAGCCGACCCCACTCGGTGGTTAGCGCCAGAAGATGATTTAGATCTCGAAGCCAGAAAGCGGGGTAGCACAGTTTACTTACCGACTGGGATGATTCCCATGTTTCCAGAGTTGTTGGCAACTGGGCCGATGAGTCTAGTACAGGGACGGATTTGTTGCGCCCTCAGCTTTGGGGTTGTTCTAGATAGAACTGGAGCAGTAGAAGATTACAGCATTCATACCAGCTTGATTAAGCCGACTTATCGCCTCACCTATGAAGATGCTGATGAAGTGCTCGAATTAGGAGTACAAGCAGAACCAGAAATTGAAGCGATCGCCACTTGGGCACAGCGCCGCAGAGCTTGGCGGTATGCTCAAGGTGCAATTAGCATTAATATGCCAGAGGCGATGATCAAAGTCAAAGGTGACGAGATCAACATTGATATTTTAGATGATTCCCCGTCGCGGCAACTGGTAGCAGAGATGATGATTCTTGCTGGTGAAGTTGCTGCCCGTTACGGTCAAGCTCATAACATACCTTTGCCCTTTCGCGGTCAGCCGCAGCCAGAATTGCCCCCAGAAGAGGAATTACTCCTACTACCAGCAGGATTTGTTCGCGCTTGTGCTATGCGTCGTTGTATGCCCAAGAGCGAAATGAGCATCACGCCTTTGCGTCATGCTGGTTTGGGTTTGGATACCTACACCCAAGCCACTTCTCCCATTCGTCGCTACAGTGACTTACTAACCCATTTTCAACTGAAAGCCCACTTGCGCGGTGAAGTTTTGCCATTTTCAGCAGAACAACTCAAAGAAGTGATGATGACTGTCACCACTACCACCCAAGAGGTGACGATGGTAGAACGACAAACTAATAGATATTGGGCTTTAGAATATCTGCGCCGTCATCCAGAGCAAACTTGGAGTGTGACAGTATTAATGTGGCTACGCGAAGATAGCAACTTAGCACTAATTCTGTTAGAAGATTTGGGCTTACAGTTACCAATGATTTTCAAACGTTCTGTGAACTTGGGCGAACAGATATTAGTAAAAGTTAGCCACGCTGACCCGCAAAAAGACATGATTCAGTTTCAGGAAATAATTTATCAAGAAGCGCAAACAGCCGCGAATTAATTTTGCTCTAACTCCTTTCAATTAGCATATAAAGTAAATAGCAATATTGTTATATTTTGAAGGGATGCTGTGCCTGAAACTAAAGTTGTTTTTTACCAGGAAGAGGAAGGGAAAGTTCCTGTCCTTGAATGGCTGACGCGACTTTTGAAAGAAGACCGCAAAGGTTATGCAAACTGTGTTGCTCGAATCAAACAACTTTCAGCATCAGGATACGAACTCCGTCGCCCTGCGGCTGATTACTTGCGTGACGGGATATATGAGCTTCGGGCAAAGCATAAACGCGAACAATACCGCATCTTGTACTTCTTTCATGGGCAAAACGTAGCGATTCTCGCACACGCCATTGCAAAGGAAGAAGCAGCTGTACCACCAATTGATATTGAACGGGCGATCACACGAAAGCTTTTATTTGAAGAAAACCCAGAAGTTCATACCTACGTAGAGGAACAAGAGGATGGCGAAGACTAGCGATGCAATAAAAATCATCAACAAGATCATCAGCAGCGATCCTGAGCTTGAGTTAATGGTGGAGTCAGCCTCTATAAATGCAGAGGTGGCACAGCTGATTTATGAAGCCAGAACAAAAGCAGGGTTAACACAGAAACAGCTTGCTGAACTTGTTGATACAAAACAGCCTGTGATTGCACGGCTTGAAGATGCTGATTACGAAGGACACTCTCTCTCAATGCTGCAAAAAATTGCTCATGCTCTCAATCAAAGGGTAGTAATTCAGCTTGCTCCAATGGAGCATGAGCAAAGTGCATAGAGTAGGTAATAATAAGACATAAAATAAAAGTCAAAAACAAAGCGATCGCTCTTAACTCCTCAAATCAAAAAGCGATCGCCATGATTTATTTCTGCTAATTGGTAACTGTTAATAGATAACTTTTTACTATTACCCATTCCCAGTTACTACGCTTAACTAACTACCGCTTCCGCTTTTTCTTCAGCCTTTTCCTTCACAAGTACATACGGTTTTTCTGCGCCTTGTGCTAAATATTCAGCTAGCTGACTTTCAATTTGATCACGCACAATTTGGCGATACTCTAGGAAATGCTCGTTGTGGGCACAGGCAGAGAGATAATGCTCGACAACTCCTGGGTTACGCTTGAGGATGCTAAACAAATGATGCCAGAACTTCCAGCGGGTTTCGCGTTTGATCCCTTGTCGCCAAATCACAATTAGCAGCGCTTTCACAACTACCAACTCCGGCTTTTTGGCTGGCGCTTTCCAACTCGGCAAACCCATCATTAAAAAACAGCGATAGGTGCGATCCAAATATTGTACGGGGTCATATAAAGCACAAAAGGCTTCAATATATTCTCTGGCAATATCTTCTAGGGGACGGGTGGCAACAAAATTCATCAAAGTTGTTTGGTTGATGTTGCCATCTTGGTTTTCCCGTAGTCGTCCTTCTTTTTTCAGACGATGCCACAGCGCAGTGTTGGGTAGCGCTTGTAACATGGCGAAAGTAGTAGAGGGAATTGCTGCTTGTTCAGCAAAACGGACAATGCGATCGCCTGCACCAGCTTTTTCGCCATCAAACCCAATAATAAACCCAGCCATTGGGCGCAACCCGGCTTTAATAATGCTTTGTACTGCATCAGTTAGTGAACTGCGAGTATTTTGAAACTTCTTGGTCATTTGCAAACTGTCTTCATCCGGTGTTTCAATTCCCAAAAACACCGCTGCAAAGCCAGATTCAACCATCAACTCCATTAATTCTGGGTCTTGGGCTAAGTCAATTGAAGCTTCAGTGTCAAACTTGAAGGGATACTTGTGTTCTGCCATCCAGACTTTTAACTCTTTAAGCAACAACTTGACATTCCGCTTGTTGCCAATAAAGTTATCATCCACCATGAACACACCCCGCCGCCAACCCAACTCGTAGAGATAATCTAACTCTGCCAGAAGTTGTGTGGGGGTTTTAGTGCGCGGTTTGCGGCCGTAGAGAACAATAATGTCGCAAAATTCGCACTGGAAAGGACACCCGCGCGAAAACTGCACCGACATCATGTCGTAAGCAGCTAATTCTAATAAATCGAAGCGGGGTACTGGTGTACTTGTGACATCAGGTTTTTCTGCGGTGCGGAACGTCCCCGATATTTCTCCTTTTTGAATTGCCTCCACAAACATCGGCAAAGTGATTTCCCCTTCATCCAAAATCAGAAAATCTGCGCCAACATTTTGCACTTCGTGAGGTACAGAGGTAGGGTATGGGCCACCCACCGCGACTAATTTACCACGCCGCTTTGCTTCTTGAATTTGGTCAAGTAAATCTTGTTTTTGGACAATCATTGCAGAGAAAATTACTACATCTGCCCATGCCCATTCTTCCTCTGTGGCTGGGCGAATGTTGCGATCAACCAGCTTGAATTCCCACTCTTGAGGCAAAATTGCCGCTACTGTTACTAAACCCAAAGGTGGTAACAGAACCTTGCGATCGACTAATGCCAAAATCTTTTCGTATGACCAAAAGGTTTTAGGAAATATCGGATACACTAGCAAGACTCGCATCAGTATCAATCCTCACACTTTGATTGTTATCCCACTCTAACGAAAATAAGAGCTATTGACTTTTTATTAAAGTCGTTCTAGTTTACCATTGATATTTTTACTGGGGATTTTTAAGGGGCGGAGGGGCAGAGGGTCAGTGCTTCTCTACGAGAGGCTGCGCCCTAAGCGTAGCTATGCCGCAGGCTTTACGACTGCGCTCAGCAACCGGGGCAGGGGGGCAGAAGAGATATATATTTTGTAATACAACAATGAATCTTTGATACTCGTTAATGGAGCGATGAACTCCGTTAACGAGTCTTTGATATTCGTGAGCGAGCCTTTTTTTATACTCGCCTCCTCTGCCCAGTTCCCAGTCCCCAATCCCCAATCCCCTTCACTTAAAAAATTCTGGTAGTTCAATCCAAAAACGGCTACCTTGACCGATTTCTGACTCCATTCCGGCTTGACCACCCATGCGTTCGATGCCTTTACGGACGATCGCTAATCCAATTCCTGTTCCTGGGTAAGCTTCTATACTGTGCAGACGTTCAAAAACGCCAAAAATCCGCTCACTATATTGAGGTTGGATGCCAATTCCATTGTCTTCTACCCACAAACGCACCCAGCGATCGCCTAACGTGCCGGAGGTATCGTCCCTGTTGCGGCGTTCAGTCCATACTCGAACTTGGGGTTGAACTCCGGGAACGACAAACTTGATGGCATTGGTTATTAAATTTATGACAATCTGCTCAACAGTGCGGTAGTTTCCGACAATTTCCAGCAAGGGTTCAGAGACAATCACTTGAGCCTGCTGTTGTTGAAGCGATGGCTCTAGTTGCGTCAGTACTTGCGTCAGTAGTGAATTGAGGTTAATTGGTTGAAGCGGCAAATCAACGCGACTCAAACGGCTGTAGTCTAATAAATCCACCAGCAGATTATCCATCCGCTCCACACTACTGGCGATCCGATTCAGTAAATCTTGCCCGACTGAATTCAATGCGGTTTCGTATTCTTCTAACAGAATAGCGGCAAATCCCCGCATTGCGCGCAGAGGTTCTTGTAAGTCGTGAGAAATAGAATAGGTAAAAGCTTCTAAAGCACTATTTGCTTCTTCTAACTGTTGTGTACGGTTGCTAACCAGTTGTTCGAGTTGTTCAGTATAGCGCTGCAACTCCTCACGCATCCGGGACTGCTTGATGGCGATCGCTAACTGATTCGCCACTTCGCGAGCGATTTCTACGTCTTCCTCAGTTAATGACTTGGGCTGGATTGCTCCCACATTCAAAGAGCCGATGAGCTGTCCTTGAGCAATCACAGGCACATTGATTAATAAGCGAATGCCTTGGTCAAATAGTCGTTGTTGGACATGATAAGGTTTGGGATGCTCAGCCAGGTTTTCAATGAGCATCACCTGGTTTTGTTGCAAAATGCTAATGTCGCCAAAGTCTTGCAATGATAAACTCTCACCACTATTAAAGCCAATGCGATCGCTAGACTCAACAGCCAGCACAGAAGCTTGTTGATGCTCCAAGTCAAATAATGTCACATCCAGTAACTCACAAGGAATTAATGGATAGGTGTAAGCAAGGGCAGCTTGAGCAATTTCTGTAGGAGAAATTGCCCGCAGGATTGAGCGGTCTAACTCCTGTAGAGTTTTTAATCTTGTTGCATAACGCTTTAGTGTTTCTTCCGCACGTTTGCGCCCGGTGATATCTTCCACCAGCCCATCAATGACCGGATCTTCATGAGTAGTATTGAGAGTTTCATTCACGGCAACCCAGAACGAGCTACCATCTGCTCTACGTAACTTTAATTCTCGTTCTCGTCTTTGCTGTGGCATAATATCCCCCGCTCTAGAAAAAATTTCATCAAAGCGATTATTAGACCGGATTTCGTCTAGAGAATTAAGTCCCAGACACCTGAGAAAAGCACTGTTGACTTCGAGTAGCCTTCCGTCGGGAATTGCCCGAAACACACCGACATTTAATTGGTTGAGCAGAAATTGCAGGCGGTTCTCAAAAAAGCTGGCTCTACGTCGAGTTTCATTGCGTTCTAAGACAGACTTTACGGTTGCCGATAGCCGAACCAGGTGCTTAGCTGACTTGAGGATGTAATCATCAAGTCCACTTTTCATTGCCTCAACAGCAATTTCCTGACTCCCCGTGTTTGTAAACATAATCACAGGACGATCAGGGTAGCGATGCTTGAGAGTACGCAATATTTCCAAACCATTAGTCCAACGCAGCTGATAGTCGGTGATAGTTAGGTCAAAGCAACCCGCTGCTAGTGCTTGCTCAAACTCCTCTGGAGCACCCACTTCCTCCACTTCTACATCAGGAAACTCCCGGCGCATTTCTCGGATAATCATGAAGCGGTCATTTGGATTGTCGTCAATGATTAAAATGTGCATGGAATAACAAAAAACAGTAAACAGTAAACAGTAAACAGTTATCAGTCCTGACGGCCTATGGTAGGGGATTTAAACTCGCTAGATAGGGCTTGCTACTATTTGGCTTGGGTTATTAGTTTTCAGATTGTTTGCGATCGCCCCCTTAGTAGTTCCCCTTAAACCCAATTATGTTTACCGTTTACTGATAACTGTTCGGCTTTGGGTTATTAGTGCTTGTTTGCGATCGCCCCCTTAGTGGTTCCCCTTAAACCCAATTATGTTTACCGTTTACTGTTTACCGTTTACTGATAACTGTTCGGCTTTGGGTTATTAGTGCTTGTTTGCGATCGCCCCCTTAGTAGTTCCCCTTAAAACCAATTATGTTTACCGTTTACTGTTTACCGTTTACATAAAGGATATTTAAGTCTGGGGTGTGCAGTCTTTACTAAAGTTTCAATCAGTGTAGAACGGTTGCTGATTCAAATTTACCCAGTAAGCATCAACTAACTTTACCATTGCGGTTAAGTCATTGAAGGCGATAGGTTTGACTAAGTAAGAGTTAACACCTAAGTCATAAGCTTTGTGAATATCTGTTTTTTCTTTGGAAGTTGTTAGTACGATAACTGGTAAGCGTTTCAGTTCAGGTTGCTGCCTCATCCACTCCAAAACCTCAAACCCAGATTTCCGGGGCATTTTTAGATCTAACAAAACCAGTATCGGTAGAGGATAGGACTTCCGGTCAGTATAATCGCCTTCACCACAGAGGTAAGATATGGCAGCTTCCCCATTGGTAACAACTTGGAGTGGTTGTGTCAGATTCGCTTTGCGTAGGGCACGCCGAATGAGCAGGACTTGATTAGAGTCGTCCTCTGCCAACAAAATGGTCTGTTGATCTGTGTTCATCTTTTCATAGTATCTGTTTGTAGTTCAATCCAAAAGTGGCTACCTAGGTCTACTAAAGACTCTACACCGACCTGTCCCCCCATACGCTCAACACCTTTGCGGACAATAGCTAAGCCAATGCCAGAACCAGGATAGCTCTCTTCACCATGTAGCCTTTCAAATACGTTGAAAATTCGCTGCTGATGCTCTGGTGCAATGCCAATACCGTTATCTTCTACCCAAAGGCGAACTCGTGGGAGTGCTGTTAGCGGATAGCTCTGGTTTAGCCCGTGCTGAGTACTGTAAAGCCCTGCGGGCATGGCTGCGCTTAGAGCGGAAAGCTTTGGTTTAGCCCGTGCTGTTAGCGGCAAGCTTTGGTTTAGCCCGTGCTGAGTAGTGGAAGAAGTGGAAAATGTTTTATTTACATTCCCCTTGTCTCCCCCGCCCCCTGCCCCCTGCTCCCCTGCTATGACTTCTGCCCGTACCCGAATTTGGGGTTGCCGACTAGGAGGGACAAATTTGATCGCATTACTTAGCAGGTTGACAATCACTTGGATTAAAGTTGTGCGGTGAGCCATAACTTCTGGAAGTGGCTGTTCTACTGTTACTTGAGCTTGGCGCGATCGCAATTCCGCTTCTAGTTGATTTTTGGCTTCTGTGACAATTTCTGTCAAGTTCAGTACCCGAAGCTGAATTTCAGTCCGACTCAGGCGTGAGTAGTCGAGCAAGTCTTGAATTAGCCCATCCATCCGTTGTGCAGAGCCAACAATCCGCTCGATATACTCTTGCCCATCACTATCTAGTTGATTGCTGTAGTCTTCTTGTAGTGCTTGGGCTAAGCCTTGCATTGATCGCAGAGGGGCGCGTAAGTCGTGAGAGACAGAATAGCCAAAGGTTTCGAGTTCATCGTTGGCTTCCACAAGGGCAGCTGTCCGGTCTGCGACTCGTTGCTCTAATTCATTGGCATAGTTTTGTAATTGTTCTCGCAGTCGGGATTGCTGGATCGCGATCGCCAGCTGATTGGCGATTTCAGTAGCGATCGTCTGGTATTCTAAATTAAAAGCCGCGGGTTCGTTGGCAAATAGAGTCAAGTCTCCGATCAAATTGCCTTCAACTAGCAACGCTACCGCCAGAAAACTTCGAGAGCCTGTGGCCATTTGACGCTCTAGGGCGGGTGTGCGAATGCTTGAGGTGGCAATATCTTCTATATATAAGGTAGGTTCTCGATACCTAACCATTTCTACTGGCACTAAATCAGTAATCGGGATCACAGATCCAGCAACATTCAGAGCAATTTGCCCCGCCAGGATTTGGGCTTCACCTGTATTGAAGTTAAACACGATAACAGCAGCGTGCTGGCAATTAATAATACTACTCAAGCGTTCGAGAGCGGCTTGGGCAATTTGCGCTGGTGACTCTGCCATTAAGATGGCCCGGTCGATTGCTTGTAAGGTTTCTAAACGCTGATTCGAGCGGAACAATGCTGCTTCAGCCTGCTTGCGCTCTGTGATGTCTCGTGATAAAGCAATTATTCCGATGATATTTCCCTGTGCGTCGCGGTAGGGATCTTTAGTAGATAGGAAAGTATGAAGGCTACCCGCTTCCATCAACATTTCTTCAATAACTTCCGTCCTACCTGTGCTCATAATACGGCGATCGGTTTCTCTAATAACGGTCGCAAAGTCAGGCGTCAGTAACTCAGTGTCATCTTTGCCAATAATTTCGTCTTTGGTTCTACCCAAAATTCGCGCTGTTGTCGTATTAATCAGTTTGTAGCGCCCTTGGAAATCTTTGACAAATACGGCATCATTTGTGCCTTCAATGACACTTTGCAGCAAGCTATAACTTTGCTGTAATGCTTGCGCTGACTCTTCAGTATTGATTGCATCAGCCAGGATATTAGCAACGGCTTGCAAGAAATTAATATCATTTTGGGTAAAGGTTCGTTGATGGATGGTATGGACACCCAAAACGCCCCAGGGTGGCTGATGTCCATTAATAATCACGCTGAGGCCGCTGATAATTCCGTGGTTATACAGCAGGGGAGAACCACGGAACCTCGTCTCTGTGTTAATGTCTGTCACCACAACAGGCTGAGTGGAAAGCAATGTATAACCTGCCTGAGAATCACTACCTGTGCTAACTGTGACATGACCGATTAATTCAGCTTCCCATCCTATACCTGCTCTTAATAACAGCACATCTTGTGGTAGTAGCTCTAATACTTTGCAGTATTCCGCGTCTAGAGTCTGAGCTACCAGAGTTACAGTTTCATTCATTAACGCCATCAGACTGATGCCAGAGAGTGCCAATTGACCCAACTGTGCGATCGCTTCTTGTTGTTGCGATCGCTTTTGCAGTTCCTCTTCGCCTCTTTTGCGTTCTGTGATATCACGTACAACCTTAGAAAAGCCAAGTAGCTTTTCTTGTTTATCTCGAATAACTGTTAGCAAAACACTTGCCCAGAACTGCGAGCCATCTTTGCGGACTCGCCAACCTTCTTCGGCAAACTTTCCTTGGGATGCAGCTATCTGAAGGGATTGGGTGGGATGACCTCGCTCTAAATCACTGGCTGTGTAGAAGCGGGAGAAATGCTGACCTAAAATTTCTTTAGTTGTGTAACCTTTAATGCGTTCTGCCCCAGCATTCCAGGTGACAATTCGCCCCTCTGGGTCTAGCCTATAAATTGCATAGTCTTGCACCGCCTCGATCATTTCGCGATAGCGACTTTCGCTTTCTCGTAGCTTTAATTCTGCCCTTCTCAAAGCGGCATTCAACTCTGTGGTTAGCACAGAGACAACAGTAAATAATCCCAAGCGGATAATACTATCCAGCGTCATAAAAGACAGTGGATAGATGGGCTGTAAAAAGAAGTAAGCAACAGCCAAGGTACAAAGAAAGGTTGCCAAGAGACCTGAGCCACGATTACCGTACCATGAACTCAACAGCACCGCTGCAAAAAATGCTGAGAAAGTAACGTTTTCCAGCAGTGGCGATATCAGTAGGGAAAATAACAGTGCTAAAGCGCTGGCGAGTACAGCAATACCGTAGTTTTTTAGCTGCCAGGAGCGATTTACACTCTGCATAAGTCACCTCCTGGTATTCTCAAAGGTTTCGTACTTATTTATTCTATAGACTAAGCACGAAGTTCCGAGTTCTGATCTCATTTAACTTTAAAAATGATACAAAAGCGAAGCGTAAAGCCTACGGCATGGCTACGCTATGGCAACTTTTCTTTGCACGGCGCTGGCTCCCCAAGTGGAGCGACTGGCGTGGGTAGTGGGGGGATCTCAAATCTAGGTGGTACATCGAAAAACTTTGAAATGCTTATCAGACTAAGCTTTCACGTTAAGTTGACACCAATGGGCATTGCCGTGCCCCTACGAGAAATTTATATGTATCAAGATTTTCGTGAATTGGTATAAGAGGATGTCTGAAAAGCTAGGTAATGGTATATTTTGTCATTTTGACTGGAGCAGAGCGGAAGGAAGAATCTCTATTATCCGTTAATTTCTGAGATGCTTCTCTACGAGACGCTCCGCGAACATTACGCTATCGCTTCATTCAGCATGACAATTTTGACTTCTCAGACATCCTCTAAAGTCTTTACTACAAACACCTATGACTATCAAAATTAATGAGACAGACCACTACATTGCTGCTCAATTGAGTTTGGTTGCTGGTTTTAATTGTGTGGGTTGGCTAAGACTACGGAAGTAGAGGCTACCCACGATCGCCCAAAAGAGTAGATACCCCACAGCTTGAACTAGATACAGCTTTTGGGTATAGCCAAATAAAGTTTTTAGCAAAATTCCAGGGAACTGTCGGTCGGGTAAAATACCTGAGAGATCCCAAATCTGGGGCCCCAAGACACAAGAGGTATTCCCTTGTCCACAATTATTAATAACCGAGGAATCGATTTGACTCCAAGCGATCGCCGCAGCATCAAGATGACGAAGGGCAGAAATCACCAATCCAGAGACAATCATTAGCAAGAATACGCCCATTACTTGGAAAAATTGGCTCAAGTTAATGCGAATACTCCACTTAAACAGCAGCATCCCAATTAAAACTGCTGTAGTTAGTCCTCCTATTGCCCCAAGGACTGGTATCCAGCCTTCTTGAAACTTAGCGACGATAAACAAAGCTGTCTCTATGCCTTCTCGAAATACGGCAATAAAAATTAAGCTGAAAATTGCCCAAGCAGCGCGGTTGTCATTACCCAAAGCACTTTTGACGGAGCCTTCAATTTCCGCTTTGAGAAATCGTGCTTGTCGCGTCATCCAGATCAACATCCAGCTAAGCATGGCGATCGCAGTTACACCCAGTCCGACCTCAAATAATTGCTTAAAAACAGGTGCATAGATATACTTGGATGTCTGCAATCCTTGGATACCTAAATTTAGTAATAAACCAACTACAAAACTAGCTATAGTGGCGCTAAAAATTCCTAAATATACCCAACGATGCAATTTTTGTTGTTCAGCTTGCTGTAAACAGGCCAAGACAATCCCAACAACTAAAGCAGCTTCTACACCTTCTCTTAAAGTAATGAGAAAAGTTGGTAATGCAGCACTCCAATTCATAAGATATTAACTTAGATAATTTCAGTGGCAGATGTTTCTGTCGGGTTAGCTACGATAGATGACAATAATTTTACCTCTATGAGCTTGGGCGATCGCTCATCCTAAACCAAAATTACCATGCACTTCATGAGCGTCACTACGATTTCATTGCTCGAAAATTGCGAAACCACCTATAAACTAGGCTATCAGATCGATGCCAACTATTTACTATGATAGTAAAAATGTACTAAAAAGTTGAGCATTATAAAGTTATTGAAGCAATAGTTAGAGAATTATGGGCATTTAAGAGAGATAATAAGGGACAAGAACTTGACTGTACGAATTTTGTATTTCAAATATTACGTATAATACAGTTTTGCTCAGCAAAATCAATCTATTTTGTACGTTTTGTGTACGATTTTCCTGCTTAGAGTCTGCAACCCTCGCCAAATTAAGAGTTAACTACTTAACTCGGCTTCTTGATGTCCTATGTTTCTATTTTTGTCATTAGTTATTAACAAATGACTAATGATGATTAACGACTAATGAATAATGTCCATAGCTTATCCACGCCGTCAGCGTCAACTCGAAAGCTTAGTACAAAAATTAGGTATGCCACCAGAAACACCTATAAAGTGGCAACTACTGGATTTGGCGCTGACTCACCCAACTGTTTCTGAGACGGCAAACTATGAACAACTGGAGTTTGTTGGGGATGCGGTGGTACGTTTGGTAGCAGCCGTTGTGTTATGGGAACATTATCCCGATTGTCCAGTAGGGGATTTTGCAGCGATTCGCTCGGTGTTGGTAAGCGATCGCATCCTTGCCCAACTAGCTAGAGAATACGGTTTCGAGCTATACTTGCTGGTTGCTGGCAGTGCCACCGCTGATAAAATTGGTCAAGAGTCACGACTAGCAGATGCTTTTGAAGCAGTTTTGGGTGCGCTTTACCTCAGTACTCAAAATCTTGAACTAATTCGCCCTTGGCTAGATCCCCACTTTCAACAACTAGCGACAGAAATTCGCCTTGATCCAGCTAGACTCAACTACAAAGCAGCTCTGCAAGAATGGACTCAAGCACAATTTAAAGTTTTACCAGAGTATCGGGTTGTAGAAGTCAGCCAACCGCATCGCAATCAAGAGCGTTTCGTCGCTGAAGTCTGGCTGCACGGAAAAAAACTTGGACAAGGTAAAGGGCGCTCCATCAAAGCCGCTGAACAAGCAGCAGCCAAAGTAGCTTTTTTTGCAATTAGCAATCAGGAAAAACCCTGAACTAAAAAGATAGCTGAAGCTGATAATCCAGTTGATTGTCATTTGTCCTAGCCCTAGAAAAGCCGTTGACACGTCTACGTCCTTTGTATACAAATGACAAAGCGCAAAGTCTGTAGCTTGCTTTCCTACGGAACGCTACGCGAACCCGCAGGGTGCGCCGGCTTCCAGCGCTCAGAACTTTGTCAAAGAAGACAAATGACTTTTGACAAATGACAAACAAAATTCAAATCGCTGTCATCGGTGTTGGACGTTGGGGAGTACATTTACTGCGAAATTTTTTAGCACATCCTCAAGTAAATGTAGTTGCAATAGTAGACCCCACTCCAGAACGATTACTAGCAGTAAAACAGCAGTTTAATTTAGATGAAAATGTCGTATTAACAACTGAGTGGCAAGCTTTGAAGCAAGTGCCAGGGTTAACAGGGGTGGCGATCGCGACTCCGGCTATTACCCACTATGGCTTAATTCAAAACGCTCTCCAGCAGGGATACCATGTTTTGGCAGAAAAACCTTTAACACTTAACCCAGTAGAATGCCAGGAACTTTGCCAGATGGCAGAGCAACAGCACTTAATACTCATGGTTGACCACACCTATTTATTTCACCCAGCGGTTGAGCGAGGGCAAACTATAGTTGAGGCTGGTAAATTAGGTGATTTACGCTACGGCTATGCTACCCGTACCCACTTAGGGCCTGTCCGACAAGATGTTGATGCACTCTGGGACTTAGCAATTCACGATATTGCAATTTTTAATACTTGGCTGGGTCAGCTACCCGTAAAAGTACAAGCAACAGGTACAGTGTGGCTACAGGCAGGAGTGGAGAGCATGTATAAGTCCTCCCCCTTGCCCCCTGCCCCCTGCCCCTCTGCCTCTTCTCAGGGACTAGCTGACTTGGTATGGGTGACGCTGACATACCCAGACGGCTTTCAGGCATATATTCATCTATGCTGGTTGAATCCCGATAAACAGCGACGCCTGGCGATTGTAGGCAGTCTTGGCAGCTTGATTTTTGATGAAATGTCACTCTCATCACCACTAACACTGCTACATGGTGAGTTTGAACAGCGGGGAAATCAATTTATTCCTGTGAATCAAAAGCAAGAAGTGCTGGAACTAGAAACAGGTGAACCATTGCAGCGGGTTTGCGATCGCTTTGTTGTCTCCATTCTCAAAAATACTCCCTCAGAGGTTTCATCTGGCTGGGTAGGCACAAAGTTAGTAGAAATTCTGGACGCCTTGACAGCATCTCTTCAGCAAGGCGGCAAACCTATTTTTCTAACTCCTAGCTTGAAAAAGTACTGAGTGCTGACTTTTGTAGAGACGCGATTAATCGCGTCTCTACAAAAGTCAGTATTTATTCTCCCCCTGCCCCCTGTCTCCTAACTCCTTTCAAACATGCCATTGGCACAAGTTTCACCCTTTGGCATTTGTAGTAAACTAATCTCGCAAGCTTCCTCTACAAGCCGATGCTCTGATTTATCTCCATCTACCTTCTCCGTACCGTAAACTCCCAATGATGGGCTTTCTGTGGACGTCAGGTTAGGATAGCGGCTTCCTTTAGCCCCTGCATCCTCTGGGGGAAATCTGAGTTCTCCCAAGTCCTCTTTTTTTTCTGGAGCTAATAACAAGGAAATATCAATTAAAGGTAATGTAATGCTAACTGTCGTACCTTGATGCAGACCCATACTCTCAAGAGTAATGCTGCCTCCCATAAGTTCGATTAAGTTCCGTGAAATCGCCAGTCCCAGTCCCGTACCTTCAAATTTGCGTGCGGTTGTGTCCACCATCACAAAAGGGCGAAACAGTTTGTGCTGTTGAGCAGGCTCAATGCCTATACCTGTATCTTTGACTGTTACTACAACCTGAGATTTGCCAGCAATATTTTGAACTTGTGTAGCAATGGTGATGCCTCCCGTTTCGGTGAATTTAGTAGCGTTACCGATGACGTTAATCAGCACTTGCTTAAGTTTTGCCGCATCTGCTTTAATTGGTATCGGTTCATTTCCTAGCTCACATTTCAACTGTAAGCCTTTGTGTTGAACATTAACTGATTGTAAATTGATTACTTCTAGTAATAATTGTCGCAGGTCAAGTGGTACTGTGACTACTGAAAGCTTACCTGCTTCAATTTTAGAAATGTCGAGTAGATCATTAATAATATTGAGTAAGTGAATAGCTGTTTCATCAGCACGCTTGAGAAACTCCATTTCTTCTTCCCGGTTATCGCATAAGCCATCTTCAACCAAGCGAATACAGTTAATAATAGTATTTAATGGGTTTCGCAATTCGTGGGAAGTAGTAGCCAAAAACTGGCTTTTGATTTGATTAGCGGTTTTCGCTTCTTTCCAAGCTATTTCTAGTTCTTCTGCCCAGGCTTTGAGCCGCTCGACCATTTGGTCTAGTGCTTGGGCCAGTTGATTGAACTCGCGGATTTTGAAGTTGTGTGGAACTGGTTGTGCAGCATGGTGAGAGTGAATATTTAGAGCGTAATCTCGCAGTTCTTCTACAGGAGTTGCTAGGTAAGGAGCGAGATAGAGCGATGCTACCAAACTCGCGCCAATCAAGCCAACTGTTAAAACAATTAAAATTAGTTTTATTTCCTCTAAACCAATAAGAGCATCTTCCACACTAGTCACAGCTAAGATAATCCATTTTTGCTGTTGTTGGTTTGTAATTGGATTAGCAATAGCTGTATAGCCGGCTATTAGTTCTTGTCCTCTGGTAAAAGATAAATTGATCGAATCTTTTTGTCCGGCGATCGCCTTTTTAATAATGCTTTTTAACCGAGAAGCATTTGCGTGCTGTTCAATATTTGTCCCCAGCCAATTTTTTAACGGGTGGGCTAAAATTGTGCCATTTTCAGCAATTACTACTATGGAGCCTGTGAGCGACCCTGGCTGATTTTCGGTTTGCTGATGCAATGTAGACTGAATACTTAAGGTATAAACCAAGTTTCCCCGGCGATTATAGACCGGAGCAGATAATAATAATTGAGGTTGATTTTGGGTAGTTTTTTTTCCAGTTGTTCCTTCTTTTGGCGGTGGTATGGCTTTAATATCAATTCCGTCACTTGGAAAAGGTAAGTTCAATTCTCCAATTACTTTATCACCACAGCTACTAGCAACGATTTTACGGGTTAGTACATTCGTTAATTGGATGCACTCAATCCGGGTTGGCAATTGTTGCTTCAACTGAGTGATAAATTGTTGCGCTTGTAGAGGCGAATCCGATTGAATTGAGGTTGTTTGACTTGCAGTTAGTAAGGTAGTTTTTAATGTGGCGATCGCATCAGTAATTTTTTCCCCTTTATTGATGGCGCTTTCTGTTAAGTTTTGCCGGGCAGTTTTTAATAGACTAGAGCGTGCCTTATTTAAGGCAAAAATCTCCCCTATTAATAAAACTGGAACGAACAGAAGCAATATTCTTGTTACTAAAATTCGGCGAAAAGATGATTGATGTGATTTAGCCATTGAGTGTCTCACTTCGCATCTGCAAACCACAACAGCAACGATATGCAATTAGACCAGCTAAATGAGACATTTTATTAAATTATCAGAACTTTATTTTCAATGTTTAAAAATAACAAATTGTGCTCCTGCAAAAAGAAACGTGGTATACCAAAACTCATAGATGGTAGATGTAAAACTAACTTGCATTGCATTATAGATACAGTGGTGAAATTGGTAAACAGTGACTTGCAAGCATAGATTTTTTTTAAGAATCAATACACTAGCAAGGAAAATATTACAACTATCAAACCAACCTAATGGTGCAACATCGTCCTCATACTACAGTTGTTTTAGCAATGAGTGCAGATGGCAAGATAGCAGATATCAGGCGATCGCCTGCTCGGTTTGGTTCAAGGGCTGATAAAGCACACCTAGAAAAACAAATCGCTGCCTCTGATGCTGTTTTGTTTGGAGCTGGTACTCTCCGCGCTTACGGTACAACACTTACCGTATCACATTCAACCCTGTTGGAACACCGAACACGAGAGGGCAAGCCTCCCCAGCCAGTTCATATAGTGATTACACACTCTGCAAACCTTAATCCGGGGATTAAGTTCTTCAAGCAGCCAGTTAAACGCTGGTTGCTCACAACAAAAACAGGAGCAATTTCCTGGCAAGGACGCTCAGAATTTGAGCAGATTTTGGTTTTTGAAACACCAATGGGGAAAATTGACACCCTTGCTGCTTTGCAACACCTGGCAACTCTAGACATAACACGCTTAGTGGTCTTGGGTGGAGGTGAATTAGTCGCTTCTTTGCTGGAATTAAATTTAATTGATGAATTATGGTTGACGGTGTGTCCACTGATTTTAGGTGGTAATACTGCACCTACCCCTGTAGAAGGCAGAGGATTTGTAGCTGATTTAGCTCCCAAGTTGCAACTACTAGAAGTTGATACCGTTGATCAAGAAGTGTTTTTGCACTATCGGCTGCAACAATCAGCAGATTAGATTACGCTAAATAAGGCTATGGTGGGAGTGGCTTGTGAACAGAGGTAATAAATTATGATTCAAGCCTTACGTAAACTAGTAACCTTTGAAGATTTTGCAGCGTGGCGGCCCGAGGGTGGAAGATACGAATTACATGATGGCGTGATTGTTGAAATGGCACAACCAGCGGGAGACCATGAAGATGTTGTTGGTTTTATAGCAAGAAAACTTACACTAGAATTTGACCGATTAAATTTACCATTAACAATCCTCAAAACTGCGCTGATTAAACCTTCTACTTCGGAATCTGCTTACTCCCCAGATGTGTTATTACTCAATCGCTCTAATTTAGTGAATGAGCCGCTATGGAAAAAAGAATCAACTGTCAGCCTTGCAGCATCAATTCCCTTAGTAGTTGAGGTAGTTAGTACCAACTGGGATGATGACTACTACACAAAACAGGGTAAGTATGAGGGTATTGGAATTCCTGAATACTGGGTTGTGGATTATCTCGGTCTAGGCGCTAAAAAGTTTACTGGCAACCCCAAACAGCCTACTATATCTATTTATCAATTAATCGATGGTGAATATCAAGTTACTCTATTTAGAGACAGTGAGCGCATCGTCTCGCCTACTTTCCCGGAGTTAAATTTAACCGCCAAACAGATTTTTCAAGCTGGAGAACTACCAACGTAGCCACGACGTGACTTGACTGATTTTGAAGAAAGACAATTGCAAGTAAGTAGAACAGGGTAAAGAATTAAAGGTTTGTAGTGAGAACTTCAGTTCTCAAAAAAGGACTAAAGTCCTTAGTACGAAATAAATTTCGGCAGTGTTTACATTATTTCACATAGTTTGTTTTCAAGTCGTTCTACTTACAAAATTACTTATTTTCTCCTTCTAGTCCCTAATCCCTAATCCTCAATCTCCAATCCCCCTCAAAAGCCACACGATGGTGGAACAACTTAAACCTCGCTATTCTGTCATTTGGACTAACAAAATCGCTGAAGTACCCCAAGACACCTGGAATACTTTGGCAATGCCACTCAAAACGCCGTTTTTAGAATGGGAGTGGCTGAAAAATCTCGAAACCTCTCAGAGTGCTACGGCTAAAACTGGTTGGTTGCCAAATCACTTGACACTGTGGCGAGACAGAACGCTGATTGCTGCTGCGCCTCTGTATCTGAAAGGACATAGTTATGGCGAGTTTGTATTCGATCACCAGTGGGCAGAGTTAGCCGATCGCATTGGAGTCCAGTATTACCCAAAATTGTTGGGAATGGTTCCATTTACTCCCGCTGAAGGCTATCGGTTTTTAATTGCTCCAGGAGAAGATGAGGATGAAATCACAGCGATTATAGTGCATGAGATTGACTCTTTCTGTGTCAAAAATCGAATTTCGGGGTGTCATTTTCTCTACGTTGATCCCCAATGGCGGCCTGTACTGGAACGACACGGCTTTACAACTTGGTTGCACCACAGCTATGTTTGGGAAAATGCTGGATTTAAAACTTTTGATGATTACTTAGCAGTTTTTAACGCGAATCAGCGTCGTAATATCAAGCGAGAACGCAAAGCTGTAGAGAAGGCTGGGTTACGATTGCAAGCGCTAACTGGGGATGAAATTCCTAAGTCTTTATTTCCTTTGATGTACCAGTTTTATGCTGATACCTGTGATAAGTTTGGCTGGTGGGGTAGCAAATACCTAACAAAGCGATTTTTTGAGCAGCTACACGCAGATTATCGGCATCGAGTCTTGTTTTTCGCCGCATACAGCGAGCAAGATAATCAGCATCCTCTAGGAATGTCATTTTGTTTATTTAAAGACGACAAATTATATGGACGCTACTGGGGGAGTTTTCAAGAAATAGATTGCTTGCATTTTGATGCTTGTTATTATGCACCGATTGAGTGGGCGATCGCAAACAACATCGAAAGTTTTGACCCTGGCGCGGGTGGACGCCACAAAAAACGGCGCGGTTTCCCCGCTATGCCCAATTACAGTCTACATCGCTTTTACAATAGTCGTTTAGAGCAAATTTTACGCCCTTACATTCGTGAAGTGAATCAACTCGAACAACAGGAGATTGAGGCGATTAATACGGAGTTGCCGTTTAGTGAGAAAAATAGTTAGGCAGTAGCAGCTATTAGTACAAACAAACTAGCTACAATTTGAGTTAATCTCTCCACCGAAGGATACAGATTATGGCATAATAAGCCGACCGCGTACACTAGTCAGCTATCAATCGTGCAAGATAACGACTCTATCAACGACCTTGCTGCTGCTTTGCAACAGCCAGCAGATCTTACCTTTGAACTGCCAGATCCAGAAGATGAACAGATTCCAGAGTCAGATTTTCAACAGCAACTTGATGTAGCTTGGCAAGTATGCGATCGCTTTGATTTGCAAACCGAAATCTGGCGAGGACGAATTTTACGGGCTATCCGCGACAGAGAAAAAAAAGGTGGTGACGGACGAGGTACTGGTTTTCTCAAATGGCTCAAAGAACGAGAAATCAGTAAAAGTCAGGCTTATGCTTGGATACAGTTAGCTAATAGTGCCGATACTCTCATAGAAGACGGTAAACTCGACCCCGGATCTGTCAATAACTTTAGCAAACGGGCATTTGTCGAAACCTCCAAAGCAGTCCCAGAAGTGCAACAGATGGTGAGTGAAGCCGCACAAAACGGCGATCGCATCACTAGGCGTGAAGTGCGTCAACTCACTGACGAATGGACAGCCATGTCCTCAGATTTACTACCTGAACCCGTTAGAGCAAAAGCAGCAGATAACACCCTTCCCCCGCGCTACATCGCCCCACTGGTGAAGGAAATGGAAAAACTGCCAGAATCGCATCAAAAATTTATCCAGAAGGAAATTGCTGCCAACCCGGATGTGGATACCCTTAAACAGGTAACTACAGAAGCACGTAACTTAGCAAAATATCTCAAAGGAGCGGCTCAAGTCCAGGCGCTAACTCAGGAAGATATTGATATCGAAACCGCTTTAGAAGAAGCTCAAAGAGTTGGTTGTCTAAGTATAGCCGCTGACTTGGTAAATCAAGCATCCCAGATAGAACAAACGATCGCCAAGTTATACATGACTTGGAAACGCATCGGTAGCTTAGCAGATAGGTTGTATGTGGATACAGGTGCAAGTACGCCAAACTTGCGATCGCTCCTCACTTGCTTAGAACCCCTAGGCGGTGAAATCATGGAATTGCAACTTAGTGGCGCTACTGAACACACTGTACGTTTGCAAATCCAGGAAACGAATTAAATAAAGTAAGAGTCATTTGTCATTAGACCTCTTGCAAAAGTCAGAAAACTATTAGTGTCATTCTGACCAGAACGTAGTGGAGGGTTCGCGTAGCGTTCCGCAGGAAAGAATCTCCGAGATGTTTCGCTCCGCTCAACATGACAATTTAAGCATTTATGCAAGAGGTCTACTCTCTTTGCTTTCTTGCTGTGTTAGGAATTGCTGACAGCAAAGCACGCAGCGCATTGTTAACAGCTGCCGATGTTTTAAAGACCTCAGCAACATCAGGATCAAGGGTAACTGTCAAAGGAAATTTTTCTTCTTGGCTGGCAAATCGATTTGCCTTGGCTTTGCGATAGTCAAAGTTATATTCTGGTAGCAAATCATCGTCTGCGTTATTCTGGGATTCAGAAGCCTGTGAATTCTTCATAATCTTTTCGTTCTCTCTTTGTTGCTAGACGTGCGCTAATAATGCGAATAACGTTTGCTCTCTCTGTGAAACAAATCAATAATAAGTGATTATCTTGGTCACGTCCGATAATGATTTCCCGTCGTTCACTAACAGAGTGCCATTCATCGTCGAATATGTAAGCACCTGAGTCCTTAAAGACTGTCTTAGCACTTCCAAAGCTGATGCCGTGCTTTTTGAGATTGTCACTAGCTTTTTGATTATCTCACTCAAATTCTAAATTCATACCCTGATATGAGTCTACTTGCTGTCTCCATGCAATTAGCTAGCAACTGCTTATAACATTAACTTTTACGGTATTATTCTCTAAACTGCTTCTCAAAATAACCGAAATTCCAGTATTGTGTAAATAAGGGTAGTTTTAATCTTTGAATTGTTACTTTAAATTATTTCAAACATAATCATCATAGTATATAAAAAACTATGAATCAAGCTAAATTTTCTAACGTAGTTCCAATTTGGAAGTTTTGTACTTTATATATTTTTACTTGGGGAATATATCAACTTGCATGGGCGCATAAGCAATGGAAATTTATCAAAGAACGCGATAACTTAAACATCAGTCCTTGGTTGCGCTCTTGGTTTTTACCTTTTTATTTATACAGTTTATGTCAAAAAGCTTTCGCTCTAGCTGAAGAACAAGGATATAGAAGTAAACCTTCACCTTTTCAAGTAACACTTATTTATTGGATATTTATTGTATTAACAAGATTGCCAGACCCTTTATGGCTAATCTCACTATTTACTTTTCTGCCATTATTAACAGTTGTCAAAGCGTTTAATTATTACTGGACACAGCAACAGCCTAGTTTACCAACAAATGAAGCTTTTACAGGTAGAGAAATTGCGTGGATTATGTTCGGTGCAATTTTATGGTTATTGATAATAATTGGGTTTTTAGCCTCAAGTGATGTATAAAAAATGTATGCTCAATAGGGTATTATCAAATTATTGCTAATATTTAGCGATTTGATAGAGGCTTCATAGTACTTCATTGCCCAATTACCTGCCAAAGTATGAGCTACTGCCTCAATCCCAGTTGCCAAAAACCCCAAAATCCCGCTCATGGAAATTTTTGTCTTAATTGCGGGTCAAAGCTGCTGCTAAAACAAAGATATCAAGCTATTAGTCAGTTGGGTGAAGGTGGATTTGGTAAAACATATCGCGCAGTTGATCAAGACCGATTAAATGAAGCGTGTGTCATTAAACAATTTTCTCCGTCGCCAGAAATTCAGGGAAATTCGCAAGCACTAAACAAGGCAATTGAACTGTTTAATCAAGAAGCAATTAGGCTATATGAATTAGGGAAAAACGATCGCATTCCCAATATGCTGGCTTATTTTGAACAAGACAAACAGCTGTATCTAGTGCAAGAGTTTGTCGATGGGCAGAATTTATTAAAAGAATTAGAACAGTATGGAGCCTTTCACGAAAGTTTGATTTGGCAGCTTTTGGCAGATTTATTGCCAGTGGTGAAGTTCATTCACGAACACGGGGTGATTCACCGAGATATCAAGCCTGAAAATATCATGCGTCGGCACGATCGCGCTCTAGTGCTAATTGATTTTGGCATTTCTAAACAGGCAAGTAGCACTATAATCAGTGGGTCAAGGGGTACAATGGCAGGTACACCAGGATATGCCCCAGATGAACAACTCCGCTTTGGCGAAGCATATCCAGCTAGTGACCTTTACGCTTTGGGTGTAACTTGCATACATCTAATGACGGGAACGCACCCTGCTAATCTCTACAATGCCTGGGAATCCCGCTGGTTATGGCAAGAACATCTACGGAATGCAGGTATAACTATCAGTAACCAGTTAATAGCAATTTTAGAGAAATTAGTTAAAGACCGAGTAGGCGATCGCTATCAATCAGCCAATCACGTGCTAAAAGATTTAAATAGCACCACTTCATCCGCCGAGATTCCGTCAACAATTATTAGCAAGCCTGTAACATCACCTAAAACCCCAATTTCCCAAGGTTGGCGATGTGTCCATACTCTCACAGGTCATGCAGCTTCCGTACGTTCCATTGCCATCAGCCCAGATGGTCAGACTATTGCTAGTGGCAGTGACGACAATACCATTAAGCTGTGGCATCTCAATAGTGGTAGCCTCAAGAGTACTTTAACTTCCCCATCAGGATTTTTTAAAGGCGAGCTTACCTGGTTTACTGCTGTCGTCTTTAGCCGAGATGGTCAAACAATAGTCAGCGGTAGTTTAGACAAATTTATTAAACTATGGGATTGGAGTAGTGGTAAACAACTCCGCAAATTAAAAGCACATTCTGATCGAGTCAATGCGATCGCCATCAGTCCAGACGGTCAAACTTTAGTTAGTGGCAGTCGTGATAACACAATCAAAGTTTGGAATCTACCCACCAGTCAACTAATTCGCAATCTTACCGGGCATTCTAACTCAGTTTGCACCCTTGCCATCAGTCCCGATGGTCAGACACTCGTCAGCGGTAGTTGGGACAACACAATTAAAATTTGGAACCTACTTAATGGCAAACTTCTTCGTACTTTCACCGGACATTTAGACTGGGTTTATAGTGTCGCCATTAGTCCAGATGGTCGAACTTTAGTAAGTGGCAGTCGGGACAATACAATTCATCTATGGCACATAGACAGTGGCACAATGATTCGTGGTCTAACTGGCCATTCTGACTGGGTAACGACTGTTGCCATTAACCCTCAAGGTAATTTGCTCCTTAGTGGTAGTCGAGATAAAACCATCAAATTGTGGGATGTAGGCAATGGACAACTGATTGATACTTTTACCGGACATTTAGATTTAATTCATGCTGTTGTCATTAGCCCAGATGGCAGGAGCATTATTAGTAGTAGTAATGATGGTGCAATTAAAATTTGGCAATGTAGGTAATGGTCATGTTGAGCCACTGAATCTGAACATTGTCGATCAAATTCGACATAATAGCAACAATCACCTGAATCCAGGTTTTTCTGCCAACTACCATCATTGAACCCATTATCACTTGGGAAAAGTTACCTGATGACTTCCATTAGTTCAGAAAAATTTGTAGTTTTATAGTTGAAGCATGGAAGTGAAAAAACATGGACAATAATGTAATTGAGGTTACTGGAATCAGCGAACCTCCGCTTAAGCTGATTGATGAGCGAGTTCACTTAAAGGGTGGCAACAGGGCTGCATACGTCCGTGATTTGATTGAAAGGGATATCTTCGGTACGTTAGAGAGGCAGAAACATCTAACAGCCTTTCAAGGAACAAAGCGTTCTTTTGATCCTGAAGCTTGGGAAGCTGACATAAAAGTACTTACTGAAGCAGAAGAAATACCCGTTTTGCCACCAGAAGCATTTACTCGTGAAAGCATTTATGGAAATCATGACTAATGCCTTACATGGCAGATACAAACATCGTATTACGATTTATCTTTACTTGTGATCCGAATCACATTTTTGTTCGTGATGCCATTTATTCTCTACGATTAATTAGTCGTTGGCGGCCATACCTTTCCTAAAGTAAACGCAATACTTCTTCTGTCCCATACTTAAGGAATCCAAGTGATAATGCTAGTTTTATCGAGTTAACATTGCTCTGCATCGTCCAATACTGTAGAATGCGATTTTGCTGTAATCCCCATTCACATAAAGCTGTCACTACAGTTTTACCAAAACCGCAACCTCTAAAATCTGGATGTGTCAACACACCAACATCTGCCATCTTTTCTCCGTAAAAAATTAAGCTTGCAGATGCAACTAACTTATCATCTACAAAACATCCAAATATGGCAGGATGGTGAATCTCTACCTCTCCCAATTCTGTTTCTTTGTTTGTACAACTGTTTTGCAAACTTTTCAAATTTACGCTGTCTGAGGCAGTAAGTTGACGTACATCAGCTTTTTTCACTCTTTTGAATCTTTCAGGAGATAAATAGTAAGCGTACTCAGGCGTTTCTATTTTAGTGGACATCCTCTTGAGAAGAAATTGAAGTTGTTCGGCTGTGACATAAGCTGTCTGAGATATTCCCTCAAGTGCGCTAATCACTGTACTCAGGTGTTGAGGATAAACTTTGACAATCGAAGCACATTCTGTTCTAAACAACAGAATGTAATTGGCATTTTTCCGATCTTCTCTAACGTGAACTGTCGTGCCAATGCGCTGTAAGTCATAAATGTTACAGCCAAGGCGATTAGCCCAATACTCATCTATCTCACTAAGTCTAGAGTGTTCCATCGACTGTAAGTGATAAATGACTAATTCTTAATTCCCGTCGCGGCAATACCGCGAATAAACTGACGCTGACCGATGAGAAATAATACCATCACTGGTACAGTAGCTATAGTCACTGCTGCCATCATCAAAGGCCAATTATTTGTAAATTGCTCCTGAAACTCAGCTAAAGCTAGCTGCACAGTTCTTAATTCTGGGCGTGTCGTAAATACCAAAGGCTTAAACAAATCATTCCATTCGCCGATAAAGGTAAACAGAAATAGCGTTACCAAAGCTGGACGAGCTAAAGGTAACATCACTCGCCACAAAATTTGCAGTCGATTTGCCCCGTCTATAGCTGCGGCTTCCTCTAATTCTACGGGAATCGTTTGAAAATACTGACGTAACAAGAAAATGCCAAAGCCGTTGACAGCAGTCGGTAAAATTAACGCTCCATAAGTGTTGATTAGGTGTCCCCACTTCAACACTAAAAAGATGGGAATTACCAATAACTGAAAGGGAATCACCAAAGTTGCCAAAACAATCAGTAGCAGTGCTTGGCGTCCGCGAAATGTCAGCCGTGCTAAGGCGTAACCTGCCAATGCTGAAGTGACAATCTGAAACGCCGTCACAGCGATCGCTACCAAGGTAGAATTAGCAAACGCCAGCAAAAATTTACCTCGCTGCCATGCATCGCGGTAATTAGCTAATGACCAATTATTTTTGGGTAAAACTTCTAAAGCTGCTCCTGGAGGTGCAAATGAAGTGAGAAAGACCACAAACAGCGGTAGTAGGACAATAAATGCTCCTAGTAGCAGCACTCCTAGGCTCAAAAAATCGCCAGATTTCAGATTCCAGTTTGGTTTGGACATGACGTTGTTCTACAAAGCATTTGTTTCTTTAGTACTAGAGCATTGCCCCCAGCAAAAGCTAATCTATAAACATAGTTACTTGTTAAGTAAAATTAAACCACAGTGCTTGTTACCCTAAATTTATAGAGTAAATTCAACTCTGGTATTAAATGATTCAGTTTTACAGGAGTAAACATACCATGCAGCAGCTTGCAGACCAGTTTGAAGAAATTGATTTTCACAGCGAAACCTATAAAGATGCCTACAGCCGCATTAATGCGATCGTAATTGAAGGGGAACAAGAAGCCCATGAAAATTACATTAGACTGGGCCAACTGCTGCCGGAACATCAAAATGAACTGATTCGTCTGTCCAAGATGGAAAGTCGCCACAAAAAAGGATTTGAAGCTTGTGGGCGCAATTTGCAAGTCACACCAGATTTGCAATTTGCCAAAGAATTTTTTGCCGGACTACACCAAAATTTCCAAACAGCAGCGGCAGAAGGTAAAGTTGTTACTTGCCTATTAATTCAGTCTTTAATTATTGAATGTTTCGCCATAGCAGCGTATAACATTTACATCCCAGTTGCAGATGATTTTGCACGTAAAATCACAGAAGGGGTAGTAAAAGATGAATACAGTCATCTCAACTTTGGAGAAGTTTGGTTGAAAGAACACTATACAGAATCTAAAACTGAACTAGAAGAAGCAAATCGCCAAAACCTACCTATCGTCTGGAAAATGCTGAACCAAGTTGCAGACGATGCTCACACTTTAGCAATGGCTAAAGATGCTTTGGTAGAAGACTTCATGATTCAGTACGGTGAAGCATTGAGTAATATCGGCTTCACAACTCGTGACATCATGCGGATGTCAGCTTACGGACTGACGGCAGTTTAAATACAGTGCCGAGTAAAGAAGTGCTGAATCATGAGTGAAGAGTGAAGAGTGAATCAATTGTTTTACCTTCTCTTTTCTCAGCACTCAGTGAGAAGTTAGAGTGGCGGCTTTTGCTACTCTAAAACTTCAGTGACTCAGCGTTTTTCAACAACTCAATTCCACGCTTTCGACGCAGCATAAGCTTAATACATCACTACATGTTTGGTCTAATTGGACATCTGACTAGTTTGGAACACGCTCAAGCAGTAGCCCAAGAATTGGGATATCCAGAATATGCCGATCAAGGGTTAGATTTTTGGTGCAGCGCCCCGCCGCAAATTGTTGATAGCATTATCGTCACCAGTGTGACTGGGCAAAAAATTGAAGGGCGGTATGTCGAATCTTGCTTTTTACCGGAAATGTTAGCTACTCGCCGTATCAAAGCAGCGACACGCAAAATCCTGAACGCTATGGCCCATGCTCAGAAACATGGCATCAACATTACGGCTTTGGGCGGGTTTTCCTCAATTATTTTTGAAAACTTTAAACTAGAGCAATTTAGCCAAGTCCGCAACATTAAACTAGAATTTGAACGCTTCACCACAGGAAATACACATACTGCCTACATTATTTGTCGGCAAGTTGAAGAAGCATCGAAACAACTAGGAATTGATCTTAAGAGCGCGACTGTTGCTGTATGTGGAGCAACAGGAGATATTGGCAGTGCAGTTACACGCTGGCTAGATGCGAAAACTGATGTCAAAGAACTCCTGCTGATCGCCCGGAACCAAGAACGTCTTCAAGAGTTGCAAGGCGAACTGGGACGAGGAAAAATTATGGCTTTGAGTGAAGCACTGCCCCAAGCTGATATTGTTGTTTGGGTTGCTAGTATGCCCAAAGGTGTGGAAATTGACCCCACAGTTTTGAAAAAACCTTGTTTGCTAATTGATGGTGGCTATCCTAAAAACTTAGCAATGAAAATTCAGCATCCTGGTGTACACGTGCTAAATGGTGGAATTGTAGAGCATTCTCTGGATATTGACTGGAAAATTATGAAAATAGTCAATATGGACGTGCCAGCACGCCAGTTGTTTGCTTGTTTTGCTGAATCAATGCTGCTGGAATTTGAGAAGTTATATACAAACTTTTCATGGGGACGCAATCAGATTACTGTAGACAAAATGGAGCAGATTGGTCGGGTGTCGGTTAAACACGGATTTAGACCACTGCTGGTTTAGTCATTGGTCATTGGTTATTTGTCATTTGTCTGAATGCAATGACAAATGACTAATCACAAAGAACAAATAACTCATAACTCGTAACTCATAACTCCTAACAATGGCAACTATCGAGCGAAAACCGCTACTGTTGGATTTTGAAAAACCACTAGCAGAACTTGCAACCCGGATTGAGCAAATTCGGCAACTTGCAGAAGAAAATGGCGTCGATGTTTCTGGACAAATTCGTCAACTTGAAGCACGCGCCATGCAACTGCGTGAGGAAATTTTCAGTAGTCTATCACCATCCCAGCGATTACAAGTCGCTCGGCATCCTCGCCGTCCCAGCACTCTCGATTACATTCAAGCAATTAGTGATGAATGGATGGAATTGCATGGCGATCGCAGTGGTGGTGACGATCCAGCATTAATTGGCGGTGTGGCTCGTTTAGGGGGACAACCCGTAGTTATGTTGGGTCAACAAAAAGGGCGTGACACTAAAGACAATATTGCCCGAAACTTCGGCATGGCTTCCCCAGGAGGCTATCGTAAGGCGCTGCGCTTGATGGCACATGCCAATAAGTTTGGAATGCCGATTTTGACCTTCATCGATACTCCAGGCGCTTTGCCGACAGTAGCAGCCGAACAACAAGGTGCGGGAGAAGCGATCGCCTACAATTTACGAGAGATGTTTTGCCTGGATGTGCCGATCATTTGTACAGTCATCGGTGAAGCCAGTTCTGGCGGCGCACTTGGTATTGGTGTAGGCGATCGGCTTTTAATGTTTGAACACGCTGTCTATACCGTTATTAGCCCCGAAGGCTGTGCTGCTATCTTGTGGAAAGATGCTGCCAAGGCTCCCCAAGCAGCAGTAGCCCTAAAAATCATTTCTCCTGATCTGAAAAATTTGGGAATTATTGACGAGATACTGCCTGAACCCATCGGCGGCGCTCATGCAGACCCCCTAAAAGCCGCTACCACTCTCAAGCAAGCACTGTTAGACAATTTGGATGACCTTAATCGCTTAACCGCTCCAGAACGACGCCAACTGCGCTATGAAAAATTCCGTAAAATTGGTGTTTTTACTGAACTTGCTCACTAGCGCCTCTGGAGATGATTGATTAGCTCAACAGCAGTGCTATAATTGCCTATGTGCTTAAAGATTTTTAACAATCTTCTCAGCCATAGGCATTTGCATGTTTAGCAAGCCTACTCAATTTGATTGAGTAGCTTGTTTAGTATTGAAGTAATCAACTTTGAGTGTACGGTATGATTTCCCAGGCGATAATTTGTTGTCCTCACTGGGAAAAAACCCAAATCACATATAGTCACCCTGGTACTAAAGTACAGCAGGTGTCAAAAAACTTAACGGATTTTTAACTCCTTTTAATCTATCCAAACAGAGAGATGTAAATAATTAGGTGGGAATAAGCTTTAGGAACTGCCAAAAAATTGGGAGAAACCATGAGTGTTGAGCGGAAACGACGTGCTCTGATTACTGGGGCAAGTAGTGGAATTGGGAAAGCAACGGCTTTGGCTTTTGCAAAGGCGGGAATAGATGTCGCCTTAGTCAGCCGTTCTTTGGATAAGTTGGAGGCAGTTGCAGAAGCAGCACAGCAAGCTGGAGTGGAAGCGAAAGCTTACGCTGTGGATCTAGCTTGTATCTCAGAAGTCCAAGAAAAGATTCAGGCGATCGCTCTTGACTTTAGCAACGTAGACATTCTGGTAAATAACGCTGGCATAGCGTACACAGGCACATTGAGTGAAACCCCCTTAGACGACTGGCAACAAGTAATTAACTTGAATCTTACCAGCGTGTTTCAATGCATTGTGGGAATTTTGCCTTCAATGCGCGATCAAGGCGGCACAATTATCAACGTCGCCTCTATTGCCGCAAAACAATTTTTCCCCGATTGGGGTGCATATAACGTCAGTAAAGCCGGACTAATAGCCCTTTCTCAAACCCTGGCACAAGAAGAACGAGGCTACGGCATTCGAGTTACTGCTATTTGTCCTGGTGCAGTCAACACTGAACTTTGGGACACCGAAACTGTTAATGCCAATTTTGACCGCTCAAAGATGTTAACCCCAGAAATTGTTGCTCAATCAATTCTCTACACAGCTCTGTTACCACAACAGGCAGTTGTTGATGAATTAACCCTGATGCCTAGCGCTGGCGTCCTCTAAAGAGTCATTTGTCCATCACTGTGCAAAGTAAAAGTCAGAAGTCCAGAGTAATTAATATTGACCCTTGACCTTTGAACGCCAGTCGCCTCAAGTCGGGAAACCCGCCCACGGCGCTGGCTCCCCTTGACTCTTGACCAACCTTCAAACCATAACCAAGACTACACCATGACTATCGCTAGTTCCAACGGTTCTAATCGCTCTCAATCGCCTCTGATTCCCGATTTGGCAGAAGCTATCAATCCAAGACCTGATCGCAATACCCACAACGGACGACAAGCGGATGTGTTCCCGCCAAAAGAGGAACAGATGGAAGAAATGACGGATGCCGTGCGGACACTAATATTAGGCGTCGGAGAAGACCCGGAACGCGAAGGACTCCTCAAAACACCCAAGCGGGTGGCTGAGGCAATGCGGTTTTTAACCAGTGGCTACAACCAATCCCTAGAAGAACTCGTTAACGATGCCATCTTTGATGAAGGACATAACGAGATGGTATTAGTGCGAGATATTAATTTCTTTAGTTTGTGCGAACACCACATGCTGCCATTTATGGGCAGAGCACACGTTGCTTATATCCCTAACCAAAAAGTTGTGGGACTAAGTAAACTGGCTCGGATCGTTGAGATGTATTCTCGCCGCTTGCAAGTACAGGAGAGGTTAACCCGGCAAATTGCCGAAGCAATTCAGACCATTCTTGAACCTCAAGGAGTAGCCGTTGTGATGGAAGCTACTCATATGTGCATGGTAATGCGGGGTGTCCAAAAACCAGGTTCTTGGACTGTTACCAGCGCAATGGTTGGTGTATTCCAAGAAGAACATAAAACCCGTGAAGAATTCTTTAACTTGATTCGCCACCAAGCAGCATTCTTTTAGGGACTAGGGCATGGGGCATTGGGAAAGGGGGAAAGGGAAAAGGAAAGAACTATTCCTTTGCCCTTTAACCTTTAACCTTTCCCCTCTTAACCTAGTCTCCAGTTCCTAGCCGCTGAAACAACTTTGCTACTTTGTCCAAATCTTTATCTCCAGGTGTACGCTCTACACCACTAGATAAATCAATGCCGCTAGGATTAACCTGACTCAAGGCTTCCACAATATTATCTGGTGTTAGTCCCCCAGCTAAAAACCAAGGACAACTGGGGCTAAATTGCTCTAACATCGTCCAATCTAAAGTTTGACCTGTACCACCCAGTTGTTGGGGATGATAAGCATCAAGTAGCAAAGTATCTATGTATTTACTGTAATTCGCTGCTGTGTCAAGATGCTCAAGACTTCTAATTCGGAGCGCTTTAATAATTTCGACGTTGACTAGATATTGACGCAACTTGTAGCAAAATTCTGGTGATTCATCTCCGTGTAACTGCACACCAGTCAACCCAGAATCAACAACTGTCTGGCTGATTTCGGGGATACTGGCGTTGGCAAAAACACCAATTCTGTCAATATTTTCTGGTAGTTGTGCCACAGCTGCACAAATTTGTAATGTGGTAACGTAACGAGGCGAAGTCGGCACACAAATAAATCCTAGTGCCGTTGCGCCAAGAGAGGCGATCGCTACAGACTGCTGTGGTTGGGTGATGCCACAAATCTTAACGCGCATATAAATTTGACATATTGAGAACTAAAAAAACGTCGAATTTTTGCTAATTATTTTCGCTTGTTTCCTAAGTAACTTTATAATTTTGTAGGTTTAGATTTATTTTTTCATTCAGGAGACAAAAGCTTGACTTCATCTATCTTACTAGCAACCGCTGCAACTGTTCCTCCAACACCAGCATGGAGTCCCACTGTGGGGATTATCATCAGCATCAGTTGCTTAGTAGTTCTTTTGCTAAGTACTAGAATTGAGAAACCCCTAGTTGGGCCTAAGTTCCCAATTCTACCCGTTAGTGTTCCAACATTCGTCGCGGCAATGGCTTTCGGTCATGTTATCGGTGTTGGCATTGTTTTAGGACTCACTAACATCGGTCGCCTGTAGTTTTGGGATGATAGAGACGTTACTCATAACGTTTCAATAAATACAAAACTCTCAAAAATGATTCTGGTTCTTTCTCCAGCAAGATAACTCGTGAGTATTAGCCAAGTCAGCTTTCGTGTAGTTGTTCTAACTGAGGAGGGAAGTATTAACCTTCCCTTTGTGGGAAGATTCAACTACTTCATCAGCAAAGTTGTACTTGCCTTCAAAGATAGTATAAATTCACTCTCTAGACTCAACTAGTTTACTCATGCAGGAGAAAGAACCATCATGCCATTGTTATTACTAGGAGAGGCCCTCTTCCCTGCTGCCTGATCTTTCGCTGCTTCAAATTGCTCGCATTGCCTATAAGCATTAAGTTTTGATTACTAGCAGTAATTGTCTATTCTAGAAGTTAGAGCATCTTTGGCTTTGGTACTGCTGAAATTATTGACATATATTTTATGTATAAAAATATACTAAAGATGCCGCTATAAAAACTGCTGGCGATATTTAGTTTTAGGACAATGTAATGCAAACAAATTGGAAAATTGGGTCTTTATTTGGAATTCCCCTATTTTTAGATCCATTGTGGTTTGTGATTTTGGGGCTGGCGACCCTTAACTTTGGGGTGGCTTATCAAGAATGGGGGACTGTGATCGCTTGGAGTGCTGGAATAGTGATGGCGCTGCTGCTATTTGGTTCGGTGTTATTACATGAGTTAGGTCATAGTTTGGTAGCCCGATCGCAAGGCATTAAAGTTAACTCGATTACCCTGTTTCTGTTCGGCGGTATTGCTGCTATAGAAGAAGAATCTAAAACTCCAGGAAAAGCTTTTCAAGTAGCGATCGCTGGGCCGTTGGTGAGTATTATGCTGTTTTTTCTGCTGCGTCTGGGAGCTACTGTCTTACCTGATACTAGCCCCGTCAGTGTAATGGTCGGAGATTTAGCACGAATAAACTTGGTTGTAGCACTGTTTAACATGATTCCTGGCTTACCTTTAGATGGAGGGCAAGTGTTAAAAGCAGCACTATGGCAAGCAACAGGTAATCGTTATCAAGCTGTACACTGGGCTGCGAGAGCGGGGCAAATTTTGGGTTACAGTGCGATCGCCTTGGGATTTGCTATAGATTTCTTGACCAGGGAATTGGCAGTTGGTCTATGGATTGCTCTGTTGGGTTGGTTTGGTATCCGTAATGCCAACAGCTATGACCGCGTGACTACACTGCAAGAGACTTTGCTCAAGCTGTTAGCCGCCGATGCTATGACCCGTGATTTTCGCGTCATCGATGCTGACCAAACATTGCGTTCTTTTGCCGATTCATACTTGTTGGAAACCGCCCCTTCCCAGATTTATTTTGCTGCTTCTGATGGACGTTATCGGGGTATGGTTTCCATTAACGATTTACGTCTAACACAAAGAAGTGAATGGGAAACCCAAACCCTACACAGCATCGTACATCCCCTGACAGAAATACCCACGGTTGTAGAGTCAACTTCCTTGGCTGAGGTGATTAACAAGTTAGAAAATGAGCAGCTACCTCGGATTACTGTACTTTCCCCCGCTGGTGCTGTAGCTGGTGTAATTGACCGGGGAGATGTTGTAAAAGTGTTGGCACAAAAGTTAAATTTGCGGATAACGGATGCTGAAATTAAGCAAATCAAAGAGCAAGGTAGTTATCCGGCAGGTTTGCAGCTGGGGATAATAGCAAAATCTACTTCAGATTAAACGTCACACGGTTGTCATCTTTTTGCAATAGATTCGTCAAAATTGTGTGTGATATTTGGTTTGTTTGGTTATTAAATGCTTTTTTTGGTTTAAAGGTAGGCAGTCCTACCTTTTTTTATTAATTGAGATTGGTGTAAAATGTCAAGCTTACCGAAATCTGCGTAAGGCTATTAAGTTGATTTGAAGGTTGAGATTTCTGTATTTTTGCGCCTGGAATCAGAAAAGGCAATGATGCAGGCTTGGTAAAAGTCTTAGTACGACTGAGCACGAAAAACCTCGGCTGTTAAGTCGAGGTCGATGGGAGAAGTCCAAATGTCGATGAGATATAGCGATACCGAGATCAGCTTTTTTTGTTTGGCAGTAATTTAAATGTTAGTTTTATTAACTTATGTAAATAATATTAACTTGATTGTTACATATAGTCAACTAGACTTGACAAAATATGATTGATGAATCATATAAAAGCTACTTATCAAAATAGAGAGATTTGGGCTAATACTTTCCCTCATAAGCACTTCTGATCTCCTTTATAGTCTGGGTAAAGAGTAATACCAATTAAAAAAGATAGACCATGTAGAGACGTTGCAATGCAATGTCTCTACTAGAGGAATTCCAACACAAAAAGCCCTCAAATGAGGGCCTCAATTGCGGAGTATGTCGGCTACAGCTTAATCTAGATGTACCTAACTCTTAACAAATATCCACTCCAGCACCTTAATGGGGGCTTCTTGAAGTGCTTGACTCAGTTCGGCGTTGCTTTTAAATTTAACCTGGGAGAGGTCACAAGCTTCGACGTTGACTGTAAATCGCTCATCTTGAAAAGGCCAAGGTTTGACACTCACCAATTGATCACTGCTTTGCATGATGTCATAACGCTTACCGTCAGGCCCCTTGCTAATTTCTAAAAACCGCTCATCAGCAGGTAGCTCCTGCTGACAGAGGATGAGAGAAAGGCGATCGCACCACTGCATAAAAGCATAAGCTGCATCTACTTCCTCCTTTTCTACATCTAGTTCTTTACGCCAACGTTGCTGGTTTTGAAGTTGCTCATCTAAAAATTTGTCTATTTCTGAAGACTGACCCCGTTGTGACTCATTTAAATGGCTCATGTGCATGGAAATCATCAGAGCTACCCATCGTCCTCGGTAGCGTGCATTGTTTGCCATATTAGACAACTTCTCGATATCAATATCTGAATTGAGAGTGAAGTCCATTGGCGTACCCGCTTGGGTCAGATTATCTTCCTCCCACTCTTTCTCCATATCATCATGATGGGAAATTGCAGCGATCGTTTCATACAAACGTGCTGGAGCATCTTTGCGTCGCCACTGTCCTGCTAGTTGAGCTGCTAGCAAAGCGTGAGCACGATGATAAATGATTTCCCAACCATTTTGTGTAGCGCTGACAATCACAGAGTCAATCTCCAGATTCTAAGTTTTGATTTTGATATTTATTGGATTCAAATATGAATTCAGAGACATCAAAATAGGTTTTTGCAAATACTTTTAATTTGAAAAACTATAATTTAGCAAACAAAGGTGAGCCAGACAATAAAAATCTAACTCAACGTATATTATCAATCATTTATTTTTTGAAATTAAAAACACATACTGTCAATTTAGGCATAATTATAAAATAAACAAATAAAACTTTAATCAAGTAAATAACATGTCTAACCATTTCAAACTTATGGTGAGTAATACTCACCATAAGTTTGGGAATTTCAACTAAGAATGTACTAAAGGTATCTCTTACCTTAAATCAAATTACATTCTTACTGAAACCTATTGAATCAAGAGCTACTTTCTGAAGGGTTAGCAATGTACTCAAATGTTGGCTCAGAATTCCAAGGGCCACGCTCATCCTTACCATTTCCATTTCCATAGGAAGATAGATTATAGTACAGAGCAACAGTTTCGTCAGGTTTAACGTTACCAAAGAATGGATCTGTCAACTTACCCAGTGAATCCAAAGCTTTCATAAACATCTGGGTATGAGAAATTTCTCGTGTTAACAGATGAACTAAAGCCTCTTTGGTTTCTTGATCAGTAGACAGCTTGATCAATTCTTCGTAAGTTTGACGAGCGCCAGCTTCAGCAGCAATATTAGCTCTCAAATCACGCACGACATCTCCACCTTCATTCAAGTAATTTGCAGTCCAAGCATTACCTTGACTATCTAGAAAGTGAGGGCCTATACCTCTTATTGCGAAAAGAGTACTTTTATAAGCCTCTGTTTGATCCGTATTTTTGGTATGAGCCTCGATGAGTTTGCCAACCATTTCTAGATGTCCAAATTCTTCGATAGCTATATCTTGAAGCATGTCCTTAATGCCAGCATTCTCGACATGAAAGGATTGTACCCAATATTGTAGAGCCGCACTAAGTTCTCCAGTAGCTCCGCCGAATTGCTCTAAAAGCAGTTGAGCAAAACGAGGATTTGGTTCACCTATTTTGACTGCATGAATAGGCTCTTTTCTGTGAAAAAACATACTTTTCCCTTTCCAAAAATAATGTGGTGTGACAGAATGGATCAGCTAAGTTATTATCTTTTAGTATTTTTTCAGTCTCGTCTACCTAATTACAGATTTTAGATTTTTTAAGACTGGTGAACTAAAAGATTTAATTAAACACACTTCAGTTAATAGTTAGCAACTGGTAATAAGTATTTAGGTATTACTACTTCTTCTCAGTAATACCCATAGGTATATAACAATAATTGCACCGAGCACAGCAACTAAAATACCAGTAATACTTAAACCAGCACCAGCTGCCGTCAATTGTAGGGTTCCTGTTTGCAGTAGTGTCAACAGACTTCCGCCAATAAAAGCACCAATAATACCCAAAATTATTGTGGATAAAATTTCACCACCTTGATAACCAGGGTAAACAGCATTGGCGATCGCACCAGCTAAAAGTCCTAATGCTACCCAAACAATGATGTTCATAATTTCCTTTAACTGCTCACCCTGTATATAAGCTATCAATCCTTCTTTACATTAGTTTCTACCACATGAGGTAAATTCTAAATCCAAAAGTTATAGTTATAGTTTGTTTAAATTTCCGATTTCTTAAAGAAAAGAGATTCCCGACTTATTGAAGAAGTTGGGAATCTTGTTATCCCTCTTTAGAAATACATTTTATAAATAAAATTTTGCAAAAACTTCTTGCCCACTACAACTTCTTTCTGTCGTGAGAAGATAGTATTAACGACTAAAGCAAGTTTTCAAGCAATTGAGCCGCTGACATATAACTAGTATTTAGAGAAATAGTATCAAATTGCACGAGAGAAAGTTGTTTCTTGCATTTTAGTATGGTTATCAAATATTACAGCAATATTTCTTACTAATAATCTGCCAATGTCTGTGATTTGAATGTAGCTTTTTGATAAATTAACTAAGCCATCTGCTTCTAGCGACTTTAATGCTTCTATTTCCTCAGAAAAATATTCATCAAAGCTAATATGATGTTTATTTTCAATGTCTTCTTTATTAATCTGAAAGTGAGACATGATGTACATGATCGCATCCCGTCTGATCATATCATCCTGAGTCAGCTTGATGCCTTTGCTAATTGGTAAAACACTTGCTGCCATTGCCTGATAGTAATGCTTTAATTCTTTGTGATTTTGGGCATAAGCGTCTTCTAACATACTGATTGAGGTAGCACCAAAACCAAAAAGTTCTGTTTCAGTGTGGGTAGTGTATCCCTGGAAATTACGCTTAAGAGTACCATTACGTTGAGCGATCGCTAGTTCATCATTAGTCTTAGCAAAATGATCCATACCAATAAATAGATATTGGTTTCTCGTTAGTTCCTCAATGGTCATTTTTAAAATTTCTAACTTTTCTTGCGATACTGGTAAAGCCTCTTGAGGAATATTTTTTTGCGTCGGTTTCAACCAAGGTACATAAGCAAAGTTAAAGACGACAATTCGGTCAGGATCTAATTCAATAGTTTTTTTCACTGTTTCCCGAAATGTTTCACGAGTTTGATAGGGTAGACCATAAATTAGATCTACGTTCACACTTTCAAATTTAGCTTCTTTGATCCAACTCATGACATCAAACAACATTTCTTCAGGCTGGACGCGATTCACCGCAACTTGAACTTGACGATTAAAATCTTGGATGCCAAAACTAATACGGTTAAACCCAATCTGTCTGAGAAAAAAAATGTAGTTTTTATCGATATAGCGAGGATTAATTTCAATTGAAACCTCTGCTTGTGAATCAATGTTAAAGTAGCGATTAATGTTTTTCCACAATAATTCTACTTGGTCACGTTCTAAGTAATTTGGAGTACCGCCTCCCCAGTGAATTTGAAGCACTTTTCTTTGTTGGTCGATTAAAGCTGAGGTGTTCTTAATTTCTTGAACTAAATGCTCCACGTAAGGTTTGGCAATCTTTTTGTTGTTAGAAATTACCGTGTTACAGCCACAGAAATAGCAAGCACTTTGGCAAAAAGGTATATGAAAATACAAAGAAAGTGGAGATTTGCGTTGATTCGATGCGGCGATCGCAGCTTTAAAATCAGTTTGGGTAAATGTTTCGTTTAACTCTGTAGCGGGTGGATAACTGGTGTATCTGGGTGCGCGAGTGTCATACTTTTTGATCATATCCAAATCAAATTTGACACCAGGTAGTAGAAAAACCATTAAGTTGCTTCCTTCATATTCAAGCGCAAGGTTTCTAATCAGTCATCGACTCAGGATGCTTGCCAGTTCACAGTCAATGCCAGAGTTAAAAGATTGTTATTCTGGGTGTAGAGCAGATCTGTATTACGCCATCCAGCAAGTATCACTGCTAATACAGATCTCAGCTATTTTTCTTTCCTCTAAAATTATTTAACTATTAATATTTGTATAACTATGAAGTTATTAATATTTCTTTAGATTTCTCTACTTTTCACGCTGAAGCACATCTTATACCATTTCACTAAAAAAATGATAAAGATAAATAAGGAATAAATATGAGCAGACATTTATGACTGGAGTCACAAAAGTAAAAATATTTGAGTCAGCAGAAGAATTACATGAACTACTGAGAAAACA